>CANQIF010000001.1 GCA_947623965.1 uncultured Alistipes sp.
TTTTGCTTAAAATGCCTCAAAGATAATCATTCCCAATTTATTACGAGTTTTTCATCCTACTTTTTGCATATTAGACCCAGCCTGCGGAGCGCACGCAGGTTCGGCAACGAACTGCGGGCCTCCGCCGGGCGGAGGCTGCGGCCCGCTCGGTCCTGACGGACCGATTCCTGCGGCAAGACAAGCCCGCAGCCGAGCGGACGGGCCTGCATAAGCAGACCTGCGGGACTCGAAGTTGAAGCACTTCGCCGTGGAGGGGTGCAGACTGCCGGTCCTGGCGAACCGAAACGATCCGTATCGCACGAACATCAACCTTGCAGCTCTTCGCGGCGGGCGTATTTCTTCTCGAAGAGCTCCATGTGCTCCTCGCCCCAGCGGAGCATCACGTCGATGATAGGCAGCAGCGACGCCCCCAGCGGCGTAAGCCGATACTCCGAGCGGGGCGGCAGTTCGGGAAAGATCGTTTTCGCGACCAGGCCATCCTCCGCCAACTCCTTCAGCTGGATGTCCAGCACGCGCGGCGCCGCTTCGGGCAGCCGCTTGTGAATCTCGCTCGGACGCAGCGGCTCGCCGCCGCGCAGCTCGTCGAGGATGCACGATTTCCATTTGGATTCGATCAAACTCATCGTCAGCCGCAGCGGGCAATCCATATCGACCGGTATTTTCTTTTCGTAAGCCATATTGCAAAAGTAGCGAATATCTCCGAGACGCGTGATACCGAACAAATTTTCCATACCCGAATTATTTTTCGGTACTTGATCCGGCGGCGGTACGGTCGTAAATTTGCATCAACGAACGAAACAAAAACATTCCGCTATGAGAAACGAAATCAAGGAATACGAAGCGGTAGCCAAGGCTGCCGAGAACTTTGTCAAGAGCGTGGCCGAGGGCGACAGTTCGTATGCCAAGCAACTCTTTACCGACGATGCCGTACTGTTCGGCATGCTGGACGGCGTGCTGGAGCACGGCTCCATCGAGCAGTTCTACCGCAATGTCGATACCGTCGGCGCAGGCGCCGATTTCAAGGCCCGGATCGACGTGCTGGCCGTCGAGGAGACGGTAGCCGTCGTGCGCGTCTTAGAGGAGAAGTGGGGAGGCCGCATCGACTTCACGGACTACCTGCTCCTGCTGAAACTGGGCGGCGAGTGGAAATGCGTCGCCAAAGCCTACAACCAAAACTCAAATACCATCAAACGATGAAAATTACGGTAATCACGGGCAGTCCGCGCAAGAACGGCAATACGTTTGCCATGGCGGATGCCTTCGTCAAGGCGGCCGAGGCCAAGGGACACGAGGTGGTGCGATTCGACGCCGCGATGATGCACATCGGCGGCTGCCATGCCTGCATGACCTGTTACCAGACGGGCAAGGCCTGCTCGTTCGACGACGATTTCAACCTCATCGCACCGCACCTGCTCGATAGCGACGCTGTGGTCTATGCGATGCCGGTCTACTGGTATTCGATTCCGGCCCAGATCAAGGGGGTTATCGACCGCGTCTTCTCGCTGGTGGTCGGCGGCAAGGAGATTGCCGGCAAGAAGTGCGGCATCATCACCTGCTGCGAAGAGCACGACGCAACGGTTATGGAGGGTGTTACGATGCCGCTGAAGCGCAGCTGCGACCTGCTGAAATGGGATTTGGTGGGGACGGTCTGCATTCCGGGCGTACTGAACGAAGGCGATATTGCCCATACCGACGGCTGTGCACAAGCCGCCGCGCTCGCCGAAAAGTTTTAACTACGACTTCAGTTTATAGGGAATCCCGCCTGACAGCTTTTGTCGGGCGGGATTTTGCATAATCCACAGTGTTGTCATCTCGTTTCAAAATCCTCATGATCAATCTATTCCGAAATTACCATTTCGATAATCGGGTGGATCGTTTCGTGTTTTCGATGCTGTAGCGAGCGGTATTGCAACCTTTCCACTCCGATTGGCTGCCACAGAAAATTGCGGGCTGCGGCGTCCTTTGGGCGCAATTCATAATTCAATATTCAAAATTCAGAATTACAAATTCGGGGAGCAGCCTGCGGAGGGCACGCATGTTCGGGTACGAACTGCGGGCCTCCGCCGGGCGGAGGCTGCGGCCCGCACGACCTCTACCGAGGTCGATTCCAGTCGCAAGATAAGCTCGCAGCCGAGCGGATGGGCTATTCGAGCGGACCTGCGGGACGCGAGTTGCAGCCCTCCGCCCGGAGGCGGCTGCGGGCTGCTGCGCCACAAAGGGCGCAAATTAAAAATGAAGAATGAAAGATTAAAAATGAGTGTTCGGAATCGGGCCGCGGCTTGCGAAGGACGCATACGAGCAGACGCGAGTAGCGGGCCTTCGCGGGGCGAAGCTGCGGCCCGCTGCGGCTTTTTATCGAAGCCGCAAATTCAAAATTCAAGATTCAAAATTCAGAATTTAGTGCATCCCTGCATTTTCGGGCTGCAGCCTGCAGAGGGCGCACACGACTGCAAGGAGCTGCGGGCCTCCACCGCCCCAGGCTGCGGCCCGCCGATTGCTTCGCAATCGATTTTGCTTGCGATGACAACGACCTTTTCCCGCGGCGGCAAACCCGGAGAAGCCGAAGGCGCCGTAATATTTGCATATTCCGTTGATCGTGCGTAACTTTGTTTCAAAACCCGACCCATGAGCAGATTCTATACGATCTATTTCAGTCCTACCGGCACGACACGTCGCTGCGTCGCCTCTTTCTGTCGAGGCTATGGCGCCGACCCGGACGCATCGATCCATCTCGCAGATGATTTCAACGCACCCTTTCCCGCCCTTGCACCGGAAGATGCAGTTGTCGTGGCTGTACCCGTTTACGGCGGACGTCTGCCGGTTCAAGTCGCCGATGCGCTGGTGCGGCTTCACGGGAACCGTGCGATTGCCATTGCGATGGTCGTATACGGCAATCGCGATTACGACGATGCCTTGCTCGAACTGACCGACCTGCTGCACAGCAACCATTTCCGCATGGCCGGTGCCGGCGCATTCATTGGCCAGCACTCCATTTTCCCCGAGGTGGCCGCATCGAGACCCGACCTTTCCGATGAGCAGAAGCTCATCGAGTTCGGCCGCGCATGCAAAGCCGCTGTATCGAACGGTTTTGAGGCCGACAACGTCCCTTTCATCAAAGGCAAGCGTCCTTACAAGAAAGCTGCCGGAGCGCCTCTGCACCCGAAGGCGAAGAAGAGCGATTGCGTTGCGTGCGGCCGGTGCGCCACCAAATGCCCGGTCGGCGCGATCCCTGCCGATGCACCCTATCTCACCGATACGACGAAATGTATCAGCTGCGGCAGATGTATAACAGTCTGCCCGGAAGGGGCACGACATCATTCGGGTGTTGCCTATTCGCTTGCCGGTGCGCTTTTCAAAGCCGCCTTCTCCAAGCGAAAAGAGCCGGAATGGGTGGTCGCTAAATAAGGAGACCGCCTTGCAAACGATCGCCCCCGCCGGAAAATTCCGACGGGGGCGTTTCGCAAATCGGGGCTGTCGCAGCCGGCGCGCTACAGCCCGAAGGCCTCCCGGATCGCATCGACGGCGTCGAGCTTCTCCCAGCCGAAGCATTCGACATCGCGTTCGACCGTGCGGCCGTTCTCGTAGAAGGTCTCCCGCTTCGTGTAGGGGCGATTGCCGAAATGGCCGTAGGAGGCCGTCGCCTCGAAGATCGGGTTCTTCAGTCCGAAGCGGCGCACGATCGCCGCCGGGCGCAGGTCGAAGAGCTTCGCGATGCGGCGGGCGATCTCGCCGTCGGTCAGGCCGGTCAGCGCCGGATGTTTCGAATGGCAGGTATCGACATAGACCGAGATCGGCTCGGCGATGCCGATGGCATAGGAAAGTTCGACGAGCACCTCCTCGGCGACACCGGCGGCGACCAGGTTCTTGGCGATGTGGCGCGCGGCATAGGCGGCCGAGCGGTCCACCTTCGAAGAGTCCTTGCCCGAGAAGGCGCCGCCGCCGTGGGCGCCGCGGCCGCCGTAGCTGTCGACGATGATCTTGCGCCCCGTGAGGCCCGTATCGCCGTGAGGGCCGCCGATGACGAACTTGCCCGTCGGATTGACGTGCAGGATGTAATCGTCGCCGATGAGGTCGGCCAGTTTGTCGTGGGCGCGCTCGAGGCGGGCCTTCACGCGCGGAATAAGGATCGTGCGCACATCCTCGCGGATACGCTCCTGCATGCGGCGCTCGGCCTCCTGCTCCGAAAGGCCGTCGCCGGGGAGAACGAATTCGTCGTGCTGCGTCGAGACGACGATCGTATGGACGCGCAGCGGACGGCGCGTCCGCTCGTCGTACTCGATCGTCACCTGCGACTTGGCATCGGGACGCAGGTAGGGCATCACGCGCCCCTCGCGCCGGATGTCGGCCAGCTCCTTGAGGATCACCTGCGCCAGAATGAGCGTCGCGGGCATCAGCTCGCGCGTCTCGTTGCAGGCGTACCCGAACATGATGCCCTGGTCGCCGGCGCCCTGCTCCTCCTCGCTTTCGCGCGCCACGCCCCGGTGAATGTCAGGCGACTGCTCGTGAATGGCCGACAGCACGCCGCACGAATCGCAGTCGAAGCGGTACTCGCTCTTCGTGTAGCCGATACGGCGGATCACGCGGCGCGCCACCTCCTGCACATCGACGTAGGCCTCCGCGCGCACCTCGCCCGCCACGACGACCAGGCCGGTCGTGCAAAGCGTTTCGCAGGCCACCTTCGCCTGCGGGTCGCGGCGCAGAAATTCATCGAGAATCGCATCGGAAATCTGATCCGATACCTTGTCGGGGTGTCCCTCCGAGACACACTCCGAAGTAAATAAAAAACCCATTCAATACGTTTTTTAAGTGAAACATATAAAATGGGAAAGTTGGCTGTTGGATAAAAAATAAGCTGGTTTAGCGATTTTTTATTGTGGTTGCAAGCAGTCAAATCTTTCCACATTCGAGGCAGCAAAGATACGACTTTCCGGTGAAAAAACAAAACACCGCGCGGGAAATCGTCGGCCGGGCTATTCGCTGCACTTCCGCTGCCGGTAGAGCTGGTACGAATTGACGACGTTGTGCCAGACGCTGTAGAAGCCGCCGGCAAGGGCCGTGATAGGCGAAAGGAAGGTGTAGCCCATCCAGATGATAAAAACCGTATTTTTCTGTCCGAGCGCCTGACCGCCCTCGATGCGCCGGCCGGCCCGGGCGCCGATCCGCTTGCCCAGAGCGAACTGCATGAGGCAGCAGACGAGCGAGACGCCGGCGATGCCGATCTGGTAGCCGACGTGGACCTGTTCGTGCACGATCGCCTTGGTCGTGACAGCGATGGCCAGGGCCAGCGAGACGGCCCACAAATGGAAGGCGGCATCCTTGGCCGCTGCGCAGCGGGCATGCAGCTTCGGCCAGAGGCGCCGCACTAACTCGGCGGCGAGCAGCGGGCAGATCAACAGCGGGAAAACCTTGCGGATGATCGTGCAGAAGGCGGGCAGGAAACTCAACCCCTCGTGCGGATGGGCCAGCGGGAGCAGCAGCGGCGCCGCCACGGCGATCGCCAGGTTGATCAACATCGTGTAGGCCGAGATCGAGGCGGCGCTACCGCCGAGACGGGAGGTGACGACGGCCGCAGCGGTAGCCGTAGGACAGAGCAGACACAGCATGGCGCTCTCGATGAGGACCCGCAGGTGGGTTTCGGGGAACAGGACCAGCAGCAGCGCCGCAGCGGCGAAGAGCACCAGCTGCAGGGCCGCGAGCCGCAGATGCCAGCCGCGCAAACGCAGCTCGCGCGGCTTGATGCGGCAGAAGGTCAGAAAGAGCATCAGAAAGATGAGCAGCGGCTGCACGACAGCCACCGCTTCGGCCGCGGCACGGTGCGTACCGTCGAGCCACGGGATCGACGCATAAATAAGATAGGCCGCGGCGCCGGCGATCATCGCCAGCGGCAGGGTCCAGTTTTTTGCAAAACGCAACAAGGTTTCCATAGGCCTTTTTCGACGGGGCAAAGATACGAATAAGTCGAGAGCAATGCCAAATTTATTTGAGCATTGCCGAGGCGGCGTATCGGAATGATGTTCGCAAACAGCGCCGCAGCCCGCAGCGTTATCCCGGTCCGTCAGGACCGGGCGGGCCGCAGGCTGCGACCCGAATATATGCCCAAGCATGCCTGGCAACCCCATTTAATTTTGAATATTGAATTTTGAATCATGAATTTGCGGTTCCGAATGGAACCGCAGCGGGCTGCAGCTTCGCCTCGCGAAGGCCCGCTACTCGCGTCCGCTATTGCGTATGCTCGTATGCGCCCTTCGCAAGCTGCACCCCGAATTTGAACTCGTAGCGCTGGTCCGTTGCTGCAGCAGGCCACAGCCGCTTGTTATGTAGGCGCATTCGTTTGCCAATTCGATCGCGCAGCGATCGGCAGCCCGCAGCCGCCCCCGGGCGGAGGGCTGCAATCTCGCGTCCCGCAGGTCCGCTCGTGCAAGCCCATCCGCTCGGCTGCGGGACTGCCTTGGAAACTCGTAGTATTGGTGATCCATAAGTAGCCTACAGCCAGCGGAGTCCGCAAACGCAGGAGCGCTTTTATAATTATGAATTTTGAATCTTGAATTTTGAATGCTGAATTGCGCCAAAAGGGCGCCGCAGCCCGCAGCCGCAGCTTCCTCTGCAACCAAGAATCAACCGAAAACAAACACCCCGAGACCGATACAGACGGTCCCGGGGTGTCCGGTTTATCGCGCGAAAAGATTACTCGAAATCGGCCGGATAGGCAAGCAGCTGGTACATGAGCGCCTTGGCCATGCGGTACTGGCCGTCGCTGTTCGGGTGCAGGCGGTCGCCGTCGGGGTTGCGGAAGTAGCGCGCCTGGGCATCTTCGACCGGATAGAGGCCGCAGATGCTGTTCAGGTCGATGACCGGAACGGCCCAGACGTTGGCGATCTGCTGGTAGCGTGCCACGTAGTCTGAAAGGTAGTGACCGATCTTGTTGGCATAGCGCTCGTCGGGCTGAATCTTCCCGGTCGAGCTGCTGCGGAACAGCGCCCGGTGGATCGGCGTAAGGACGATGATCTGCTTCGTGGGGTAATGCTCCTTGAGGTAGGCCATCGCCTTGTTGATGCGGCCGCAGACCGTCGCGTCGTCCAGCACGAAGCTGCGGACCTTGCGCGTCTCGACGTTGCCGGGCAGAATCTCCACCTGCTCCGTCCGCTCGGTGTACCACTCGCCTAACGGAATTCCCGCATTGAAGTCGTTCGTGCCGATGAAGAGGAAGATCGCATCGACGGCATCGCCCTGGCGCTCTTCGAGCCGCTTCACCTGCGGCAGGATCTGGTGCCACTGGTTGCCGCTGATGCCGTAGACGGTCGGCACGATACCCAGCAGCTCCTCTAAATACTGCCAGTAGACCTTTTGCGTGGCGGTTTGCCGCTCGTCGGTGATCGAGTCGCCCAGGTAGGCCACCCGTTTGCCGAACCACTGGTTCGGAATCAGCCGCAGGCTCTCCGCGGCCGGCTGCGACGGCTGCTGCGCGGCGCCCGTCAGAGGGGCGAACCAGGCAAGCAGCAGCGTGAAAAGAAAGATTTTGCGCATGATCGTCGGAAATTGTCCAGGTTAGTAACTGCGGGCAAAAAGGACCCGGCGGTGCGACGGCTTGCCGGTGAAGATGCAGGTGCCCTCCTCCTCTTCGACATCGAACGGGATGCAGCGGATCGTCGCCTTGGTGGCCTCCTTGATCGCCACTTCGGTCTCTACCGTGCCGTCCCAGTGGGCCGCGATGAAGCCGCCCTTCTCGTCGAGGACGCGTTTGAACTCCTCCCAGGTATCGACTTTCGTAATCATCGAGTTGCGGAAGTCGAGCGCCTTGCGGTAGATGCCCTCCTGAATCTGCACCAGCAGCTGTTCGATCCGCCCGGCGAGCCCCTCCTGCGGCAGGGTCTCCTTTTCGAGCGTGTCGCGGCGGACCAGCTCGACGGTCCCGTTTTCGAGGTCGCGGCCGCCCATGGCCAACCGCACGGGAACGCCCTTGAGCTCGTATTCAGCGAACTTGAAGCCCGGGCGGACGTTGTCGCGGTCATCGACCTTGACGCTGATACCCTTCGCGCGCAGCTCGGCGGCGATGGCGTCGAACCGCTCGCAGACGGCCTTCAGCTGTTCCTCGGACTTGTAGATGGGGACCATGACGACCTGGATCGGCGCCAGCTTCGGGGGCAGCACCAATCCGTTGTTGTCCGAGTGGGCCATGATGAGGGCCCCCATCAGGCGGGTCGAGACGCCCCACGAGGTGGCCCAGACATACTCCTGCTTGCCCTCCTTCGTGACGTACTGCACGTCGAAGGCCTTGGCGAAGTTCTGGCCGAGGAAGTGCGAGGTACCGCTCTGCAGCGCCTTGCCGTCCTGCATGAGCGCCTCGATCGTCAGCGTGTCCTCGGCGCCGGCGAAACGCTCGTTGGGCGACTTGTGGCCCACAATCACCGGCAGCGACATCCACTCCCGGGCGAACCGCTCGTAGACGCGGATCATGCGCTCGGCCTCCTCGATGGCCTCCTCGCGGGTGGCGTGGGCCGTGTGGCCCTCCTGCCAGAGGAATTCGGCGGTGCGAAGGAAGAGGCGCGTGCGCATCTCCCAGCGAACGACGTTGGCCCACTGGTTGCAGAGGATCGGCAGGTCGCGGTAAGACTGGATCCAGTTTTTATAGGTGTTCCAGATGATCGTCTCGGAGGTGGGGCGCACGATGAGCTCCTCTTCGAGTTTGGCATCGGGATCGACCACAACGCCCTTGCCTTCGGGATCATTCTTGAGACGGTAGTGCGTCACGACGGCGCACTCCTTGGCGAAGCCCTCGACGTGGTGGGCCTCCTTCGAGAAGAAAGATTTCGGGATGAAGAGCGGGAAGTAGGCATTCTGGTGCCCCGTCTCCTTGAACATCTTGTCCAGTGCATCGTGCATCTTCTCCCAGATGGCGTAACCGTAGGGTTTGATGACCATGCAGCCGCGTACGGCCGAATTCTCGGCCAATCCGGCCTTTACGACCAGATCGTTGTACCATTGGGAGTAGTTCTCCTCCGACTTGGTCAGATCTTTGAGTTCCTTTGCCATAATAAGCTATGTTGATTTCGTTTTTTCGTCCAATCTGCAAAATTACGAATATCCGGTTAAAAATGAAAGTTCGCGGCGGAAAATTCTGCTGCCGGCGGCGGGGAAGCCGCTCACCCGGCGAGCCTCCGTCGAGGCTCGCCTGACCCGGCTCGATTCCAGGCGGCCCCGCCGATACCGCAAATCGTGCCATCCCGGCTGGACATAAAAAAAAGCGACTGAAAGAATTCAGTCGCTCGCCATCGGTCTTGCGGAGAGAGAGGGATTCGAACCCCCGGAACAGTTACCCGTTCACCGCATTTCGAGTGCGGCCCGATCGACCACTCCGGCATCTCTCCTTTCGACCTCCGTCCGGTTGCTGGGTTTCATTCCGCTCGCCGGCGATCGCTCGCCTGCCATGCTTCCTGAACTTCTCCCCCCCCCTCTTGCACCCGGCTTCGGTCCGGTCGTTCCTGAAACTTGCGTTTCGGGACTGCAAATATAGAGATAAATTTTCTTTTCCGGCAAATTTCAGCCGAAAAAAAAGAAAAAAATTGTCGGATGACGCGAAACCCGCCTCGCGCAAAAGCGATACTGTCTGCAAAACAGATGCTTCTCGCGCCCGATCGTTTTGCTATGGCGGATTGCGGCATTTCCGAAATACACGGTCCCGGCAGAAGCAAGCCGTCGTTTGTTGCGGCATTCGGCTTTTCGTACTTTAGCTGCGCCGAAGATACTCCGTCACGGCAAAATCGCAAACAAGTTTGCATTTTGCCCTCGGCTTTTCGTACTTTGGCTGCGCCTTAGATACTCAGCCTCGGCATAATCAAGCTGTCGCTTGCTTCTGCGCTCGGCTTTTCGTATCTTTGCCCCCATGAAACTTCATGTAAATCCGACGATGGAACGTTTCCGTTCCTTTCTGGAGGAGCTTCCCGCCCGGTTCGGCGAAGGCGAGCTGCTCTTTCGGGGCCGCAACGAGATCCGCAGTTTCATGGTCGGCGGCGAGCGGCTGACCGTCAAACGGTTCCGCAAACCCTCAGGCCTCAACGCCTTTCTTTACGGACACCTGCGCAAGAGCAAGGCCCGCCGCGCCTTCGAGCACGGCATGGAGCTCGGCCAGCGGAACATCCCGACCCCCGAGCCGATCGGCTGGCGCGAAGACTACGCCGGCTGCCTGCTGCGCGAATCCTACCTCGTGACCCGCTATTCGGACCTCCGCCCCCTCTCGGAGGTCACCAACGCCTTCCCCGCTCCGCATACCCTCCCTGTACTGGATGCCTTTGCAGCTTTCACAGCCGAGGTGCACCGGGCCGGCATCGAACACGAAGACTTCAACAACGGCAACACGCAGTGGGGGCCCGACGGCCGCGGCGGCTACCGCTTCGAGCTCATCGACATCAACCGCATGCACTTCCGCCCCCGTCCGCTCACCCCGCGCGAGAGCCTGCACAACCTGCGCCGCATCACCTGCCCCATGACCGCCTATACCTATATATTGGGACGCTACGGCGAGCTCCGCGGCTGGGACAACTACTACACGCAGCTGCGCGGCTGCAAGCGGCTCGCCCGCTTCATCACGCTCCGCGACTGGCGCTACGAACTGAAACGGGTGCTCCTCCGGCGGAAATAGCACGTTTCGTGAAACTGCACAAACAGGATCGCGCCCCGAAAAACGCGACGCGAAACGAATTGTCGCCGCGAAGCGCGTTTTTTCGGACCCGAACGGCATCTTTTCCGATTTTTTTGCTATATTTGTCGCTGAAACATGAGCAACTATTTTGCATACGCCTATTTTTACTCCTTTTTTACCGACCGGGAAGGAGCGAGATAACACGTGTGCATGCCGATAGACAACCGATACTGAAAATCCCGCTCCGAATTCCGGAACGGGATTTTTGCATGAACGACACGCAACAAGGATGAAACAGGTAACCATTCAGGGCATCGCAGGCTGCTTCCACGAGACGGCCGCCCGCCGCTTCTTCCGCGACGAGACGATCGAGGTGATCCCCTGCGAGAATTTCGAGCGTCTCTTCGACCGGCTGGCGGCCGACCCGTCGCTGCTGGGCATCGCCGCCATCGAGAACACGATCGCCGGCTCGCTCCTGCCCAACCACGAGCTGCTGCGCCGCAGCCGTCTGAATATCATCGGCGAGGAGAAGATCCGCATCTCGCACACCCTCTGCGCCCTCCCGGGGCAACGGATCGGGGAGATCACGGAGGTCCGCTCCCATCCCATCGCCCTCATGCAGTGCGGCGACTTCCTGAAACGGCTCCCGCAGGCGCGCATCGTCGAACGCGACGACACGGCCGGCTCGGCGCGCGAGATCGCCGAGGGGCGTCTGCCGCACACGGCCGCCATCTGCGGTGCCGACGCCGCGGCGATGTACGGCCTCGAGGTGCTGGCCGAAGCGATCGAGACCAACCGCCACAACTTCACCCGCTTCCTGGTGCTGGCCGACCGCGACCGGCCGCAGCCCGCGGACCCCGGGATCGACAAGGCCTCGTTCCTCTTCACGCTGCCCCACACGCAGGGATCGCTCTCGAAGGTGCTGACGGTGCTCTCCTTCTACGATCTCAACCTGACGAAGATCCAGTCGCTGCCGATCATCGGACGCGAATGGGAGTACCGCTTCTATGTCGACGTCACCTTCGGCGACTACACCCGCTACCGCCAGGCCGTCGAGGCGGTCCGACCGCTGACGAGCGACTTCGCGATCCTCGGCGAATACCGCCAGTGCGCCGACCCCGCCCTGTAACCGCCCGGGGCTGCGACACCGGACCGGAACCGATAGCAAACCCGGTACGAACCTGCCCCGCGGCACCGGCCGGGACCGCCGGCAAAAGACTGCCCGTTTCCGCGACACCGAACCGGAACCGATAGCAAACCCGGTACGAACCTGCCCCGCGGCACCGGCCGGGACCGCCGGCAAGAGACCATCCGTTTCCGAGGCACCGCCCGGAACCGCCCAACGAAACCGAAACCGTTTTATAACACTGTCATAACGCAAAAACGCATCGCATCATGAATGATCTAAAACCCATCGCCTTCGAGGGTCTCGATACGACCCGGCCGCTGCTGATCGCCGGACCGTGCAGCGCCGAAACCGAGGAGCAGCTCCTCACCACCGCCCACGCCCTGGCGCGCGAGGGGGTGCAGCTTTTCCGCGCCGGCATCTGGAAGCCGCGCACCAAGCCGGGGGGCTTCGAGGGGGTCGGCCGCGAGGGGCTGGCCTGGATGCGCCGCGTGAAGAGCGAGACGGGGATGTTCACCGCCACAGAGGTGGCCACGCGTGCCCACGTCGAGGCGGCCCTCGACGCGGGGATCGACCTGCTGTGGATCGGGGCCCGCACGGCGGCCAACCCCTTCGCCATGCAGGAGGTGGCCGATGCCCTGCAGGCTGCCGGCGCCGACGTGCCGGTGCTGGTGAAGAACCCCGTGAGCCCCGATCTCGAGCTCTGGATCGGGGCGCTGGAGCGCATCTACAATGCCGGCATCCGCCGGTTGGGGGCCATCCACCGCGGCTTCACGTCGGTCGACAAGAGCATCTACCGCAACCACCCCGTCTGGGCGATTCCGATCGAGCTGCGCCGGCGGCTGCCGCAGCTGCCGCTCTTCTCGGACCCGAGCCACATCGGCGGCCGGCGCGAGTTGATCGCCCCGCTCTCGCAACAGGCCATGGATCTGGGCTTCGACGGATTGATCATCGAGGCGCACTGTTCGCCCGACGCAGCCTGGAGCGACAAGGCGCAGCAGATCGCCCCCGAGACGCTGGCCTACATCGTCCGCCACCTCATCATCCGCGACCGGAATGCCGCGACCGAGGATTTGAACTCGCTGCGCAGCGAGATCGACAAGCTCGACGACGAACTGCTCGACCTGCTGACGCGCCGCATGGCCGTCTCGCAGCAGATCGGTCGCTACAAGAAGGAGCACGACATGCCCGTGCTGCAGGCCCGCCGCTACGAGGAGATGCTCGCCCGCCGCGCCCGCCAGGCCGTCGAGCGGGGCATGGACCGCGAATTTATGCGGACCGTGATGCAGGCGATCCACGAGGAGTCGATCCGCCAGCAGATGAAGGTGTTGGAGTAAGGTCTCCGGCAACAGGCCGGCCGGCGGAAAAGAGCCTTTGCCGGAGTTGCTTATTTCGATTTTTTATGCTACCTTTGCCCCGCAATCGGAGAGATGCAGGAGTGGTTGAACTGGCCCGCCTGGAAAGCGAGTAAACGTCAAAAGCGTTTCAGGGGTTCGAATCCCCTTCTCTCCGCTAAATAGGGCAGCAAGCGGCGGATTTTATCCGCCGCTTAATTTTTACCAACGCCGAGCGCGAACCGAAAAAAACGACCGGAGAGCAGCTCTCCGGTCGCATGCAGGCGTACAAACGCGCAAGTCGTATAAAAGTGCGGATAAAGGGACTCGAACCCCCACGCCGTAAGGCATCAGATCCTAAGTCTGACGTGGCTACCAATTACACCATATCCGCATCATCGGGAACAAAGGTAGGGAAATTTTCGTAAATCGCAAGAGCACACCCGGTGCGATTTGCGTTTTTTTGGCTACTTTTGCCCCCGCAAACCCGTCGGGAATCGGTCGGGAAGTCCAAGGACCGAAACCGGAGCCGGGAACCGGAGACGATTCCGGAGCCGGAATTCCGAGGACGCCCCCGGAGACCCGAGACCGAAACCCGAAAACAAAAATCCAAAAACGATGCCCCGCACCCTGACCCTGCAGCTTTCGCCGCGCGACGCGGCCGACGACAAGCGCTATACGGCGCTGGCGGCCCGACAGCTGGGCATCGCCGAGCGCGACATTGCCCTCGTGCGGGTCCTCAAGCGGTCGATCGACGCCCGCAGGCGCCAGCCCGTCGTCTGCCTCTCGCTCGAGCTCTACATCGACCGCGAGCCGCAGCCCGCCCCGCCCCGCTTCGACTATCCGTCGGTCGCCGGGCGCACCGAGGTCGTCATCGTCGGTTCGGGCCCCGCAGGGCTCTTCGCCGCGCTGCGCCTCATCGAGCTGGGGCTCCGCCCGATCCTCCTCGAACGGGGGCGCGACGTCTCGGCCCGCAAGCGCGACATCGCCCGCATCAACCGCGGCGAGGCGGTCGATCCCGATTCGAACTACGCCTTCGGCGAGGGCGGCGCCGGCACCTTCTCCGACGGCAAGCTCTTCACCCGCAGCAAGAAGCGCGGCGACTACAACAAGGCGCTGCAGACGCTCGTATACCACGGCGCCGACCCCGCGATCCTCTACGAGGCCCACCCCCACATCGGCACCGACAAACTCCCCTACATCCTCCGCAACATCTGCCGCACGATCACCGACTGCGGCGGCGAGGTGCTCTTCGGGCGGCGCCTGACCGGCTTCCTCCGCCGCGGCGACCGCCTCGCGGGGGTCTGCTGCGGCGACGAGCGCATCGAGGGGGCCGCCGTCGTCCTGGCGACCGGCCACTCGGCCCGCGATATTTACCGGCTGCTCCACGCCGAGGGCATCCGCCTCGAGGCCAAACCCTTCGCCATGGGGGTCCGCATCGAGCACCCGCAGGCTCTCATCGACCGCATCCAGTACCACTGCCCCGAGCGCGGCGAATACCTCCCCGCCGCCTCCTACTCGCTCGTCAGCCAGGAGGCCGGCCGCGGCATCTACTCCTTCTGCATGTGTCCGGGCGGCTTCATCGTCCCGGCGATGACCGAGGCGGCCGAGTCGGTCGTGAACGGCATGTCGCCCAGCGGCCGCACCTCGCCCTATGCCAATTCGGGGCTCGTCACGGAGGTGCGCCTCACGGATTTCGCCCGCTTCGAACCGCAGTGGGGCCCGCTCGCCGGCCTGCACTTCCAGCAGCAGCTCGAGGAGCTGGCCCGCCGCGAAGGGGGCGACCGGCAGGTGGCGCCCGCCCAGCGCGTCGCCGATTTCGTCACCGGCCGCGCCTCGGCGTCGCTCCCCGCCACCTCCTACATCCCGGGCATCACCCCCTCGCGCCTCGACCGCTGGCTGCCCCCCTTCATCGCAGAGGGTCTGCGGGCCGGCCTGCAGACCTTCGGACGCCGGATGCGGGGCTTCGTCACCAACGAAGCGGTAGTCGTCGGCGTCGAATCGCGCACCTCGACCCCTGTCCGCATCCCGCGCGACCCCGTCCGCCTCATGCACCCCGAAATGGAGGGGCTCTTCCCCGCCGGCGAGGGGGCGGGCTATGCCGGCGGCATCATCTCGGCCGCCCTCGACGGCGAACGCATCGCCGAGGCGGTTCGGGCCTACGTCGGCGCAAAGCGGTAGCCGCCCCGGAAGGCCGCCCGAAGGCCCCCAACACCCTCAACACCCTCAACACCTCCTGCACAACCCTGCACGCCCCTCGAACCGCCCCGAAACCGCCACCCGCCTGCTCGCGCGCCGCATATATTAAAATTTCTTCAAAATTTTCCCGGAAGAAATTTGCACGGGCCCCTCCTTCGCCCTATCTTTGTCGGTGGAGCTTCGCGCTCCCTTTCCAGGTTAGCAGAGTTAGGTTTCCAAGACAACGGCCGGCATCGGGCGCGCCTCCCCGGGCCCGCGGTTCTCGTTTTCGCAAGACGTCCGCCAATCGCGCATCGGGTCCGGCCGTATTCATTTTCAGCTCTTCGCCGCTCTTTTTCGGAACAAGAGCGACGAACGAACGAAAAAAAGCCTACCTTTGCGACTTGCAGTGCGTAACCGGTAATACGACGAAACAAGATGAAACGCTGGATCCTGATCCTGACGGCCCTTCTTTCGGGCCTCGCGACGCTGGCGCAGCCGACGCGCGTCCGCGGCCGGGTGACCGATGCCGAGGGGGCTCCGCTGCAATTCGTCAGCGTCGTCTTTCCGGGCACGACCGTCGGAATGGTCACCGACGAAAACGGCATCTACTCGCTCGAAACGCGCGACAGCGTGGCGACGCTGCAGGCCCAGATGATGGGCTACATCACGGCCGAGAAACCCGTCGAACGGGGCCGCTTCAACCAGATCGACTTCGCCCTCGAGGAGGCCGAGTTCTCGATCGACCAGGTGGTCGTGACGCCGGGCGCCAACCCCGCCTTCCCGATCCTCGACAGCCTCATCCGCCGCAAGCGCCTCAACAACCCCGACGAATACGACCGCTACCGCACCGAGACCTATACCAAAATGGAGCTCGGGCTGACGAACATCAAGGAGGCCTTCCGCAACAAGCGGATGCAGCGCAACTTCGGCTTCATCTTCGAATACGTCGATACATCGGCCCTCACCGGCCAGCGCTACCTTCCGGCGATGATCTCCGAGACGCAGGCCGAATACTACCACAGCCGGCGCCCCGCCGTCTCGCGCGAGGTGATCCGCGCCAACCGCATCTCGGGCGTGGACGACACCTTCTCGATCGCCCAGTTCACCGGCCAGCTCTCGGGGCGCGTCAACTTCTACGACAACTTCATCGACATCTTCAACATCCGCTTCGCCTCGCCGCTGGCCGACGGCGGCCGGATGTTCTACAACTATTTCCTCATCGACAGCCTCCCGATCGACGGCCGCAAGAGCTACCTCATCCGCTTCCATCCGCGCGGCACGGCGACCCCGGTGCTCGACGGCGAGCTGCACATCGACGCCGAGACCTACGCCCTGCATTCGATCACGGCGCGTCTGCCGAAGCGGGCCAACATCAACTGGATCAAGCATCTGGTCCTCGAAAACGAGAACCGGCTGCTCGACTCGGTACACTGGTTCAAGCAGCGCGACCGGGTGACGGCCGAGTTTTCGATCGCGCTGGCCGACTCGTCGAAGATGACCTCCTTCATCGGTTCGCGCGAGATCATCTACTCGAACACGCGCTTCGACGACGCCCTGCCGGCCGAGGTGCTGACGATGGACAACGACGTCGTCCTGGCCGACGAACACCCCTCGGCCCGCGACGACGACTACTGGGAGAGGGTCCGCCCCTACCGGTTGAGCGAGCGCGAGCACGGCATCTACCGGATGGTCGACTCGATCCAGCAGGCCCCGCTCTACCGCAACATCTACACGATCATCAACACGATCATCGGCGGGTACTACAACACGAAGTACATCGGCATCGGCCCCTACTACAAGCTGGCCAGCTTCAACCGGTTGGAGGGGTTCCGCGCCCAGCTGGGGGGCCGCACCACGGCGCGGTTCAGCCGCCGGGTGCGCCTCTCGGCCTACGGAGCCTACGGCACGAAGGACGAGCGGTGGAAGGGCGGCGGCGGCATCGAGGTCGTCTTCGGCCGGCGGCTGACGCGCAAACTGACGCTGCAGGGGGGCCACGACGTAATGCAGCTCGGCGCCGGGCAGAACGCCCTCGCCGAGAGCAACCTGCTGTCGTCGGTGCTCTCGCGCGGCGATCAGCGGCTTTCGATGGTCGATCGGGGCGAGCTCCGCTACGAACACGAGTGGCGCCACGGCTTCAGCACCTTCGTCGGGGCTTCGCTGCGCCGCATCTACAGCAACCGCTATGTGCCGATGGTGCGGCCGCCGGCCGGCGAGGCGGGAGCCGGGACCGGGACCGGGACGTTGCCGGCTCCGGCGGAGGGGCTGAGTGTCAGTCCGGGAACAATCGGGCCGGAGATGCTTCCGGCTTCCTCGGAGGGGCCGGCAGCCGGCTGGGCAAGGGTGCTTTCCCTTCCCGCGGAGGGGCCGGCGGCCGACGGATCGGGTGCGCTTCCCCTTCCGGCGGCCGGGCTGCCCGTCCGTTCGATCGACGACGCAAGCGTGACGCTCGGCCTTCGCATCTCGAAGAACGAGCGGATCTACCGCCAGGTCTTCGACAAGAGTTCGCTCGGTTCGAAATACCCGATCCTGACCCTCAGCGGCACGGCCGGCCTCAAGGGGGTGCTGCCGGGCAGCTACGGCTACTACCGGGCCGACGCCTCGATCTACTACCGCCCCGAGCTGCCGCCGATCGGCTACTCGGAGATCACACTGCAGGGGGGCAAGATCTGGGGCGAGGTCCCCTACCCGCTGCTGAAACTCCACGAGGGCAACGGCACCTATTTCTACGACCCCTACGCCTTCTCGTGCATGGACTACTACGAGTTCGCGTCGGACCGATGGCTCGGCTGGTTCTTCGAGCACCACTTCAACGGCTTCTTCCTCGGCCGCATTCCGCTGCTCAAGCGGCTCAAATGGCGCGAGGTGCTGGTCTGCAAAGGGGTTTGGGGATCGCTCTCGCAGCGCAACGACGGCGCCCTGCCCGGAACAGAGGCCGACCTGCTCTTCCCGCGCGGGATGGGCTCCGTGCGCAAGCCCTACATCGAGGCGGGCTTCGGTATCGAGAACATCTTCCGCCTCATCCGCATCGACTGCATCTGGCGCCTCACGCACCGCGAGGCGGTCGAGGGGGGTGCGAAGCCGCAGAATTTCGCTGTCAACCTGAGCCTGCACCTGAAATTTTAAGAAGCGGGGAAGGGCGAGGATGTCCGGAAAACCGGGGAACGTTTTGCAAGGGAGCACGAAGCGGGTCCAGGGAAACGGTCGTTTACACGCACCTTTTCTCGCCTCGGCATAGCCCGAGCAAGCTCGGCTCTGCCCTCGGCTTATCGAAAAGGTTCAAATTTTTATTTGCAGTTCCGAATGGAACTGCCGCGGACCGCAGCCGCCGGTTGTTGCTGGGGTGTTTTGCCGCAAATTCGATTGCGAAGCAATCGGCAGCCCGCAGCCGCCCCCGGGCGGAGGGCTGCTCCTCTACGTCGCACGCCATCCGCTCGGCTACGGGCTCGTCTTGCGACTGAAATCGACATCAAGAAAGTCGGCTGGTTATATGCTGTTTAAACAATTGTAATGTGAGGATCCGGTCCGACAGGACCAAGCGGGCCACAGCTTCGCCTCACGGAGGCAGTGCCGCTCGGCTGCGGGCTGGTTGCAAGCATGATCGATCGCGTAAGCGATCGGCGGTCCGCAGCCTCCGGCGGCGGAGGCCCGCAACTCTTCTGCGTCGTTGCGCCCTCCGCAGGCTGCAGCCCGAACCGGAATAATACCCAAGCGAGCCTTGGCAGACCGTCTAATTTTGAATCTTGAATTTTGAATTCTGAATTTGCGGTTCCGGAAAGGAACCGCAACGGGCCGCAGCCCTCCGGATTTCGAAAAAAAAGATTACCTTTGCAACCATGAATCTGAAGAAAACGGCTTTGCTCGTCGTGCTGCTGCTCGCAGCCGACCAGGCACTCAAGATATGGGTCAAGACCCACATGCAGATCGGCGATCCCGCCATCATGATCTTTCCCGACTGGTTCCAGCTGCGCTTCATCGAAAACCCGGGGATGGCTTTCGGCCTGCGGCTCCGGATGGGGGGCGCCTACGACTGGGGCAAGCTGCTGCTGGGGCTCTTCCGCATTCTCTTCTCGGGATGGCTCGGTTGGTACATCGTCCGGACAGTCCGCGAGCGCAAGGCCCCGGCCGGCGTCGTGGTCGGCCTGACGCTGATTCTGGCGGGCGCCGTGGGCAACCTCATCGACAGCGCCTTCTACGGGCTATGCTTCTCGGAGTCGACCCCCTGCACGGTGGCGCACTTCGGCGGCAGCTACGCCGGCTTTATGATGGGCCGGGTGGTCGATATGCTCTACTTCCCGCTCTTCCGATGGGAGAGCGTCCCCGAGTGGCTCAGCTTTTTAGTCGACCGCAACGGCTACTTCTTCGGTCCGATCTTCAATCTGGCCGATGCCTACATTTCGGTAGCCGTGGTCTATCTGCTGCTGTTCCAGTTCCGGTATCTGAACAAATAGCCAATCCAGACGGCCGGGCGCTTTGAGCAAGCGGCCGTTCCGACCGGCGGGGAAATGTTTTTTTCGATTTTTTCGCCGAAACGTTTGCAGGTTGCGAAATTTTCACTACCTTTGCCCTGCAATTCCGAAATGCCCAGGTGGCGGAATAGGTAGACGCGCACGTTTCAGGTGCGTGTGCCGCAAGGCGTGCAGGTTCGATTCCTGTCCTGGGCACTGTAAACCCCTCCAGAACACGTTTCTGGCGGGTTTTTTTCTTTCGATTGTCGAGCTGCGGCTCTCACGAACGAACGCCGCCCCGCATATCCTGCAGGGCGGCGCCGTTTTTTGAAAGCGCGCGATCGTCAAACAAAGCGAACGGCGGCCAAATTCTCGGCGAAAAGCCGGATACCGTTTTCGATTTTTCGAATTGTCTTTTCACTTGGCTTCCGAACACCTGCGATATAATGCCCGAGCTGCTTCTGGTTGACACCCGTAATGCGTTCCAATCCAGCAAGTGTAAATGCGTATGCGTAATGTTGCAAAAACGAAGGGACATCGTATTTGAACTCGAAATCCAATTGCGGGCACATTTTCCCCTCCGCCTCATACAAATCGCACATCTCTTGATAGGAATTGCAGAAATCCGCGATCGTTTCCGCTACCGTATCGCCTTGCCCCAGCAATCCGAACGGGACCTCGGCCAAATATTCCATTGTTGCATCGAAACTTCCATCCGAGCCCCGTTCGATCGTCACTTGTGCTTTCATCATCAGGTTTCAATTATAGCAAATCAGAATGGTTTGATTAGCGTGACAAAGGTAGTATTTCTGCTATCAATCTGCAAATGTTTTGTCTACCGGACAAGCAATGTATAAACAAAGCGGAACAACGAAAAGCATCCTACAGATTCTGCAGGACGGTGCTGTTCCCGATATTGGATGTATTCAAAGCCCCCTCTATAAAGAAATCATAGATAGTTCGCGGCCGATTTGCCGCAAAGCGCTTTCGATTTTTTTGGCCTGCTTTTCGGATATATAGGTATCGCAAGACTTGTACGCCCGCATCAAGGTGCTATTGATGCCCGCCCACTTGGCGAACTTCGTCACATTGATAAAGTCGAACTAATTGAATACCGAGGCGACGTCGTATTTGTATTCGAATTCGATCTCTTTTAATTCCTCGGGAATTTCTTCGCCGTTCTCCGTATAACTGGCGAGCATTTCGCGGACGGAGTTCTCGAAATCTTCTTTTGCTTCAGCTACGGTAGTTCCTTCACCTATGATTGTCGCCTGAAGGTCGGGGGTGTAAATCCCGAATGTTCCATCCTTCCCTTTTTCAACAAGTGCAATTGTTTTCATCGTGCGTTGTTTTGTGGTCCTTGAATGCAGGCCGATCTATACACGACCAGATTGCCAGCCTTTTCATCGGGCAGGACAAATATACGCAATTTCCGCGGTACATCCAATTTCTTCAACCGCGCCGGCCGGCGAACGCTTTTCACCGCGCGGGCCGTTCGCCGCTACCGCAGCCGGTTGCGCAGGAAGTGGGCGCGGGCATAGCCGTAGAAGAGCGCCACGCCGACCAGATTGACCGCCCAGGCCATCCAGAAGGCGGCGTGGTATCCAAGGTGTTCGGCGAAGCTGCCGCCTGCCATAATCCCCAAGCCGACCCCGATATCCCACGACACGAGCAGCGTCGAATTGGCCGTGCCGCGCCGGTCGTGCGAGGCGAGGTTAAGAAACATCGTCTGGAAGGCGGGAAACATGTGGCCGTTGCCGAGCCCGATGATGAGGGCCGCGCCATAATATCCCCAGCTGTTGTGGAGCGCAGCGAAGAGCAGGTAGCCGCCGAGCGAGATCGCGGTGCCGGCAGCGGCGTTCTGTACGATGCGGCCCCGGCGCAGCGAACGGCCGCCGACCAGCCGCGAGAGGATCAGACCGATCGCCAGCAGCATGAAGAAGAGCCCCGTACCGCCCGTGATGCCCAGCTCATCCTTGCCGTAAATGGCGATGTAGGTCGAAAGGACGCCGTAGGAGCAGGCGTAGCAGATCATGCAAAGGCTTTGGCTCCACCCCTTGAGCAGGACGAAGCGGTCGAGCGAGAGGGGCGGCTTTCCGACGCTCTGCTCGCGGGGACGCAGGTGCAGCGACGCATCGATGCCCAGACCGAGGGCCGACACAAGGAAGGCGATCCAGAAGAGGACGTCGTAACTGTGACAGGCGCCGTAGATCACGAGTGCCACGGTGGGGCCGATCGCCGTGGCGATGTTGTTGCTCAAGCCGTAGTAGCCGATTCCCTCGGCCCGGCGCGACGGCGCGAGGACGTCGATCGCCACAGTGCTGTTCGACACCGTCGAGGCTCCGAACGGGGCGCCATGCAGCGTGCGGATCACGGCGAAGAGAAAGAGCGAACCCGCTACAAGGTATCCCGCAAAGCAGATCGAAAAGAGGAAATAACTTGTCAACAGCACCGTCCGGCGCGGGAAACTGTCCACTAAATAGCCGCTGAAAGGGCGGATCAAGAGGGCCGTCAGCGTATAACCCGACAGCACGAATCCGATCGTCTGCTTGTCGGCGCCGAACGTATCGTTCAGGTAGAGCGGCAGGAGCGGCGTAAGAAGCATGAACGAGAAGAAGATCATGAAGTTGGCGCACCAGACCTTCAGGTAGTTGCGGTTCCATAACCGCTCCTTCGCCGCCGATGTCGATTCGATGGAATCCATACAAACGCTTTTTTGACGGCACAAAAATACGATTTCTTCGCGAAAGTAGGCACCTCCTTTCCGAGGGAGACGTCAAAGAATCCGGAGAGCGATCGCCGCGCAGGCCTCGGCATCGGCCAGGGCATGGTGGTGGTGTTCGAGATCGTAGCCGCAGGCGGCGGCCACGGTATGGAGCTGATGGTTGGGAAGCCGGCGGCCAAAGATGCGGCGCGAAGCCTGCAGCGTATCGTAGAAGCGGTAGTCCGGATAAGTGAGGCCGTAACATGCGCAGACAGCCCGCAGACACCCCTCGTCGAAGCGGGCGTTGTGGGCCACGAGCGGCAGTCCGGCGATGCGGGGCGCGAGTTCGGTCCACACCTCGGGGAAGGCCGGAGCGTCGCAGGTGTCGGCATCCGAGAGACCGTGCACCTGCCGGCAGAACCAGGCGTAGTAGTTCGGGACGGGATGGATCAACCGGTAGAATCGTTCACGAATTATCCCGTCGCGCACAATTACCGCGCCGACCGAGCAGACGCTCGACCGTTCGCCGTTGGCCGTTTCGAAATCGATTGCTGTAAAATCGCGCATAACGGACACAAAGATACGAAAAGTCGAAAGCAGAAACAAGCGACAGCTTGGTTATGCTGAGACGGAGTATCTTCGACGAAGTCAAAGATACGAAAGCCGAGGGCAAAAGCAAATTTATTTTTTGTATTATGCCGAGGCGCAGTATCTTCTACGAAGTCAAAGTACGAATAAGCCGCGGGCAAATTTGTATTCTGCCGGTCTATTCAATCCCGTAGGGATTGGCGGGCCGCAGCCTGGGGGCGGCGGAGGCCCGCAACTCGCGTCCCGCAGGTCCGCATCGTGCGAGCTCTCCGCAGGCTGCTGCCCGAATCGGAATACAAACAGCTCGGCAGCCCCATCTAATTTTGAATCTTGAATTTGCGGTTCCGGTAAGGAACCGCAGCGGGCCTTCGCCGGGCGAAGGCCCGCTGCTCGCGTCCGCCTTTGCGTCCGCTTGTGCCGGCACTTCGCAAGCTGCAGCCCGATTCCGAATGCTCATTTTTAATCTTTCATTCTTCATCTTGAATTGCGGCTTCTCGGAAGCCGCAGCAGCCCGCAGCCGCCCCCGGGCGGAGGGCTGCTCCTTATAGTCGCAAGCCCATCTGCTCGGCTGCGGGCTGGCCTCGGTCAAATTCGATGCTTCAGGCATCGGCGGACCGCAGCCTCCACACAGCAGAGACCCGATCTGAAACCTGTGTCCAAGCCGCCCCACGACCTTATTAAATTTTGAACGATGAATTTGCGATCCCTATAAAAAGGAGCTCGGGCTGCAGCCCGAGCACCAATTCCAGCGTCAAAAGGGTGATACTGTTATTCAATCCCGCGGAGGTGCTTCTCCCAGGCCCAGGCGGCACGCAGCGTATCGTCCAGGTCGCGTTCGGCGCGCCAGCCCAACTCTTCGTTGGCCCGCGTCGGATCGGCCCAGATGGCGATGATGTCGCCCGCACGGCGGCCGGCGATCCGGTAGTTCAGCTTCAGGCCGTTGGCCTGCTCGAAGCGGTGCACCAGTTCGAGCACCGAGACACCGTTGCCCGTGCCGATGTTGAAAATTTCGTAGGCGCTCCGGTTCTTCCCCTCAATCAGGCGGCGAATGGCGGCCACATGGGCACGGGCCAGATCCACGACGTCGATGTAGTCGCGGATGTTCGATCCATCGGGTGTCGGGTAGTCGTCGCCGAAGACCGAGAGGCATTCGCGCAGCCCTGCAGCCGTCTGCGTGATGTAGGGCACCAGGTTCTGCGGCACGCCGCGCGGCAGTTCGCCGATAAGGGCCGAGGGATGGGCGCCGATCGGGTTGAAGTAGCGCAGAGCGATGCCCTTCATCCCCTCCGAGGCGTTCACCGTGTCGCGAAGGATATCCTCGCACATCTGCTTCGTGTTGCCGTAGGGCGACGTGGCCGGCTTGCGAGGCGTCTCCTCGGTGACGGGCTGCCGGTCGGGTTCGCCGTAGACCGTACACGACGACGAGAAGAGGATGTTCGGCCGGCCCGTCGCACGCATCAGGTCGAGGATATTCATGAAGGAGGTGAGGTTGTTGCGGTAGTATTCGAGCGGTTTCTGCACCGATTCGTTAACTGCCTTGAAAGCGGCGAAGTGAATCGCCGAGTCGAACGCATAGCGGTCGAAGAGCTTCGTGCGCAACGCCTCGCGGTCGCAGCAGTCCACCTCGACGAAGGGGACCTCGACCCCCGTGATGCGGCGCACCCCCTCGACGGCGGTGATTTCGCTGTTCGAAAGGTTGTCGGCGATGACGACGTCGTAGCCCGCCTCGACGAGCTCCACGGCCGTGTGCGAGCCGATGTAGCCCGCACCGCCGCTAACCAGGACACAATGTTTTTTCATGGTGGTATTCGATTGGTTGTTGAATGCTTTTCAGGTCGGAGCACGATGCGGAAATACCGCCCGACACGCTCCTAATTTACAAAGATACGAAAAGTCGAGCGCAGAAACAAGCGTCAGCTTGGTTCTGCCGAGACGGAGTATCTTCGGCGCAGCCAAAGATACGATTAAGTCGAGTGCAATGCCAAATTTATTTGAGCATTGCCGAGACGAAGTATCCAAGGCGCAGCCAAAGATACGCATAAACCGAGGCCAAAAGCAAATTTTATTTGCGATTTTGCCGAGGCACCGCCCCGCAACGCGGCCTGCGGGAACTAAAAAAACCGGGAATCCGCCCCTTCGGCCGGGTGCGCATCGAAAAAATGGTTATCTTTATTCCGGAGCGGTCCGCGCGGAAAGCCGCCCCGGCATCCGCCCCCGGCAAGGAATCCGCCCGCATACACCCGCATACCCGCATAAGAACCCCGACTGTAAAAGAACACCCATAAAAAAAGCACCTGAAAACGCTTTTGCCCGGCCTGCTCTTCGTCTGCCTCTTCGCGGCGGCCGCCGAGGCCCGGCCGCACCCCGAAAACCGCATGTCGGACCGGGAGTTCGCCATCCTCTACCGCCACGTGAAAGAGAAAACATTCAAGGACGACCGCTTCGAACTGATCGAGATCGGATCGCTCGACAGCCGTTTCAACACCGCGCAGTGCCGGCAGCTGCTCGAGCTCTTCGACTTCGACGACGACCGGTTGCGGGCCCTCGCCGTTCTGGCGCCGCACCTCACCGATCGCCGCGGCGCCGGCCGGCTGCTCGACGGTTTCACTTTCGAGACGTCCCGCAAGCAGGCGACAAAACTGTTGCTCGACCGCTGACCGGAGCGCCGTTTCGTCACTTTTTTTGCACGAAACATTCGATATATCGAAATATTTCGCTACATTTGCTAACAAATCGAAATACATCTAAATTCCGTCTGCCATGTACGCGAAAATGCAAGCTCACCTGCAACGGACCCTCGACGAGATCCGTGCCGCAGGCCTCTACAAAACCGAACGGGTGATCGCCTCGCCGCAGCGCGCCGAAATCGAGGTCGGCGGCCGCAAAGTGCTGAACTTCTGCGCCAACAACTATCTGGGTCTCTCGGACAATCCGCGTCTCATCGAGGCGGCGAAGCGCGCCATGGACGCCCGCGGCTACGGCATGTCCTCCGTCCGCTTCATCTGCGGCTGCCAGGACCTGCACAAGGAGCTCGAACAGGCCATCTCGGACTACTTCGGCACCGAGGATACGATCCTCTACGCGGCCTGCTTCGACGCCAACGGCGGCGTCTTCGAGCCGCTCTTCACGGAGGAGGACGCCATCATCTCCGATGCGCTGAACCACGCCTCGATCATCGACGGCGTGCGCCTCTGCAAGGCGGTGCGCTACCGCTACGCCAACGCCGATATGGGTGAGCTGGAGGAATGTCTTAAGAAAGCGCAGGCGCAGCGCTTCCGCATCATCTGCACCGACGGCGTCTTCTCGATGGACGGCAACGCCGCCCCGCTGGACCGCATCGTCGCCCTGGCCGAGAAGTACGACGCCTTAGTGATGGTCGACGAGTGCCATTCGGCCGGCGTGCTCGGTGCGACGGGCCGCGGCATCACCGAGCTCTACAACCTGCGCGGCAAGGTGGAGATCCTCACCGGCACGCTCGGCAAGGCCTTCGGCGGCGCCGTGGGCGGCTACACGACGGGGCGCCGCGAGATCATCGAACTGTTGCGCCAGCGTTCGCGCCCCTACCTCTTCTCCAACTCGCTGCCCCCCGCCGTGGTGGGGGCCGGCATCGAGCTCTTCAAGCTCCTCGCCGAGAGCGATGCGCTGCACGACCGTCTCGTGGCCAACGTCGAGCACTTCCGCAGCGGCATGATGGCCGCCGGCTTCGATATCAAGCCCACGCAGTCGGCCATCTGCGCCGTGATGCTCTACGATGCGAAGCTCTCGCAGGAGTTCGCCGCCCGACTGCAGGACGAGGGCGTCTTCGTCACGGGCTTCTACTATCCGGTCGTTCCGAAGGGGCAGGCCCGCATCCGCGTGCAGGTTTCGGCCGGCCATACGACCGAACAGCTCGACCGTTGCATCGCCGCCTTCATCAAGGTGGGCAAAGAGCTCGAAATCATCCGCTAACCCTTTAATTTCCGATCGCCTATGAAAGCCATGACGCTGGACGCCATCGACCGTAAGATCCTCAAATACCTCGTCGGCAACGCCCGCATGCCCTACCTGGAGATCGCCCGCGAGTGCGGCATCTCGGGTGCGGCCATCCACCAACGCATCCACAAGCTGACCGAAGCCGGCGTGATTCTGGGCAGCTATACGATCGTCAATCCCAAGCTGCTCGGCTACGATGTCTGCGCCTACATCAACATCACGGTCAAGGAGCCGCAGCTGTTGCAGGAGACGATCGCGGAGCTGAAGAAGATCCCCGAGATCGTCGAGGCCCACTTCATTTCGGGAAAAGGCAACATCCAGGCGAAGCTCTACTGCATCGACAACGAGCACCTCATGCGGACGATCTTCGACCACGTGTTGCGCATCGAGGGCATCGCCGCCACCGAGACGAGCATCTCGCTGCAGGAGGCCTTCTCGCGCCCGATCGATCTGGAGTTCATCCTGCCCGAGGAGCGGTAACGGAGCCTTCCGAAAAGCTGGCGGGCCCCCTCCGGAACAGTCCGGAGGGGGCCCGCTTGTCGATTGCCGGCCGCTTCTACCGCGAAGCGGCGAGCGATGAGGGGGTGACCCCGTGCGAATCCCGGGCCCAGTCGCCGCGGGCGCGCAGCACCTGCTCGACGATGTCGCGCACGGCGCCGCGGCCGCCGTCGAACTCGGAGACGTAGCGCGAGACCTCGATCACCTCCGAAGCCGCATCGGCCGGGCAGACCGGCATCCCCACGGCCCGCATGCACTCCAGATCGGGAATGTCGTCGCCCATGTAGAGTACCTGCCGGGGGGCGAGGCTGTGGCGTGTCATGTAATCGCGCAGGGTCGCGATCTTGTCCATGCAGTCGATGTAATACTCCTGAACGCCCAACATCCGGAGCCGCCGTTCGAGCGTCGGGCCGTAACCGCCCGTGATGATGCAGACGCGATAGCCGTGATGGATGGCATAGGCCAGCGCATAGCCGTCCTTGGCATTGTAGCAGCGGATGAAATCCCCCTCGGCCGTGGGAATGATGCGGCCGTCGGTCATCACGCCGTCGACGTCGAAGACCATCGCTTCGACCTGCGCTATATCTTCTTTGAAGTTTCCCATATATCTTTGCTTATCAATTCGTAAAGGGTTCTTGCGAGAGGCTCCTCCGCGAGCAGGCCGAGGTGGCGTTCCTGCGTCGCGCGGTCGCCGCGGACGGCGGGGCCCGTCTGCACGGCGGCGGGGTCGGCGGCATCGGCCGCCTTGGCCGCCGTCTCGAGCAGTAGCGGCTTGAGCACGTCGTAGGGGAGGTCGGCACGGCGCAGCACCTCCGCGGCGAGGCCGTACATACGGTTCGTGAAGTTGTTGGCGAAGACCCCCGCCAGATGGATCAGAGCCCGCCGCGCGGAGTCGGCATAGCGGACTTCGCCGCTCAACGTGCGGGCGAAGGCCTCGAGCTCGGGCAGCAGGGCAGGGTCGGCGCACTCCAAAAAGAGGGGGATCGAGCGGAAATCGACCCGGCGGCCCGCCGTGAAGCTCTGCAGCGGATAGAGGATCGCCCGCCGCGGGAAGCGGCCGAGGGCGTCGAGAGGCACGCTGCCCGCCGTATGGGCCACGACGGCCGTGTCGGGAATCGGGAGCGTCGCGGCCACCCCGGCCACGGCGCGGTCGCTCACGGAGATCAGGTAGAGGTCGGCCGTCTGCACGAGCGCAGCCGGATCGGAGCTCCACGGCACCCCGAGCGGCTCGGCCACGGCAGCCGCGCGAACGGGGTTGCGGGCCCAAAGCTGTACGAGGCGGCGCGGCTTTTCGTGATCGGCGCCGGGTTCGCCCTCCGTGAGGGCATGGGCGAGCGCTTCGGCCAGATTGCCGCTGCCGATAAGAACGATGCTGCGGATCATCGGATAAGATCGATTAGTCGGACGTTGCCTTGCGAGGCACGGGCCTGCTGTTTCATGGTCTCGAGCTCCTCCTCGACGCGCGAGAGGTCGCTGCCGGGGGCGAAGTCGAGCAGATCGATGCCGTGGCTCTCGACCGCTTCGAGGACACCGTAGAGGGTCATCTGCGCGATTTCGTAGGCCGGGACGTAGGCCACGGCCCGTTCGTCCTCGCTCTTGTGCACGTCGATAAGCTGGCCCGAACGGGTCAGCTGGAAGAGAATGTCGTTGACGATGCGCGTCGGCAGGTTCAGCTCCTCGCGGATCCGCTCGGCCGGCACGGCGCCGTTGCGGTCGCGGAACTCGCGGACGATAAGCAGCATGACGGCAAGCAGGATCTTGCGCCGCTGGTCGTAGCTGATGCGCTGCGATTCGTGCTCCTCGCCGAAGCGGGCGATGTTCTGGTAGGTGAACGAGAGTTCGCCGCCGATGAGGAGAATTTCCCACGAGATCTGGATCCAGATGAGGAAGAGAGGCAGGGCGGCGAAGCTGCCGTAGATGGCGTTGTAGGAGGTCATCCACCGCTGGACGTGGACGTAGCCCCACTGGAAGAGCAGGAAAACCGTGCCAGCAGCGATGCCGGCTGTCAGGGCGCTGCGGAAGCGCACGCGGGCGTTGGGGATGATGAGGTAGAGGAGGGTGAACATCGCCCAGATGAAGAGCATCGAGACGATCGTCGAGACGAAGTGGAAGTACCAGCTGTCGTCGATGCCGAGCAGCTCGTCGGCATAGCGCCCCACGGCGTTGGCGACGATCCAGCAGACGGGGACGATGAGCGTCACGGCGAAATAGTCGCTCCACTTGCGGGCGATGCTGCGGGAGGTTTTGACCTCCCAGATGTTGTTGAAGGCGCTCTCGATCGAGCCGAAGACCTGGATCACGGCCCAGAAGATCGCCACGAGGGCCACGGCGGCCACGACGCCGCCCTGCGTGCGCGAGAGGGCGTTTTGGGCGAACGAGACGAGGTAGTCGATGATCTCGGGGTGCTGTGGAAAGAGGTTGTAGAGCGAGGCGGCGAGGCCGTCGGCCGGGCCGAAGCCCTTGACGATGGCGAAGGCCACGGCGATGATCGGCACGAGCGACATGACCGTGTAGTAGGTCAGCGCTGCGCTGCGGACCAGCGTGCCGTGGTTCAGCAGGCCGCGGATCATATAGAAAAGCAGCTTGTAGAACCGCACGAGCATCCGTGCGGCCGACGTGGGCCACTCCTCCTCGCGTCGCTCGAAGATCGTTTCGGTAAAGAATCGGTAAAGTTTGTTTCGGCGCATCTTCTATGGGGCGCTCTCTTTTAATTTTTAGGGAGGCGGTGCTAAAGTACGAAAAGTCGGAGTAAAAAGCAAGTGTTCGGCTGATTCGGCCGGGTTCGCGGGTTTGCAAGTTCGCAGTTTTGCGGCGGGAGGCGGCAGCCCGCAGCCGAGCGGACGGGCTTGCGACTTTCGAGGAGCAGCCCTCCGCCCGGGGGCGGCTGCGGGCTGCTGCGGCTTCCGAGAAGCCGCAATTCAAAATGAAGAATGAAAGATTAAAAATGAGCATTCGGAATCGGGCTGCAGCTTGCGAAGCGCCTGCACGAGCGGACGCAAAGGCGGACGCGAGTAAGCGGGCCTCCGCCGGGCGGAGGCTGCGGCCCGCTCGGCCTTTTCAAGGCCGAAAATCCGAACGGCGGCCCAGCATCGGCAGCCATCTTCCCAAAAACACCTTTTCATCGACCGCTGCAGCCGAAACCGTTTTGTTCCTGTTCCGTTTTTGCTATCTTTGTCATCGGAAAATGCCATCGACTATGACGCTTCATCTTCAGATACCCTACCGGGCCCGCTACGGCGAGACGCTCTGTCTGCTGCTCGACGAGCCGACCGGGACCCGCCTCTGTCCGTTATCCTGCCGTGCCGGCGACTGTTGGTACGGCACGATCCGCATCGAGAACCCTGCGCACGAGCTGTGCTACCGCTATGAGGTCCGCCGCGGCGACGAGGTCATCCGCCGCGAATGGGGCGCTCCCCACCTTCTCCGCCTCGCCGCAACGCCGAGCCCCGAACCCGAACCCGAACCCGGCCCAAACCTTAATCCGAACCTCAATCCTGACTCAAACCCGGAGCCCGGCCGGAAACCCGCCCCAGCACCCAGCCCGGAAACAGCAAACCCGGGAACGAGTCAAAAACCATCCCCGGCCGCCACTTCCTCCGCCTCGACGATCGATCTCTTCGACCGCTGGCACGAGGCGCCCGACGACCGGCCCTTCCGTTCGACGATGTTCACCGAGGGCATTTTCGCCCGTCCCGATCGTCTCTCCGTCCGGTCCTTGGGCACCGGCACGCCCGAGCCATCCTCCGCTCTCCCTTTGGCCGCCGACGAGGTGGTGATCCGCGCCGAAGCGCCTGTCGTCCGCCCGACGCAGCGGCTCGTGCTGGTCGGCGAGGGGCCGGCGCTCGGCGACTGGGAGCCGCGCCGCGGCATCGCGATGGACGACGCCGAGGCGCCTCTCTGGTGCGCCCGCATCCCCCGCAGCCGGCTGCAGCCCCCCCTCGCCTACAAATTCGCGATCATCGACCGCACCACGGGCGCGACGGTCGCCTGGGAGCGGGGCGACAACCGCCGTTTCGACGAGGCCCTGCCCGCCGGCCGCACCACGGTGATCGACTCGCTGCGACCCCGCTTCGACCTCCCCGCCTGGCGCGGCGCAGGCGTGGCGATTCCGGTCTTCTCGCTCCGCTCGGAGCGCAGCTTCGGCGTGGGCGAGTTCGCCGACCTGAAGCTGCTCATCGACTGGGCCGCCCGCACGGGGCAGTCGATCATCCAGATCCTCCCCGTGAACGACACGACGATGAGCGACACCTGGCAGGACTCCTACCCCTACAACGCCAATTCGGCCTTCGCGCTCCATCCGCAGTACATCCGGCTCTCCAACGTCGGCCGGCTCGCCGACCCCGCCGAGGAGGCCCGCTTCGAGGCGCTCGGCCGCGAGCTCAACGCCCTTCCCGCAATCGACTACGAGCGGGTGAACCGCGCCAAGATCGACTGCCTGCACCGCCTCTACCGCCAGGAGGGGGCCCGCACCTTCGCCACGGAAGCGTACCGCCGCTTCTTCGAACGCAACAGCGACTGGCTCCGCCCCTACGCCCTCTTCTGCACGCTGCGCAGCCTCTACGGCACCCCCGATTTTCGCCGCTGGGGCGCTATGCAGCGCTACGATCCGGCCGCCGCGACCCGCTTCGAGCAGGCGCACCGCGACGAGATCGACTACCACCGCTTCGTCCAGTTCCACCTCGACCGCCAGCTGCGGGCCGTCCGCGACTACGCCCACGCCCGCGGCGTGGTTCTCAAGGGCGACATCCCGATCGGCATCAGCCGCACGAGCGTCGATGCCTGGGCCGCCCCCGAGCTCTTCCACATGGACGCCTCGGCCGGCGCCCCGCCCGACGACTTCTCGGTGACGGGTCAGAACTGGGGCTTTCCGACCTACGACTGGGAGCGGATGGCCGCTGACGGCTACGCCTGGTGGAAACGCCGTTTCCGCAAGATGGCCGAATACTTCGACGCCTACCGCATCGACCACATTCTGGGCTTCTTCCGTATCTGGGAGGTTCCCGTGCGAGCCGTCAACGCGCTGCTGGGACGCTTCAGCCCCGCCCTGCCCTATACCGCGGAGGAGATCGCCGCCTACGGATTCCGCTTCGACCCCGCGCGCCACACGGCCCCGATCGACCGCACGGACGACGTCCTCTTCGTCGAGGACGAGCGCCGGCCCGGCCATTACCATCCCCGCATCGCGGCGCAGCGGACCGCCCCGTTCCGCGCCCTCGACGAGGAGCAGCAGCGCTGCTACAACCGGCTTTACGACGACTTCTTCTACCGCCGCCACGACGATTTCTGGCGGCGCGAGGCGCTGCGCAAGCTGCCGCCCCTGATCGCCGCGACCGGGATGCTCGTCTGCGGCGAGGATCTGGGAATGATCCCCCACTGCGTTCCCGACGTGATGGCCGGCGAACAGATTCTCTCGCTCGAGATTCAGCGCATGCCCAAGGAGTTCGGCGCGGCCTTCGGCGATCCGCAGCGCTATCCCTACCTCTCGGTCTGCACCACCTCGACGCACGACATGAACCCGATCCGCGCCTGGTGGGAGGAGGACCGGGCGCTGACCGGGCGTTTCTACCGCGAGGTGCTCGGCGGCCGGGGCGAGGCCCCCGCGACCTGCACGCCGGAGATCGCCGAACGGATCGTTGCGCAGCACCTCGCCTCGCCCGCCATGCTGACGATCCTGCCCTGGCAGGACTGGCTCGCGATCGACGGACAGCTGCGCCGCCCGAACCCCGCCGAGGAGCGGATCAACGTGCCGGCCAACTCGCGTCACTTCTGGCGCTACCGCATGCACATGACCCTCGAAACGCTCCTCGCGGCCGACGCCCTCAACGACCGCATCCGCCGGCTGATCGCCGAAAACGGCCGGTAACGCCGCCCGACGACAGCAGAAGAACCTTGAATGGCTGGTGTCTGCGGGCTGCAGCCTGCGGAGGGCGCGCGCGAGCGGACCTGCAGGACGCGAGTTGCGGGCCTCCGCCGCCGGGAAGCTGCGGCCCGCTCGGTCCTAACGGACCGATTCCAGCTCGAGACGCGCCCGCAGCCGAGCGGATGGGCCTGCGACTTTAGAGGAGCAGCCCTCCGCCCGGGGGCGGCTGCGGGCTGCCGATTGCTTCGCAATCGAATTTGCGGCAAAACGCCCCAGCAGCAACCGGCAGCTGCGGCCCGCGGCAGTTCCATTCGGAACTGCAAATAAAAAAATTGGACCTGTTACCCGAAAACCCTTTATACGAAAAACACTTTACCAAAACCAACAACCCGAACATGCGATCCTTCCACGCCTCCCTCCCGGTCCGGACCGGCTTCCAACTCCTCGCGGCGCTGCTCATGCTCTGGAGCACCCGCCTCCTCTTCGTCGCCTACAACTACGACTTGGTCGAGGTCCGGAGCCTCGGCGAACTCGCCCGGCTCGCAGCCGCCGGCCTGCTGTTCGACCTCTCGGCCGTCGTCTATTTCAACGCCCCTTTCCTGCTGCTGCGTCTGCTTCCCTTCCCCTTCGTCCGGACGCGCGGCTGCCGACGCCTCGCCGACGCCTGCTACTACGTCGCCAATTCCCTGCTGCTGGCGATCAACATCGGCGACATTCCCTTCTTCCGCTTCGCGGGATCGCGGCTCCGCTGGAGCTCGCTGGCCGATATCGCCGCCGATCCCAACTGGACGGGTATCACGCTCTCCTATCTGCGGGACTACTGGTGGGCCTACCTGCTCGCCATCGGCTGCATCGCCCTGACGATCCGTCTCTACAACCGCCTGAACACCCCCCCCCGAAAGAATCGCAAAATTCTGAAAATAAGCAATATATAGCAATTTCCCGCACGGCGGTCTTCCTGTTCGGCGCGACCGCGGCATTGGGTGCCATGCGGGGATTCGTCGTTTCGGGCAAACCGCTGTCGATCGGCGACGCCGTGCTCTACATCGACCGCGCGCCGCAGGTCGATGTCGTTCTGAACAGCCCCTTCTGCCTGCTCCGCTCGCTGAACAAGCACGACGAGCTCCACCGCTTCGACTGCTTCCCGGCCGCGGAGCTCGCCGCCCGCCGCACCTCCCTCCACCGGGGCTCCGCCCTGCCGCCCGCGAACCGCAATGTCGTCGTCATCACGATCGAGAGCGGCAATGCGATCTGGTACGACGGCCTTTGCGCCGCCCCGAACGACGATCTGCGGGGCTTCGTTCCCTTTCTCGATTCGATTGCCTCGCAGAGCCTCGTCTGCCCGCGGCTCTTCGCCACGGGGGTCCGCTCCGTCGAGGGGCTCTCGGCCATCTTCGGCGGCTTCCCCACCTTCGCGCCGATGTCCTACGTCCTCTCGCCCTACAACGGCAACACGTTAGACACGCCCGCCCATCTGCTGCGGCGGATCGGCTATTCGACGGTCTTCTACTACGGCTGCAACCACGGATCGTACCACCTCGACCAGCTGGCGCACGCCGTCGGGTTCGAACGGGTGGTCGACCGGGCGGCCTTCGGCGACGACACGGCGTACGACGGCCACTGGGGCATCTTCGACCATGCCATGGGGGCCTATGCCGCGGAGGATCTCTCGCGAATGAAAGAGCCCTTTTTCGCCGGATGGTTCACCCTGAGCCCCCACGCCCCCTTCGTCGCCCCCGAAGCGTGGGTGCCCGAAAGCTTCCGCAATGCGGAGCCCTCGCCCCAGCGGAGCATGGCCTACACCGACCGGGCCATCCGCCACTTCTTCGAGAAGGCGCGCCGCCAGCCCTGGTTCGAACGCACCCTCTTCGTCATCACGGCCGACCACGGCTGCCGCGACCTTCGGAATACGCCCTACGACACGCCCTACCTGAAATACCAGCTGCCGTTCATCCTCTACGCGCCCGACGGCTCGATCGCCCCGGGGCGGATCGACGACCGGGTCATGGCGCAGTTCGACATCCAGCCGACCCTGCTCGGACTGCTGCACTACCCGCACGACTACGTCGCCCTCGGAACTGACCTTTTCGCCGATGCCGAGCACTACGCGATCAGCTTCGCCGACAACCAGTACCGCATCACGGGGCTGCGCTATGCGGTTCTCCTCTCGCCGGATGCCTCCCGGATCACGGCCGTCTACGACATCGCGAACGATCCCTGCATGACGGCGCCGGCCGACCGCTACGACGCGGCCGAAGCGGAGCGGATGGCCGACTGGGGCCGCGCCCTGCTGCAGGACTATGCCGACCGCATGATCGACGACCGTCTTTCGCTCGACCGGGACCGGAAGCGGAGTGACCGGAGCGCCCGAGACTGAGACCGTGACCGCGATCGGGACCGCGATCGGGACCGCGATCGGAATCGGGACGACCGGAGCCGAGACCGAGACTGCGATCGGGACCGAGACCGAAACTGCGATCGGGACCGGGACCGGGACTGAAGCGACCGGAGCCGGAGCAACCAGGGCGACCGGAGCCGGAGCAACCAGGGCGACCGGAGCCGAGATCGAGACCGAGACTGCGATCAGGACCGGGGCGACCGGAGCCGGTAAAAGCCCGCGGGACACACAGACCGCCGCCCCGGAAAACGGCGAAGCCCGCCGGAATTTCCGGCGGGCTTCATTCGATCATTGCCCCGGGGGCGCGCTATATCGTCCCTTTCGCGAGCACCTCTTCGACCTTCGCCACCACCTGTTCGGGCCGCACAGCCTCCAGACACCGGTAGTCGCCGTAGCAGCAGGGGCGGGCGCCGAAAGCCGAGCAGGGGCGGCAGGGCATCGACGCCTGCAGCGCCTGCGACAGCGGCGAGCCCCACCCCAGAAAGCCGAGGGCAGGGTGCGTCGCCCCCCAGATCGAGACGACGGGGGTCGCCACGAGCGCGGCCATGTGCATCGCCAGCGAATCCATCGAGACGAGGCAATCCTCGTGGGCGATCACCTCCAATTCACCGGCGAAGCGGACCCGCCCGAAGAGGGCCGTCACCTGCGGGTAGCGGGCGGCCATCTCCTCGGCGAAAACTTGCTCGCGGCCGCCGCCGCTGTGGATGAAGAGGCGGTCGCAGCGCGGCGCCAGCAGTTCGACGAGCCGCCGCGCATGCGCCTCGGGCCAGGTCTTGCCCGCGTGGGCCGAGAAGGGGGCGAAGCCGAGCCAGAGCCCCCGTTTCTCCCCCATCGGATTGTCGCAGACGGGCTTCACGGCCGGCGAGGGGTCCGGAAAAACGAAGCCCAGCCGCCGGAAGACGTCGCAGTAGCGGAGGACGCTGTGCCGCAGCGGCGCGAAGCCGCCGCCCGTTCCCTGGGCGCGGTACTTGGCCAGCCGCCCCTTGCGGATCGAGGCCACGCGGACCCCGTGCAGCCGCATCGAGAGGCGGAAGGCCTTCGAGCGCAGGACGTCGTGCACGTCGGCCACGGCATCGACGCCGAGGCGCCGCACCTCGGCCGCCAGGCGCCACATGCCCCGCAGCGTATGATGCTCGTCCCGGGTCCGCACATCCACGAAACCGACGTCGAGGCCGCGGAAGAAGGGGCGGAACATCGCCGGCGTGGCGACGGTGATCTGCAGCCCGGGATAGGCGGCCCGAAGCGCGCGAAGGGCGTGCGGCAGCATCGCCACATCGCCCATCGCCGAGGTGCGCATCACCAGCAGGTGGCGCGGCAGTCCGTTATTTTTTGCCATACAACACCGGATTGAGCGCCGGGTCGTTGTACATCTTCATCTGCTTGTAGGTCTTCATGTATTTGCGACCCGCCTCGATGTCCTCGATGAGCTCCTCGATCGCCCGCGACAGATCGACCTGCTGCTGAAGCAGCACCTCGAGCTTCTTGCGGCAAGCGGCGAGGTGCGCCTCGTCGGCTTCGGTGCGCTCCGTTTCGACGCGCATGTGGTAAATCTTCAGGGCCAGGATCGAGAGGCGGTCGATCGCCCAGGCGGGCGTCTCGGTGTTCAGGCGGGCGTCGGCGGCCGGCACGATCGTCCGGTACTTGTCGAGCAGGTACGAGTCGATGTATTCGACCATGTCCGTGCGCTCCTGGTTCGACCGGTCGATGCGCCGCTTGATAGCCAGCGCCTCGACGGGATCGATTTCGGGGTTGCGGATGATGTCCTCGAGGTGCCACTGCACCGTATCGATCCAGTTCTTGCGGTAGAGCAGGTGATCGAGCGAACCCGCCTCGAAGGGGTTCTCCATCGGATGATCGACGTCGTCCCAGCGGTGATAGTCGGCGATGGCACGTTCGAAAATCCGGTTGGCGTTTTCCGTAAACATACGTTATGGGGTTTTAATGTTATTTTTCGTTTTTTCGGCCGGCACCCGGCCCGATACGCAACCCTCGGCATAATCAAGCTTTCGCTTGCTTCTGCCTCGGCTTTTCATACTTTGGCTGCGCCTTAGATACTCCGCCTCGGCAAAATCTGCAAACTTCGTTTGCATTTTGCGCTCGGCTTTTCGTACTTTGGCTGCGCCTTAGATACTCCGCCTCGGCAAAATCTGCAAACTTCGTTTGCATTTTGCGCTCGGCTTTTCGTATCTTTGTCCAAACGTTCAACAAAGATAATGAATATTTCCAAAAAAGCAATCATATCGGGCGGAATCTTGTTCGCCCTGCTCTTCGCGACCGGCGCCGCGGCGCAGTCCCGCCACAAGGGTTCCGCGCGGCAGAGCCGCGAGGAGTACATCGAGCGCTACAAGCAGATCGCCATCGACCAGATGGAGCGTTACGGCATCCCTGCCTCGATCACCATGGCGCAGGGCATCCTCGAATCCGACTGCGGCAACAGCCCCCTCTCCCGCTCGTCGAACAACCACTTCGGCATCAAGTGCAAGCGCGACTGGACGGGCCGGAAGGTCTACCACGACGACGACGCCAAGGGCGAATGTTTCCGCGCCTACCCCTCGGTCGAGGCGTCGTATCACGACCACGCCGAGTTTCTCGACCGCCAGCCGCGCTACGACTCGCTCTTCGCCTACGCCTCGGACGACTACCGCAGCTGGGCGCGCGGCCTGAAGGCGGCGGGCTACGCCACGGCCCCCGACTATGCGCAGCGGCTCATCCGCATCATCGAGGAGTCGCAGCTCTACCTGCTCGACCGGCCCGACGGCGGCCGCCTCTACGCCCGCCGCCACCAGAAGCAGCCCGACGAGTGGTTCGCCGACCACAGCTCCGTCGCTCCCGCCCCCGCCGCCGGCATCGATCCCGACAACTTCCGCACGGCGATCGCCTCGGTCGGAGGCTACGACATCTACGCTACGAACGGCGTGCGCTACGTACTGGCCCGGGAGGGCGACGACTTCCGGCGGATCGGCCGGGCCCTCCATCTCTCGGCACGCAGCCTGCGCAAGTTCAACGACATCACGGACCGCTCGGGCAAGCCCATGACGGGCGAGGTGATCTACATCGAGCGCAAGAAGAACCGCTGGGAGGGCGAGGAGCAGTTCCACATCTGCCGCGAGGGAGAGACGGCCTATGCCGTGGCGCAGACCTACGGCATCCGGATGAAACGGATCGAGCGGATGAACCGGCTCCACAAGCGCGGCGGCCTCGCGGCGGGCGAACGCATCCGCATCCGGTAGCGGCGGCAAAAGCGGGAGCGGGGAGCGGAGGCGGCGAAAGCGTCCCGGCACCCGCGAAAAGAGCACGCGATAAACGACGAATGGCGGCTGCGCATCGGGCAGCCGCCATTCCTTTATTCCATACACTCGGACGATCGCGCCTGCAGGTGCCACATCCGATGGCCGAAGAAGCGTTTCGTCCCGACCCGGGCGAATCCGAGCGCGACATACAGCCGCTCCGCATCGGGATTCGCCTCATCCACCAGGAGCCCGACGCAGGCATGCCCCGCGGCGAACGCCCGCTCTTTCATCGCGAGCAGGAGGCGGCGCCCGATGCCGCAGCCCCGGAATTCGGGCAGCACCCCGACGGAGTCCAGATAGAACTCGCCCGCCCCGGTCTCCTCCTCCAGGACGGAGAGCCGGGGATTGAAGCGGCGGATCACGGCGAGCGTCCGGTCGCGGAGCCGGTGCAGGGAGCCCCCGTCGTAGCCGACGATCGCTCCGGCCGGCCGGTCGTCCGCCAGCGCCACGAGCGCATTCCGATAGCTGTACTGCGAATCCTCCATCCGTGCGATCTCCGTCAGCACCTCCAGGAAGTTCTCAACTCCGCAATACGCCTTTGCGATCTCTTCGCCCATCGCCATCGCCACGGCCTGCGCGATGAGCCGGGCATCGGCGGCGGCCGCCTCTCTTACTGTGATCTTCATAACCGGTTCGCTCCTTTACAAGGACAAAGATACGAAATTTTCCGGGAATGCCGCCACTGTCGAGCGCGGCCGGAGCCTCGGCTTCGCAGCCCCGCTTCATCCGAAAGGGCCCCGTTTGATGGCCAGAAAAACCCGCTGTTTGCGTTCGTGCGGTCCGGTTTTCAGTCGGGATTGATAAGAAAATTCCACCGCAACGCGTTTCTTTCTGAAATAAGTTGTAATTTTGCTTCAAAAGCACCTTACGATACGATGGATACACTACCGCTGCGGGAGCAGATCCTGCAAACGATCATTCGCAAAACGACCCTCAAACAACGGGTTTTCGACAACACCTTCGCCGCCTTCAACCTGCTGAAGGAGACGCTGCTCGAGTTCACCTCCGAACTCGACGACGCCCTCGACGGCAAACTCGACCGCCGCGTGCGGCTCGAATACCGCGACCGCGGCAAGTTCGAGGCGCAGTTGCAGGTGGGCAGCGAGATGCTCATCTTCCAGATGCAGACCGACGTCTTCGCCTTCGATCCCGCCCACCCCGTCCGGCAGAACGGCTACGCCGCCGCCGACCCGACCCGCGGCTACTGCGGCGCGGTGCGGATCTACAACTTTCTCTCCGACTCGTTCAAGTTCAACCGCAACGCCGACGAAGGCTACCTCATCGGGCGCCTCTTCATCAACGGCGAGGGACGCTACTTCGTCGAGGGGCGCGGCTTCCGCGCCGTGCCGGTCGAACGCTTCGGCGAACGGAGCATCGACCGCGCGGCGCTCGTCGAGCTGCTCGAGGAGGCGATCGCCTTCGCCCTCGACTTCGACCCCTACGTTCCTCCCTACGCCGAGCACCTGCGCGTCACGGTCGACCAGTTCAACACGAAGATGGACAACTCGAAATTCGTGACGGGAAAGCGCATCGGCTACCCGTACGAAGTATAGTCTTCCGGCCGGCCGGCAAAAATCGGCGCCCCCCGGAGGCTCGGCGCCCGCGAAGAACGAAGAACGCGCCACACCTGCCGCTGCGTTCTTCCTACACCGATCGAAATACCATGAAGAAAACGACTCTTATCCTGCTGGCCCTTGCGGGCCTGTTTTCCCTTTCGGCCCGCGCGGCCGGGGAGGCCTACGACGAGATCGTCCGGCTCAGCCGGATGAACGAGACGGTGCGCGGCGTCCGCTCGATGGCCGACGGCGAGCATTACACCCTGCTCGAGCAGGGCGACATCCGCCGCTACCGCTATGCGGCAGCCGGTGCGGGTGAGAGCCTGCTGCCGGCGGAGGCCCGCGACCTGCCAATCGCCGACTACGCCTTCTCGCCCGACGAGCGGCAGATCCTCATCGCCTCGGGCCGCACACCCATCTACCGCCACTCCTACACGACCTCCTACTATCTGGTCTCCGGCGGTGAGCTGCGGGCGGTTCTCGACGAAGCGGAGGCGCCGCGCGACGCCCGCTTCACGCCCGACGGCCGCGGCATCGTCTACTCGGACCGCAACGACCTCTACCTGTATGAGATCGAGAGCGGAAAGACCCGCCGGCTGACCGGCGACGGGGCCTGGAACCGCATCATCAACGGCACGACCGACTGGGTCTACGAGGAGGAGTTCGGCAACACCTGCGCCTACGCGCTCTCGCCCGACAGCCGCACGCTGGCCTACCTGCGCTTCGACGAGAGCGAGGTGCCCGAGTTCGCGATGATGCGCTTCGACGGCTCGCTCTACAACACCCCCTACACCTTCAAATACCCCAAGGCGGGCGAGCGCAACTCGACGGTCGAGCTGTGGACGATCGACCTCGCGACGGGGCGCCGCACGCAGATCGACACGGGGGTCGAGAGCGACCAGTACCTCCCCCGCATCGGCTACACGCCCGACGGCCGGCTGTGGTTCTACCGTCTCAACCGGAGGCAGAACCACTTCGAACTGGTCGTCTGCGAAGCCTCGGGGGCGCAGCACGTCGCCTACGAGGAGCGTTCGCAGAGCTACGTCGAACGCATGGACGACCGGACGATCACCTTCCTCGACAAGAACCGCTTCATCGTCAAGCAGGAGAGCCTCGCAGGACGCATGCACCTCTACCTGCACTCGATGCGGGGCGGGCTGCAGAACGTCATCACGCAGGGCGACTGGGAGGTCACCGACCTCGTCGGCACGGACGGCAAACGGGTCTGGTACCTCTCGACCGAGGGGTCTCCGCTGCGCCGCGCCCTCTACAGCATCCGCCTCGACGGGCGCGACAAGCGGCGGCTGATCGCCGGCGAGGGCTACTGCACGGTCGTCCCGAGCCGCGGCATGAAATACTACATCGCCACCTGCTCCTCGGCTGCGTCGCCCAACCGCGTCGAAATCGCCGCGGGCGACGGCCGGCGGGTCCGCATCCTGAAGGAGAGCGCCGAGCTGCGCGCCGAACTGGCGGCGTCGCCGCGCCCGCAGAAGGAGTTTTTCACCTTCCGCACCGAGCGGGGCGACACGCTGAACGCCTACCTCATCAAGCCGCTCGGCTTCGACCCCTCGAAGCGCTACCCCGTGCTGCTGACGCAGTATTCGGGGCCCGGTTCGCAGAGCGTCCGCGACCGCTGGGAGATGGACTGGGAGGATGCGTTGGCCGCCGAGGGGTATATCGTCGCCTGCGCGGACGGCCGCGGCACAGGCTTCCGCGGCGAGGCCTTCAAGAAGGCGACCTACGGACGGCTCGGCGCCCTCGAAGTCGAGGACCAGCTCTCGTTCGCCCGTCATCTGGCCGCGCAGCCCTACGTGGACGCCGCGCGCATCGGCATCTACGGCTGGTCCTACGGCGGCTTCATGGCCGTGAGCTGCGCGCTGAAGGGGCTCGGGCTCTTCAAGATGGCGATCGCCGTGGCCCCCGTCACCTCGTGGCGCTACTACGATACGATCTACACGGAGATCTACAACAACCTGCCGCAGTACAACGCGGCCGGCTACGACGACAACTCGCCGATCCGCTTCGCCCGCATGCTCGACGACCGCCGGACACGCCTGCTGCTCATTCACGGCACGGCCGACGACAACGTCCACTTCCAGAATACGGTCGAGCTGGCGCGGGCGCTGAACCGGGCCGGCAAGCAGTACGATATGATGATCTACCCCGACCAGAACCACTCGATGCTGCCCGACGACACGGCCAACATCCGCCGGAAGATGCTCGCCTATACGCTCGAACACCTATGACGCAACAGCTTGCGATCGCCTCGCCCGTCGGGCCGCTGACGCTCGAGGCCGCCGACGGCTTTCTGACGGCGATCCGCTTCGGCGGGACGACCGGGACGACCGGGATAGCTGGGACAACTGGGGCGCCGGGGATGGCTGGAATGTCCAGGGCTGGGATATTTGGGATGTCCGAGATGCCCGGGATGCCCGGAACGCTCGGAACGCTCGGAACGCTCGGAATGTCCGGAATACTCGAAACGCTCGGGATGCCCGGAATACTCGAAACGCCCGGGGTGCCCGGGTTGCTTGATCCGGCCGGGCCCGCCGCGGCTCCGGCCGAGGCCGCCCGAAACGACGACACGCCGCCCCTTTTGCAAGAGGCGGCGTGTCAGCTTGCGGCCTATTTTGCGGGAAAGCTGCGCCGGTTCGAGCTGCCGCTCCGACCGGCCGGCACCCCCTTTCAACAGCGTGTCTGGGCGGCGCTGTGCGAGATTCCCTACGGCGAAGTCCGCTCCTACGGAGCGATCGCGGCCCGCATCGGCTCTCCGAAGGCGGCCCGGGCCGTCGGGCGGGCCAACCACGGCAATCCCCTCCCGATCGTCATTCCCTGCCACCGCGTCATCGGCGCCTCGGGGGCGCTGACGGGGTACGGCGGAGGACTGCCGATCAAGGAGTATCTGCTGCGGATCGAGGGTTACCGGCTCCGGTAACGCCGTTCGACCGCCTTCCAGTCCACCAGATCCCACGTCGCGGCGACGGCATCGGCCCGGCGGTTGCGGTAGTCGATGTAGTAGGCGTGCTCCCAGACGTCGAGACAGAGCAGCGGCTTCAAGCCGTGGCGCAGCGGCGTGTCGGCATTGTGCGTCGGAAGAATCGAGAGCTTGCCCGACGCCTCCTCGACGAGCCAGACCCATCCCGAGCCGAAGAGCGCGGCGGCGGCCTTCGCCATCTCGGACTTCATCGCATCGAACGAACCGAAGCTCGCATCGATCGCCTCGGCCAGCGCCCCTGTGGGTTCGTGCTGCGCCGAAGGGCTCAACTCCTCGAAATAAAACTCATGGTTCCAGACCTGCGCGGCGTTGTTGAAGATCGGCCCGTCGGCCGTGCGCACGATCTCCTCGAGCGCCTGACCGGCATAGGGCGTTTCGACGATCAGCTCGTTGAGCTTGGCTACATAGCCGGCATAGTGCTTGTCGTGGTGGTAGCGCAGCGTCTCCTCGGAGATCGCGGGCGCCAAGGCATCGTAGGCATAGGGCAGCGCCTTCGCCTCGATGCGGGTTTCGGTGGTTGCATCGGTTGTCATAAGCATGGCGGAAATAAGGGTAAAAAGAAACATAGGAAAACGTTTTTCCGCTCCGGAAATGCAAAGCCGATGCCAGCGGCGCTCCCGAGACGGGAGAAAATGGCTGCCGCTGCTCGGGTCCGTCAGAACCGTGCGGGCCGCAGCTCCTTTCAGTTGATGCCGAGCGGCCAATCGGCTGCTCAACTGCTCGGCCGTGGGCTGATACTCGGCAGGCAGCAGCTAATTTTGAATCATGAATTTTGAATGCTGAATTTGCGCCCGAATGGGCGCAGCGGGCCGCAGCCTGGGGGGGGGCGGCGAAGGCCCGCAACTCCTTATATAATCGGCAAAACCAGATGCGACGGAATTCAGAACCAGATGCGAATTTTTGAGGGCTGAAGCCATCTAAAACCAAATGCGACAAAAGTTTCGCACACGCATCGATATGTAAAGCGAATGCGGCTTTCGTTTGCAAACGGCGGAAGATATGTAAAGCAAATGCGACTTCCGTTTACATATTGTGCAAGACGTGCAAAGCAAAGCGAGAAAAAAGCACCGTTCGAGTGGCGTTCCATTGCCATTTGAACGGTGCTTTCGCATTGAATCGAATCTTCGTCGAACCCGCCTCGAACGCCTACATACCGCCCCCGAATAGTGACGCCTGCGTCCGTTCCTCATAGTTGCAGACCATCCACTCCTCCTGTTTGCGTCGGCCGGTTTTGGAGGCGCTAATCGTGCGTTCGACCCGATGGATAATCCACCCGTTCTTTTGAGCGTAGCGGTCGATCATCTCGAACGGAAACATCGTAAGCATGAACTTTCCCTTGACGGTTTCGAGCAGTTGCAGGAGCTGCTCCATGTTCAGCTCGGAGAATACGCCTTCGTAGTGTCCGCAGTCGGAATTCACATACGGAGGATCGACGAAATGAAACGCTTCGGGCGCATCGTAGCAGGCAATCACGTCGAGCGCGTTCCGGTTCTCGATGGTAACACGTTCGAGCCGTGCGCACAGCTGTTCGGTAAATTCATCTTTGGCATTGCGCAGTTTTTTGGGCATCATTCCGCCGAAGTCGTATCCGAACGTTCCGTCCATCATCGACGCGAACGACATCTTACAAAGAGCCCAGACAGCCCACGCCCGCTGCGGCGGGGTGAAGAACTGCGGATAGGCATTGACGTGCGCCGCATGGGCATGAAGGTCGCGGCTGTGCAGCGTCTTGTCGATCTCGCATTTGAGGTCTGAATAGTAGACCTGTGCGCACCAATAAAAATTGGTCAGCTCCATATTGATGTCGTTGATGATTTCGGCCTCGGCCGGACGTTTGGCGAACAAGACTGCGGCCCCTCCGCAGAATGCCTCGGTGTAAATCTTGTGTGGTGGAATCAACGGCAGGATGTGTTTTAACATCGTCTGCTTGCCGCCATAATAAGAAATCGGTGTTCTCATTGTGTTTATTTCAGTTTTAATGGTTATCTTTGCGGTATCTCACCTACATACCGTGCAAGTACTCTCGCACGAAAAAAGCGACAGCTCCGCAGACGAGGATACCCCCGGCTGTGCGGTGCTGTCGCATTGTTGTTAGTATGTAGGTGAGATGACTACTAACAGGCCGGGGGCTTTTTTATGCCCGCCCCCGAAAGGCTATCGGGTTACAATCCCCACGAATCGACGAGGTGAATCGTTTCCATGCGGAATGCCTCGAACTCCTCCCATTCGGCCGCATACTCGGCGGCCTTTTCGTCGGAAAGTTCTGCCATGCCGACCTTCGTTGCCAGCAGCTGCAGGCGGTGGGTCTTGACGGCATCCTCCTCGGTCTGCAGGTAGCGTGTACGCAGGATTGCGTTGATGAGTTTGCTGCGCTCCCTTTCGTCGCACTCCACCAGCGTGCCGCCGTCGGTCATCGGACCGGTGTAGGCAAAACCGGCTGCCGGTTCGGCATCCTCGTCGGCCTTGTATTCGGCCGGCGACTCATTCAAATAACATAAAAAATGCGCCCCGTCGTATCGACTGGGGCGCATCTGCTGCGGGTATACCGCCGTGAAAGTTTGTTTTTCCATATCAAGTGAATTTGTAAAACTTTTTGTTTCGCTTATTGACGGCAATCTGTATTACCGTCGGCGCGGGCAAGTCCTCCTTGCTGAACTCCGTTTGTGCCTGTTCGATAAGCACGCGCGAACCCGTGTAGGAGTAATACTCCTTGTCCCTCTCGATAAGCACCGTTTTGCCTTTGTCGTCGGTGTACTCGACCGTCTCTCCCTGCCATACATAGCGGATGGCGAGGCAGGGCTTCGGTTTGCCGTCGTCGTAGAACTCTTTGGTGGAATCGATGACCGCAAAGTCGGTCAGCTCCATCATGCGGTTGTTCTCGTCGCCGCCCGTTTCGGGGTCGAACAGCAAGTGTTCGAACCGACGCTGCTGCGCGTGGGTAACTCCGTCGAACACGGGCATTGGCTCTTGCGCTTATTGTTGTTGTGAGCCCGCCACACCGTCTTCTATGTGTTGAGCATATCCAACAGAGCGTGTAGCACCCGGCATTGACTGTGTATTCTTCATGCTTATCGATCAGCAGATGCTCGCTATTGGACAACAGATGGTTGTGAAAAGATCGCTGTGCCTCGGCATCTCAGATACGATATCGCCCCAGTCCCGAATGACGACCTGCTCGTAATTCTTCACCGGTTTCTCATTATGAAGAATTATTGCCGTGCAGGCGTCGTTGTCGAACACTACCCGAACGCCGTTCGAGAAGGTTTGAATAATTCGCTGCACACCGCCGTCGCCATGCACGAAATCCGTCTCGCAGTTCGGCATGAACCCGCTCGTCACGTCCACCTCGCTCATCACCCGTCCGCCGTCCTGCAAGGCCATCCGGCGAATCTTCTCCGCCAGCGCGCTCTGTGTCTGAATGGTCAGCACCGACCACAGCGTCACGCAGCTTACACCCAGCGCACGGCGGATTCGCGCCTTCTTGCCTGCAGGTAACTCGATATATTTCATTGCCATATTGTTTGATGATTAGTTCTACAGATTAGTCGGCCAACATCTCTTCGAGATATTTCACATCCTCTTCCCAAAGAGGGAATCCGTTCTTGATCTTGTACAGCGTCGCAGCCTTGCGACCGACAAGTTCTACCGCAGCCCGGTGAAAATCCGTATCATTGTAGGCGGCCGCCTTACCGAGGAGAAATTCCGCAAGGTTCATCCGCTCCTGCCGAGCGTCGGCCAACTCTTTATTGCGTGCTTCGAGCATTCCGTTCAGACCCGTAATCTGCTGATAATACTCCTCCACAAGCGCACTCGAGCCGAACCTCTTGTATTCGGCACAGAACAAGTCCTTGTCCATGTCTCCGGCCGCCATATACATGGCCTCGATTCGCTCATACTCTTCCGGCGTAACCGGCTTGCCTGTCCGGGCTTCAAATTCTTGCTGTGTCATGATTTCAATTATTTATAATTCGATTTGTATCATATCGAGAATGTTGCCGGTCATCATGCTGTTCATCGCGAGGATTGCGCAGCTGATACCATGCTGCTTCATCCATCGTTTTGCCCGATTGACCGCTGTAGTCTTACTCGACCCGTCGGGAATCATTGCACCGAGATCGTCGTAACTTTCCGTCAATAATTCGAACCAGTAACGTTTCATGTCGATAATTCAATTTTTTCACTATCTTTACTGCGCCTTAACTTGTTAAGACAATGCAAATTATTTTGATTTATTTTTTATGGAGAAAATATCGGTGCTCAAAGAACGATGGTTATCTAATGAGATAAGCAAACTGAAAAAACGGATTGTCAAAAGCCGATATTGCCTCAAAATAGATGTAAAACCGCAATATATAAACAATATCATCCATGGTGGAAGAGGTATAACCGACACCTTTTTGGATAAGTTTATTGAGACTTTTAAAATAAATCATTTTGAATTAGTCCGAAGTCACCGCACAGACGTTGATATTAGTGGTACACCGTACTATGATGTAGATTTTTGTGGCGGCTTCGATTTGGTGCTTAATGATCAGACGTGTCTTCCTGCCGGGTACATAAATCTACCTCAATATAACAAGGCGGATAGTTGGGCTAATATCACCGGTCACTCCATGGAGCCACTAATCAGCAATGGCGACATCATCGCTTTGCGCAAAATCGAAGATTGGCAGACCTATCTTTTATACGGAGAAATTTATGGTATCATGACCGATGAATGGCGCACGGTTAAACGAGTACGGAAGGCACAGAATCCAGAATATATTCTCCTCGAACCCATCAACAAAGAATATGACGAGCAGGAAATCCCTAAATCGATAATAAGAGGCGTGTGGCAGGTGCTCGGCAGTGTAAAAAAGTTCTTCTAATAATACATGCGCGCTTTTTCGACATGCAAACAGCGATAGTCTGAACAGTTATCGTTGTTGTCTAACATGTTACGCTCCAAAGGTTGTCTATAATCGTACAAAATATACGTCGCTATCGGGAGTATTAACCGTGTCTTTTGTGTATTTTTCGAGGCATTTTCAACGGCGACCGACGTTTTAGACGGATTATTTTACACGTTTTTGGCCGTCCATTTGGCCGTCCATTGTGGATTTTTCGTTTTTTTTATATGTTTTTTTCTTGGCCATCCATTTGGCCGCCCAAATGGCCGCGCATTTTTCGCGAACCAGGAATCGAGGTGAACAGTTTCGAGGTGTGATTTCAATCCCCAAAGAGCTTTTTGAACGATTTTCGAATAGTTGAATACAAATATCGACTGGATCGAATATAATAAGCGCTGTTGGCCTAAAATCGGGGCTATACTTGCGTACAGACGCTATTATGCAGGAGACATAAACGAAAATTCGCCACCTAAATTTGGCCGTTTCTGACCGTTTTCGGTGGCGATGTAACACTGCGGTTCGAACACCGCGTTCAAGTGGTAGCCGAAAGTAACACGAATGTAACGTCAAAGTAACATTTGGTTTCGCGGCGCGTCCGTGGGTGTCTTCCTGCTAATCGTTTGATTTATACAGGTTATTTATCGTTATATCGCTACTCTTCTTTTATACATCTCGTTTTATCCCCCATACTTACAGTCGTATGCGACCTCCGCAGGTTGCAGCCCGAAGGGTCATTTTGAATTTAGAATCTTGAATTTTGAATTTCGGCCTTGAAAAGGCCGTGCGGGCCGCAGCTTCGCCCCGCGAAAGCCCGCAACTCGCGTCCCGCAGGTCCGCTCCTGCGTGTACTTCGCAAGCTGCTGCCCGAAAAGATCATTTTCCACTTTTTTTTCATTTTGAATGGAAGCCTTGCAAAGGCTACCACAGCCCGCAGCCGCCCCCGGGCGGAGGGTTGCAACTCCTTACAGTCGATGCCGCCCGTCCGCTCGGCTGCGGGCTTGCCTTGAGTTCGGATCGGTCCGTCAGGGCCGTGCGGGCCGCAGACTGCGGAGTGCACGCCAAGTTCGGGTACGAACTGCGGGCCTCCGCTGCCGGGAGGCTGCGGCCCGCTGCAGTTCCATTCGGAACTGCAAATAAAAAATCGAACCTTTTCGATAAGCCGAGAGCAAAGCCAAGCTTGCCCGGGCTCTGCCGAGGCGGGAAAAGGTGCAAGAAATAGAACGTTCAGAATTAGCAGCTTCTCAAAGCAGACTTTCGAGGATCTGCACGGCATTCAGGGCAGCCCCCTTGCGGATCTGGTCGCTGACGCACCAGAATGCGAGGCCGTTTTCGCAGGCGAGGTCCTTGCGGATGCGTCCCACATAAACCGGATCGCAGCCGGCCAGGAAGAGGGGCATCGGATAACGCTTTTCGGCCGGTTCGTCCATCACGACGACCCCCGGAGCGGCGGCGAAGGCGGCGCGCGCCTCCTCCACCGAAATCGGGCGCTCGGTCTCGACCCAGATGCTTTCCGAGTGGGCCCGCATCACGGGGACACGGACGCAGGTGGCCGAGACGCGCACGTCCGAGTGCATGATTTTGCGCGTCTCGTTGAACATCTTCATCTCCTCTTTCGTGTAATCGTTGTCGGTGAAGACGTCGATGTGCGGAATAACGTTGTAGGCGAGCTGGAAGGCAAACTTCGAGACGGGAGGCACCCCGCCCGCCGCGAGGGCGGCATGCTGCTGCTCCAGCTCGGCCATCGCCGCAGCCCCGGCCCCGCTGGCCGACTGATAGGTCGAGACATGCACGCGGCGGATATGCGAGAGGCGTTCGAGGGCCGCGAGCGCCACGACCATCTGGATCGTCGTGCAGTTGGGGTTGGCGATGATGCGGCGCGGCGCCCGCTTCGCATCGGCGGCATTCACCTCGGGCACCACGAGGGGGACATCCTCCTCCATGCGGAAGGCACTCGAATTGTCGATCATCACCGCGCCGTGGCGGGTGATCGTCCCGGCGAACTCGCGCGAGGTCGAGGCCCCGGCCGAAACGAGGGCGAAGTCGATCCCGCGGAAGTCGTCGTTGTGCTGCAGGAGCCGCACGGTCAGATCGCGGCCCCGGAAACGGCAGGTTGTGCCGGCGCTGCGCGGCGAACCGAAGAGTTCGAGCCGGTCGATCGGCAGATCGCGCTGCTCCAGAATACGCAGAAATTCCTGTCCTACGGCGCCGCTGGCGCCGACGATGGCAATGTTCATGGTCCGATGCTCTCTTTTTTGTTCAATTTCTTGCACCTTTTCTCGCCTCGGCATAATCCGAACAAGCTCGGTTCTGCCCTCGGCTTATCGAAAAGGTTCAATTTTTTTGCACCTTTTCTCGCCTCGGCATAGCTCGAGCAAGCTCGGCTCTGCCCTCGGCTTATCGAAAAGGTTCTTTTTAAATAGGCCGCCCGCCCCGCGCGAGAAGCCCGTTATTCGAAGAAGTCGTCCTCCCCGGTGTCGAGCTCCGCGGGATCGACCGACATCTCGCAGTCGTAGTCGGGCATCATCGCGGGACGGACGAAGCGGTCCGCACGGCTAACGCCGAGCGTGCCGTCGTCATAGACCCGCTTGAGGAAGTCGCCCACGATCGGCAGGGCCACCACGCTGCCCTCGCCGCGCGAGAGGAGGTGCACCTGCTGGTCCTCGCCGCCGACCCACGAGCCCGCCACGAGGCGCGGCGCCACGCACATGAACCAGGCGTCGCGGTTCTCGTTCGAAGTGCCCGTCTTGCCGCCCAGCTCGGCATCGTCGAGGCCGAACTGCCACTTCAGGCGTCCCGCCGTACCCGACGAGACGACCCGCTTGAGCATCGTCAGCATCGTGTAGGCCGTGCGCTCGTTGATGGCATCCTGCGACTGGGGGATGAACGAGGCGATGAGGTTGCCGTGGCGGTCCTCGATGCGCGTCACGAAGGCGGCGTCGTTGTGCACGCCCCCGTTGGCGAAGGTCGAGAAAGCGCTCGCCAGCTCATAGACGTTCGACTCCGAGGAGCCGACGCAGAGCGCCGGCACGGGGTCGATGAAGCTCCGGATGCCCATGTTGTGGATGAAATCGGCCACCGCGCCGGGCTCCTTGGCCTGCTTCATGAGCCAGGCCGAATAGTTGTTGCGGCTCAGCGCCAGCCCCCACATGAGCGGATGCAGCACGCCGTCGTACTCCACCTTGCCCGCCTCCTTGGGCGACCAGGCCGTCCCGTTCGACGTCTCGATCGTGACGGGAAGGTTCGGCACCAGCGTGCAGGGCGTGAGCCCCAGATGGTCGATGGCGAAAGTGTAGATGAAGGGCTTGATCGTCGAGCCGATCTGCCGCTTGCCCTGCCGGGCCATGTCGTACTTGAAGTAGCGGAAGTTCGGCCCGCCGACGTAGGCCTTCACGAAGCCCGTATGGGGGTCGAGCGCCACGAAGGCGGCGCGCAGGATCCGCTTGTGGTGCAGGATCGAGTCGCGCGGCGAGAGCACCGTATCGCGCTCGCCCTTGTAGGTGAAGACTTTCATCGGCACGGGCCGGCCGAAGGCCTCCTCGATCTCGCGCTCGCTGTACCCCGCCTGCTTCATCTCGTGGTAGCGGTCCGAGCCGCGCACGGCGCGCCGGATGATCCGCTCGCGCTCCTCGGCATCGGTCCCGACGAAGAGCTGCTTCGACCAGCGGTACTGCGCCTCCATCTTGGGCTGGATCTCCCGCTCCATCTGCCGCTGCACGGCCTCCTCGGCATAGCGCTGCATCTTCGAGTTGATCGTCGTATAAATTTTCAGCCCGTCGCGGTAGATGTTGTAGGGGGTTCCGTCGGCCTTCGTATTCTTGTGGCACCACCCCACGAGCGGATTCTCCTCGTACTCGCGCAGCGCCTCCTCGTAGTCCCAGGCGTTGTAGAAGTGGCTGCGGCGCGGCTTCTGGGCCGTAAGCGTCAGGCGCAGCATCTCACGGAAGTAGGTCGCCGACCCCTCGTTGTGCGAAATGGGCTTGTAGTTCAGCACGATCGGAAGAGCCGAAATCGAGTCGCACTCGGCCCGCGTGAGGGCGCCCGCCGCGGCCATGCGCGAAAGCACTAAGTTGCGGCGCGCCAGCGCATTGTCGGGGTTGCGGACGGGCGAATAGCGCGTCGGGGCGTTCACGACCCCCACCAGCACGGCCGCCTCCTGCACGGCCAGTTCGTGGGGCTCCTTGCCGAAGAAGGTCTGCGCCGCCGACTTGATGCCGTACGCGTTCGAACCGTAGGCGACCGTATTGAGGTACATCGTGGCGATCTCCTCCTTCGTGTAGTTGTATTCGAGCTTCAGGGCGGTGATCCACTCCTTGAACTTCGAGAGGACCAGCTTCGCGGTCTTGACGACGCGGCCCCGGTTGCGCACCGTGTCGCGCGGGAAGAGGTTCTTCGCGAGCTGCTGCGTGATGGTCGAGCCGCCGCCCTGCGAGGCGTGCTGCAGCGCCACGGTCTTCACGGCCACGCGCACGAGCGACGGAATGTCGATGCCCGAGTGGCTGCGGAAGCGGATGTCCTCCGTCGCGATGAGGGCCGCCACCACGGGGGGCACGACGTGCCCCTCGAGACGCAGCGAACCGATCGAGTCGGCCGGAAAAAGGTCGGCGTACTGCACGTAGGAGCGGTTCTGGATGAAGAAGGTGCTGAGCACCTTGCCGTCCTCGGAGTAAATCTCGGTCGCCAGGTTCGATTTCGGATTTTCGAGCTCCTCGAAGGAGGGCATGCGCCCGAAGACGCCGAGCGCCGTCAGCAGCAGCATCACGAGCAGCAGGCCGACCGGTGCGAAGGCGATCGCCCAGATCCAGCGGATCGTCTTCGGGCTCGCATCCCAGCGGGTATTCGTTTTTTTCGTCATACGAAAGGTCGTTCTACGGTAGATAACGGGACAAAGATACAAAAAGGTATGGGCATAATCAAGCTGCCGCCCGATTATGCCCATACCGCACGGCGGACGGAGCCCCGAAATTCAGAACGGCAGCCCGAGCGAGGCGGAGACCCACGTTCCGCCCTTCGAGGGGCGGAACACGGAGAGCGTCAGCGACGAGGTGGCCGAGTCGGGCATGCGCAGCACGTTGAAGTCGAAGGCGGCCTCGATGCCGTAGGAGCGGATCGTGCGGCGCTCGTTCCCGTTCGCGGCGGGACGGCGGAACGAGGCCAGATCGAAGCCCGCGCCGAGGCGGATGCGCTTGATGAAGAGCACCGACGGGATGCCCCACTCGGGGTAGCAAAGCGGCAGCCGGTAGTCGGCCGAGAGGGCGGCATATCCGTCGGTCTGGATCTCGTCCGTCGTGAAGCCGCGCGGCACGAGCAGCGCCGACTTGAAGGTCAGCGGCCGCCGTCCCCCGGGGAAGCGGCAGCCCCCGAAGCTCTGCTGCCGGGCCGCAGCCAGCCGCAGCGAGTGGTGGGGCGCGACGCCGGGCAGGTAGAGGTGGCCGTAGAGCGTCCACAGGTCGGCGAAGCCGCGATCCCGGGGATCGAAGGCATAGGCCGTCTGCAGCTGGTAGCCCCAGCGCGGCAGGAAGTCGCGGTAGGCCAGCCGCACCTGCCCCGAGAAGCCGATGCCGGCCGAGAGCTTGTGCAGCCCCTTTTCGTAGCCGATGTCGTCGAGGTTGGCGATGCGGCTCCCCTCCCAGACGATGCGGTCGAGGTCGGCCACCAGGCCGTTCGACCAGTTCCAGGCGGCCGAAAGGGTCAGCCGGCGCAGCCAGGCCCCCCGGTCGAAAAGGAGCGGCAGCGCCGCCGAGAGGGTCATCGAACGGTATTTTCCGAGCTCGGGCAGGGGCTGGAGCTGCACCTGCCCGCTTCCGGCGTCGTAGGAGGCAAGACGGTAGAGGCGCTGCCGGCCGCCGAAGGCCGCCTCGAGCCCCAGTTCGACGCCGAGGCCGTTGTAGCGCAGCCCCAGATCGACGAGCGATCCGTCGCGCTCGTTCCAGCCGTAGGAGACGAAGGCCTCGGTATTCGAGAGGAGGTTCTGCGAGAGAAGCGTCGCCCCGATGTTGAAGTCGATCTCGTGCTCATCGACGGCCCGGAAGGGGTCGAAAGCGACGGGGGCCCAGCTGTGCGGATTCAGGGCGTGGGGCAGGCGGCGGAAGCGCTTCGCCGGCACCTCGGCGGCGAGCTGCGCGGCATCGCGCTCCGTATACTGCACCGTATCGAGGTTCACCGCCTGCCAGGTGCGGCGCGGCGGGTTGACCCGGTCGCGGGGCGTCGTCCGCCGCTCGACGGGCTCCATCAGGGGCTCCGCGACGCGGGCGGGGCGGTAGCCGGCGCGGTCGTAGGTCGTCACGAGCAACCCTTCGGCCGCGGGGGCCGGCGCGAAGGCGCCGTAGGTCGATCGCGTGAGGCGGTATTCGCGCCCCTCGGCGAGGTCGTAGAGGTGGGCTTCGTCGAGCCCCGAGGCGATCGAGCCGAAGTAGAGGCGGCCGTCGGCGGCCCGCAGATCGCTCAGGGTGATGTAGGCGGAGGGGTGCAGCGGATGGGCCCCCGCGGCATCGAGCCGGGCGAGGGCCATGCCGCCGTCATCGGTCAGCAGGGTGTAGAAACTCCGCGTGCGATCGTCCCAGGCCAGCCCGTGCAGCTCCGTTTCCTCGGGGAGCAGGCAGCGCGTCTCGTGCGCCACGACCAACGCGTAGCGCCCCTCGGGGCGGTATTCGATCCAGGCCAGCCCCTCGGCCGAGGGGGTCGGATAGAGCGCCGAGCGCACCGAGGCGACACGGTGCGGACGCCGGTCGCGGCCGATCTCGAAGCGCCACAGACGCGACGCGACCCGCTCCTCGAAGAGCTTCGACCGCTCGTACTCAGTCCAGTAGAGGGTCCGCCCCTCCAACACGGGGCGTGTCGAGAGCTCGCCGACGCGGGCCAGCACCCGTTCGCACCCCGCCGGGTCGATCGCGACGAAGGCCGCCGTACGGGCGTAGCTGCTCTTTACGGCCACCGTGCCCCCGTCGGGCAGCGGCAGGGGCCAGCGCCACACGGTGTAGTCGGTCGTGTCGGCCGCCGCGAGCGGGCGGCTGTTCGCCTCGACGGCGGCGAGCGGCGCCCACCAGCGCTCCAGCCGGTCGAAGGTCTCGCGGAAGAGTTCGCGCACCGAGGTGCCGTAGTATTTCCGCAGGGCGATGTGAGTCGGGGCGAACATGTAGGGATTGCGGACGCCGTAGCGGCCCACCTTGTCCCAGATGTTCTCGCCGTAGCGGTCGAAGGCGTGGGCGCAAAGCTGGTAGCCCAGCGCGTAGTGGTCGGGGATGAAGTCGCGATAGGAGCCGCAGAACCAGCGGTCCACGTTGCGGCGCTCGCGGCCCCGGCGGTCGAGCCCCACGCGTCCCGCGGCGCGGTAGCCCATCGAGAAGGAGGGTTGCAGGCCGCGGCCGTAGGTGGACATGATCGTCTCGCTGAGGACGGCGTCCCCCTCGAGGGCCCACATCGGCATGAAGAGCAGCCCGACGGTCGCCCCCTGCTGCCCCAAAAGCCGGCTCAGCACGCGCACGACGCCGCGGTCGAGGTTGTTGTACTGCACGGCGTGGCGGTATTCGTGGGCCACGAGCTGTTTCGTCCAGGGCATCGAGTAGCTTTCGATGGCGGGCGACGAGAGAAACTCGACCCGCTTGGGCATGTACATCACCAGTCCGTTGGCGTCGGCATTCTCGGCGTGCACCACGAAAGGGATCCGCAGCGGTCCGCGGGTGAAGCCCTTGCCGACGGTCGGCCGCACGGCCCGGATCCAGTGCAGCGTCCGCCGGGCGGTCCGCATCGCCGTATCGGGCGCGACGACGCGCACGCCGCCGTCGCGCAGCGACTGCCAGCGCTGGGGCGCGTCGGAGCCCCAGGTGTAGTATTGCGCCCGCGCATCCGCAAGGCCGAGCAGCCCCGGCAGCACCGCCGCGAGCAGGTATGCAAGCAGTTTTTTCATGGTTTCGTTCCGATTCGGCGCTTTCGTCAGCCTCCGGCCTTCCGGCAGCGGTAGCCGCTCTTCGCGAGGAGCTCGACGACGCGGTCGCGGCGGTCGCCCTGAATGAGGATCTCGCCCTCCTTGGCCGCGCCGCCCACGCCGCACTTCGTCTTGAGCATCCGCGCCAACTCGGCCAGATCCTCCGACCGGCCGACGAAGCCGCGGACGATCGTCACCACCTTGCCGCCGCGCTGCTTGCGGTCGAGCCACACGCGCAGCTCCTGCTGCGCCGGGGGCAGCGTCGCCGGCTCCTCGGCGATTTCGGTGCGGTAGGCAAAATCAGGATTCGTCGAGTAGACCATTCCCAGGCGGGATTTCCAGTCGTTTTGTGCCATCGGTTCGTCGATTCGTTCGTATTTTTTTCACTTTTTTACAGTTCCGAAGGGAACTGTAGCGGGCCGCAGCTTCGCCCCCGCGAAGGCCCGCAGCTCGCGTCCGCTTCTGCATCCGCTCGTGCGGTCGCTTCGCAAGCCGCGGCCCGAGACCCGAAGCGAACAGCGTTTTTGCACAGCCCTTCCCGCCTCGGTACGGCTCGGACAGCGGGGACCTTTTGTGCAAATATAATAAAAATATTATCTTTGTAAGAACGAACCCGCCTTTTTCTGCGCCGGCGGAGCGGACCCGCGACCGGGCAGCCTGGCCGGCGCAGCAGAAGCGGAGACCCAGGACTTTGTTTACACGCAGCTTTTCCCGCCTCGGCATCGTCCGAACTTGTTCGGCTTTTGCCCCCGGCTTATCGAAAACCTTACCATGGCCTACGACTTCAGCGAAACCTGGCGTCGGCTGAACCCCTTCGGGGAGACCGACCACAATCCGGGGCTGCCCACCCCGCTGCCCGACACCTCCGACAAACGGCTTGTCCGCGTCTACGTCGAGGGGTACGAGGATGTCGCTTTCTGGCGTTCGATCTTCGACCACTTCCGCAACCCCTACCTGCGGTTCGAAATTTCGGTTCCCGACCGCGGCGACCTGCCCAAGGGCAAGAAGATCCTGCTCGGCATGGCGGAGCAGGCCTCGGAGGAGCTGCTGCTCTGCGTCGATTCGGACTTCGACCACCTCTTCGAGGGGCGCACCGAGCAGGCCCGCATCGTCAACGAGACCCCCTTTCTGTTTCACACCTACGCCTACGCCACCGAGAACTACCTCTGCTACGCCCCCTCGCTGCACAACGTCTGCGTAAAGGCGACGAAGAACGACACGCGCATCTTCGACTTCGACTATTTTCTGGCGGGGTATTCGCGGGTGATCTACCCGCTCTTCGTCTGGTATGCCTATTCGGCGCAAATGGCCTCCGAGCACGTTTTTCCGCTGGTCGACTTCAAGGCGGCCGTACGGTTGGGCTACCTCGATCTGACGGCCAACGGCGATAACACGCTGCTCTGGCTCGGCCGCAACGTGGCGCGCCGCGAAAAGATGCTGCGGCAGAAGAATCCCGAGATGATCCGCCCGATGGAGGCATTCGAGGAGCTGCTGCGCAAACGCGGCGTCACGCCCGAGACGACCTACCTCTACATGCACGGCCACACGCTGATGGACAATGTGGTGATGGTCTGCCTCAACACCGTCTGCGACAAGCTGCGCCAGCTCTCGCTCGCCCGGATCAACGCCTCGGAGAAACGGGGCGTGGCGCTTAAGAACGAGATCGCGAACTACAAGAACGCCCAGCGCTCGATCCGCGATGTGCTGCTCGACAACGAGAACTACACCGAATGCCCGCTCTACCTCCGGCTGAAGGAGGATATCGAACACTACCTCGCACGGGCGATCGAACGCATCGAACGGACGCAGGGAAGCAGGGACTAAAAAATTCAAAATTCAAGATTCAAAATTAAAAATTAAAAATTGGGGCGGGAAGAGCACGAGCCAGACCCGGCCCAAGGTCCCTTATTTTGAATGCTGAATTTGCGGTTCCGACAGGATGTGCAGCGGGCCGCAGTCTCTGCTCGGCTGCGGGCTTGTCTTGAATTAGGATCGGTTCGTTAGGACCGTGCGGGCCGCAGCTTCGCCCCGCGAAGGCCCGCTTCTCGCGTCCGCCTTTGCGTCCGCTTGTGCGTCCCTTCGCAAGCTGCAGCCCGAATTTGAATGCTGAAGAAAGGGCTGCATTCCATTTTTAATTTCTAATTTTTCATTTTGAATTTGCGGTTCCGGCAAGGAACCGCCGCCCCGCTCATCCCCGCTTGCGGACGATGCGGACGGTAGACTGAGTCGCCTGACGGATGAAGACCTGCTGCGAGCAGGCGTAGCGCTCCCACAGTTCGGGCGTATAGCCGCGGATCGTCAGCAGCTCCATATCTTCGGCCCGCATCGCGTCGAAGCCGATCTTGCGCAGCGCATCGACCGCCTCGCCGATGTGCCACGTGCGATCGACGCAGAGGCTCAGGTTGACCGCCGAATTGTGGATCAGGTTGACCTTGATGCGGTAGTGTTCGAGCAGCGCGAAGATCTTCGCGAACTTCTCCTCGAGCACGAACGAGAAGTCGCGCGAGCGGATCGTCAGCAGCTCCTGCTCCTTCTTCAGGATGAGGATCGGCACCTCGACCTTGGCCGACATGCCGCGGATGACGGTGCCCGGCTTGCGCTTGTCGCCGAAGGGGCGCACGTAGAGCGGGATATTCTTGTTCTGAAGGGGTTTGATCGTGCGCGGATGGATGATCTGCGCGCCGCTGTAGGCCAGTTCGATCGTGTCGAGGTAGTTCAGTTCGGCGATCTGCACGGCGTCGGGGAAGATCTTCGGATCGGCGTTGAGCACGCCGTCCACATCCTTCCACACGGCCATCGACTCGGCGTCGAGGATGTTGGCCACGACGGCCGCCGAGTAGTCCGACCCTTCGCGGCCGAGCGTCGTCGTCGTCCCGTCGGGCGCGCCGCCGATGAAGCCCTGCCCCACGAAAACCGTCCCGCCCGCCGCGGCGACCGCCCCCCGCAGCAGCGGCGCCGAAGCCTCCAGATCGACCTCGGCATCCTTGTGGCGCTGCTCGGTGCGCAGCGCCCGCCGCATATCGATCCAGGCATTCCGCACCCCGGCGTAATTGAGGTATTCGGAGATGATCGTCGTCGAGACCAGCTCGCCGTAGGCGACGATGCGGTCGTACCACGCCTCGGCCTCCTCGGCACGGTAGTCGTCGCGCGCGGCGAGGCCGTCGAGCTCGTCGAACAGCGCCTCGACGCGTTCGATGCGCCGGGGGCCGCGCCACAACTCCTCGACGATGGCGGCATGGCTCTCGCGGATCGCGGCCACCTCGGCGCGGGCCGCCGCCGCATCGTGCCGCTGCACGGCCGCGAAGACCCGCTCCAAAGCGTTGGTCGTCTTGCCCATGGCCGAAACGACGATGAAGAGCTGCTGCTCATCGTCGATGATCCTCCGCAGGTTGCGCACCCCGTCGGCATTGCGGACCGAGGCGCCTCCGAACTTATAGACTTTCATAGATCGCTGTCAACGCGGTTGCCGGTAAAACGCTACTCCGCCTCGGGAGCCCTGTAGGGAACCCCGATGTTCTGGAAGAGGAAGGCGAAGCAGTCCGCCGCCTCTTCGATCCGTTTCGAGGTGGGTTTGCCCGCCCCGTGTCCCGCCTTCGACTCGATGCGGATCAACACGGGAGCCTCGCCCGCCTGGCAGTGCTGCATCGTCGCGGCGAACTTGAACGAGTGGGCCGGCACCACGCGGTCGTCGTGGTCGGCTGTCGTCACGAGCGTCGCGGGATATTTCACCCCTTCGCGGATGTTGTGCAGCGGAGAGTATTTGTAGATGTAGGCGAACTGTTCGGGATCCTCGCTCGTGCCGTACTCCACAGCCCAGCCCCAGCCGATCGTGAACTTGTGGTAGCGCAGCATGTCCATCACCCCCACAGCCGGCAGGCAGACGGCGTAGAGGTCGGGGCGCTGCACCTCGCAGGCGCCGACCAGCAGACCGCCGTTCGAGCCGCCCGCGATGGCCAGCTTCGACGAGGAGGTGTACTTGTTGTCGATGAGCCACTCGGCCGCGGCGATGAAGTCGTCGAACACATTTTGTTTGTTCTCGAGCATGCCGCCCCGGTGCCAGGCCTCGCCGTACTCCGAGCCGCCGCGCAGGTTGGCCACGCAGTAGACACCGCCCTGCTCCATGAAGAGGAGCGCCGAGGTGGTAAACCCGGGCGTCAGGTTGATCTGGAAGCCGCCGTAGGCATAGAGGTAACAGGGATTCTCGCCGTTCCGCTTCAGGTCCTTGCGGTGCGAGACGAAGATCGGCACGCGCGTTCCGTCCTTCGAGGTGCAGAAAACCTGCTCCGTCACGTAGCGCGCAGGGTCGAACGGCACCTCGGGAGCCTTGAAGAGCGTCGAGACGCCCGTGGCGATGTCGTAGCGGTAGATCGTCGAGGGGGTCGTGTAGTTCGACAGCGTGTAGTAGAGTTCCTTGTCCTCCTCCTTGCCGTCGAAGCCGCTCACCGTGCCGATCGCCGGCAGGGCCACCTCGCGCACGAGACGGCCGTCGTAGTCGTACTGGCAGACCTTGTGCTGGGCATGCTCGAGGTAGGAGGCGAAGAGCGAGCCGCCTGCCGTGCCGACCCCTTCGAGCGGAAATTCACGCTCGGGGATCACCGTCTCGGGCTCCCCGCCGTCGAGCGCCAGCCGGAGCAGCGCATAATTCGAGGCGCCGCGGTTGGTCGTGTAATAAAGGGTGTCGTTTCGGCAGTCCACCACCCCGTAGTCGGCATCGAAGCCGGGCAGGATCGTCCGGAACTTCGTCTCGGAGGTTCTGCGGCCGAGCACCTCCGTCCCCGAGGTGCCGTCCGAGGCGATGATGAAGAGCCAGCGGCCGTCCCTCGACTCCCAGGCCGAGAAGTAGCGCAACGGATGTTCGCGATCCTCGTAGATAAGACGGTCGGCCGACTGCGGCGTGCCGAGGCGGTGGTACCAAATCTTCTGATAGCGGTTCTGCGAGGAGTAGACGCCCTCCTTCGGGGCATCGTAGGCGCTGTAGTAGAAACCTTTCGAATCGGCCGCCCACGAGGCGCCCGAGAACTTCACCCACTCGATCCAGTCCGGAAGCGTCGAGCCGTCCTTCGTATCGATCACGCGAATCTCGACCCAGTCCGAACCCGAGGCCGAGGTGCCGTAGGCGCAATAGCGGCCGTCCTCGGAAAAGACCGTCGAATTGAGCGCCACCGTACCGTCGTCGGAGAGCGTGTTGGGATCGAGGAAGCAGGTCCGCTCGCCGTCGGGCGCCGCCATGCGGTAGAGGACCGCCTGGTTCTGCAGACCGTCGTTGCGATAGACATACCAGTGGCCGCCGTGGCGGAACGGGATGCCCTCCTTCGGGTAGTTCCACAATTCGGTCAGCCGCTTGCGGATCGCCTCGCGGAAAGGAATCTGCGCGAGGTAATGCTCCGTCACGGCATTCTCGGCCTCCACCCAGGCAGCCGTCTCGGCCGAGGCGTCGTCCTCGAGCCAGCGGTAGGGATCGGGCACCACGGTGCCGAAATAGTCGTCCGTCACCGAGCCGCGCGGGGTTTCGGGATAGGGCAGTCGCTCAATCTTTTTCATGTCGTTGCAACTAAATGTCATCGCCGCTGCCGCCACGAGGGCAACGACCTTGCCGAACAGGTCTCTTTTCATCGTCGGATGTGTTTGAAAATCTTTGGGACAAAGATACGAAAAGTCGAGTGCAGAAACAAGCGGCAGCTTGATTCTGCCGAGACGGAGTATCTAAGGCGCAGCCAAAGATACGAATAAAACGACACGAATAAGCTGAGGGGAATACTTAAAAAATGAAAAATGCAGAATCGGGCCGCGGCTTGCGAAGGGCGCGCACGAGCGGACGCCACGGCAGACGCGAACTGCGGGCCTTCGCGGGGCGAATTTGCGGCTTTGTTGAAGCCGCAAATTCAGAATTCAAGATTCAAAATTAGATAGGGATGTCGAGCTCGCTTGGGGGTGTATTTTGATTCGGGTCGCAGCCTGCGGAGCGCTCGCACGACGCGGACCTGTGGGACGCGAGTTGCGGGCCTCCGCCGCCCCCAGGCTGCGGCCCGCCGATCCCTCCGGGATCGATTTCGCATAGTAGAGGGCACACAGCTGCCAGTTCGGGTCGAAATGTTTGCCAATAAAATCGGTCCGTCAGGACCGTGCGGGCCGCAGCTCCTCGACGTCGCTGGCGTGCCCCGCAGGCTGCTGCCCGAAAACGAATTAGCATTGGGTGCAGCGATTCATTTTTAATTCTTCATTTTTAATTGCGCCCGAATGGGCGCAGCAGCCCGCAGCCGCCCCCGGGCGGAGGGCTGCTCCTCTACGTCGCAGGCCCGTCCGCTCGGCTGCGGGCTTTTTGCAAGGAAGCATTCGCGTAGCGATTGGCGGGCCGCAGACAGCAGTCCGATTCCGTAATTTTGAATCTTGGATTTTGAATTTCGGCCTTGAAAAGACCGAGCGGGCCGCAGCCTCCCGGCAGCGAAGGCCCGCAACTCGCATCCAGCAGGTTCGCTCGTGCGCGCCTTCGCAGGCTGCAACCCGAGGATAAAAAATACATCTTTCCCATCCATTCCTCCGCGCGAACCGATTGGCCGCTCTATCTACACGACAATTCCCATAAAATACGCCCGCTCCGCCGCACCCGTTTCACCAAAAAAACATTATCTTTGCAAATGGATCGTACTCATAAAGCCGATCCGACATATCGAAAGAGGCGTTATGCTTATCTTGTAAGTTGAAAACCTGAGAAACTTTCAAACGTGTACAAGGATAACATAGCGGTTCTCGCGCTTCGGCGTGGGCTGCTATCACTACATCCGTACACACGGTTTTCTCAGGACCATCAACTTAGGGTGCAGTATAACGGTTCCACGCCTCTTGTTTCATTCTCTCCTTGCAGGAACCGGAAGGAGCCCTAAAACAAACAACCATGAAAAAAGGTTCAATTTCTTGCACCTTTTCCCGCCTCGGCATAGTCCGAGCAAGCTCGGCTCTGCCCTCGGCTTATCGAAAACGGTTGCTTATGCTCGTCTGTCTGCTGTCGATCTTCTGCATTCAGGCGGCCTGCAATCCGGATGACGAGACCCCCGAAGCGGTCCGATCGGAAGAGACGGCCGTCTACCGGCTGTTCCCGACCCAAAACATCTGGACATTCATCAAACTGGACACCCGCAACGGAAAAATGTGGCAGGTCCAGTTCGATGTAAACGGGGAGAACCGATTCGAAGTCTACTTGAATCTGATGCCGCTCGCGCTGAAAAGCGACGAGGTGAACGGCCGCTTCGAACTGTACCCCACCCAAAACATCTACAACTTCATCCTGCTCGACCGCATCGACGGGCGCACCTGGCAAGTCCAGTGGTCCACGAAAGACGAAAACCGGGGCCTCATCCCCATCCAATAACCCCATAAAAAACAGACTGACATGAAACGACTGTTTCTTTCGCTGCTCACGGCCGGCATCCTGCTGTCAGCTCAGGCACAGACACAAACACAACCGCAGGAACAAGCTCCGGAGCAACCGGCCTCCGCACACCTGACTTTCAAGGGAGTGCCGATCGACGGGACCCTCAACGAATATGTGGCGAAGATGAAATCGGCCGGATTCTCCTATCTCGGGACGCAGGACGGCACCGCGGTCCTGCAAGGCGACTTCGCCGGATTCAAAGGGTGTTTGATCGGCGTTTCGACCCTCAAGGCCCACAACGTCGTGCATACAATCGGCGTTATCTTCCCGGCCTGCGACGACTGGTCCTCGCTCGCACAAGGCTATGAATTGCTGAAATCGATGCTGACCCGAAAGTACGGCGAGCCCTCCGCCTGCGTCGAGGAATTCCAGGGATATACGCAGCCGAGAAGCGACAACGACAAGCTGCATGCCTTGCAAATGGACCGCTGCACCTATTGTACGGTTTTCGAGATCCTGAAAGGCGATATTCAGCTGTCGCTCGACCACCGGGACGTCACGACTTGCTTCGTCAAGCTGCAATACTGGGATCGGATCAACACCGAAGCGGTGCAGGAGCAGGCGATGGAGGATCTGTAACCGGCCGGAAACAGCCGGCATCTCGTGCTGCCATCTTACCGATAAACAAAAATGAGCGCCCCGACCGAATCGGGGCGCTCGCGTATTATGGAAAGCCGGCAGGACTACTTGCCGAGCAGCTTCTTCACCTCGGCGGCGACGGTCGCGCCGTTGTAGCCGAACTTCTCGTCGAGCACCTTGTAGGGAGCCGAGAGGCCGAAGTGATCCAAACCGTGGATCATGCCGTTCTCGCCCACCAGCCCCAGCAGGTTCACCGGCAGGCCCGACGTGAGGCCGTAGCGCGGAATGCCGGCCGGCAGGACGCTCTCCTGGTACGAGCGCGGCTGATCGCGGAAGAGCCCCTCGCTCGGCACGTTCACCACGCGCACGGCGATTCCCTCCCCGGCCAGCTTCTCGGCGCCCTCGACGAGCGTCGCCACCTCCGAGCCCGTCGCCACGAGCACGGCGGCCGGCTTGGCGCTGTCCATCACCACGTAGCCGCCCTTCGCCACCTGCGCAGCCTCTTCGCGGCGCTGGTGACCCAGCGTGGGCAGCGTCTTGATGTTCTGGCGCGAGAGAACCAGCGCCACGGGGCGCTCCTCCTCCAGAGCCAGTTTCCAGGCCATCACCGTCTCTTCGCCGTCGGCGGGGCGCAGCACAACCATCGAACGCTCGCCGTGGTGGTTCCTGAGGTGCTCCATGAGGCGAATCTGCGCCTCGTGCTCGACGGGCTGGTGCGTCGGGCCATCCTCACCCACGCGGAACGAATCGTGCGTCCAGATGAAGATCACATGCAGACGCATGAGGGCCGACAGACGCACGGCCGGCTTCATGTAGTCCGAGAAGACGAAGAAGGTGCCGCAGGCCGGGATCACGCCGCCGTGCAGCGCCATGCCGTTCATCACGCAGGCCATCGTCAGCTCCGAGACGCCCGCCTGGAAGAACTTGCCCGAGAAGTCGCCCTTGCGGAAGGCGGTGGTCTTCTTCAGGTAGCCGTCCGTCTTGTCCGAGTTCGAGAGGTCGGCCGAAGCCACCACCAGATTCTCGATCTTGTCAGCCAGCACGCCGAGCACCGTCGCCGAGGCGGCGCGCGTCGCCACGTCGGGCTTCATCTCGATCGACTTGTAGTCGATCTCCGGCAGCTCGTTCTTCAGGAAGCGGTCCAGCTTGCAGGCCAGCGCCTTGTTCTCCGAGCGCCAGCTCTTCTCCGTGGCGGCCAGCTGTTCGCTCCACTTCGCCAGCTCCTCCCTGCGGGCTGCAAAGACAGCCTCGCTCTCGGGGAAGGCGCGGAAGGGATGCTCGGGATCGGCCCCGAGGTTACGGATCGTCGCGGCGAAGTCGGCACCGGCGGCCGAGAGGGGCTGCCCGTGTGTCGAGACCTTGTTCTCGAAGCTCGAACCGTCGGCGGCCAGCGCCCCCTTGCCCATCGTCGTGCGGCCGATGATGAGGGTCGGGCGACTCGACTCGTTCCGCGCAGCCTTCAGGGCAGCGCGCAGCGCCTCGATATCGTGGCCGTTCACCGTCAGCACGTTCCAGTTCCACGCCCGGTATTTGGCGGCGACATCCTCCGAATCGACCTCCTCGACCTTCGTCGAGAGCTGGATGTTGTTCGAATCGTAGTACATGATGAGGTTCGAGAGGCCGAGATGACCGGCGATGCGGCCCACGCCCTGCGAAATCTCCTCCTCGACGGCACCGTCCGAAATGTAGGCGTAGGTCTTGTGCGCCATCCACTCGCCGAAGCGGGCGACCATGAAGCGCTCGGCGATCGCGGCGCCGAGGGCGATGGCATGGCCCTGCCCCAGCGGACCCGACGAGTTCTCCACGCCGCGCATCACGTCCACCTCGGGGTGGCCGGGCGTCACGCTGCCCCACTGGCGGAGGTTGGCCAGATCCTCCATCGTGTAGTTGCCGGCCAGCGCCAGCGTCGCATAGAGCATCGGCGACATGTGACCGGGATCGAGGAAGAAGCGGTCGCGGTAGGGATGATCCATGCGCGCCGGGTCGTAGTTCAGAAATTCGGTGAAGAGCACCGCCATGAAATCGGCGCCGCCCATCGAGCCGCCCGGATGGCCCGATTTCGCCTTTTCGACCATTGCAGCCGCCAAAACTCGGATGTTGTCGGCGACGCGTTTCAATTCGGATGTAGTAGCCATATAAAATATTGTTTGTTGGTTATTCCCTTTTCTTTTCCGCTTCGGCAGCGCAGCGGCGGCCGTCTCCGGCCCTCCGTTCTTCCGGCCGTCCGGCCTTGCGGTCTTGCCACCCGGCCCCGCAGTCCTGCCGGCAGGCCTCGCGGTCTTGCCACCCGGCCCCGCAGTTTTGCCGGCAGACCCCGCGGTCTTGCCGTCCGCCCCCCCTGCCGTTCCGCCGGCCGGCGCGGCATTCCTTCCCCGAAGCCCCCCGGGCCCAAGGATCAGCCCACCTGCTTGAGGTGCATGACGTTCGAACGCCCGAAGCGTTCAGCGGCATAGTCGCGCGTGACGGTGAAGCGGTGCTCGTCGCTCGACGGGAGGTTGAACATCGCATCGGTCATGATCGCCTCGGCGATCGAACGCAGGCCGCGCGCCCCGAGCTTGAACTCGATCGCCTTGTCGACGATGTAGTCCAGCGCCTCGGGTTCGAAGCGGAGCTCGACCCCGTCCATGGCGAAAAGGCATTCGTACTGCTTGACGATGGCATTCTTCGGCTCGGTGAGGATCGAGCGCAACGCCTCGCGCGAGAGAGGCTGCATGTAGGTCAGCACCGGCAGACGCCCCACCAGCTCGGGGATCAGGCCGAACGAGCGCAAGTCCTGCGGCAGCACGTATTGCATGAGGTTGTTGCGGTCGACCTGCTCGGTGCGGATGCGGCCGAAGCCGAGCGCCCGGGTGTTGAGCCGCTGGGCGATCTTCTTCTCGATGCCGTCGAAGGCGCCGCCGCAGATGAAGAGGATGTTGCGCGTATCGACCTGGATGAACTTCTGGTCGGGGTGCTTGCGCCCGCCCTGGGGCGGAACGTTCACCACCGTTCCCTCGAGAATCTTGAGCAGCGCCTGCTGCACCCCCTCGCCCGAGACGTCGCGCGTGATCGAGGGGTTGTCGCTCTTGCGGGCGATCTTGTCGATCTCGTCGATGAAGACGATGCCCCGCTCGGCCTGCGGCACGTTGTAGTCGGCCACCTGCAGCAGCCGCGAGAGGATGCTCTCGACATCCTCGCCCACGTAGCCCGCCTCGGTGAGAGTCGTGGCATCGACGATCGTGAAGGGGACCTTCAGCAGCTTGGCGATCGTGCGGGCGATGAGCGTCTTGCCCGTACCGGTCGGACCGACCAGCACGATGTTCGACTTGTCGATCTCGACCTCGTCGGCGCCGGCGGGGGCCAGCAGCCGCTTGTAGTGGTTGTAGACAGCGACGGACATGGCCCGCTTGGCCTCGTCCTGCCCGATCACCCACTGGTCGAGGAAAGCCTTGATCTGCACCGGTTTGAGCAGGTCTTCGCGGCGCAGGGGCGCCGCATCCTTCCGCTTCGGGCCCGCCACCTCGTTCTCGACGAGGATGCGGTAGCCGTTCTCGATGCACTTGTTGCAAATATTGGCGCCGTCGAGCCCCTGGAAGAGGATTTCGACATCGGAGCGTCGGGCGCCGCAGAACGAGCAGCAGTCGCTGCCGTCCGCGTTTCGGTTGTTGTTCTTTTTCTGCGTCATCTTTTCCGTTCGCAGCGTCCCCGCCGGGGACGCATCGGGATTTTTTATTTTTTCAACGTGCGGCAGCACCTCCGCCGCACCGGGGCCCGCCCTGCACTAAACGAGGCCCGAGCCCCACGAAACAGCCTGTTTCACGAGCCGCCCTACCCTCACGAGCCGCCCCGCCGCACGGCCGGGGGCTATTTCTCGCGCCGGGAGAGGACCTCGTCGATGAGGCCGTAGCTGCAGGCCTCGGCGGCCGAGAGCCAGTAGTCGCGGTCGGCGTCGCGCTCGATCTTCTTCACGGGGACGCCCGAGTGCTTCGAGAGGATCTCGTAGAGCTCGCGTTTCGTCTTGAGGATCTCGCGGGCCGTGATCTCGATATCGGAGGCCTGGCCCTGGGCGCCGCCGAGCGGCTGGTGGATCATCACCCGCGAATGGGGCAGCGCCGAACGCTTGCCTGCGGCGCCGGCCGTGAGGAGCACGGCCCCCATCGAGGCGGCCAGCCCCGTGCAGATCGTCGCCACGTCGCAACCGACGAGCTGCATCGTATCGTAGATGCCCAGACCGGCCGAGACGGAGCCGCCCGGCGAGTTGATGTAGATCTGGATATCCTTCTCGGGATCGACCGACTCGAGGAAGAGCAGCTGCGCCTGGATGATGTTGGCCGCGTCGTCGTAGATCGGTGCGCCGAGGAAGATGATGCGATCCATCATGAGGCGTGAGAAGACATCCATCGTCGCGACGTTCAGCTGCCGCTCCTCGATGATCGTCGGCGAGACATAGGAGGCCGCGATCGACTGGAAGTCATGCAGTTTCAGCGAGCTGACGCCGCGCGTTCCACGGGCGTATTTTTCAAATTCCGAAGCCATCTCTTTTCTGTTTTGAAAAAAAGGACTTTGCAAACATCACGCCTGCAAAGTCCAAAGATACGTTTTTTTTGCGAAAAATACTACAGCGTCTTGGCCAAATTCGCAAATTCTTCCGACGACACCGGCTTCTCCTCGACCTTGATCTTGGCCTTGACCGCCTCGACCACCTTCACCTCGAAGAGCTTCTCGTAGATCTTCTGCGACTGCTCCTTGTTGCCGAGGATCTGCTTGCCGTAGTTCTCGAGCATCTCGGCCGGAGCCGACGGCATGCCGTACTGCGCGAACTGCGCGGCAGCCAGCGCCCGGGCCTCGGCCTCGGCCTCCTCGGGCGTCACGGTCAGCTTTTCGGAGGCGATGAAGTGCTTCTGGATATAGTTCCAGGTGAACATCTTGAGGAACTGGTCGAAATCCTTCCCGATATCCTCCATCGTGAACTTGCCCTCGTTGATCGTGTAGAGCCAGCGCTTGAGGAAGGCCTCGGGCATCTTCAGCCCCGCCTTGGCGATCAGGTAGTCGCGCAGCTGGAGGGTGAAGAGATAGTCGCTCTCACGGCCCAGCTCGGCGGCGATCTGGCCGTCGATCATCTTCTCGAACTCCTCGGCCGTCTTCACGTCGCCCGAGGGGAAGGCCATCTTGAAGAACTCCTCGTCGATCTCCGGCTCGGCGAACTTGCGGATCTTGGTGATCTCGAGCTCGAAGAGGGGGTTGATCCCCTCCAGCTCGTTCTCCTTGACCTGCAGGATGGCGGCGCGCTGCGACGGGGTCTTGTAGATCTCGTTCACGTTCACCTGCATCTTGTCGCCCACCTTCTTGCCGAGGAAGGGTTTGCGCTCCTCCTCGGTCATCGAGATGAGGCCCACGTAGGCATCCTGCACCTGCATGTCGCCGTTGTCGAGCGTACCGGTGATCGCCTCGTCCGCCGAGACCTCCTCGACATCGACCAGCCGGCCGAAGCGGCGGAGGTAGTTCGAGCGGTAGTCGGCGCGCATCTTCTCGTCGACGGCGATGCGGTGGTAGGTCAGGCAGTCCTTCTCCGAGAGGTCGAGGTCGATTTTCGGCGCCTCGCCGATCTCGAACTTGAACTCGAACTCGGTGTTGTTGTCGAAGTCGAACGCCCCCTGCTCCTCCGACGGGATCACGTCGCCGAGGTAGTCGATTCCCTCCTTCCGGAGGTATTCGAAGACGCCGTTCGAGGCGGTGCGGTAGGAGTGCTCGGCGACGAGCCCCTTGCCGTACATCTTCTTGATGATGCCCATCGGCACCATGCCCGGACGGAAGCCCGGGATGTTGGCCTTGCGCCGGTAGTCGCGCAGCGCCTTCTCGACATCGGCCGCGTAGTCCGCCTCGCCGACCGTCACGCTCAGGAGCGAAACGCCCCCTTCGCGCTGTTCTCTCGTAATATTCATGCTCTTATCGATTTTAGTTTCGTTTTCTGCTCCGGAAAGCCGCCGGGCGGCGTTTCCGCGCCTCCCCGAGACACCGGGCGGCCGCCTTTCGGGGAGCCTCCCCGCGGTCCTCTGCGGCCGATTCGGGGTGCAAAGGTACGAAAATAATCCGTTTAATTTCATACATATCTCCATTATTTTAGGAAAAACCGCCGAAAAGGGCATCTATTTCGCACCGTTTTCGTACCTTTGCCGGATGAAATCCGCTTTCGAAAAAACGATGAACATCATACGTCTTCTCATTCCGCTCTTCGGCCTCGCGGCGGCAGCCTGCGGCGGGGCCTCGCCCCGGCGCGCCCCCGTCGCCGCCCCCGTCGCCGCCCCCGAACCCCGGGAATACACCTATCGGGTCGTCGCCTCCTACCCCCACGACACGGCCGCCTACACGCAGGGGCTGCAGTACGCCGACGGGCTGCTGTGGGAGGGAACGGGCGAATACGGCCGCTCGGAGCTCCGCACGACCGACCTCGCGACCGGCCGCGTGCGGACCGTGAGCCGTCTGCCGCAAGGCGAGTTCGGCGAGGGCATCGCCCTCCTCGACAGCCTCGTCTACCAGCTCACGTGGGAGTCGAACACCTGCCACGTCTACCGCCGGGCGACGGGCGAGAAGCTCCGTGACTTCCGCTACCCGGGCGAGGGGTGGGGCCTCGCGACCGACGGCCGGCAGCTCTACCTTTCCAACGGCTCGGCCGACATCTACACGATCGACCCCGCGACCTTCCGCCGCACGGGGAGCCGCACGGTGACCTACAAGGGGGCGCCGGTCCGCTTCCTCAACGAACTGGAGTGGATCGAGGGGCGCCTCTGGGCCAACGTCTACACGACGGACGGCATCCTCATGATCGACCCCGCGACCGGGGTCGCCGAGGGGCTGCTCGACCTCACGGGGCTGCTGCCCGAGAGCGAGCGCACCCCCGCGACCGACGTCCTGAACGGCATTGCCTACGACCCGGCGGCGAAGCGGCTCTTCGTGACGGGCAAGCGGTGGCCGAAAATCTATCAAATCGAAGTGATCGAACGATGACGAAGCGGCTCGAACAGGCACTTGCGGAACGGATCCTGCTGCTCGACGGCGGGTTCGGGACGATGATGCAGCGCAACGGCTTCACGGAGGCCGACTTCCGCGGCACGCGCTTCGCGGAGCACCCCGTGCCGCTCCGCGGCTGCAACGACCTGCTCTGCCTGACGCAGCCCGCGGCCGTGCAGGCCATCCACGAACAATACTTGGAGGCGGGGGCCGACATCGTCACCTGCAACTCGTTCAACGCCAATGCCGTGTCGCTCGCCGACTACCGGTTGGAGGCCTATGCCCGCGAGATCGCCTGCGCGGCGGCGCGCCTCGCCCGCGCAGCGGCCGACCGCTTCACGGCGGCCGACCCGGCGCAGCCCCGCTTCGTCGCCGGATCGATCGGCCCGACGAACCGCACCGCCTCGGTGGCGGCCGACGTCGAGAACCCCGCGGCCCGCGAGATCGACTTCGCACGCCTCGCGGCGGCCTATGCCGAGGAAGTGCGCGGCCTCGTCGAGGGGGGCGCCGACATCCTGCTCGTCGAGACGGTCTTCGACACGCTCAACGCCAAGGCGGCCCTCTACGCCATCGAGGAGGTGGCCGGGGAGACGGGGCGCCGCCTGCCCGTCATGCTCTCGGCCACGCTGGCCGACCGCAGCGGCCGCACCCTCTCGGGGCAGACCGTCGAGGCCCTCTGCGCCTCGGTGCAGCATGCCGGCCTCCTCACGATCGGCCTCAACTGCGCCTTCGGCGCCCGCGAGCTGCTCCCCTACCTCGAACGGCTCGCGAAAGCGGCCCCCTGCCGCGTCTCGGCCCACCCCAATGCGGGGTTGCCGAACCTCCTGGGCGGCTACGACGAGACCCCCCGGATGTTCGCCGCGGAGATCGAGGAATACCTGCGCCGCGGCCTCGTGAACATCGCGGGCGGCTGCTGCGGCACCACCCCCGGGCACATCGCCGAGCTCCGCAAGATCGTCGGCGGCTACGCCCCGCGGCCGCTTCCCGCCCCGCGGCACGTCACCGTGCTGAGCGGCCTCGAACCGCTCGAAATCACCCCCGACAAGAACTTCGTCAACGTCGGCGAGCGGACGAACGTCGCCGGCTCGGCCCGTTTCGCCCGCCTGATCCGCGAGGGCGACTACGAGGGGGCCCTCGCCGTGGCGCGCGCCCAGGTCGAGGCCGGCGCCCAGGTAATCGACGTCTGCATGGACGACGGGCTGATCGACGGCGTCGCGGCGATGCGCACCTTTCTCAACCTGCTGGCCTCGGAACCCGAGATCGCCCGCGTCCCGGTGATGATCGACTCGTCGCGCTGGGAGGTGATCGAGGCTGGGCTCGCCGTGACGCAGGGGCGGTCGGTCGTCAACTCGATCTCGCTCAAGGAGGGCGAGGCCCTCTTTCTGGAGCGGGCGCGCCGCATCCGCCGCTACGGCGCCGCGGCCGTCGTAATGCTCTTCGACGAGCGGGGGCAGGCCGACACCTGCGAGCGCAAGGTCGAAGTGGCCGAGCGGGCCTATCGGCTGCTGACGGCCGACGGCTTCCCGCCCGAGGCGATCATCTTCGACCCCAACATCCTGGCCATCGCCACGGGCATCCCCGCCCACGACGGCTACGCCAAGGCCTTCCTCGACGCCGCGCGCACGATCCGCGAGCGCTGCCCCTACGTCCAGATCACGGGCGGCGTCTCGAACCTTTCGTTCGCCTTCCGCGGCAACAACGCCATCCGCGAGGCGATGCACGCCGTCTTCCTCTACCACGCCGTCCGCGCGGGGATGGAGATGGGAATCGTCAACCCGCAGCTGCTGCGCCCCTACGACGAGATCGAGCCCGAGCTGCTCGAACGGGTCGAGGATGCGATCCTCTGCCGCCGGGCGGACGCCGCGGAGCGGCTCGCCGCCTATGCCGACCAGCTGCGCGGCACGGCCCCGGCGGGCGCTGCGGCCGTGCACCCCGACGCCTGGCGCGCGGCACCGCTCGGCGAGCGCATCCGCCACGCCCTGCTGAAGGGCATCGCCGACTGCATCGAGGCCGACGCGCTGGAGGCCTGCGAGCAGCTCGGCAGCCCAATGGCGGTGATCGACCGGATGCTCATGCCTGCCATGGAGCTCGTCGGCGAGCGCTTCGGCGCTGGCAAGATGTTCCTGCCGCAGGTGGTCAAGAGCGCCCGCGTGATGAAGCGCGCCGTGGCGGCGCTGACACCCCGCATCGAGCGGGAGAGCCGCACGCGGCACACGGCGGGGCGCATCGTGATCGCCACCGTGAAGGGCGACGTGCACGACATCGGCAAGAACATCGTCTCGGTCGTGATGGCCTGCAACGGCTACGAGATCCACGACCTCGGGGTCATGGTCGATGCCGGGCGCATCGCCGACGAGGCGCAGCGGATCGGGGCCGACGCCGTGACGCTGAGCGGCCTCATCACCCCCTCGCTCGACGAGATGATCGCCGTCTGCCGCGAGCTCGACCGCCGCGGCATGACCCTCCCGGTCCTCATCGGGGGGGCCACCACCTCGGCGCTGCACACGGCCGTGCGGATCGCCCCCGTCTACCGCGGACCGGTGGTCCACGTCTCGGATGCGAGCGAGAACTGCCGCATCCTCGCCCGGCTGCTGGGGCCCGGGCGCGAAGCCTTCGTTGCCGAGGTGCAGGCCGAGCAGGAGCGGCTGCGCCGCGAATATGCCGGCGCCGAGGCGCGCCGCAGGCTTCTTCCGCTCGCCGAGGCGCGCCGCGCAGGCCGCCCGGCCGAGCCGCACCGGCCCGTCGCGCCGCTGCACACGGGGCGCCTCGTCTTCCCCGACTTCGACATCGCCGACGCCGAGCCCTACATCAACTGGAACTTCTTCTTCGCCGCCTGGGGGATCAAGGGACGCTACCCCGACCTCTTCGACCATCCCGAGCGGGGTGCGGAGGCGCGGAAACTCTTCGACGAGGCGCAGGCGCTGCTGGCCCGCATCCGCGAGGAGCGGCTCCTGACGCTGCAGGGGGTCGTGGGGATCTTCCCCGCCCGCAGCGACGGCGACGACATCGTGCTGACCGACCCCAAGGGGCGCGAGCACCGGCTGGCGATGCTGCGCAACCAGACGCGCGGCGAAAAGAACCGTTCGCTGGCCGACTTCCTCGCCCCCGGCGGCGACTGGATCGGCTGCTTCGCCCTCACGGCGGGGATCGGGCTGAAAGACCTCACCGAGCGGCTGCGCGCCGAGGGCGACGACTACGGGGCGATGCTGGCCAAGCTCCTCGCGGACCGGCTGACGGAGGCCTTCATGGAGGCGGTCCACAGCTTCGTGCGCCGCAGCATGTGGGGCTACGAGCAGGGCGAGCCGCCCGCGCCGCAGGCGTTGTTCCGCGACGCCTACCGCGGCCGCCGCATGGCCTTCGGCTATCCGGCCGCGCCCGACCACTCGCTCAAGCGGGAGATCTTCGACCTGTTAGGCGTCGCTGTAACGACCCGCATGCGGCTGACCGAAAACTGGATGATCGACCCCGGAGAGGCGTTGTGCGGACTTCTCTTCGCCGATGCCGACTACTTCGCGGTCGGGAACATCGACGAGGAGCAGCTGACCGACTACGCGAAACGGCGCGGGCTCGACCCGCAAAGCGTCCGCAAGCTCATACCGAACAACCTATGAACGTCGTCGAACTGATACAGGAGGCGCTCGACACGGGGCGCACGCGCTTCGCCTTCGAGCTGCTGCCGCCCCTCAAGGGCGACGGGATGGAGGGGATCGCCGCGACGATCGAGCGGCTGCTGCCCTTCGATCCCGCCTACATCAACGTCACCTGCCACCGCGAGGGGATCAAGGAGCGGGTGCGGCCCGACGGAACGGTCGAACGCCACGTCGTGCGGCGGCGGCCGGGCACGGTGGGCATCTCGGCGGCGATCCGCCGGCGCTACGGCGTCGAGGTGGTGCCCCACCTCATCTGCGGCGGGCAGTCGCGCTACGACATCGAGGACGCCCTCATCGACCTCGACTTTCTGGGGCTGCACAACATCCTGGCGCTGCGCGGCGACAAGTCGCAGGAGGAGGAGCACTTCGTGCCCCATCCCGACGGACACGCCCACGCCGCGGGGCTCGTGCGCCAGATCGCGGCGATGAACCGCGGCGAGTTCGTGGACGGCGAGGTGGAGGTCTGCCACCACTCGGCCTTCACGATCGGCGTGGCGGGCTACCCCGAGACGCACGGCGAGGCCCTCTCGGCCGAGGAGGATCTGCGCCGCCTGCGCGAGAAGATCGACGCTGGGGCGCAGTATGTCGTCACGCAGCTCTTCTACGACAACCGCCGCTACTTCGACTTCGTCGCCCGCTGCCGGAAAGCGGGAATCACGGTGCCGATCATCCCGGGTATCAAGCCGCTGGCGACGCTCCGCCACCTGACGCTGCTCCCGGAGGTCTTCGGATGCAGCATCCCCGAAGAGCTGTCGCGCGAGGTGCTGCGCCACCGGGAGGAGAAGGCCGCGATCCGCGAAATCGGAACCGAGTGGGCCATCGCCCAGAGCCGCGAACTGAAGGCGGCCGGCGTGCCCGTGCTGCACTACTACCCGATGGGCAAGGCCGAGAACATCATCCGGATCGCCCGGGCGATCTTTTAGGCCGTTTGGGATGTGGGGATCTGCTTCGAGACGATTTCGAGGCCATGGCATCGGCGGGCCGCAGTTCAGAATTTCGGCCTTGAAAAGGCCGAGCGGGCCGCAGCCTCCGCCCGGCGGAGGCCCGCAGCTCGCGTTCCACAGGTCCGCTTCGAGCGGCACTCCGCAGGCTGCGACCCGGCTGGTAATTTTGAATGATGAATTTGCGCACGAATGGGCGCAGCAGCCCGCAGCCGCCTTTTGCTACTGTTCGTTGCGAAGTGCTTTGCGTCGAACTCGGTCGCGCAGCGACCGGCAGCCCGCAGCCGCCCCCGGGCGGAGGGCTGCTCCTTATGGTCGCAAGCCCGTCCGCTCGGCTGCGGGACTGCCCCGAGGTTCGATGCCGCAGGCACCGCACTGCGACTAATTTTGAATCTTGAATTTTGAATTCTGAATTTGCGGTTCCGAGCAGGAACCGCAGCGGGCTGCAGCCCGAAAAGAGACAGAAGCCCGGCGCGAACCGCCGCCGCAAAGCACGAACTAACCGCACCGACCTGCCGGCCCAGAAATAAAACACCGCCAACGGCACGAACAGAGCCCTTTCGCAAACAGACGTTTAACGATAACACCGAATCCCGTGAACCCGATCGAATTCCGCCGCCACCTGCACCGCTACCCCGAGCGCTCGTTCGAGGAGTACCGCACCGCCGCCTTTATCGGCGAGCAGCTGACCGCCCTCGGCATCCTGCACCGGCCGATCGCCCGCACGGGCATCCTGGCGACGATCACCGGGCGCCGCACCCCCGGGGAGGCCCCAGCGCCAGCCCAGGAAACGGAAACGGCAACGGCAACCGCCGGCCCGGCAGCGCTTTTCCCGTCAGCGTCGCCCCTCAAGCCGTCGGCCGACCGACCGTCGACCGCGCCCGCAGCCGCCCCGCCCCGGCGCGCCGTAGTGTTGCGCGCCGACATCGACGCCCTGCCGATCGAGGAGTGCACCGGCCTCCCTTACGCCTCCGAGCACCCGGGCGTGATGCACGCCTGCGGCCACGACCTGCACGCCGCCGTCCTCTACGGCGTGCTGCAGCGGTTGGCGACCGATCCCGACTTCGACGGCACCGTGCTGGGGCTCTTCCAGCCGGGCGAAGAGTGCAACCCGGGCGGGGCGTCGCTCGTGCTGGCCGAGGAGCCCTTCGCCGGCTACGACGTAGCGGCCGTCATCGGCGAGCACTGCGAATGGCAGCTCCCCGTCGGGACGTTAGGATTCCGCGCCGGCAAGTACATGGCTTCGAGCGACGAGCTGCGCTTCAACGTCGTCGGGCGCGGCGGCCACGGCGCCCAGCGCGCGACCCTCGTGGATCCCGTGGCGGCGGCGGCGGCCCTCGTCACGCGGCTGCTGGCCCTCAACACCCCCGAACGCCTTCTCTCGATCGGCCGCATCGAAGCCGACGGGGCGACGAACGTCATCCCCGACGACGTCCGCCTCGAAGGGACGCTGCGCACCTTCGACGAGGCCGACCGCCGGGCGACCCACGCCCGCATCGCCGCCGAAGCCGCCGCGGTCGACGCCCTCCACGCCACCCGCACCGCCGTCGCGATCGGCCACGGCTACCCCTGCGTCGTGAACGACCCGGAGCTCGCCGAACGGGCCGCCGCGCTGGCACGGCGCCGCGGCGAACGGGTCGAATGGCTCGACCTGCGCTTCACGGCCGAAGATTTCGGTTTCTACACGCAGCGCTATCCCGCGCTGTTTTACCGCCTCGGTGTCGGTCCCGACGCCGGTCGCTCGCACACGGCGCACTTCGCCCCCTCGGAGGAGGCGATCGCCCGCGGCATCGACTTCATGACCGCCCTGGCACTTGAAATTCTGAAAGCATGAAAAAAAACACGAACACCCCGCGCAAGAAGGATCGCCGCACGCAGATCCTCTGCCGGATGTACAGCATGCCGGACCATCGCTTCTCCATCGCGGATCTGGCTTCCGCCTCGGGCCAAAACGACCGCGCGGGGCGCCGCGAGACGGTCGCGATCGTCGAACAGCTCTGTGACGAAGGGGCCGTCGAGCACGTCTCCCACGGCAAAGTCCGCCTCACGAAGCAGCCGCTGCCCACGCTCGAAGGCGTATGCGACATGCTGACCTCGGGAGCCCTCTACGTCAAGGTCGAGGGCGAGGAGCACGACATCTTCGTCCACCAGCACCACGCCTGCAACGCCCTGCACGGCGACCGCGTCGAGGTCGAGGTGATGAGCCGCCGCCCCACGGGCGAGAGCGAGGGGCGCATCGTCCGCATCCTCGAGCGCAGCCGCAAGACCTATACGGGCGTCGCCGACGTGAGCGACCACTGCGTCTTCGTGCGCCCCGACTCGCGCCGCATGCCCTACGACATCTACCTCTCGAAAAAGCGCTATCCCGACCTGCAAAGCGGCGAGAAGGTGGCCATCCGGATCCTCGACTGGCCAGAGACGGCCAAGAGCCCCGAAGGGGAGCTCATCGACCGGTTGGGCATGGCCGGCGAAAACAACGCCGAGATGCACGCCATCCTCTCCGAATACGACCTGCCCTACCGCTTCGAACCGGAGGTCGAGGAGGCCGCCCGCGCCATCCCGGGAGCGATCGACGAGGCGGAGATCGCCCGCCGCCGCGACTTCCGGACGACGACCACCTTCACGGTCGATCCCGCCGACGCCAAGGACTTCGACGATGCCCTCTCGGTGCGCCGCGTGAAGGAGGGCGTCTGGGAGGTCGGCATCCACATCGCCGACGTCACCCACTACGTCCGGCCCCACTCGTCGATCGACGAGGAGGCCGTCGCCCGCGGCACGTCGGTTTACTTAGTCGACCGCACGGTGCCGATGCTTCCCGAACGTCTCTCGAACGAACTTTGCTCGCTCCGCCCCGATGAGGACAGCCTCTGCTTCTCGGCCGTCTTCACTCTCAACGACGAGGCGGAGCTGCTCGACGAGTGGTTCGGCCGCACGGTGATCCACTCCGACCGCCGTTTCACCTACGAGGAGGCCCAGCAGGTGATCGAGAGCGGCCGCGGCGACTACGCCGAGGAGGTGCAGACGCTCCACCGCCTGGCGCAGGAGCTGCGCAGCCGGCGTTTCCGCAGCGGCGCCATCGCCTTCGAACGCGAGGAGATGAAATTCCGCCTCGACGAGCAGGGCCGGCCGCTCGGGGTCTACTTCAAGGTGCAGCGCGAGGCGAACCAGATGATCGAGGAGTTCATGCTGCTGGCCAACCGGCGCGTGGCCGAGTTCTGCGCCCACCGCATCAGCGAGCGCGGCCGCAAGGTGCCCCGCACGATGGTCTTCCGCATCCACGACAAGCCGAGCGACGAGAAGCTCGAGCGCTTCCGCGAGTTCGCCCTGCGCTTCGGCCACTCGTTCCGCGCCTCGAAGGGGCGCGCCGTCGCCAAGCAGATGAACAAGCTGATGGCCGCCGTCCGCGGACGGGCCGAGGAGAACGCCCTCTCGATCATGGCGGTCCGCACGATGGCCAAGGCCTGCTACTCGACCGACAACATCGGCCACTACGGCCTCGCCTTCCCCTACTACACGCACTTCACCTCGCCGATCCGCCGCTATCCCGACATGATGGTGCACCGGCTGCTGGCCCGCTACCTGGCGGGCGGAAAGTCGGCCGACCGCCGCCCGATCGAGGAGCTCTGCGAGCACGCCTCCGACCGGGAGGTGCTCGCCGCCGAGGCCGAACGCGCCTCGATCAAGTACAAGATGGTCGAATTCATGAAGGAGCGCATTGGGCAGGAGTACGAGGGGCACGTCTCGGGCATGAGCGAAGGGAGCCTCTTCATCGAGCTCGACGAAAACCACATCGAGGGGATGACCTTCCTGCGCGACCTCGAGGACGACTACTACCAGTTCGACCGCGAACGCTACGAGCTCCAGGGCCACCGCACGGGGCGCCGCCTGACACTCGGCGATCCGGTCCGCATCCGCGTCCGCCGCGCCGACCTGCAGAAGCGGCTGCTCGAATTCGAAGTGATCTGCTTCCGCAAACCGATCCGCTGATGCTGCGCCTCACGCTTCTCATCCCAACCCAGAACCGCGCCCGCGAGCTGGTGCGGGCCCTCGAATCGGTGGCCCGCCAGGAGCTCGACCCGGCGCTGTGGGAGTGCGTCGTGATCGACAACGCCTCGACCGACGAGACGGCCGAGGCGGTCGCCCGTTTCGCCGCCGCCCATCCGCAGCTGCAGCTGCGCCGCGTCTATGAGCCCGCGCCCGGCGTCGCCCACGCCCGCAACCGGGGGCTCCGGGAGGCTGCGACCGAGCTCGTCGCCTCGATCGACGACGACGAACGGATCAACGAGGGATTCCTCACGGCCTACCTCCGGTTTTTCGACGCCCACCCCGAAGCGAACGTCGCCGGGGGTCGCATCATCGCCGAATACCCTTGCGGGCGGCCGCGGTGGATGTCGCGCTGGACCGAGCAGCCGATCGCCAATCCGATCGACTGCGGCGAGCGCGTGCGCCCCTTCCCCGCCGGGAGGCTTCCGGGGGGCGGAAACATGGCCTTCCGCCGCTCGGTGGCGCTCCGCTACGGCTTCGCCACGGAGCTCGGCCGCGTGGGCGACCGCCCCATCGGGGGGGAGGAGAACGACTTCTTCGACCGGCTCATCGCCGACGGCGAACGGCTGTGGTATGTCCCGGGGGCAGTCATGTGGCACATCATCCCGCCCGAGAAGCTCACCGACGCCCGCTTCGACCGCCTCGCCTACCACATCGGCCTCAGCCAGCAGCTGCGGGCCCGGCTGCGCGGCGGGCTCCGGGCGGCCCGGCTGCGGGAGGTGCTGAAGTGGGGCGCGACGCTGCTGCTCCTTTTCACGATGCGTCCGGCGCAGGGGGCCCGGCTGTGGCGCATGCGCCGGCAGATCGCCCGCGGCCTCTTCGCCGATGCGCGCCTTTCCGGAAAGGAGACAGCGGCAGACGGTGCGGATGCGAAATAGGTATAAATGCGTATCGCCGGCGGCCGAAAAAGGCGTAACTTTGGGCATCTGCGGCGCCGCACGTGCCGCATCGACCCGAACACGAAGAGATACAACAATTTAATACAAAAATTCGTATGGTAGATATTTTCGAACGCCTCGAAAAGAATGCCGGCGGCCCGATCGGCCAGTACATGGGCTACGCCCACGGCTACTTCGCCTTTCCGAAGTTGGAGGGCGAGATCGGTCCCCGCATGCGTTTCCGCGGCAAGGAGGTCCTCAACTGGAGTCTGAACAACTATCTGGGTCTCGCGAACCTGCCCGAGGTCCGCAAGGCCGACGCCGAGGGGGCCGCCCGCTTCGGCATGGCCGCCCCGATGGGGGCCCGCATGATGAGCGGCCAGACCGTCTGGCACGAGCAGCTCGAACGCGAGCTGGCCGCCTTCGTCGGCAAGGAGGATGCCTTCCTGCTGAACTTCGGCTACCAGGGCATGATCTCGATCATCGACTGCCTGCTGACCCCCCGCGACGTGGTGGTCTACGACGCCGAGGCGCACGCCTGCATCATCGACGGTCTGCGCCTGCACAAGGGCAAGCGTTTCGTCTTCGGCCACAACGACATGGCCTCGCTGCGGCTCCAGCTGCAGCATGCCACGGAGCTCGCCGAGGAGCAGAACGGCGGCGTGCTGGTCATCACCGAGGGCGTCTTCGGCATGAAGGGCGACCTGGGCAAGCTCGACGAGATCGTCGCGCTCAAGAAGGATTTCGCCTTCCGCCTGCTGGTCGATGACGCTCACGGTTTCGGCACGATGGGCCCGGGCGGCCGCGGCACGGCAGCCCACTTCGGAGTGGTAGACGGCGTGGACGTCCTCTTCAACACATTCGCCAAGTCGATGGCCGGCATCGGCGCCTTCGTCAGCGGTCCGCGCTGGCTCATCAACCTGCTGCGCTACAACATGCGCTCGCAGCTCTACGCCAAATCGCTCCCGATGCCGATGGTGATCGGCGCCCTGAAGCGCCTCGAGCTTATCCGCGAGCATCCCGAATACCAGGAGAAGCTCTGGACGATCGTCCGCGCCCTGCAGTCGAAGCTCGTCGAGAACGGCTTCAACATCGGCGTGACGAACTCGCCCGTCACCCCCGTCTTCCTCAAGGGCGGCATTCCCGAGGCGACGAACCTCGTGGTCGATCTGCGCGAGAACCACGGCATCTTCTGCTCGATGGTGATCTACCCCGTCATTCCGCGCGGCGAGATCATCCTGCGCATCATCCCGACGGCAGCCCACACGCTCGAAGATGTGGACTACACGATCGACGCCTTCAAGGCGGTCCGCGAGAAGCTCGAGAACGGCACCTACGCCTCGATGCCGATCCCGATGCGCGCCGACGAAGGATTCAAGGTACGATAAAGTACGATAGCCGGGATTCCGGCCTTTCGCTTCCGGCGCTCCCGAATCGGTTTCGGGGGCGCTGTTTTTTTAATCGGAGAGTTGCCGTGTCGCACCAATCCCAAAAAAACAGCGAGGCGGATAAAAACGGCCCGGATAATTTATCGGCAAATTATTCAAACGTTTTTTTCTTTGCTTTTTCCGGATCACACGGCAACAAACCGGACCTTAATACGGGGACAGCGGAGATACGCCAACTGTGTGAACAAGTGAAAGAGGAACGGGACGCGAAAATGGAATTTTATCTTCGGGCGAAGGACGGCGATGCAGCATTTAGCCGCAAGAATAACTGCACCTCTACTCCGACAATGCGGGCATTCGCTGGTAGTTCAAATACCGTGACGAACCCGCCTTCGAACTTCCGCAGCGTATCGTCAAGAAGTACCACAACTGGGATATATCCATCCGTGATGTAATGAATTACTATATCGAGCATCGGGAGTGAGTTTTATCTTTATATCACCCTTATTTCGAGATTTTTTCATATCTTTACGACAGTTTTTGCTTTTGCAAATAAATTCATGGGGATATTTGATGCCATAAAGAGAATACGACTATTCGGGGGCGATAAGACGGCTGTTTCTGAAATCGGTTTATCCAACAAAGAAGTTGGGCCCCTATCTGAATATGCCAATACCCTTGCTTTCAACAATTCTTTTGATGCGCTGTTAAAACAGGATGCCTTTATCGCCCGGAGCGATTATAAGCATCTTATATCGCAATATGAGGGTTTGTCGCAATTTTATATGGCATTGTTGAAATCCAATATGTTGGGAGATTATATATTCAAGCACCATTTGGATCAATTGCAGATAGATAAATTCTTGACCAGTTATGAAGATATCAGGGACCTGCAAAACGGTTCATCGATAATAAAGAAGCATAACAGCCAGTTCGTTGCAGCACACCTTAAATCTGAAAAACCATATCTTGACAACATTCTGAAAGCGTGCGACCCTGCAATTTCGTTGGATGACGAACAGCGCGAAGTCGTGCTTTCAAATGAAGACCATACGCTCGTTATTGCCGGCGCAGGTGCAGGTAAAACGACAACTGTTGCGGCAAAAGTTCGATATCTTGTAGAAAAACAAGGCATCGACCCGTCGCGGATTTTGGTAATATCATTTACCAACAAAGCCGTCGAAGAACTGCGCGACCGCATCAATCATCGCCTGCATATAGATTGCCCGATAACAACTTTCCACTCTATCGGATATACCATATTGAGACAGGGAAATTCCGAGCGTAAAAGAGTTGTCGATGGAGGATTTATGTATCATACTATCAACGAATACTTGAAATCTACCGTTCTCCGCAATCAGGAGATGGTCGATAAATTGATATTGTTTTTTGGCTCTTATTTTTCTGCGCCTTATGAAGGACAGAATTTGAATGACTATTTCCGGTTTGTCGCCAATACCAATTTCTCAACCATCAAAAGTGATTTGCGCGAATATGCAAAACAGATAATCGACCGCAAAACGCACAAAGCGCAAACCCTTAACAATGAGGTGCTGCGTTCGATGGAGGAGGTGCGTATAGCGAACTTCCTTTATTTGAATCAAATTGAATATGAATACGAACCGATATATCAATACCGCATTCTTGATTCAAATAAACCCTATACCCCGGATTTTCGGATAACACAAGGAGACAAAACAACTTATATTGAACATTTCGGGATCACGGAGGATGGTCGAAGTTCTCGTTACACCGAACAAGAGTTGTCAAGATATAAGTCGCGTATAAATGACAAAATTCGTTTGCACCGGCATCACCACACGGATTTGATCTATACTTTTTCGATATACAATGACGGCCGAGATTATTTGGAACATTTGCGTGAAAGTCTGGAACAGCGCGGATACCAACTGAATAAACGACCTGCCGAGGATGTGTATAAAAAGATTGTTGACAAAGAAGAGAGCAAATACATAACCCGACTTGTTTCGCTTATATGCTGTTTTATCGGGAACTTCAAAACGCAGGGATATAAATCGGAACAGTTTGATGAATTCAGGCACAGAACAAAAAATGTTCGTACAAAACTTTTCCTCGACATCTGTCGGATATGTTATTATGAGTACCAACAAGCATTGGACGAACAGCACTATATCGACTTTGAGGATATGATAAACGAATCAGCAAAGTTGATTCGAAAGAAACAGATATACCAAGAGCATTTGGATTACAAATACATCATTGTCGATGAGTATCAGGACATTTCGAGGCAGAGATATAACCTTATCCGCGAGATATCTAAATTGTGCGATGCTAAAATCGTGGCAGTCGGCGACGACTGGCAGTCTATCTATGCTTTCAGTGGCTCGGTATTGCCTCTATTTACAAAGTTCTGCAAAGAAGTCGGTTACGGACAAGAATTGAAGATAACGCGCACTTATCGCAATGCTCAGGAAATTATTGATATCGCCGGAACATTCGTACAACGAAACAACGCACAGATAAGAAAGGAATTAATATCTTCAAAACGAATAGACAATCCGATTATTATCTATCCGTACAGCGAAGAACTTGGAAAGGGTAAAGAGTATGAAAAAGGCGGTCGCTACCATTTTCTGGGGCAGAAGGTAAACATGGCAATAGAACATATTTTGCAAAATGGTCCGATGAAGGACAAATCCAAAGTCGCATCCATTTTGTTGATTGGCCGCTATGGGTTCGACGCCCGCAATCTATGTTTCTCGGGAGAGTTTAATTATGACGAAAGAACAGGTAAGGTTTATTCCACAAAATTCGGTTCGAATGTAAAACTCCAATTCTTGACCGCTCACAGTTCCAAAGGTTTGAGCGCAGAGAATGTTATTATCATAAACGCCAAGGACGAACTTTACGGATTCCCCTCGAAAATCGAAGACGATCCGGTATTGAATCTGGTCGTATCGAATGACAATTCGTACGACTATGCGGAGGAACGCAGGCTATTCTATGTTGCTCTTACACGCACAAAAAACAGAGTCTATATTGTAACGCCTGAAAAACGTCCGTCAGAGTTTATAAAAGAGTTACTGCGAGAGAAAAAATTATATCCCAAGGTTACTCTTGCAGGAGAACTGAAAAGTGATCTAACAGCAATAAACAATGTGAGAAACAGATGCCCGATATGCGGCTATCCAATGCAGTTCCGATGGAACAAGAGTTACGGCCTTAAACTATGGATTTGCACCAACGATCAGGAGGTTTGCGGATTTATGACCAACGACCAACGTGGCGGAAACTTGTCTATACATAAATGCGATTGGTGCCAGGATGGATATTTGGTTGTCAAGAGTGGTAGTCGTAGTTATTTTTTAGGATGTACCAATTATAAGGCAGATAAATCCGGTTGTTCTCGAATGCTTGATGCCAAACAGTATAGTGTTTGGCTAAATCATAATTTTGGGATGGAGGATATTTCGGCAACTAAACCTACATTCTTCGTGAGGAAGGTTCGAGATGTAGCAACCCCGCCTAAAATGATTCCGACAAAGGAGACGGCAAGCATACAACCGAGAAGGACAGCATCTGTTAATACGATACAATACGCGGAGCGTGTTATAGAGAAAGATAAGTTTAATATCGTTGTTGATGCAAACGGTAATATCCTTACGGATATGGAACTATTACAAAAACTGATTGCCTTGAGAAAACTGACGACAAAAGTACACGGAGTATCAATTCCAAATCAGGTGTTAGTATCATTAGCAACGGATAAACCGACAACCCGTGAGGAATTTATGGCAATTCGAGGTATTGGTACGCATATTAACGAAAAATGTGGGGATGCGTTCATTATAGCCATTCAACATTACATTTGTAAGTAGCGTATTTTACTTACATATGGAGAGACAATTTTGGGTACACCAGCAAAATCCGGTGTGGAAAAGTGGCGTATCGTAATAGTAAAATGGTTGTGCATAAGGAATAAAAAGGCGGTATCGTTGGCGGTCTAACAGACCGCGCGAGCCGCAGCCTCCGGCGGCGGAGGTCCGTTTCCTTCGGTTCGCGGCACTCCGCAGGCTGCGACCGGCACACCGGTGGAGTAGGTTTATCGCCTCACCGATTTTTGCAAGTGATCCAAAATTTCATTGTTGTCAAAATTTTTGCACGCGTGGGGAAAATGCGGTGAAAATCGCCCAAACAAAAATCGCTAACGAGTTAATTATTCAACTGTTAGCGATTTTCTACGTACCCGGAGCCGGGGTCGAACCGGCACGACATTGCTGTCATTGGTGTTTGAGACCAACGCGTCTACCGATTCCGCCATCCGGGCAGGCCGAGACCTTTCGAATCGGAAAGACAAAGATAGCACCCTTTTTCCGAAAATCAAAATCCGCGCTCCGGAAATCGAACCGACAGCGCTTTTTTTTCGTTTTTTCCATTTATTCGTCCTATCTTTGCGGCTTCGAATGAATTTATAAAAAATTTCAAATTCTCGCATCCGTATGAAACTGCGCAGAGCTATCGAATTTCGTCCCAAGCTGTGGAGCTGCCTCAAAAACTACGACAAGGAGCTCTTCTCGCGGGACCTCATGGCCGGCATCATCGTCGGCATCGTCGCCATTCCGCTGGCCATCGCCTTCGGCATCGCCTCGGGCGTCGGTCCGACCGAAGGCCTCGTCACGGCCATCATCGCCGGGCTGTTGATCTCCCTCTTCGGCGGGTCGAAGGTCCAGATCGGCGGCCCCACCGGCGCCTTCATCGTCATCATCTACGGCATCATCCAGCAATACGGTCTCGGCGGCCTGGCCATCGCCACCGTCATGGCCGGCATCATCTTGATTCTGATGGGCCTCTTCCGCCTCGGCACGATCATCAAGTTCATGCCCTACCCCATCATCGTCGGTTTCACGGGCGGTATCGCCATCACGATCTTCTCGACCCAGATGAACGATCTGTTCGGTCTGGGGCTCGAACAGGTCCCCGCCAACTTCGTCGACAAGTGGATCTGCTACTTCCACCACCTCGACCGCATCGACTGGTGGGCCTTCGGCGTCGGCCTTGCCAGCATCGCGGTCATCAACCTTACGCCCCGCATCTCGAAGAAGATCCCCGGCTCGCTGGCCGCCATCATCCTCATGACGCTCCTCTGCTGGCTGCTGAAGCGCTTCGCCGGCATCGACTCGATCCGCACCATCGGCGACCTTTACCAGCTGCCCTCGGGCCTTCCGACGTTCCGGCTGCCCTCGCTCGGCGAACTCTCCCTCTTCGACACGATCGAACAGCTGCTGCCCGTCGCCTTCACGATCGCCATGCTCGGCGCCATCGAATCGCTACTCTCGGCCATGGTGGCCGACGGCGTCATCGGCGACCGCCACGACTCGAACACCGAGTTGATCGGGCAGGGAATCGCCAACCTCGTCAGCCCCTTCTTCGGCGGCATCCCCGCTACGGGCGCCATCGCCCGCACGATGGCCAACATCAACAACGGCGGCCGCACGCCCGTCGCCGGCATCGTCCACACGGCGGTGCTGCTGCTCGTCCTGCTGCTGCTCGGGCCGCTCGTCGGATTGATCCCGATGCCCTGCCTGGCCGGCGTCCTGATCATGGTGGCGTACAACATGAGCGGCTGGCGGACGATCCGCTCGATGTGCCGGCTCGAAATGTCGGGTATTCTGGTGCTCTTCACGACGCTGCTGCTGACGGTGATCTTCGACCTCACGATCGCCATCGAGGTCGGTTTGGTGATGGCGATCGTCCTCTTCATGAAGCGCATCATGGAGAGCACGCACATCTCGGTGCTGCACGATGAAATGGAGATCCACCACGACGGCGAACGCGACGAACGCCTCGTCATCCCCGCCCACACGGAGGTCTACGAAATTGACGGCCCCTTCTTCTTCGGCATCGCCACGAAGTTCGAGGAGCTGGCCCGCCTGCGCGACGCCGAGCCGATCCGGATCATCCGCATGCGCAAGGTGTCGTTCATCGATGCCACGGGGCTGCACAACCTCGAAATCTTCATCACCGCCTCGCAGCAGCAGGGGCAGCGCGTGATTCTCTCGGGGGTCAACGCCTCGGTCTACAAGGAGATCGAGCGCGGCGGCATCGTCGCCATGGTCGGCCGGGAGAACGTGCTCGACCACATCCACAAGGCGATCAAACGCGCCGAGGAGCTCTCGAAGGAGTTCGACGCATAGCGTCCGGCCCATCCGAAAGGCGGCCCGCACCTTTTTCCGGTGCGGGCCGCTTGTTTTTCCAAAAACCGCCGCGCTACAGAATCGGGAACCAGACGAAGACCGCCGCGTCCCACAGGGCGTGCGAAAGGAGAATAGCCGTGAAGCGCTCGGGGAAAAAGCGGTAACAAAGCCCCCAGGCCGTGCCCGCCACGAGGGCGGCCAGCACGAGCATAAGGTTGCACGAGGGCACGTGGACGAGGGTGTAGAGCGCCGTCGCCACGACGAATCCGCGCGTCGCCCCCCACCGTTTCGAGAGGCGCTCCTGCAGGTAGCCGCGCCAGAAAATCTCCTCCGCAGGACCGATGATGAAGAGCAGCAGCAGCGAAAGGAGCCAGGGCGAAATGCCCTCTTTCATGCCGTAGACCGCATCGACCTCGGGGCGTGCGAAAGCGAAGAGCCACGAGGCCGCCTTGTCGCCGACCCAGAAGATGCACCAAAGCAGCAGCGCGATCGCGACACCCCACGCGAGGTTCGCGGGCGTAAAGCGGAGGCGCTTCCACCAGGCGGGAGCGAAGAGGGTCGCGAAGGCCGTAAGCAGCAGCGCCGAGCCGGTCATGAGCTGCCAGAAGTCGAAGCGGGGCGCCGTCAGCGGGCAGAACATCAAGGTCCAAAGCACGAAGGCCAGCAGGACCGAAAAGAGCAGTCGTTTCATCGGAGCCACGTATCGAGCAGGAACGAAAGCGTCAGTACGACGCAGAAGAAGAGCTGCAGCTGGGCCGAGAGCTGGTCGAGCGTCGCGATGGCGGCGGCATCCGCCTCGTCGCGGAAGGTGCGCATCATCCGGCTGTTGCGCAGGGCGACGGGCAGGAGGCCCAGTGCGGCGAGCGACCACCAGGAAAAGACCCCTGCGGGGACGAGGAGCAGCACCCAGGCGAACGGGAGGAGCGTTTCGAGGCTGTAGAGCACCACCGAGCCGCGGATCCCGAGACCCTGGGCCATCGTGCGGACGTCGGCGCGCCGGTCGGTCCGCATGTCGCGCGTGTTGTTGGCGTGCAGGATCGCATCGACGAGCAGTCCGACGGGCAGTGCGACCCACAGCACCCGCCAGTCGATGCGGCCGATCGCCACGAACGAGGTGCCGATCGCGGGCAGCAGGCCGTAGGCCATGAGAATCACGGCATCACCCAGGGCGCGATACTTGAGCGGCGGATAGCAAAGCGTGCAAACGAGGCCGCCGAGACCGATCCAGAAGAGCGTCGCCCCCGCGCGGCACATGAGGCCGAGGCCGGCCGCCAAGGCGGCGGCGAGGAGGCCGAAGGCTAAGTTGCGGATCGAAGCAGGGGTGAAGCTGCCGCTCGTCAGAGTCTTGACGCCATAGGTATCGGGGGCGTCGACACCGCGCCGGAAATCGGAATAGTCGCTCCAGGTGTTGCCCGCGGCATGGAAGAGGATGATCGCCCCGACGGCCCAGAAGCCGTTCGTCCAATCGACGCCGCCAGTCAGCCAGTCGAGATAGGCCAGCACGACGATCACCGAGAGTGCCGAGGCCGTGAAGGACCAGGGCCGGGTCGCCATGATCCACGCTTTCAGAGAATGTTTTGCCATCGTCTGTTTTCGATTAATGTCGGAACAAAGATACGAAATGCCGAGCGCAAAATGCAAACTTATTTGCAATTTTGCCGAGGCTGAGTATCTTCGGCGAAGCCAAAGATGCGCATAAGCCGAGGGCTAAAACAAATTTATTTGCATTTTGACAGTCTGTTCGATCGCGCAGCGATCGGCGGGCCGCAGCCTCCGGCGGCGGAGGCCCGCGAAGGCCCGCGCCTCCCGTCCACAAGTCCGCTCGCACGTGCACTTCGCAAGCTGCGACCCGAACCAGGAATAGGCTCACGCGTGCCCCGGCAAACTATCTAATTTTGAATAATGAATTGCGCCCACACAGACGCAGCGGGCCGCAGCTTCGCCCCGCGAAGGCCTGCGCCTCGCGTCCACAAGTCCACTCGCACGTGCGCTTCGCAAGCTGCGACCCGAACCAGGAATAGGCGCAAGCGTGCCCCGGCAAACTATCTAATTTTGAATAATGAATTGCGTCCACACGGGTGCAGCGGGCCGCCGCCGGAGGCTGCAGCCAAAGAGGCAATTTTGAATCTTGAATTTTGAATGCTGAATTTGCGGCTTCAACGAAGCCGCAGCAGCCCGCAGCCGCCCCCGGGCGGAGGGCTGCTCCTTCTGGTCGCAGGCCCGTCCGCTCGGCTGCGGGCTTGCCCGGGCTGTATGGACATCCCCTTCTTTCAATGCCAAATTTGTTTGCATTTGTCCGCGGCTTATTCGTATCTTTGGCTTCGCCGAAGATACTTCGTCTCGGCAAATTGCAAATAAATTTGCTTTTGCCCTCGGCTTATTCGTATCTTTGTAACCAACGGAGCCGGATCGCATCCGCAGCTCTTCTTCGATATTCACTGTACATACACACCGAGCCATGAAAGATTTCACCTATTACACCCCGACCGAGGTCGTATTCGGCCGCCGCTCCGAAGAGCGCATCGCCCGTCTGGTCCGCCGCTACGGCGGTACGAAAGTGCTGCTGCACTACGGCGGCGGCAGTGCCGAACGTTCCGGGCTGCTCGCGTCGATCCGCAGCCAGCTGGCCGCCGAAGGGATCGGCTGCGTCGAACTGGGCGGCGTCGTACCGAATCCGCGCCTCTCGAAGGTGCGCGAAGGCGTGGCCCTCTGCCGGGCCGAAGGGGTCGATTTTCTGCTGGCCGTAGGAGGCGGCAGCGTCATCGACTCGGCCAAGGCGATCGCCTACGGCATTCCCTACGACGGCGACGTCTGGGATTTCTTCGCCGGACAGGCCCAAGCCGAAGTCTGCATCCCGCTGGGAGCTGTCGTGACGATCCCCGCCGCCGGCAGCGAGATGTCCAACGGCTGCGTCATCACGAACGAGGAGGGTTGGCAGAAACGCGGCTACTCGTCGCAGCTGGCCCGCTGCCGCTTCGCCGTGATGAACCCCGAACGGACCTTTACGCTGCCGCCCTACCAGACCGCCTGCGGCGTGACGGACATTCTGATGCACACCATGGAGCGCTACTTCTCGCCCGAAGTCGATATGACCCTGACGGATGCCATAGCCGAGGCGCTCATGCGCACGGTGATCGACGCGGCACCCGAGGTGCTGGCCCGCCCCGACGACTACCGCCACCGGGCCCAGATCATGTGGGCAGGGAGCCTGGCGCACAACGATCTGACGGGCTGCGGCAACGTAGGCGACTGGGCCACGCACCACCTCGAACACGAATTGAGCGCGCTGTTCGACGTGGCGCACGGAGCCGGGCTGGCCGCCGTATGGGGCAGCTGGGCGCGTTACGTCTACCGGACGAATCCGGCACGCTTCGCCCGTTTCGCGGTGAACGTGCTGCACGTCGAGAACGACTTTACCGATCCCGAGCGCACGGCCCTCGCCGGAATCGCGGCGATGGAGCGTTTCTACCGTTCGATCGGGATGCCCACCTCGATCCCGGAACTGATCGGACGCCCCGCCACCGAGGCGGAGATCGTCGAAATGGCCCGCAAATGCAGCCTCGACGGCAGTTCGACCGAGGGCAGCTTCCGCGAGCTGGATCGGGCGGATATGGAGGCCGTCTACCGGCTGGCGAACGGCGGGAATTGACATCGAAAGAGGGACCAGCGGTGGTCACCTACTATTTTCCTGACAGGCGACTATTGTCGCCTGTTTTTTTTGGGGGGGGCGTGCACACACGGATTTGCAGGATGCAGCGGTTCCTTACCGGGAGCTACTCGGGCCGCGGCTTGCGGAGGAACCGCAGACGAGCGGACGCGAGTTGCGGGCCTCCGCGGGGCGAAGCTGCGGCCCGCCGATGCCTGCGGCATCGGAACTGACAGCCAAGCCCGCAACCGAGCGGATGGGCCTGCTTTCGAGCAGCGCGAGGATGCAGTCCTCCGCCCGGGGGCGGCTGCGGGCTGCGGCGGTTTCGTTGAAACCGCAAATTAAAAATGAAAAAGGAAGAATTAAAAATGAATCGCTGCACCCAATGCTAATTCGTTTTCGGGCAGCAGCCTGCGGAGGTCGCGCACGACTGCAAGGCGCAGCGGGTGCTAATTCAAAATCCAAGATTCAAAATTCAGAATTACAAATTCGGGACGCAGCCTGCGGGGCACGCCTGCGACGTCGAGGAGCTGCGGGCCTCCGCTGCCCCAGGCTGCGGCCCGCTGCGCCCTCGCGGGCGCAAATTCAAAATTCAAGATTCAAAATTCAGAATTACAAATTCGGGACACAGCCTGCGGGGCACGCCTGCGACGTCGAGGAGCTGCGGGCCTCCGCGCCGGGGAGGCTGCGGACCGCCAATCGCTGCGCGATCGATCCGGGGCCAAAAAGCCCGCAGCCGAGCAACCAATCGGACAGGCGGCAGATGCCGCCTGGAAGCTGCAGCCTCCGAATCGCATCTTCCGGAATCTTCCCGCGCACAACATCCGTACTTTTTTCCTACATTTGCCGCCGGTTAGTCAAATAGGTAATGGAAAAAGGAAAATTGCACGGTCATGCGGCCCTGTGGGTCGCCAACATCGTGTGGGGGCTGAACGCCCCGATCTGTAAAAGCGTGCTGCTCTCGGCCGACAACCCGGGCGGCATCCATCCTTTCGCGCTCAGCGCCTACCGCATGGTCGGCGCCGCGCTCCTCTTCTGGGCGGCGTCGCTCTTCGCCCCGCGCGAGCGGGTCGCCCGCCGCGATCTGGGCTTGCTGCTGCTCGCCTCGGTTTTCGGGATCCAGTTCAACCAGCTGCTCTTCCTGTGGGGCCTCTCGCTCACGTCGCCCATCGATTCGTCGATCATCGCGACGTTAGTGCCGATCCTCACGATGCTCTTCGCGGCCCTCTTTCTGCGCGAGCCGATTACGGGCCTCAAGGCGGGCGGCGTAGCACTGGGATGCTTCGGGGCCGTGCTGCTGGTCTGGATGAGCCATGGCGCTTCGACGGCCGCTTCGAGCGTGGCGGGCGATACGCTCTGCATCATCAGCGCCGCCAGCTACGCCGTCTACCTCACGGCATTCCGCAATGTCATCGTCCGCTACAGCCCGCTCACGGTCATGAAGTGGATGTTCACCTTCGCCGCCGTGGTGGCCGCGGTGATCTACCGCAAACCCGTGGCGTCGGTCGATTACGCCGGCCTCACGACCGAGACGTGGCTCGGCGCGGCCTATGTTGTCGTCTGCTCGACCTTCCTCTCCTATCTTTGCGTACCGATCGGGCAGCGCTATCTGCGCCCGACGCTCGTGTCGATGTACAACTACGTGCAGCCCGTCGTGGCGGTCTTTTTCAGCATCCTCATCGGGCTCGATACGCTCGGTGCCGCCAAGGCGGCCGCCGCCGCATGCGTCTTTATCGGGGTCTGGATGGTGACGCAGTCCAAGTCGCGCGCCCAGCTCGACGCCGAGCGGGCTGCCGCCGGCCGTTCACATTAGGCGCGTTCGCAGCAGGACGAAAGCGAGGCTGCCGCATCGGTTGCGGCAGCCTCGCTTCTGTCCCGGGCCGGTGAAAGCCCGCAGGCTCGGCCGTCCTTATTTTCGCGGCAGCACCTCGATCCAGTAGTCGTCCGGATCATTGATGAAGTAGAGCCCCATGGCGTGGTTCTCGTAGCAGAGACACCCCATTTCGCGGTAGTATGCGCGCAGAGCCTCGTAGTCGCCGCCCACGCGGACGCAGAGGTGGCTCTCGTTCTCGCCCAGCTCGAAGGGGCGGTCGGCGTGATCGCGCAGCCAGGTGAGTTCGAGTTTGAAATCCGTCTCGCCGTCGCCCAGAAAGACGATGATGTAGCTGCCGTCTTCGGCGACCTTGCGCTTGATCTCCTTCAGCCCGAGCGCCTTGTCGTAGAAGGCGATGCTGCGGTCGAGATCCTGGACGTCGATGTTGAAGTGGTCGAATCGTGCCTTGATTTCCATAATCGGATATTTTTTGAGTGGTTTTCAGCAAAGATACGCATAAGTCGAGCGCAAAAGCAAATTTATTTGCATTTTGCCGGTCTGTTCGATCGCGCAGCGATCGGCGGGCCGCAGCCTGGGGCGGCGGAGGCCCGCTGCTCGCGTCCCGCAGGTCCGCTTCGAGCGCGCCCTCCGCAGGCTGCTGCCCGAAATCGAATTAGCATTGGGGCAGCGATTCATTTTTAATTCTTCCTTTTTCATTTTGACTTTGCGGTTCCGGAAAAGGAGCCGCCGCAGCCCGCAGCCGCCTGTTGGGATGGACGTGTTTGCCGGCAAATCGGTCGCGCAGCGACCGGCAGCCCGCAGCCGCCCCCTGGCGGAGGGCTGCAATCTCGCGCCGCTCGAATGCAGGCCCGTCCGGGCTTTTTCACGAATCGATCGCGCAACGATTGGCGGGCCGCAGGCTGTAGTCTGAGTGCAAATTATAAATTGTTTTTGCACTTACGTACTTTCTTTGCGCCAACGAGTGCGGGCATATTTGAGTTCGGGTCGCAGCTTGCGAAGGACCGGCATGAGCGGACGCGAACTGCGGGCCTTCGCGGGGCGAAGCTGCAGCCCGCAGCGCCCTGCGGGCGCAATTCATCCTTCAAAATTAGGTGCAATTGCCGGCCTCTTCGGGGCGCAGCCTGCGGAGGACGCGCCCGGGCGGACGCAAAAGCGGAAGCGAGTTGCGGGCCTCCGCGGCGGGAGGTTGCAGCCCGCTCGACCTTTTCAAGGCCGAAATCCTGAATAGCGGACCGCCGACTTCTTTCGAGTTCGATCCTGACGACCAGCCCGCAGCCGAAACGATACGATACGCGAAACAGAACGAAAACAGCCGCCCGACGAATCGGACGGCTGCCGTATCTGGGGCGCACCCGGATTAGAGCGCGTTCACGTGGAGCTGAATGGCGCTCTTGAGGTTCCCGGCCTTGTTCTTGTGCATGATGTTGTGTTTGGCCAGCTTGTCCAGCATGGCGGTAACCTTCGGCAGCAGTGCCTCGGCCGCGCTCTTCTCGGTCGTATTGCGCAGCGCCTTCACGGCGTTACGGGCCGTCTTGTGATACAGACGGTTGTGTGCTCGTTTCGTCAGGGTCTGACGGATGCGTTTTTTCGATGACTTATGGTTTGCCATAATCCGTTTGTAGTTTTATTTTTTACTTTTCAAGTTTCGTTTGCCTGCGGTGGAAACGCCCTTTCGGCGCCCCGCCGCTTTTTTCGACAGCCGTAGCCGCGTTCGGATGGACCTGCGGTCCGCTCCTTGAAATCGTTCACCCGTAGAGACCTTCCGCCGCACGCCATCCGCAGACTAAGAGGATTTCCCCCCCCCGCTTCAATGCACGGCCGTTCGGCCCCTTCGTGTAGCCCATAGCAGAATCGAACTGCTCTTTCAAGAATGAAAATCTTGCGTCCTAACCGATAGACGAATGGGCCTTACCGCTAAGGTCGCATGGGCGATGCGACTGCTTTAGCGGTGCAAAGGTAAACAAAAAATGATCCCGCACAAAAAAAATGGGAGAAAAAGTGTTTGTCAGCAGGTATTTTGTGAGGCACCGCTGCGGGAGTTCGGGGCCGCCGAAAAGAAAAAATCGAAAAAAAAGCGCCGAAAGGTCTTGCTTTGTAAAAAAAGTGCTATATTTGCACACCCAAACGAACGGAACCCCGTTGCGGGACTTCGGGATGTAGCTCAGCCCGGTTAGAGTACACGTCTGGGGGGCGTGTTGTCGCTGGTTCGAATCCAGTCATCCCGACCAAATGAAAGCCCTGGCATTCAGTCGAATGCCGGGGCTTTTGCATTTCGGTTCCGCCGCAGCGAGCCCGTCCGTTCGGCGGCGTGCTTGGCTTCACGAGAAATCGGTCCGTCAGGACCGAGCGGACCGCAGCCTCCGGTGTGTAGGGAAGTGATTACCGATAAATTCGGCCCGCCAGGCCGGCAGCCCGCAGTGGCTGGTGTGTGATGGAAGTGTTTGCCGGCATAATCGGTCCGTCAGGACCGAGCGGCCCGCAGGTTGCAGCCGATTTGTATTTTTGAATCTTGAATTCGCGGTTCCGAATGGAACCGCAGCGGGCCGCAGCTTCGCCCCGCGAAGGCCCGCTTCTCGCGTCCGCTATTGCGTCCGCTCGTATGCGCCTTTCGCAAGCTGCGCCCCGAATTTGAACTCGTAGCGCTGGTCTGTTGCTACAGCAGCCCGCAGCCGCCGGTGTGTGGGGGAAGTGTTTGCCGGTCAATTCGGTCCGTCAGGACCGGCGGGCCGCAGCCTCCGCCCGGCGGAGGCCCGCTGCTCCTTGGCGTCGCTGGCGTACCTCCGCAGGCTGCTGCCCGAGGGCGAAGTTAAAAGTTCAGGCTATCGCAGTGCGGACATGAAGGACGCTACTGCTTGTTGCGGCAGGCGCGGATCAAGTGGCGGTCCTTGCGGAGAGCCGCCGAACCGTTTCCCAAATAGGCTTGGTAATTGTCCGGACTGTTTCCGCCGGCTATGGCCGTCGACGACCAGCAGTTGGCCTTATCTATGGCCTCAAAATTCGGATATAACGAAGTATCGAAAGTAACCGAGAATTGATCCACGGCTGGCAGGAACCAGACAATATCTTTCGCCTCGATCACGGGCGCATACGATACGAGGCCACCGGCTACATTATCTTTCTTTTCCCTGAGGTCGTACCGATTCTTTTTCAGGACCTCGGCTATGGCAGCTGAACCGTCGATGTTTCCCGGTTTCGGACCATACGTATCGACGGACTGCTGTATCATAATACCCTGAAACAAATCGGATTCAGTCATTGCTCGAAATATATCTTCTTCTGTATGTCCTACTTCTGTCTTTTTCATCGTTATCAAGGTGTTTTCGAAAGCCATGGAAGCGGCACCTGCAGCTTTCTCGGCTAATGTTATTGTGTTATTCAAACCTTGGGTCCGATCTGTCGTAACACCATCGTTCAATTTCGAATAATCGAGTGTAATACAATATCGGGTTGTCCATGCGTTTTCGTAATAGAAATTCTGCGTTTTGGCAAACGCATCGACGTCCCAGTTTTTGTTTGCTGCGATAACAGCGTTGCAGAATTGCTGACGATTGGCACCACCAAAAGTACGATCGGAAGAATAGACCAACTGATAACTAATCAGTCGTGTCCAATAGAAGCCGTAGGCGCCTTGCGTAGCGTCCTGCGTCTGCTCCCAGCCGAAGCCGTCGGAGGTCCAGGCGGGGCAAAGCTGCGTAAGTTCGATCGGGTCCACGGCGACCTGCTCCTCGGTGTAGTCGTCGAATTTGATTTTCAACCGAATTGTCCGTTGCAAGTCGCCTGCATTCTCGGGAATAAAGAGCGCGATCGGAATATCGCCCGATCCCGACCCGGAAAACTCCGGCTCGCCGCGGGCGCTGCCGAGGTCATTGCCATTCTCGTCGATCAACCGGTCCGTCCAGAAGCCCAACTTCGCGAAGTCATTCATATCTTCCTGCCGGATGATCGACACGTCCTTGTCCGCCGTCACGGTCCACGTCTTGTCGGCTGCGACGCCCGAAACTTTCAGCGTCGTTTTGTGGATCGTGTAGTGCGCATCGATCGTCGGCAGCTCCGAAAGCTCGAATTTAAAGCCCGGCTGCACCGTGAGGGTATAGGTCACCTGCTTGCCTTCGGGCCATACCCGGCCGGCGAGGGAGGCCTCGACCGAACGATCCGTGCCCGTCACGTCGTCGTGAAAAGTGACCTTGATTTTCGCCCCTGCCGGCAGCTCCTGCGGCAGCATCATGAAGGTCGCCTCGCCGTCCGGCGTGATGGCCGTGCCGGAGGGCGTGGTCCCGTCGGTCGTCGCGCTCCCCTCGGCGAAACTCTGCGTAAAGTCGCCCGTCGTAGCGTCCAACGTCCACTTGCCGGTTTCTAAATCGTAGGTGCCGCTGTTCTGCACCCCCGTCAACTCGACCTTCGTATATTTGCCGGGCTGCAGGTCGGAGCCCATCGCGAAGCGCACGGCCGTGCAGATATGGCGGAACTGGAGTTCCTGCGGCTGGTTGTAGTCGCCCGGCGTCTCGACGGTGGTCGCCACGACGAGGTCCCGCTGGGAGGCGGCGTTCGCCGGGTCCACCGTGTAGCCGAGTGTCAGGCCGTCCGACGGCTTCGCGGGCTTGGTGAAGGGGGCGTCGGCCGGCGCATAGGCGTAGAATTTCAGGGCATGCTGCGCGCCGGGCCAGTAGTAGGGATCGTCCGCTGCGGTGCCCCAGACGCCGCCCGACTTGTTGACATCGACGTCCATATAGAAGAAGCTGTCGACCCACGTGCCGTTCGCCTTCCAGTGGGCGAGGACATGGAACGTGTTGTAGAACTCCGCTGCCGTGACCAGCGTCGCGCGGGTGTCGGCAGCCGAGGCCGGGAAGTCGGAGACGGCGGTGCGGACGCACAGCGAATCGGCCGTTTCGGAGCTGCGCAGCACGAAGCGGTCGTCGGGCTGCGCGGCAGGAGCGGCCGCGGATTGCGTGCCAGAGCCGGCGGCGGATTGCGCCCCGGAGGCGTCGGCGGCCCGGGAGCTCCTGCCGGAGACGATGCCGAAAGAGATCGCGTCGCCCGAGGCGGGGATCGCGTCATCGAGCGGGCCCTCGTCGCTGCAGGCGCCGGGCAGCAGCACCGACGCCAGCGCCGCCGAATAGAGAGTGAGCCGTTTATACCAATTCATCGCTGTCGTTTCGTTTTTGATTTGCGAATGCAAGGGGAACATTCAACCCCTTGCATCCAGTCGGTTATCCCCGATCGCGGGCGAAAGGCGGCCGCACGCAGCGGCGGCAACGGTCGCCCCGACCGGCGGGAAAAGATTATTTGTTCTTGTCAAGAGTAATATCGCCGTTGTCAGTCCCCCAACCGGCCACATTTATAACATCAAACTCGATTTTAGTGGAACCGTCCGGATTGATGTTATCTGCAGTAAGACTTGTTTTGAACAGGTAGCTGTTTCCCGGTGTAAAAGTCTGATTTGAAATCTGTCCGGTTAAGTTATGCGTGGTATAGGATGTGCCGTTAAGATACACCTCGACGCTGAATTTAACAGTCAACGTTTGCGAAGCACCGGGAATGATGAAAAACTTATTCGATGTCAGTGATTTTCCCTTCTCGATGTTGTCTTGAGCCAAATCCATATCAATACTCATCTTTTCAGTTGAGGTTTCGTTCCACTTCAAATTTTGCAACTCGCCACCCAAAGCGACAGAACCTTTTGCAATCAGGTTGCCAACCTCAAAACTGGTAACTTTGAACGTGTAGTCAGCGTTCTCCACGGTATTCTCCACCTTGACAGCGATAGCGGAAAGCAGGTGATAGAATGTAAGATTGACAACTCCCGGCGACACCAACTTGCCATCTGCGTCTTTAGACGTTGTTTTATCCGCATAGGCATAAACCAAGTCGGTTTCACAGTTAGCTCCAGTCGTGCTGCTATTATCGAACGAAACTGTACCGAACCCTTTGAAAGGAGAAACGACAGAATGAGTAGCAGGTGCCGTAAAAGTCCATTTCGGGTTCGTCGCATTCGTAGTTAATGCTACGAAATAATACTGTTTGTCAGGAACCCAATATTGCGTATTTTCATAAGTCCAGGTATAATTTCCAGCCTCACCCGATCGCAAGACAGTCGTCTTCAAATTACCAACGGAGTTGATACCGAAAATCTCCGTATGGTTTGCACCCGTATCCTTATCGGATACACAACCGTAAACACGGAATCGAGCGATATTGTCTTTGGTTATCTCCGCACGATCGACTACGTTGTCCGTCATGGCCTTGAAGCCGATAACCTGCGACGGCGATACGTCCGTCACCTCGTCTTTGGAGCAACCGACGGTCATCGCAGCTGCCAGCATGGCCAAAGCCATCAAATTCAAGTTTTTCATTGCAATGTAAATTAAAAGGTTTATAAAAAAGTTTCGTTTGTCGTTCAATGTCTTGCACCTTTTCTCGCCTCGGCATAGCCCGAGCGAGCTCGGCTCTGCCCTCGGCTTATCGAAAAGGTTCATTTCCCTTTGTCTGTTCCGCCGGTTGCGGTGGAACTGTCTGCCGGCCAAATCGGTCCGTTAGGACCGGCAGCCCGCAGCCGCCCCCCCCTGGCGGAGGGCTGCATTCTCGCGCCGCTCGAAAGCAGGCCCATCCGCTCGGCTGCGGGCCTGCCTCGGGCTGGATTCGGTCCGCAGCTTCCGGCGGTGAAGGCCCGCTGTCTCTTATTGTCGCAAGCCCGTCCGCTCGGTTGCGGGTCTGCCTCGGGTTGGAATCGGAAGGCCCGTTGTTCCTTATCGTCGCAGGCCCATCCGTTCGTGCGGGCCTGCCCAGAGTTTGGATCGGTCCGCCAGGACCGTGCGGGCCGCAGCCTCCCGGCGGCGGAGGCCCGCAACTCGTGTCCGCTTTTGCGTCCGCTCGGGCGCGCCCTCCGCAGGCTGCGTCCCGATGAGCCGCTAATTTATCTTTTTTCACTTGCGCCCGCAGGGCGCAGCGGGCCGCAGCTTCGCCCCGCGAAGGCCCGCAGCTCGCGTCCGCATTTGCGTCCGCTCGGGCTGGCGCTTCGCAAGCTGCAGCCCGATTTCGCATTTGCGGTTCCGCCGGTTGCGGCGGAAATTCCTGCCGGCCAAATCGGTCCGTCAGGACCGGCAGCCCGCAGCCGCCCCCTGGCGGAGGGCTGCATTCTCGCGCCGCTCGAAAGCAGGCCCATCCGCTCGGCTGCGGGTCTGCCTCGGGCTGGAATCGGACGGCCCGCTGTCTCTTATTGTCGCAAGCCCGTCCGCTCGGCTGCGGGTCTGCTTTGGGCTAAAATCGGCCCGAACCTTAACCCGCTATTTCAAATCGATCTCCACGTCCTCGAACTCGCCCCAGCCTTCGACCGAGACATCGAAAGCCGAGCCGCCGCTGGCGCCCTCCTCGTCCGACACCTCGATTCCCTCGACCGTCACCACACCTCCGTGCGGCTGGGGCGTCATCTGGTCGGTAATATCGAAGAAGTAGTTGAGTGTCTTGCCGTTGTGCAACCGCACCTCGAGGTTGAGGCCGAAGCTGTTCTCGGCGCGGCCTTCGTAGTTCGGGTTGGGGAAGCCCGGCACGCCGAACGACCGGACGACCGCCTGCACGCCCCACGGCTCGACGGTGCAGTCGTAGAGGATCGTCGCCGAGGTATCCGAGGTCCGCCCGTTATGCAAGTAGACCGAGGCCGCCATGCCCGAGAGTGCGCCGCGGGCCAGGGCCACGTAATCGAGCCCGCGGGCGAAGCGGTAGCGCACGACATAGGTAAAGACCAGCGGGTGCATGGCGACCGGAAGCCGCACCGCCTCGGTCGAGCGCTCCTGGAGGTAGGAGTCGATGTAGTGGCCGAAGAGGACGTCGGGCGGCGCCACGGTATTCTCGTTCTTCTTCGGATAGAAGGGGTTGCCCGTGTAGGAGGCGCGCGTGCGCGTGCGGGTCGAGGCGTTGGCCGTGGCATAGCCGTCCATGCCGGTGAAGACGATGTAGTGCGTGTCGTTGTTGTAGAAGAGCAGCGCGTTCTCGCCCGTGGTCAGCTGAATCTCCTCGCCCTCGGGCTGCAGGTTCATGACGGCGTGTTTGCCCGCGGCGTCGTAGGCCGAGACCCGGAGCCCCTCGGGAAGGATGGGGCGCAGGGCGTCGTAGCCGAAGCCCAAGCCGAGCGAGGACCACGCGGCGGCCCAGTCGGTGCGCTCCCCGTAGGGAACCTCCCACACCCGCTCGTAGGTCGCCTCCACGTGCGAGGCGTAGCGCAGCGCGTGTTCGGAGTGGTTGAAGCAAAGCTCCTTGTGTTCGCAGGCCGTGAGGGCGAGCAGCGCCGCTGCGCCCATTAGAAAATCATATATGCCGGGGCGTTTCATTTTGCACCTCCTTTCGTCTTGTCGCTGTTCTTGGCGCCGTTGCCCCGGCCGAGGAGCCACACCAGCGAAATCTCCGCCTTGGTGGGGCCGAACCAGCGGCGGTTGCGGCTGGTCAGCCATACATAGTGGCCCTCGAGGGGTTCGTATTCGTAGTATTTGCCGCCCCAGTAGCCGATCCCGACGGTGAAGTCGAGGTGCAGCCGGCGCGCGACGGGGAGCGAATAGCCGTATTCGATGCCGGCGGCGTAGTTCAGCTTCTCCCAGATGCCGCTGCCGGGCCGGCCGCCCATGTAACCCTTGCCGCCGAGCTCGAAGTCGTAGGTGAAAATCTGGCCGTAGAGGCCTACGTGGTGTCCCGCGAGGGGCCGTTCGGCGGCGAGGCGTCCGAACCACTTGCGCACGGCGATCTCGCCGCCGTAGATGCGCCAGTAGCGGTGGCTGGCGTTGCGGCTCCACCAGCCGTACATCCAGTCGGCGGAGAAGGACCATTTGCGGCCCAGAGAGACTTCCACGCCGATATTCGGCACCGCCAGCACGTCGTAAAGGAGGTTCGTTTTAAGGGCTACGCCGCGCCGTTCGTTCCGCTCCTGCTCCTCGAAGAGCTGGCGCAGGGCGAGCGTATCGGCCGCAGGGGTCTGGACGGCAGGCGTTTCGGATATTTCGGGCTGCACGGGTACGGCGGGGGCTGTTTCGGGGGTCTCCGGCAGTTCCGGCGCCGGGGCGACGGGCTGCGGCACATGTTTCACCGTGACGAGGATCGTGCAGGCGTTGCGGAGCGGCGCGAAGAAGCGGGCGGCGAGGGTGTGCCACGTACGGCCGCCGCGCAGGTCCATCAACTGTTTCTTGCGGCTGTCCGTCAGGCGGCCGGAGAGGTCGTAGACGAACTCGGGAACGTCGCGGAGGACGTGCAGGGTCTCATCTATATAAGGTATATCGGAGTTCTCGACCAGCTCGGCGAGGCAGTCCCACGCGATGCCCCCCTCGTGGCGCGTGACGACGCTGTCGGGCAGGGCGACGCGGTCGCGCACGTAGGTTTCGAGGGCGCGGAGGCGGGCGGCGGCCAGCTGCCGGTTGCGGGTGTAGCCGCCCTCGGGCGAGGCGTACCCCGAAAAGCGGACTTCGGTCAGGAGCATCGTGCTGTCGCCCCCGAACGGCCCGAGCCGCCCGATCCGTTCGAGCAGCGAGACGATCTCCGAGAGGCGCGCGGCATTTTCGCCCAGGGAGGGGTCGATCGCGCTCGAACCCACGCGGAAGCCGACGCGAATCTCCGTGCGGGATTCCGTTTCGGAGATTGCGGGGGTTGTTGTTTCGGGGGTGGCTGTCTCGGGGATTGCAGCTTCGGGGGTTGTTGCTTCGGAGGGCGCGGGGGGCGCTGCTTCGGAGGCCGGGCCGGATAGCGGGCGGGATGCCGTTTCAGACACCGGGAGGGTCACCAGTCTGCTCCCCGCTCCGAACGCCGAATGGCATCCGAGGAGCAGGGATAGTATAATAAGGAATCGTTTCATTCTTGTCGTTCGGAAAATGTCTCTACGAAAGAGAAGTACCGGCACCCCACCGCGCCCCCTGCAGACCGCCTTCACCCCTGAAAAGCACCGCCGCCTCCCCGAAAAACGCCGCCCCGCGCAGTAGATTGTCTTATCGGCAGATACAGGCGCACCGGCCTGAAAAGCCCCTCGAGAAGTTTCTGAGAACCCCCGAAAACCCTCCGAACGATGCCCGACGCCGCGGCCGGGCAGGTTTCAGACGATAAATTACAATTTGTTAATCTGCTGATTTTCAGTTCAGAAAATTTCGGGGGGGGGATTTTTTTGCAAAAAATGTTTGGATTTGTGATATTTTATTCTAACCTTTGCAATCGGCAAGTGTCTATCTCTTTCGTAGAGACAGACTAAATTTTTGTTCCTTTTTTGTCGGGGGCGCGGCGGCTCCATTCGGAACCGCAAATTCAAAATTCAAGATTCAAAATTAGATGGTTCGCCGGGCGCGTTGGCGTCTGTTCGATTCGGGCAGCAGCTTACGGAGGGCGCGCTCGAAGCGGACCTGCGGGACGCGAGCTGCGGGCCTCCGCCGGGCGGAGGCTGCGGCCCGCCAATCGCTGCGCGATTGATTTTAACCGCATGTTTTCCAGCTAAGCCCTCCGCCCGGGGGCGGCTGCGGGCTGCCGGTCGCTGCGCGACCGATTTTGCGAGCAAGCACTTCACCCACAATTGGCGGCTGCGGGCTGCGGCGCCCCAAAGGGCGCAGTGAAAAATGAAGAATTAAAAATGAATCTCTGTCCCCAGTGTTAATTCGTTTTCGGGCTGCAGCTTGCGAAGCGCCCGTGCGAGCGGACTTGCGGACGCGAGCAGCGGGCCTTCGCGGGGCGAAGCTGCGGCCCGCTCGCCCTGCGGGCGCAATTCATGATTCAAAATTCAAGATTCAAAATTAATTGGGGTTGCTTGGGCATACTGCCAGATTCGGGCAGCAGCCTGCGGAGTGCGCGCAAGTTCGGCAACGAACTGCGGGCCTCCGCCGCCCCCAGGCTGCGGCCCGCCCGGTCCTGACGGACCGGAACAATGTTGTACCCCGCCGATCCGCCGCCCGGACAAACCTTGCCCCCACACCCCCCCCCGAAAAAAATCCTCGAAAAAGTTGCCCGTTAATCGACGGTTTTTTCTTACCTTTGCGAGGGTATATCCGCCCGCCTGCGGAACAAACTGCATCGGAAAGCAGCAACAGGCTGGGCGGCAACCCGTTGAACCGCACTGAGCAACTATTTTTTACATGGGACTTTTTTCACTGACACAGGAGCTGGCGATCGACCTCGGAACGGCCAATACGCTGATCATTCATAACGGCAAAGTCGTCGTCGACGAACCTTCGATCGTCGCCGTCGATGTCCACACGGGCCACTTGATCGCCGTGGGCGAGCAGGCGCAGAAGATGCACGAGCGCACCAACCCCAACATCAAGACGATCCGCCCCCTCAAGGACGGCGTGATCGCCGACTTCAACGCCACGGAGCTCATGCTCCGCAGCCTCATCAAGAAAGTCAAGACCTCGGGCAGCCTCTTCGCCCCGTCGCTGCGGATGGTGATCTGCATCCCGTCGGGTTCGACCAACGTCGAGATCCGCGCCGTGCGCGACTCGGCCGAGCACGCCGGCGGTCGCGAGGTCTACATGATCTACGAGCCGATGGCCGCCGCGCTGGGCGCCGGCCTCGACGTCGAGGCCCCCGAAGGCCACATGGTGATCGATATCGGCGGCGGCACCTCCGAGATCGCCTGCATCTCGCTGGGCGGCATCGTCTGCTCGGAGTCGATCAACGTCGCCGGCGACGTCTTCACGACCGATATCCAGACCTACGTGCGCGCGCAGCACAACATCCGCATCGGCGAACGCACGGCCGAGGCGATCAAGTGCTCGATCGGCGCCGCCGTGGCCGACCTGCAGGAGGAGCCCGAAGACTTCGTCGTCACCGCCCCCAACATGCTCACCGCCCTGCCGCAGACCGTCTCGCTCTCCTACAGCGAGATCGCCTACGCCCTCGACACCTCGCTCGTCAAACTCGACGAAGCCCTGATGAAGGTGCTCGAATCGATGCCCCCCGAGCTCTACACCGACATCGTCCGAAGCGGCATCTATCTGGCCGGCGGCGGCGCCCTCATCAAGGGGCTGGACCGGCGCCTGAACGAAAAGACCGGCATCCCGGTCCATGTGGCCGAAGATCCGCTGCGCGCCATCGTCCGAGGTACGGGAATCGCCCTGAAGAACATCAACCGGTTCTCCTTCCTGATGAAATAACCCGACGAATTGCGAGCTCCGAAGCCCGCAATTCTTTGTCTTAAGGCCATGCGCAAACTCCTCGAGTTCATCCGCAGCACCTACGTCGCGGTGCTCTTCATCCTCATCGAGCTCCTCGCCCTGAACGCCTACGCCCGCTCGACCGCCTACACCGAGGCGCGGCTGCTGGCGCGGTCGAACCGGGCGATCGGCGGCGTGCAGGCGTTCTGCACCGGCATCGGGCGCTTCTTCCGCCTCGGACGCGAAAACCGCATCCTCACGGCCCGCGTCGCCGCCCTCGAAGAGCAGCTCACGGCCTACACCGAGGCCGGCGGCGAGCAGAAGCTCCGCGAGGCCTTCGCCGAGCTGGGCCCCTCGAAGTACCGCATGGGGGTCGCCTCGGTGGTGGGCAACACGACCAACCGTCTGCGCAACTACATCACCGTCAACCGCGGCCGCGGCGACGACCTCCTGAGCGGCATGGCGCTGACGACCCCCGAGGGGGCGATCGTCGGCTACATCCTCGACTGCTCGGAGCACTACGCCGTCGCCGCCTCGATCCTCAACACGGCTTTCCGCGCCAGCGGCATGCTGGCCGCGGGCGACTACTACGGCTCGATCCACTGGGACGGCCGCAGCCCCCGCTACGTCACCCTCGACGAGCTGCCGAAATATGCCGAACCGAAGGTCGGCGACGAGGTCCTGACGACCGGTTTCGAGCCCTACTTCCCGAAGGGGATGCGGATCGGTACGGTCGAGAGCTTCACCCTCAACGAGGCGCAGATGACCTACACCGTGCGCGTGAAGCTGGCCGCCGACCTCACGGCCCTCGGTCACCTCGTCGTCATCGACAACCTCGACCGCAGCGAGATCGAACAGCTGCAGGAGAGCGAGGCGATCCGCGACTTCGAACAGCAATAACGACCCGAAAACCATGTACCGCGCCCTGCCCTATATTCTGCTCTTCATCGCCGCGACGCTGCTGCAGGCCTTCTTCTTCGACCACCTCGTGCTGGGACCGCTCTGCAGTCCGCTCGTCTACATCGCCCCGGTCATCCTGCTGCCGCTCGACACGCGGCCGATCGCGATGCTTGGCACGGGGCTTCTGTGCGGTCTCACGGCCGACTATGCCATGGGAATCGCCGGTCTGAACATCGTCGCCACCCTCCCGATCGCCTTCCTCCGGCCGAACATCGTCGCGCTCCTCTCGATGCGCGAGGACAACCGCGACGAGGGGATCCCCTCGCCCGAGCGGATGGGCGCGCGCCTCTTCTGGAGCTATGTCGTCGCGATGGCCGCCCTGCACCACCTGCTCTTCTTCACGCTCGAGGCCCTCTCGTGGGAGATGCTCCCGCGGACCCTGCTGCGCATTCTGCTGAGCGGCGCCGTCACGGTCGCCGCCGTCGGCCTCGCCGAACGGCTTCTCACCGCAAAACTCGTCCGGCCATGATCGATCGCGAAGAGGGTTACCGCCGGATGAAGACGCTGCAGATCGTCGTCTTCGTCATCTTCGGGCTGCTCATGGGACGCGTGGCTTACATCCAGCTCATCGACACGCGCTACAAGGAGCTCGCGCGGTCGAACGTCATGCGCCGCGAGGTGCAGTACCCGCCGCGCGGCGAGGTCTTCGACCGCCGCGGCGCCTACCTCGCACAAAGCCGCGAGTGCTACGACCTGATGGTCGTCTACCGCGAAATGGACAAGCGCGGCTTCGACACGGCGCGCCTCTGCAACATCACGGGTATCACCCCCCGGCGTCTGCGGCAGAAGCTGGCCGACGCCCGGGTCTCGCCGCGGGCGCCGGTCCTCGTGGCCAACTACATCCCGAAGGAGGACAAGCTGCGCTTCGACGCGGGCGGCTTCCGCGGCTTCTACGCCGTCTACCGCACCGTGCGCCACTATCCGCTCAGCGTGGGCGGCAACCTGCTGGGCTACGTCGGCGAGGTCTCGGCCTCCTACCTGAAGAACAACCCGGCCTACCGGGCGGGCGACTACGTCGGGGTCGGCGGCGTGGAATCGGCCTACGAACCTCTGCTGCGCGGCCGCAAGGGGGTGAAGATCCTCGAGCGCGACACGCACGGCGCGATCAAGGGCTCCTACATGGACGGCCTCTACGACACGCTGCCCGAGCCGGGGCGCCACCTCGTCAGCACGATCGACGCCCGCCTGCAGCTCCTCGGCGAGGAGCTCATGCGCGGCAAGGTGGGGGCTGCCGTGGCGATCGAGCCGGCGACGGGCGAGATCCTCATGATGGTCTCGTCGCCCACCTACGACCCCGACGACTTAGTGGGGCGCGAGCGCGGCAACAACTACATGAAGCTGCTGCACAACAAGCGCAACCCGATGTTCAACCGCGCCGTGAAGGGCAAGTATCCGCCGGGCTCGACCTTCAAGTTAGTGCAGGGGCTTATCGGCCTGCAGGAGGGGGTGCTCCGGACGACGGACCTCCACCCCTGCCACGAGGGCTACTCGGTGGGGCGCCTCCACGTCGGCTGCCACTCCCACCCCTCGCCCCTCGACCTGAGCTACGCGATCTCCACCTCGTGCAACGCCTACTTCTGCTACGTCTTCCGCGATATCCTCGAAAACTCGAAATACGGCGGCGTCAAGAACGGCTACGACGTCTGGCGCGACTACGTGCTGAGCTTCGGCTTCGGCCGGAGGCTCGGCTCCGACTTCCTCGACGAGGGGAGCGGCTACGTCCCCGACCGCGAGCTCTACGACAAGCGCTACCGCGGCTCGTGGAACTCGCTGACGGTCCTCTCGCTCTCGATCGGGCAGGGCGAGCTGGGCTGCACCCCGCTGCAGATGGCCAACCTCGCGGCGATCATCGCCAACCGCGGCTACTACTACATCCCGCATATCGTCAAGCAGATCGAGGGGTGCGACTCGCTCGACGCCCGCTTCTACGAGAAGCACTACACGAAGGTGGACCCGAAGCACTTCGAACCGATCGTCGAGGGCATGTGGCGCGGCGTCCACGTCGACGGCACCTCGCGGGCGGCCCGCCTCGACGGGTACGACGTCTGCGGCAAGACGGGCACGGCGCAGAACCCCCGCGGCCGCGACCACTCGACCTTCCTCTCCTTTGCTCCGAAGGACCACCCGCGCATCGCCATCTCGGTCTACGTCGAGAACGGCGGCTTCGGCGCCTCGGCGGCCCTGCCGATCGCCTCGCTGCTCGAAGAGCTCTACCTGACGGACACGATCCGCCGGCCCGAGCTCGTGGAGCGCATCCGGAACATGCAAATCTACTATCCCGCCTATGACCGCTAACCGACACGGCAGTTCGCTTTTCGACGGCGTCGACCGCTGGACGGTCCTGCTCTACCTGCTGATCGTCGCGGCGGGGTGGCTCTCGATCACGGCCGCCTCGTTCGACGAGAGCGCAGCCTCGATCTTCTCCTTCTCGCACTTCTACATGAAGCAGATCGTCTGGATCGGCGTCGCCTGGATCTTCGCCCTCTTCGTGCTGCTGCTCGACGTGCGCTTCTACCACATGTTCGCCTATCCGGCCTACTTGGCGGGCATCGTGCTGCTCGTCGCGGCGCTTCTCTTCGGCCGCGAGGTGAACGGCGCCAAGGCGTGGTTCGAGTTCGGTTCGTTCCGCGTGCAGCCCGTCGAGTTCGCCAAGATCGCCACGGCGCTCGCCATCGCCCGCCTCATGAGCGAATACTCCTTCTCGATCACCCGCCTGGGCGATCTCGTGCGCATCGGCCTGTTGATCTGCATCCCGCTCGGCATCATCGTGCTGCAGAACGACACCGGCTCGGGCATCGTCCTCGGCTCGTTCCTCTTCGTCCTCTACCGCGAAGGGCTCAACAAGTGGCTCTGTATCCCGATCCTGCTCGTCGTGGCCCTCTTCATCGCCTCGTTCCTCCTCTCGCCCATGACGCTGCTCGTGTCGCTCATCCTGATCTGCACGGGCTCCGAAATCGCCATCTCGGGGGCCGTCCGTTCGCGCATCGTCTTCCTGGCGGCCGTCTTTCTGGCGGCCATTCTTCTGACGCTCCTTCTGGCGCTCCCGACCCATGGCGCCGTCGATCTCTACCATGCGCTGCTCGCCGTCTCGGTTGCAGCCGCCGCGGGGGCCGGCATCTACGCTTACCGCAACCGGCTGAGCGAGTCGATGATCGCCATCGGCATCTTCCTCGGCTCGCTCGTCTTCCTGCCGACGACCGACTACCTCTTCGAATCGGTGCTGCAGCCCCACCAGCGCGAGCGCATCCTGAGCTTCCTCGGAATTGTGAACGACCCCTCAGGCGCCGACTTCAACGTCAACCAGGCGAAGATCGCCATCGGCTCGGGGGGGCTCTTCGGCAAGGGGTTCCTGCAGGGGACGCAGATCAAGTACGGCTTCGTCCCCGAGCGCCACACGGACTTCATCTTCTGCACCGTGGGCGAGGAGTGGGGCTTCGTGGGGACGATGACGATCCTCGTGCTGCTCTGTCTGCTCATCCTGCGGCTGATGCGGATGGGCGAGCGGCAGGAGGAACCCTTCGGCCGCATCTACTGCTACTGCGTCGCCTCGATCCTGCTTTTCCACGTGCTGGTCAACATCGGCATGACCGTGGGGCTGGTGCCCGTGATGGGCATTCCGCTCCCCTTCATGAGCTACGGCGGATCGTCGCTCATCGCCTTCACGATCCTGCTCTTCATCGCGATCCGCCTCGACGCCTCGACCCGCCAGTTCTCGTTCAACAAATACCGACACTGAAACCATGACAACTTCCCGCCCGCAAGGTCTCTCCCCCGAGGAGGTGGCGGCCAGCCGCGCCGCCCACGGGACGAATATCGTCACCCCGCCGCGCGACGAGTCGGCCTGGGAGCTCTTCGCCGAGAAGTTTCGCGACCCGATCATCCGCATCCTGCTCGTCGCGGCGGCCGCATCGCTCGCGATCGGCCTCTTCGAGGGCGACTTCACCGAATCGATCGGCATCATCTGCGCCATCATCCTCGCCACGTGCGTCGGCTTCTGGTTCGAGTGGGACGCGCACTGCAAGTTCCGCCGGCTGAACCGCGTGCAGGACGAGACGCCGGTCAAGGTGCTGCGCGCGGGACACATGCAGGAGATTCCGCGCCGCGAGGTGGTCGTAGGCGACGTGGTCTATATCGAGACGGGCGAGACGGTGCCCGCCGACGGCCGCCTCGTCGAGACGGTCTCGCTGCGCATCGACGAGTCGACCCTTACGGGCGAGCCCGAGACGGCGAAGAGCGCCGATCCGGCGCACGGCGACCCCGAGGCGACCTACCCCTCCGATCTGGCGCTGCGCGGCACGACCGTCACCGACGGCTACGGCGTCTTAATCGTGACGGCCGTGGGCGACCGGAGCGAGGCGGGCCGCGTGACGGAGCAGGCGACCGTCACGAGCGGCGAGCAGACGCCCCTCGACCGCCAGCTGGAACGCCTCTCGAAACTCATCGGCAAGATCGGGATCGCCCTCTCGGCCGCCGTTTTCGGGATTCTGCTGCTCAAGGCGCTCTTCGCGGGCAGCCTGTTGCAGCAGCCGTGGTGGCAGATCGCCGAGCACCTGTTGCACCTCTTCATGCTCTCGGTGGCGATCATCGTGATGGCTGTGCCCGAGGGGCTGCCGATGTCGATCACCCTCTCGCTGGCCATGTCGATGCGCCGCATGCTGCGCACCAACAACCTCGTGCGCAAGATGCACGCCTGCGAAACGATGGGGGCCGTGACGGTGATCTGCACCGACAAGACGGGAACCCTCACCCGCAACCGCATGGAGGTGGTCGAACTCGACCGCTGCGACACGCTGCCGGCCGGGGAGTTCGCCGAGACGGTCGCGGCCAACTCGACCGCCTTCCTCGACGATGAGGGTCGCGTATTGGGCAATGCGACCGAGGGGGCGCTGCTGCGATGGATCGAGCGGCAGGGGCTCTCCTACAAGCGGCTGCGCGAGGGGGTTCGCATCCTCGACCGACAGACCTTCTCGACGAACCGCAAATACATGGCGACCCTGATCGAACGTCCGGGGGCTGCCCGGCACCGCCTTTGCGTGAAGGGGGCGCCCGAGATCGTACTGGCGATGTGCCGCCGCGATCCGCGCGAGGAGGCGATCCGCGAACGGCTGCTGGCGCTCCAGCGGCGCGGCATGCGGACGCTGGCCGTGGCGTGGGGCGACACCGATGCCGGCGATGCGGCCGAAGCGATCGCCGCGGCAAGAAAAGATACGGCGAAGGATGCGGCGAATGCCGGGATGAGCGCTGAAGCGAGCGACGGGATACGTGTTGGGACGAACATCCGGGCAAATGCCGGCGTGAATAGCGGGACGCTTGTCGAGGCGAACTGCGGGACGGAGCTGCATCTTGCGGCGATCATCGCCATACTCGATCCTGTGCGCGAGGATGTTCCCGCCGCCGTCGGCGAGTGCCTTGCGGCGGGCATCGCCGTGAAGATCGTGACGGGCGACACGGGCGATACGGCTTGCGAGATCGCCCGCCGTGTCGGCATCTGGGACGATGCGGCCGACGGCGAGCGCAACCGCATGACGGGCCCCGAATTTGCCGCGGCGAGCGACGAGGAGCTGCTCGAGCGCATCGCCGACCTCAAGATCCTGTCGCGGGCCCGCCCGCTCGACAAACAGCGCCTCGTACAGCTGCTGCAGCGCCGCGGCGAGGTGGTGGCTGTCACGGGCGACGGCACGAACGACGCCCCGGCCCTCAATTTCGCCAACGTCGGCCTCTCGATGGGGTCGGGCACCTCGGTGGCGAAGGAGGCGTCGGACATCACGCTGCTGGACGACTCGTTCGCCTCGATCGCCACGGCGGTGATGTGGGGGCGCTCGCTCTACCGCAACATCCAGCGATTCGTTCTCTTCCAGCTGACGATCAACGTCGTGGCGATCGTGATCTGCTTCGTGAGCGCCATCGTCGGCAGCGAGATGCCGCTCACGGTGGTGCAGATTCTCTGGGTCAACATCATTATGGATACGCTGGCGGCCATGGCCATGGCCTCGCTGCCTCCCTCGCGCGAGGTGATGGGCGACCGTCCGCGCCCGCGCGACGAGTTCATCATCACGCCCGCCATGGGCCGCATGATCGGCGGCTGCGCCGCGGCGATGATCGCCGTGCTGCTCGGCATGCTTTGCAGCTGGAAGGAGCCGACCGTCGGGCAGCTGACGCTCTTCTTCTCGACCTTCATCTTCCTGCAATTCTGGAATATGTTCAACGCCAAAGGTTTCGAGGCGCGCCACTCGGCTTTCACCCACCTGAAGGGGTGCCGCGAGTTTTTCCTCATCCTGCTCTTGATCTTCATCGGGCAGGTGGCGATCGTCGAGCTGGGCGGGGAGGTTTTCCGCACGGTGCCGATGCCGCTTTCGGAGTGGGTCGCCGTCGTGCTCGCCACCTCGCTGCTGGCCGTCGGCGGCGACCTGGTGCTGCGCTGGCGGCGCAGAAAGGGCAGCAGATAGGCGGGGGCGCGGGCTGTGGACCGGCCGTTCGGCGGATGGCTTTTCTTGATTCGTCTGGTGTGACCGTGTCGGAATTGCGGATTGAAAATCGATGCCGCAGGCATCAGCGGGCCGCAGCCTGGGGCGGCGGAGGCCCGCAGTTCGCCTCCCGCAGGGCCGCTTCGAGCGTGCCCTCCGCAGGCTGCGACCCGAACCGGAATAATACCCAAGCAAGCCCGGCAGCCCTTTTAATTTTGAATCTTGAATTTTGAATGCTGAATTTGCGGCTTCAACGAAGCCGCAGCGGGCCGCAGCTTCGTCCCGCGAAGGCCTGCTGCTCGCGTCCGCAAGTCCGCTCGCACGGGCGCTTCGCAAGCTGCGACTCGAGCCAGAACCGCAGCACCGGTCTTTGCCGCAGCTCCTCCGCAGGCCGCGGCCCGATTGTAATTCTGAATTTTGAATCTTGAATTTTGAATTTGCAGCTCCGCTGCCTCTTTTCACTCGCGGATGACGCGGACCTCGCCGCCTTCGCCGAAGGCGATGATCGCCGAGGGTTTTCCCGTAGGGCGTCCCTGGAAGCGGGGATCGACCACGTAATCGACCCCGTCCACGATCTCGCGCACCACCTCCGGAAGCGTGCGGGGCGTCGGCTCGCCCGAAAGGTTGGCTGAAGTCGAGACGATCGGCCGTCCGAAAGCGTGCAGCAGCCGCTGGCAGAAGGCGTGGTCTGGTACCCGCACGCCGAGCGTCCCCTCGTCGGGGATGAGGTTCGCGGCCACGCCTGCCGCCCCGGGCAGGATCAGCGTCAGCGGCGAGGCGGCCATCTCCAGCACCTCGAAAGCGATCCCCGGAGCCTGGTTCACATAGCGGACGATCTGTTCGGCCGAGTGGCACAGCACCAGCATCGACTTCTTGTTTTCGCTTCGCTTGAGGGCGTAGATCTTCGCCACGGCCGCGGCGTTCGTGGCATCGCAGCCGATCCCCCACACCGTATCGGTGGGGTAGAGGATCAGCCCGCCGCCGCGCAGCACTTCGGCCGCCGCAGCGACCTCTGCATCGAGTGCGGCACTGTTTTTCGGCGGCTGCGGCTTGCGCTCCGCCGGATCGAAGGATTTTTTCATGGATATGCGTTTGTATGCGAACTTTCGGACGGCTCCGCAAGGGAGCTGCCCGCCGGACCTCCCGGCCCGATCACTCCTTTCGATTGGACGGCCCGGCCGGTTCGTCCGGCCCGGCGCCCAGTCCCTGTCCTGCGCCCAGTCCCTGTCCTGCGCTTGGTCCCGGCCCGGCGTCCGGTCCCTGTCCTGCGCCCGGTTCCGGCTCGGCGACTGGCTCCGCAGGCGGCGTCGCTTCCGGCCCCGTTGTTGGCTTCGCAGCCGCCCCGGCAATTGCTCCGGCACCTGCTTCTGCAGTCGGCGCCGCCCCGGCAATTGCCCCGGCTTCTGCTTCGGCACCTGCTCCCGCAGCCGGCTCCGCACCGGCCGCTGCGCCCAGCTCCGGCCCCGCGCCTGCAGCCGCCTCCTCCGCCGTCTTTTTCAACCCCCGCTCTCCGGCCAGCCGCTCCATCAGGGCGTAGGCCGCTTCGTATTCGTTCGGGATTTCGCCGTCGAGAATGGCGTTCTTGATCTGCTCCTTGATCTCGCCGATCGCCCGGCAGGGGGGAATCCCGTAGACCCGCATGATGATCTCGCCCGTGATCGGAGGCTGGAAGTTGCGGATGCGGTCACGCTCCTCGAGATCCTTCATCTTGCGGCGCACGAGCTCGAAATTGTGCAGGTAGCGCTTCACCTTGGCGTCGATGCCCGAAGTGATGTCCGCCTCGCAGAGGATCATGAGCCGCTCGACGTCGTCGCCCGCCTCGAAGAGCAGCCGCCGCACGGCCGAATCCGTCACGAGGTCCTCCGAGAGGATGATCGGCCGCAGGTGCAGGAAGACGAGCTTCTGCACGAACTTCATGGGCTCGTTCATGGGGAGTTTCAGCCGCCGGAAGAGCCCCGGCACCATCTTCGAGCCGATCACCTCGTGGCCGTGGAAGGTCCAGCCGACGCGCGGATCGTAAGCCTTCGTCTGCGGCTTGCCGATGTCGTGCAGCAGCGCGGCCCAGCGCAGCCAGAGGTCGTCCGAGCGGCGCGCTACGTTGTCGAGCACCTTGAGCGTATGGATGAAGTTGTCCTTGTGGGCGTGGGCGCCGCGCCGCTCGACGCCGCGCAGGGCGTGCAGCTCGGGAAAGATGCGTTCGAGCAGCCCCGAGCGTTCGAGCAGCTCGAAGCCCATCGAGGGAACGGGCGAGAGGACGATCTTGTTGAGCTCGACGGCGATGCGCTCGCGCGAGACGATGCGGATGCGGTCGGCGTTGCGGCGCATCGCCTCGAACGTCTCGTCGTCGATCGTGAAGCCCAGCTGGGCGGCGAAGCGCACGCCGCGCATCATGCGCAGCGGGTCGTCCGAGAAGGTGATGTCGGGATCGCACGGCGTCCGGATCAGGCAATCCTCCAGATCCTCCATTCCTCCGAAGGGATCGACCAGCTCGCCGAAGCGCTCCTCCGAGAGAGACCAGGCCAGGGCGTTGATCGTGAAGTCGCGGCGCCGCTGGTCGTCTTCGAGCGTGCCGGCCTCGACCTGCGGCTTGCGCGAGTCGTGCGAGTAGGATTCGCGGCGGGCGCCGACGAACTCCACCTCCACGCCGTCGCGCGTGCGGAGCATGGCCGTGCCGAAGGTCTTGAAGACGGAGACCTTCGTGCGCAGTTCGCGCCCGAGGGCCTCGGCCAGGGCCACGCCGCTGCCGACGACCACGACGTCGATGTCGGTCGAGGGGCGGCGCAGGTAGTGGTCGCGCACGTAGCCCCCGACGACGTAGGCATCGACCCCCTGTTCGCGGGCCAGACGGGCGATGCGGCGGAATATGGGATGCGAGAGCGGCACGCCGGTCAGCCTTTCAGGGCGCGGCGGTAGAGCTGCACCGTGTTTTCGAGCCCGTAGTAGAGGGCGTCGGAGATGAGGGCGTGGCCGATCGAGACCTCGTCGGTCCAGGGGATGCACTCCAGGTAGTAGCGCAGATTCTCGAGCGAGAGGTCGTGGCCCGCATTGAGCCCCAGCCCTTGCCGCCGCGCCTCCTCGGCCGCCGCCACGAAGGGGGCCACGGCCGCCTCGCGGCCCGCCGGGTAGAGGCGCGCGTAGGATTCGGTGTAGAGCTCCACGCGGTCCGCACCGCACGCCTTCGCGCCGGCCACCATCGCCGGATCGGGATCGACGAAGATCGAGACGCGGATTCCCCGCTCGCGGAAGCGGGCCGTCACCTCCGTGAGGAACCCGCGGTGGGCCGCCGTGTCCCAGCCGGCGTTGGAGGTGAGGGCGTCGGGGGCGTCGGGAACGAGCGTCACCTGCGCGGGCGCCGTCTCGAGCACCAACTCGATGAAGCTCGGGATCGGGTTGCCCTCGACGTTGAGCTCGGTGGCGATCGACCGTTTCAGGTCGCGCACGTCGTCGTAGCGGATATGGCGCGCATCGGGGCGCGGGTGGACCGTGATGCCGTCGGCGCCGAAGCGCTCGATGTCGAGCGCCGCCCGGAGGACGTTCGGACAGTTGCCGCCGCGCGAATTGCGCAACACGGCAATCTTATTGACGTTTACACTTAACTTTGTCACAATTTCGTTATATTTGTCCCTCAAAGTTACTCATTTTTTTGGTTCCGGGCCGATGAAAATCCTACTTTTTTCCCGCAGCCGGCTGCGACACACCGCCGAGGAGCTCGGCGCCCTGCGCGGTGCGCTGGACCGCTTCGGGTTCGATTATGCTGTCAACGAAGAGTTTGCGGCCGTGTTAGAGCACGTCGCCGGCTGGAGCGTTCCGCCGGAGCGGCGCTACGGCGCCGCGGTCGGGAGTCAGCCCGCCGGCACGATCCTCGTCTGCTACGGCGGCGACGGAACCCTGCTCGAAGGGGTCCACCGCCTCGGCGGGGAGCCGCTCCCCGTGCTGGGAATCAACGCCGGCCACCTCGGCTTCCTCACCGTCGCCCCCAACCGGGGGCTCGACGAGATCTTCGGACAGATCGCCGCCCGCCGCCTCCGCATCGAGGAGCGGACGCTGCTTTACGTCGCGGGCGGCTTCGCCGAGCAGCCCGCCTCGGCGCTGGCCCTCAACGAGTTCTCGATCCAGCGCCATGGCGCCGGCATGCTCTCGGTCGAGACCTATGTCGATGACCAGATGGTCGCCACCTACCACGGCGACGGCGTGATCCTCTCGACCCCCACCGGCTCGACGGCCTATTCGCTCAGCGCCGGCGGTCCGGTCGTGGCCCCCTCGTGCGCCTGCTTCGTCCTCTCGCCCTTAGCGCCCCACAACCTCACGATGCGCCCCGTCGTGATCCCCGACACGAGCCGCGTCCGCTTCCGGATCGGCCGCGACCGCGCGGCCGCCTTCGCCACGCTCGACGACCGCTCCTATGCCGCCGCCTCAGGGGCTGCGTTCGAGATTCGCAAGGCCCCGCAGCCGATTTTTCTCGCTGTGCCGCACAATATATCTTTTTACGACACGTTACGGAATAAGATGATGTGGGGAATCGACCTGCGCGGCTGAAGCGGCGGCAGGCGGCGCACCCCCGCCGCGCGAAGCGGCAAAATACCGAAACTTGCGACCCGATAGGCTGTTTTTCGATTTTTATCCCTATATTTGTGCCCTATTATGAGCATTGTCGAACCCATACCGCAGCACGTCGCCGTCATCATGGACGGCAACGGACGCTGGGCCGAGCGGCACGGCCGGGAGCGCGCCGAAGGCCACGCAGCCGGCATCGAGCCGATGCGCGCCACGCTGCGCGCCGCCCAGCGGCACGGCGTGAAATACGTTACGTTCTACGCCTTCTCGACCGAGAACTGGGGCCGCCCCGCCGCCGAGGTCGACGCCCTCATGGAGCTGCTCTGCTGCTGCGTCGCGAGCGAGACCCCCGACCTGCAGCGCCAGGGGGTGCGCGTGCGCATCATCGGCGACCGGAGCCGCTTCTCGGAGAAGGTGCGCAGCTCCCTCGACCGCATCGAGGCCGACACGGCCGCGGGCGAAACGCTGACGATGGTGCTGGCCCTCAACTACTCGTCGCGCGACGAGCTGCGCCGGGCCGTGTGCCGGCTCGCCGGCGAGGCGGCCGCCGGAAGGCTCGCCCCCGAGGCGATCGACGAGCGGTGCATCGCGGCCGCGCTCGACACGCACGGCATGCCCGACCCCGACCTGGTGATCCGCACCAGCGGCGAGCAGCGCCTCAGCAATTTCCTGCTCTGGCAGGCGGCCTATGCCGAGTTTTACTTCCCCGAGGTGCTGTGGCCCGACTTCACGGAGGAGGAGTTCGACCGCGCGCTGGCCGTCTACGCCCGGCGCGACCGCCGCTTCGGGCTGGTCGGCGAAACCCGCCGATAGGCCCGCTTAACGAAAAGACGAAGAAGTTTTTCGAAACACGATGAAAGATTTACGTAAGATAGCCGCCCTCGCGGCGGCCCTTCTGTTGAGTCTGCAAACCCTTTCGGCGCGGCCGGCTGGGGCGCGGGATGCCGACAGCACCGCTGTCGCCGCCCCCTTTCCGGAGGACGCCCCCATGTTCCGCAGCGCGGGGCGCCCGCAGCGCTATGTGATCCGCAAGGTGAACGTCCGCGGCCTGGACCACCTCGACCCCGATCTGGTGAAGGCCTCCGCCGGCCTGATCGACGGCGACACGATCTACCTGCCGAGCAACTTCATCTCGAACGTCATCACGCGGCTGTGGAGCCAGCGCTACTTCGCCGATGTGAAGGTCGGCGCCGAGATCGAGGGCGACAGCCTCGACCTGCAGCTCTTCCTGCGGGAGCGGCCGCGCGTCTACGACTGGAAATTCGAAGGCATCTCGCGCGGCAAGGAGAAGGACCTCACCGAGAAGCTGCAGCTCAAGCGCAACAGCGAGCTTTCGGACTACGTGATCGACAAGAACCTGAAGCTCATCAAGGAGTACTGGAAGGAGAAGGGCTTCCGCAACGCCACGGTGACCCACCGCATCGAGCAGGATTCGGCCCGGGCGCAGTACGCCACGGTCACCTTCGTCATCGACCGCGGGGAGCGCGTGAAGATCGGGCGCATCCGCTTCACGGGCAACGAGACCTTCAAGGAACGCCGCCTGCGCCGCACCTTCAAGAAGACCCACCAGAAGAGTTTCAACATCTTCAAGGGGGCCAAGCTCAACGAGGCGAGCTACGCCGACGACAAGGAGCTGCTGATCGACTTCTACAACTCGAAGGGTTACCGCAACGCCACGATCCTGCGCGATTCGATCTACTACCTCTCGCCGACGCGTCTCGGCATCGACATCGACCTTGCAGAGGGCAACAAGTACTACATCCGCAACGTTTCGTGGGTCGGCAACTCGGTCTACGAGACCGACGAGCTGCAGCGCATGTTCGCCGTCAAGCGGGGCGATACCTACGACAAGAAGTCGATGCACAAGCGGCTCGGCATCGGCAAGGAGGAGAACCCCGAGGATGCGTCGATCAAGTCGCTCTACCAGAACAACGGCTACCTCACCTCGCAGATCGAACCCGCCGAGACGATCATCGGTGCCGACTCGATCGACCTCGAGGTCAAGATCTTCGAGGGCAAGCAGTTCACGATCAACAACGTCGGCATCACGGGCAACCAGCGCGTGGACGACGAGGTGATCCGCCGCGAGCTCTACACGCGGCCGGGCGAGCTCTACGACCGCTCGATGCTCATGCAGACGATCCGCATGCTCGGCTCGATGGGCCACTTCAACCCCGAGTCGATCATGCCCGACATCAAACCCGTCTCGAACGAGCTGGTCGACGTCAACTGGCCCCTCGAGGAGCAGGCCTCCGACCAGTTCAACATCGCCGGCGGCTGGGGCTCGGGAACCTTCGTGGGGTCGGTCGGCATCACCTTCAACAACCTCTCGGTCAAGAACATGTTCAAGAAGGGCGCCTGGCGGCCCTATCCCATGGGACAGAACCAGCGCCTCTCGCTGACGGCCCAGACCAACGGCACCTATTACAAGGCCTTCGCCGTCAGCTTCACCGATCCGTGGCTCGGCGGCAAGAAGCCCAACTCGTTCACCTTCTCGGCCCACGTCTCGGAGCAGAACAACGCCTACTACGTCTGGCAGTCGGCCACGATGTACTTCCGCACCTACGGCGTGGCGGCCGGTCTGGGCAAGCGTCTCAACTGGCCCGACCCCTACTTCAACTTCTACACGGAGGCGAGCTACGAGCGCTACGACCTGAAGAACTGGAACTCGTTCATCATGTCGAACGGTTCGGCGAACCTCTTCTCGCTCAAGTTCGTCCTCTCGCGCAACTCGATCGACCAGCCGCTCTACCCGCGCCGCGGCTCGGAGTTCAGCGTCTCGCTGCAGCTCACGCCTCCCTACTCGCTCTGGGACGGCAAGGACTACGCCGACCCGAAGATGAGCGATCGGGAGCGCTACAAGTGGATCGAGTTCCACAAATGGCAGCTCAAGTCGCAGTGGTACCAGCCCCTCACGAACAACCAGAACCTCGTCCTCATGGTCCGCGCCGAGATGGGCTACTTAGGCAACTACAACAAGCACAAGATCTCGCCCTTCGAGCGGTTCGAGGTCGGCGGCGACGGCATGTCGGGCTACAACATCTACGGTATCGACATCATCTCGATGCGCGGTTACGAAGACGGCGCCCTCGACCCGGTGAACGAATACTACGCCGTGGGGTACAACAAGTACACGGCCGAGCTGCGCTACCCGGTCATTCTGAAGCCCTCCTCGACGATCTACGTGCTGGGCTTCCTCGAGGGCGGCAACGCCTTCGACTCGTGGAAGTCGTTCTCGCCCTTCAAGATCAAGCGGTCGGCCGGCGTCGGCGTACGCCTCTACCTGCCGGTGGTGGGCATGCTGGGCATCGACTGGGGCTACGGCTTCGACGCCCCGGCAGGCCAGCGGGGAAAGAGCGGCAGCCAGTTCCACTTTACGATGGGGCAGCAGTTCTGACGAGAAGCAAGAAAAGAGAGCAGACGATCCTCCGTGCGCTTTGCGGCACGGCCGGGATCGAACAAAAAGCCTCCGGCCCGTTCGCCGCTGCGGCAATATATTTGACGGGGAGGAGAAAACCTTAAAAACAAACCGGTCATGAAACAGTTGATTTTAACGATCGCCCTCGTTCTTTCGGGCATCGCCGCTTCGGCGCAGAACTACATCGTCGTCAACAGCGAGAAGATCTTCAAGTCGATCGCCGCCTACAACACGGCCATCGCGGAGCTGGACAAGCTCGCCGAGCAGTACCAGGCGCAGGTCGACGAGAAGTACAAGGAGGTCGAATCGCTCTACAACACCTACCAGAACCAGAAGGCGTCGCTGAACGCCGCGACGCGCCAGTCTTTCGAGGAGGTGATCCTCCAGAAGGAGGAGGAGGCCGCGAAATACCAGGAGAGTCTCTTCGGCAACGACGGCGAGCTGCTGAAACAGCGCGTGGCGAAGATCAAGCCGATCCAGGAGCGCGTCTTCGCGGCGATCAAGGCCTATGCCCAGCGCGTGGGGGCCGATCTGGTGCTCGACTCGTCGAACAATCCGACGCTGCTCTACAACGCGGAGCGGGTCGAGCGGACGGAGGCGGTCATCGCCGAACTCAAGTAACGAACGCAACAAACAATCAAAAATCAAACAACCTCATTCCGTATGAAAAAAATGCTTAAACTGACCCTTGCGGTCGTGTGCCTGCTGAGCTCGACGTCGCTCTTCGCACAGAAATTCGGTCGCATCAACTCCGGCGAGATCATCGCCGTGATGCCCGAGAAGAAGGAGATGGACACCAACATGGAGGCATTCGTGAAGGATATGCAGGAGAACCTCGAGGCGTTGAATGTCGAGTTCAACAACAAGATGCAGGAGTTCCAGAAGAATCTTTCGACGATGTCCGAATCGGTCGCCCAGCTCAAACAGAAGGAGTTGAACGAGATGCGCGCCCGCGCCACGGAGTTCGAGCAGATGGCTCAGCAGGAGTACCAGAAGAAGTACACCGAGCTGATGACCCCGATCTACGAGAAGGCGAAGGCCGCCATCGACGCTGTCAGCAAGGCGGGGGGCTACCTGGCCGTGTTCGACATCACGTCGGGGGCGCTGGTCTACTTCGACGAGGCCAACCTGACGGATATCGGCCCGTTGGTGAAGAAGGAGCTCGGCATCGCCGAGTAGGAATTTTACGGGCGATCCTCATCGGAGCGGCGGCAGCTTGCGGGCTGCCGCCGCTCGGTGTTTTGGGGCGGCTTTTTCGAGAGAAGGCAAAATTCAGAATGAAAAATTCCTACTGTTCTATGTCGGGCGTAAACCTCGGGGCGCAGCTTGCGAAGGAACCGCACGAGCGGCCTTGCGGACGCGAGTTGCGGGCCTTCGCGGGGCGAAGCTGCGGCCCGCTGCGGCTTCGTTGAAGCCGCAAATTCAGTATTCAAAATTCAAGATTCAAAATTAAAAGGGCTACCGGGCTTGCTTGGGTATTATTCCGGTTCGGGTCGCAGCCTGCGGAGCACGCAGGTTCGGATGCGAACTGCGGGCCTCCGCCGCCCCAGGCTGCGGCCCGCCGATCCCTGCGGGATCGATTCTGCTTGCGGGCAGCTCGCAGCCGTCGATTTTCGCCGAGATATTTTGCTGCAAACTCGACTGCGCAGCAGTCGGCAGCCCGCAGCCGCCCCCGGGCGGAGGGCTGCATCTTCGCGTCCCGCAGGTCCGCTCGAGCAGGCCCGTCCGCTCGGTTGCGGGCTGCTGCGCCCATGCGAGCGCAATTCATGATTCATGATTCAAGATTTAAAATTAAAAGGGTTGCGGGCTCGCTTGGGTATTATTCCGGTTCGGGTCGCAGCCTGCGGGCGCAATTCATGATTCTTAAATGAGGTTGCCAGTCACGTTTGGACAAACAGCTCGATTCGGGCTGCCGGTATCTGCGACGTCGCGTCCGTCTCGAAAGAGTTCGGGGCACAACTGCCTGCGGGTAGGATACATCGAACCGAGCGGTCCCGGCATTCCGGGATGCGGACCGCATCCCGCCGGCTGCGGCGCGTCCGATTCTTCTCTCCGACCGCCGTCGTGGCCGCGATCGAATCGCCTCACGAATCGCCGCCTTCACCCCATAACCCGGCATTCGGCCCCGCACTTCGTCGATTTCGTCCCTTTTTCGGAGATCCGGAACGGGAAGCCTCTACTTTTGTCCGAAACCGAACGCCTCATTCGGACGGCGTTCCCAATTCTGAACAGATGAAAGCATTGCAAATCGGAGACCTTCTGGCGCGTGTACCTATCGTGCAGGGAGGTATGGGTGTCGGCATTTCGCTCTCGGGGCTGGCCTCGGCCGTCGCCAACGAAGGGGGTGTCGGTGTGATCTCGGCCGCCGGCCTGGGGTTGATTTATAAAGCGCATTCGAACGACTTCGACGAAGCCTCCCGCTGGGGGTTGAAGGAGGAGCTGCGCAAGGCGCGCGACGCGACGAAGCGTTCGAAGGGAATCATCGGCGTGAACATCATGGTCGCCATGAACGACTTCGCGAATCTGGTCCGCACTGCCGTAGCCGAGAAGGCCGACATCATCTTCTCGGGAGCCGGGCTGCCGCTGAACCTGCCCTCGTTTCTCACCGGGGGAGCCCGCACGAAACTGGCGCCGATCGTCTCGTCGGCCCGCGCCCTCCGGATCATTTGCCGCAGCTGGATCGGCCGGTACCGCTACGTACCCGACGCCGTGGTGGTCGAAGGCCCCAAGGCGGGCGGTCACCTGGGCTTCTCGCGCGAACAGCTCGCCGACAGCAGCTGCACGCTCGAACGGATCGTCCCCGAGGTCGTGGAGGCTGTCCGCGAAATCGAGCGGGAGCAGGGACGCCGCATCCCGGTCATTGCCGGCGGAGGCATCTACACCGGCGAGGATATCTATGCGATTACGGAGCTCGGAGCCGACGGGGTACAGATGGGCACGCGCTTCGTCGCCACGGAGGAGTGCGACGCTTCGCCCGCTTTCAAACAGGCCTACATAGAGGCCACCGAGGAACAGATCGACATCATCCAGTCGCCCGTCGGCATGCCGGGGCGTGCGATTCGAAACTCTTTCCTCGACCGCGTGCGGGAGGGATCGACGCGACCGAAGTCCTGCCCCTTCCACTGCATCAAGACGTGCGACGTCACGCATTCGCCCTACTGCATCATGCTGGCCTTATACAACGCTTTCCGCGGGCGGCTCGAGCAGGGCTACGCCTTCTGCGGTGCGAACGCCTGGCGTATCGACCGCATCGTGAGCGTGCGCGAACTCATCGCCTCGCTGCGCGAAGAGTTCGACCGAAAAGTCGCTTCGCTGCGGCTTCCGTGAAGCCGCGAATTCAAAATTAAATAGGACTGCCGGATAATCCCACAGTTCGGGGCGCAGCCTGCGGAGCACGCAGGTTCGGCAATGAACTGCGGGCCTCCGCTGCCGGGAGGCTGCGGCCCGCACGACCTTTGCAAGGCCGATTCTCACCCCAGCCAAGCCCGCAGCCGAGTGGACGGGAGGCTGCGGCCCGCGCGGCCTTTTCAAGGCCGAAATCCAGAACGTCGGCCCGCCATCCCTGCGAGACGATTTTATTCCGGCACTCCCGCAACCGGGCAGAAGGGCGCAAATTCGCCCTTCGCGATTTTTTTTTGCCGAAAATTTTTGTTTTTCGAAAATCCTCCCTATATTTGCACTCCGATTGGCGCAGTTTAGTGCCGGTCGCTGGTTCTGCCCAGGTGGTGAAATTGGTAGACACGCTACTTTGAGGGGGTAGTGAACAATTACGTTCGTGCAAGTTCGAGTCTTGTCCTGGGCACCAAAAACCGCGTTAGACGAAAGTTTAACGCGGTTTTGATTTTTTATGTCGGATCGTTGCCGGCCGGAACCGGGAGCAGCGGGGGAGTGCCGCCAGCCTCCCGTCAGCCTCCCGCCAGCTTAACGCTCCTCTCCCTGCCGCCTATCCGATCGGGCGCAGTTCGCCCGTGGTCGAGTGCATGATGTAGCCCTTCACGACCACGTCGTGCGGTATGAGCGGGTGGTTGCGCACCAGATCGACCGTCTCGAGGATCGCCGCCTCCGTGTCGTCGAAGCCGTGCAGCCAGCTGTCGAGGTCGATGCCGCAATGCTTCATCAGCGTGATGCTGCGCTCCTCGATGCCGCGTTCGCGCATCAGGTGCAGCATTTCGGCGCTGTTCATCCCCTGTACGCCGCACTCCGTGTGGCCGATGACCATCACCTCCTGCACGCCCAGTTCGTAGATCGCCACCAGCAGGCTGCGGACCGTGCTGTCGAAGGGGTTCGTGATCGTCCCGCCGGCATTCTTGATGATCTTCACATCGCCGTTCCGCAACCCCAAAGCCGCCGGCAGCAGCTCCACGAGGCGCGTATCCATGCAGGTCACGATCGCGATGCGCTTGTTGGGGTACTTGTCCGTAATGAAGCGCTCGTACCCCTTCTCCGCCACGAATCGGCGGTTGTAAGCCATAATTTCGTCTATCATCTTCTTTTTGAATTTATTAAGAATCGTCTATGCCTCCGGGGCCGCCCCGGCTCCGGCAAAGCGGAGCAGCGCCTCGGCCACCGCTGCGGGCTCCTCGAGGAACCCCATGTGTCCCGCGTGCCCGAGCCGAAGGACCTCGGCCTGCGGGTGGGCGGCGATCATCCGTTCGGCCACCTCGGGCGTGATGTAGCCGTCCCGGTCGCCGAGGATGAAGAGCTGCCGCACCGGCGAGCGGCGCAGCATCTCGTTGCGGTCCTTGCGCTCGATCATGCCGTTCAGCAGCGCCACGATCCCCGCATCCTCCGTGATGAAGACCTGCTCGGCCAAATCCTCGATCGCGTCGCGCAGCCGTGCGCGGTTCTCCTCGGCAAAGCCCGCCGCCGGAGCCGAGCGGGCCAGCAGATCTTTCTTGCCCGCCTCGACGATCGCGATTTCGCGGCGGCGCGCCTCGGCCTTCTCGGGCGAATCGGCGTTGGGGGTCGAGTGGAGCAGCACGAGCCCTTCGAGCCGCTCGGGATGGCGCTCGGCCAGCGCCAGCGCCACGTAGCCGCCCATCGAGTGGCCGACGACCGTGAACCGCTCGACGCCGAGCGCCGTGAGGGCATCGGCCACCGTGTCGGCCAGGAACTCCATCGAGTGGCAGCGCCCCTGCACGACCGAGATTCCGTGGCCCGGCAGGTCAAGCGTCACGACGCGGGCCCGCTTGTAGAGATAGGGAACGAAGTCGTCCCATACGAGCATCGATTCGAGGTAGCCGTGCAGCAGCACGATGCAGGGCCCGTCGCTCTGCGAGTCGCAGATATGCAGCGGAGTGGCCCCCGCCAGGATGAATTTTTCCGTCATGGTCTTTTTCAGCATCTTCGGCGAACGCGAACGCCCCGCGCGGCGGCCGGGGCGGGCGTCCGTTCCGTTTCAAAAATGCAATGTTACGGATTTTTTTGCGATTTCGTGCGTTTTTTGCTGCCGAATCGTCGCGCCGCACCCCTTTTCGGAGCGGAAAAGACCCGGCGGAAGGGCTCCGGGAATTTGATAAATTCGTATTTTATCCCTATTTTTGGAGGCTTTTATCGACTTCGTCGCAAACGGAAAAGAATGACCCTGCAAACGGATTACATACGCTGCCACGGCTCGGGCAACCGCTTCCTGCTGCTGGACGCCGCCGCTGATCCGCAGCTCGAGGCGCTGGGCGAACACCCCGCCCTCGTGCGCGCGATCTGCCGGGCGGATGTTCCGACGGACGGGCTGCTGCTGACGGTGCGCCGCCCGGAGGGGCTGTTCGGCATGCGCATGTTCAACACCGACGGCTCGGAGGCCGAGATGTGCGGCAACGGCATCCGCTGTGTCGCCCGCGCCGTCGCCGAGCGGTACCTTGGCGGCGCCGAGGCCTTCGACCTCCTCTCGGGAGGCCGCCGCTACGCTCTCCGCCGCACGGAGCCGATCTATGACACGATCCCGACCTACCGGGTCGATCTGCCGGTCCGCCTCGCCTCGGCCGACTTCCCGCCGAGCCTCGGCCGCAGGGCCGCAGGCTTCGCCGGCGGGACTGAGGCCGCTGTCGGCGGGACCGGGGAGATCGCTGGCGGAGCTTCAGGCTTCGTCGGCAGGCGGATCGAGGCGCTCGATCCCGCACTGCGCTTCACCTACCTCAACCTCGGCAACCCGCACCTCGCGGCCGCTGCCGGGGCGCTCGACGCCGCGCGGCTGGCCCGCCTCGGCGAGCGGGTGAAGGAGCTCCGGGAGCTCTTCCCGCGGGGCATCAACGTCACCCTCTTCGTGCCGGCCGGCGAGCGCGAGATTCGCACGGCCACCTACGAACGCGGCGTGGGGCCCACCTCCTCGTGCGGCACGGCCATGACCGCCTCGACGACGGCCGCCTGCCTGCTGGGGCTCTGCCCGGAGGGCGAGGAGATTCGCGTGAAGAACGCCGGGGGGATGGTCCGCTGCCGCTGCCGCCGCACGGACGGGGGGATCGTCACCTCGCTTGCGGGCAACGCCACCTTCGAGGCCGACGGGACGCTCGAAATCGACTGGACGGCCGAACGCGTCCGCCGCATCGGCGAAGCGTCGCTCCGCCGGGACGAAATCAACCGATACCGACTTTTTTACCGATCCGTACAAGCTTGATCCGATGAAAAATACCCTGCTCAAACACCGTTCGATCCGCAAATTCCGATCGACGCCCATTCCCGAAGAGACGCTCCGCGAGCTGCTCGAAGCCGCCACGCGCGCCTCGACCTGCGGCAATATGCAGCTCTACTCGCTCGTCGTCACGCGCGACGAGGCGCTGCGCCGCCAGCTGCTGCCGTGCCACTTCGGCCAGCAGATGGTCGTCGAGGCCCCCTGCCTCGTCACGGTCTGCGCCGACGTGCACCGCTTCTCGATGTGGTGCCGGCAGCGCGACGCCGAGCCCGCCTATGACAACTTCGCCTGGTTCGTGACGGCCGCGATCGACGCCCTGCTGGCGGCGCAGAACCTCGCCGTCGCCGCCGAGGACGAGGGGCTGGGCATCTGCTTCCTCGGCACGACCCTCTACACGGCCGGCGAGATCGCCCGCGTGCTCGAACTCCCGAAGGGGGTGATCCCCCTCACCGCGATCGCGATGGGCTACCCCGACGAGAAACCCGCCCTGACGGACCGGCTGCCACTCGAGGCGGTCGTCCACTACGAAAAGTACAACGACTACACGGCCGCCGAGATCGACGAGCTGTGGGCCGAGCGCGAGGAGTCGGAGCTCACGAAACGGCTCCTGGCCGAGAACGGCCTGCCGAACCTGGCGCGGATCTTCACCGAGCGCCGCTACGTCCGCGAGGACAACCTCGCCATTTCGCGGAGCTACTTCGCGCTGCTCCGCGAGTGCGGCTTCTTCAACCAGTAACACCCCGGCAACGATGCGCAAGACCGGTCGTCTTCTCTGGATCTGCTCCCTGTCGGCCCTCGTGGGGTCGGCCTGCAGCGTCACGCGCCACATCCCCGAGGGGGAGTATCTGCTGCAGCGCGTCCGCATCGAGAACGACCGCTCGGCCCCCCGGCGGGAGCGCATCCCGAAAGAGGAGCTGGAGAAGTACATCCGCCAGCAGCCCAACAAGCGCATCCTCGGCACGAACTTCTACGTCTGGCTCTACGGGCAGGCCGACAGCACGAAGCACAACGGCTGGAACAACTGGAAACGGCGCGTGGGGCAGGAGCCCGTGCTGCTCGACATGACCTACACGCGGCGCAGCGCCCAGAACCTGAAGGTCTACATGGACTCGAAGGGCTACTACGCCTCGGAGGCGACCTTCGAGGTGGACACCCTCTCGCGGCGCAAGCGGGCGAAGGTCACCTACCGCACGCGGCAGGGGGCGCCCTACCGCATCTCGCAGCTCGGCTACGACTTCCGCGATCCGTCGCTCGCCCCGCTCGTGCTGGCCGACACGGTCCATACGCTCCTCCGCCCGGGCGACATCTTCGACATCACGCAGCTCGATGCCGAGCGCGAGCGGATCACGGCCTACCTGCGCAACCGCGGCTACTACAACTTCTCGGCGGGCAACATCGAGTATATCGCCGACACGCTGGGCGGCGACCGCCGCGTGGGGCTCACGATGGTCGTCAAGCCCCGCACGACGGGTTTCGACGCCGGGGGACGGCCGGTCGCCGAGCAGAACACGGTCTACCGGATCGGCCGGATCAACATCTTCCCCGACTACGACCCGACGGCCGCGGTGCTCCACCCCGACAGCGTGCAGCACCGCGCGGACACGGTGACCCGCTACGGGATCAACGTCATCTACAACGGCCGCCGCAACCTGCGCCACGCCGCCCTGCGCCAGGCCGTGACTTTCCGCACCGACGAGCGCTACAGCCCCGACGAGGTGAACCGCACCTACGCCGACCTCATGGCCTTCGGCTTCTTCCGCAGCGCCCGTATCTCCTTCACGGAGCAACCCGAGCGGATCACCGTCACCGACACGATCCGCGTCATCGAGCCCAACGGCGCCGAGGAGACCACCGTGCGCCGCACGACCGAGGGGGTGCTCGACTGCAACATCTACTGCACGCCGACGCTCAAGCAGAGCTTCAAGGTCGAGCTCGAAGGGTCGACCACCTCGAGCTTCTACGGGCTGAAGGCGACCGTGGGGTACCAGAACCGCAACATCTTCCGCGGGGCCGAGTCGTTCGACATCTCCTTCTCGGGCGGTTACGAATTCATGAAGGCGAAGGAGGCCGTCATGCGCCGCGCCACGGAGATCGGGGTCAAGGCGGGGCTCACGTTCCCGCGCTTCCTCATTCCGGGGGGCGACCGCCGCTTCCGCTCGGTGCTCCAGCCCAAGACGAAGCTCGAAACCTCGGTCAACTTCCAGAACCGCCCCTACTACCGCCGCACGCTGACGAGCATCGGGCTGGGCTACCAGTGGAGCAATCGCCGCTACTCGAACTTCGTCCTGCGGCCGATCGACATCAACGTAGTGAAGGTGTCGCGCCTCGACTCGGCCTTCCTGAGCCAGACGCAGAACAAATACCTCATCAACAGCTACAAGACGCAGCTCATCGCAGGACTCTCGTTCAGTTACGCCTACAACAACCAGCGGCGCAATCTCGGCGGCAACGCCACGGTGGTCCGCTTCAACGTCGAGACCGCGGGCAATCTGCTCGACGGCATCGAGCACCTCTTCTCGAACCCGCGCTCGGAGGGGTATTACACGCTCTTCGGCATCCGCTACTCGCAGTACGTCCGTACGGACCTCAGCCTGAGCCGCAAGATCATGCTGGGCGAAAAGACGGCCGTGGCGGGGCGCCTCTACGGAGGGGTCGCCAAGGCCTACGGAAACTCGGACGCGGTCCCCTTCGACCGGCTCTTCTATGCGGGCGGCAGCAACAGCATGCGCGGCTGGGCGCCCCGCACGCTCGGCCCGGGATCGGTGCCCGACCCGCACTCCGACTATCCCGCCCAGCTGGGCGACATGAAGCTGGAGGCCAACCTCGAGCTGCGCTTCCCCATCTGGGGCATCGTCCACGGCGCCACTTTCTTCGATCTGGGCAACATCTGGTACCTGAAGTCCGACGCCAGCGAATACGCCCCCGAGGCGGTCTTCCACCTGCGCGACTTCTACAAGCAGCTGGGCTTCAATACGGGGCTCGGGCTGCGCTTCGACATCAAGTTCGCCGTGCTGCGCCTCGACTGGGGCGTGCAGCTCCACAACCCCAACCGGCCCGAGGGGCACCGCTGGATCCGCCACTTCCGCTGGTCCAACACCGCCTTCAATTTCGGTGTCGGCTACCCCTTCTGACCGGGAGCCGCCGTCTTCTCCGCTTCGGCGCCGGGAAGGGGTTCTCCGTGCGAATTGCCCCCGAAAACATTTGTTTTTTCCACCGAAAGGCGTATCTTTGTAGGAACTAACCGAAAAAAAAGCGCCGATGGAGTACAAGATCGATTCGAATGCACGCTGCGCCGTCATCGGCTACGGCACCTGGGCGACCGCACTGGTCGGGGTGCTTGCAGCCCACGAAGCGCGCGTAGGCTGGTATGTCCGCAACCCCGAAGTACTCGAATCGCTGCGCACCGAAGGGCGCAACGTCCGCTATCTGAGCGATCTGGAGTTCGACTGCGACCGCATCGCCCCCTCGGACGACCTGAACGATGTGGTCCGCGGCGCCGATATCATCCTGATGGCCGTTCCGTCGGCCTACCTCAAATCGTTCCTCGAACCGCTGACCGAATCGCTGCAGGACAAGTTCATCATCTCGGCGATCAAGGGAATCGTGCCGGGCGACTACAAGACCGTCGTCGAATACCTGCACGACCGCTACGAACTTTCCTACCGCCAGATCGGCCTCATCACGGGGCCGACGCACGCCGAGGAGGTCTCGCGCGAACGGCTCTCGTACCTCACGGTCGTCTGCACCGACGCGGACAATGCCCGCCTCATCGGCCAGAAGCTCGCGACGCCCTACATCCGGCTGACCTACTCGGCCGACCTCTACGGCACGGAATACGCCGCCATCCTCAAGAACATCTACGCGCTGGCCGCCGGCATGGCGATCGGGTTGGGCTACGGCGACAACTTCCTGGCCGTCCTCATTTCGAACTGCGCCGCCGAGATGACGCGTTTTCTGGAGGAGAGCTACCCTTACGAACGCAACACGCAGGCCTCGGCCTACTTGGGCGACCTGCTCGTCACCTGCTATTCGATCCACAGCCGCAACCGCCGCCTCGGCCTCATGATCGGCCGCGGCAACTCGGTCCGCACAGCCCTGCACGAGATGACGATGGTGGCCGAGGGCTACTTCGCCGCCGACTGCATCCGCCACATCAACTTCCGCCACCGGATCGAGATGCCGATCGCCGAGATGGTCTACAAGGTGCTCTACGAGGGGGCCTCGGCCCGCAAGTCGATGAAGGCCCTTACGCAGAAACTGATCTGAAACGCGTGGGGGGGGGAGAAAGCAGTTGCACGGAGCCCGAGACAAAAGGTGCTGCAAAAGGTGTTGCCGTGAAGGCTTTTGCAGCGAAGGAGCTGCAGCCGCATGGGTCTTCGCCCGGGGACAACAAGCGTAACCAACAACCAAACAACCAAATAACCATGAAATTAGACATTTCGAAAACAGGTATCGCGATCTCGGCCGAACTGAAGGCCAAGGCGGAGGCGGCCAACGAGCTGCTGTATTCGGGCAAGGGCGCCGGCAACGACTTTCTGGGGTGGGTGCGTCTGCCCTCGTCGATCACCGATGCCGAGCTGCAGGCGATCGAGGAGGCTGCCGCCAAGCTGCGCGCCAAGGCCGACCTGGTGATCTGCATCGGCATCGGCGGTTCGTACCTCGGCGCCAAGGCGGTGCTCGAGGCGATGTCGAATCCGTTCCAGCTGCTGCGGAAGGAGCAGACGAATCCGACGGTCGTCTTTGCCGGCCAGAATATTTCGGAAGACTACATCTACGAGCTTATGGCGGCCGCCGAGGAGCACTCGGTCGGCGCGATCGTCATCTCGAAGTCGGGCACGACGACCGAACCCGCGATCGCCTTCCGGTTGGTGAAGGCCGCTCTCGAGGCCCGCTACGGCAAGCAGGAGGCTGCCGAGCGCATCGTCGCCGTCACGGACAAGGCCCGCGGCGCCCTGAAGACCCTCTCGACGAACGAGGGGTATCCCACCTTCGTCATTCCCGACGACGTGGGCGGCCGCTTCTCGGTGCTGACCCCCGTAGGGCTGCTGCCGCTGGCTGTCGCCGGCGTCGATATCCGCGCCCTGGTGGCCGGCGCCCGCAAGATGGAGCAGGCGACCGGCACCGACGTCCGCTTCGACGACAACCTCTCGGCGATCTACGCCGCCGTGCGCAACGAGCTCTACGCCGCCGGCAAGCGGGTCGAGATCCTCGGGTCGTACGAACCGCGCCTGCAGTACATCAACGAGTGGTGGAAGCAGCTCTACGGCGAGTCGGAGGGCAAGCAGCACAAGGGGCTCTTCCCGGCCAGCGTCACGCTGACGGCCGACCTCCACTCGATGGGGCAGTATATCCAGGAGGGCGAACGCACCCTCTTCGAGACGATCATCTCGGTCGCCGCACCGCAGCACAAGGTGGTCATCGAGAGCGACGGGGCGAACCTCGACGGGCTCAACTTCCTGGCCGGCAAACGCATTTCGGAGGTCAACCGCATGGCCGAGCTGGGCGTGCAGCTGGCCCACGTGGACGGCGGCGTGCCCAACATCCGCATCGAGATCCCGACGATCGACGCCGAGTCGATCGGCGGCCTGCTCTACTTCTTCGAGAAGGCGTGCGGCATCAGCGGCTACCTGCTGGGTGTGAATCCTTTCGACCAGCCGGGCGTCGAGGCCTACAAGAAGAACATGTTCGCCTTGCTCGACAAGCCGGGCTACGAGGAGGCTTCGAAGGCGATCAAGGCACGGCTGTAGCATCGGCCTGCCCCGAAGGCAAGAAGCAGGCCCGCCGCGATTGCGGCGGGCCTGCTCGTGTCTGGAATTGCTGTGCCACCGCATGCTGCGCGCGCGAATGAAAAATTCAGAATTAAAAATGAAAAATGATATTCGGGCAGCAGCCTGCGGAGGAGTCGCACGAGCGGACGCGAGTAGCGGGCCTCCGCCGCCGGGAGGCTGCGGCCCGCCAATCGCTGCGCGATTGATTCTGCGCAAAAAGCCCGCAGCCGAGCGAAGTCAGCATCAAAGTCATCCGCGGCAGTCACGCAGCCGAGCGGAGGTGCTTGCGACGTCAAGGAGCAGCCCTCCGCCCGGGGGCGGCTGCGGACTGCCGGTCGCTGCGCGACCGAATCACCTGATTCGATTGATCCGTCCCCGGGTTTGCCCTTTTTCGGCAGCCGGACGCCCCGCCTGGCACAAAACGTGCGACGGTGCCCTTTCCCACCAACCGCCGCGCCCCATGAAACTGCGTCCGATTCTGCTTCTGTTGTTCTGCCTCGGCACGATCGCCGTGCTCGGATGGCTCTATTACGGCGTTACCCGTCCGGCCCTCGAGCTCGCCGTCTCCCCCTCGGAGGAGGTGCTGGCCGATCTGACCGACTGCTGTCGCCGCAAGCACGTCAAAGCGATGCAGTACAGCTGTTACGCCGAGATCGCCGACCGCGAGCGGGAGCCCCGCGCCGCGGAGCTCTTCCGAGCCATGGCTCTCTCGGAGCGGGTCCAGGAGCATCACGCCGCCGCCCTCATCGGAAAGTTGGGCGGCCGCTATCGGCCCCCGCAGCGGATCATGATCTTCCGCGGCACCACGGCGGGCAACCTCCGCCGCAGCCTGGCGAACGAACGCCGCAGCGCCGACAGCCTGCAGCGCAGCCGCATCGACCGCCACGTCCGCATCGGCAACCGCCTTTGCGCCGAGGCACTGATCTGGGCGGCGGCGGCCGATCTGCGCCACCGCATGCTGCTCGAAGCGTGCTGCGAGGCGGGCGAGCGTTCGTGCGGGAGGACGACCGGAAGGTCGTACGAAAAGCCGCATGACGGGGAGAACCACTATTGTGTCTGTCCCCGCTGCGGCAACCTCTACGAAACGGCGGCTTGCGACTGCTACTGCCCCCACTGTCTGACCGACAGCCGCCGGTTCATCCGGTTCGAGCCGCAGCCCGCCCCGCATCCACTCACAGATACACAAAAAAAGGGAAGGCTTTAGATCGAGCCTCCCCATTGCGGAAACTGCGGGAATCCGTCCTCCCGCCCTTGTCGTGCGCCTACTCTTCGTCGGCGTCGTCTACCTCCTTCATGTTGTGGTAGACGTTCGTCACGTCGTCGTCCTCCTCCAGACGCTCGACGAGTTTCTCGATCGACTCGCGGCCCTCGGCATCGAGCTCTTTCGTATCGGTCGGCAGGTAGACCGACTCGCCCGATACGATCTCGTAGCCCTTGTCGTCGAGCCACTTCTGAATCGCGCCGAAAGCCTCGTAGGCGGCATAGACCGTGATGCCGTCCTCCTCGGGGTAGAACTCATCGACACCGAGGTCGATCATTTCGAGCTCGAGCTCCTCGGGGTCGGCCTCGGAGGCGCGGAACTTGAAGACGCACTTGTGCTCGAACATGAAGGCTACCGAGCCGCTGTTGCCGAGCGTACCGCCGCACTTGTTGAAGTGCATGCGGACATTGGCCACCGTGCGGTTCGTGTTGTCGGTCGCCGTCTCGACCAGGAAGGCGATGCCGTGGGCGCCGTACCCTTCGTAGATCACCTCCTTGTAGTCGGCGGAATCCTTCTCGGTCGCCCGCTTGATAGCCCGCTCGATATTCTCCTTGGGCATGTTCTCCGCCTTGGCGTTCTGGATCAGGATGCGCAGACGCGTATTGCCCGACGGATCGGGACCTCCGGCCTTTACTGCGATTTCGATCTCCTTGCCGATCTTCGTGAAGACACGGGCCATGTGGCCCCAGCGCTTCAGCTTGCGCGCCTTGCGATATTCAAAAGCTCTTCCCATGGTATGCTGTTTTTTTGTTGTTTTCGTTCGTTTCGCAAAGATAGGAAATCCGAAACGAAAAATAAAAAATGACGATAAAAAATTCATCCGCCCGCCCGGCGAAACACGGAAAGCCCCCATCCGGACCGCCGGAAGGCTCCGCCCAATATATACTCCATCTTGGCAAAATCGCAAATAAGTTTGCATTTTGCTCTCGACTTTTCGTATCTTTGTAACGTGATAGAAGGCGAAAATCGCATCCGGCCGTCCGATAAACACCCGGCAATTGTCCGATGACTACCCTATAACGGCCCGATGACCATCCGGCAATTGTTCGATTCGGGAACGGGGTTGTCCCCGGCAGGTATGAATCCGATCCGCCGATACGAAAAAAGGTACGATTTTCGTTCTATTGAAAAAGGTGCGGCCGTCCCGCTCGCCGGAGGCCGCCGATGTCGAATGCAAAACTGCATGTGCCATGAAAAAGGGACTCTTCATCTTGGGAATGGCGGGGCTGACCGCCTTCGCCGCGGGGTGTACGACGGCCTACCAGGGCTCGTCGGCCGGTGTACCGGACGATCTGTATGCGGTTCACAGCCGTACGGAGATCGCCCGCAAGCAGCAGGCCGAGGCCGAAGCCCGCAAGGCCGAAGCCGAGGCGCGCAGAGCCGAACTGGAGGCCCGGATCGCCGAGGCGAACGCCGCCTCCGCCGAGCGCTCCTATTATAACCGCTCTTCGGACGACTCCTATGCCGGCGTACTCGCCGACGATTACGAAAGCGCCTACGCCCGCCGGCTGCGCGGCTTCGAATCGCCGAGCTACCGCATGCCTTCGAGCTACCTCAATGCCCGCTACAGCTCGGCCTTCACCTACGCCTCGGCCTACGACCCCGCCTTCTACAACGTCATCGTCATGGGCGACGAAGTGTGGGTCGAACCGAAATACGTCACGGCCATGTTCGGCACCTGGGGCCGCCCGGTCTACACGAGCGCCTGGTACTACGGCTGGCCCTCCTACAGCAGCTGGTGGGGCTCGCCCTCCTTCTCGATCGGCTTCGGCGGCTGGGGCTGGAACATCGGCCTCTCGTGGTTCGATCCGTGGTGGGGCTGGGGCCGTCCCTGGTGGGACTACGGCTACGGCTGGGGGTGGCACCGACCGCCCTACCACCATCCGCACTGGGGCCCGGGTCCCGGCGGTTATCGGCCCGGCTGGGGCGTCGTGCACCGGCCCTCGGGACCGCGTCGGACCTATACCTACGGCGGTTCGGCCGGCTCGCGGATCAACCGCGGCCAGAGCGGCAACCGCAACTGGAGCTCGGGCGTCTACCAGGGCAGCAGCAACCGCCGCAACCCCGATCGCGGCGGCACGGTCAGCCGAACGGAGCGTCCGACGGGCAGCTCGTCGACCAACCGGTACGGCGGCTCGTACGGTTCGGGCAGCTCGCAGCGCCGCAGTTCGCAGTCGGGCTCGACCTACCGGCCCTCGCAGTCGGGCGGCTATTCGAGCGGCTCGAGCTCGCGCGGCGGTTCCTATGGAGGCGGGGGCTCCTACGGCGGTGGCGGCGGTTCGTCGCGCGGCGGCTACTCGGGCAGCAGCTCGCGCGGCCGGTAACGCTGGCGGAAAATGCGTTGATAACCATCTAATTACGACTATATCCTCATGAAACGGATGCTTTTTTCGATCGCGGCTCTGCTGGCGGTGACGACGGCGGCTTTCGCGCAGCCGCAGCACTCCTACGACTACGAGTTAGGCGGCGCGGTCTTCTCGAACGATGCGCTCCGCACGTCGGACTTCTTCACCCTTTCGCAGCAGCAGTTCAACTTCGGCACGGCGCGTTCGATGGCCATGGGCGGGGCCTTCACCTCGCTCGGCGCCGACCAGGCGGCCATGGCGCTCAACCCCGCCGGTCTGGGCATGTACCGCCGCAACGAGGTGGCCATCACGCCGATGGTCATCGTCTCGTCGGCCGAGACGGCCGGTGCCGGCGACTACCTCTCCAACTCCAAGACGCGTTTCGGGCTGGGGAACATCGGCGGCGTCTTCAACATCTACGAAACCTCGGAGCGCCGGTTGATGAGCGTGAACCTCGGCATCGGCTATACGCGGCTGGCCGACTTCAACTACAACTACTCGTTCGGCTACGCTCCGGCCGAAGGGCGCGCCTCGATCGCCGATGCGATGAGCGTGATGCTCGAAGCGGGCAAAGCTACCCTCTCGCAGAACGGCACGATCATGATGGACGACCGCTCGAACTGGGGGATCGATCCCTTCTTCTGGCCGGCGGTGGCGGGCTACAAGAGTTATTTGGTGGACCATAGATTTATTCAGACTGAAGAAGGCATTAAGGATTGGTGGTATCCGGCCGGGATCGGCGCCAACGCCCTCATCGAGGGCGGCACGGCCCTGCGCAGCCGCGGGTCGATCGGCGAGCTGGACTTCTCGGTGGGCGCCAACTACGACAACAAACTTTACTTCGGTCTCTCGATCGGCGTGCAGACCGTCTACCGGAAGCAGAGCCTCTACTACGGCGAGGCGTACAGCTACGGCCCCGAGGGGGGCAACGGCTACGACAGCCCGACGCATGCGGTCGATGCCGAGGGGCTGGAGCTTCCGGAGGTGATGCAGGGAATGGGGCTGCAGCAAAATTCGACGCTCGACGGCGCCGGCATCAACTTCAAGTTGGGCCTCATCTATCGTCCCGTAGCGGGGCTCCGGCTGGGTGTCGCCCTTCACACGCCGACCTTCTACAGCCTCGACCGCCGCTACGACCTCTCGATGGCGACGCGGGCGCTGGGGCAGACGAGCGAAACGGACCCGACGACCCACGAATATACATCGGACATCTACTCCGAGATTCTCGAAGACGAGGGGCCCAACAGCTGGGATTTCGTCTCGCCGACGCGCCTCATGTTCGGCGTCTCGTACACCTTCGGCAACGTGGCGATCCTGTCGGTCGATTACGAGCGTACCTGGTACAACGGCATCCGCGTGAAGAACCAGCCCTACCTCCCCTACGGACCGGGCGAACAGGACTTCAAGCAGGATTTCAAAACCTACTTCAAGGGGTCGAACTCCCTGCGGGCGGGTCTCGAGGTGCGGCCGCTGCCGGCCTTCGCGCTGCGCATCGGCTACGGCTATACGGGGTCGATGCTCAAGGAGAAGAACACGATTCTTTCGTCGCCCGCCATCTGCGAGACTTCGTACTACACGGCCGGCGTGGGCTTCAATCTGGGGCGCTCGTGCTTCCTCGATCTGGCCTACTGCTACACGCAGAACAAGATGACCGAATACATGCTCTTCTACGGCAACCGCTACGATAACGATGATGCATCGTTGGATGTGATCTACGAGAGCGACCGCTATTCGACCGAGCTCAAACGTCACCAGGTGGCGCTGACTTTCGGGTATCGATTCTGAGCTCTCCGCTGCGGCGGAACCGACCTTACGGGACACCCTTTGCGGGGTGTCCCGTGCGTTTCCGGCGATTCCGGTACGCGATTTGCAAGGGCTACCGGACGAGACGGACTGCATGCGCGGCTCCGAAAAAGAGCGGAAATTTGGAAAATTGGAGAATAATGCCTATCTTGCACACGGAATTTCCCCGTTACGGCTGTGTATCGGGAAAGTGCCGAACGATTCATTTACGGATAAACGACCCTAAAAGAGATTGCCTATCGAGAAACTTCTGCTCTTTTAACCAATACGCATAAAGAGTATGAACACGACCCAGGTTCCGAGTGATCGCGTTTTGTTGAGTCACTACCTCGCAGGTGATCGAAGTGCCATATCGCAGCTCATCGAGCGTCACAGCCGCCGTGTGCGGGATTACATTCGCATGCTGGTCAAGGATCGCGACGTCGCCGAAGATATTTTTCAGGAAACATTCATCAAAGCCGTTCGCGTGATCGACGAGGGCCGCTATGTAGACAGCGGCAAATTTCTCTCGTGGATCCTGCGCATCGCCCACAACCAGGTGATCGACCACTTCCGGGCCCGCCGGCAGGACAAGGCTCTTTCGGAGAGCGACGCCGGGTTCGACATGCTCGGGACGCTGCGCTTCGCGGAGCCGACGGTAGAGGACCGCATTGTCTGCGAGCAGATCGCCTGCGACGTCCGGGCGCTGGTCGGACTGCTGCCCGAGGAGCAGCGCGAGGTGGTGCGGCTGCGCTATTACGCCAATCTGAGTTTCAAGGAGATCGCCGAGCAGACCGGAGTCAGCATCAATACGGCGCTCGGGCGGATGCGTTACGCGCTGATCAATCTGCGCCGCATGATCAAAGAAAAAAACATGATTTTGAGCTGACGGGACACAATATTCCGGCATGGGGATCCGTTATTCATGCGAATAAACACTTAAAACGGATGCCTATGGAGGATATCGACCAGGAAGTTTCAAAAAAAGCCATCTCCGAGGACGACGAGTTGTTGATGCGGGAAGTCTTTCAGGACGACGCCGACCTCTTTTATCTGCACCACTATCTGTCGGATATTTTTCGCCGGGAGGAGATTTAAAAGTTTTCGTTAAACCGAGCGCAGGCCGAACTTGTTCGGGCGATGCCGAGGCGGGAAAACGAAAAAAGAATTTCAAGGTTTATTTTGATGGGGACGGGAAGTGCCGAAGCGGCGCTTCCCGTTTTTTTGACCGAAAGGTGGAGGGCGCCGCTTAAGCAGATTCGATTGGGTTCGCGGGCCGTCGTTCATTTTGAATTTTGAATCATGAATTTGCGCCGGCAGGGCGCAGCGGGCCGCAGCCTGGGGGCGGCGGAGGCCCGCTGCTCGCGTCCCGCTCGTGCCGTTCCTCCGCAGGCTGCAGCCCGAAATCGGAATGTATTCCAAGCAAGTCAAGCAATCCTATTTAATTTTGCATCTTGAATTTTGAATCATGAATTGCGCCCGCAGGGCGCAGCGGGCCGCAGTCTCCCGCCCGGCGGAGGCCCGCAGTTCGTACCCGAATCTGCGTGCTCCGCAGGCTGCAGCCCGAATATCACTTTTAATTCTTCATTTTTTCATTTTTAATTGCAGCCTTGCAAAGGCTGCAGCAGCCCGCAGCCGCCCCCGGGCGGAGGGCTGCTCCTTATGGTCGCAGGCCCATCCGCTCGGCTGCGGGCTTGACTCGAGTGCAAATCGGCCTTGCAAAGGCCGAGCGGGCCGCAGCCTCCGCCCGGCGGAGGCCCGCAGTTCGCCTCCCGCAGGTCCGCTTCGAGCGTGCCCTCCGCAGGCTGCAGTCCGAACCGGAATAAATACCCAAGCGAGCCCGAAAGCCGCTTTAATTCTGAATTTTGAATCTTAAATTATGAATTTGCGGTTCCGAATGGAACCGCTTCGCCCGCCTCCGCTTACGCCTTGTCGATCGTCTCGCGAATTTCGGAGAGTTCGACCAGCTTGTTGACAATGGCGTAGATCGTCAACCCGGCAGCCGAATGGATCTGGAGCTTCGAGGCGATGTTGCGGCGGTGGGTGATGACCGTATGGGTCGAAATGCAAAGTTCGTCGGCGATCTCCTTGTTCGTCAGGCCCCGCACGACGCAGACGATGATCTCCTTTTCACGGCTGCTCAATGCCTCCTGCGGCTGCTCGCGGGGTTCGCGCGAGGTGTCGGCGGCCAGCCGCTCGACAGCCGGCACATAGAGGACGTCCTCCACAGCGTTGTGCGAGGCGAGCTCCTGTTCGCAGGTGAAGATGTCGAACAGGGCGTCGTTCAGCTCGTTGGTGCCGCCCGCAGGATAATATTTGATGATGATGTTCTTGAGTTCGCGCAGATGGGCCTCGACCTGGTCATGGTGGCGGCGGAAGATGTCGATCGAATAGTCGCCCGGCGAAATTCCCTGCAGCAGCTGTTCGACGTAGGGGAAGACCGTGCGCTCCTCGTAGGCCATGTGCTTGTCCACCTCGGCGACGTATTCGTCGTAGTAGCGCATGATGGCGAACGAGACGTCGCTCAGGCTGCAATCGACCGCCTCGATGAGTTTGCGGCGGATCGCCGGCAGGCGGAAGTCGAGGAAATAGCGGTGGGCGTTGCGCAGGTAGTCGGTCAGCGTGCGGACCGAAATCTCCTCGATCGGGCAGTTCCGGCTGTCGTTCAGCAGCAGGTTGACGACGGCCAGAAAGGTGGCGGCATCGACCCGGTTGTCGGTGCAGACCTCGGCGATCGTCTTGTCGCCGAATCCCAGCGCAATGCCGAAGCGGCTCATTACCTGCAGCACCGCATAGCGGTCACAGACCAGATCGCTCATGCGATCTTCGCTTGTATAGTGTCCTGAAAGATACATCGGGTCGTTTTCGTGTCGGAATTTCGCCGGTCGTTCGTCTCCGTCTTTGCGCTTGGACGCACCGCTGCGACGGCTTTGAACCGGGACGATTCCGATTCAAAGATACGAATAAACCGAGGGCAAAAGCAAATTTATTTGCATTTTGCCGAGGCGAAGTATCTTCGGCGAAGCCAAAGATACGCATAAGTCGGGAGGGCAGAAGCTAATTCTGCTGCATTCTGCTGCATTCTGCCGGTCTATTCGGTCGCGCAGCGACCGGCAGCCCGCAGCCGCCCCCTCGGCGGAGGGCTGCATCCTCGCACTGCTCGTCGCAAGCCCATCCGCTCGGCTGCGGGCTGGCCTTAGACGGAAATCGACCTCGCAAGAGGTCGGCGGGCCGCAGCCTCCGGCGGCGAAAGCCCGCAGTTCGCGTTCCACAGGGTCGCTCACGCGGTTCTTCGCAGGCTGCAACCCGAACCCAAAATAGGCTCAAGCGTGCCCCCACGGCAGCCCATCTTCACCTTTTCCGGCTCGCCTCTCTCGGCCCCTCCTCTCCGGCTCGCCCCTCTCGCGCTACCGGTCGGCGATGTCGCGGTAGGTGGTCTGCAGCAGCACGCGCCCCGTTTCGAGCAGCCGCTCGTCGGCCCCTTCGGTCGTGCGGTCCGACGCGGCGTCCCAGCCCGCCTCGCCCTCGGCCGTCAGGACGACGAACCCATCGTTATAGGTGTAGTAGGCGAACTTCGGCAGCGCCGGATCGAAAATATCCTTGCTGTAGTCGAAGTCGTCGTGCGCGATGCCCAGCTGGCCGAGCAGCGTCGCGGCGATGTCGATCTGCGAGGCGTAGCTCTCCACCGTGCGGGGCTCCTTCACGGCGCCGCCCAGCCACAGCATCGGAATGCGGTGAATCTCGTTCTCGGTGTAGCTGCCGCGGCGGAAGTTGGCCATGCCGTGGTCGGGGACCAGCAGGATCAACAGCTTCTCCCACGCGGGGGAGTTGCGCACCCGCTCGACGAAGCGGCCGATGCAGTCGTCCGTGAAGGCGAAGGCGTTGGCGATCTTGTCGTCGAAAGCCTTGAACGGCACGGCGAAGGGTTCGTGGCTGCTCAAGGTCAGCCAGCCGGCCAAGAAAGGCTCGCCCCCGGCCGAGCGGCGGATCACCTCCTCGGCGAAGAAATCGCCCACGACGCGGTCGTCGTAGCCCCACTTCGAGGTGGGTGCGTCGAAGTGCATCGTCTGCTGCCAGATGAGCTCCTCCCACCCCGTGGCATACATGTACGAGGATTGGTTCGTGAAGTTGATGTCGCCGCCGTAGACGAAGCTCGTGCGATACCCCTCGCGGGCGAGCGAACGGGCAAGCGACGGCAGTTCCAGACACTTGGGCGTCAGCTTCATGAGAGAGATGCGCGTCTGCGCCGGAAAGCCGCTGAGGATCGAGACCTGGCCGCGATCCGTGCGGAACGAGTTGGCATAGAAGTTCTCGAACCAGATCCCCTCGCGGCGGAGGCGCTGCAGCTGCGGCATGACGGGGCGCCCCTCCTCCTCGGCCTCCATCACCGTGCGGCCGAAACTTTCGAGGATGATGACCACCACGTTGGGTCGGTCGGTCGTCAGCAGCCGCTCCGCCGGGGCGCTTCCCGGACGGTTGCCGCGGATCGCCTCGAACTTCGCGGCGCGCGTCTCCTCGTCGTAGAAGGGGTATTCGGCGGCGTAGTTCTCCTGCTTGCCGATCGTCGAGAGGAACGAGAAGATCGGATTCGTGGCGGCGTGGTTCAGAAAGAGGGTGGGCGAAAAGCAGACCTTCGAGACGTTGGCCACCGAGGGGCCCGTGCCGCCGCGAATGGCCAGAAAATCGAGCCCGCCGGCGAGCAGGAGCGCGCAGCTCCAGCCCGCGGCCCGCCACCGTCCCGCCACCGGTTCTCCGTCGAAGAGCCGCGCCACACGGCGGTAGAGGAGGATCATCACCGCGGCGTAGGCGAGGAAGAAGAGCGTCTGCCGCACGGCCATCCACAGATCGATGCTGGCCACGGCCTCCTTCGGGTCCGAGAGGTAGATCAGGATGGTCGAGTCGAGCCGGAAGCCCCAAAACTCGTAGAGCCCCAGATCGACGGCGAAGAGAAGCGCCGAGAGAAACGCCACGACGACGAAATAGCCCGTGACGATCCGCCGGCCGATCCGCTCGGGGATGCGGACCCAGAGCGACAGCAGCGTCAGCAGCAGCGGCAGCACGGTGATGTAGCCGGCGACGGTGCTGTCGAGCAGCAGCCCGTGCCGGATGACCTGCAGCCATTCGCCGAAGGCGGCCTTCGACGCCTCGACGGCGTAATAGGCCAGAAAGACCGGCTTCTGGAGCATCATGAGAAGCACCGTGGCGGCGAAGGTCGCCGCAAGAAAAAGGAACTTTCGTTTCATGGTCGTTGTCGTAATTGAAGATGCGGCAGCCCGGCAGGGAGCCTCAGGGCCGCAGTCCGGCAAAGGATCGTCGTGCAGCCCCGGGATCGGAAGAGGTTTCGGCGGGCGCCTCCGGGTCTTAAATCTTTTCGCCGTAGGCCAGGTCGCCGGCGTCGCCGAGGCCCGGTACGATGTAGGAGCGCGAGGTGAGCTCCTCATCCACGGCGGCGACCCACAGCGTCGTCTCCTGCGGCAGGTGGCGGGCAGCGTAGTCGACGCCCTGCTCGCTGGCGATCACTGCCGCCACATGGAGCCGGGCAGGGGTGCCGCCGTGCTGACACATCGCCTCGTAGGCCAGCACGAGCGACGAGCCGGTCGCCAGCATCGGATCGACCAGCAGCAGCGTCTTGCCCTCCAGCTCGCCGCACGAGATATACTCTACCTTCACGGTGAACGATCCGTCCTTGTGGCTCTTGCGGTAGGCCGAGACGAAGGCGTTCTGCGCGTCGTCGAAGTAGTTGAGGAAGCCGCGGTGGAACGGCAGTCCGGCCCGCAGGATCGTGGCGACGACGAGCTGTTCGTCGATCTGCTGCACGACGGCTTCGCCGAGCGGCGTCTCGACCGTGCGGGGGGTGTACTGCAACGTCTTCGAGAGCTCGTAGGCCGTCACTTCGCCGATGCGTTCGAGGTTGCGGCGGAAGCGCATCGAATCCTGCTGGATCCGCTTGTCACGGAGCTCGGCGATGAATTTGTTCAGCACGGAATTCGTGTCGGAGAGGTTGTGGATCGTCATGGGTATCGTTTTTTTGGGGTGAAATCAATAGAGGAAGTTGTTGAAGGGGTAGCGGCCGGCGTGGATCTCGCGCACCATGCCGTAGAGGTCGCTCCGCAGCTTGTCGAGGTTGATCCGCTCTTTCGCCGAGAGGAAGATGCAGGGGGTATTGGCCCGGGCGATCCAGCTCCGCTTCAGCTCGTCGAGCGACCGGTTCTCGGGCGCCGGCGGGGTCAGGTCGTCGGGCGCCTTTTCTACATAGGTATAGGCATCGACCTTGTTGAAGAGGAGGTAGACGGGCTTGTCGCCGGCGCCGATCTCCTGCAGGGTCTGCTTCACGACGGCGATCTGCTCCTCGAACTGCGGATGCGAAATGTCGACCACGTGCAGCAGCAGGTCGGCTTCGCGCACCTCGTCGAGGGTCGATTTGAACGACTCGATCAACTCCGTCGGGAGCTTGCGGATGAATCCCACCGTATCGGAAAGCAGGAAGGGCAGGTTGTCGAAGATCACCTTGCGGACCGTCGTGTCGAGCGTCGCGAAGAGCTTGTTCTCGGCGAAGACGTCGCTCTTCGAGAGGAGGTTCATGAGGGTCGATTTGCCGACGTTCGTATAGCCGACCAACGCCACGCGCACCAACTGGCCGCGGTTCGAACGCTGCACAGCCATCTGGCGGTCGATCTTTTTCAGATCCTCCTTGAGCTTGGCGATGCGGCTGCGGACGATGCGGCGGTCTGTCTCGATCTCGCGCTCGCCGGCGCCGCCGCGGGTTCCCGTGCCGCCGCGCTGGCGTTCGAGGTGGGTCCACAGACCCGTCAGCCGGGGCAGCATGTATTCGTAGTGGGCCAGCTGCACCTGCGTCTTGGCGTAGGCCGTGCGGGCCCGCGACAGGAAGATGTCGAGGATGAGCCGCGTGCGGTCCAGAATGCGGCAGGGCATCGCCTTCTCGATGTTGCGGGTCTGCGCGGGGCTCAGCTCGTCGTCGAAGATCGCCACGTCGACCTCCTCATCGCGGCAGTAGTCGGCGATCTCCTGCAGCTTGCCCGGGCCGACGTAGATGCGTGCCGAGGGTTGGGGCAGGCGCTGCACGAAGCGGCGCACGCTCCCGATGCCGGCCGTTTCGGCCAGAAAATCCAGCTCGTCGAGGTACTCCTCGACCTGGCGGGGATCCTGCTGATCCCGGATGACGCTGATAAGAACGGCTTTTTCCAAAGCGAATGTTTTTTTAGGGTTCGGGGCCGGTGCGGTGCAAGGTTCGGGCCGGCCGGCTGCCGGCGCGTCAGCAATCCGGTGCTGCAACTGTTCTGCAGTCCAGCCGCCGGGGCTTCGACAACCCGGCGCTGCGGTCATTCTGCGGTCCGGCCGCCGGACACTTCGGGGTCTTCGTACTTCAGCTGTCCGGCCCCGATGCGCCCCTCCTCTATGGCACTCGATCCGCTCCTGACGATTTCGGCGGGGCCGATTATAAATAAGGGTATCTCACCTTGCGACAGATACCCTTGTGCGATGTAAACGCGGCTGCACCGGCGCTTAGTTGGCTACGCGGAACTCGACCGGCAGCGTGTAGCTTACGCGAACCACCTGGTTGCGCTGCTTGCCGGGGGTCCACTTCGGCGACTTGTTCAGCACGCGGATGGCCTCCTCCGACAGCGAACGGTCGGGCGTCTGCAGCACCTTGATGTTGGTCAGGCGGCCGTCGCGCTCGATCACGAACGAGAGGATCACCCTGCCCGAGATGCCGTTTTCAAGGGCGATCTGCGGGAACTTCACGTTGCTCTGCACCCAGTTGCGGAACGTATTCAGGTCGCCGCCCTGGAACTTGGGCATCGTCTCGGCCGTGACGAACGGAGCGTCGTCCTCGATGGTCTCCTCGACCACCTCGACCTGCTGGAGAATCTCGGTGTCGTCGCTGAACTCGGCGAAATCGACCTCGGTGGTGATCTTCGTGTCGTTCGTCACGACCTGCAACAGGTCGGCGATCACCTTCATCTCCACCTTCTTGGGGGGTTCGGGCGGCTTCTGGTCCTGACGCGTGACCTCGGTGATTTCCTCCTCGACAGGGCCGTAGTTCAGATCGACTTTCTCGATGCGGTGTTCTTTCGGCGTATAGGCGAAAGCGCCGATGACGAATACCAGCGCGAGGGCCAAACCGATTTCCAACAGCAGACCCCGCTTGTTCTGCAGGTCGGCCTTGGGGCTCTTTTTAATCTCCATTTTTTATTGTAGTTTTAATGTTTTGGCTGTCGCATTCCTTGCGGCGCATCCTTGCCTGAAAGGGGATAGGATGCGCTATGCACCACAAATATAAAGATAAAATTCCAAAAATGCGACGCGGAAGGGAAAAAATCTTTCTTTTTCCGTAATTTTGTCCTCCGAAAAGCTTCGCACCCGCCATGACGAACCGCACCGAAATCCTCTACGGCAAAAATCCGACCGAACTGGCCGCCCTCTGCGCCGAGACGGGCATGCCCCGCTTCGCGGCGGGACAGATCGCCCGCTGGCTCTACGGCCGTCATATTGAGGACCCGCTGGCGATGAGCGACTTGTCGCTGAAAAACCGCGAGCTGTTAGCGGCGCGCTTCCGCCCCGCCCTTTCGGCGCCGGAGCGGGTCTGGGTTTCGGCCGACGGGACGAAAAAATACCTCTTTCGCACCCTGCAGGGGGCCTACATCGAATCGGCCTGCATTCCCGACGGCGAGCGGGCGACGCTCTGCGTCTCGTCGCAGGCGGGATGCCGCATGGGGTGCCGCTTCTGCGCCACGGGGCGGCAGGGGCTGCAGCACTCCCTCTCGGCGGCCGAAATTCTGAACCAGATCGTCTCGCTGCCCGAGCGCGACCGCCTGACGAACCTCGTCTTCATGGGGATGGGCGAGCCGCTGGACAACCTCGACGAGGTGCTGCGGGCGCTGGAGGTCATCACCGCGCCATGGGGCTTCGGCTGGTCGCCCACGCGCGTGACCCTCTCGACGGCGGGGGTGGCGCCCCGGCTGCGCCGCCTGCTCGACACGACGGCCGTGCATCTGGCCGTCAGCCTGCACAACCCCTTCTCCGAGGAGCGGGCCGCGATCATGCCCGTGGAGCGGGCCTGGCCCATCGCCTCCGTGGCGGCGATCCTGCGCGAATACGACTTTACGCACCAGCGGCGCGTCTCGTTCGAATACATCGTGCTGAGCGGGATGAACGACTCGCCGCGCCACGTCCGCGAGCTGTGCCGGCTGCTGGACGGCATCAAGTGCCGCATCAACCTCATCCGCTTCCACAAGATTCCCGGATCGCCCTACTTCTCACCCGACGACGAGGCGATGCGCCGCTTCCGCGACGCCCTCACGGCCCGCGGCATCCACACGACGATCCGCGCCTCGCGCGGCGAGGACATCCAGGCCGCCTGCGGGCTGCTCAGCACGGAGGCGCAGGGGGAATGAAGAATTCAAAATTCAAGATTCAAAATTCAAGATTCAAAATTCTAAATTCAAAATTCTAAATTCAAAATTAGCTGCAACATCGAATCCGACCAAGCCCGCAGCCGAGCGGACGGGCCTGCGACGTGAAGGAGCAGCCCTCCGCCCGGGGGGGCGGCTGCGGGCTGCTGCGGCTTCTTATCGAAGCCGCAAATTCAAAATTCAAGATTCAAAATTACAGATTCGGACTGCAGCCTGCGAAGGACGTCAGCGACGTTAAAGAGCTGCGCTTCCCCTTACAGCTCGTGCGACAGCGGGGCGGGAACGACGGCGCTCGTGTCGAAATCGCCCCAGCGGGCGGCGATGTCGTCGAGCGTGGCGAAGAGCTCGTCGCGGTCGAGTGATGTGACGAGTTTCATGCGGGTCTGTTTGAAGTCGGGCAGCCCCTTGAAATAGTTGGTCAGGTGGCGCCGCATTTCGAGGATGCCGACGCGGTCGCCCTTGACGGCGATCGAGCGGTCGAGGTGCTCTTTGGCGATCGCCACCCGCTCGGGGACCGACGGCTGCGGCAGCACCTCGCCCGTGCGCAGGAAGTGTTTCACCTCGCGGAAGATCCAGGGCCGCCCGTAGGTCGCGCGGCCGATCATCACGCCGTCCACCCCGTAGCGCTCGAACATCGCGGCCGCCTTCGGGCCCGAATCGACGTCGCCGTTGCCGATGATCGGGATCCGGATCGCCGGGTTGTTCTTCACGCGGCCGATGAGGGTCCAGTCCGCCTCGCCGCGGTACATCTGGGCCCGCGTGCGGCCGTGGATCGTCAGCGCGGCGATGCCGACGTCCTGCAGCCGGAGGGCAATCTCCTCGATGTTCTTCGTCTCGTCGTCCCAGCCGAGCCGCGTCTTGACCGTGACGGGCTTGCGGACCGCCTGCACGATCTGCCGCGTCATTTCGACCATGAGGGGCACGTCGCGCATCATCCCCGAGCCGGCGCCTCGGCCGGCGATCTTCTTCACCGGGCAGCCGAAGTTGATGTCGATCAGATCGGGATCGGCCGCCTCGGCCATCCGCGCCGCTTCGACCATCGGCTCGATGCGGTTGCCGTAGATCTGGATCCCCACCGGCCGCTCCGCATCGTCGATGCGCAGCTTGCGCAGCGACTTGGCCGCTTCGTGCGTGAGGCCGTCCGAAGAGATGAACTCCGTGTAGACGACGTCGGCGCCGAAACGCTTGCACATGGATCGGAACGAAGGGTCCGTGACGTCCTCCATCGGGGCGAGCAGCAGCGGGCGGTCGCCCAGTTCTATGTCGGCAATCTTCATGATAAGGATAGGGAGTAATGGCGCTGTGCAAAGGCGGCTCGACAGAGCCGCGCGGGCCGCAGCCTCCGCCCGGCGGAGGCCCGCAGTTCGTCGCCGAAGCTGCGTGCTCCGCAGGCTGCCGCCCGCCGCGGAATGGCTCCGAGGGGGCGGAACAGCGATTTTATGGGACAAATGTAGTTGATATTCCGCAATAAAACGTTAAATTTGCGGACAAATTTTGACCTATGGAGATCGAAAAATACATCCTGGAGGCCGTTTGCCGTTCGGTCGAAGCGCTTTACGGTCCGCTCGCGGGCGAACAGCTGCAGCTTCAGAAAACGCGCAAGGAGTTCGAGGGCGACTATACGCTCGTGGTCTTCCCGCTGCTCCGGCGGAGCCGCAAGGCCCCCGAGGCCACGGCTGCGGAGATCGGCGAACGCGTGGTGGCCGACGTGCCCGAAATCGCCTCGTTCAATGTCGTGAAGGGCTTCCTGAACCTCGTGCTCGCCGCCTCGTTCTGGGGCGAGCGCTTCGCTGAAATCGCCGCCGATACCCGCTACGGCGAGGCGGCGCCCACCGGCCGCACGATCATGATCGAATATTCGTCGCCCAACACGAACAAGCCCCTCCACCTGGGCCACATCCGCAACAACCTGCTCGGCTGGTCGGTGGCCGAGATCCTGAAAGCCAACGGCCACACGGTGATCAAGGCCAACCTGGTAAACGACCGCGGCATCCACATCTGCAAGTCGATGCTCGCCTGGCAGCGCTTCGGCGGCGGCGAGACCCCCGCTTCGTCGGGGATGAAAGGCGACCACCTCGTGGGCAAATACTACGTCGAGTTCGACAAGCACTACAAGGCCGAAGTCCGCGAGCTGATGGCCGCGGGCCGCACGGAGGAGGAGGCCAAGAAAGAGGCTCCGATCCTGCGCGACGCACAGGCCATGCTGCGCAAGTGGGAGACGGGCGACGAGGAGGTGCGCGCCCTCTGGGCGAAGATGAACGGCTGGGTCTACGACGGCTTCGATGTGACCTACAAGGCCCTCGGGATCGATTTCGACAAGGTCTACTACGAGTCGCAGACCTACCTGCTCGGCAAGTCGCTTGTCGAGGAGGGGCTGGCCAAGGGGGTCTTCTACCGCCGCGACGACCGCTCGGTCTGGATCGATCTGACGGGCGACGGCCTCGACGAGAAGCTGCTCCTGCGCGGCGACGGCACCTCGGTCTACATGACGCAGGACCTCGGCACGGCCTACCGCCGCTTCGAGGAGAACCGCCTCGACGATATGATCTACGTCGTGGGCAACGAACAGAACTACCACTTCCAGGTTCTCAAACTGGTCCTCAAGAAGTTGGGCTATGCCGCGTGGAGCGACCACATCACCCACCTCTCGTACGGCATGGTCGAACTGCCCGAGGGCAAGATGAAGTCGCGCGAGGGGACGGTGGTCGATGCCGACGACCTCATCGCCGATATGGTGCGGACGGCCCGCGAGATGTCGGCCGAGCTGGGCAAGCTCGACGGCTGCACGGAGGCCGAGGCGGCGGCCGTCTCGGAGATGGTGGGGCTCGGCGCGCTCAAGTACTTCATCCTCAAAGTCGACCCCAAGAAGACGATGCTCTTCGATCCGCGCGAGTCGATCGATTTCAACGGCAATACGGGGCCCTTCATCCAGTACACCCACGCCCGCATCCGCTCCGTACTGCGCAAGGCGGCCGAGGCGGGGATCGAGCCCGGAACGGGTGCCGGGGCGCCGCTCATCGCCGAGGAGATCGCCCTCGTGAAGCTGCTCGCCGACTACCCGGCGACGGTGGCTGCGGCGGGCGAGAACTTCGCCCCCTCGATCATCGGCGCCTACGTCTACGAGTTGGCCAAGGCTTTCAACGGCTACTACCACGACCATCCGATCCTCCGCGAAACGGACGAGGCGGTGCGCCGCCAGCGCCTGCTGCTGGCCCGCACGGTGGCGACGGTGATCCGCAAGGGCATGAAACTCCTCGGCATCGACGTTCCCGAACGGATGTAGCGTTCCGGCGGTCGGCCGGCGATTTCGGGTGCGGAGCCTCGGGTGGGGGCTCCGCACCGCTTTTTCGGGCGTGGTATGAATCTTGCTCGTGGGGAAGGGCAATGAACCAACACCATGCAATCGTGAAAAAGTACGTTATCCCCATTCTGGTTTCGCTGGCGCTGACTCCGGTCGCGACGACCGTCTCGGCGCAATCGCCGGCCACGCGGACCGATTCGGTCCTGCTGTCCGAGCGGCGCGAGGGCGACTGCCTCGTGCGACGCTATTTGGTCAAGGAGCGGGACGATGCCGACTATTCGATCCGCTACCGCATCAGTTCGGCCAAGCTCAACACCTCGCTCGACGGCAACGGCCCGGTCCTCTCAGAGCTGGGCGATCTGGTCGAGGGGCTGCTCGCCGACTCGCTGGCGCAGGTGGCCCGCGTCTCGATCACCGGCTACGCCTCGCCGGACGGTCCGGCAGCGCTCAACCGGACGCTGGCCCGCCAGCGCATGCAGGACTTCAAGAGCTACGTCGATCGCCGCTACGGCTTCTCGCGCAAGTACGACGTGCGGACCGGCTCGGAGGTGGTCCCCTGGAGCGAGATCCGCGGGGCGGTCGCCTCGTCGTCGATCCCCGACCGGCAGCGCGTGCTCGAAATCATCGACGACGGCTCGTCGCCCGCCGACAAGCAGACGGCCCTCAAACGGATGCCGGCCGTATGGGAGTATCTGGCCGCCAACATCCTGCCTCCGCTGCGCCGCGTGGCAGTCGAGATCGACTACGGTCAGGGCGCCATCGTCGAACAGCGCGTGCGAATGGCTCCGCAGCCGACGCCCGAGGTGGTGATCATCACGGAGGAGAGCGCGCCCTGCCCCCCGTGCGACCCCTGCAATCCCTGCCAGGACCCCTGCTACGACGATCTGATGCAGAGCGGCTCGCTCGGCGTGATCGTGGCCATGCCCTACAGCGACGTCGATTTCTGACGCCGGAGGAAAGCTGCGGCTTCGACGGCGTTTTCGGCGGCGGGACAGCGGCAGCAGGGCTTCGATAACAGCTTCCACAGCTTCGACTGCGGCTTCGACTGCGGCTTCGACTGCGCAGCGGCGCAGCAGCGTTTCGGCGACTGCTTCGACGGCGGGGCGGTCCGGGCGGGGCGAGACAGGTCCGGGGCTGGTCAGGGCAGGTCCGGGGCGCGTTATTTCGGGCCATATTTCAGCCGGCCGGTTGAATATCCGGAAAAAATGCCTATATTTGCCTGAAAATTCAATTCGAACGAACTATGGCAAATTTACGAACGCTGAAAAAGCAGATCGACTATTGTCTGGAAGAGATCGTCTTCGACTGCGATATGGCCATCTGTTTCCAGCCCTCGAAGGAGGAGCAGATCATGCAGCTGATGCAGGAGGCCGTCGCCCTGCGCAACGAACTCTTTACGAAGGTGATGAACCCCGCCGAGCCGCATAACCGCTCGCTCGTGCGCAAGCACTACGCTGCACTGCGCCGCGAGATTGCTGCCGCTTTCGAAGAGCTGGTCGAGAAACTCTCGGCCATCAACGGCGAGAAATAGCACCGCATCGCGCTTCCGCTCCCATGCGGAACGAAAGACAAAACGAATTGCCGAAGCCGGTGACTGCGGGGAACCGCAGTTGCCGGTTTCGTTTTTTTGTCGACCGGCAAACTCGGACCGCAGCCTGCTGCGGTTCCATTCGGAACCGCAAATTCAAGATTCAAGATTCAAAATTACAATCGGGCCGCGGCCTGCGGAGCGCACGCAGATTCGGGTACGAACTGCGGGCCTCCGCCGGGCGGAGGCTGCGGCCCGCTGCGGCTTCGTTGAAGCCGCAAATTCAGCATTCAAAATTCAAGATTCAAAATTAAAAGGGCTGCCGGGCTTACTTGGGTATTATTCCGGTTCGGGTCGCAGCCTGCGGAGGACACGCAAGTTCGGCAAAGAACTGCGGGCCTCCGCCGGGCGAAGCTACGGCCCGCCGACCTCTTCGAGGTCGATTTCAGTCGCAAGACCAGCCCGCAGCCGAGCGGAGGGGCCTGCAGACGCGAGGATGCAGCCCTCCGCCCGGGGGCGGCTGCGGGCTGCGGCGGCTCCGTGCGGAGCCGCAAATTCAAAATTAAAAATGAAAAATTAAAAATGAATCGCTGCACCCAATGCTAATCCGTTTTCGGGCTGCAACTTGCGAAGCGCCCGTGCGAGCGGACTTGCGGACGCGAGCAGCGGGCCTTCGCGGGGCGAAGCTGCGGCCCGCTGCGGTTCCTTTTCGGAACCGCAAATTCATGATTCAAAATTAATTGGGGTTGCTTGGGCATACTTCCTGATTCGGGCTGCAGCCTGCGGAGTGCGCGCACGAAGCGGACCTGCGGGACGCGAGCTGCGGGCTGCGGCGCCCTTTGGGCGCAATTCAGAATTCAAAATTCAAGATTCAAAATTACAAATTTCGGGCTGCAGCCTGCGGAGTGCTCGCCCGAAGCGGCCCTACGGGACGCGAGCAGCGGGCCTCCGCCGCCCCCCCAGGCTGCGGCCCGCCGATCGCTGCGCGATCGAACAGACCGGCAAAATGCAACTGAATTTTGCTTTTGCCCTCGGCTTATTCGTATCTTTGGCTTCGCCTTAGATACTCCGTCACGGCAGAATCAAGCTGCCGCTTGCTTCTGCTCTCGACTTTTCGTATCTTTGCCCCAAAATCCGAAACACGCATGAAGAAAATCCTTTTCTGTCTGATCGCCGCCCTTGCCGCCTCGCCGGCAGCGGCCCAGTTCACGATCGATCAAGTGAAAACGGAGCGCGAGAAGATCGCCTTCAGCGACTCGATACGCCGCGCCGAACCCCAAGCCGAATACTTCTCGCGCGCCCGCTACCGGGCCGAGCGCGCCGCCATCCGCAAGGAGCGCAACAAGCTCGAGATCACGGGCGGCCTGCAGGGCGCCATGACCTCGTACAACGATCCGTGGGTCGATGTCTCGGGCGGCGACAACTCGATCGCCCTCATCGCCAACCTCTTCGTCCATCACATCTTCACGAAGGACCTCTTCACGCTCGAAACCAAGTTCGAGGCCAAGTTCGGCTACAACCGCATGAAGGTCGAGATTCCGCGCTACGGCGCCAACGGCGAGCCGCTCCTCGACGAGGCGGGCAACAAGCTTATGGAGCGCGAAGGAATCTGGTACAAGAACCAGGACGAGTTCTACATCCAGATTTCGCCCTCGTTCAAGATGTCGAAGAACTGGTCCTACGGTGCCACGCTCAAGTTCCGCAGCCAGCTGGCCAACGGCTATCTGTCGCGCACCGAGCAGGAGCACAAGGACCTGAAGAGCTGCTTCATGACCCCGGGTTACCTCGATCTGTCGGTCGGCGTGAAGTGGAGCTGCCCGCTCGAACGCTTCCCGATCAAGATCGAGCTCTCGCCGATCGCCCTGAGCGCCGTCTACGCCACCAACAGCTGGATCCGCCGCGAACAGTTCGACGAAGAGGGCAACCGCATCAAGAAGCCTTTCGCCTACGGCATCGAGGACCCCGACAAGAGTTCGAAGTACGAGGGCGGTTCGTCGATCCAGATCGACTTCGACCGCACCTTCGGCCGGACGAAGTGTCTGCGCTACCGCACGACGCTCTTCTCCTTCTACGGCTGGATCACCAACATCGGTCTCGACAACAAGATCCGCAACTACCACGACTGGCTCGACGCCTACGAGAAGTGGGCCGATCCGGACGATCCGAGCGTCGGCCACACGATCAAGGACAAGCCGGCCCTGCCGATCCACCCCACCGTGCGCTGGGAGAACACCCTCGACATCAAGGCGACGAAGTTCCTGACGACGACCCTCTCGTTCCAGCTCTACTACAACCGTGCGCAACACACCGCCATCCAGACCAAGACGCTGCTGAGCGTCGGCCTGAGCTATACCTTTAAAAACAAGTGATGGGAGAAAGATACCGCAATTCGAAGCGCACCCTGCTCTTTCCGGTGCTGCTGGCCGCCGGCGTCGCCGGGGGCATCCTCTTCGGCGACTACCTCGGCCGTCACGACAGCGCCGACAACCTCCGCGGCCTGCTCGAACGGATCGAGCTTCCGCAGAACAAGCTGACGCAGACGCTGGCCCTCATCGAGCACGAATACGTCGATTCGCTCTCGATGGACACCCTCGCCGAACATCTCGTGCCGGTCGTGCTGCGCGAGCTCGACCCCCACTCGGTCTACATCCCCGCCGAGGAGATGGCGGCCCTCAACGAGCCCCTCGAAGGCGAGTTCGACGGCATCGGCGTCGTCTTCAACATGGCCACCGACACGGTGATCGTGCTGAACGTCATCCCGCACGGACCGAGCGACAAGGCCGGCGTCCGGGCGGGTGACCGCATCATCCGCATCGACGACTCGCTGGCCGCCGGGCTGAAGATTCCGCAGGACCGCATCGTCAAGCGGCTGCGCGGGCCGCGCGGCACGAAAGTCCGCCTCGCACTGGAGCGGCGCCCCATCGCCGACCTCGTCGAAGTGGAAGTCGTGCGCGACAAGATCCCGATCAAGAGCCTCGAAGCGGCCTTCCGCATCGCCGAGGGGATCGGCTACGTGAAGCTCGGCCAGTTCGCCCGCACCTCGCACAGCGAGCTGCAACTGGCTCTGCTCAAGCTGCGGGCCGAGGGGTGTACGAAGCTCATCTTCGACCTGCGCGGCAACGCGGGCGGCTTCCTCGACCAGGCGATCGCCATCGCCAACGAGTTCCTGCACCGCGAGCAGCTCATCGTCTACACGGAGGACCGCCATCACCGGCGCGTCAACGAATATGCCGACGGCAGCGGCATCGCCCAGGAGATGGAGGTGGCCGTGCTGATCGACGAGGGGAGCGCCTCGTCGAGCGAGATTCTCGCCGGCGCCCTGCAGGACAACGACCGCGGCACGATCATCGGCCGCCGCTCCTTCGGCAAGGGGCTCGTGCAGCGGCAGATCCCCTACCCCGACGGCTCGGCGCTGCGGCTCACCGTCGCCCGCTACTACACCCCCACGGGCCGTTCGATCCAGAAGCCCTACACGATCGGCGACGACGAAAGCTACGAGGCCGACCTCTGGAACCGCTACCGGAACAACGAATTTTTCTCGGCCGACTCGATCCGCTTCGCCGACTCGCTCAAGCGCGTCACGCCGGGCGGCAAGACGGTCTACGGCGGGGGCGGCATCATGCCCGACCTCTTCATCCCGGCCGACACGACCGACGTCACCCCCTACTTCATCGAGGTCTCGGGGCGCAACATCCTCTACCGCTACACGATCGAATACGCCGACCGTCACCGCGAGGCGCTGAACCGCATCGCGACGCTCGGCGAGCTGCAGCGATTCCTCGACGCCGACCGCAATCTGCTGTCGGACTTCATCGCCTACGCCGCCCGGCAGGGCGTCGCCCCCCGGCGCCGCGACATCGAGCGTTCGCGCCGGTTGATCGAGGCGCAGCTGCGCGCCTACATCGGCCGCAATACGGCCCTCGAGGACAACGGCTTCTATGCCAACATCCACGTCATCGACCCCGTCACGACGCGGGCGATCGAGGTGCTGCAGGGCAAGCGGTGACCCCGGCGCCGGCGGAGGCGCCAGCAGGGAGGCGCCGGCAGGGAGGCGCCGGCGGCCCGGGGCAGCCTCTCCCGGGCAAACGTACTGCCGGGGTTCCAAGCAAAACCGGCAGCGCCGGCCCTTTTCGGGTGAACGGGCGCCCGGCGCCTCCCCTGCTCCGACAAAACGAAGCGGCCCCCTCTTCCGTGAAGAAGAGAGGGCCGCTCCTTGTTCCCGGCCTGCCCCTTAAGCCAGATTGCCCTCGGCGGCGAACTCGGCGACCGCCTCGACGTAGCGGGCGATCGTCTCCTCCATCGGGAGATAGGATTTGCCGCCGGCGGCATTCTTGTGGCCGCCGCCGTCGAAGTATTTGCGGGCGAAGAGGTTCACGTCGACCCGGCCGCGCGAACGCAGCGAAATGCGGATGAAGTCGTGGTGTTCGAGGAACATGGCCGACATCTTCACCTTCTTGATCGTCAGCGGGTAATTGACGAACCCCTCGCTGTCGCCCTGCTGGAAGCAGAAGCGGCGCAGCTCCCGCTCGAGAAGCGACATGTAGGCGACGCGCCCGTTCTGGATCAGCTCCATCTTGCGGTTGATCGCATAGCCGAAGAGCCGGGCGCGCCCCGCCGTGTAGGCGTTGTAGACGCTGTTGTGAATATCGGGGACCGAGATGCCGCGCTCGATGAGCAGCGCCACGGCGCGGAACAGCTCGGGCGTCAGGTTCGAATAGGCGAAGTTGCCCGTATCGGTCATGATGCCGACGTAGAGCAGTTCGGCCATCTCCCGCGTAATGACTTCGGTGCCGAAGAGCGCCTCGACGAGCAGATAGATCAAGAAGCAGGTGCTCGATGCCTCGGGATAGGAGAAGGCCAGCTCGAACCCCTCGGTGGGCGAGAGGTGGTGGTCGATGAGGATCCGGTGCGCGGCCGTGTTGGCGGCGATCGTATCGCTCAGGATCTCCAGACGCGGAAGGGCGTTGAAGTCGAGACAGAAGAGCAACTCGGCCTCCCCGACCGCCCGCTGCGCCTCCTCGGGGCGGTCTTTGAAGATCACCACCTCGCGGATGCGGGGCATCCAGTTCAGGAAATAGGGGTACCGGTTGGGGACGATGCAGGTCACCGTGTGGCCCGCCTGCTCCAGCGCTTCGGCCCAGGCCAGCGACGAGCCGATCGCGTCGCCGTCGGGATTCGTATGCGAGACGATGACGATGCGGCGCGGGCCCTGGGTCAGCAGCCCGCACAGCTGCTCGATAAGTTCGGTCTGAATGTTCATACGCGCAAAGGTAACGTTTTTCGGATCAAAAACAAAACGGCCCCCGCCTCAGTGGCTGCAAAGGGCGTTCCGCGATGCGGCACGCCGAGGCCTGCCGGATGCCGCACAGCACCGGGCGCCGGAGACGGAGAGACACCGGAACGCTGCGCCAAGCACCGAGGCCTGCCGGACGCCGCGCAGCACCGGGCGCCCCCGCCGCAGCTTACCTTACAGCTGCCCCGTCCGCTCGAAATACTTCTGCAGCACGAGCAGCGAGATGAGCCGCTCGCGGCGGCGGTCGAAGAACTGGGCGATGTATTCGTGGGCGTGGCGCACGATCGCCTCCGCCTCGTCAGGATGGTCGATGTAGTAGCGCAGCCGCTCCTCGAGGTCCGAATAGTCGGGCCGGATCGCCACGTAGTGGTAGTTCGGCACGAGCGTCCCTTCCATGAACCACGTCTCGTAGCGCGGCGGCGGCATCACGGCCAGCGAGTTGCTCGACATGACCCACTTGAGGTTCGTCGCCACGTCGTTGCCTTCGAGGCACATCACGAACTTGTAGGTCAGGTGGTCGTACTCCGAAATATGGGGTCGGAGCCACTCCTCGCGCACCACGGGGGCCCGGTTGCTCACCCCGACGTCGCAGAGCGGCGAGCCGTAGTAGCGCTCGACGAAGCGCAGCCGCACGACGTGGTTCGGGTGGGGCCAGTTGATGTTGGCGCGGAAGATCGCCCGGTCCTGCTTGGCGCGGAAGGGGATCTCGTCGCGCAGGAAGAGGAAATGGCGGTGCTTGTCGAGGTTGAGCACCACGGCGTTGGACAGATCGCCCGCCACGGGGCGGCTCTTGAGGATCGACGGCACGGGGGGCACCTCCGTCACGTCGCCCGGAGCGATCGCCCAGCGCAGCCGGTCATCGAAGAAGCGCGTGAACTCGTAGGAGTCGAAGAAGTAGGCCGACTGGATCGTTCCGAACCGGTGGCCGGCGAGCGGACGCAGCCCCCCGGGCACGGCCGACAGCTGCGGCAGGCGGTTGTAGTAATCGACGCGGCGGCGGATGTAGTCATAGTCCGCGCGCGCGCCGGCCTCGCGCAGCAGGGCAGGCAGCCGGCGCCGGAGCAGCCATTTGGGGGTCCAGTAGCGCCAGAAGCCCCGCACGAAGTAGAGCGGCTTGGGCGACTTGTGGTGGAAAATTCGGTTCAGGGCGTTCATTTCATGGTCGTGCACCTTTTCCCGCCTCGGCACTGTCCGAGCAAGCTCGGCCCTCGGCTTATCGAAAAGGGGGATTTCATGTTGCAAGATACAAAAAAAATCGGAGTTTCGCACACCGGCAGCCGCAAGGCGCAACCCGCAGGGGGAGGCTGCCTCGCAGCGGGAACCGGCCTCTCGACGAAAAGCCGCCTCGCAGCGAAAGTCCCATCAACGAAAAGCCGCCCGGTCCGTCCGTCGGACCGGGCGGCCCATAAGCAGGCAGCCGGAAAGCGCGGGCGGCCGCTACCGCCGTCCGAGCGTAACGGTCACGCCGGCCGTCAGCCAGCGTCCGGGAAGCGGGATGCCCCCCATATCGCAGTAATCGGTATCGGTGAGGTTCGTCGCATCGACGAAGAGGCGGCAGGCGCCCTTTTCCCAGGCCAGACGGCCGTCGAGCAGGAGGTAGGGATCGAAGTCGCGGAGCTCGGTCACAGAGGAATCGCCCGCCACGGGGTAGGCCGTATAGCGGCCGTTGCGGTCGCAGTACGAGGCGGTCAGCGTCAGCGAGAGGCGCCGCAGCAGCTGCATGCCCGCCGTCGCCACCGCCTTGTGACGCAGGAAGTCGAGGGCGTTTTTCGAAACGATGCTGCGGTCGCGGTCGGTCGTGAGGCAGGCGTAGGAGAGCGTGAGGCGCCGCAGGAAGCCCTCGGAGGCCGCATAGCCCCCCGCGAGCTCGAGGCCGTAGGTGTCGAGGTCGCCCGTCTGCTCCGAATGCCACTTGCCGCCCAGCTCCTCGCGCCACACCCAGTCGATGACGCGGCGACCGCGGCGGCAGTAGCCCGTAGCCGTGGCCGACCAGCGTCCCTTGCGCCAGGCGGCCGAGAGGCGCCAGGTGACGGCCCGTTCGGGCTTCAGATCGAGGTTGTTGAGCTGCGCCGGCGAGGTGTAGTAGAGGTCCGTGAAGGTCGGCAGCCGCATCGACTGCGTCGCCGAGGCCTCGATGTGCCACGCCTCCGCCGGGCGCCAGGCGGCCGAGAGGCTCCAGAGCGCCGCCTGCCCATAGGGGGTGAAGCTGGCGCCCGCGGCGGCCGCCAGATCGAACCGGGCCCAACGCTTCGTGTGGTTCAGGTGGAGATTCCCCGTGTGGCGCGCCTTCGAGTGGGTGTAGGCGCGGTGCGGCCGGAGCAGCTCCTCGCCGAGGTTCGTCGAATAGATGCGGTTGCAGGTGTAGTCGCCGCCGATCTCCGTCCACCCGCCGCGCCACTGCCGGCCGGCCCACAGCCGAAGACCGGCGTTGTCCGTGCGGTGGCGGTTCATCGGCGTGCCGCGCGTCCAGTCGTAGCGGTCGAAGTTTCGGCGGAAGCTCGCCGAGGCGCCGAGGCCGAAGCGTTCGGTCCGCTTGAACCAGCGCAGCGAGCCGAGGAGCGTCTCCGTCCGCTCCCACTGCTCGGGGTTGTAGGCGGCGTAGAAGCCGTTCGAACCGAAGGCGCGGTGCTGGTAGCCCGCCTGCAGATCGAAGAAGCCGGCCCGCCGCGTCTCACAGGTGGCCCGCAGGTAGGCGTTGCGGGTATCGGAATCGGTGTTGGGACGGTAGCCGTCGCTGTGCCGGCAGGAGCCTGTCGCCAGCAGCGAGAAGCCCCCGCGCGTGAGGGCCCCCGAGAGGTTGCCGTACCCGGAGCCGAAGGAGCCGCCCGACCCCTCGAAACGGAGGTAGTTCGGGAGGAGCGGCGCCGTGCGGATGTTCACCGCACCGGCATAGGCGCCGACGCCCGGCACCCCCTCGATGAGGTCGATGCCGGCCACGCAGTCGAGGTCGACCGGAAGCGAATGGGATTGATGGCCCGTGCGGGCGTCCGTGAAGTCGATGCCGTTGAGCAGCACCATGGTCTGGTCGAAGGAGCCGCCCCGGATGGAGATGTCCGCCTGGGTTCCCTTGCCGCCGCGTTCGCGCAGATCGACCGACGGGGCGAGGCGCAGGGCGGCCTCCACGGTCTGGAGGGGCGCCGCGGCCTCGGCCTTGCGGTCGTAGACGGGCGTCTGCACGGAGGTGCCGCGCGTCGGGGCCGCCTGGGTCCCGACGATGCCGACCGGATCGATCCGCAGCGTGCGGAGCACGGCGGCCGTATCGGCATCCTGCGCCGACGCACCCTGCGTCGCGAGCAAGAGAATGGACATCGCCACCGAGAGGACCCCGATCGTCACATAGCGCTTCAGGCTCGCAAAGACCGACCAGCCCTTGCGGTTCCAGCGCTTGAAACAGGGGATCTGTTTCGGTTGGATGTGTTCCATAAAAAATGAGTTTGGGATGAATGTTAAGTCGCGCCCCGCCGCGGCACCCGGCTGCCCCGGTGCCGCCGGCAAGGCGGTGCAAAGATACGTTTTTTTCGCTCCGCTCCGACCGGGGCGGAGCCGATTTTCGCGGCGCAGGGCTATTTGCAAGGGGAGGGGTTCGCGGGGAAGGGGCTACCGCGGGGCTGTTCGCGGGGAGGGTTATTCGCAGAGGCGCCATTCGCAGGAAAGGGCCTCGCGGGAGCTATTCGCGATTCACGCGCGAGGGCTACTCGCGGGGGTGCTGCCCGCCGTCGATCCGGAGCCGGATCGAGGCCCCGCCCCACGGATTGACGCGGAAGCGCTCCCGACGGAGCGGCAGCCCCGGGACGGCGATGCGGAGCTCGATTTCGCACGGCTCGGCCGCCTCGATCCGGTTGTCGACGGGGAGCGAGTGGGGAATGATGTAGACGAAGAGCAGGGCGTGGTCGCAGGGAATGGCATCGAGCGTCAGCGAGGTCGGCACGGCGACTCCGGCGGGAGGCTCGCGCAGTTCGGCGCCCGCCTCGGCGATCTTCGACCGCGCGGAGCCGAAGCCGATCCGATTCTCGGCCGCATCGAAGGCGGCGCACATCATTTCGACGTTGTAGCGCCACCACGTTTCGTGGCGGCAGACAAGTTCGATCCGGATTCCGCTGCGCTGTTTCATGGGGGCAAAGATACGAATAAGTCGAGCGCAATCCCAAATTTATTTGGACATTGCCGAGGCGGAGTATCTTCGACGAAGTCAAAGATAACAATAAGCCGAGCGCAAAAGCAAATTTATTTGCATTTTGCCGAGGCGAAGTATCTTCGGCGAAGCCAAAGATACGAAAAGTTGAGGGCAAAATGCAAATTCAGTTACATTATGCCGGTCTACTCGATCGCGCAGCGATCGGCGGGCCGCAGCTCGCAGCCCGTATGGTCCTAACGAACGGAACTCAACTCCGGACCAGCCCGCAGCCGAGCGGACGGGCCTGCTTTCGAGCGGCGCGAGAATGCAGCCCTCCGCCCGGGGGCGGCTGCGGGCTGCCGGTCCTGACGGACCGAATATGCCGGAAGCACGCAACCTTAACCGGTAGCTGTTAGCTTGACGAATCGCGCCCGCATGGGCGCAGCGGGCCGCAGCCTGGGGGCGGCGGAGGCCCGCAGTTCGTTGCCGAACTTGCGCGCACTCCGCAGGCTGCGTCCCGATTCCATAATTCTGAATCTTGAATATTGAATTTGCGTCCAATCGAGCACCGCAGCCCGCAGCTCTTTAATGTCGCTGCCGACCTTCGCAAGCTGCGACCCGAAAATAATTCTTCATTTTTCATGCTGAATTTGCAGCTCCGCAGGATGCCGCATCGCCGCCGCACGAAAACTCGGCCGCAAAGTTTGCATTTATTCGAAAATTTAGTAACTTTGCGGACTAATTGTGGGATATGACGCCCCGTCCGAACGACGGGCGGCGGGGTCGGCAAAGGAGCAGCAGCACGCATGGAGCGTCGAAACGGATACATCATTCCCTTCAAGGGGTTGCGGAACGGGGTGCATGCATTCCGCTTCGAGATCGACGACGCCCTCTTCGCCGCTTACGAGCAGAGCGAGATCGAGCACGGCTCGGGCGAGGTCCGCGTGGAGCTGCACCGCAGCGAGCAGCAGCTCGTGCTGAAGGTGGCGATCGAGGCCCGCGTGACGGTGCCGTGCGACCGCTGTTTAGAGCCGCTCGAGCTCCCCGTCGCCTACGAGGGAACCCTCGCGGTGCGTTTCTCCGAGGAGGAGCACGAATACGACGGCGAGATGCTGTGGCTCTACCCGGGCGACACGGAGGTCGATCTGACGCAGTACGTCTACGAAAGCATCGTCCTCGCTCTCCCCTACCGGCGGGTCCACCCCGACGGCGGATGCGATCCGGCGATGCTCGAGCGCTTCCGCATCGTCTCCCAGCAGGAGTTCGACGCCATCGAGGCGCACGCCGAGGGGCCGGATGAAGCCGGAGAGACCGAAGACGACGAGGAGGCTGAAGCTCCCCGGGAGAGCGAAGACCGCGAGGCGGCCGCAGACGAAGAGAGCGGCGCAGCCGGCAGCGAGGCGGACGGCAGCGAGGCAGACGGCAGCGAGGCAGACGGCAGCGAGGCAGACGAAATTCCCTTTGCGATCGCCGATGCCGATGAGGTCAACGCCCGCTGGCGGCGGCAGCTGGCCGCCCTCAAGGAGCGGATGGAAAAAGAGTAGGCACCGGAGGAGACAACCGAAGCTGCGCGAAATAAGTAAGGGGCAGCGGTCCGAAGAAACCGCAGGCGGGCGAATGAAAGCACGCTGCCGGAAACGAGGGGCGCAAAAGAGCCCCGGAACGAAGCCGAAAAAAGAGAGGTCCCGGGAACGGGGCCGTACGAAAGAGGCACAAAATAACGTTAAACTATAAAACTCATATTGTAAGATGGCACATCCTAAACACAAAATCTCGTCGACCCGTCGGGATAAGAGAAGAACGCATTACAAGGCCGCCGTTCCGACGGTCGTAACCTGCTCGAACTGCGGCAGCGCCGTCCTCTACCACCGCGTATGCCCCGAGTGCGGTTTCTACCGCGGCAAGCTCGCGATCGAGAAGAAGGCGGCCGAATAACAGGCCGTCGGAGGCCGTCGATCTCTCTATCCTCCCTGCGAAGGGAGCGCAAGGAGGCCGCGGCACGGAAAGAGGGCTTTTCGGAGCCCTCGTTTTCTTCACTGGATTAACCCGTCGGCGGGGCGGACGGCTGCGTGCGCTCCGTCGGGAAGAAACACACACGCTATGTTAAAGATCGGTATTGACGCTATGGGCGGCGACTTCGCCCCCGAGGTAGCGGTCGAGGGTGCCGTGATGGCGCTCGACAAGATCGGCGCGGAGAGCCGCATCGTCCTCTTCGGCGACGAACGACGCATCCGCGAGCTCCTCGCGCAGCACGGCTGTCCGGCCGAACGCTTCGACCTCGTCGCGACGACCGAGGTGATCGAGATGGGCGACCATCCCGCCAAGGCTTTCATCGCCAAGGCCGATTCGAGCATCACCGTCGGATTCAACTACTTAGCCGAGGGCAAGATCGACGGTTTCGCCAGTGCCGGCTCGACGGGCGCGATGCTCGTCGGCTCGATGCAGGTCATCAAGCCCATCGAGGGGGTGATCCGCCCCGTGATCTCGTCGGCGATTCCGGTGGTCAAGAACCGGCGGGCCCTGCTGCTCGACGTCGGTCTGAACGTCGATGCCAAGCCCGAGGTGCTGGCGCAGTACGGTCTGCTGGGATCGATCTACGCCGAGTCGGTGCTCGGAATCGAACATCCGCGCGTGGCTCTGCTCAACATCGGCGAGGAGGAGGCCAAGGGCAACGCCCAGGCGCGCGCCACCTACGATCTGCTGAAAGCCGACAAACGTATCCGCTTCGTCGGCAACGTCGAGTCCTCCTACATCTTCACGGGCAAGGTGGCCGACGTCGTGGTGGCCGACGGCTTCGTGGGCAACACGATCCTCAAGATGGCCGAGGCCCTCTACCGGATCAACGACCGGTTGAGCGGCGGCAAGTCGCGCATCAAGGAGTTCCTGCGGCCGGTGCTCAGCCGCATCAGCGAGAAGCTCTACTACGGCACCGACTTCTGGGACGCCATGAACTACGAGAGCATCGGCGGCACGCCCGTCATCGGCATCAACGCGCCGGTGATGATCGGCCACGGCGGCTCCTCGGCGAAGGCGATCTGCAGCATGATCTGCTCGATGGAGCGCGAGATCAAAGCCGACCTCGCCACCAAGCTGCGCAAGGCGCTGCAGGCCTAAAAAGTCCCCGCCACTGAAGAGACGGGCCCGGTTGCAAAATGCAACCGGGCCCGTTCTTTTTTGCGCTGTACCACCGTCCGTTCCAGCCCCATTCGCCGATGCGGAACCGGTCCGCCGCCCTCCACGCACCACGCTCCCCCGCTGCCATCCGACCCGGCCGCCCGAACCGCGCCACATCGCGCTGCATCCCCCTGCATGCCCGGTTGCCCAACCAATCCCCGGCCCGCTCCATCCCGCACTTTGTCGCGAGCCCGGCACCTCCGCCCTATCCGCGCCGCCGCTCCGGCCTGCTCCGCAGCCCCGCCCCGCCTCGGACATAAAAAAAGCCCTGCGAACCGCAGTCCGCAGGGCCATTTTCTGTTCGTGGAGACGAACGACTACTTGTTGTAAGCCTTCATCACCGAAATCAGGTCGAGGACCTTGTTCGAGTAACCCCACTCGTTGTCGTACCACGAAACGACCTTTACAAAGGTGTCCGTCAGTGCGATACCGGCAGCCTTGTCGAAGATCGACGTGCGGGGGTCTCCCAGGAAGTCCGACGAAACGACAGCCTCCTCGGTGTAACCCAGCACACCCTTCAGCTCGCCCTCCGAAGCCTCCTTCATGGCGGCGCAGATCTCCTCGTACTTGGCCGGCTTGGCGAGGTTGACCGTCAGGTCGACCACCGAAACGTCGAGCGTCGGAACACGCATCGACATACCCGTCAGCTTGCCGTTCAGGGCAGGGATCACCTTGCCGACTGCCTTGGCGGCACCCGTCGACGAGGGGATGATATTGCCCGAAGCGGCACGGCCGCCGCGCCAGTCCTTCATCGAGGGACCGTCCACGGTCTTCTGCGTAGCCGTCGTCGAGTGAACGGTCGTCATCAGACCGTCCGTAATGCCGAACTTGTCGTTGAGCACCTTGGCGATCGGGGCGAGGCAGTTCGTCGTGCACGAAGCGTTCGAGACGATCTTCTGACCGGCATACGTGTCGGTGTTCACGCCGCAGACAAACATCGGCGTCGCATCCTTCGAGGGAGCCGACATCACGACGTACTTGGCACCGGCAGCCAGGTGAGCCTGGGCCTTCTCCTCCGTGAGGAACAGACCGGTCGACTCGACGACGTACTCGGCGCCCACCTCGTTCCACTTCAGGTCAGCGGGGTTCTTCTCGGCCGTTACGCGGATCGACTTGCCGTTGACGATCAGCAGGTTCTTCTCCGTGTCGAAGTCGATCGTACCCTGGAACTGGCCGTGCATCGTGTCGTACTTGAGCATGTAGGCCAGGTAATCTACCGGGCAGAGGTCGTTGATGCCGACGATCTCATACTTGTCCGTCTGCGTCTGGGCAGCACGGAAGACCATACGGCCGATACGACCGAAGCCATTGATACCAATTTTGATAGTTGCCATAATTTGTTTGTATTATGAGTTAAACCTAAATAACCTGTGAATCGGACGGATAGCCAGCCGTTCCGGCACCCCTCCGGGAGCCTCGCGGCCGCCCTGTTATTTTTTTCACAGCGCAAAAATAACCGTTTTCCGCCGGATACGCAAATAAATAATAAATTTTTTTCGGAATATTCACGCTCAGCATTTTCCGACCCCGCGAAACGGCCGTGGAGCCCCTTTGCGGCACGAAGCGGACGAATGCGGACGGAAGCAAACCGGGTAGCAGCCCCGAATTCCGGACAGCCCGAAACCGATCCGAAACCGACCCGGACCAACCGTAGCCGGCTGCAACCGGCCTGAACGGCCCCTCGCCCGGCTCGCCTCGACGCAAACCGGCCCCAGCCAGCCGTGCGGCTTTCCGAACAAAACCCGCGCCAGGCGCTCCGAAGGCCGCCGTGGCCCTCCGCGCCGCGCCGGGCTACTTGAGCACCTTGAGAATCACCTTGCGGATCGTTCCCTCGCCCACGAGCGGCGCATGCGCATCCTCAGGGAGCAGGATCGTGAACTGGCCCGGGCGCAGCGTGCAGTAGGTCTGCGGCTTATCGAGGAAGAACTGGATGTCCTTCTCGGCGTTGAAAGCCTCCCTGGGCTCGCGCAGCGTCGAGCGGTCGGCCCAGCCGAAGGCCTCCTCGGCCCCCGAGAGGAGGATCTGGATGTCGATGTACTTGTCATGCACCTCGAGTTTGGCCTCCTCGCGCGTCTTCAGGCCGCGCTCCTGCACGTTGGCATAGATCGTCCGGCCGTCCAGCTCGTGTACGCCCGTCTCGGCGGTGCTCCAGTCGACCTTGTCGAAAAGTTCAAAGGCCTGCTCGATGCGCGGGCTCAACCCGTAGTAGGCCGCGCGGTTCTTCAGCGAATCAAAGATCATAGTCGTGTCGTTTTTTAAGGTTAGTATAAAGTCAATTGTATGTCAGTCGTTTCTTGAGCCGGACGAAGAGCGGCAGGTGGTCCGAGGCGGTCAGCGTGTCGGGCACCTCGTAGGAGAGGGTCTCGAAATCGTCCGAGGAGAGGATGTAATCGATGCGCAGCGCATTGAAGAAGCCGCGGAAGGTATGCGAATAGCCGTGGCCGCACTCCGAGAAGGCGTCGTTCAGGTCGCGCGCCATGCGGCGGTAGGTGTACGAGACGGGCGTGTCGTTGAAGTCGCCGCAGACGATCCGGTAGCGCGGCGCCAGCGAATCGATGTGGGCGCGGATCGAATCGACCTGGTCGGCCCGCAGCTCGCAATTGCGGTGGATGCGCCCCACGATGCTGCGCAGCTTCTCCTCGCGCGCCGTGTCCGCCAGATACTCGTAGCGGGTGATGTAGGCATTGTCGAGGGCCGTGATGCCGGTCGACTGCAGGTGGTTGTTCACCACGCGCACCGTGTCTTCGCCGACGAGCAGGTCGGCCCAGACCGACGATTCGGGCGTCGTGATGACCCCCGAACGCAGAATGCGGTATTTCGACAGGATCGCCTGCGCCGGCAGCCCCCCGCCCGGCAGGCCGAAGTGCGCCGTCTCGTAGCGGTCGAAGAGGCGCATGAAACGCTCCGACCGCACGGCGACGTGGTGGGCGTACTCCTGCAGGCAGACGATCTCGGGGGCGAGCTCCTCGATAAGCGCCGCGATGCGGTCAGCATTGCTGCCGCCCCCGTCGCTGTAGAGGTTGCGGACGTTGTAGCTCATGCAGCGGATCGTGGAACGGGGATAGCGCTCCGTCGGGTAGCTGCGCCGCACCTCGGGCCGCCAGAAGAGCGAGACCGAGAAGGCGCCCAGCAGCACCGGCACCAGCACGACGGCGGCCCGCTTCAACCGCCAGCGCAGGATCCAGTAGAGGGCCGCCAGGACCGTCGCCACATAGATCGCGGGGGCCACGAGCCCCAGCACCGGCAGCGCCCAGGTGTAGACGGGGTGGAGGCGGGGCACGGCGAAGACGACCACCATCAACACGGCGAGAAGGGCCGAAGCGACGGCGACCGCGCCGTCGAGCAGCCACAGCAGCAGGCTGCGGCGCCGGGGCGCGGCACCGTAACCGTCGTTATAGTAGAAATCGTGCGACATCGGGGGAAAAGAAAAATCGGGGGATCGGTCGGGAGGATCGGGTCTATCGGATTTCAGGCTCTCGGGGTTTCGGGTTCAAGGGTCGGGGGAGGCCTTGCGGGTCAGAAGCGGAGGGTTCCGCGCTGTTTCCAGTACCAGAGCAGGCCGAGGCCCCACAGCATGCCGCCGACGTGGGCGAAGTGGGCCACCTGCCCCACGCCGCGCCAGCCGAGCAGCAGCTCGATCACGGCGTAGCCGATGACGAACCACTTGGCCTTCATCGGGATGGGGGGGATAAGAAGCATGATCGTGGCGTCGGGATGCAGCACGCCGAAGGCGAGCAGCAGCCCCATGACGGCGCCCGAGGCCCCCACTAAGAAGAGAGGCAGCTCGCCGAAGCCGAGCGCCACGAGGTACTGGACCAGGGCGGCCCCGACGCCGCAGACGAAGTAGTAGACCAGAAAGCGCCGCGAACCGAGCTCGTATTCGAGCGTACGGCCGAACATCCACAGCGCGAACATGTTGAAGAAGAGGTGTTCCAGATTCGCGTGCAGGAACATGTAGGTGACGAACTGGTAGGTGTGGAACCAGGGGGTTCCGAGCGAGAGGGTCGCAAACGAAAGCAGCCGGTCGCCGACGGGGAGCATCGACGTCGCCATAAAAACCAGAATGTTGATAATTATCAGGTTCTTGACGACGGGCGGCGTCTGGATGAATCGATTCATGGGGCGATACGTTTTGGCAAAGGTACGTTTTTTCGGGAAATTATCCCAGTTTGGCGCGGAGTTCTTCGGCCGAAAATTCGGCCAGGATGCGTTTGCCGGAGGGCGAATAGGTATAGTCCCCGGCGGCGGCCAGCCGCTCGAGCAGCGCGGCGGCCTCCTCGGCCGTCAGGGTGCGGGGAGCCGACTTCGCAGCGGCGGCGGCCAGCACGGCGGCCGACCGTTCGCGCCGCACGGCGAGGGTATCGACCGGCTCGGCGAAACGCTGCAGGAGGTCGTAGAGGACCGTATCGAGCTCGCTGGCGGGCAGATCGGCCGGCAGGGCGCGCACCTCGACGGCGCCGTCGCCCGCGAAGAGAAGGTCGAAACCCAGCGCGGCCAGCTCGACGGACTGCTCCTCCAGCAGGCGGTACTCCTCGTCGGAGACGACGAGCCGCTCGGGAAAGAGAAGCGCCTGACTGACGGGGTTCGCTGTCCGGAGCTGCGTCAGGAAACGTTCGTAGGCGAGCCGCTCGAAGGCGCGGCGGATGTCGATCACCACGAAGCGCCCCCCGGCCAAGGCGCCCAAAAGGCCGCCGCCGAGCGCCACGGGCGAGCTGAAGAGAGGCCGCTCGGCCGCGATCGGGAGGGTCTGCTGGCTGCCGTCGATCGACGGCGAGGCGAAATCGACGAAGCTCTCCTCCTCCGGGGCGCCGGAGGCAACCGTTGCAGCGGCTCCAGCGTCGTCGCCCGGCTGCATGCCAGACACGATATCCGCCGGCTCTTCGGTGAGAGAGGAGAGCGCCGAAGGGATCGTCAGCTCCTCCGGATCGGCATCGCCGTCCGGACGGAGCCCCCTCTCCCCCGCCGCTCCGCTGCCGGAGCGCTCCGGCGCATACGGCTCGATGCCGATCCGGAACGATTCGTCAGGACGGAAGACATCCGAGCGGAACCGGCGGTCGCCCGAGCGAATCTCCCCGAAGCGCGCATCGGCCGGCTGCTGCTGCCGGCCGGCACCCGAAGCCGCGCCGGCACCCGGAACAGTTCCCGGCCCAAAACCGGCATCCGGCCCGAAGCCCGAGCCGGCGCCCGCTCCCGGAGCAGCAGCAGCGCCCGCGACGTCCGAGAGCTGCGCCTCCGCCTCCGCATCGCGGTAGGGGACGTCGAAGCCGCGGAAATCCCGGTTCGGATCGGGAGCCGACGGGTCGATGTAGGAGTCGCGGAAGGGGTTGTAGTCCTCGTTCGTGACGGCGCGCGGCTCCTCGTAGACCGCGCCGCGCTGCAACACGGGAATATCGACGTTGCGGTCGCTGTCGAAGTCCATCATCGGCACGGTGCCCGACTTGGCGAGCGTCTCGCGCACGGCGGCATTCAGAATTTGCCAGACAGCCTCCTCGTCGGCGAACTTCACCTCCGTCTTCTGCGGATGGATGTTGACGTCGATGCGCGAGGGGTCGATCGTGAAGAAGAGGAACCACGAGGGCTGCGCCGACTGCGGGATCAGCTTCTCGTAGGCGCGCAGGATGGCGCTGGCAAGGTAGGGGCTGCGGAAATAGCGGCCGTTCACGAAGAGATACTGCTCCGCATTGCGCTGCCGGGCGGCCAACGGACGGCCGATGAAGCCGCGGAGCGAGGCGATCGAGGTCGAGGCATCGACGTCGAGCAGGTTCTGCTTGATCGAGCGCCCCACCAGATCGACGATGCGCCCCGCGAGCGAGGTCGCCGCGAGGCGGTAGAGGGGGGCGTCGTTGGCGTAGAGCTCGAAGGCCACCTCCGGATAGCAGAGGGCCACGCGCTGGAACTCGGTCTTGATCTGTTTGGCCGACGTCGTGCTCTTTTCGAGGAAGCGGCGCCGGGCGGGAACGTTGTAGAAGAGGTTGCGGACGAAGAACTGCGACCCTGCGGGGCAGGCCGCGGCCCGCTGCGCGACGACGACACCGCCGTGAATCTCGACCTCGGTGCCCAGCTCGTCCTCCGCCTGGCGCGTGCGCAGCTCGACCTGCGCGACCGCCGCGATCGAGGCGAGGGCTTCGCCGCGGAAGCCGAAGGTCCGGAGGGCGTAGATATCCTCGGCCGACCGGATCTTCGAGGTAGCGTGGCGGTCGAAGGCCATGCGGGCGTCGATCGCCGACATGCCGCAGCCGTCGTCGACGATCTGGATGAGCTCCTTGCCGCCGTCGCGGAAGTTGACCTTCACCGTGCGGGCGCCGGCGTCGATGGCGTTCTCCATCATCTCCTTGACGACCGAGGCGGGGCGGTTGACCACCTCGCCGGCGGCGATCTGGTTGGCTACCACCTCGGGCAGCAGTCGGATTTTATCGGCCATCGTCTGTTCGCTGTTTTTTCGGGGTTGTCGGAATCGGGGGCGGTCACTCCTCCCGGTAGTCGTTGGGGACGATCGTGATGGGCTGCGCCTGCCACTCCACGTCGCTGATGCCCTCCTGGTCGAAGGCGTCGGTGCGCGCCCGGCGCGGCTGCCCGCTCCGCACCGGCGCCTGCTGCGCCTGGCGGAAGACCTCGACCAGCCGCGGGTAGAGGATCGCGATGAAGAGCAGAAGCAGCGCCGCCCCAAGCACCAGTTTCCAGATCGAGCGGTTGCGGTCGCCGCTCTCCGCGGCGCGGCGGGCGGCGCGGGCCTCGCGCTGCGTGCGGATATACTGCCCGGGGGCGTAGGGACGGTCGGCATCCTCCGTCCGCTCGCCGCGCAGCTCGGCGCGGCGCTGTTCGCGCGCCTCCTTCTCGGGATCGAAGTAGCGCGGGATGTAGTTGAATTTGTTCGCGTGCCGCTTGTGGGGTGAAAAGAGGCCCATCTCGTCGTCGGATTAAAGGTGAAACATAAAAAGCGGAAAAGCGGAGCCCAATGCCGCCGCCAAACGCGCCGAAGCCGAAAGCCGCCCCGGATAACCGCCGGGGAATCGCCGGAAGTTTTCGGAACAGCCGGGAATTGCCGGGAATCATCCGGAATGCCGCCCGGGGGAGCCGCTATCCGGAAACCTCACCGGAAGCCCCCGTCCGGAAGTCGCAGCCGCACGCCGCAGCCCTCAAACTGCCGCCCGGCCACGGCTTCCTCGGCATTCCCGGCCCTGCCGCTACCGGAAGAAGTTCTTCATCCGTTCGAAGATGTTCTGCTCCCTGACCGGCGCCGCCTGCTGGAACGAAGGCGAAGCGGCCAGCTTCTCGACCAGCTTCTTCTCGTCGGAGGTCAGCTTGTCGGGAATCGTGATGTCGACCACCACCAGTTCGTCGCCGCGGCCGTAGCCGTTCACGTCGGGCAGCCCCTTGCCGCCGAGGCGCAGCACCTTGCCGGCGTGCGTTCCCGGGGCGATCTTGATCTTGGCGCGGCCGTCGACCGTCGGCACCTCGACCGTGCCGCCCAGCAGCGCCGTCGTCACGGTGATGTTCAGGTTGTGGATGAGGTCGTTGCCGTCGCGCAGCAGCTCGGTGTTGGGCTCCTCCTCGATGAGGACCTGCAGGTCGCCGTTTACGCCGCCGTGGCGGGCCGCATTGCCCTTGCCCGAGACCGTGAGGACCATTCCCTCGCCGACGCCGGCCGGGATCTGGATCTCGACCACCTCCTGGCCGCGCAGCGTTCCCTCGCCGGAGCACTTGTCGCACTTGGCCGTGATGACCTTGCCCGTGCCGCCGCAGGTCGGGCAGACGCTCTGCATCTGCATCCGGCCGAAGAAGGAGTTCTCCATCCGCACGACGTAGCCCGAGCCGTTGCAGGTTTGGCAGGTGCCGTACGACGAACTGTCCCTGGCCCCCGTGCCGCCACACTTGTCGCAGGCGACCGTCTTGTTGATCTTGAGCTTTTTGGTCACCCCTTCGGCGATCTCCTGCAGCGAAAGGCGCACCTTGATGCGGATGTCCGAGCCGCGGTTCACCGTGCGGCCGCCGCCCGACGAGCGGAAGCCGCCCCCGAAGTGGCCGCCGAAGATGTCGCCGAACTGCGAGAAGATATCCTCCATCGAGAAGCCGCCGAAGCCGCCTCCGTAGCCGGCACCGCCCGCCGCGCCGCTCATGCCGGCGTGGCCGAACTGGTCGTAGCGGGCGCGCTTGTCGGGATTCGACAGCACGTCGTAGGCTTCGGCCGCCTCCTTGAACTTCTCCTCGGCCTCCTTGTCGCCCGGATTCTTGTCGGGGTGATACTTGATCGCCGCCTTGCGGTAGGCCTTCTTTATTTCGTCGGCATTGGCGTTCTTCGCGACGCCCAACACCTCGTAGTAGTCTCTTTTCTCTGCCATCTCTTACTCTCCCACTACAACCTTGGCAAAACGCAGTACTCGTTCGCCCAACCGGTACCCGGTCTGCACGACGTCGATCACCTTGCCCTTTTTCTCCTCGCCGGCGGCGAACCGCGCCACGGCCTCGGCGACCTCCTCGTCGAACTCCTTGTCCACGACCTCGATCTCCGTCACGCCGCGCTGCCGCAGCGCCTCGGTGAACTTCTGCGCGATGAGCTCCACGCCCCGGCGCACCGCCTCGGCATCGGCCGACTTCTCCATGGCCGTCAGCGCCCGCTGCACGTCGTCGCGCACGGGCAGCATCGCCAGCAGCACCTCGCGACCGCCCGTCTCGACAAGCTCCATCTTCTCGCGCAGGGTGCGCTTGCGGTAGTTGTCGAACTCGGCCTGCAGCCGCAGGTACTTGTCCTTCCAGGCGGCCGCCTCCTCGGCGAGCTTCGCTGCCGCGTCGGCCGGCGCTGCGTCGGCAGCATCTGCCATCGTGTCAGCTGCAGCCGCCTCTTCGTCTGCCACTTTGGCACCCGCCTCCTCTTCGCACGAGGAGGAGCTGCTGCCGCCGGCCTCCTTTTCGTCGTCGCCAACAGCCTCGTTATAAATCTTTTCCTTTTCCATATCCGGTTGTTTTCGTTTATTTTCCTCTCTTATTTGCACAAATTGCATACCACCCGGCCCGGGGCCCTATCCGATGCCGAAAATGGCGGGATGCCGCTGCAGATCGGGCACTTCGGCGCACCGCCACTCGGCCACCGTCCGCATCGCGATCCGCTCGTCGGGGGCCGTCAAATCGGCCGCCACCAGCAGCCGCGTGTCGGGCTGCAGGCTTTGCAGCAGCTCCCCGAAGAGCTTCGCGTTGCGATAGGGGGCTTCGATGAAGAGCTGCGTCTGCCGCTCGGTGCGGGCCCACCGCTCGTAATGGCGGATCGCCCGCTGCCGCTCGGGCCCCTTGACGGGCAGGTAACCGTTGAAAGCGAACGACTGGCCGTTCAGCCCCGAGGCCATCATCGCCAGAATGATCGACGAAGGGCCCACGAGGGGCACCACGCGGATGCCCCGCCGGTGCGCCGCCTCGACGACCAAGGCCCCGGGATCGGCGACGCCCGGCACCCCCGCCTCGGAGATCACCCCGGCCGAACGGCCCGCCAACAGCGGGTCGAGCAGGGCTTCGACGGCAGCGCCCGCCGCCGTATGTTCGTTCAGCTCGCGAAATTCGAGCGCATCGATCCGAAGCTCCGGCACCGCCCGCGCCAGGAAGCGGCGCGCCGTGCGCGTCTGCTCGACGATGAAGTAGTCGAGCGAGGCCATGACGGCGCGGTTGCCCGCCGGCAACACCTCCCAGGGGGCCGTGGCGTCCGAAATCGGACAAGGGATCAAATAGAGGGTTCCAGGTTTCAACACGGGTTTCGTATTTTTATTTTTTCTCCAGTTTCTGCGGGGCGGAGGCTGCGAAGAAGCGGCGCGAAGCGGACCTGCGGGTCTTTGCTGCCGGAGGCTGCGGAGCACCGATGCCTGCGGCATCCGTTCTTGTCCGGGCCAGCCCGCAGCCGAGCGGACGGGCTTGCGACCAGAAGGAGCAGCCCTCCGCCCGGGGGCGGTTGCGGGCTGCCGACGTCTGCGACGTCGTGTTTGCCGCAAGGAATCACAACCGCAAGGCACCCACAAGCTGCCGGTCGCTATGCGACCGAGCTCGACACAAAGCATTTCGCGACGAACAGCAGCAAAAGGCGGCTGCGGGCTGCGGCGGTTCCATTTGGAACCGCAAATTCAAAATCACAAACTCGGGACGCAGCCTGCGGAGGTCGCGCATGTTCGGCAACGAGCTGCGGGCCTCCGCCGCCCCCAGGCTGCGGCCCGCTCGGCCTTTCCAAGGCCGAGATTCCGCTATTCCGCTTCAACCTTCGCCCTCGGGCCGCGGCTTGCGAAGCGCACGCAAACGAGCAGACGCGAGCTGCGGGCCTTCGCGGGGCGAAGCTGCGGCCCGCTGCGGCTTCGTTGAAGCCGCAAATTTAAAATCGAATACATTCTCTTTATTTTCGGGTAGCAGCCTGAGGAGGTCGCCAGCGACGCCAAGGAGCTACGGGCCTTCGCCGCCCCCAGGCTGCGGCCCGCACGGCCTTTCCAAGGCCGAAATATATCATTCCAAACAGCTGGCTTCAGACTGCCGTCCGCCCCCCCTGTCAGCTGATCCCGAACTCGCGCAGGGTGTCGTTGAGCGAGGTTTTCTTGTCGGTCGATTTCTTGCGGCGGCCGATGATGAGGGCGCACGAGACGCTGTATTCCCCGGCGGGGAACTGTTTGCGGTAGCTGCCGGGCACGACCACCGAGCAGGGCGGCACATAGCCCTTGTAGGTAACGGGCTCCGCTCCCGTGACGTCGATGATGTGGGTCGAACCGGTGATGACCGTATTCGAGCCGAGCACCGCCTCGCGGCAGACGCGGGCCCCCTCGACGACGATCGAGCGCGAGCCGATGAAGCAGTTGTCCTCGATGATGACCGGGGCCGCCTGCACGGGCTCGAGCACGCCGCCGATCCCCACGCCGCCCGAGAGATGGACATGCTTGCCGATCTGGGCGCACGAGCCGACCGTGGCCCACGTGTCGACCATCGTGCCCGTGTCCACGTAGGCCCCGATGTTGACGTACGAGGGCATCAGGATGGCTCCCGGGGCGATGTAGGCGCCGTAGCGCGCCACGGCCGACGGTACGGCGCGGACCCCGAGACGGTCATAGTCGTGTTTGAGCTCCATCTTGTCGAACCATTCGAGTTCGCCCCCCTGCATCTTGCGCATGGGCTGGATCGGGAAGTAGAGCAGCACGGCCTTCTTGACCCACTCGTTCACCCGCCATTCGTGCTGCCCGGGATCGAGGGGTTCGGCCGTGCGCAGCTCGCCGGCGTCTACGAGACGGATCGCTTCGCGGATCGCCGCGTCGGTCTCGGGCTCCTTGAGACGGCTGCGATCCTCCCAGGCCGCCTCGATGCTTCGTTTGAGTGCTTCGTACATCTTTCGTCGTGTTTTGACGAGCCAAAGGTAACGAATTTTTCGCTTTTTTTCGTGCGGTGCGGCGCGTGTTGTTCGGGACGGAATCCCGGAAAAATCGGCCGTTTCACTTTTTTGAGTATCTTTTGTAGATATGTCGCCTCGGCAATGCACAAATAAATTTGGCATTGCGCTCGACTTTTTCGTGTCTTTGGCTTCGCCTTAGATACTGCGCCTCGGCAAAATACAAATAAATTTGCTTTTGCTCTCGGCTTTTTCGTATCTTTGTGTCCGGATTGAGCGAAACTCGCTTTGAGCCGACCTCGATCCGGAACATCGAAGAAGCGTTATGGCGATCTTGCAGATGAATGCCCGGTGCATTTTCCCGGCGGATCCGGAGTCGCCGCACGGCCGTTGCGCGGCAGCGCGCGGAGGGCTGCTCGATTCCTGTTTCGCGCCGAATTTTCCGGGGCCTTCGTTTCGGGGAGGCATTGCTGTTTCACGCTTCCTGTTTTATCAAAGCCTTAAAGGAACAGTGTAGGCAAAAAAGAACTATGGAAATCAAACAAATTTCCACCGGCATTGTCCTGTGTTTGACTGTTTTGACGGCATCAGCGCAGGAAATTCGGCCGGATTCAGTGGGGGGGGGATTTTAGATCCCCGCGAGGAGCAGGCGGAAAATGAGCCCGTAAATGCCGTCCAAAGGGATTCATTAAGCCTCTCCGACGAACTGGCGCAACTCAAATCCAGACTTGACCAGGCGGAGCAGGAAAAGCATTTCGAACAGGTCTGGAAGCGCAAAAAGTATTGGAAGTTCGGATTCGGCAATTCGAGCATCGAACGGACCGACGGCGAAGCCATGAATTGGAAGACCCAATTCGCCTTTTCGGTCCAGCGGGGAAAGACGATCTACTTCCATTCCAAACCTCTCTGGGGGATGGTCCGGTTCGGGCTCGACTATGGCTTTCTCGGAATGAGCTATGCCAAGCTGGAACTGAAGACCCCCGCAATTTCCGAGGTGAATCCTTCGGCACCGGAGCTTCCCTCCGGGCCGAGTTCCGACGGCGGCTTCGATGACATTGTCAGCGATGACCCCAGCGGCTCCATCGTATCGCTCTTGGGGGTCGATCTGGGGATGCACAAAATCGACTACAGTATGCACGTCGGCCCCAGTGTCAGCGTAAATCCCTGGAAACATCTGATCATTGCCGCCTATTTCCACGCCCGGCCGACCGCCTCGGGAATCGTGGAAAACGATACTTTCTCTTACGGCTTCGGCTGCGCCTTTTCGGCAGGCGTTTCTGTCTCTTACAAAGCCCTCTCTCTCGGTGTGGAAGGTGTTTGGAGCACGATCAAGTACAAGCAGACCTCCTTCGATGACGAAGAGGAGGAGGACTACGGCTCCAGCAATGACAATGCCGACGATTCGTCGAGCTTGTTCAGCACCGAAAAATTCAAACTCAAACAAAAAGGGCCGCGCTTTTATGTGGCCATCCGTTTTTAACCGCAAAAACAGACCGCTATGAAATACCGGATTCTTTATTCCCTTTTATTGCTGGCAGGCAGTTTCCTGCTGCCGGCTTGCACCGATTCGGACGACGAAGCAGGCGGCAGCGATACGCCTCCGGCAGGGGCGCTGCCCGCAGAGGAGTTCACCCTCAATACGCTGCCCGCGGAACCGTATGCGGAAGATGCGATCCGCATTGTCGCAGCAGATCCGAATGCCCAATTCAATTCGCTTGAACTGATGGGAGACGGATACTACCTGCTGACCTTCGACCCTATCGGCTACCCCGCTTCTGCTGACGAAGCCGGACCGGGGAAAGGAAAACGCTCTTTGCCCAATGGACGTACGGCGATACGGACACGGGGCACGAGGGACGAGAACGGGACCATCTTGCTGCCCAACGGAGAATATGGCCGATTTACCAAACTCGGGGACAAAAAATACGGTTTGAGCGACGGCTCCGAGATTGATATGCAGAGTGCCTCCGGCTCCAATGGGACAGTGACCTATAAAAATCAGGTCGGAATGATTTCGACGGTCTATGTCGATGTATCCGAACCGATCGTAACCGATGCGACCGAAAGTCTCTGCCGCGCCTGGGAGCACAATAGCTATGAACTGTGGGCATACTGGAACGGAACATATATAGCGCATGGAAAACAGACCTTAAACAATGGCAAGGTGAATACTGAATTCAAGGCAATTGGAGAGGATTTGTTGGGCATCTCACAAGACAATTTTCTGCCTGCTGACGAATATTATTGCTATAAAGTGGTATTTTCCAAGGCAGGGACCTATATCTGTTTCTATTTAGGTGGATTAGTGAACATTAAAAGATGGAGCTGGAAAGACGAAGAACAAGGTACGTTATACTTTAATCACTCCATGGACGATTTCACTTACGTAGGTGACGAATATTGTACCATTCGTTTTGCCGGAAATCAAATGCGCTTTTACGAAGATTATTCAGATAATGAGGATGAGGAGGATTCGCGGCGAATTGTAGCAGTAACCACATTGACCGCCACTAATTAAATGCCTGATGAAAGCGATTGTCCGTAACTGAAAAAATAACGGGGTGATTTTCAATCACTCCGTTATTTTTTATGAGTGCTGTTCCTGCCCTGCGCGGATCGGGGTGCTTCGGCGGCGTTCGATTTTTTAGGGCTGCTTTTAGATCGACTATAGAGGACTACCGAATAGGGGCTGCGGAACAGCCCGGGAACGGGCAAAAGAAAAGAGGCCGCACCTCGTTGCAACCTCTTGATCTGCTTTCGTGGGAGCTGAGGGATTCGAACCCCCGACCCTCTGCTTGTAGGGCAGACGCTCTGAACCAGCTGAGCTAAGCTCCCATTCGCAATTGCAGGGGCAAAGATAGCAGAAATAAATCGTTCTTGCAAGCCCCCGGCCGCTTTTCCGAAAATCTTTTTTCGAGCGCGGCTCCCGCCGCTGCAGCGGCCGCGTCAATCGGGCCGGCGCTTCCTGCAGCTGCGGGCTTTCGATCTTCTTCGCTACGGTTCGGCATGCGCTGCGGCAACGGCCCGACAGATACCGCAACAGGTGGCCCGGCAAGCGCCGCGACCGGTGGATCGAACGATGCTGCGGCAGGTAGCTTGGCCGGTGCAGCAGCAGGCGATCCAGCCGGTGTCGCAGCCGTCGATGCCCGATCGGCCGCCGCCCGCTTTCCGTCCGCTATCTATCCACTACACACTCCCCGCCGGCTATAAACGAAAAGCGGCTTGCATCCTGCTGCAAGCCGCTTCGATCGAATCGCTTTCGGGGCGAACTTCTCTTTCCGCCCCAATTTTTTTTCGCCTCCCCGGCTTGCTCCCCCCCCGGGTGGTGGGAACAAGCGGATTTGAACCGCTGACCTCCTGCTTGTCGAGCAGGCGCTCTAAACCAACTGAGCTATGCTCCCGAGACAAAAAAACCACTTGCATTGCTGTAAGTGGTGAATCTTGTAGTGGGAGCTGAGGGATTCGAACCCCCGACCCTCTGCTTGTAAGGCAGACGCTCTGAACCAGCTGAGCTAAGCTCCCATAAAAAAATGGCTCGGGACTGCAAAGGCGTTTTTTCGGTCCTGCACGGCATTCGTGTAATCCCGTACCCGACACTTTGCAGGAAAGGAAAGAACCTTACGCAACCCTCGCGCATCTGCGCCTGAACAAGGACTTGAACCTAGGACCCCATGATTAACAGTCATGTGCTCTAACCAACTGAGCTATTCAGGCAGGACGGCTTTACCCGTTTTGCGAGTGCAAATATACGGCAAAATTTGTTTCTTGCAAAATAATTGCGAAAAAAAATGAGAAAAAACGTACCTTTGCACCGATGATCCGAACCGAATCCAGGTCGCTGATGCGATCCTTCCTGCTCCTGCTCGCCCTTTTCCTCTGCGAGACCCTCCCGGCACAGCTCGTTTTCGAGCCCGCCGAGCACGACTTCGGCACCGTCGAGGAGGCGGGCGGCAAGGTCCGCTGCAGTTTCCGCGGCGTCAACCGCGGGAAGCGCCCCATCGTCCTGCTCGACGTCGTGACGACCTGCGGCTGCACGGTTCCCACCTTCTCGCGGCGTCCGATCGCCCCCGGCGGGGAGACCGTCGTCGAGGTCGCCTACGACCCCTACAACCGGCCGGGAGCCTTCGACCGCAACCTCTACCTCTACGGTCCCGACCGCGAACGGCTCGCCGTGCTGCGGATCCGCGGGACGGTCGCGCCGCGCCGCCGCCCGGTCGAGGAGCTCTACCCGGTCGCCGCCTGCGACGGGGTGCGCTTCTCGCAGTCGATGGCCTCCTTTACCTATATTTATATCGGGGCGCCGATGCGGGCGGCGGTCTCGGTGGTCAACACCGCCGATGCGCCGCGCACGCTCGAGCTGCGGCCTCGTCGTGCAAGCGGGCTGCTGACGCTCGATTATCCGAGACAACTGGCCCCCGGTGAACGCTCGGCCGTCAATCTGTGCTACGAGATCGACGCCGCAACGCCCCGCTACGGCACGATCCGCGACGCCCTGGAGGTCTGGATCGACGGCCGCCGCTGCGACGAGCTGCTCCTCGTCGCGCACGGCATCGGGATCGACCGGCCGGCCTCTGCGATTTCGGCAGCCGGGAAGGGGCTGCCGAAGGAGGGACTGCCGAAGGGGGAGATGAGCGAAAATATCCTGAAGTTCGGGACGCTTGACCGGCGGACAACCCCTGAGCGGCGGCAATTGACGTTCCGCAATACGGGCGAAGGGCCCCTGCAGGTGCGGGCCGTGGAGTGCGGCGCCCCTTTCTCGGCCCGGCTCGTCGGGGAGACGAGCCTCGCGCCCGGGGAAAGTCGGACGATCGAGGTCGGCATCGACTCCTCGAAGGCCGACCCCGGCTTCGCCACGGCGCAGCTGCTCGTGGTGACGAACGATCCCGAACGCCCGGTGCGCCGCGTACGCCTGACGGCGATCGTCGGGGAGTAAGGGGCGCGGAAATGGATGCCGCAGACATTGGCGGACTGCAATTTATTTTGAATGTGAAATGATGAATTTGCGCCCGCAGGGCGCAGCGGGCCGCAGCCTGGGGGCAGCGGAGGCCCGCAGTTCGTTCCCGAACTTGCGTGCTCCGCAGGCTGCGACCGAGTTTGTCATTCTGAATTTTGAATTTTGAATTTGCGGTTCCAAATGGAACCGCCGCAGCCCGCAGCCGCCTTTTGCTGCTGTTCGTTGCGAAATGCTTTGTGTCGAGCTCGGTCGCATAGCGACCGGCAGCCTGTGGGTGCCTTGCGGTTGTGATTCCTTGCGGCAAACACGACGTCGCAGACGTCGGCAGCCCGCAGCCGCCCCCGGGCGGAGGGCTGCTCCTTATAGTCGCAGGCCCGTCCGCTCGGCCGCGGGCTGGCTTCAGACGGGAAACGAATGCCGCAAGCATCGGTGCTCCGCAGCCTCCGGCAGCAAAGACCCGCAACTCGCGTCCCGCAGGTCCGCTCGTGCGCGACCTCCGCAGGCTGCGACCCGAAAACATCGGAAAAAAAGGCCCCGACAGGCCGAGGCGGAACCGGCCCGGCCCCCAGGCTGGGACGAATATAAGAAACGAACGGAAAACTACATAGACAACCCATGTTTACGATTCTGGAGAAACGGCTTCTGGCCGAAAACATCTATTCGATGAAGGTGGCGGCACCCCGCGTCGCGCGGGCCGCGCTGCCCGGGCAGTTCGTGATCGTGCGTGCCGACGCCGTCGGCGAGCGCATTCCGCTCACGATTGCCGACTACGATGCCCGCGAGGGGAGCGTGACGATCGTCGTGCAGACGCTCGGCGTCTCGACGCGCAAGATCTGTGCGCTGGAAGCGGGCGAGGCGCTGGCCGACTTCGCCGGTCCGCTGGGGCGCCCCTCGGAGTTCGTGCACCTGCCCGTCGAGGAGCTGCAGAAGCGCCGCTTCATCTTCATCGGGGGCGGTGTCGGCACGGCGCCGGTCTACCCGCAGGTGAAGTGGCTGCACGAGCACGGCGTCGGGGCCGATGTCATCATCGGCGCCAAGAACGCCTCGATGTTGATCTATACGGAGGAGATGCGGGCGGTGGCCGCCCGGCTCTACATCGCCACCGACGACGGCTCGGCCGGCTTCAAGGGGCTCGTGACGGCGCAGTTGGAGGCCCTCGCGGCCGCCGGCAGCCGCTACGACGAGTGCGTGGCGATCGGGCCGATGATCATGATGAAATTCGTCGCCCTCACCACGAAAAAGTTAGGCATCCGGACCACCGTGTCGCTCAATGCGCTGATGGTGGACGGCACGGGCATGTGCGGCGCCTGCCGCGTGACGGTGGCGGGCCGGACGCGCTTCACCTGCGTCGAGGGGCCCGAGTTCGACGGCCACGAGGTCGATTTCGACGAGGCGATGCGCCGCCAGGGCATGTATCGCACACAGGAGCAGCGCGCCGCCGCCATCGCGGCCGAGCGGGCTGCGGGACACCAGTGTAAAATCGGTTTGGACAGATAGTTATGGCGAACAGAATACCGCGCGTGCCGGCGCGCGAACAGGACCCGGCAACGAGAGCGGCCAACTTCAAGGAGGTCTGCTACGGATACGATCTGGCGGAGGCGACGGCCGAGGCGTCGCGCTGTCTCCACTGCCGCAACCCGCGCTGCGTGGCGGCCTGCCCCGTGGGGTTGCAGATTCCCGACTTCATCGCCGCCCTGCGCGAGGGGCGGCTCGCCGATGCCGCGGCCGTCATCGCCCGCGACAGCTCGCTGCCCTCGATCTGCGGACGCGTCTGCCCGCAGGAGACGCAGTGCGAGGGGGCCTGCGTGCTCGGCGTCAAGGGCGAGCCGGTGGCGATCGGCAAGATCGAACGCTTCATCGGAGACTGGAGCCTCGAGCAGCCCGGCACTCCGGCCGCTGCACCGGCACCCCGGAACGGCCGCCGCGTGGCGGTGGTTGGAAGCGGCCCGGCCGGTCTGGCCTGCGCGAGCGACCTGGCCAAGATGGGCTACGGCGTGAAGATCTTCGAGGCGCTGCACGAGGTGGGCGGCGTGCTGGTCTACGGCATCCCCGAGTTCCGCCTGCCGAAGGAGCGCATCGTGGCGCGCGAGATCGAGGCGGTGAAGCGCCTCGGCGTCGAGTTCGAGACGGATGTGATCGTGGGGCGCACCGTGACGGTCGATTCGCTGCTCGACGAAGAGGGCTACGATGCCGTCTTCATCGGCTCGGGCGCCGGCTTGCCGCGCTTCATGGGAATCGAGGGCGAGAACCTCAACGGCGTGGTCTCGGCCAATGAGTTCCTGACGCGCGCCAACTTGATGCACGCCTGCGACGAGGCCTACGACACGCCGATCCGGACCGGCCGGCGCGTCGTGGTGGTCGGCGGCGGCAACGTGGCGATGGATGCCGTGCGGACGGCCCGCCGGTTGGGCGCCGAGGCGACGATCGTCTACCGGCGCAGCGAGGCGGAGCTGCCGGCCCGCGCCGAGGAGGTGCACCACGCCCGGCAGGAGGGGATCGACTTCCGGATGCTGACGAACCCCATCGCCGTGCTGGGCGACGAGCGGGGCTGGGTCCGCGGCCTGCGCTGCGTGGAGATGGAGCTCGGCGAACCCGACGAGAGCGGCCGCCGCGCACCGGTCGTGAAGCCGGGGTCGGAGTTCGAGATCGCCTGCGACGCGGTCATCATGGCGCTCGGCACCTCGCCCAATCCGCTCATCGCCTCGACGACCGGGGGATTGGAGACGACGCGCCGCGGCTGCATCGCCGCCTCGGAGGAGGGGGCCACGAGCCGCGAGGGGGTCTTCGCCGGCGGCGACGCCGTGACGGGCGCCGCGACGGTGATCCTGGCGATGGGGGCCGGCCGCCGGGCCGCCCGCGCCATCGACGACTACCTGAAACAAAAATAACCGCCGGGAGGGGGCTCCCGCAATGCTCCGATAACGTACAGTACGCTTCCGCAGCACTCCGCACCTCCTGATCCGGATCTTTTCAGCGCCCCGACCGCTTCTGCAGCCGGGGCGCTTCCGTATCGTGCCGGACCGGGAAAACGACTTTTCGGAAAATAAATGGACGCCGAACGGATATTTTTCGTATCTTTACAGCACATCAATCAAACTTAACGGATTATGAAAAAGTATTTAGCTGAAATGGTGGGTACGATGGTACTCGTCCTGATGGGTTGCGGCACGGCCGTCAGCCTGAGCTGCGGTGTCGATACGGCATCGGTGGTAGGTACGGCGCTGGCTTTCGGTCTCTCGGTCGTTGCGATGGCCTATGCCATCGGCGGCATCTCGGGATGCCATATCAATCCGGCCATCACCTTCGGCGTATGGCTTTCGAAGCGCATGAGCGGCAAGGATGCCCTGATGTACGTCCTCTTCCAGGTGATCGGCGCACTGATCGGCGCTGCGATCCTCTATGCGCTGGCCCCCGCGTCGGGTCTGGGCGCCAACACGATCCAGGCCGGCATCTCGACCTGCGGCGCCGTAACGGCCGAGGTGGTCTTCACCTTCGTCTTCGTGCTGGTCGTGCTCGGTGCGACCGATGCCGGCAAGGGCGCCGGGAACCTCGCCGGTCTGGCGATCGGTCTGACGCTCGTGCTCGTGCACCTCGTCTGCATCCACTACACGGGCACGTCGGTCAACCCGGCCCGCTCGATCGGCCCCGCCCTGCTGGCTGGCGGTCAGGCGCTCGCCGACCTGTGGATCTTCATCGTCGCTCCGCTGGTGGGCGCCGCCCTTGCGGCCGGTGTCTGGAAGGTGCTGAGCTGCGAGTGCGGATGCGACAAGAAATAGCGAAAGCCTCTTGACGCTGAAACGATGCGGCCGTGCGGGAATCCTCCCGTTCGGCCGCTTTCGTTTGCGACGGTTTGGAAAGGTTCGGTCGAAGGCGCCCGCCTCCGGTCATTAGTCCCGGGCTGCCCGCCTTGGGCCGCTTCCGCCGGATTGCTTCTCCGGATCGCCTGCCGGATCGGGGGGGGCAAGGCTGGCTGCCGCTCGGGTGAACGCTTGGGTCCGGGCGAGGGCAAGAGTGAAGGCAAGGATACAGGCACGGATGCAGGCCCGGGCGAAGGCAAGAACGGCCGCCGCCGGGCCGCCCCGGATCAATAGAGATTGTCGTACATCGACTGCGACTTGTCGTACTTGAGGTCCTGCAGCGAGGAGGCCTTGACGCCGATGTTGAAGCTCCAGCTGCGGTGGAAACCGAAGGGAATCCACGAGAAGGACATCTGCCAGCAGTGCAGGTCGCGCGTGATCGAGACGGCCGAGGTGGTGAGCTTGTTCGCCTTGATATCGTAGCCGCCCTGGAACGTGATGCCCATCTTGGGCGTGAGGTTCAGCGAGCCGTTGAATCCGAGCGTCTGCGTGATGTTGCGCCGGTAGCCCGTCGTGCCGTTGTTGACGTAGGCGATCGAGTAGTTGACCGCATAGTTGAAGCCGAAGTTCCACGGCAGCGAGAAGTCGTAGTAGGTCTGCGCCATGTACTGCCTGCGCAGCACGGGATCCATGTGGCCGTAGGGGTCGTAGAAGGGGTTCTGGTACTCGGGCGGGATGCTCGTGATGTCGTTGATGGCCGTCTCGCTGCGATCGGCGCGCGACTTGAAGGTGTAGCCGAACGACCAGCCCAACGAGGTGATGCGCCCCGGGAAGAAGAGCTTGTCGTAGCGCACGCCCTGCGGTGTCACCCTGTAGGGGTCGAGCGTCGTCGAGAGGTTGATGCCGAAATTCTTGAAGATCGTCGTGCGGAAGGTGAAGGGGATCGTCGAGAGACGCATCGAGTCGGCCAGGAAGTTGTACGAGCCGCTGATGCGGAGTTCGTCGATGAGCTTGATCTTCTTCACGCCCGAGGTATCGCGCTTCGAGAGGACCTTCATTTCGAGGTTCTGCGAGAGCGAGAAGTTCATCGACATCGCCCGCCCCGACGAGGGGACGCCGTAGGCGTTGACGCTGTAGGGCGAGTAGGTCGTGTAGCGTCCCGTCGAGTCGGTCTGCAGCGTGCGGTAGTAGCCGTACTTGGGGTCGGTGAAGTCGGGCGAGTAGGAGAAGCCGACCGAGGGGGTGATCGTGTGGCGGATCGCCTGGATCTTGCGGTCGCGCCGCTTCTTCGTGAAGTCGTACATGCCGTAGAGGGTCGTCGAGGCCGAGACGCTCAGCGAGTAGTTGTAGAGACGGTAGAAGCCGTAGTCGGCCGGCAGCGTGTCGGTGCGGTTCGTCACGGGGTTCCACTCGTAGTTCACCCGCTTGAAGTACCACTTTTCGTTGTAGTTGAACGAGGGGGTGACGTTGATGTAGTTGAAGAGGTTGAACGAGGCCGAGACGGGAATCGTGTGCTCGATGCCGTTCTTCATGTTTTCGAGCGTCTTTTTCGAGAAGACCTCCTTTTCGGTGGTCGTCACCGAGTTGGTCAGCTTGCCCGTGTACTGCAGCGAGATCTTCTCGTACCAGCGCTCCTTGCCGATGCGCTCCTTGCGCTTGAAGGGGTAGACGCGCGAGACGTTGAAGACGACGGTGGGCAGCGTGAGGGCGATCGACTCGTTCTGCGAGTTCTGCGAGATGGCCATATTGGCCGAGAGCGAGAAGGGGGTGCCCGCCCAGTTCTTCGAGAAGGAGATCGTCGAGTTGGTCTGCGTGGCCAGCATGTCCGTAAGGTTCGTCGCCGAGTAGCGGCTGTAGCCGCTCGTGGCGAAGTTCACCGAGGCCGAGAAGGTGGTGCCCGGGTTGGCCTTGGGGTCCTGCGAGTGGGTCCACTGAACGCGGAAGTTCTGCTGCTTGATGTAGTCGGGCTCGCCCTTTTCGCCCGTCGTGATGTTCGAGTACTGGAGGTTGAAGCTGCCGCTGTACTTGTAGCGCTTGATGTAGCGCGAGGCGGCCGAGGCCTCCCACGAGCCGAGCGTGTAGAGGCCGCCGCGGACCGCCAGGTCGGCGTGGTCGCCGAGGGTGAAGTAGTAGCCCAGGTCGCGGATGAAGAAGCCCTTCGAATACTCCTCGCCGTAGGTGGGCATCAGCAGGCCCGACTTCGGCCCGCCGCTGATCGGGAAGAAGCCCTCGGGGATGCCGAGGAAGTAGATCGGGACGTCCTCTAAAACGAGGTAGGCAGGGCCCGTCACGACCTTTTTGCCCGGAATCACCTTGGCCTTGGTCATCGCCAGGTAGAAGTGCGGGTGGTCCGTGTTGTCGCAGGTGGTGTATTTGCCGTTCTCGATGTTGATCGTGTTGTCGGTCATCTTCTTGACCGATCCGCCCACGAGCCAGCCGTCGCCCTGCTGCGTGGCGACGCCCTTGATCTTGGCCTTCTTCGTGTCGAGGTGGTAGGTGATCGTATCCATCCGGTAGCTCTCCTCGCCCTCGGTGTACTCGGGCTTGGTCGCGATCGGCTTGCCGTCGAGGCCGAGCGAGTCGGCCTGCTTGCCGTAGGCGTAGACGAGCTTCGTGTTGAGGTCGATGCGCATGAAGTCGGCCTTCAGGTTGCTCGTCTGGTAGCTGACGTCGCCTTCGTTGTAGATGTAGACTAACTTGTTGCGGACGTCGTAGACGAGCGAGTCGGTGTTCTTGCCCGAGATCGGGTCTTCGATGAGCTTCTTCGGCGCCCGGGGCTTGCGCACCGTGTCGCGGCGGAGCGTGTCCGCAGCGAGCGAATCGGCCCCCGCCGGGCTGCGGCGGAGAGTGTCTGTCGGGAGGGTGTCTGTCGGAGCGGCAGGGGGTGCGGCGGATGTTTCAGCGGCATTCCGGCGGCTGCGGCGGGCATTGCGGCGGGTGTCACGGGGATCGGAGGCGATGGCGGGGCGGGCTTCCGAGCCGGCGGCAGGCCGGATTCCGCGGCGGGCGGGAGCAGGGGCGGCAGTGCGGACATCGGAGGTGTCGCGCCGGAGATCCCGACGGCTCGCCGGAAGATCGGGGGCGGGACGCTGCAGGGTGTCCGCGCGTTTTTCGGCCTCGGCGGCGCGCTGTTCCACGCCGGCGGTACGCTCCGTCTCTCCGGCGGCCTCGGCCTTGGCAGGGCGCCGTTTCGCGCCGGCGGTGTTTTCGCCCCCGGCGGCTCCTTTCTCCCTTGCGATGCTTTCGGGTGCGGCGGGGCGCTCCTCCCCGGCAGGCTGCCGGCGCAGTGCAGCGGACCCGGCTGTCTCCGCCTCCGGGTCCGTCTCCGGATCCGCGAGTGCAGCCGCAACGGCGCGGCGCAGGCTGTCGTTCGAGAAGGGGCCGGCAAACGGACGTGCGGCCGTGATGCCGAAGACGAGCGGCGCGGCGAAGGCGGCGAGGAGGGCCGAAAGGAGATATTTTGCGGTTCTTTTGTCCAAAATCACATCGAATCCCGAAAATTTTCCGTACTTTTGCCGACAAAGTCGGCAAACCGCCCCGCGAGGCCGTCCGGCTTCGCGAAAGGGCCCTTTTTCAGGCTCGACAAAGATAGCTAAAAATTTACAGATAGAACCGTTTCGATCCCATTAAAATGCGCGCGCGTATCATTCTTCCGCTTTTGGCACTTTTCGCCGTATTGCCGTCGGGGCTTCGGGCCGACACGAAACAGGCCTGCGGCGTGCGGGTCGTCGTCCTCGACGCGGGCCACGGCGGGAACGATCCCGGCGCCCACTATGCAGGGGTCTACGAAAAGGACTTGACGCTGAAGGTGGTCCTGCGGCTCGGCCGCCGCATCGAGCGCGAGATGCCGGGCGTCGAGGTGGTCTACACGCGCAAGACGGACAAGGCGCTGGCGCCGACCAAGCGCGAGGACCTGCAGCGGCGCGCCGATATCGCCAACCGGGCGAACGGCGATCTCTTCCTCTCGGTGCATGTCAATGCCGCCCGCTCGCCCTCGGCGCAGGGGGTCGAGACGCTCGTGATGGGCGAATCGCCCAAGGAGCAGCAGTACAACGAGGAGGCCCTCTTCGATACGAACCGCGACGAACTGATCGATATGTCCGACAAGCGGGAGGCGGCCATCGTCCGCGCCTACATCCAGAACCTGCAGTTCACCTACGGCGAACACAGCCTGGCGATGGCGCGCTGCATCCAGAACAACTACGTGCGGATCGGCCGGCAGTCGCGCGGCGTCAAGCCGCAGCTGCTCCGGGTGCTCTACGCCACGAACATGCCCGGCGTGTTGACCGAGATCGGCTTTCTCTCGAACAAGGCAGAGGCGGCGTTTCTCAAGTCGGACAAGGGAATCGACCGCATTGTCGATGCGCTGTTCCGCTCCGTGAACGACTACTCGGCCTACCTGCTCGAAACGCGTCGCATCGAGGCGGAGGGGGCCGGCGGGACGGCGGAGCCTGCGGATGATGATGCGGCGGCAGGGGCAGCGGCCTCGACGTCGGCTTCGAAGGCCCCGGAGGGCTCGGGGACGGTTGCTTCGGCCGGGGAAAAACCGGCTTCGGCTGCATCGGCCGCTTCGAACGCTTCGGCCTCGAAACCGTCGAAAAAGGCGCCGGCCGAGGGCTCCGCGAAGGGCGACAGCCGCCGCGAGGAGCGCGAGGCGAAACGAAACGAACGGCGGCAGCCGAAAGCACAGGAGGAGGCCCCGAAATTGTACGATTCCCGGTTGTACAACGGACCTGCCGCATCCTCCGATACGGCCAACGGGAGTGCTCCCGCAGCAGCTTCCGGCAAGTCGGAGAAGCGGTCGGACCGGCCGGCCGGCGACGCGAAGCCGGCGGCGGTGCGCTATACGGTACAGGTGCTCGCCTCGCGAAAGAGCGTTTCGGCGCAGTCGTCCGAATTCAAGGAGTACCGCGGCCGCGTCCGCCGCTACGAAGGGACGGAGCCCTATAAATATAGATACGGCGTGGGCGAATATGCGACCCGCGCCGAGGCGCTGCAGGCGGCCTCCGTGGTGCGCAGCACCTTCCCGAAAGCCTTCGTCACGGCTGTACAGGGCAACCGGGTCGTCGTGCCGAAAAAGTAGCGGCCGGACGGGAGGAGCTCCGAGGCGGGCAGCAGCCTGCGGAGACCGGCGAGCAGCGTGAAGGAGTTGGCGAGCCCTTATTTGGTGGCATATTGCACACAAAGAGGCGGGCGCAGCCTGCGGAGAGCACGTTCGAAGCGGACCTTCGGGACGCGAGCTGCGGGCCTCCGCCGGGCGGAGGCTGCGGCCCGCCGATCCCTGCGGGATCGAGAAGATGGCGGGAAAAGGCGATTGCCGATGTTTGCGGCGGAGCCTGCGGCCCGCTGCGTCCTGCGGGCGCCAAATGCCAGAAGGGTGCGATCGGGTGTATATTCCGGCTCGGGTCGCAGCCTGCGGAGGCCGCGCACGACTGCACGAAGTTGCGGGCCTCCGCCGCCCCCAGGCTGCGGCCCGCACGGTCCTGACGGACCGGTCCCGATTCGGGACAAGCCCTCCGCGCTGGGGAGCCTGCGGCCCGCACGGCTTTTGCAAGGCCGATTCCCACCCGAGGCATGCCCGCAACCGAGCGGACGGGCTTGCTTTCGAGCAGTGCGAGGATGCAGCCCTCCGCCCGGGGGCGGCTGCGGGCTGCCGACGTCGTAGACGTCGCATTTGTCGCAAAACAGGCGACGGCCGGCGGCTGCGGCCCGCCGACCTCGAATGAGGTCGCAGGTACAGCAAAAACATCGACGACCTCCTCCCTGTCGATGCCCGAAGCGAAGTCCCCGGATGCAACGGGAAACGATACGATGAAAGAAGCGGCACGCGCCGCACGAAGGCCCGGCGGAAGCCCTCCGCCGGAGCCGATAACAGAGACGAAACAGAACCATGAAACGAGAAGCAAAGATCGGCGTATTCGCCGTGACGATGATTTTGGCGGCGTGGGCCGGCATCCGCTTTCTGAGCGGGCTGGACATCTTCAGCCGCAATGCCGACTATGTAGCCGCCTACGACCAGGTGTCGGGCCTGCAGAAGGCCTCGGCGGTGATGATGAAGGGGGTCAAGATCGGGACGGTCTCCGCCATCGAGTTCGACCCGGCGGCGAGCGACAAGGTCTACCTGCATCTGCTCGTCAAGCGTTCGTACCGCATCCCGAGCGATTCGGAGGCGCGCATCTTCAGCGACGGCTTCCTGGGCGGCAAGGCGATCGAGATCGTCTACGGCTCGGAGCACACCTACCTCGAATCGGGCGATACGATCCGCTCGAGCCGCGACCGCGATCTGATGGACGTCGCCGGCTCGGAGCTCGACTTCTTCAAACAGCGCTTTTCGCGGCTGACGGACGATCTGAGCCGCACGCTCGGGAATCTGAACGCCATTCTTGAGGCCAATGCGGGCCACTTCGAGACGACGATGGGCAACCTCGAACAGTTGTCGGGCGACGCCTCCGAGCTGCTGCGCTCCGAGAAGCAGCACCTCGCGGCCATCGCCGGCGAGCTGGCCGCCTTCTCGACGATGCTCGGCGAGAAGGCCGGCCGCGTCGATACGCTGATCGGCGGGCTGAGCCGCTTCGCCGCCGATCTGGAGGCGCAGGCCGTCGTCGAGAAGCTGGCCGGGACGCTCGACGGCCTGCAGCAGATCGTGGAGAAGGCGGGCAGCGGCGAGGGTACCGTGGGCCGTCTGCTCGACGATCCGGCCCTTTACGACGAGCTGGCCGAGACGAGCCGCAACCTCTCGGCCCTCCTGGCCGACCTGAAGGCGCGCCCGGGACGCTACGTTCACCTCTCGCTCTTCGGCCGCGATCCCGAGAAGGCCGAGCGCAAGGCCGAGAAGAAAGCGGCGCGCCAGGCCGCCCGCGAGGCGAAGAGGGCCGCGAACGCCCAGGAGCAATAACCCGAACCGCATCCGTACGATGATCTATCCCGATACATTCGAACAAAAGATCGGGTTCGACCGCCTGCGCGAGCAGGTGATCGCCCGTTGTACGATGCCCGCCTCGCGGAGGCTGGTCGCCGGGCAGGGCTTCTCGACCTCGGCCCGCGAGATCGAGGAGCGGCTGCGGCTCGCCGACGAGATGCGCCAGCTGCTGCAGATGGAGTGCGACTTCCCGGGCGGCGACTACCCCGATGCGGAGCCCGTGCTGGCCAAGCTGGCGGTCGAGGGAACGTTCCTCGACGTCGGGGAGGCGGTCGTGCTGCGCGAGGCGCTCGCGCTGGTCGGCGCCGTGGCGGGCTTCCTCCGCCAGCGCGAACGGAGCTATCCCACCCTCTTCGCCCTCACGCGGGGCGTGGAGCTCTTCCCCCATATCGTCGAGCGGATCGACGCCGTCATCGATTCCGAGGGCGAGATCCGCGACAACGCCTCGCCGGAGCTCTACACGCTGCGCCGCGCGATCCGCGAGCGCGAGGGACAGGCGGCCAAACGGCTGCAGCAGGTGCTCGCCGCCGCCAAGCAGGCCGGCATCGTCGAGCCCGACGCCCAGCTCTCGGTGCGCGACGGCAAGACGGTGATCCCTGTCTCGGCCGCCAACAAACGCAAGCTCTCGGGCTTCATCCACGACGAGTCGGCCACGGGGCGCACCTTCTACGTCGAACCGGTCGAGGTGGTCGAGCTCAACAACGAGCTGCGCGAACTGGCCTATGCCGAGCGGCGCGAAGTGGTCCGCATCCTCACGGAGCTGACCGACGCGATCCGCCCCGAGGCGCCGCTCATCGCCGCCTCGGGCGACTACCTGGCCGAGATCGACATGCTGCGCGCCAAGGGAAGCTGGGCGGCCGAGAACGGCTGCGTGCGGCCGATCCTCTCGCTGGACGACCGGATGGTGCTGCGCGAGGCGCGCCACCCGATTCTCGAACAGAGCCTCCGGGCCCAGGGGCGCGCGATTGTCCCCCTCTCGCTCGAGCTCGACCGCACGAAACACCTGCTCGTCATCTCGGGTCCCAATGCCGGCGGCAAGTCGGTCTGCCTCAAGACGACGGGCATCGTGCAGTACATGTGCCAGTGCGGCTTCCCGGTCCCCGCGGCCGAGAATACCGAGCTGCCGCTCTTCCGCTCGCTCATGATCGACATCGGCGACGAACAGTCGATGGACAACGATCTGTCGACCTATTCGTCCCACCTGCGCAACATGAAACAGATGCTCGCCGCGGCCTCGCCCGAGACGCTGGTGCTCATCGACGAGTTCGGTTCGGGCACGGAGCCCGTGATCGGCGGCGCGATCGCCGAGGCGATCCTCGAGCGGCTGCGCGAGCGGGGCTGCTACGGCGTCATCACGACCCACTACGCCAACATCAAGTACTACGCCTCGGCGACCGAGGGGATTTCGAACGGCGCGATGGCCTTCGACGTGCAGCAGATCCGCCCCCTCTTCCGCCTCGAGCAGGGGAAGCCGGGCAGTTCGTTCGCCATCGAGATCGCCCGCAAGATGGGGCTTCCGGAGGAGTTGATCCGCGCGGCGGGAGAGAAGGCGGGGACGGACCATATCAACCTTGAAAAGCAGCTGCGCGAGATCGCCCGCGACAAACACTACTGGGAGCAGAAGCGCGACCGCATCCGCCTCACGGACCGCAAGGTCGAGGAGCTCGAACAGCGCTATGCCGAGCAGCTGGCCCGCATCCGCGACGAGCGGCAGGAGATTCTGCGGTGCGCCAAGGAGGAGGCGCAGGAGCTCATCGCCGATGCCAACCGGCGGATCGAGCAGACGATCAAGACGATCCGCGAGGCGCAGGCCGAGAAGGAGCTGACGCGGCTGGCGCGCCGCGAGCTCGACGCCTTCCGCGAGGAGACGGTCGAACGGGCCGGGGAGACGGCCCCGGCGGTCGATGTGCAGCGCGAGATCGAGCGGATCGAGCGGCGCCGCCAGCGCCGTGCCGAGCGCCGCGCGCAGCAGGAGGCGGCCGGTGCAACGGGTGCAGCGCCGTCCGAACCCCCGAAGCCGCGCGAGGCGGAGGTGGGCTCGAAGGTCCGTATGGCGGGCCAGGAGGTCGTGGGGATCGTGCAGAGCCTCGAGGGCAAGCGGGCCCGCGTGGCCTTCGGGCAGATGCTCCTCACGGTCGACCGCTCGCTGCTGAAGGTGGTCTCGAACAACGAATACCGCGAGGCGACGCGCCCGACGACCGCCCGCACGGTCTACTCGTCCGAAATTTCGGCCCGCAAGCTCAACTTCCGCGACCACATCGACGTCCGCGGCATGCGGGCGGCCGAGGCGCTGGAGGAGGTGCGCGACTTTATCGACGACGCCGTGATGCTGGGTGTGGGGTCGGTCTCGATCCTGCACGGTAAGGGAACGGGGGCGCTCAAGGAGGAGATCCGCCGCTACCTGCGCTCGGTGCGCGAAGTGGCGACCGCCACCGACGAACACGCCGACCGCGGCGGCGCCGGCATCACGATCGTGACGTTCCGGGAGTAGGAGAAGACGCGAGGGCTCCGGGGGCTTTTTCGACGACGTTAGAGGTCGGCGGGTTGCAGTTGTTCGTTCTGGTGGAGATACTTGCCGGCAAAAGCGGTCGCTTTGCGACCGGCGGGCCGCAGCCTCCCGGCGGCGGAGGCCCGCAGCTCCTTGGCGTCGCCGGCCTCCGCAGGCTGCGCCCCGAACCGGAGAATACGCCCAAGCGTGCTCGGCAGACTTGCTTGATTTTGAATATTGAATTTGAATCACGAATTTGCGGCTTCAGCGAAGCCGCAGCAGCCCGCAGCCGCCCCCGGGCGGAGGGCTGCTGCTCGCGTCCCGCAGGTCCGCTCGTGCAAGCCCGTCCGCTCGGCTGCGGGCTTGTCTCGGAGACTTCGATGCCGCCAGTTGCCGGGTAAGCGTTTTTAATTTTGAATTTAGAATCTTGAATTCTGAATTTGCGCCCGAACGGGCGCCGCGGGCCGCAGCCTCCGCCCGGCGGAGGCCCGCAGTTCGACAACGAACTTGCATGCGCTCCGCAGGCCGCGGCCCGAACCGCCAAAAGACCGAGTAGAAACCTTTTTTGTTTTCGCAAGCAGCGAACTGAAACAGATGCACTATCTTTTATCGCAGATCGCCGCCGTCGTGGGCGGCCGTTTTACCGGGTCCGACACGGAGGTGCGCTCCGTCGTGACCGATTCGCGCTCGCTCTCGTGCGAGCTGGGGGCCGCGCCGCTCTTCGTGGCGATGCGCGGGGCGCACCACGATTCGCACCGCTATCTCGACGAGATGCGGCGGCGCGGCGTCCGGGCCTTCCTTGTCGAACGGGAGGTCGAGCCGGCCAAGGGGTGCGGCTATGTCGTCGTCCGCAACGCCATCGACGCCCTGCAGCAGTGGGCGGCCTACCATCGGGCCCGCTTCCGCGGAACGGTGGTCGGCATCACGGGGTCGAACGGCAAGACCGTCATCAAGGAGTGGATCGCCGAGGAGCTGCCTGCAGGGCTGAAGTGCTACCGTTCGCCCAAGAGCTACAATTCGCAATTGGGGGTGCCCCTCTCGGTCCTCATGCTCGAGGGCGACGAGCAGCTGGCCCTCTTCGAGGCGGGCATCTCCGAACCCGGTGAGATGGAGCGGCTCGAACGGATCATCCGGCCCGATGTGGCGCTCTTCACCTCGCTCGGCGACGCCCACCAGGAGCACTTCGCCGACCTCGAGGCGAAAGCGCTCGAGAAGATGATCCTGGCCCGCAGTGCTCGCAAGATCGTCTACCACAGCTACTACGAACCGCTCGGCCGGCTGATTGCCGAGCGTTACGCCGATCGCGCCCTTGTCGATGCGGCCACGTTCGAGGCCCCGTCGGCAGCGCTGGTCGGCAGCGACGCCGCCCGCCGCAATGCCCAGTTGGTCGAGGCGTTCCTCTCGGCGGCGGGGCTACCTGCGCCGTCGTTCGCCGCTGTGCCGCAGGTAGCCATGCGCCTCGAGGTCAAGGAGGGGATCGGCCGCTCGCTGCTGGTGAACGACGCCTACAGCCTCGACCTCAATTCGCTGGCCCTGGCGCTCGACTACCTCCACTCGGTGGCCATGGGGCGCCGGCAGACCCTTATTCTGTCGGACATCGTGCAGAGCGGCTATTCGGATGAGGAGCTCTACAGCCGCGTGGCCGCGATGACGGCCCGCGCCGGAATCGACCGGATCGTGGGCATCGGCGAGCGGATCGCCGCCCACGGGCGCCTCTTCGGCTGCCGCACGGAGTTCTACCCGACGACCGATGCCTGCATCGCCCGTCTGAGCCGCCTCTCGCTGGCCGACAATGCCGTGCTGGTGAAGGGGGCGCGCCGCTTCCGCTTCGAAAAGCTGGCCCACGCCCTCTCGGAGAAGAGCCATACGACGGTGTTGGAGGTCGATCTGGATGCCATGACACGCAACCTGAACCGCTTCCGCGCCGTCCTGCGGCCCGGCGTGCGGATGATGGCGATGGTCAAGGCCGCCTCCTACGGGGCGGGGAGCTTCGAGGTGGCGCAGCTGCTGCAGCACCAGGGGGTCGACTACCTCGCCGTGGCCTTCGCCGACGAAGGGGTCGCGCTGCGCGAGGGGGGCATCACGATGCCGATCGTCGTTCTCAATGCCGATGCCGACAGCTTCGAGCAGATGATCGCCTACCGGCTCGAACCCGAGATATACAGTTTCCATTCGCTCGCTTCGTTCGTCGAGGCGGCCGCCCACCTCGGCGAACAGCGCTATCCAATCCACCTGAAACTCGACACGGGCATGCACCGGCTGGGATTCGTAGAGGGGGAGATCGAAGAGCTCGGCCGGCAGCTGGCGGCGGCGAACGAGGTGCAGGCGGCGAGCGCCTTTTCGCATCTTTGCTGCGCCGACATGCCCGAGGAGGATGCCTTCACCCAGCTGCAGATCGACCGCTTCGACCGCATGACCGCGCGGCTCGACGCGCTGCTCGGCTTTCATATTCTGCGCCATACGGCCGCCTCGGCGGCGATGTGGCGCTTCCGCGAGGCGCAGTTCGACCTCTGCCGGCTCGGCATCGGGCTCTACGGCTTCGGCTGGCCCGAGGACGGCTCATTAGAGCCCGTCTCGACCCTCAAGACGCGCATCGTGCAGATCAAGGAGCTGGCGGCGGGCGAGACGGTGGGATACGGCCGCGCGGGACGCATCGAACACGGGGCGACGATCGCCACGATCCCCATCGGCTATGCCGACGGCCTCGACAGGCACCTCGGCTGCGGCCGCTGGTCGATGCTCGTGAAGGGGCGGCCGGCACCGATCGTGGGACGCATCTGCATGGACAGCTGCATGATCGACATCACGGGCATCGACGGGGTGACAGAGGGCGACGAAGCGGTGGTCTTCTCGCCTGCAGCCGGGAACGACCCGGCGGCGATGGCCTCCGTGCTGGGGACGATCCCTTACGAAGTGCTTACGAGCGTCGGCCCGCGCGTCAAACGGGTCTACCTCAAGGAGTAGCCTGCGGCGACTTGTCCAGCGAATGCCCGAGGGCGAAGGTTGAAGCGGAATAGCGGAATCTCGGCCTTGAAAAGGCCGTGCGGGCCGCAGCCTCCCGGCGGCGGAGGCCCGCAACTCCTTGCAGTCGTGTGCGACCTCCGCAGGCTGCTGCCCGAAAATAAAGAGAATGTATTTGATTTTAAATTTGCGCCCAAAGGGCGCAGCGGGCCGCAGTTTCGCCCGGCGAAGGCCCGCAGCTCGCGTCCGCCTTTGCGTCCGCTCGTGCAGGCGCTTCGCAAGCCGCGGCCCGAGGGCGGAGGTTGAGCGGTATAGAGGAACTTCGGCCTTGGAAAGGCCGTGCGGGCCGCAGCCTGGGGGGGGGCGGCGGAGGCCCGCAGTTCGTTGCCGAACATGCGTGCTCCGCAGGCTGCGCCCCGAGTTTGTCATCCTGAATTTTGAATATTGAATTTTGAATTTGCAGTTCCAAATGGAACCGCCGCAGCCCGCAGCCGCCTTTTGCTGCTGTTCGTCGCGAAATGCTTTGTGTCGAGCTCGGTCGCATAGCGACCGGCAGCTTGTGGGTGCCTTGCGGTTGTGATTCCTTGCGGCAAACACGACGTCGCAGACGTCGGCAGCCCGCAGCCGCCCCCGGGCGGAGGGCTGCTCCTTATAGTCGCAGGCCCGTCCGCTCGGCCGCGGGCTGGCTTCAGACGGGAAACGAATGCCGCAAGCATCGGTGCTCCGCAGCCTCCGGCAGCAAAGACCCGCAGGTCCGCTTCGCGCGGCTCCTTCGCAGCCTCCGCCCCTGCAAACGCTGTAGAAAACACTACATAATAAACGATCAAACCGAACAACAGATGGTTTCTGAACCGAAGCACCGCCCCTGGCGGGTCCTTGAAAGCGAATACCTGAGCCGCCGTCCCTGGTTCACCGTGCGGCGCGAGCGGGTCGAACTCCCTTCGGGCGTCGTCGTTCCCGAGTGGTACATTTTCGAATTTCCCGACTGGGTGAATGTCATCGCCCGCACCGAGGAAGGCCGCTACGTAATGATCTCGCAATACCGCCACGCCATCGGCGAGACGCGCTACGAGCTCGTCGCAGGGTGTTGCGAGGAGGGCGAGACACCCCTCGAAAGCGCCCGCCGCGAACTGCTCGAAGAGACAGGCTACGGCGGCGGGAGGTGGCGGCAGCTGATGGTCACCTCGCCCAACCCAACGAACCACACGAACCGCTGCTACACCTTTCTCGCCGAGGGGGTCCGCCGCCTCGACGCGCAGCACACCGAACCCACGGAGGAGATCGAGGTACATCTCATGACCGAAGCCGAGGTGCGCGAGCTGCTCGCCGACGACCGGATCCTGCAATGCCTCCACGCCGCCCCGCTGTGGAAATACTTCGCGACGCGACCGGAAAGCGGCCGGGAATCGGAGCCGGGCGCTCATTCGGAATCGGAGCTGAACGCCGACCGATAACCGGGCCAAAGACCGACCGTCATCGGGCAAGGAGCCTATTAGGAACCGCAGCCGGACATTAAGCCAGCGCCAACAGGAAACCCGGCTCCAGCAACCGACCGGAAACCGGACCGGACACCGAGAAAGCGCCGACCGCCGACCGCCGACCGGGGCACCGGGGCACCGGGGCACCGGCAAGCCCGAATCCGGAATAAAGCCGTTCCGCCGCGACCGGCACCCCGAACCCCGAAACGTGGAGCCCGAAGCCCGAAACCTCGCCCCCGCATTTTTCATTTTTAATACTTCATTTTTCATTTGATTTACCGTTTCGATACCTTGACCTCGACCAACGACGAGGCGCGCGATCGCCGCTACCGCCACGGCGACATCGTATGGGCCGAGCACCAGAGTGCCGGTCGCGGCCAGCGGGGCCACACCTGGATCAGCCCCGAGGGGGAAAATCTGACCTTTACGGTCGTCGTCGAGCCGCGGTTCCTGCCCGCCAACGAGCAGTTCCGGCTTTCGGAGACGCTGGCGCTGGCGCTTTGCGATGTCTTCGCCGGCTTCGGCCTCGACACGCGGATCAAATGGACGAACGACATCTACTGCGGCGACCGCAAATTAGTAGGGATTCTTATCGAACACTTCTATGCCGGCACGACCCTGTCGCGGAGCCTGCTCGGCATCGGCATCAACGTCAACCAGACCGCGTTCGATCCCGCGCTGCCGAATCCCGCATCGATGCGGCAGGCGGCAGGGCGGACGTTCGACCGCGAACGGGTGCTGGAGGCCTTTGCCGACCGCTTCACGCAGCGCTATGCCCAGCTGGAACGGGGTGAGGTAGCAGCGATCGACCGCGACTACCGCGCCCGCATGTACCGCATCGGCTGCGAGCAGCGGTTCCGGCTGCCCGACGGCCGCCGGCTGACCGCAACGATCGAGGGAGTGCGCCCGGGCGGCGAGCTGCTGCTCCGCCACACCGACGGCACCCTCGGGGAGTATCGGTTCCGGGAGATCGAATTCGTCATCGAGGGTCGGGACTGACCTGATAGCCCAGGCCGGGCCGGCGCAGCCGGACCGACCGTATCGGAACCGTCCCGACCCGCTGGAACGAGCCTGACCAGACCCGAGCCGACTGAAACCGTCCGCTCGCTACTCCAGCTCTTCGACGTCGATCGGCTCGCCGCCTTTGAAGATCTCTTTCGGTGCCAGCGCCTGCAAATTGAGCGGCAGCGACTGGTGCATGAATTTCAACTTCTTCTCATCCTCCGTAATGTTTTTCCAGCGAACATACTTTTTCAGATTCTTTTCGTATCGAGCGAATTTCGAGGGCGGAATAGCCAGCGTAACGGGGGATATAATAACACTGAAAGCGACCTCCAAAACTTCCCCCTTACTATTTTTCGTCATATAAACGTATATTCTCGATTTCGCATCGCGCAACCGGATCGCCTCTTCATCGGAAAAGGTCTCCCGAAAGGCCCGTTCGAACGAATCGAAATCCAGCTCTCCGCCCTCATATTCATGCTCAAACGGATTGATTATATTCCCGTTCAAATCCTCCATATCCCGATCGATCAATTCATTCTCGACATTATTGAGGCTATAGTAATATTGGTATTTGTTCTCTACATAATAAGTGATCCCTTCGGCCGTAATCACTTCGCCGTCGATATAATTTTGACCGTATCCTTCATAACCGCACATCGCGGCAAGCAGACAAAGTAAAATCTTCCTCATCTTCAACTATTTGTCTATCGCCCCATCCCGAAACCGGATGGGCCGTCCGGCTCTACTTCAGCTCTTCAGCGTCGATCGGTTCGCCGCCTTTGAAATTCAAATAATTGAGGCCGACAGCCTTAAAATCAATCGTTATGATCGTACGAATGAATTGCAATTTCTTTTCATCTTCCGTAACCGTGAAACGAACATGCTTTTTCAAATTCTTTTCCAACAATGCATACTTTTCAGGAGGCAGCGCCAATGTTCGCGGGGAAACACGAATGATAAAATCGAGTTCCAAAATTTTTCCCTCCAGACTTTCCACAAGATAGACATCCAATTGATCTCCTCCGTCCGACAAAGCCCGGTATTCGGCTTCTGTGAATGTTTCACGAACAGCGGACTTCAAAGAGGAAAGATTCATTTCCCCAGGGCTTATCCCATCGTATTCATCCTCCCGCACGAACGAACCATCTGCAAAAACCAGCCGTTCATTGTCCTTGACATTCGCCACATTAAACAAAAACAATTGGTCCCATGCGTAACCCACTTCATATGTGATTTCGCCGGCTTTCACATCGGTACCTTCAATATAATAGCCTTGCGCATAGATATCAAATGAGACACATATACAGAATAGATACCAAAAGCCATACAAACCCTTATTCATCATATCCATCAACAATTTATCATTAATTCTTCTAATATCAGAAAATTATAATCATTCGGATCCGTCGAAAAAGAGATGTAATCATAAAATCCATAGAGGCCTATCGCGACCATTTCATAAGCTTCTCTAAAAGCAGGACTATTCAACGATTCTTTATTCTCATATAGCTCGGCCAGTTCATTCATATAATGAATTGTACGAATCGATCCGAAAGCTGCTTTTTGTTGCCTTTTCGACAAAGGATTGCCTGTCCGCCTCCTATATACCATCCAACCGACCTTTGCTTCCACTTCATTATTCATTGATAGTTCAGCAAATCGCTCTTTCTGACGTTGAAACTGATAAGCATGGATCAACTCCTCCAAAAGCGCATAATCCCGATACCCATATTGGGCATCATTTTTTAGATATATAGACCGAGAACTGCTTGAAAAATAGTTTCTATTCTGCCCCGTCAGAATCGTCACGCCGTCCAACGACCGGATCAAGGTGCTGCCCATACAATCCATGGCCAAATAATCCAACAGCGTCTCGACCTGCTCATCCTCGTATTTAATATCGGGATTCCGGTCGTACGACTGCGACGAGTCGCCATTTCCGCTACTGTCACCATCTCCGTTACCGGCACCGCTGCCGCCACTGCTTCCACTGCCGCCGCCACCACCACCACCGCTGTCACCGCGATGCAAATTCCAATCCTCGATCGAAGGAAGCGGGAAAAACCACCTGTCCCATGGTGAACGGGGCGGTTTGGCCGTAATAATCACATCCTCTATACCAGGGCCCGGAATAGGTTCATCCTCCTTCGAATCATCACCGGATTTATTATCCGCAGTCATTCTCGTGGCGGGGTTTTCAGCCGCTGCACCTCTATGGCGAGATACCACCAACCCCGCCAACAACGCATTCATCGCTGTAAGATTCTCCTCCGGTTCAAACCCATTTTCATACAGAAAAGCATATGCTACGAGGCGACCTCGTTCGTAACGAGCCACGCAAACAGGATCGCCAGCCAATGACACATAAATCGACCGCCCCGTAAAACCCTGCTTCGGTCGGCTGTTCAGCAACGCCTCGTAATCAGGCTCCGAGCAGTCAATAATCGCCTTATCATCAGGTATATAATACCGAATATAAACGCTTTCGCGCATTTTCGCCGGATCGGTGACGACGACCAATTTGACATGGAGCGGAACCGACAAGGAATCATTGCCGCATTTCACCGACCGATAATAACAGCAGGATCCGTCGATCGGCACGTCGGCGCTGTAAAGCGACGAATCGATCGAAATACGGGCGGCCGCCCAATCGAGCCGATAGGCGCCGGGCGTCAACGGCCCCGCCTCCTCTTCGTTCCGGGAAGAGCGTGCGACCGCACGCGCATAGGTCTGCATCGCCTCCGGGACCGTATAACGGCCGACGGGCGCCCCGCGGTAGGCGGCTGTCTCCTCATCAGAGGCGCAGGAGACGGCCAGCCCCGCCAGGAGCGCCGCTCCGGCAAACGATCGAATTTTTGCCAACATATCGCCAAAAATTACAAGTTTCCATCAAATATAGCAAAAATGAGCGAAACGGCATAAATTCATGCGATTTTTATTGCTGTTACAAAAATAACAGTTATCTTTGTGGCCGTAGAACAACTCGGCATATCCTGCCGCAAAAAGAGAAAGAGTATGAGCAACGTACCGGCAAATCTGAAGTATTCGAACGACCACGAGTGGTGTCTGTTGGAGGGCGACACGGCCACGATCGGCATCACCGATTTCGCACAGAGCCAGTTGGGCGACATCGTCTTCGTCGATGTGCCGACCGTCGGCGAGACGCTCGCCGCAGGCGATGTTTTCGGCTCGATCGAGGCCGTCAAGACCGTCAGCGACGCCTTCCTGCCGATGGGCGGCGAGGTGCTGGAATTCAACGAGGCGGTCGATGCCGACCCGGCGTTAGTCAACAAGGATCCCTACGGGGAGGGGTGGCTCGTCAAGGTCAAAGTCTCGGATCCGGGCGACTACGAGAGCCTGCTCACCCCCGGGCAATACGCCGAACTCATCGGGTAGCGGCGGCCGGAAGTCCCCGCAGGCACGGCGAGGCGAGGCCTTGTGGCGGTATTCATGCCGTTCGCACCGGTTTCGGTCCGTTCGTTGTGGGGGGGGGTGGTATGGCCGGCTTCCCGCCTTGCCGGTGCAGCTGCAGGCGCGGATGCCAATGCCTGTAGAGGCAGGTGCAAACGCCCGTGCAAGTGCAGGGGGCACGCCAGTTAATGCAGTTGCAGGCGTAAATGCGGTGTGCATTGCCAGCGCTGGTGGGCATGGCGCTATCGCATTTACAGCACGCAGCACGCGGTGCAAAACGCATTGCGCAACAAGCGATTATTTAACAAACAGCATAGCTATGAAATTTGTAACGGATGAAAAATTGGTGATTGTCGGTGCGGCCGGCATGATCGGTTCGAACATGGCGCAGACGGCCCTCATGATGGGACTGACGTCGAACCTGTGCCTCTACGATGTCTTTTCGCCCGAGGGCGTGGCCGAGGAGCTGCGCCAGAGCGGCTTCGATGAGGTGAACATCACCGCCACGACGAATGCGGCCGAGGCTTTCAAAGGAGCCAAGTACATCCTTTCGTCGGGCGGCGCCCCCCGCAAGCAGGGCATGACCCGCGAGGATCTGCTGAAGGGCAACTGTGAGATCGCCGAGCAGCTCGGCAAGGATATCAGGAGCTACTGCCCCGACGTGAAGCATGTGGTGATCATCTTCAACCCCGCCGACCTGACCGGTCTCGTGACGCTGCTCTATTCGGGGCTGAAGCCGTCGCAGGTGACGACCCTCGCCGGTCTGGACTCCACGCGTCTGCAGAGCGCGCTGGCCAAGAAGTTCGGCGTACCGCAGTACAAGGTGACCGGCTGCGCCACCTACGGCGGCCACGGCGAGCAGATGGCTGTCTTCGGCTCGGCCGTGAAGATCGACGGCAAGCCGCTGCACGACCTCATCGGCACCCCCGCACTTCCGGCGGAGGAGTGGGAGGCGATCAAGACGGCCGTCACGAAGGGCGGCGCCAAGATCATCGAGCTGCGCGGCCGCTCCTCGTTCCAGAGCCCGGCCTACCTCTCGGTCGAGATGATCCGTTCGGTCATGGGGGGCGAAAAGTTCCGCTGGCCCGTCGGCACCTACGTGCAGAACGAAAAATACGACCATATCATGATGGCCATGGATACGGTGATGGACCCGACGGGATGCCACTACAAGATGCCGGCCGGCACGCCCGAGGAGCTCGCCAAGCTCGATGCAAGCTACGCACACCTCTGCAAGATGCGCGACGAGCTGGTTACGCTGGGGATCGTTCCCGCCATCTCCGAGTGGAACAAGATCAATCCGAATCTCTAATCCGACAGGTTACCGACAACAAGCGAGGGGGCTCTTCGATAAGAAGAACCCCCTCGCCCGTTTTCGCGGTGAAGACGGCATCAAAGTTTGCTGAACCGGCACCGTTCGCACAAGGCCAGTGCGAAGTAGTAGTCGCGCAGTTCGTCGCGCGTCGCCAGACGGCAGAATCGGTAATCGCTCGGCAACAGCCCATTGAGCACGAAATGCCGCAGCTCGGCACCGCAACTCGTTTCGAGCAGGATGTGCGATTTGTCGAACTCGTACACGCAGCCCCACAACGAACTGTCGGGAGGGCAGGAGGCATCGGTCGAATGAAACAGATAAAGTTCGCCCTTTTCAAACTGGGCCTGCTTGACGTTCAACGGTGCAACATCGTCTGGCTTTTTCATGGCTCTTGATTTTTATAGGATGGATAATGGGTTTTCGTTTCAAAGGGGGTTCACGAGGGCACACGACTACCTGCATGGCCTCTTTCGAAGAGACCAAACAAGGCGCGAACCGCAAGGCTGTTCGGGGCTCCTACCGCGTATAGCAACCGTGCCAGATGCTGCCGTCGGCGGTCCGGATCCGGACGACATAGCTCCCGCTCTCGGACGAAGCCGCAATGCGAAGCTCTCCGTCGGCGGCATCGCCGTAGGCGAGCCACTGCTCACCGGTCGTCTGCGACGTAACATCGGCCTCGACCTCGCCGAGATCATACAGGAATCCGAGGACCACTTCGTCACCGATATAATAACAGGTAATCGGAACAAGCGAGCGGGGCTGGATGTCTACAGAAGTATCATAATCTCCTCTTACAATAGGCACCGGATTCGGCTCGGGTCTTTCCTCCTCTTTGTCCGACCCGGCAAAGGCCGCGAAACCGAGGCTCAACGTCAAGACCAGTAAAAACAGTTTCTTCATGGCTATTCGTTTGAATGTTTCGTTATACAAATGTAACACAAAAATACCTCCCCGCCTAATATTCGGACCTCGAAATGTTGGACAACGCCCTTTTCAACCGGTTAACTATCAAACGTTTGAAAATCCATTTTCAAAATAAATTTAGACAAGCCCACAAGCATCTCACAATCAACCTGTTAAAAGGCTAAAATTCGGGGGGGGGATTTCTACGGTTTGATTTTCAACATTTTGCCTGCAGCAAGCTCAGAAAGAGGTCGCGATGCGGCGCATTCGAAACCTGGAAAATCGCCCGCATCCGCGACCGGCGCTTGTAAACGTTCGCCTCCGACAGCTCCATCAACATCCCGACCACATGGACCGAAAGACCGCTGAAATGGTAGCACAACTGGCGGTAGTCGCTCTCCTTGAACGACAGGAATTCCTCCCGGAGATAGCGCAGAGCCCCCTGCTTGCACTCATTCACGATCGTTTCCAGCGTTTCGATCCGTTTCGGATCGTGCCGCAACTCATAAATCATCTTTTTCACCTCCCGATAGATCCGCTCCTTGCGCTTCGCATCGTTCGGCTGCTCGTAATAGGCATTTCCGAGGTCGTTGATCATCTGGAAATTCTCTTTGAAAAGCAGGGCGATCCGCCGCTCCGCCTCCGTCTGTTCCCGGTTCAGCGTCTCCTGCAGTTCACCCGCCGTCGCCATGTAGTAGGCGATCAGCGCATCCTTCCGGCGTAAACGGAGCTGCAGCACGATCAGCAGCGCGGCGACCGCCGCGGCCGCCAGCCCGGTATAAATCCACCGAAGCCTCCGGTCGACCCGCATGCGATAGGCCTGGTAGGCTAACTTGTTCGCCAGAAAATCGCGCTGCGTGGAGAGAATCGGCTGCTGCAAAACCCGTCGCAAAACCGAATCCTGCAACTGCACACTCTCCCCCAGATGCCAATAGGCCTCTCCGTCCTGCCTGCTCTTTCGGAAGATCCTCGCACTGAAATAATGGAGGTACACTGAATCGAAGCGGCTTCTCGAAGCAGCACCTGCTCGTTCAAGACAAGATTTAGCCGCATCCATATTGTCCTGATATGCGTACATGCAGGCCACAGAAGCGAGAAAGGCTGGAGATTGATTGTGACGCACTCCGATCCGGTTGACTAAAGTATCATATAACCGATAGGCCTCCCCATAACGTTGCTGTTCATTATACTGAATGATTAAATTACCATAGCAACGTTCTTGTAAAGCTCTATCACTATTATCTTTTGCTTTTTTTAATGCCTCCAACAACAACTCTTCACTCTTTGCGTATTCTTTCATATGGCTATGAACCAACCCCATATCCAGCAACGCATAATTCTGGTGAGCGGTCCGGTTCGTCTTCCGGTAGTGGTCGTAAGCCGTTTCATAGGCGCGGAGCGCCTTGGGATAGTCGTAATAAATTTTGTAGATATTCCCCATCTGCACGTACAGCAAGCCGATAAGGTAATCGTCCGCCACCGCATCGACCAGCCGTTCGGCCTCCAGATAGGCCAGCATCGCGCGCGAGAACTCGCCCCGGTTGAACTGCACCCGTCCGAGGTAATAGAGCGCCCGGAACTTGTCGAGCGGCGCCTCGTTCGTCGTCTCGTAATAATCGACCGCCGCGCGGATCAACGAATCGTCCCGCACCTCGACATAGTTCTTGTCCTGCGCCTGCGTATAGAGCAGCGCGAAGCGGGCCCGCTGCTCCGCTCCGTACAGTTGCCGCCGGTCGAGCGAGTCGAGCGTCCGCAGCGCCTGCCGCGCATCCGCCTCGATCGTGGCGTCCACCCGTTCGAGCAGCGCCTCCGTCCTCCGATAACGCAGGGCCGCACCCGCCGCCAACACCACGACCAGCAGCACCGCGCCCCACACGATCCGCCGCCGCATCCGCCGCAAACGGACCAACCATCGTTTACCTCTCATCCATCCAGCACTTAAAACGATCCTCCGGCAGCCACCCGCCTCCTCCACACTGTAAGAGGCGGTTTCCCCGCACCGCCGGCCACTGCAACGAGCCATGAGGCCGCGCAGAACTTTTCATATCGGTATTTCTATAAATGTTTATTTTCCAACAGAATGCGGGCCTGCTCCAGGGCGGCCTCCGACACCTCGGCCCCCGAGAGCATCTTGGCGATCTCCTGCGTCCGCTCCTCGGGCGAGAGGCGCCGGATGCGCGTCTGGCTATCCTGCTTGTAGACGACGAAGTGGGTGCGCCCCTTCGAAGCGACCTGCGGCAGATGGGTAATATCGACCACCTGCATCCGCTGCGAAAGGCGGGCGATGATCGCCCCCATCGCATCGGCGATGCGGCCCGAGACCCCCGTGTCGATCTCGTCGAAGAGGATCGTCGGCAGCTGCATGCGCGTCGCGAGCAGCGCCTTGAGGGCCAGCATCACGCGCGAGAGCTCGCCGCCCGAGGCGATGCGTTCGATCGGCTGCGGCGCCACCGCGCGGTTGGCCGAGAAGAGAAAGCGGACCGAATCGGCCCCCGTGCGCCCCGCTTCGCACGCGGTCAGCTCGACACGGAACACCGTCTCGGGCATGCCGAGCGGCGCCAGTGTCGCAACGATCTCCCGCTCGAAGGCGGGAGCCGCCGCCGTGCGGGCCGCGTGCAGCCGCTGCGCCAGCTCCGCCGTCGCCGCCTCGGCCTCGGCGAGCCCCTTTTCAGCCGCCGCGATCGCCTCGTCGCCATGGACGATGGCCGCCAGCCGGGCCGCCACGTCGTCGCGCAGGGCGATGAGCTCCGCCTCGCTCTGCACGCGATGCTTCTGTTGCAGCCCGATCAACAGGTCGAGCCGCGCCGTCAGCCGCTGCAGCCGCTCGGGGTCGGCATCGATGCGCTCCGCATCGGCCGCTGCGCTCCGCCCGAGATCTTTCAGCTCTTCGAGCACCGACCGCAACCGCGCGGCATATTCGCCCGCCGCGGGATAGCTTTCACGCAGGTGCAGCAGGGCCGTCTCGCTCTCCTTGAGGCGCGGGAGGATCCCCGTCTGCTCCTCGTCGAGGGCGTTGCGCAGCGCCGTGAGGGCCTCGCCGATGCGATCCGCATGCTCGAGGACGGCCAGCTCGGCCTCCACTTCGGCCTGCTCGCCCGCCCGCAGCTTCGCCGCCCCGAGCTCCTCGCTCTGGAAGCGCAGCCACTCCTCGTCGCGCCGTCCCGCGGCGGCCGCCTCGCGCAGCTCCTGCAGACGGCGGCGCGCTGCGAGCAACGCCTCGTAGTGCGTGCCGTATTCTGCCAGCAGCGCCTCGTTGCCGGCCACGGTGTCGAGGGCCGACGTGCGGAACGTCTCCGATGTAAGAATCAGATTCTGATGTTGGGAATGGATGTCTACCAGCCGCGCCCCCAGTTCGCGCAGCACGCCGAGCGGCACGGGGAGGTCGTTCACGAACGAACGGCTCTTGCCGGCCGGCGTGATGAGGCGCGTGAGGGTCGTCTCGTTGGCATAGTCGAGCTCGTGCTCCTCAAAAAAGGGCTCCAGACCGAGCCCCGCGAGGTCGAAAAGCCCCTCCATGCGGCAGTTGCGCGCCCCGTCCTTGATCGCCGAGCCCTCGTTCTTGGCCCCCAGAAGCAGCGAAAGGGCGCCGAGCAGGATCGATTTTCCGGCGCCCGTTTCGCCCGTAATGATATTCAGATGCCCGTCCAGCTCCAGCTCGAGCGCGTCGATCAGGGCATAGTTTTCAACCGATAAACGACGTAACATGGCCTTATTTCATCAAACAGCGTTCGATTTTATCGACGATCCGCACAGCCACCTCCCGTTTCGAAAGGAGCGGCAGCGCCTCGCGCCCCGCCCGGTCTAAGAAGGTCACCTTGTTCGTGTCGCCGCGGAAGCCCGCCCCGGCGTCGCGCAGGGAGTTCAGGACGATGAAATCGAAATTCTTCTTCGCGAGCTTCCCCGCGGCATGGGCCTCCTCATCGTCCGTCTCGAGGGCGAAGCCGACCAGCAGCCGGCCCCCCTTCGCGGCCCCCAGCTCGGCGGCGATGTCCTTCGTGCGCTTCAGGCGAAGCACCAGGTCGCCGCCGTCGCGCTTGCGGATCTTCGTAGCCGAAACCTCGCAGGGGGTGTAGTCGGCGACGGCCGCGCACATGACCGCTCCGTCGGCCTCCTCGAAGGCGCTCCGGGCAGCCCGGTACATCTCCTCGGCCGAGAGGACGTCGATCCGCTCCACCCCTTCGGGGGTCGCGAGCGACGTGCGGCCGCTGACGAGCGTCACAAGGGCGCCGCGCGCCGCCAGCTCGGCGGCGACGGCATAGCCCATCTTGCCCGACGAATGGTTCGACAGGAAACGCACCGGGTCGATCGCCTCGATCGTGGCCCCGGCCGTTACGACGAAACGGCGGTCAGCGAGCGTCTTTTTTTTTTCGGAAGCGGCCGCGGAGAGTTCCGCAGCCGAAGAGGCGGAAACTGCAGGGACAACAGCATTTGCAACGGTGTCCGCAGAGGCCTCCGCAGCCGGGTTTTCAGCCGTGTCCGCAGCCGTGCCGGCAGCCGTGCCGGCCGCCGTCAGCAGCCGCCCGACCGCAGCGGCGATCTCCCCGGGTTCGGCCATGCGGCCCTTGCCCTCCAGTCCGCTGGCCAGCTCGCCCGAGGCGGGCTCGACGATCGCGACGCCGCACGCGGCCAGCTCCTTCAGATTCCGCTGCGTGGTGCAGTGGGCGTACATGTCCAGGTCCATCGCCGGAGCGACCATCACCGGACAGCGCGCCGAGAGGTAGGCTGTCAGCAGCAGGTTGTCGGCCACGCCCGCCGCCATCTTGGCCAGCGTATTGGCCGTGGCGGGGGCGATGAGGTAGCAGTCGGCCCACTCGCCGAGCTTCACGTGCGAGTTCCAGGCGCCGTTCTCGGGGTCGAAGAACTCGACCAGTATCGGCCGGCGCGAGAGGGTGGCCATCGTCAGCGGCGTGATGAACTCCTTGGCCGCGGCCGTCATGACCACCTGGACCTCGGCTCCGCCGCGCACCAATAAACGACAGAGCATGGCGGCTTTGTAGGCTGCTATGCTCCCCGTAATACCCAACAGTATGTGCCGTCCTTCGAGCGGACGGGCCCGATCCGGTGCCATGGGCGCGACAACGACCGGTTAAGCCTCCTTCGAGGGGGCGCCGCCCTCCCGGTAGAAGAGGTCGCCGTCGAGGAACTCCTCCGTGGCGATGATCACGGGCTTCGGCAATCGCTCGTAGTAGCGCGAAATTTCGATCTGCTCGCGATTCTCGAAGGTCTCCTCCATCGTATCCGTCGGCGAAGAGAAGTCGGCCAGTTTGCGGTTCAACTCGTTCTTCAGCTCGTTCGAGATCTGGTTGGCACGGCGTGCGATGATGTTGATCGACTCGTAGATGTTGCCCGTCTCGCGGTCCAGATCCACCAGTTTGCGCGTCTGCGTGTTGGTCGGGATAGTCTTCTTGATCTCCATAGATTATTGAATGTTATTGTCTTCTGCCTGTTTGTTGCGATCGAGGTAATCGCGGGCCGAGGCTGCCATGCGGTCCACCGCCTTGCGGTGTTTCGATTCGGGGAACTCCTCGCAGAACGAGAGCGACGAATCGAGCATCGCCAGATAGCGGTCCGTCTGCTTCGAGGCGACCGAATTGCTCGCCAGCCGGTAGCCCGCATCGACGATCAGGAACATGATCTCCTCGCGGTAGGCGCTCTCGGGATAGGTCCTGAGGGCGTTTTTGAGCGCCACGATCGCCGACTTGTAGCGTCCGATCTTATAATAAGTGTAGGCGTTCAGATAGGCTTTTTTGTGGAGCCGGAGGGTCAGTTCGTCGTTGATGGCGCGGAACGACTCGATCTTGTCGCTCTCGGGGTAGCGCGAAATGAACTCGTTGATGGCGATGATCGCCTTGCCGGTCGTCGTCTGGTCGCGTTCGGGCGCAGGGGACATGCGGTAGTAGCAGAGAGCGTACATTCCCTCGGCATCCTCGATGAAGGCGCTGCGGCCGAAGCGGCGGCGGAACTCGTCGAAAAGCAGGGAGGCCGTCTCGTAGTCGTGGCTCTTGAACTTGCAGTGGGCGTAGTAGAAGGAGACGCTGTCCTCGCGCGCCGTGCCCAGGTAGAGGCGCTGCACCCCTTCGAAGAGGGTCGCGGCGCGGTTCCACTTCTCCTTGCGGTAGAGTTCCATGGCCTTGGCGTAGATTTCATCGGGCTTTCCCTCCTTGAGCAGGGTCGCGACACCGGCGCAACTGCTGAGGGCGACCGCGACGAATACGGCGGCAAGGAGATGTAATCGGATTCGCTTCATCGGTTCGAGATCTTTTACGGCGCTTTAACGCGCAAAATTACGCAAAAAGTAACGAAAAGCAAAATAAATTTAGTATCTGGAAAAAGTTTTGCAAATCGAAAAAAATGTGATTATCTTTGTCTTTGCAATACGATTGGGGTTCTGACCTTCCTGCAGGGTCGGGATTCTTGTTTTTTGTTGCATAACCGAAATCGAAAAAACATAGAACGATATGGCAAAAGAAATTATCTACCTGACCGCTGAAGGGTACAGGAAACTGAAAGAGGAGCTCGACCACATGCGGTCGGTCGAGCGTCCGGCGATCTCGGCGGCCATCGCCGAGGCCCGCGACAAGGGCGACCTCTCGGAGAACGCCGAATACGACGCGGCCCGCGAGGCGCAGGGGCTGCTCGAAATGCGCATCGCCAAGATGGAGGACACGCTGGCCAACGCCCGCGTGATCGACGAGTCGAAGATCGACAAGAGCAAGGTTCAGATCCTGAGCAAGGTAACCCTGCTGAACAAGAACAGTCAAAAGCAGGTTACCTACACGATCGTCGCCGAACACGAGGCCAACCTGCGCGAAGGCAAGCTCGCCATCGGCACGCCCATCGCCAAGGCGCTGCTGGGCCACAAGAAGGGCGACGAGGTCGAGGTGACGGTGCCCGCAGGCACGATCCACTTCGAGATCCTCGACATCTCGATCTGACGCAGCGCGGCGGAGACGCCCGCGCGGACGAACGAACGGCCCCGGCCCGATCTTTCCGATCGGGCCGGGGCTTTTTTTCAGGGAGGGGCTGCGGTCCGCTGCGGCTTCTTTTCGAAGCCGCAAATTCAGCATTCAAAATTCAAGATTCAAAATAAATAAGATCGCCGGGGTGCGATTGGACCTTTCTCGGTTCGGGTCGCAGCCTGCGGGGCGCACGCGCGAGCGGACCTGCGGGACACGAGCAGCGGGCCTCCGCCGCCGGGAGGCTGCGGCCCGCTCGGTCCTGGCGGACCGAATTTGCCGGCAACCATCACAACGGGCAAAACTGCGGCCCGTTCGGTCCCGGCAGACCGATTTTTCCGGCCGGCATTTCCGCCACAACCAAGGCAGCTTGGGCCCGCTCGGCCATCCCTCCCCTACCTCCGCTCCCGCGCCGCTGCCTCCAGCGCCTTCGCCAGCCGCTCCGCGACGATCGCCATGTAGGGATGGCCGTCGCAGCGGGCGAGCGCCGTGATACCGCGGTGATCGACCGCGAAGAGCTCATCGAAGCGTCCCATCTCCTCGCGCAGCAGGGGGCGGTCCACCGTGCGGATCCGCTCCGCAGCGGCGGCGCGCCACAGCGGTTCCGCCTCGGCCGAGAAGCGCGCGGCACCCGACCGGTCGCCGTACAGAACCCCGTCACGCACAGCGAAGAGGGGGGCATCGCCGAGCCCCCGGCAAACGCCCGCCGCATCGCAGCGAACCGCCTCGTCGGCCCCCAGCCGCCGGGCGACGGCCCGCGCCAGGGCATCTTCCGCCTCGGAGGCCGAGGTGGGCGCCTCCGCGAAGAGGCAGTCGTAACGGGGTGCCTCTCCCAAGCGGCAATCACGACCAGGCTCTTCCGCAAAGGGGCGATCCTCACGAGGCGCCCCGGCAAAGGAACAACCGGACCCGGGCGCCCCCGCAAAGGGGCGCTCGCCGCAGCCTTCCCCCGCAAAGGGGCGGTCATAAGCAAAGAGGCGGGCGTACCGGAGCGTCACCGCCTCGGGGCGCAGGCTGCGCAGCGCATACCCCGCGTAGAGCGAGGTGCCGCAGGGGCGCAGCCGCTCCTCGCCCGAGGCCGTCACCTCGATCCGCACGAACCCCGACACCCCCGCCGGATAGCGTTCGCGCCGCGCCGCCGCGAGCAGCCGCTCGGCCGCTGCCGCCCGGTCGGGACGATAGCGCACCCCGAAGAGCTCCGCCGCCGCCCGTTCGAGCAGGGTCAGCTGCTCGTCGAGCAGCCGCACGCGGCCGCCGTAGAGGTGGATCGTCCGGTAGACGAAAGGTTCCATCGGGTTCACAGGAGGAAGATTTTGAGCAGCAGTTCGCGCAGCAGCTCCCCGTCCGGGGCGCCGCCGGCATTGACCCCCTTGCTCTTGGCGTCGTATTCGCGCAGCAGCCCCAGCACCTGGAAGACCTTGCGGTTGGGCCAGAGGGCCGCCTGCTGCTTGATCTCGCCGACGATATAGACGCTCGGCTTGCGCAGCGTCTTCATCAGTTCGACGTCCGACGGGAAGGGACGCCCCCTATAGCGGGCGAGCCACTGCAGGTAGTTGACCGTGAAGAGGTCGCGGAACTGTCCGAAGAGGGCCATCACCGTCAGCAGCAGCGGGTTGGCCTTGGGGTTGCGGGCGAAGTGGTCGGCGATCATCAGGGCGCGCCCCGGCTGGCGCTGCACGACCGCCCGGCAAAGTTCGAAGTTGTTGAACTCCTTCGAGATGCCGATGTTGGCCTCGATGTCGGCATCCGTGATGTGCGTCTTGCCCTCGGGGAGCGAGACGGCGAGTTTCTCGAGCTCGTTGGCGATCTTCGACACGGAGGTCCCGAGGTGGTCGGTGAGCATCGCCAGCGCCTTGCGGTCGAACTGCAGCCCGCGGGCCGCGACGAAGCGTTCGAGCCACGAGGCGATCTCGTAGTCGCGCGGCGTGACCGATTCGAAGACCGTGCCGTTGGCCGCGCACCCCTTGTAGAAGGCCGAACGCTTGTCGGCGTTCTTCTCCTTGTGGCAAAGGACGAGGATCGTCGTGGGCGAGGGCTTCTGCGTATAGTAGGAGAGCTTCTCGATCTGGCGCAGCTGCTGCGCCTCGCGGACGATCACCACCTGGTACGACCCCATCATCGGCAGCTGGCGGCAGAGGTTCACCACCTGCCCCGCGTCGCTGTCGCGGCCGTAGACGACGATCTGGTTGAAGGCGCGCTCGGCCTCGCCGAGCACGGTCGCGGCGAGCTGCTCCGTGAGGCGGTCGATGAAATAGCCCTCCTCGCCCATCAACAGGTAGAGGGGCGCGAAGCGCCGCGCCGCGATGTCGGCGGCGATCCGCTCGTAGGCGGCGACCGAGTCGCCGAATTTCACGCTGCTCTTCGCCATGGCTACACGATTTCACGGGTGATGCACAGCACCTGCTCCGTGCTGTCGGTCAGGCGGTAGCGATCGTCGATGCGGCGCCCCACGACCCAGACGATCTCCCCGTCCGAGAGGAGCACGAACTGCCGCTGCTTCTCAGGCAGCGAGACCTTGCTGTCGATCAGAAAGTCGCTCACCTTCTTGCGGCCGCCCGTCATGCCGAAGGGAACGAACCAGTCCCCCTCGCGCCAGCGGCGCAGCGTCAGGGGCCACTGCAGCTTCGCGGCGTCGATCTGCGCCTGGTGAGGCGGCACGCCGAACGCCTCGACGAGGTCGATGCTGCGCCGCTCGAAGTAGAGGACCGAGTTGCCGCCGTAGGCCCGCTGCGCCCCCGCGGGGATCGATACCTCGCAGGGGTCGTTGTCGGCCACGGGCGCCACGACGACCGTGCCGCGGTCCGTGACGGCCACCCGGTCGCGGGCGTAGAAGCGGCGCCCCACAGCCCCCTCGTCGAGGGCCCGGCAGAGGGCGTCGATCACGTCGCCCTTGAAGCCGTAGGCCGAGCTGAGGAGCTCGTAGAGGACGAAATTGCGCGGGAAGGCGGGGTCGATCCGCTCGAGGCGGATCGTCGCGATCCCCCCCTCCTCCGTGACGGCCGCGCGGCGCACCTGCTCGACGGCCTGCGTGATGAACTGCTGCGCGTCGGTGAGCCGCGCGATGTTGCGCTGCATGAGGGCCGTGAACTTGGGGTTGATCTCGCGGATGCGGGGGATGAGCCCCAGGCGGATCTTGTTGCGCAGGTACTTCGTCGAGCGGTTCGACGAATCCTCGCGGAAGGGGATGCGGTTCGCCACGGCGTATTCGAGAATCTCCTTGCGCGTGGCGAAGGTGAGCGGCCGGACGATGCGGCCCGACTGCTTCGAAATGCCCGTCAGGCCGCGCAGCCCCGTGCCGCGCAGCAGGTTGATGAAAAAGGTCTCGACCGAGTCATCGGCGTGGTGCGCCACGGCAATCGCCGTGTACCCCTCCGCCGCGCAAAGCTCGGCGAACCAGGCGTAGCGCAGCCGGCGGGCCGCCATCTCCATCGATTCGCCCGTGCGCTCCATCTCGGCCGCCGTGTCGAAGCGGCGGTTGTAGCAGGGGACCCCGAGCCGGGCGGCCGCCGCGGCCACCAGCTTCTCGTCCTCGTCGCTCTCCGCGCCGCGCAGCTGGAAATTGCAGTGGGCCACGCCGACGCGATAGCCCGAAGCGACGCAGAGCGAGAGCATGACCATCGAATCGACCCCGCCCGAGACGGTCAGCAGGAGCCGGTCCCCGGGGCCGAAGAGGCCGTTTTCGGCCACATACCGTTGAAATTGCGCCAACAATGCCATTTTTCTACCAGATATTGACCTCCGTATCGATCGCGACGCCGAAGCGCGCCGCCACCTCGTCCTGCACGCGGCGGGCGAAGGCGAGCACCTCCGCCCCCGTGGCGCCGCCGCGGTTCACGAGCACCAGCGCCTGCCGGTCGTGGACGCCGACGCGCCCCTCGACCTTTCCTTTGAGGCCCGCCCGGTCGATGAGCCAGCCCGCGGCCAGCTTCACCCGCCCGGGATCCTCCGTCGCGTAGTGCGGCATGTCGGGATGCTGCGCCAGCAGCCGTTCGGCCGCGGCCCGGTCGACGACGGGATTCTTGAAAAAGCTCCCGGCGTTGCCCGTCACGGCGGGGTCGGGCAGCTTCGCGCGCCGGATCGCGCAGACCGCCTCGCGGATGTTGCGGAGCGTGGCGCCCCCGCGGGCCGCCACCTCGCGCTCGACGTCGCCGTAGCCCAGCTTCGGCTGCGGCCGGTGCGACAGACGCACCTCGACCGCCGTGATGACGACGCGCCCCCGCAGCTCGTGCTTGAAGATGCTCTCGCGGTAGCCGAAGCCGCACGCCGCGCGGTCGAGGATGCGCTCCCGTCCCGAGACGACCTCGTAGAGGTGCACCCGTTCGATCACGTCCTTCGCCTCGCAGCCGTAGGCCCCGATGTTCTGCACGGGGGCTGCCCCGACCCGACCCGGGATGAGCGAGAGGTTCTCGATCCCCCACCACCCCCGCTCGACGGCATAGGCGGCCAGGTCGTCCCACTCGACCCCGGCGTCGACGCGCAGCAGCACGCCGCCGCCGTCGTCCGCGAGCAGCTCGATGCGCCGCGAGACGGGCGTGAGCAGAAGCCCCTCGTAGTCGCGCGTGAAGAGGATGTTGTTGCCCCCGCCGAGGACCGCCCAGCGGGCCGGAATCCCGCCGGCGAAGAGCTGCCGCAGGTCGTCGGCCGTCTCGAACTCGGCGAGCCGTGCGGCCCGCTGCTCGACGCGGAAACTGTTGCGGTCGCGCAAATTTATTCGTTCGAATTGTCGAATCATGCAGCAAAGTTAGAAATTTTTATTAACTTTGAAGATAAAATCGGACCGAACCATCCCGAAAGAACTATCCTAAAATCATACGACCTATGTTTACCGAACAAGAGAAACGACAGATCGAGGCCCACGGGTTGACCGTCGAGGCCGTCGAGCGCCAGATCGAGAACTTCCGCCGCGGCTTCCCCTGCCTGCCGATCGTGCGGGCCGCCTCGCCCGCCGACGGCGTGACGGTGGTCGACGGCCCCCGCGCCGAGGCGGCGATCGCCCGCTACGAGGCCGCCGCCGACAAGCTGGGGATCGTCAAGTTCGTCCCCGCCTCGGGAGCCGCCACGCGCATGTTCAAGGAGCTCTTCGCCTTCGTCAACGAGGGCAAGCGCGGCCCGGGCATCGACAAACTGCTGCAGAACATCGAGCGCTTCGCCTTCTGGCCCGAGCTGAAGGCCGTCCTGCCCGCCGGGGCCGACGACCGCACGATCGTGAGCGCCATCGTCAAGGAGGGGCTCGGCTACGGCTCGAAGCCCAAGGGGCTCGTCACCTTCCACGCCTACCCCGAGGGGGCCCGCAAGGCCGTCGAGGAGCATCTGTCCGAGGGTGCCGCCTACGCCGTCTCGGCCGGCACGGTCCGCATCCACTTCACCGTCTCGCCCGAGCACATCGAGGGCTTCCGCAAGCTGCTCGACGAGAAGGTGCCCCTCTACGAGAAGCGCTACGGCATCCGTTACGACATCTCCTTCTCGGCGCAGAAGCCCTCGACCGACACGATCGCCGTCAACCCCGACAACACCCCCTTCCGCCAGGACGACGGCACGCTGCTCTTCCGGCCCGCCGGCCACGGCGCCCTCATCGAGAACCTCAACGAGATCGACGCCGACATCGTTTTCATCAAGAACATCGACAACGTCACGACCGACGCCCGCCGCGGCGACACGGTCCGCTACAAGAAGATCCTCGCCGGCCTGCTGCTCGAGCTGCAGGAGCGCTCGTTCGAGTACCTCAAGGCGCTCGAGGTGGGCGGCGCCGAGCTCGAGACGATCGCCGCCTTCATCGAGCGGGAACTCTGCGTGAAACTTCCCGCCGACTACGATGCGGCGCTGCTCAAGGCCGTGCTCGACCGGCCGATCCGCCTCTGCGGCATGGTCCGCAACGAGGGCGAGCCGGGCGGCGGCCCCTTCTGGGTGAAGAACGCCGACGGCACGGAGTCGCTGCAGATCGCCGAGTCGAGCCAGATCGCCCCCGAGGATCTGCCGCTCATGAAGTCGGCCACCCACTTCAACCCCGTGGATCTGGTCTGCGGCGTGAAGAACTCGAAAGGCGGCAAGTTCGACCTGCGCCGTTACACCGATCCCGCGACGGGCTTCATCTCGTCGAAGTCGGCCGGCGGCCGCGACCTGCGCGCGCAGGAGCTGCCGGGGCTGTGGAACGGCGCCATGGCCAGGTGGAACACCGTCTTCGTCGACGTCCCCATCACGACCTTCTCGCCCGTGAAGGTCGTCCAGGACCTGCTGCGCGAACAGCACCAGTAGGCCGCCAGCCCCGGGCCGGAAGCACGAAGCCGGAAGCACGAAGCCGGAAGCACGAAGCCGGAAGCACGAAGCCGGAAGCACGAAGCCGGAAGCCGGCACCCCGGAGCCGAAAGGACGAAAGCGGAACGCATGCGGACCGAAACGGAGATTTTTTTCGTTTCGGTCCGTGTCGTTTCTCCCGCCAGACCGCCCTGCCGCCCGACGAATTTCGAATTTGCGGAGCATAAGCAAAAACCGTCCGTTTCTGGTCGAAAAAGGAGAAAATGATCCGCTCCGGCCGCTGTTCTTGAAAATATTTTGCTATATTTGTATGCTAAAAAAGCGACAAAATCAAAAACCCGATAAAATCATGGAAAATAAACTTCAACAACTCACGCAGCGCCTCTACGAGGAGGGGCTGGAGAAGGGACGCACCGAAGCCGAGAAGCGGATCGCCGAGGCCGAACAGCAGGCCGCGCAGCTGCTCGCCGACGCCCGCCGCGAGGCCGAGGAGATCATCCGCGAAGCCGAGCTCCGGGCCGAGGACACGGCCAAGAACACCGAGACCGAGATCGCCCTGGCCGGCAAGCAGGCCATCGCCCGCCTCAAGAGCGAGATCGCCCGGCTCATCGTCGCCCGCACGACGGCCGACGGGGTCCGCGCCGCCTCACTCGACGCCGACTTCCTCAAGGAGATGATGCTCGCCGTAGCCCGCAACTGGAACGGCTCCGCAGCCGGCAAGGTCGAGCTCGCGGCGCTCCTCCCCGAGGCCGAGCGCGCGCGTCTCGACGCCGCCTTCGCCGCGAGCGCCCGCGAGCTGCTCGCCGCCGGCATCGAGGTGGGCTACTCGGAGCGTGTCAAGACGGGCTTCCGCATCGCGGAGAAGGAGGGCGGCTACTACCTCTCGTTCACCGATGCCGACCTCGAAGCGCTCGTCTCGGAGTACCTGCGCGAGAAGGTCGCCGCCATGCTTTTCACCCGGGAAGACTGACGCAGCGATGTTTGCCAAGAACTACTATACGCTGGTCGCCGGCTTCCGCGAGTATACCCTCGACGCCGACCGCAAGGGCTTCGACCCCGCGGCCATCCGCGACGAGGTCCTCGAACAGCTGACGAAGGCGGACCGGCGCGAAGCGGAGCTCCTCTACGGCTACTACGACTGCGAGAACCTCGCAGCGCAGCGGGCCGGCCGCACGGCGCACAGCGCCCTGGGCAACCTCACGGCCGAGGAGATCGCCTCCGAGCTGCGCAACCCGGCCCGCCTGCCCGAAGAGCTCGCGGCCGTGGTCCGCGCCTATGCCGATCCCGAGGGCGAGGACGCCGAGCGGATCGACACGACCGTGCGCTTCGAAACGGCGCTCTTCGGCGCCTACTACGCCCGCTGCGCCCGCTCGCGCAGCCGCTTCCTGCGCGACTGGTCGGACTTCGACCGCACGCTGCGCAACCTCACGGCCGCCGTCACGGCCCGCGCGCTGGGGCGCCCCGTCGAGGAGGCGACCGTCGGCGGGGGCGAGATCGTCGGGCAGCTGCGCCGCAGCTCCGCCTCGGACTTCGGCCTGCGCGGCGAGCTGCCCTGGCTCGACACGCTGCTCACCGCCGTCGGCGAGGAGCAGAACCTCCTCGAAAAGGAGCACCGCATCGACCTCGTCCGCTGGAACGAGGCCGAGGAGCTCTCGGCCTTCGACTACTTCGACCTCGACGCCGTCATCGCCTACCTCGTGCGCATCAACATCGTCGCCCGCTGGTCGGCGCTCGACCCGGCGCGCGGCCGCGCCCTCTTCGAGCGGCTCATGGCCGGCCTCGACGGCAAGGATCTGATCAATATACAATAACGAAATACACATGAAAACGACAGGACGTGTAAACGGTATCATCTCGAACATCGTGATCGTCAAGGCCGACGGACCCGTCGGCCAGAACGAGATCTGCCATGTTTCGGTCGGTGACACCAAAATGATGGCCGAGGTCATCAAGGTCATGGGCGACGACGCCTATGTCCAGGTATTCGACTCCACGCGCGGGCTGAAGATCGGCGACAAGGTGGAGTTCGAGGGGCACATGCTCGAAGCCACGCTGGCCCCGGGCATGCTCTCGCGCAACTACGACGGTCTGCAGAACGACCTCGAAAAGATGGACGGGCTCTTCATCGCCCGCGGTTCGATCACCGACCCGATCGACTACGAGGCCCTGTGGGAGTTCAAGCCGCTGGCCCAGGCGGGCGACACGGTTTCGGCCGCCTCGTGGCTCGGCGAAGTGCAGGAGCAGTGGGTCGCCCACAAGATCATGGTCCCCTTCACGATGACCGGCACCTATACGGTCAAGAGCGTCGCCCCGGCGGGCTCCTACAAGGTGACCGACACCGTGGCGGTCGTGACCGATGCCGAGGGGCGCGAGCACCCGATCACGATGGTGCAGAAGTGGCCCGTGAAGCAGGCCATCCGCTGCTACACCGAGAAGCCGCGCCCGGGCCGCGTGATGCAGACGGGCGTGCGCGCCATCGATACCTTCAACCCGATGGCCGAGGGCGGCACGGGCTTCATCCCCGGTCCCTTCGGCGCCGGCAAGACGGTCCTCCAGCACGCCATCTCGAAGCAGGCCGACGCCGATATCATCATCATGGTGGCCTGCGGCGAGCGCGCCAACGAGGTGGTCGAGATCTTCAAGGAGTTCCCCGAGCTGGTCGACCCCCGCACGGGCCACAAGCTCATGGAGCGCACGATCATCATCTGCAACACCTCGAACATGCCCGTCGCCGCCCGCGAGGCCTCGGTCTACACCGGCATGACGATCGGCGAGTACTACCGCGCGATGGGGCTGAAGGTGCTCGTCATGGCCGACTCGACCTCGCGCTGGGCCCAGGCGCTGCGCGAAATGTCGAACCGTCTGGAGGAGCTGCCCGGCCAGGACGCCTTCCCGATGGACCTCTCGGCGATCATCTCCAACTTCTACGCCCGCGCCGGTCTGGTGAAGCTGACCAACGGTCAGACCGGTTCGGTCACCTTCCTCGGCACCGTGTCGCCCGCCGGCGGCAACCTGAAGGAGCCCGTGACGGAGTCGACCAAGAAGGCCGCCCGCTGTTTCTACGCCCTCTCGCAGGGGCGCGCCGACTCGAAGCGCTACCCCGCCATCGACCCGCTCGAGTCCTACTCGAAGTACCTCGAGTACCCCGAGATCCGCGCCTACCTCGACGAGCACATCGAGAAAAACTGGGTGGATGCCGTCTACGAGGGCAAGACCTACGTGCAGCGCGGCAAGGAGGCCAACGACCAGATCAACATCCTCGGCGACGACGGCGTGCCCGTCGACTACCACGAACGGTTCTGGAAGTCGGAGCTGCTCGACTTCGTGATCCTCCAGCAGGACGCTTTCGACGCGATCGACGCCAACTGCCCGATCGAGCGCCAGAAGATGATGTACAACATGGTGCTCGACATCTGCCGCCACGACTTTCCGTTCACCGACTTCGAGGAGTGTTCGCAGTTCTTCAAGGGACTCATCAACCTCTTCCGCCAGATGAACTACTCGGAGTGGGGCTCGGAGAAGTTCGAGGACTACAAGCGTCAGATCGCCGAATACGTACAGGAAAAAGCCAAATAAGCCATGACAACACGCGCATTTCAGAAAATATACACCAAGATCGACAACATCACCAAAGCGACCGTCACGCTGCGCGCCGAGGGTGTGGGCAACGACGAGCTGGCGACCGTAGGAGGCAAGCTGGCACAGGTGGTGAAAATCATGGGGCGGAACGTCACCCTCCAGGTCTTCGCCGGCACGGAGGGCATCGCCACCGACTCGGAGGTGATCTTCCACGGCGAGCCGCCGAAGCTGAAGGTCTCGGACAACCTCGCCGGCCGCTTCTTCAACGCCTACGGCGAACCCCTCGAGGGGGGCGAAGCGCTCGAGGGCGAGGCCCGCGAGATCGGCGGCCCGACGGTGAACCCCTTCAAGCGTCTGCAGCCCTCGGAGCTCATCGCCACGGGCATCGCCGGCATCGACCTCAACAACACGATCGTCACGGGGCAGAAGATCCCCTTCTTCGCCGACCCCGACCAGCCCTACAACGCCGTGATGGCCAACGTGGCCCTGCGCGCCAAGGCCGACAAGATCATCCTCGGCGGCATGGGTCTGACGAACGACGACTTCCTCTACTTCAAGTCGGTCTTCGAGAACGCCGGTGCGCTGGACCGCATCGTCTCGTTCGTCAACACGACCGAGAACCCGCCCGTCGAGCGTCTGCTCGTGCCGGACATGGCCCTGACGGCCGCCGAATACTTCGCCGTGGACAAGGGCGAGAAGGTGCTCGTGCTGCTGACGGACATGACCCTCTACGCCGACGCCCTGGCGATCGTCTCGAACCGCATGGACCAGATCCCCTCGAAGGACTCGATGCCCGGCTCGCTCTACTCGGACCTCGCGAAGATCTACGAGAAGGCCGTGCAGCTTCCGAACGGCGGCTCGATCACGATCATCGCCGTGACGACCCTCTCGGGCGGCGACATCACGCACGCCATCCCCGACAACACGGGTTACATCACCGAGGGTCAGCTGTTCCTTCGCAACGACTCGGATACGGGCAAGGTGATCGTCGATCCGTTCCGCTCGCTCTCGCGACTGAAGCAGCTCGTGATCGGCAAGAAGACGCGCGAAGACCACCCACAGGTGATGAACGCCTGCGTGCGCCTCTACGCCGATGCGGCCAACGCCAAGACGAAGCTCGAGAACGGCTTCGACCTCTCGGACTACGACGAGCGCGCGCTGAAGTTCGCCCGCGACTACTCGCGGCGGCTGCTGGCGATCGACATCAACATCGGCATCACCGAGATGCTCGACACGGCGTGGGAGCTCTTCGCCGCCTACTTCTCGAAAGAGGAGGTCGCCATCAAGGCCGAGTTGATCGCGAAATACTGGAAAGCATAACCCCCGACAATGGCCATCAAGTTTCAATACAACAAGACTTCGCTCGGCGAGCTGAACAAACAGCTCAAGATGCGCCGCACGGCCCTTCCGACGATCAAGTCGAAGGAGTCGGCGCTGCGCTCCGAGGTGAAGCGGGCGAAGGACTCCGCAGCCGACTACCAGCGGCAGCTCGACCGGCTGAAGGCCGAGTACGACTACATGGCGGCGCTGTGGGGCGAGTTCGACCCGACGCTGGTGCGCATCGCCGACGTCGATCTGGCGGTCCAGAAGATCGCCGGCGTCCGCACCCCGGTCCTGCAGCAGGTGCACTTCGAGCGCAGGCCCTACGACCTCTTCTCGGCGCCCGTGTGGTATGCCGACGGGGTGGCGGCGCTCGAGCGCATGGCGCGGCTGGGGCTCGAATACGAGGTCTACCGCCGCAAGATGGAGCTGCTGGACTATGCTCGCCGCAAGACCACGCAGAAGGTGAACCTGTACGAAAAGGTGCAGATTCCCGGCTACGAGGATGCCATCCGCAAGATCAAGCGCTTCATGGAGGATGAGGAGAACCTCTCGAAATCCGCCCAGAAGATCGTCAAAACCAAACAACAGCAGCAGGCCGTGGAGGGCCCGATGTCATGATAGCGAGAATGTCGAAATACGAGGTGGTGCTCTTTGCGGCGCAGCGCGAGGATTTCATCGCGCGGCTGCGCGAGCTGGGGCTCGTCGATATCACCGTTTCGGGCTGGGAGCCCACCGAGGAGGACCGGCAGCTGCTGCTCGATATCGAGGGCAGCGGCAAGGCGCTCGACTTCCTCGGGACGTGGCGCGCGGAGCACGACGGCGCGGCCGCCGGGGCGGCGCCCTGCGCCTCGGGCCGCGAGGCCTACGCGCTCTACCAGAAGACGCAGGCGGCCGCCGCGGCCGCCCGGGCCGAGATCGGCCGTCTGGAGAAGCTCGCCGAGGAGCTGCGCCCCTGGGGTGCTTTCGACGCGGAGCACGGCGCGGCGCTGGCCGAGAACGGCATCGTGCTGCACTACCTGACCGCCTCGGCGAGCACTTTCGACAAGGAGGCTGCGGCGTGGAACGAGCGCTACACGATCGCCGAGATTCACCGCACGGAGTCGACCGTCCGTTTCGTGGCCGTCACGAAGCAGGGCGAGGAGGTGAACCTCGACGCCCAGGAGATGAAGGCGCCGCAGATGGATGCGGCCGAGGCCGAGCGGCGCATCGCCGCCGAGGAGGCGAAGCTGCAGGCGCTCGACGCCGACTTCGCCCGTGTCGCCGCCTCCGAAGCGGCGCTGAAGGGTTATGCGGCCGGCCTTCGGGAGCGGCTGCAGGAGGTGCGCGTCGAGGCGACGGCCGAGCGGGCCGCCGACGGCACGCTGGTGATCCTCGAGGGGTGGGCCGAGACGGCCACCTCGGAGCGGGTGGACCGGATGCTCGACGCCTATCCCGACGTCGTCTACATCAAGAGCGATCCGACACCCGAGGACGACACCCCGGTCAAGCTGCGGAACAACCGTTTCGCCCGCATCTTCGAGATGATCGGCGACATGTACGCCCGTCCGAAGTACGGGACGCTGGACCTCACGCCCTTCTTCGCCCCCTTCTACATGCTCTTCTTCGGCATCTGCCTGAACGATGCGGGCTACGGCCTCGTCCTGCTGCTGGCGGGCGTCGCGATGCTCGCGAAGGTCCGGGAGCCGATGATGCGCCGCGCCGCGTGGTTCGCCACGCTGTGCGCCCTCTCGACGACCCTCTTCGGCCTCTTCTGCGGCTCGTTCTTCGGCCTGAGCCTCGGGCAGTACTTCCCGTCGATCCCCTTCTTCGACTTTCAGGGCAAGTTCTTCTCGATCGCGCTGGCGATCGGCGTCGTGCAGATCCTCTTCGGCCTCGTGCTGAACATCTGGACCACGGTCCGCTCGTTCGGCTGGAAATACGCCTACGGCACCCTGGGCTGGTTCGTCATCCTGCTTTCGGGATCGGTCGCCGCCGGGCTGCCGATGCTCGACGAGGGGTGGGTCATCCCGGGCTTCACCGCCTCGTCGCCCGCCTTCTACGGCGCGCTGGCGGTCGGCGCGGCCCTCATGCTGCTGCTGAACACGCCGGGCCGCAACCCGCTCATCAACGTGGGTGCAGGGCTGTGGAACCTCTACAACAACACCACGGGACTGTTGAGCGACGTGCTGTCGTACATCCGCCTCTTCGCCATCGGCCTTTCGGGCGGCGTGCTGGCGGTGGTCTTCAACTCGCTGGCGACGGGCTTCGTTCCCGAGGGGGCGAACATCGTCGTGCGGCTGCTCGTGATGGTTCCGATCCTCTTGATCGGCCACGGCATCAACCTCTTCATGTCCACGATCTCGTCGTTCGTCCACCCGATGCGACTCACCTTCGTGGAGTTCTACAAGAATGCGGGCTTCGAGATGGCGACACGCCCGTTCGACCCGATCCGGAAAATGGACAAAGAAATCGAATAATCAACAATCAAAACACAATCAACACACTATGGAAACAACTGCATTAGTAATGGCCTATGTCGGTGTAGCGCTGATGGTAGGTCTGGCCGGCATCGCTTCGGCCATGGGTACTTCGATCGCGGGTCAGGCCGCCGTGGGTGCCATGAAAAAGAACGGGGGCGCCTTCGGCAGCTACATGATCCTCTCGGCCCTTCCGGGTTCGCAGGGCCTCTACGGATTCGTCTGCTTCTTTATGGTCCGGGACTTCCTCGCCAATCCGACGATGCTGCAGGCAGCGGCCGTACTGGGTGCCGGCATCCTCGTGGGTATCGTGAACCTGGCCGCCGCCATCTACCAGGCCAAAGTCTGCGCCAACGGTATCGCCGCAGTCGGGAACGGTCACGATGTGATGGGTAAGACGCTGATTCTGGCTGCCTTCCCGGAGCTCTACGCCATCCTGACAGTCGCCGCCACCTACCTTGTCGCAGCCATCGTGAGATAGGCCTGCATTCAGCGACCGATCGACGAAAGCCCCGCCCTCCTGTCGGAGGTGCGGGGCTTTTGCTGCTGTTTTGGGGGGGGCTCCGTGAAGCTGCAAATTATGCATTCGAGTTCGGGGCGCAGCCTGCGGAGGCTGCAAGCGACTGTAAAGAGTTGCGGGCCTCCGCCCGGCGGAGGCTGCGGCCCGCCAATCGCTGCGCGATTGATTCCGTGCAAAAAGCCCGCAGCCGAGCGGATGGGCCTGCGACGTAGAGGAGCAGCCCTCCGCCCGGGGGCGGCTGCGGGCTGCTGCGGCCTTTGCAAGGCTGCAATTAAAAATGAAAAATGAAGAATTAAAAATGATCCCCGGGCTGCAGCCTGCGGAGGGCGCAAGCGACGCCAAGGAGCTGCGGGCCTCCGCCGCCCCAGGCTGCGGCCCGCCGATCGCTTCGCGATCGATCTCGGCTCAAAACGCCCCACCACGAACAGCAACCGCACCCTCCCTTCGAGACAAACCAGCACACTCGGCCCGCCGCCAATGCCCCAAAAACCGAAACCCGAAACCCGACCAACACAAAGAGCGGCCGCCGAACCCGGCGACCGCCCTTTGCAACACATCGTGCCATCCTACAGCCGTTCGAACCAGTAGGCGCCGCCCTTGTCGGCTGCGAGCCGGTAGGCCGAGGCGCTCGACGCGCGGTCCGAGCGGCCGGCACCGATCTTCAGCCGCTTGTGCAGCGTCCGCACCTCGCCGCTGCGCGGATCGATGTACTTCACAGCATAGCTGCCGGCCGCGAGCGGCAGCTCGACGCTCTGCGCCGCCGGCAGGTAGAAGAGCGCGCCGCGGTCGCCGTAAAGGGCATAGCACCCCTCCCCGATGATCCGGGGCTCGGTCAGCTCGGGCACCGCCGCGAGGAATTCCTCATCGGCCACCTGCAGCGTCGGGCAGGAGCCGCCGGCCAGCAGGATCGCCCAGCCGTAGGCGGGATAGTTCTGCGCGAAGTAGGTGACCCCCTTGTCGGGATAGGCCTTGCGGTACTCGCTCACGGCACGGTAGACCGAGGCGAAGTCGATCGACCCGACCTTGATCTTGCGGGCATACTGGCGCGGCGCCATGCTCACGCCGCCCTGCGGTTCGTAGGTCGTGCCGTCGGCCCGGTGGTGCCAGTAGCGGATGTCGATCAGATCGACCACCTTCGACCGCTCGGGATCGCGCAGAATCGCATCCTGCACATCCTTCGTCGCCGAGAGCGCCACGAGGGCATCCCGGCCCGTGTCGCGCTGCCACTCGGCGATGCAGTCGAGCCAGAACGCCACGAAGTGCAGCGGTCCGGTGAACTCCTCGCTCACCAGCTGCACGACATTGCCGTTCCCGGCGAAGTGGTCCAGACACATGCGGATGTAGTTGCGGTGCAGCGCCCGGCGCGTCGGATGGTCCACATCGTAGAACATCGCCGCCTCGAAGACGCGCTTGTCGCCCGCGAAGTTCACCGGCTCGGCGAAGCCCGTATCGTTGATGTTGTTCGTCGTGCGCCACGGGCAGTCCACCCAGTGGGCGCCCGCCTCGATGATGTTGTGCTGGAAATAGTTCTGGTGGAAGAGCAGCAGCCCCTCGCGTTCGGCCGCATCGGCGAAGCGCTGCAGCCGGCTCCAGTACCAGGTGTTGGGCTTCGTGAGGTCGTATTTGCTCATGCCGTCCCAGCCCGTTCCGATGCCGCTGCGGGCGAAGGGCTGCTCGTAGAAGGGGGCCCACACGTCGGCATTGCGGCGCCGCACGCGGAGGTGATCGACGCGGCGCAGGTCGTACCACAGACCGTAGTTGTGGTCCAGCAGCAGCGCTCCGCGCGCCTTCATGTGCTTCACGACCGAGTCGATGCGGTCCGTGAGCCCCGTTCCCTCGCGATCGGGGACGAAACGCGTCAGATGGTCGCCCATCTGCGGCAGCTGCGCATCCTCGAAGCTGCCGTTCCACCAGCGGATCGACTGCCGGCCGCCGACCAGCAGCCTGCCGTCGGCCACCAAGCGGCCGTTCTTCATCGCGAAATGCTTCTTGGCCGGGGCAGCAGCGGGCTGCAGCCGGGCCGGCAGATCGCGCACGAGCCCTTCGAGCGGGCGGACCCCTTCGGTCTCCACCGAGGCGGTGAAAGGGGCCTGCTCGATCCACATCTGGAGCGTCAGCCGCGGCTCGTAAGCCTCGCGGGCCAGCTGCACGGCCTGTTCGATGGTAGGGCTCGACGAGGCGGTGGTGCTGCGCGGCAGCGTGCGGCAGATCGCCGCGGCCCGCTCCGCACCGATGCGCTCGGCCAGCTGCGCGGCGAAGAGGCTGCGCGGCTGCACGAAGTTGTCGCTGTTGCCCCACACGCCGTTGCCGAAGCGGTGGGCCCAGCTGCCGTTGGCGTAGTTGCGGGCATCCGCAGCGGGCGAGAAGCAGTAGATCGCCGCTGCCGTGCACTGCCAGGCCATGCTGTTGGCCGTGTTCCAGCCGCAGCGGTTGAAGGTGTCGTAGAGATCCATGAAGCGGAGGTCGTTGCCGTCGATGTTCACCACATCGAAGAGCAGACCGCAGGCCCAGGCGCCCGTCGAGCCGCTGAAACCCTTCGATTCGTAGGTGTCGCACTGCACGAAGGCATTGGGCCCCGGGGCGTGGATGCCGGCCGAGAAGTCGTGCTGCCCCTGCTCCGACCAGCAGCGCTGGAAGAGGGTGTGCTGGCCGAGCGTCAGGAAGGTGCGGCGGCGCGAGCCGGCGATCTCCGAGACGGGCTCCGTCGAGCGGCAGTCCTCGACGGTGATGCGCGACGCCCCGCGCTGCAGGGCCACGACGCTGCCTGCGAAGTGGCGGAAATCGACCTGACGTACCCAGCAGTCGGCCGCAGCGTCGATCCAGACGCCCGACCAGGCGTGGTTCTCGTCGAGGGGCAGCGTGCGGTCGTAGTCCGAGACGATCGTCAGGTGCTCCACGCCGCACTCCGCGATGCGCCCCGGCCAGGTGCAGGGGGCCGCCGTGATCCGCCGCAGCGCGGGATCGAGCGCCATCGGGATCGCGGCGTCGATCGTGACCGTGCGCCCCTCGACGGCCGTCACCGTGCGCTCCCAGACGATCGTCGCATTCCCGGGACCGAGGGCCCGGCCCATTTGGTACGAGATCACGGCATCCCGGCCGCGGGGCCGCTCGGCCGCCTGCTGGCGGATCGAGAGCGTCGTTCCGACGGCGATATCCTCCGCCGAGGCGACCTCGAAGCGGGTCTCGCCGACGGGAAGATAGGCCGTAAGAGCGGTCGGCTCGCCGCAGCGGCGGTCATCCGTTCCCTCGATGTAGATCGCGGCGCCGCGGTCCACCCCCCGTTTCACAAGAAGGGTGCCTCGCTTCGAGACGCCGCGCAGCACGATGCCCGAGGTGCGGATCCGGAGCGCCTCGTCGAGCGCGAAGGTTCCCTCCTCGAGCAGCACGGCGCCGCGCAGCCCCCGGGCGTCGGGCGCCAGCGAGGCGACGTAGTCGATCGCCGCCTGCAGCCGCGCGCTGTTGTCGCCCTCGACGGGGGCGACGCGCACGACGGCCCGCGCATCGGGGATCGGCTCCTCCGAATGGCGGTAGCCGCAATAGGAGTAGTCGGGCACGCGGTTGCCCTGGGCGTCGGCCTTCTCATAAGTCAGCCGCCCCTCCTGCACGAAAACCGGGAAATTCGGCTGTGCCGCGGCGGAGGCGCAGCCCGCACCGATCGCGCCGAGGAGCAGGATCGTTCGTTTCAGTCCGTTCATAGCCGTTGCGGATTAGAAGAGGCGATGGCGCCCCTGCAGCGTGTCGTGGTTGTTTTCGAGGTTCGTCCAGTCCACCTTCTGCGCGGGGTCGATGCCGTTGATGTACTTCTCGATGTTCGTGTAGCCGTCGCCGCTGAGGTCCTTCACGGCATCCGACGGATCGTTCGGATCGAGGCCGCAGCGCTTCTCCCATACGTCGGGCATGCCGTCGCCGTCCGTGTCGAGGTAGGGTTCGCCCTTGTATTCGGGCAGCCCGCCCACCTGCTGCGGATCGGTGATGATCCCCTTCTTATAGGAGTCGGCCGGCAGACGGCGCTTCACGTAGAGAGGCTCGTGCTCGCGGGCATCCTTGGCGTAGATCGCCTTGCCCGTGCGGACCGTCCTGACGATACGCGCATCCACGGCGTCGCGCTTCGGGAGGGAGGCGCCGACGTTCCGGAGGACGAATTCGTAGGCCTCGTCGGTCGGCAGGATCGTGACGGGCGCCATCTCGAAGGGGACCTCGGCGCGCACTTCGGCCGCGCGGTCGCCCACGGCGCCGGCGTTGATCTGCACGCCGCCGGCCCAGTTGTCGGCCGTCACGGCTGCATTGCCCACGATGCGGTTGCCGGCTACGTAGGCCTTGCCGTAGCGATCGCGGCCCTCGGGGCTGCGGCCGCTGTCGAGCTTGACGATGCGGTAGGAGATCGGCTGGCCGGCGGGGGTGATCGGGCCCGGCTTATAGGTGTTGTTGATGAGGTTCAGACGGCTCGTGTGGTCGCCGCCGTCCACCGAACGGTTCCACCAGTTGTAGACGACGTTGTTGACGAAGTTGAAGCCGCCGTTCATGCCGATCGAGCAGTTGCGCGAGATGTTCGAGGCGAAGAGGTTGCGGGCGAACATCGAGTTGTGGCCGCCGATCGTGGCGCCGAAGGCGTGGTTGTACATATCGAGCGCCTCGGAGAAGACCGAATTCTGGATCGTGATGTTCACCGTCGGGAGCTTCTCGCCACGCTTCGTCTCGGGATCGCGGTTGTAGACGTGGCGGTAGATCGACATGTTCTCGTCGAGGCCCCACGAGGCCGAGACGTGGTCGATCATCACGTTGCCGACGGCCTGGCCGCCGAGGGCGTCATCGCGGTAGGCGACATCCATCGCGCCGCGGCGGAAGCGCATGTGGCGGATCACCACGTCGTGCGTGTCGATGTGGAACGAGGCGCCCGTGACGCAGACGCCGTCGCCCGGCGCCGTCTGGCCGGCGATCGTAATATAGGGGGCACGGATGGTGATCGCCGACTCGAGGCGGATGATGCCCGCCACGTTGAAGACGACGATGCGCGCACCGCCCGCCTCGCAGGCTTCGCGCAGCGTGCCCGGGCCGCGGTCGGCGAGCGACGTGACGACGAAGACCTTGCCGCCGCGGCCGCCGGGGGTGTACATGCCGCCGCCCTCGGCGCCCGGGAAGGCGGGAATCTTGGCCTGCGGCAGATCTTCGGGCTTAGCGGCCCACGGACGGTAGACGCGGCCGAACTGCCGCTCCTCCTCCTGCACGACGGCATAGGCCTTCGTCCAGGCCTCCTCTTCGAGGCGGCTCAAGGCGGCCTCCTCGCGGGCGGCGCGCTGCTTCACCGAATCGGGAATCGTCGGGTACTGCGCTGCCGCGGGCAGCGTCAGCAGGGCGGCAAAGGCCGAAATCAAAATCTTTTTCATGTCAGGTTTTATTTTTAGTTGGTTTGTTCTTTCGGTTCGGGGCGCTTTTTTATGTTTCTTCGGGCTGCAGCCTGCGGAGGAGCCGCACGAAGCGGACCTGCGGGACACGAGCTGCGGGCCTTCGCGGGGCGAGGCTGCGGCCCACCGATGCCTGACGGCACCGATTCCGTGTAAGGCAGCCCCGCAGCCGAGCGGACGGGCCTGCGACCATAAGGAGCAGCCCTCCGCCCGGGGGCGGCTGCGGGCTGCCGGTCCTGACGGACCGATTTTGCCGGCCGGCATTTCTGTTGCGACCAAAGGCTGCGGGCTGCCGGTCGCTGCGCGACCGATTTTGCCAGCCGGCATTGCTGTTGCGACCAAAGGCTGCGGGTTGCCGGTCCTGACAGACCGATTTTGCCAGCCGGCATTTCTGTTGCGACCGGCGGCTGCGGCCCGCTCGGCCTTTTCAAGGCCGAATTTCAGAATTCGCTGCGCCCAATCGTGTCAGCGAAACCGCTCCTCCGTCTACAAAGATACCTCTTTTCCTCCCCGGCTCCTCCCTCGCCGCGGTCAATCGGCCGAAAAGGGCCCCCAACCGCCCTACCGGACGCCGAACTCCTGCTGCTGGCGGTCGACCTCTTCGAGCAGCCGCCGTTTTTCGTCGCCGGAGAGCTGCTGCCCGCCGGCCGCGCTATCCCGGCCGGCCGAAGCGCTGCTCCCGACCGTCTGCCGCTCGTCGCAGCAGAAGGGGAAGCGCGCCGGCACGCTCTCGAACTCGATCTCGGCCGCCTCGGGCGCATGCGTTCCCGGATGCGCCACCTCGGCCCGCACGCGGATCTTCCCCGGCCGGCGCGTCGAGCGCACCAGCACCGGCGCCGAGCCGAACTCCACCTGCCGCGGGTTGGCTTCGATCCGCTCGTCGCCGGCGAGCTCGCCCTCGCCCTCGACCGTGAAGCGCACCAGCTCCTTCGCGAGGCGCCGCACATGGCCGCTGTCATCCGTCACCTCGGCCACGACCACCACGAAGTCCGAGCCGTCGGCCACGAGCGGTTTCGTGTTCCAATCGACCCGGAGGCGCAGCTTCGTCGAGCGGCGCGAGGGCATCCGCTTCGTCGTGCAGACCACCTTGCCGTCGATGAAACCCTCGGCCACCATGTTCACCGCCTGCCAGTTCTTGTTCGTGTAGCTGTATGAGCGGGCCTCCCAGAAGTCCCACACGTTCTCGAAGACGACGGGCGGATTGGGCATCGAACGCTCCGTCCGCACGACGGGTTTCGTCCAGCTGCGCCGGCCGTCGTAGATCGAAAGGCGCACCGAGTCGCAGTTGGTGAAGACCACCACATCCGGGTCCGAGAACTGCGTCATCTCGTGCAGGATGTAGATCATCGGGCCGCTCTCGGCCGTCGGATGGCGCAGGTCGGCGGCCGTCTGGCTGCGGAAGAGGTAGTAGGCGTATTTGGGCTGGCGGAAGCAGTCGAAGATGCCGCCCCAGTAGGGATCGGGATGGTAGCCGCGCTGGTGGTCGAAGGGGTGCCACTGCGCCCCGCCGATGAACTGCGCACCGGTGTCGTAGAGCCGGCCGTAGGTCTTGGCCAGCGAGAGGGCCTGCACCTTCATCGGCCGCTCGCCCCAGCTGCGCGAGGCGCGGTTGTCGTTGTTGTGGGCGTACCAGTCGTCCACATTTTCGCCCCACTCGCGCGTGAAGATGCACTGCGCGGGGGCGTCGGCCCGGCGTTCGTCGCCCGGCCAGCCGTAGACCACGTCGTAGTGTTCGCGCACGCCGGCCGAATGCTCGTCGGCCGCCGCCGCGGGACGGCCGGGATAGGGGTACTCCTCGCGCGTGAGCTGCAGCGCCTCGAGCGAGAAGCTCTCCGGATAGCGCGTCTCGTTGAGAATCGGCTCCCACATGAGCACCGAGGGGTGGTTGCGGTCGCGGCGGATGATCTCGCGCGTGTTGCGGTGCACCCGCTCGGCGAACTGCGGGTCCTTGTTCCAATACTGCCACCCGGGGGTCGCCACGATGACGAAGAGCCCCAGCTCGTCGCAGGCATCCATGAACGAGGGATCCTGCGGATAGTGCGCCACGCGGATGATGCGGCACCCCGCATCGCGCAGCCGCTTCGCGTCGCGCCACTGCTGCGAGTTGGGCACGGCGTTGCCCACGTAGGCGAAATCCTGGTGGCGGTTGGCCCCCACCAGCTTGCCGAAGGGCTTGCCGTTCAGCACGAAGCCCCGCTCCGGATCGAAGGCGAAAGAGCGGATGCCGATGCGCGTCACCCCGCCGTCGAGGCAGGTGCGCCCCTCCTTCACGCGCGTCTCGACGCGGTAGAGGTAGGGATCGTCGGGCGACCAGAGGTGCGGCGCCGTCACGGCGATGCGCTGCTTCGTCTGCCGCACACCCCCCGCCTTGAGGGCCAGGCGCGTCGAGGCGCGCCCCACGACCGCCCCCTCGGCATCCCGGAGGGTGGTCTCGACGACGACGCTCTTCGTGCGCCGTGCACGGTTCGCCAGCTCGGTATCGACCCACACGTCGGCGCTGCGCTCCGAGATCCGGTCGAAGTGGACGAAGATGCCGCCCGCCGCCACGCGGTTCGCCTCGACGGGATCCGTCACGGCCACCTCCGCGCGGCCGATGAGCCACACATCGCGGTAGATGCCCCCGTGGTAGGCGAAGTCGAGCGTGTACTGCGGCTTGCCCGGGGGATAGCTCTTGTCGTTCGAGTTGTCGGCCAGCACCGCCACCACGCACGCGTCGCCCGCGCGGACTCCTGCGTCGGTGAGCGAGATCGTGACGGGCAGGTAGCCGCCGAGGTGTTCGCGGACCAGCTCGCCGTTCACGTAGAAGCGCTGCCGGCCCATGATTCCCTCGAAGTGGAGCACCGTCTCGCGCCCGGCGCAGTCGGCCGGCACGGTGAAGTGCTTGCGGTACCACACGGGGCCCTGGTAGTTGCGGCAGCCGCTCGCCTCGGCGGGGACGAGCTCCGCCGTGTGGGGCGTCGAGACGATCTCCCAGGCCGAGTCGTCGAAATCGGCCGCCGCCGCCCCCTCCGCATCCCCGCGGTGGAAGCGCCAGCCGGCGTTGAAGTCGTAAATCACGCGGCCGCTCCCCTCGAGCGGGAAGAGCCCCGCCACGGAAATCTCCTGCGGCCGCAACGTTTCAGGCGTCTGCGGCTGCGCGGCTGCGCTCCAGCAGAGGCAGCCGGCCGACAAAATCGAAAGCAATCGTTTCATATCGTTTTATTATTCGTTTTTCAACAAGATCCGTACATCCCGGCGCCGCTCTTCGGGCTGCACGTCGAGCCGCACCACTCTGCCGCCGCGCAGCTCGGCTTCGACCGTCGTCCGGTTCGGGGCGTGCAGCCGGAAGCGCACGTCCCACGACTGCGGCCAGGCGGGAAAGAGGACGATGCGGTCGCCGTCGGTCTGCATCAGCATCTCCTGCAGGGCGATTGCGCCGCTGCCGCCCCAGTTGTGGTCGGGCGTCCAGTCGAAGCCCGGGCCCCAGAAGGCGGGGAAGCGGTGCGGGCCGTCGGCCAGCTTCTCCTGCACGAGGCGCGCAGCATCCTCCGTCTGTCCGAGCTCGGCCGCCCAGATGCAGTCCTGCTTCCACCCCTTCGACGAGCGCTGCTTCAGGGCGTGTTCGTCGTAAAGGTAGGTGTTGACCGCCGCGTCGATCGGCCCCTCGGAGGCCATCGTGTAGCGGCGCCACGGAAAGACGGGATAGAGCTGCGGCGTCTCGACGTTGTTGATCCGCTCCCACGCCACGGCGGGAGCGATCATCTCGCGCCCCCCGACGGTGCGCAGCGGAAGGGCGGGGATGCGGTCGAGCATCGCCCGCCACGGCGCGACGCAGGTGTCGCCCTGCATCCGCTTCACGTCGAGGTAGCTCTCGAGCACCGTGCGGAGCCCCGCCACGGTCGAAGAGGCGTTGTAGGTCATCTTGTAGGTCTCGCACCCCGAGCCGGGGAAGAGGACCAGCTTGCCCCCGCCGTCTGTCTCCCGGCGGCCGCGGCGGGCGGCCAGGTAGCGGTAGTGCTCGTCGAAGAAGCGGAGCGAGCTCTCGATAAGGGGCACGTAGCGGCCGATGTCGGCGCGGTCGTAGCGGTAGCTCTCGAGGATCATCTGGCAGAATTCGAGCACCGTATCCCAGCAGTACTCCAACCAGGCGTTGTACTCGACCCCGCGGTCGAACCAGGCGGGGCGCTTCGTGCCGTATTCCATGTAGTTCGGCAGGCCGAAAAGTTCGATCTGCTCGGTGAACGAAGCCCCCTCGTGGCCCCAGTAGTGGCGCGTGCGCAGCTCGGCATTGGCCCGCATCCGCTCGTAGAAGTCGAACTGCACGGCGAGCAGATCGAAGTCGCCCGACCGCAGCATCGGCCAGTAGACCAGCCGCTGGTTCTGCGCCGTCATCGTCCCGCCGCCCCAGTTGCGGAAGTCGGGGGTGAAGCGCTGCGCCGTATCGACCCCCTCGGGATCGAAGGTGAAGAGCCCGCCGTTGAACTTCGTCGGATCGGCGCCGCGGCGGTTGCATCCCAGCATGTAGCGGAAGAGGGTGTAGTTGCGCGCGAGGGCCGCCGCGGGGCCGCTGTCGGCCTCGATGAAGCTGCGCTGCCAGTAGTCGCGCCACCACGCCGCCGTGCGCTGCCCGGCCCCCTTCGGGTCGGCCTCGGCGCGCTGCACGGTCGCCTCGAGCTCCGCCATCCAGGGTTCGAGCCGCTCCGTCTGCCCCGTTGCGAAGGCCAGCGCGAAGCTCTGGCGCCGCATCGGCTTCGCCGAGCAGAAGCGCCAGGCCCGGAAGTCGGTCGAGAGGTAGCGCCCCTCCCGCACGCCCGCATAGCGCAGGTCGCGGCTCCAGAGGCGGCCGCCCGAGATGCGGTGGGCCAGCGGATTCCACAGCTGCCCCTTCACGGCCTCCAGCCCCTCGACCTCGACCGTGCGGTCGAAGACCGTCTTGGCGGGGTTCCGGTGGTAGAAGAGCACCGCCCGCTCGGAGGGGATCACCGTGTCGGCCGTCGTGGCGAGGGCGTCGGCCTTGGCCCATTTGTGCGAGGACTGCCGCCCCTCGCCCTTGCGGTAGGGGCGGTCGCGGTAGCGCCAGTTCTCATAGGAGACCTCGCAGACCACCGCCCGCGGGCTTTCGACCGAGACCCGCACCACGGGGTCGAAGGCATCGACCCGGAGCGTTACGGTAGCCCCGAGCAGCTCGACCTGCATCGAGCCGTCCGCGGGGCGCAGCGTCTGCCGGAAGGGGGCCGAGGCGTCGCCCCCCTCGATCCGCAGGCGCACGCGCCCCGCCTTGAGAAGCGTGTTGTGCTCGTCGTAGGAGCCGCTGCGGCAAACGTAGAAGAGCAGCTCGCCGCCCTCGACCCAAACGTTGAGCCCGAGGTCGCCGCCCCCGAGGGGCATCGACTCGGACGAATTGCGGCTTTGCGAGGTCCAGACATACTCCTGCGGCTGCCCCCACGCCGCGAGCGGGAGCAGCCACACGAGAACGACCCAACCGAAACAGCGCATGGCCGGCTACTCTTTGAGGGGTTGCGGATCGGGCCAGTCGTCCGTGCGGAACGAGGAGACGGGGAGGCCGTCGCTGCCGAAGAGGTCGCCCACGACCCAGTCGCGGAAGGCGTAGCGCACGGCTACGGGCTCGGCGACCTTGTCGCTGCGGACGATGAGTTTGCTGCGCTCGACGCGCGCCTCGGCAGGATAGAAGACGCGGTCGGCGCCCGCCACCTCGACGCACTTCGACTCGAAGGCGTGCCTGCAGCTGATCCACATCGGCGCCCGCGAGAAGGAGAGGATCGCCGTGTCGCCCTTCACCTCCATCGATTCGTAGACGGGGCTGTCGCAGTAGATGCCCTCGATGCCGTAGGTCTTGGCCAGCGCATGCAGCGCCAGCCGCTCGCCCGCCGTACGCTTGTCATAGGGGTGAATGCCGCGCTCCATGCCCGTGTCGAGCAGCACGGCCATGCCCGAGTTGGGGACCATGTGCTCCACGCGGGCCTGCTGCTCACGCAGGTAGGCCGAGTTGTAGAGGGGCTTTCCGGGGGCCGTGATAATCGAATAGTCGTAGGGAGCGATCTGGCAGTAGTAGAAGGGGAAGTCGCCGATGTTCCACTGCCGGCGCCAGCCCGTAATGAGGGCGGCGTGCAGGTCGGCATAGTAGGAGGCGCGGTTCCAGTTGTCCTCGCCCTGGTACCAGATCACGCCGCGCATCGCCAGGCCGATGAGCGGCTTGAGCATGCCGTTGTAGAGGGCCGTCGGGCAGCGCTGCTTGGTCTTGTTCACCTCGGCGTCGGTCGCGGGGAGCTGCACCTGCGGGAAGGCGGCGAGCATTCCGCGGTCCATCCACGCCTCGCAGGCCGAGCCGCCCCAGGCGACGCAGACGAGCCCCACGGGAACCCCGAGCTCCTCGCGCAGCATGCGGCCGAAGTAGTAGGCCGTGGCCGAGAAGTCGCGCACCGAGAGGGGGGCCGCCTCGCGCCAGCTGCCCGTCACGTCGTCCGCGGGTTCGAGCCGCGCGGCGCGCTTCACCGTGAAGAGGCGCAGCTGCTGATCGCGGCTGCGGGCGGCATCGAGGTTGCCGTTTTCGACGGGCTGGTTCTTGAAGCCCTTCATCGGCATTTCCATGTTGGACTGGCCCGAGCAGATCCACACCTCGCCCACCAGGACGTTGTGCAGCGTCAGCGGTTCGCCGTCCGAGACGGTCACCTCGTAGGGGCCGCCCGCCGCAGGGGTCGGGATCGCGATCCGCCAGCGCCCCTCGGCGTCGGCCCGCGTGCGGAAAGTCTCGCCCGTCCAGCCGGCCGAGACCGTCACTTCGTGCTTCGGCGCAGCCGTGCCCCACAGCGGAGCCTCGGTCTGCTGCTGCAGCACCATGTTGTCGGCGAAGAAGGCGGGCATCTTCACCGCAGCGCCCGCCGTGCAGGCCAGCAGCAGCGCCAGGCCCGACACAAAGAATTTCAATCGGTTCATATCGTCGTTTTTTTTGGTTTTCCTGTTTTCAAGGGGACCTTCGGCAGCCTCGGATTCTTTCGGCCCTTTCGGCACACCCGGCCCCCTATTGACCCTTTTCAATTCCTCCGGCTCCTATTGTCCCTCCGGCCCCTTTCCGGCCCCCCTTGTTCTCTTCCAGCCCATCCCCATTCAGCCCCTTTCAGCTACGTTTTTCGGCGGTTTTTCGGCCCCGGGGTTATCGCTCCGTCCGCACCCGGATGCCGCCCGTGAGACCCGCCGGGAGCAGCGTCTGCTCCTTGCGGCGGTAGGCGGCGTTGGTCCAGATGCCGCGGAAGGGAGGCTGCCCGCTGTCGGCTCCCAGAAGCGCATTGGCCCAGGTGTTCGAAACCTCGATGACGAGGCTGTTCTCCCCCTTGCGGAGCGCCTCGGTAATATCCACCTCGTAGGGGGCCGTCCAGGCCGTGCCGCACGGGCGGCCGTTCACCTTCACGGCCGCTACGTCGTGCACCCCCTCCAGCTCGAGCACGACGCGGGCGGGGATCCGGCCCCTCCAGCGGAAAGTCGTGCGGCAGGCCGCCGTCCCCGAGTAGTAGCGCAGACGCCGGTCCTCGGAGCGCGACCAGTCGAAAAGCTGCCCGGCGCGCACCGTGCGGACCCCCTCCGACCCGAGGTCGAAGGTCATCCACCAGTCGCCCGTGCGCAGATCATCGAGCGCCGTCGTCCCGCGGTGCGGCTCCGGCGCCGGAGCGGCCGGCGGGGTTCCCGCCCGCCGGAAGACGATGAAGCGCGAGCCGCCCGCCGGCAGCGCGAGCGCCACCTCCGTGCGGCCCTCCGCCACCCGCCACTCGGCGGCATCGGCGATCGCCCCCGTCAGGGCGTCCCACAGCTCGGGCACACGCCCCGCCGTGCGGAGCGAGACCGTGCAGGCGCGCGCCTCGGAGGTCGGGTTGGCGATGAAGTAAATGTCGATGTTCTCGGCCTCCGCGCGCCGGTGCGTCCAGGCCAGGCCGGCCGGCACGACGGCGTCGCGCTCCAATCCGAAGGCCGTCAGATCGTCGGCCCTCCACGGCAGCTCGGGCACGGCGACGCCCGCCGCCTTCAGCTCGGCGATCTTGGCGCGCACCGCGTCGCTCATCGGCGTCTCGGGGTTCATCGGACGGGCGCCGGGGAGCACCAGCACCCGGTACGAAGCGCCGCCGGGCAGCACCATGCGCCCCCCCTCGGCCCGCGCCAGCCGCAGCAGGGCGTCGCGGTTGAAGGAGTCGTAGGCATAGCCCCGCAGCGGATCGACCCACTGTTCGGGGTCGGCCATGTTGGCCGAGTGCGTCACCCCCACGGGCTTCACGCGCAGCGGCTGCCCCTCGTTGGCAAGGCGGACCCGCTCGCTCGCGACGCGTTCGGCGCCGAAGAGGCCCGGCAGCGACGGCACCAAGCGGTCGGGCAGCACCGAGCGGCGCGGCACCTCCTCGCCCGTGAAGACGGCGATATCGACCACCGGCACGCCGTATTGCAGCAGCGTCTGGCAGCGCGCCGCGTAGTCGCATAGGGCCCGGGCGCCGTTGCGGAACCAAGTGTTGTCGCGCTGAAAGAAGAGGCCGATGCCGTCGAGGGTCATGCCCGGGCGGCGGTCGAGCCACGGATTATGGGTCATGACGTGGCAGACCAGCCGATTCAGACCGAGGGCATAGTTGCGGTCGAGCACCGGCTTGAGCCGGGCGGGCGTCTCGTCCCAGACGCCGCGCAGCTCCGTGAAGCCCTCGGCCGAGATGATCCGCTTGCCGTAGATATGACCGCCGGAGATGGCGTCGAGCATGTCGTTCGGTTTGTCGTGCGTGGGGCTGTCGAGCCAGAATTCGCCCATCGGCAGGTCCACCTTGTCGTAGTGCAGCAGACCGTCGCTGACCATCGTGGGGGCGACGCTCTCGGCCGTGAAGCGGCAGCCGTAGGTGTCGGCCTTGGCAGCCAGCACGTCGAAGAAGACGTCGCGGACCAGCTCGGCGATCGTCTCGCGCACATCGCGCAGCACCTTCTCCGAGCGGGCGGCGCTCTCCATCGGCACGCCGGCCAGCAGCGGCAGCCAGGGGCGCAGGTCGTAACCGCGGCGGGCGCGGAACTCGGCGGCGAAGCTGTCGCTCCAGTTCTGGCTGCCGCACTCCCAGCTGTCCACGTAGAGCACCTTCAGCACACGGCGCGCAACGGCGGGGTCCATCGCTTCGTAGATGCGGCCGAACCAGTTGTCGATCTGCTTCGAGACCGCCGCACGGCTGAACTTGTCGCATTCGAGGCCGCGCCCGGCGCCCCCCGTGGCGTTCGTGTGACCCGTCGAGGTGTGGCCGATGCGCAGGATGCGCCAGCACCCCTCGGGAAGTTGCACGCAGGCATAGCCGTCGCGGATGCTGTCGGTCAGGTCGATCACCTCGCTCGGCTGCACGCAGTCGCGCTCCGGGAGCTCCTCGGCGGTCGTCGCTCGGGCCACGCGCCAGACGAGCCCCGTCTTGCCCTCCCACTGGTGGAGGCGGGGCGTGCCGTGCAGGCGGATCGCCTTAATCTTCAGATTCGGTTTCCACTTGGCGGCATCCATATCCTCCGAACCGGCCTCCGAGCCGGCGGGGTCCCACTCGAAGCGGAAAACGCGCGCCGTGGTGGGCGGAATGGCGTGCGTAGACTGGAAATCGGTATTCTGCCACCCCTGGCGGGCGGGTTCGAGTTGTTTGACGAAACGGAAATGCGCGCCGTCGTCCGAGGCCGAGACGCGCAGGCGGTGCGCCTGGTAGTTGTTGCCGCTCAGCACGATCTCGATGTTGCGGCAGGTGATCGGCTCCGAAAAGGCATAGTCGATCCGGCAGGGGGCCGCAGCGCGGATCGTGCCGCCCGCGTCGATCGAGACGCGGTTTTTCTCCGGCGCTGCCGGGTCGAGGTTCTCGCAGGTGACGGCCGGCACGAGCGCAGGGTCGTCCCCCTTGACGGGCATCGCCACGAGGGCGAGATCTTCGTAATAGCCGCAGTTGCGCTCGGGCTCGGGCAGGCGGAGGAGAAGCGGAACGGGACACGCGGAGCGAGAGGAACGGGCGGAGGCGGGGCGGGCGGAGGCGGGGCGGGCCGGGCTGTCGATCCGCACCACCGTGTCGGCCGAGACGATGCGCTGCATCGATTCGGCGGGGGTGATCCACGGACCGCCCGCCAGCGCGAAGCCGTCCGAGATGTGGACGCCGAGCTGCAGCCCGAGGCGGTCGGCCTCCTCGACGGCCGTGCGGACGCGCTGCCACCAGGTATCGGTCAGCTGGTCGGCCTCGCCGGCGAAGGCGCGGCCCCGCGGTTCGTCGCTCGAACGGATCGTCACGAGGTAGGCGCCGCCCAAGCCGGCCGAGGCCATCGCCTCCAGATCGGCCCGGATGCCCTCCTCGCTCACGGCCCCGTACATCCAGTACCAGAGGGTCCAGGGGCAGGCATCGCCCGACGGACGGCGGAAGGCCTCTTCGAGGGCGGCGGGCTGCGCCGCAAGGGAGATCGTCAGGCAGCAGAAGAGCGCCGAAAGCAGCAATCTTTTCATCGGTTCAGGTTCGGTTCGTGGCGGTTCGTTTCAGTTCAGGGCGAGCGGAGCGCTCGATCCTTACAAAGATAGCCAATCGCCCCGAAATATCAAACCCGAATGGCAACTTCCGATGCGTTTTTCGAAAAAAAAGGGAGCGGGACGGGGCGGTTCCATTCGGAACCGCCAATTCAGAATTCAAAATTCAAGATTCAAAATTATTGCTCGGGGTGCAGCCTGCGGAGCGAACGCACGAAGCGGACCTATGGGACGCGAGTTGCGGGCCTCCGCCCGGCGGAGGCTGCGGCCCGCTGCGCCCGTTCCGGACGCGAATGAAAAAGGAAGAATTAAAAGTGAAAAATGATCTTCGGGCAGCAGCCTGCGGAGGCCGCACACGACTGCAAGGAATTGCGGGCCTCCGCCGCCCCCAGGCTGCGGCCCGCACGGTCCTGACGGACCGATTCCCGCCCAAGTCAAGCCCGCAGCCGAGCGGACGGGCTTGCACGAGCGGACCTGCGGGACGCGAAATGCAGCCCTCCGCCCGGGGGCGGCTGCGGGCTGCGGCGCCCTTTGGGCGCAATTCAGCATCCAAAATTCAAGATTCAAAATCACCAATCGGGCTGCAGCCTGCGGAGCGAACGCACGAAGCGAACCTGCGGGACGCGAGGAGCGGGCCTTCGCGGGGCGAAGCTCCGGCCCGCTGCGCCCATTCGGGCGCAATTCATCCGTCAAAATTAGCTGCGATCCGCCGGTCGCTGCGCGGCCGCCCCTTCCCTGCAAAAAAGAGACCGCCCCGCAAAGGGGCGGCCTCTCGTATAAACGCCGACCGCGGTCTATTTGTAGATCGGGCCGTAGGTCTCGCAGGCGCGGTAGTCGGCACCTTCGGCATCCATGCCGTAGGCGGCCCAGGCTGACGGACGGAAGATCTTCTCCGCGGCCACGTTGTGCATGCAGACCGGAATGCGGAGCATCGAGGCCAGCGTGATGAGCTCGGCGCCGATGTGGCCGTAGCTGATCGCGCCGTGGTTGGCGCCCCAGTTGTTCATCACCGAGTAGACGTCGCGGAAGGCCCCCTCGCCCGTCAGGCGCGGTGCGAACCACGTGGTCGGCCAGGTGCGGTCCGTGCGGTCGTTGATGATGCGGAAGATCTCCTCATCGACATTCACGGCCCACCCCTCGGCGAGCTGCAGCACGGGGCCCATCCCCTTCACGAGGTTGATGCGGCACATCGTCATCGGCATCTCGCCGCGCGTGAGGAAGTGCGACGAGAAGCCGCCGCCGCGGAAGTATTCGCGGCTCGCGGGGTACCACGTCGTCGCCTCCAGGCAATTCTTCACCTCGGCCTCCCCGATCTCCCAGAAGGGCTTCATCGTCGGACGGCCCTCGGCGTCGTGCTGGCAGCCCGTGGCGTCGAGCGTGCAGGCACCCGAGTTGATAAGGTGGATGATACCGTTCGCGGCAGCCCCCTCGAGCCGCTTGCCCGTCACGCGCTCCACCGCCTCGGGCGACCAGAAAGTGCGCACGTCGGCGAAGAGCTGCGCACGGTTCGTCAAAAGATGCATGAGGAGCATCGTCACCCCGTTGAGCGTATCGTTCTCCGTCGCGAAGGGGATGGGCTGGCGGATGCCGTTCCAGTCGAACGAGCTGTTGAGCATCGCCTCGGCGAAGTCGCCGTTCGGACGGCAGTCGGTCCACTGGCGCTGTCCCTGGAAGCCGCCCACGATGGCGTTGTGGCCGCACGACTCCTCGACGAAGCCCTTATCGGCCAGTTTCTCGTTGCCCAGCATAAGGTCGCGGAAGATCAGCATCATCTTGACCGAGAAGTCCCAGATCTCCTCCTTCTTCTCACGCGGATAGACCAGGTGTTCGGGATTCCAGTCGCGCCCCTCCTGCGGCTTGCAATAGGCAGCGACCCACGCCTTGGCGCGCTCGAACTCCTCCTCGTCGTAGATCTTCTCCTCCATGCGGCGCGTGATCTCCGTGCAATCGACGAACTCGTTGCGCATGCCCAGATACTCCTGGAAGAAGTCGGGGTTGGGCGTCGAGCCGGCGATGCCCATCGACACCGAGCCGATCGAGAGGTAGGATTTGCCGCGCATCTGCATCACGGCCACGGCAGCGCGGCCGAAGAGCAGCAGCTTCTCCTGCACGTCCGCAGGGATCGTCTCGTCGCCGAGGTCCTGCACCTCACGGCCGTAGATGCCGAAGGCGGGGAGCCCCTTCTGCGTGTGGGCGGCCAGTGCGGCGGCCAGGTAGACGGCGCCCGGACGCTCCGTGCCGTTGAAGCCCCAGATGGCCTTCGGCATGAGCGGATCCATGTCGATCGTCTCGGTGCCGTAGCACCAGCAGGGGGTCACCGAGAGGACGGCCCCCACGTTGTTGTCGCGGAATTTCTCGGCTGCTGCAGCCGCCTCGGCCACGCCGCCGATCGTCGTGTCGGCGATCACGCACTCGACGGGCGTGCCGTCGGCATAGCGCAGGTTTTCGCGGTAGAAGTCGGCCACGCGGCGAGCCATACCCATCGTCTGCTCTTCGAGCGACTCGCGGATACCGCGACGGCGGCCGTCGATCACCGGACGGATGCCGATTTTCGGATAGTTTTTCATGATCGGTTTGTTATTGTTGGTTTTTGGTTCGGTTCGCAAAACGGGTCAGCACGAAGCCGACGAGGAAGATCGCCGTCGTGCCGAAGACGATCGTCAGGTAGGTATGCAGCGGCGAACGCCACTCGTAGAAGGGCGACCCCTCGTTCGCCAGGGGCGAGAGGCTCATCCAGGCGATCACGATCAGGCCGACGATCACCGCAGCCACGGCGTGGGCCCGCTTGACCTTCGTGCAGACGACGCCCAGCAGGAAGAGGCCCAGCATACCGCCGCTGAAGATCGACGCCAGCTTCCACCAGGCGTCGAGGACGCCGTCGATATGCATCATCAACAGCCCCATGGCGATGCCGAAGGCGCCGACGACGAACGACGTGCCGTAGAGGACCTGCATCTCGCGGCTGCTGGTCAGCTCGCGCTTCGTGAAGCGCTTGGCGAAGTCCGTCAGGACGATCGTCGCCGAGGAGTTGATGCTCGTGGCGATCGTGGACATGCCGGCCGAGAAGAGCGAGGCGATCACGAGACCCGTGAGGCCCGTCGGCAGGCCGTGGACGATGAACCAGGGGAAGACCTGGTCCGAGGGGGTCCCGGCGGGCAGCAGCTCGGGCCGGGCCGTGTAGTAGGAGAAGAGGGCCGTGCCGATGTAGACGAAGACGAGCGAGACGGGGATGTAGAGCAGCGACCCGAAGAGGGTCGATTTGACCGCCTCGGCCGTCGAACGCGTCGTCATGTAGCGCTGCACGTAGTTCTGGTCGATGCCGTAGTTCTGCATGTTGGTGAAGAGGCCGTAGACGAGCACCACCCAGAAGGTAGGCTCCGCGAGGCTCCAGCCGAAGCTGCCGAGCGAGAATTTGCCGTGCTCGGAGGCAATGCGGAAGAGCTGCGAGGGGCCCTCGGGCATATCGAAGGTGAGCAGCAGGGCGCAGGCGACGGCTCCCAGGATGAGGATGATGCCCTGGATGGCATCGGTCCAGACCACGGCGGCGATGCCGCCCAGCAGCGTATAGACAAGGGTAATGATGCCGGTCCAGATGATGATCGACTGGATGTCCCAGCCGAACATCGTGTTGAGCGGCAGGGCGAGCAGCAGCAGGATCGAACCCACGCGGGCCAGCTGCGTCAGGAGGTAGCAGACAGCCACGTAGCAGCGGGCCCAGTAGCCGAAGCGCAGTTCGAGGTAGTGGTAGGCCGAGACGCTGTTCACGTTGCGGTAGAGCGGGATGAAGACCTTCGCGGCGAGCCACGTGGCGATCGGGATCGAGAGGCTGAAGACGAAGGGGTTCCAGTTGCCGGCGAAAGCCTGGCCCGGAAGGCCCAGGAAGCTGATCGAGCTGACGAAGGTGGCGAAGATCGACATGCCGACGACCCACGTCGGCAGCGAGCCTTCGGCCTTCGTGAAGGCGGCTGCCCCCTGGCTGCTGCGGAAGTAGAACGAGCAGCCGAACAGCGCCACGCCCCCCACGAAGAGGAAGAAGACGATGTAATCGAGTACGGTTATTTCCATGCGTGTAGTTTTAGGTTCGTTTCATTTTCCGCCTCGCTCCGGGGCGCCGGGGGTCGGGGCGGGGGTTCGGGCCCAGGCGGGCTTTTCGGGCAGCCTTCTCGGGCAGCCGAAGCGCCAGCCGAGCAAGCGGCCGTTCGGGCCCGGGCCGCAGCTTGCGAAGAGCCGCATACGAGCGGACGCAAAAGCAGATGCGAGCTGCGGGCCTTCGCCGGGCGAAGCTGCGGCCGGCTGCGGCTTCTGATCGAAGCCGCAAATTCAACATTCAAAATCCCGAATTGCGCATTCGGGGTACAGCCTGCGAAGGAGCGTCAGCGAGACGGAGGCACAGCGGGCGCCAATGCAAAATTCAATATTCAAAATTTCAGGCACGCCTGGGCTTACTATCTGGTTCGGGGCACAGCCTGCGGAGCGCACGCAAGTTCGGTAACGAACTGCGGGGCCTCCGCCGCCCCAGGCTGCGGCCCGCCGATGCCTGCGGCATCGCTGAAAGGCAGTCCCGCAGCCGAGCGGACGGGCTTGCGACCATAAGGAGCAGCCCTCCGCCCGGGGGCGGCTGCGGGCTGCCGGTCCTGACGGACCGATTTTACAAGCCGACATTGCTGTGGCGAACCGCGGCTGCGGGCTGTCGACATCTGCGCCGTCGTGTTTGTCGATAGGAATCACAACCGCAATTGGCACCTACAGGCTGCCAATCGCCCAGCGACCGAGTTTACCGGCAAACCGTTTCACCCAAACCGCAGCTGCGGAGTGTGGCTGTTTCTTGCTCGGGCCGCGGCTTGCGAAGCGACCGCAGAAGCGGACGCGCACTGCGGGCCTTCGCCGCCGGAAGCTGCGGCCCGTTGCGGTTCCCTGCAGGAACCGCAAATTCATGATTCAGAATTCAAAATTCAAAATCGAATTTTCACCGCTGCATCCAATCTTCAAATTCGGGACGCAGCCTGCGAAACAGTCGCCAGCTTCCCCGAAACAGCTCGTTATTCGCAGTGGCAGCCCAGCGCTTCGAGCGCCTCGCGGACGCGCTGCCGCTCCTCGGCGCGGAACTTCCGGTAGGGATACGACAGGTAGTCGTCGCAGATGCCCAGCAGCGAGAGGGCGCACTTGACCCCCTTCAGGTAGCTCGACCCGTACTTGCCGACCGTATAGATCGACACGCTGATCTGCATGATGCGGCGCTGCAGTTCGCGCACACGCTCCACGTCGTGCGCCACCGCCGCATCGTACATCGCCACGTACAGCTCGGGGAACATGTTGGCTCCGCCGTTCACACCGCCGTCGGCACCCAGCAGAACGCTCTCGCCCGTCAGCTCCTCGGGCCCTACGTAGAGGGCGAAATCATCGCGGCCGCCGAGGTGGTAGAGCAGCGTCTGGAAGTAGGTCATGTTGGCCGACGAATCCTTCAGACCGACGATGTTCGGATGTTCGGCGAGCTTCTTGACCGTCGCGGCCTCGAGGAAGACCTTCACGTGCGAAGGCATATTATAGAGGTAGAGCGGCAGGGGCAGGGCATCGGCCAACGCCGTGAAGTACTCGATGAGCTCCTGCTGCGAGGGGGCGAAGTAGTAGGGAGCGGCAGCCACGACCCCGACAGCGCCGTTGCGGGCGGCCACCTCGGCCAGCTTCACGCTCTCGTCGAGCGACGTGTCCGTCACCCCGACCAGCACCGGCACCCGGCCGGCGACCTGCTTGCAGACCAGCTCGACGAACTCGTAGCGCAACCGGTAGGTGAGGCTCTGGGCCTCGCCCGTCGTCCCGAGAATGAAGAGGGCGTGTACGCCCCCCTTCAGCATGTGTTCGACGAGGCGCACGGTTCCTTCACGATCCAGTTCGTCGTTGCCCTTGAGGGGGGTAATCATCGGCGGAATGATTCCTTGTATCTTTTTCATAGCAGTTTTATGGTTTGGTTTTGCAATTATGGAAAAACAAGTTTAACAAAGATACGCATAAGCCGAGCGCAAAAGCAAATTTTATTTGCATTTTGCCGAGGCGAAGTATCTAAGGCGAAGCCAAAGATAGCGATTTTTGTCGAAATTATCCCCCCGAACCGACCGGATTGTCGTGTTTTCTTCGAAAAATCGCGCTTTGCCGCTTCGCGAGGGGGGGGGCGTTCCTCAGCGCTGCCTGCGACCGCATGGCAGAGGGCCGACCGAATGCGCAAGTTTGGCAGCCCGCAGCCGCCGGGTCCGGAGAAAACGTTTGCTGACAAAATCGGTCGCACAGCGACCGGCAGTCCGCAGCAGCTTCGGGCGAAGGACTTGCCACAAGAGGAATCGATGCCGCAGGGATCGGTGGGCCGCAATTAATTTTGAATTTCAAAATTTGCACTTTGAATTTCGGCCTTAAAAAGGCCGAGCGGGCCGCAGCCTGCAGCCCGATTTCGTAATTTTGAATCTTGAATTTTGAATTCTGAATTGCGCCCTTTTGGGCGCAGCAGCCTGCGGGGCACGTCTGCGACAAGAAGGAGCAGCGGGCCTCCGCGCGCCGAGGCTGCGGCCCGCTCGGTCCTGACGGACCGGTATCCAGCACTACGCACCAATCACCAAAACGGCACACGGCTTTTCTTTTCCAATTCTTTCTTTTTCATATTTAATTTTCGTATCTTTGACTGCGCCGAAGATACTCCGCCTCGGCAAAATCAAGCTGTCGCTTGCTTCTGCGCTCGACTTTTCGTATCTTTGACCGAAATTATCACCCAAAACCAACTAACATGAAAACTTCACGACTGTTTATTCCGCTGCTGACCCTGCTGGCAGCCGCCTGCACGGCCCCCACGCCGAGCGAACGGGCCTGGACGACGATCTACCCCGAGATCGAATCGAAGATCGTCGCCCCGACCTTCCCCGACAAGACGTTCGACATCCGCGACTTCGGCGCCACGCCCGACACCGTCTGCCACGAGGCGATCAACGCCGCCATCGCGAAATGCAATGCCGAGGGCGGCGGCCGCGTCGTCGTTCCGGCCGGCACCTGGCTGACGGGAGCCCTGACGCTTCTCTCGAACGTCGATCTGCACCTCGAAGAGGGCGCTGTGCTCCTCTTTTCGGACAACCTCGACCACTACCCCCTGGTCCGCACCCGCTGGGAGGGCATGGACTGCTACAACTACTCGCCGATGATCTACGCCTACCGGCAGGAGAACATCGCCGTGACGGGCAAGGGAACGATCGACGGCGGCGCCTCGAAAGCCAACTGGTGGAGCATGGTCTGGGACTCCGACACCGACTGGGAGAAGGAGCGCCGCAACACGCAGCGCTACGGCCGGCCGCTGCTGCTGGAGTGGATGATCGCCGGCAAACCCGTCGAGGAGCGCCGCATGGGGCACGGCTACGGCATGCGTCCGCAGCTGGTCAGCCCCTTCGAGTGCAAGAACATTCTCGTCGAGGGGGTTACGATGATCCGCTCGCCCTTCTGGAACCTGCACCCCGTCTTCTGCGAGAATGTCACCGTCCGCGGCGTGACCTTCAATAACGAAGGCCCCAACGGCGACGGCTGCGACCCCGAATCGTGCAACTACGTGCTGATCGAGAACTGCCACTTCAACACAGGTGACGACTGCATCGCCATCAAGGCGGGACGCGACGAGGATGCCCGCCGTCACAACGTGCCGAGCCAGAACATCATCGTCCGCAACTGCAAGATGAACAACGGCCACGGCGGCGTGGTGGTCGGCAGCGAGATCGCCAGCGGCTACCGCAACCTCTTCGTCGAGAACTGCGAGATGGATTCGCCCAGGCTGGACCGCGCCATCCGCATCAAGACCAACGCCCGCCGCGGCGGCGTGATCGAGCATATCTACGTGCGCAACGTGAAGGTCGGCCAGTGCAAGGAGGCCGTGCTCAAGATCAACCTCATCTATGACAAGAAGAGCGTCGGCGACGCCACCTTCTACCCCACCGTGCAGCACGTCTATTTAGAGAACGTCACGAGCGGGAAGAGCCGCTACGGCATCTGCGTAACGGCCCTCGACACCCTCTCGAACGTGCACGACATCTATCTGAAGGACTGCCGCTTCGAGAATGTCGAGAAGGAGCAGTCGATCTCGGGGCTTTGCGACGAGATCCACCTCGACAACGTCATGATGACCCTGGCGCAGAACGAGGCCCCGAAGGCGGAATAGCCCTCTCGCGGCTTACTTCGCGACTATTTTCGCGACTTACAGACCGGCGATCCTGCGATCGCCGGTCGTTTTTTTGAAGTGCCGGATCGTTCGATCTCGGGGCGCAGGCTGCGCTGCATTTCGTTTTCAAGCTCGGGACGCAGCCTGCGGAGCGCACGCATGTTCGGATACGAACTGCGGACCTCCGCCGGGCGAAGGCTGCGGCCCGCCGACCTCTTGCGAGGTCGATTCCTACGCAGAGCAATCCCGCAGCCGAGCGGATGGGCCTGCGACGCAAAGAAGCAGCCCTCCGCCAGGGGACGGCTGCGGGCTGCTGCACCCGTTCCGGGTGCAAATTCAGAATTCAATATTCAAAATTCAGAATTACAAACTCGGGGCGCAGCTTGCGAAGGGCGGCACGAGCAGACGCGAGTGGCGGGCCTTCGCCGGGCGAAGCTGCGGCCCGCTCGGCCTTTTCAAGGCCGAAATTCAAAATTCAAGATTCAAAATTAAATGGGGTTGCTTGACCTGCTTGGGATACTTTCCGATTCGGGCTGCAGCCTGCGGAGTGCACGCTCGAAGCGGACCTTCGGGACGCGAGCAGCGGGCCTCCGCGCCGGGGAGGCTGCGGCCCGCCCGGTCCTGACGGACCGAATTTGCTGGCCGGCATTTCCAGCAAAACCGAGACTGCGGCCCGCCGGATTGATTTTGCGCAAAAGCCCGCCTTCCAGCCTCCCCATTTGTAGGTATTGCCGGTCCGGGCGAAACTGCCTACTTTTGCGCCGAAAAAACGCTATTTTCGCACCGCGAACAACGAATTCCAAACGCGAACGACATGAAACGACCTCTTCCGATCTTCCTGTTGCTCCTCGCCGGCCACCTTGCCGGCAGCCTCTCCGCCGCCGCGCAAACCGCCGCGCAATTCCCCGTGCAAACCGCTGCGCAACCCGCAGCGCAACCCGCAGCAACCGCCGAACAGGCCCCCGCACAAGCCGCCACACGACCCGCAGCCGCAGCCGCGCAAGCCTCCGCCGCAACCCCTGCACACCCCGTCCGCAAGGCGACCGACGCCCACCTCTTCGGCCACGTCATCGACAGCCGCACCGGCGAGCACCTCCCCTACGTCACGATCGCGCTCGTCGGCACGACGATGGGCGTCACGACCGACGCCACGGGCCACTACCTGATCAAGAACATCCCCTTCGGCGACTACACCGTCGAGGCGAAGGCACTTGGCTACAGCACCGAGCGCAAGAAGGTCTCGATCCGCCGGAGCGAAACCGTCGAGCTTCACTTCGAAATCGCCGAACAGGCCGTCACGATGGACCAGGTGGTCGTCTCGGCCAGCCGCTCCGAGCGGCTCAAGCGCGAGGCTCCATCGCTGGTGAACGTCCTCGACGGCGACCTCTTCGTCCGCACGAGCGCCAGCTCGCTGGCCGGCGGCCTCTCCTTCCAGCCGGGGGTCCGCGTCGAGAACACCTGCCAGAACTGCGGCTTCCCGCAGGTCCGCATCAACGGCCTCGACGGCCGCTATTCGCAGCTGCTCGTCGATTCGCATCCCCTTTTCTCGGCACTCACGAGCGTCTACGGCCTCGAACAGATCCCGGCCAACATGATCGAGCGCGTCGAAGTGCTGCGCGGCGGCGGCTCGGCCCTCTACGGCTCGTCGGCCATCGGCGGCACGATCAACGTCATCACGAAAGAGCCGACGCGCAGCATGGCCGAGCTGAGCCACACGATCACCTCGGTCGGCTGCAGCAGCGCCTTCGACAACGCCACGACCCTCAACGCCTCGCTCGTCTCCGAAAGCGGCCGCGCAGCCCTCGGCGTCTTCGCCCAGAGCCGCCGCGGCACGGGCTACGACGACAACGGCGACGGCTTCACGGAGGTGCTCGAAACCGAGGCCGAGGCACTCGGCATGCGCGCCTACTTCCGCACGGGGGCCTACTCGCGGATCACGGCCCAGTACCACCGCATCAAGGACCACCGCCGCGGCGGCGACCGCCTCGACCTCCCGCCCCACGAGGCCCAGATCTGCGAGCAGGCCGACCACACGATCGACGGCGGAAGCCTCGCCTTCGACTGGTCGTCGCCCGACCGCGTGAACCGCGTGAATCTCTACGGCTCGTTCCAGAACACGGAGCGCAGCAGCTACTACGGCGCCGGGCAGGACCCCGACGCCTACGGCCGCACGCACGACCTCACGGCCGCTTTCGGGGCACAGTACATCCACGACTTCGAGCGGCTCCTCTTCATGCCGGCAGAGCTGACCGTCGGCACCGAGTGCAGCTACAACGAGCTGCACGACACCTCGGTCGGCTACGGCATCGACACCCGGCAGCAGGTCCGCATCTACGGCGGCTACCTCCAGAACGAGTGGAAGACGAAGCGGTGGTCGATTCTCGTGGGCGGACGGCTCGACAAGCACAACTTGGTCGGCGGGGCGATCTTCTCGCCCCGTATGAACCTGCGTTTCAATCCCGGCGAAAATCTCAGCCTCCGCCTGAGCTACGCCGGCGGCTACCGCGCGCCGCAGGCCTACGACGAGGACCTGCACATCGCCATCGTGGGCGGCGAGCGCGTCCGCATCCGTCTGGCCGAGGGGCTGAAGGAGGAGCGGTCGGCCTCATGGAGCGCCTCGGCGGAGTGGTACCACACCTTCGGGCGCGTCTCGACGAACTTCGTGATCGAAGGGTTCCACACGACCCTCTCCGACGTCTTCGCCCTGCGCGATCTCGCCGTCGGAGAGGACGGAGGCACGATCAAGGAGCGCTACAACGGCTCGGGGGCCACGGTCTGCGGCCTGAATCTGGAAGGGCGGGCGATCTTCGCCGCCTGGTGCGAGCTGCAGGCGGGCTTCACCTGGCAGCGCAGCCGCTACAAGGAGCCCGAACAGTGGAGCGAGGATCCCGACGTCGCCTCCGAGAAGCGGATGTTCCGCACCCCCGACACCTACGGATTCCTGACGCTCGAGCTGAAACCCGCCCGGCGGCTGGACCTCGATCTGACGGGCAACTACACGGGCCGCATGCTCGTGCAGCACATGGCCGGCTCGGGCGTCGAACGGGACACGGCAGTCGAGACGCCCCGGTTCTTCGACCTCAACCTGCGGCTCGGCTACACCCTGCAGCTCTACAAAGAGGTGCAGATGGAGCTCTTCGGCGGCGTGAAGAACCTTTTCGACGCCTACCAGGAGGACTTCGACCTCGGCCCGGAGCGCGACTCGGGCTATGTCTACGGCCCCCTCCTGCCCCGAAGCTGGTACCTCGGCCTCAAGGTCCGCTTCTGACCGCGCTCCGGAGCCCACGTTTGGCCATGCTTCTGAACGCGTTTCTGATCGCGCTTCTGGCCGCAGTTCTGAACGTGCGTCTGAACATGCGTTTGGCCATGTTCAGATCGCGCTTCCGAACGCCGCCGGCCGCTTCGGCCCCGAATTTGCTGAAAACCCCTAAAAATATCCGTAAGACCATGAAAAGAATGCTGCTGTTGATCGCCTCGGCGATCCTTCTCTCCACCCGGCCGGCTTCGGCCGGCGACGACCGTCCGATCGCCTACGCCGATCTGCCCGCTGCGGCGCGCGAGCTGCTCGCCGCCCACTTCGACGGGCTACGCGTCAGCCGCTCCACGGTGGAGCGTTCGCTCCTCGAACGCGAGTATACGGTGCTCTTCTCGGACGGCTCCAAAATCGAGTTCGACAAGGCGGGCGCCTGGACCAAGATCGAGTGCCGCCGCCAGCCCGTGCCGCAGGCCCTCGTTCCGCAGGCGATCCGCGATGCGGTCGCCGCCGACTTCGAGGGGGCCCGCATCCGTTCGATCGAACGCGACCGCCGCGAATACGAGGTCGAGCTCGAAAACGGCATCGACCTCACCTTCGACCGGCAGTTCCGCCTTGTGGAGGTGGACGACTGACCGGAGCGCCCTATCCCCGGCACGGGCAGAGTGTTCCCCGATGCGGGCTGAACGCCCCGATCGGAAAAGCCTATGGCGTCATCGGATAAGATGATCGAAAAAACGATCCGTTTTTCGAATTTGTGTCGTATCTTTGCTGTCGGACAGACGAAACAAACAAACCGTTAAAAACAATACCGTTATGTTAAGCAAACAACTGCACGACGCAATCAATGCGCAGATCAACGCCGAACTTTGGTCGGCCTATCTCTATCTTTCGATGTCGATGGACGCCGAGGCCAAGGGGCTGAAGGGGGTCGCCAACTGGTTCTACGTCCAGTTCCGCGAGGAGCAGGACCACGCCCGCATCTTCCAGAACTACCTCAACGCCCGCGACGCGAAGGTGACGCTGCTCCCGATCGCCGAGGTGCGCACCGAGTGGAGCTCGGCGCTGGAGATGTTCCGCGACACGCTGGCCCACGAGCAGAAGGTGACGGCCCTCATCAACAATCTGGCCGCCATCGCCGCCGCCGACAAGGACTACGCCTCGTCGAACATGCTCGTCTGGTTCATCAACGAGCAGGTCGAGGAAGAGGGCAACGCCCGCGAGATGATCGCCGCCTGCGAGGCGGTCGAGGGGAACAAGTACGGTCAGTACATGTTCGACAAGGAGCTGGCTGCCCGCAGCTACACGCAGGCCGCGCCGCTCGCCGCTTCGGCCGAGTAGTCCCGCTCTGCCGGCGCTAACTGCCGGGGGGGGGCGTCGCTGACTGCCGGAGCCTGCCGAGGGGCTCTCCCGACAACATGAAAAGAGGCCGCGCGATGCGCGGCCTCTTTTCTTTTATCCGATTCCTGTCTCGTCCTGCAATAGCGTTACACAAAAAAAGATTAAGCTATGGGAGAAGAGATTAAAAGCTTGAATATCAAGCGGACGCAACGGGATTATTCGCTGGGGTTTAAGTTGTCGGTTGTACGCGAAATCGAACAAGGGGATTTATCCATTCGAGTATAATCCGCAAAACGAAATGTTCGCGCATTTTTGAACGAAGCGTTCTCCAGCGTAAAACGAAGCGTTACTGAAATGCTTGTTTTTCAAAAATATTTTCGACCGGCTTACGCCGGTATTTGAACTTTGCTAAAACGGGATTCGGACACCATCCGAATCCCGTTCGTTTTGTCGCTTCGCTCCCGCTTTGACGCTATCCGCTCCCCGATAGCGGGTTATGTAAAAAAGGAAAGTGTGGAGCTGATTTTCGTTTATCCATTAGAAGGTTGTAGCAGGACCTTGAATCAAATAAACGACGCGATACCCCACACTTGAATAGATATGGGGCAGGGCGTATCTGTTGCGTCCGAACCATGATCTAAACAAGAAATGAGTGCTGTTCGTTGCCCTTGATTCTTTGAAAACTGCTACATTTTCTAATGAGGACAAAAGCGAAAACACTTTCATCTAATATGTCCGCTTCGGGCGTTGTGCCCGAGCATAACCAAGATACGTCGTCTTGGCAAAGTCAAAGATAAAAAATATTTCCGTTACGAACAACACGTGCGGGGATATCGCACCAAAAAAATCAAAGAAAGGGAAATACGTCGATAGGATGTGTCGAAACAACGACAAATTCGTCCGGCAGGAACTGCGGACGAAGCACACAAAACAAGCAAGGAAACCACCTCGCCCCCGGCCGAACGTACAGCCTAACGACGCCCTGCCACCCGGCCGGAACCGCGCTCTCCGGCCCGATGCCGCACGCCCCAACCGGAACCGTGCGATCCGCCCCTAACCGCGTTGCCACCGGCCGCCGCGCTACCCGACCAGCTCCAGAATCTCCGCCGCCGTCGCGGCCAGATGATCGGCGCCGGCCGCTTCGAGCTCCGCGCGGGAGCGGAACCCCCACGTCACGCCGACCGACCGCACCCCCGCCGCGCGGGCCGTCTCCATGTCGATGCCCGAATCGCCGACGTAGAGCACCTCCTCGCGTGCGGCGCCGCACACGGCGAGAATCTCGCGCACGACCGTCGGATCGGGCTTGAGCGGCACCCCGGGGCGTTGTCCGCAGACGGCCGCGAAGGGAATCGCCGGGAAGAAGCGCCGCACGAGCTTTTCGGTCCCGGCCTGGAACTTGTTCGAGGCGACGGCCAGCGTCACGCCGCGCCGCGCGAGCTCCCCGAGCAGGGCGGGAATCCCCGCATAGGGCACCGTCTCCAGGTCGATATGGTCGATGTAGTAGGCCAGGAAGTCGGCCCGGGCCGCCTGCACGTAGGCCGCCGTGCGGAGCTCCTCGGGCAGCGCCCGTTCCACCAGCCGCAGAATCCCGTTGCCGACGAAGTGCCGGTACTCCTCCCGTGTATGTTCGCCGAGCCCCCGGAGGCGCAGCATGTGGTTCGAGGCGGCCGCCAGATCGCTGATCGTGTCGAGCAGCGTCCCGTCCAGATCGAAAATCGCCAGTTTCGTCTTCATCGTTCGAAGGTTTTGATGCGTTCGATCTTCCATCCGATCGCCGCCACAAAAATCGACATCGCGGGGCTCACCAGGTTGAAGATGCAATAGGGAAAATAGGTAAAGGTCGAGACGCCCAGCACCGTGGCCTGCGTCATGCCGCACGAATTCCAGGGGATCAACACCGAGCAGACGGTCGCCGAATCCTCGACCGCACGGCTCAGCAGGCGCGGTTCGAGCCCCCGCTCCTCGTACAGCCCCTTGAAAAGACGCCCCGTCAGGATGATCGAGATATACTGGTCGGAGGAGCAGAGGTTGAAGAAGATCCCCGCACCGACGGTCGAGGCGACCGCCGAGACGGTCCGCCGCACGAGCCGCAGGAAGAGGGCCGTCAGCGACTGCAGCATCCCGCTGCCGGTCATGATGCCGCCGAAGACCATCGCGCAGAGAATCAGCCAGACGGTATTCATCATCCCGCCCATGCCGCGCGTCGCGACCAGTTCGTCGAGGGCCGGCACGCCCGTCTCGATCGACGTCGAGCCGTAGCAGGTGACGAGCACCCCTTTGAAGTTCGAAAAGAAGTCGGCCTCGGCGACGCCCGCCACCTCGTTCACCAACGCGGGCTGCACCGTCAACATCGCCGCGCAGGCGAGGACCACGGCGACGAAGAGCGTGATGATGGCGGGGAGCCGGCGGGCGATCAGGATGCCCGTCACGAGGGGGACGACCAGCAGCCAGGGGGTAATGCGGAAGGTCGCGGCGAGCGTCTCGGCATAGAGATCGGCATGAGCGCCGGCTGCGGCATCGTGGAGCACCCCCGCGACGGCGAAGACGGCGAGCGCCACGATCATCGAGGGGACGGTCGTGTAGAGCATATAGCGGATGTGCGTGAAGATCGGCACGCCGACGGTCGAGGAGGCCAGGACGGTCGTGTCGGAGAGCAGCGAAAGCTTGTCGCCGAAGTAGGCGCCCGAGATGATGGCGCCCGCGACCCACCCTTCGGGCAGGGACATCGCCTCGCCGACCCCCATCAGGGCGACGCCGATCGTGGCGATGGTGGTCCACGAGCTGCCGGTCATGAGCGAGACAACGGCGCAGATCAGGCACGAGGCGACGAGGAAATAGCTCGGATGGAGCAGCTGCAGCCCGTAGTAGATCATCGTGGGGACGATGCCCGAGAGCATCCAGGTGCCGGCGATGGCGCCGATCAGGAGCAGGATGAGGATGGCCGAGGTGGCGGAGCGGATATGCTCGACGATCGCATCCTCGAGCTGCTGCCAGGAGCACCCGAAATAGCCGATGGCGAGGATCGCCGCCACGGACGACGCGGTGAGGAGGGCGATCTGGCTGCCGCCGTAGATCGCGTCGCCGCCGAAGCAGCGGATCACGACGTAGAAAAGCAGCGTCAGGACGACGAGCGGAATAGCCGAGACCCAGGCGGCCGGCGTGCGGGGTTGCTTCTGCATGGTTCGGAGAAAAATTGGGAAGTTCCGACCGCAAAGGTATATAAAAAAACGACAGAATGACGCGAACCGGCTCCGAAGAGAGCGACGGACGGCAGTTATCAGGCAATGGAGCAGGGAATTCGATGGCTTTGCGACCGATTTTGCCGGCAGTTTTTTACACCAAATCAATCGCGCAGCGATTGGCGGGCCGCAGCCTGGGGGCGGCGGAGGCCCGCAACTCCTTACAGTCGTGTGCGCCCTCCGCAGGCTGCAGCCCGAGCGGCAATTTTGAATCTTGAATTTTGGATGCTGAATTTGCGGCTTCAACGAAGCCGCAGCGGGCCGCAGCTTCGCCCCCGCGAAGACCCGCTCCCCACGTCCGTAGGTCCGCTTGTGCGTGTCCTTCGCAAACCGCGGCCCGATTCCTTTGAAGGACTTGATGTTAGAATAAAAAAAGCCCCGACCGCTATAAACGGTCGGGCCAGTTGTTGAAATTAGAATTTGTTATTCGACTTTCTTGTAGAGACAGAGAGCCTTGTAATTCGAAGCAGTAGTTCCTGTTACCGTCTCATTTTTATAAAAACGGAAGAATATACCATTCGATGTGTTGACTCGGAATTGCGTCGTGGCATCAAAGTTCGCGATTTTAACCGTGCTGTCCTCATTTACGGTGATAGTGCAATTACGCTTCTCTTCTGCGGTAGCGCTAACGATACCGTTTGATCCGCTGCTCGAATTCAAATAACTCCCCGTCGTATTCTGGATCGTTGCAGTTCCATTTGATGCATCGAGTACCGTAAGAGTGAACGCATCTGCTGAAGTCTTGATTTCATTGTTCTCAATCGTCACCTTGACGTTGGTACCATTGGCGCCGATTCCGGTGCTTTTTGCATCTTTCGATGCGTCGGCAGCCAAATTTCCAGCCTCGTAAACGATCAGATACTGACCGCTCGTCAGCTCAGCCTGCGTCGTGATTTTTGTATATGTATTAATAACAGGCTGTTCCGTGACGGCAGTTGCCAAATCGAAATTCACCGTCTTGATCTTGCCGGAGGTGAACGATGCGGTCAGCCCCTCGGTCGTCTTTTCATAGATCATGCCCTTGCCGTCGGTTACCTTGATCGTCAATGCCCCGTTGTTCAATTCGAACGGTTTGACACCGAGATAGAATTTGGCGCTCTCACCCGGATTGAGGGCCGTACCGTTCGTAACGTCCAGTTTCGCCGTGTTGGACACATAGGTATCACCGGACGGTGTGTAAACGACCTCCTCGCCTGCAAAATTGATGTAATACGTACCGACAATATCTTCGGGGGCTGTCAGTTCCACCGTCGATACCGTGATGGCATCGCTTGCGGTCGCCGGATTCGTTACATTCACGGCAACCAGCGCAGCGGCTTGATGCATCGTGATGCTCGGTACGGCAGCGGCAGCTACGCCGACAGCCTTGCCGTAAAGCGGATAATTTTCTCCGGCGATGTGGGCCATGCTGTTATTCCCGGTCTGCGTCTGGGAGTCCGTTGCCTTTGAACCGATCGCCATATATCCGGACGAGGTATTGGCCGGTGTTGTGATATATTTACTGTACGGATAAAACATATACCAGTCATAGGCGGCTTCATTCAGCGCGCCGCCCAGCTTACCGGTGAATTTACCGGCTTCGATGTCGGCCGCCGCAATCGTGAACTCGCCGTCCGACGTATATGCGGTGGTTCCGGCTGCGGCATGAAAGACGTTGACACCGTCGTTTTCGGCCCAGACGGTATTCAGATCCTCATTGACGGTACGGCTTTCGGGAGTAGCGACCAGGGCGAACGGATTCCCCTCGGTTTCGGGTATTTCTACGGCTTCTTCTTTCGAGCAACCGTTGAAAAGGGTCAACGCAACAGCCATCAACCCCCACGAAAAAATCTTTTTCATCGCTCGGTGGGGTTACATGTTTACATCTTCGGGGTCCTCATCCCAAGACAAGATGGCAGCCTCGCCTTCGCTTGCAGCGAAGCCCTGCTCCACGGCCACCTCGATCAGTTCCACAGCCGGTGCCTCGTACGGACGCGCAGCCGCCTTGTTCAAATTGGTTTTCATTGTGTTTTTAATTATAAAAGAGAAGTATCGCCGACTTTTCCGTTCGGCAGGCAAATTGTTCGAAATGTGCTTAATGTTGGCCAAATTAGGAATATATCCGTATTTTGTAATAGAAATGAAACATACCTGCACGAAAAATACACTACATTTGTTGTGGTCGCCTGACGAAGCGCAGGGATGTTTGTGCAGACGGCGGCAACGCGGCTGCGGCCGCAGTGTTCCACTCTCCGATTCGATGCGCCAACGGGGGCAGGAGGCCTCCCGAAAGGCCTTTTCCCCGTATTGCAACAACGATAGAAAACACTCATTAACTAACTTTTATAATTAAAAACACAATGAAAACGATCCAAAAAAATTGGGGGGGGGAAATTTTCCTATGAGGCCCCGAGCGTAGAGCTTATCGAGGTAGCCGTCGAGCAGGGTTTTGCCACGAGCCCAGGTTCCGAGACGGAAGAAGGGTACAGCGCCGATGGCAATTGGGACTAATAGCAAATAAAGGAGTTACAACCATGAAAAAGATACTCTATTTCCTTTGCTCGATTGCGTTGCTTCAATCCTGCGAAAAGGAGGCCGCCGATCCGACGAATATCGACGACGCAAAAAAGGAGACGATCGGTGTCGCCTATGAACCGGTCCTCGATGCCGATACCCGTGTCGCTATCGAAGAAAACGGCAGCAAATTCTCATTAACGTGGGAAAATGCAGACAAAATGGGAATGACGACCTCGACAAATACCGCTTATGCAAACAACACGTTTACATTAAGCAGTTATAACAGTACCTCCGCCGTATTTACGGGAACGCTGCCAGAAGCGGGAACGGATATTACTACGACCGATTATTTCGCAACGGTCAGCTCATTCATTAGCCGCTCCGGTAACAATTTACGACTGGCCATTGCTACAAATCAGGAAGCTGACGGCACAAGCATTGCCAATTCATGCATGCTGGCGGGGAAAGTCGCCAATTGCCCGGTCGGCACCGTTGACGGAACGTTCGCACTCAAAACGATGAATGCTTTCCTGAAGATTCCCGTAACGAAAGGTGCGGCCGCTGCCGGGTCGAGCAATACCTATACGAACGGCATGTTCCTGGAGAACATAAAGATCGAAAGTATCGGAGGCGAACAGCTGGCAGGCCGTTTTGCTATCGATGTAACGGCCGACGACTGGACGACCGCTTATGCGGCAGACGCTGGAATTAAGGAAGAGAACAAATCGTCGTCCATCACGCTGAACTGCAACAACCTGCCATTAGGCGACGGGCCCCAGTATCTGTATGTAGCCGTCGCATTCGGAACCTATTCGTCGGGATTGAAAGTTACGTTTACCGTTACCGGCGATGGCGGGACGGTCGGCGTACAGGAAAAGACCATCGGCAGCGCTGCCGGTATCACCTTGGCCAGAAACACGATGCTTTCGATGCCGAGTGTAGCCGTTACACCGGCCGATGTAGCTGTCGACCATTATCGCTACATTAAAAATGCAACAGAACTGCAGGCCGGGACTTATTACATGGCAGCAAAAATCGACGCCGGTTATGCGTTCGCCAAAGGAACTTTGTCCTCGGGGCATGATCTCATAACGACTGATGGGAGAGTGTACAACGAAGGGAATGAGACCATCGATCTAACGGATGCTGCCGAAATCGTATTGGAAGCGAAAGATGCAGCAGCTGGGGATTATTACATCAAAATCGGGGGCAAGTATCTTTCGAGCAGCGCTAAAAGTACTCGCAAACTCGTTTTGAATGACGTTACCAGCGGTGAGCCTCCCTATTGGACGATTTCTGATGACACAAAGAGAGGTGGATTAGCTATGAAGTGTAGCGCTTATGAAGTTTATCTGGTTACGGCTGGTAGTGCAAGCTCAAATTATTTAAGGAGTTATACAAGCCCAACCAGTGGGACAGGTGGTGTCTATCTGTTTTACAAGGTAAAATAAGCGATTGATCACTTGCGTATTAAAAAGTTCGGCCGCCTTTCGGGGCGGCCGATTTTTTTGTTGGGTGGTGGCAGGGACCGGCGGGGCGCAACGGCGGTTTCAGTGGAGGTGCTTGCCGGCAAATTCGGTCCGGCAGGACCGGCAGCCCGCAGCCGCCCCCCGGCGGAGGGCTGCTCCTCTACGTCGCAGGCCCGTCCGCTCGGCTGCGGGCTGGCTTGGGCATACGCTCCGATACGGGACACAGCTTGCGAAGGGCTCGCACGAGTGGACCTGCGGGACGCAAGTTGCGGGCCTCCCCCTGGGCGGAGGGCTGCTCTTCTACGTCGCGGGCCCGTCCGCTCGGCTGCGGGCTTGCTTGGGCATACCTCCCGATTCGGGGCAGCAGCTTGCGAAGCGCCTGCACGAGCGGACGCAAAGGCGGACGCGGGGAGCGGGCCTTCGCCGGGCGAAGCTGCGGCCCGCTGCGGCTCCAGTCGGAGCCGCAAATTCAAGATTCAAAATTCAAGATTCAAAATTAGATGGGGTTGTGGGCACGTTTGGGCATATATTATAATTCGGACTGCAGCCTGCGGAGGGCTCACACGAGCGGACCTGCGGGACGCAAGTTGCGGGCCTCCGCCGCCCCCAGGCTGCGGCCCGCACGGCCTTTTCAAGGCCGAAATTCAACATGACCTGCGTTTTTTGGTGAAATGGCTGCCGGCAAATTCGGTCCCGCAGGGATCGGCAGCCCGCAGCCGCCCCCGGGCGGAGGGCTGCATCTTCGCGTCCCGCTGGTCCGCTCGAGCACCCCTTCCGCTCGGCTGCGGGTCTGCCTCCCAACAAATATTCGGCCGCGGCTTTTTGCACCGGGTCAATCGCGCCGCAATTGGCGGACCGCTTGAAAATTTCCGTTTTTTACAATATTTTTGTCCCTCCAACCGTTCCACCCGAAACGGCGAACGCAAACAGCAACCGACAAACGCAAACAAACACCATACTACATCCATGAGCGAACTCATCAACATCAAGGAACTCAACGAACGGATCGAGCGCGAATCGCTCTTCGTCGATACGCTGCGCACCGAAATGGGCAAGGTGATCGTCGGGCAGAGCCATCTGGTCGACACGCTGCTCATCGGTCTGCTCTCGAACGGCCATATCCTGCTCGAGGGTGTGCCGGGTCTGGCCAAGACGCTGGCCATCACGACGCTGGCCAAGGCCGTGGACGCCGACTTCTCGCGCATCCAGTTCACCCCCGATCTGCTGCCGGCCGACCTGCTGGGTACGCTGATCTACTCGCAGAAAACCGAGGACTTCATCGTCCGCAAAGGCCCCGTCTTCGCCAACTTCGTCCTCGCCGACGAGATCAACCGTTCGCCGGCCAAGGTGCAGTCGGCCCTGCTCGAAGCGATGCAGGAGCGGCAGGTGACCATCGGCGACGAGACCTTTCCCCTGCCGCAGCCCTTCCTGGTGCTCGCCACGCAGAACCCCCTCGAGCAGGAGGGCACCTACCCGCTGCCCGAAGCGCAGGTGGACCGTTTCATGCTCAAGGCCCGCATCTCCTACCCCAAGAAGCAGGAGGAGCGCGACATCGTCCGCATGAACCTCTCGGGCGCCGGCCTGCCCCAGGTGGACAAGGTGATCCGCCCCGAAGACATCGTCAAGGCGCGCCGCGTCGTCGAGGACGTCTACATGGACGAGAAGATCGAGCGCTACATCGTCGATATCATCTTCGCCACGCGCGAACCCAAGGAGTACAACCTCGAACGGCTCGGCTCGCTCATCGCCTACGGCGGTTCGCCCCGCGCCTCGATTTCGCTGGCCAAGGCGGCCCGCGCCTACGCCTTCATCCGCCGCCGCGGCTACGTCATCCCCGAGGATGTGCGCGCCGTCTGCCACGACGTCCTGCGCCACCGCATCGGCCTCACCTACGAAGCCGAAGCCGAGAACATCACCACCGAGGAGATCATCACCGATATCCTGAACAACGTAATCGTCCCCTAAGCGATGCGCGAAACCGAAAACGACCTTCTCCGACGCGTCCGCAAAATCGAGATCAAGACGCGCGGCCTCTCGAACGAGATCTTCGCCGGAAAGTACCACACGGCTTTCCGCGGCCGCGGCATGTCGTTTTCCGAGGTGCGCGAGTACCGCGCGGGCGACGACGTGCGCGATATCGACTGGAACGTCACGGCCCGTTCGCGCAAGCCCCACATCAAGGTCTACGAAGAGGAGCGCGAGCTGACGATGATGCTGCTCGTGGATGTCTCGGCCTCGCGGCTCTTCGGCTCGACGGCCCGCCTCAAGCAGAGCGTCATGACCGAGATCGCCGCCGTGCTGGCCTTCTCGGCCGCGCAGAACAACGACAAGGTGGGCTGCATCTTCTTCTCGGACCGCGTCGAGAAGTTCATCCCCCCGAAGAAGGGGCGCAGCCACATCCTGACGATCATCCGCGAGCTCATCGGCTTCGAACCGCAGTCGACCCGCACGCGGCTCTCGGAGCCGGTCCGCTTCCTCACGAACGTCAACAAGAAGCGCTGCACGGCCTTCATCCTCTCCGACTTCCTCGACTCGTCGCAGGATGCCGACGCGCTGGACGACGCCCTGAAGATCGCCCGCGGCCGGCACGACCTGGTGGGCATCCGCATCTGCGACCCGCGCGAAGCGGAGCTCCCCGACGTGGGGATCCTCACGCTGAGCGACGCCGAGACGGGCCGCAAGGTGTGGGTCGACACCTCGTCGCGCGCCGTCCGCGACCACTACGCCGCCCGCTGGCGCGAACGCAGCGAACGGATCGACCGCACGCTCAAACACAACCGCATCGACACGGCGCTGGTCTCCACCCAAGGCGACTACGTGGCCGAGCTGATCAAACTTTTCAAACAACGATGAAACGCCCGCTTTCGCTTCCCGCGCTCCTCGCAGCGGCGCTGTCCGCCCTCCTCGCAGCCGCTCTTCCGGCCGCTTTTCCGGTTGCGGCCCAGCAGCGTCCGCGCGTCACGGCGCACCTCGAACCCGACAGCGTCTTTATCGGCGACCGCTTCGAGGTGGTGATCGAGGTCGAAAAGGACCTCGTGCAGACGGTCTCGTTCCCCGAGTTCGACACCCCCGACCGCAGTGCGGTCGAACTCGTCGAGAGCCTGCCGGTCGACACGCTCGCCCGCGACGGCCGCCTGCTGAAGTTGGCCAAGCGCTACCGGCTGGCCGCCTTCCAGGAGGGGCGGCTCAACCTCGGCTCCCCCGGGGTGCTCTACGCCGACAAGAACATCGTCGATACGCTCTACGCGGCCGATTCGCTGCTGCTGCGGGTCGGGACTTTCGCGATCGACTCGACGTCGCAGTCGATCTACGACCTGAAGGGACAGCGGACCCTGCCGTTCCGGCTGGCCGAGATCAAAGGCTACCTCACATGGGGCCTTGCGGCGCTGCTGCTGCTCGCGGCCGCGGGCTTCGGCCTCGACCGCTACCTCCGCCGGCGCGGCCGCCGGCTGAAGGAGCTCTTCAAGCCTGCGCCGCCTCTGCCGCCGCACCTGGCGGCCATCCGGGCGCTCGAGACGCTGCACCACCAGAAGCTGTGGCAGAACAACCGGCACAAACAATACTATTCGGCCCTCACCGAGATTCTGCGCACCTACTTAGCCGGCCGCTGGGGGGTCGGCGCCATGGAGATGACCACGGACGAGATTCTCGATGCGATGCGCACGATCGAACTGCCCGACAAGGCGCGCATGGACCTCACGGCCATTCTGCGCGACGCCGATCTGGTGAAGTTCGCCAAGGCGCATCCCGAGGCCGAGCAGAACGAAACGGATTACCAGAAAGCCTACTACTTCGTCGAGGAGACGAAACCCGCGACGGAGGATCCCACCGCCGAGGAGGGACCGATGGGCAAAAACGAACAGGAGCGATGACGAGAGGAGTATGGATCGTTGCGATGCTCTTTTTCTGCGGAACGCTTTCGGCGCAGCAGCTGCCCGAACGGTCGCTGATCCGCAAGGGCAATCGCCAATATAACAAAGGGAACTACGAGCGGGCGATCGAACGCTACACGCAGGCGGCAGAGGCCGCGCCGACCTCGTTCGAGGCGCTTTACGACCTCGGCAACGCCCTCTACAAGGCCGAGCGCTACGAGACGGCCGAGCAGACGATGCAGCGTGCCGCAGCCGACACGCTGCGCACGGAAGAGGAGCGGGCCGAGACGCTCTACAACCTCGGCAACGCGCAGTTCAAGCAGCAGAAGTACAAGGAGGCCCTCGAAAGCTACAAGCGCTCGCTGCTGCTCCGGCCCGACGACCGGGAGGCGAAGTACAACTACGCCTACACGAAACGGCTGCTCGACAACCAGCAGCAGAACGGCGGCGGGCAAAACGAGCAGCAGCAGAACCAGCAGGACCAGCAGGATCAACAGGATCAACAGCAGAACGGCGGGCAGGAGGGGCAGAAGCAGCCGCAGAACGGCGTGCAAGACGGGCAGAAGCAGCCGCAGAACGGCGGGCAGCAGCCCTCCGATCCGCAGTCGGGCGAAAATGACCGGCACCCCTCCCGGCCCGAAGGAGATCCCGAGCGGCAGGAGGGGGAGGGCGACGCCCGTCCCGGAAGCGGCATGACGGAGCAGGAGCAGCAGCAGATCCTCGATGCCATCCAGGCCCAGGAGGACCGCACGCAGGAGAAGCTCAAGGAGAAGCAGGGCGTCGTCGTGCGCGGCACGAAGAACTGGTAAAGCCTGGCGGGAGATGAAGAGGGCTGCCGACGCATGCGGGGCGCAGCCTGCGCAGCGCACGCCTGCCACGTGAAAGAACGACTGCAGTTTCTGACGTCTTCGGGCCGCAGCTTGCGAAGCGCCTGCACGAGCGGACGCTAAAGCGGACGCGAGCAGCGGGCCTTCGCGGGGCGAAGCTGCGGCCCGCCGACCTCTTCGAGGTCGATTCCAGTCGCAAGGCAAGTCCGCAGCCGAGCAGCAACGGCATCGCCGAGAAGCGAGCCCGCAGCCGAGCGGACGGGCCTGCGACGTAGAGGAGCAGCCCTCCGCCCGGGGGCGGCTGCGGGCTGCCGACGTCTGCGACGTCGAGCTTGCTGCAAAATATCTCTGCAACAACCGGCGGCTGCGGACTGCCGGTCCTGACGGACCGAAACACCGCCGGCTCTGCCCCGGAACAGAGCGACCCGAAATGGAACGGTCCAAAACAGAACGTAAAAAACACCCGGCCCAGCCCCAACCGGGCAAAAACGGCCCGAAACAAGACGAAACGACCGAATTTAGAAAAGGAACATATAAAACAAACCATCCAGGAAGCCATGCATTTCGCATCTCCATATTATCTCTGGCTCTCGGTGCTGCTCGCGCCGATGATCGGCTACTACGTCTGGCGGACGCTGCAGGGCGGCGCCGCGATCCGGATCTCGAGCATCGACGGCGTCAGCCGGGCGCCCCGCACGGTGCGCTACTACCTGCGCCACCTTCCCTTCGTGCTGCGGGCGGCAGCCTTTCTGCTCCTCGTCGTGGCGCTGGCGCGTCCGCAGGACGTCGAGCGGCTCGAGCACACCAGCTCGGAGGGCATCGACATCATGCTTTCGATCGACGTCAGCGGCTCGATGCTGGCCCGCGACTTCAAGCCCGACCGCATCACGGCGGCCAAGGAGGTGGCCGGCTCCTTCATCGCCGACCGCTACGGCGACCGCATCGGTCTGGTAGCCTTCGCGGGCGAGGCCTTCACCCAATCGCCCCTCACGACCGACCAAAGCACCCTGCAAACCCTGTTGAGCCGCATCCGCAGCGGCCTCATCGAGGACGGCACGGCCATCGGCAACGGCCTGGCCACGGCGATCAACCGGCTGCGCGAGAGCGACGCCAAATCGAAGGTCATCATCCTGCTGACCGACGGCGTGAACAACCGCGGCGAAATCGCCCCCATGACCGCCGCCGAGATCGCCGCGGCACAGGGTATCCGCGTCTACACGATCGGCGTCGGCACCGAGGGGACGGCCCCCTACCCCGCGATCGACATGTTCGGACAGATGACCTTCGTGCCGCAGAAGGTCGAGATCGACGAGAAGACCCTTGCCGCCATCGCCGAACGGACCGGCGGCCGCTACTTCCGCGCCACCGACAAGGAGAAGCTCAAGGCCATCTACGACGAGATCAACCGCATGGAAAAATCGCGCGTCGAGATCGCGGAGCACGTCGCCTATCACGAGCTCTACCTCGGCTGGCTCCTCGGCGCCTTGGTGCTGCTCGCCGCCGAGTTCCTCCTCTCGACGCTCGTTCTGAAACGTATTCCCTAAACTCCGCGCCCCATGTTCCGATTCGCAAATCCGCACTTTCTGTGGCTCCTGTGGGCCGTTCCCGTGCTCGTCGCCCTCTTTCTGTGGGCGGCGCACCGCCGCCGCGTCCGGCTGCGCCGGTTCGGCGACTTCGCAACGCTCGAAGAGCTGATGCCCGAGGTTTCCAACGGCCGCATCCTGCTCAAATTCATCCTCTTCACACTCGCTGTCGTCTTCCTCGTGCTGGCTGCGGCACGCCCCCAGTTCGGCTCGAAGCTGCGCGAGGAGAAGGCCCGCGGCGTCGAGATGATGCTCGTCGTGGACGTCTCGAACTCGATGCTGGCCGAGGATTTCGAGCCCTCGCGCCTCGACCGGACCAAATACGCCATCGACAAGCTCTTCGACCGCCTGCGGCAGGACCGGGTGGGCCTCGTCGTCTTCGCCGGCGAGCCGAAAGTCCAGCTGCCGATCACCTCGGACTACCGCATGGCCAAGGCTTTCGCGCGGCGCATCGACCCGTCGCTCGTCTCCGTGCAGGGCACGGCCGTCGGCAAGGCGCTCGAGCAGGCGCTGCTCGCCTTCTCGGGCGAACAGAGCGAGGGGCAGAGCCGCGTCGTGATCCTCATCACCGACGGTGAGAACCACGAGGACGACGCCTTAGCCGTCGCCGACCGCGCCGCCGAAGCGGGCGTCCGCATCTACACGATCGGCATCGGCACCCCCGAGGGGGCACCGATCCGCATCGACGGCGACTTCATCCGCGACGAGCGGGGCGAGATGGTCGTCTCGAAGCTCGACGAGGAGATGCTCTCGGCCATCGCCGAACGCACCGGCGGCCTCTACGTGCGGGCCTCGAAACAGTCGATCGGCCTGGAGGAGATCGTGAAGAGCATCGGCGAGATGGAGCAGCAGGAGCTCTCGACGCTCCGTTTCGAGGAGTTCGACGAACAGTACCCCCTGCTCGTCGGCATCGCCCTCGTGCTGCTGGCCCTCGAATTTCTCCTGCTCGACCGCCGCAACCCGCTCCTGGCCCACCTCAACATCTTCCGCGAGAAGCGGTAGGCCGCCGGGAGGAGCGGAAGCCGGCCCCCGGAAACAACGAAACACCCCCGCCAAAGCTTTTTTGGCAGGGGTGTGTGTTTTATACGGACGGACGGCACCGAACCGCGAAGCAAACGGGGCGGGATAGCTACTGCTCCCGCTTCTTGTCCCAAAGGTGGATGACCAGACCGAAGTTGATGTCGGCGATATTGAGGCGGAAACGCATCTTCGAGGCGCGGCGCGAGCCGGTGCGATTGCCCTCGGCGTCGTGCTGCCGGACCGAGTTGTACTGGATGCCGCCCAACCCGACCGACACCGTAGCGCAGACGTTGGGGAAGATGTAGATCGCCATGCCGGGATTGAAGGCGAGCTTCAACCGCAGCACGTCGCTGTAGGTCGCCTTGCGCGTCTCGCCCGAGTTGTTGAAGAAGTCGCTCGTGCCGCTCGTCACCGAGGCCTCCACCTCCGAGAAGAGCCCCAGCCGGCCGCGGGGATCGATTCCCACGTAGGAGCGGTGGAAGAGCGCGAAGGAGTAGCTGACGCTCTTAAGGGCCATTTCGCTGATGTTGAGCGAAATATCATTCTGTTCGCCGAGGTCGAGATCGACATTGCCCAGATCGCCCTTCAGATAGTGGTAGCCGAGGCGGATACCCACGCAGCGGTTGTCGCGGTAGTGGTAGCCGAAGAAGGGCTGCACGGAGGTGAGCGTTCCGCTCAGGTTGATGTTGTCGATGATCGTCAGGAAGTCGGTGTCCTCGCTCGACAGGGTGCCGTAGGAGGCCGTCATGCCGAGAATCACCTCGCCTCGGTAGACGAAGCGGCCCCGGTCGATTTCGCGGTCGATGCGGTGGAAGCGCGGCAGAAACTCCCGCAGGCGGCTCCGCTCGCGCGGCACGGAAGCGGCGGGGGTGCCGGGAGCCGAAGCCGGCGTGCCGGATTCCGAAGCAAAAGCAGAGGTATCGGATGCTGCAGCAAAAGCTGTTGTGCCGGATGCTGCAGCCGCGACGGGCTTGCCGGGGGCCGCAGAAGCTGCGCGCGCGGCCGTTTTCGAAGCCGATGCGGATGTGCCGGATGCTGCGGTCGCGGCGGACTTTTCGGTTTCTGCAGCAATTGCAGGCGTGCCGGATTCCGGGGCCTGGGCGCGTTTTCCGGGAGCAGCGGCGGTCCGTGCATCGGCCCTCTTGCCGGGGCCGGCCGCCCGGGCGGATGCACCGGCGCGTGTTCCGCCGGCAGGCGAACTGATTCCCGCCTTTCGGGCGGACGACCCGGCTTCTTTCCCGTCGATCGGCTTGTCGAGACCCGCCGCAGCGAGCTTCTCGAGGGCTACGGCAAAGAGCCGGTCGAGCTCCGCGGCCGACGCGGCGAGCGAATCGGCTTGCGGTGCGGCGGCAGCCAGGCCGGCCCGCGGTGCGGGTTCCGCCGCCGCAGGGCGGAGGGCCGCCAGCGTATCGGCGGCTGCCGGAACACCGGTTGCCGCCAACGCATCGGACGCCGGAACACCCGGGACGGCCGCCGGAATGCCGGCTGCCGCCAAAGTATCGGGCACTGGAGGGGCACCGGCTGCCGCCAAGCTGTCGGGCGACAAAACCGCCGCACCCGCCGAACCGGCGAAAGCGGCCAGCAGCGTCTGCACGACGAGGCCGCAGCGGACGATATGTCTGAGACAAAGGTGCATAGTCGGTGGAATCGGTTGCAAATGTATGCAAAAGGCGCACGCAAATCCAATAAATTCAATGAACCGCACTATTTTTATCATCAACAGTCGTTTTGCACGCCATCCGGTCGCGGCGATAGCAGGAATCGGCGATTCGCCTCTTTATAAGATTCGCGTGTTTCATTGAATTTATTTTATATAAGGGTTCTGCGAACCTATTTTTGCATTGCAAACAATCCGACAGATCACGCATTCATCATGAAGAACGCCGCACATATTCTTCCGTTCCTGCTCGCCGCCGCTCTGCTCGCGGCGTCGTGCGACAAGCGGGAGGAAGCTCTCCAACCCGTTCAGCAGCAGGTCGATCTGCAGCTCCGTGCCGTGTGGGGGGGGCGTCGCGCACGGAACTGGGCCCGGTCGGCGACGGGGCGGCGGAGTCGGCGCAGGAGGTCCGCTGGTCGATCGGCGACCGGATCGCCGTGTGGGCTTTCGACGCCGAAACGGGCGCCGTGCAGCTCGACCGCACGCTCTTCACCTTCGCCACCTACAACGCCGACTACGCCTCGGCCGACTTCCGCGCCACGGCCGCAGAGATGCCCGTCGGGACCTATACTTACTACGCTTTCTACCCCGCTGAGGCCGCGGCGGGCGCCGCCGCCGGCGGGACCGCTTTCGACCTCGAGATTCCCGCCGTGCAAACGGGCGCCTACGACCCGGCGGCCGACCTGATGGTCGCCACGGCCACCGGCGCGCGGCTGCCGGTCATCGGGAGCTCCTACCCCTCGACCCAGGAGCCCCCGCAACTCGCCTTCCGCCACCTCACGCACCTGCTGCGCATCGAGATTCCGGGCGGCCGGAACGGGCTGGGGCGGGAGATCAAACGCCTCGAGATCACCTTCCCGCGCGAGGTCGCGGGACGCGTCGCGTTCGATGCCGCACATCCCGAGGCTGCGGCGCTCGCGGGCGGAACGCGCACCGTGACGCTCGATTTTCCGGACGACAAGCTGCTGACCGAGAGCACCCCCGAGGCGCCCCGCTACGCCTGGGTCTGCATCTGGCCGGGGGCGCTGGAGGGCGAGATCGCCTTCCGCGCCTACGACACGGCCGGCGTGCCGAGCGGGGCGGTGACCGCGGCCGTCAGCAAGGAGGCCGCGGCGCAGCGCATCACCCCGGTGCGGCTGACCGTTCCCCCCTCGCCATTCTCCGGCATCACCTACATCGAGCTCGACCCGACCGTCAATTTCTTAGGCGAGGAGCTGACAGGCCTCACCCTTTCGGGGCAGACCTTCTTCAAACCCTTTACGACCGAGACGACCGAGACGCTCACCGTCGCCCCCACCGCGGCGGGTTCGTTCCGCTTCGCCGTCTGCAAGCCGGCCGCCGAGATCGCCGGCACGGAGCTCGGCGTGACCTACACCTCCGAACACGCCGCCCTGCCGGGGTACCGCTTCGTCCTGCCCGCCTCGCTCGCCGCCTCGGAGGATTTCCACACCTTCCGGATCGGCGTGCCCTATCTTTTCTTCGAGGATTTCAGCGGAGTGAACGGTCAAGAAAACAACGTAGAAGCCGGAGGACTCAGCACTGCTCCGCAAAACGAATCCAAAGGCCTCGCTTTTATGGGCCTTTCGGATGAATGGCACGGACAGCGCATCGGTAGCGAAAACGGAAATGCCGTAAAGATCAGCGCAGTCCACGGCACTCGAAAATGGCGCGGCCGAGTGACGGCACCCCGCTTACAATCGCTTTCAAATCCTACACGAATTGCCGTCGCATTCGACTACAGCGGATACCAAAAAAAAAGCAACACCTGTAATTGCCAATTCGGATATTCGAATGACGAAAACAATACAGCCTACAAATACGACGACGGATTAACGCAGTCCGTTTCGACTTTTACACCTCCAACGAACGGCGGATATGCTTCGATTACCCAACATCTTGAAACAACGATCGAGCAGGCGACGGCAAATTGCAGGCTCTCTTGGTTGATCGATTATGGCAATGGCAGCGTAGTTGACTACGAAACTTACTATCTGTTCCTCGACAACATCAAAGTCTCGGTCGGCAGCGAAGTCAAAAACGGCCAGCTGGACTACCGGAGCTGCTTCGGCGCCGACAAAACGATCCTCGCCCAATAACCCCCCCCTCTTTGCAAACAAACAAAAACCAACGAATATGAACATGCGTATGAAACGAATCTGGATGCTTCCCGCCCTTGCGGCTGCGATCCTCGCGACGGCCTGCTCGTCGGACGACGACGGCGCCGATTTCGGTCCGGGCCAGCTGCAATTCACCTGCTCGGCCGCCGACCGTGTGGCCGACCTCGGCACGCGCGCCGCGGAGAACGACCCCGACGGCCGAAAGACCGTCGCGCTCCCCGCAAGCGTCCTCCCCGCCGGCGACGACTTCCGCCTCCACCTCACCGGCACCTACAGCAAAGACAACGTCGAAACGACCTACGACAGTTCTTGGGAGACCCTCCGGTCCTTCCATATCCAGCACCCCAACCTCTATTGCACGGAGGCGAACTACTCGGCCTATCTGAGCTACGGCGACCCCGCTGCCGAGGGCCCCGGCGCCGCCTATTTCGAGGGGAGCGCCACGGGAATCGTACCCGCCGTCAACACGACGACCAAGGTCACCGTCACGGCCCGTCTGGCCAACTCCTGCCTCCGCCTCCTGCTCGACGAGTGGATGACCCGCTACTACACGGACATCCGGCTGACGGTCAGCACCGAAGAGAACAGCTTCGACTTCACGGCCGAGACCGCGACGGAGGACAACGTGATCTTCGTCCGGACCGGCCGGCTCCTCACCCTCAAAGGCACGGCCGTGAACGCCCAGACGGGCAAGGCCGTCACTTTCGAGGAAAAGGCGATCGGCGACGGCAAGAAGACCGAGGCCGAGACGATGCACACCATCCGCCTCACGCAGGGCAAGGCCGGCGCCGGCTCGATCGCGATCGTCTTCGACGAAACCTTCACGGAGGTCGATCTCGGCACGACGGAACTGAACCCCGAACTGTAACCCGAAATCAAACGTACACGATATGAAACAGTTATTCAAACAGTCGCTTCTGCTTGCCGCCGCCCTCGCGGCCGCCGCATGCAGCATGGACAAGATCGGCTCCGACGACCCTGCCGGACCGGAGGAGGGGCTCGGCTACCTGACCATCGGCGGCGTCGCGCTCAACGTCGATACCGAGACGACGACCGTCGGGGGCACCCCGAAGGCCGCCCCCGCCACGCGCGCCATCGACACCGACGGCTACCTCATCAGCATCGTCGATGCCGCGACGGACACTCCGGTACAGGGAACCCTCGACAACGGCACCAAGCTCGACGCGGAGTTCACGTACAGCTCCCTTTTCACGACCACGACCGAAGGCAACCGCACGGCCCACCTGATCGCCCTGCGCCCGGGAAGCTACTACGTCACGGCCCGCCAGCCGGGTGCGGTCAGCGGCGTGGCAGCAGATGCCCCTTATTACTCCGGCAAATCGGAGACGAAAGCGGTCCTGATGAAAAAGAAGGACGACGCCGGCTACACGCCTGCCGCCTTTGCGGTCACCTGCAAGCTGGCCAACATCAAGACGACCGTCGAGTTGACAGCCCCGCTGAAAGAGGTTTTCCAGCCCGCGGCCTCGACCGACGATTCGCGCCTGAAGACGGTCGTTACAGTGGGCTCGAACAGCTACACTTTCGAAAAGGATGCTACGCACACCGAGCCGCTGGTCTACTTCAAGGATGAGGCGGGCCCCGAGAGTACGGCGGGCAACGAGATGAAGATCGTCCTTTCGGGCAACTACTACACGGGCGACCCGGCCGACATCGCCGCCGGCACGGCCGATCCGGCCAAGTACAAGCATGTGTCGATGACCAAGACGCTGCTGCACGTCCGCGCGGCGCAGTGGCACAGGATCTCGATCGACATCGACCACAATACGACGGGCAACCTGCAGTTCGTCTTCACGGTCGAGAGCTACGTCTACGACGATACGATCGACACCGACGTGACGACTTTCTACGCCGATGCCGACGTCGAGGACGAGATCGGGGAGGAGGAGCCCGACAAACCCGAGACGAGCGATCCCGACGCCCCGACGGTGCTCTTCGCGAACGGCACCGCCGCCTACACGATCACCGACGCGATGTACGATGCCGATATGGGACAGTGGAATGAGTTGATGACCATCGGCCTGACCCCGAAGGCGGATGCCTCGGTGGCCTCGTACTACGCAGTCTTCACCTCGGACAATGCCGACTTCCGGCAGGCGCTGACCGCTGCGGGCTACACGGACGGCAAGGTCGAGCTCTACCCGGCCAACGGGGCGGAGAGCTATTGCAAGGCCGATGCGACCCAGCTGAAGACCAAGCCCGCGGGCATGGCAGGGCTGCTGAAGTACGCCGGCACGCACACGATGAAGCTCGTCGCCAAGGACAGCAAGGGCCGCACCTCCTACACGACGCTGACAATTACGGTCGGCGGCGGTTCGTCCACCCCCTCGGGCCAGGGTCCGACGGTGGTGTGGGAAGGCGGCAACATCGATGAGCGCTTCACGCTCACCGCCGCAAATGCCCTAACGACCTCCTGCCGCATTCTGCTGACCTCTGCAACAGGATTGACGGAGCTTACAGCCGACATCAACAGCGAAGTATTAGGAGCAGACGACCTACAAAGTGTCGATCTTGCCCAGCATATCGACCTGATGAATCCGGGGGAACTCGCAGACGGCTTAAAACAACTCGGTCTATTACCGGAAGATGGTTACAAAGGAAAGACAAGCAGCGTTTTCGATATTTCCAAGTTCTTGTACTTACTGCAACTATTGTATAATCAACAAAATACATCTGGGAACTGCGACTTTGTTCTGACAGCCACCGATGCCGGTGGGACGACCCAAAAGACCGTCATGTTCTACGTTGAAAAATAAAAGGCTCCGAAAACGATGAAAAAGATCATGAAATATATGCTGCTTTCGCTTCTCGTATGGGGCGGAACAGCCTGCAGCAAGGATCCCGACGCCGGGGCGGCGGGCGAAGGAGCCGTCCGGTTCGATATCCGGATGGCGCAGCCCACCCGGGCCGAGGTAACGCCCCCCGAAGTGTTGATCCGCATCTACCGCGCCGACGGCGCCCTGATCCGCCGTTACAACTCGGTTGCCGAGATGCCCTCGCCGCTCTATCTGGTGGCGGGCGACTACAAGATCCGCATCGAGGCGGGCGATCCCGCGGCGAACGCCGCCTTCATCCCGGCGACGGAGGCGGAGCGCCTCCAGAAGCTCTACTTCGCCGCCGAGGAGCCCTTCACCCTGACGGCCCACAAGACGCTGACAAAGGAGATCAAGGTACCTGCGCAGAACGTCGGTGCCACGATCTGCTTCGATCCGGACGCGGCGGAGAGCGAGAACGGCCGGTTGAGCGGCGTAGCGATCGACGTGGCCGCCATGACGCTGGCCGATGCCGGCGCGGCGACCTCGGAGGCCTACGACGCGGCCGCCGCCGATGCCCCGAAGCTCGCCTTCGGGACGCAGAAGGAGCAGACGGGCTATTTCATCTGCCCCGAGGGGGTCACGAGCCTTGTCTGGCGCTTCCGCGCCACCCATGCCGAGGCGGGCGAGGTGCTGAAGATCGGCTCGATCGACAACGTCGAGGCGGGCAAATGCTACAAAATGACTTTCATCTACTCGCCTCTGCCCGACGGGCAGATGGGTATCACCGTTACGGTGGACGAGGACCTCACGGAGACGGAGCACGAGATCATTTTCAAACCGCAGCCCGAACTGACCGCTGACGAGGGGTTCGATCTGACCGACACTGTTCCCTATCGGGAAGGTTCCTCGGTCGGTTTCACCTGCACGGGGATCGTCGATCTGAGTGAGATCGTCCTCGACGGGGCAGCGCTCTACACGAACGGGGCCGTCGCCGACCCGCTGCCCGCCGGCGTAACCGTCGATCCGAAGAGCGGCACGGAGGTGGCGATCGCCCTCGGCCCCGACTGGTTCGCCACCCGCGATGCGGGATTGGGGAGCGCCGTCTTCCGCGTAGACGACAGCTACGACTTTACCTACCACTATGCCAAGCAGGGGCTTGTCGCCGTGACGGCCGCCGACTGCGATCTGTGGGCCAACACGGCCAAGCTGAAGGCGATCGTCACCGACGAGACGGCCGCCGACGTCAAGATCCGCTACCGCCGGGCAGGCGCGACGGAGTGGGCCGAGGCAGCAGCCGCCAAGGGGGCCGACGGATTCACCTGGACGGCAGCGACCGAGGCCGCCTGGAACGAGGGGACCAATGCAAACGGCCTGACGGTTTACACCCCCGACAAGGACCGCAGCATCTTTGCCGACAACACCTACGAGTACCAGCTCTTGATCGGCGGCACGCCCGTCGGCGAAGCCAGTCAGTTTACAACGGCTACTTCGCAGACGATTCCGTACAGCGACTTCGAAGATGCGAATATGTCCTGCTGGGGAACAAATAATAGCAGTACGACCTCGTGGGGAAGCGGAAACAACTCATTCTCGGGAGGTGCTGGCGGTTTGTGCGAGCAAGGTTCTTATGCCGGCATGAACGGAGAGCATTGTGCCTTGTTAAAAGCACGGAACGCAGCAGGGAACCTGGCAGCAGGGAATCTTTTCCTCGGAACTTTTACTTTCAACCTGCCAAACGGCACAGTTGCTTTCGGATATCCTTACGAATGGAAAGCACGGCCTGCTTCGCTAAAACTGAAATACAGAGCGAAAATAGGAAACGTCGACAAAACAGATCAGAAGAAAGGCATTAAATTAGCAGAGGGGCAACCCGATCAAGCCAGCATTTATGTATGCGTCATCGATTGGGATCAGCAACACCAAGTTACATCGGGAATGGGTGCATGTAACGGCGTCTGGAGCCCCGAAGACGGCAGCAATCCGACCGATTCGGACGGCAACTCCGTCGGGACGATTATCGGCTACGGCGCTTATTATCCAACGGGGGAGACCGCAGGCGACGCGCTGGTCGACCTCGAAATCCCGATCTTCTACTACGACCGCACGGCGAAACCCGGGAAGCGCTACACGCTCGTGATCGGCTGCTCGACCAGCCGCTATGGCGACTACATGAACGGCTGCTCGACAAACGTCATGTACGTCGATGACTTCCGCTGGGGGTACTAAACCGCAGCCGCAACGCGTTCGACACGAAGTATGAAATCGATTCTGCGCATCCTGCTTCCGGCGCTCTGCGTCCTGACGGCCGTCTCGTGCATCAAGAACGACCTGCCCTACCCCGTCGAGGAGATTCGCATCCTCTCGATCGCGGGCAACGGCTTCACGGTCGGCGCGAACGACATCGACCCCGTCACGCGCACCGTCACGCTGCACCTCGCCGAGGCGACCGACATCGCCGCCGTCGAGATCACGTCGGCCGAAATCACCGAGGGGGGCTCCAGTTCGGAGCCCCTCACGGGCGTTTTCGACCTCCGCGCCCCGAAGCGGGTGATCCTCTCCCGTTACCAGGACTACGAGTGGACCATCGCGGCCGAACAGCCCATCGAGCGCTACTTCACCGTCGCAGGGCAGGTCGGCACCGCCGAGATCGCCCCCGCAGACCGCACGGCGACCGTCTGGCTCCCCGAGGGCAGCGACCTTCGGGCCGTCACGGTGACCTCGCTCAAACTCGGGCCCGCGGAGGTCACGACCATGACCCCCTCGATCGGCGAGCTGACCGACTTCACCTCCGTGCGCTACGTCTACCTCCGCTACCACGGCCGCCAGGAGCGCTGGTCGCTCTACGTGCGCGAGACAGCCGTCAAGGTGCAGTGGAAGCACCTCGACCTCTGGGCGACGATCGCCTGGCTCGGGGCCGAGGCGCAGGAGGGAACGACCGTAGGCTTCCGCTACCGCCCGAGCGGCGCGGCGGAGTGGACCGAGGTGCCCGCCGACCGCATCGAGATCTCCGGGGGCGCCTTCACGACCAAACTCACGGGGCTGCGCCCCGAGACGGCCTATGACTTCGTCGCCTGCTCGAACGAGGACCGCTCCCCCGTGGAAACACGATCGACCGAGGCGACGGCGGTCCTGCCCGGCGCCGGCTTCGAGGAGTGGAGCACGGCGAAGGAGATCGTCTACCCCTACGCCGAGGGGGCGGCCCCCTACTGGGGCTCGGGCAACCCGGGCGCCAGCATCGCCAACGCCACCCTCACGGAGGGGGTCCCCGACCCGCGGCCCGGGTCGGCAGGCAAGTTGGCGGCGCGCCTCACCTCGAAATTCGCCAACATCTTCGGCATCGGCAAGTTCGCCGCGGGCAACCTCTTCCTCGGCACCTACGTCCGCAACGACGGCACGCACGGCATCGTGCGCTTCGGCCGCCCCTTCGTGCTGCGGCCCACGGCCCTGCGGGGGTGGATGAAGTTCAACCGCGGGACGGTGGACCGCGTGGGGACGACGCAGCCCCCCGGCGTGAAGATTCAGACGGGCGACCCCGACTGCGGCATGATCTACATCGCCCTGGGCGACTGGGATCCGGCGCAGTACGGCGGCGATGCGGAGAGCCCCGTGGAGATCCGCACCCGCACGATCGAGCAGACAGCCTTCGATCCGCACGGCGAGGCCGTGATCGCCTACGGCGAGCTGCCGCTCACGGAGAGTGTCGCGGAGTGGACCCAGTTTACGATCCCGCTCGACTACCGCGCGACGAACCGCATCCCGACGCACCTCGTCATCGTCTGCTCCGCCTCGCGCTACGGCGACTATTTCACAGGCAGCAGCCAGAGCGTGCTGTGGATCGACGACTTCGAGCTCCTGTGGGAGTAGCGGGGCTTTATCGGCCCGGCAGCCGCTGGCGATAAGCGGCTGGCGCGGCTGGTGGCCCGGCGATTCGTGACGGCGATTCGTGACGGCGGTTCGTGACGGCGGTTCGCGGCGACCCGGCGGCAGCTCCGGTCCGGTCCGGAAATATCCAAAAAAAGAGGAACGGTTCCGTTTTCGGGCGGGACCGTTCCTCTTTTATGCGCTCCGAGGGGTCGGGGGATCAATAGTACTTCACGGGCGAGCCCTCGATCGCCGTGAGCAGGGCATTGGCCACCGACGAGGCGCCGATGCGGAAGAGGTCGGGCGTCAGCCACTCGCGGCCGAGGATCTCCTCGACGATCGTATAGTAGAGCGCGGCATCTTCGGCCGTGCGGACGCCCCCCGCCGCCTTGAAGCCCACCTTGCGGCCCGTCTTCTCGTAGTAGTCGCGGATCGCCAGGCACATGACGACAGCCGCCTCGGGGGTCGCGGCCACGTCGATCTTACCCGTCGAGGTCTTCACGAAGTCGGCCCCGGCCAGCATCGAGAGCAGCGAGGCCTTGCGGATCAACTCGGGAGTCTTCAGCGCGCCCGACTCGATGATGACCTTCAGCACCACATCCTCCGAGCACTCCTTGCGCAGCACCTCGACCTCGTTGGCCGCCTCGTCGTATTCACCCGTCAGCATGCGGCCGACGTTCAGGACGATGTCGATTTCGTCAGCGCCGTTCTCGACCGCCATGGCCACCTCGAGCGCCTTCACCTCGAGGAAGGTCTGCGAGGCGGGGAAGCCGCCCGCAACGCTCGTGATGCGCATCGGGGTGCCGTCCACGGCCACGCCCACCGTCTCGACGAAGGCGGGATAGACGCAGATCGAGGCGACGTTCGGAATGTGCGGGAAACGCTCGTAGAAGGCGGCCGCTTTGCGGGCGAACTCCGTCACGGAGGTGACCGAATCGTTGCACGAGAGGGTCGTCAGATCGATGGTCGAGTAACAGAACTTGTAGACGTCGGTCGTATGGTTCTTCGCGGCGAGCTCCCGGATGCGGGCCACCTCGCGATCCACCTGCTCGGCCGTCGGGGCCGGAGCATATTCGTTGAGATGATTGGCGTATTCCATAATGGCGATAGTTTGCTTGTTTACAAAAATAGGTAAAATTTCGACAATCTGCACCTTTCGTGCCGAAAATAATCAAAATATTTTCGTCGCGGCACCAGTCCGCGAAACAGGCCCCTTCCGCGGCCCGGCTTCGCGGCGGAGCGGGGAAGCCCCCGGCCTGCCTGGCAACCCGGGCTGCCGGCGGCGCCACGCCCCCATAACCAGGCGGCATCACCGCCCCTCCCGGTTCAAAGGCCCGGCCACGGCAGGCCGGCAACCCGGCAGGCCCTCGGCCCCGCAGCGCCCTCCCCATACAAAAACAGCGATCCGGCCCCGCAGAGGGTCGGATCGCAACTATCGCTCCAAAGAGAGGGGTTATTTCACCACCTCTTTCAACAGAATGTCCTTGGCGGCACGGGCGGCCAGCGCGGGATTCTTCGCCGTGGCGCTGTTCAGCTGCGCCTTGGCTGCCACCAGGTCGCCCTGCTTGGCGGCGATCACGGCGCGCAGGTAGTCGGCCTCGGCCGACGTATCCGACGCCAGAGCGCGCTTGGCCGTCGCAAGGTCGTTGTTCATCACGGCAACGACCGCAGCGTTGTACCCATCCAGACGTCCCGCAGCGGCGTTGTAGTCGCCCTCGGCGGCAGCCAGAGCGGCCTTCGCCTCGGCATCGACCGAAGCGGCGTACTTCTTCGCCTCGTCCGTCCGTCCGGCGGCCAGGTTGGCCAGCAGCAGGTTCTTGTTGAGCTCGCTCGACGAGTCGAGCTTGGCAGCCCGCTCGAACGACTTCATCGCCAGATCGTTGGCGCCCATCTTCGTCAGGGCGACACCCAGGTTGTTATAAACGCGGGGGTCGTTGTACTTCGAGACGGCGACCGTCAGGATCTTCACCTGCTGCTCGGGGTCCTTCGTCAGCTCCCCGGCAGCATAGAGATACTCCTCGACCGTCAGCTCGCGGCCGCTGCGCACGGCCTCGAGAATCTCGTCGTCGGTATTGCCCTGCACGTCGGTGCTGTTGATGATCTGCGCACGGCGCAGCTCGGGCAGCACGTCGCTCTTGAGCTCCTCGAAGACCGACGAGAGGTTTTTGATCTCCTTCTCGCGCTCCACGGGCGAGTTGTAGAGGCTCAGCACCTGGAGAATCAGGTTCTTGTCCTCGATGTTCGACTGCTCGATGAGCTCCCTGAAGCCGTCCCAGTCCTCACCGTAGGCGGCGGCGTCCACCTCGAGCCCCGTATCGGAGAGAAGTTTGGCAACCAGCCGCTTCGACGATTCGCTGCGCGCCTTCGACAGTTTGTCGTTGAGCGCCTCCGGACCGTCGGGCGAAGCGTAGCCCTTCACGGCGATGTTCTGCGTGGCGCGGTCGTTCTGCAGGTTGTTGTCCACCGTCATGCGGAAGATGTCGAGGTTGGCGTCGCGCTCGTTCTCGGCCGTCACGGTCGAGGAGTTGATACCGTAGCGCATGTCGGTCTTCGTGACGACCGTCTTCACCTTCTTGTAGTTGTGGGCCATGGGCTCCATGACAGCGCCGTACTGGATCCGCTTCTGCAGCGTATTCAGACCGTAGGCGACCGTCAGGCCGAAGTCGCGCCGCAGGGCCTCCCGGGCGCGCTTGTCCATGCCCCGCAGCACGGCGGCCTGCTCCTTGGTCGGGATCGAGCCGTCGTTCAGGTTCACCAGCGTGAACTCCTTGCAAGCCCCCTTCGGGCACTTGATCTCGGCGCGCAACTGGAGCTCGCAGCGATCCATGCGCTCGTCATAGGGGAACTCGACGCGCTGCGTGTAGCTGCCGCCCCGGGCATCGACCACCGTGTAGTTGTCCTTGACACCCGAGCCCTGGAAATATTTCGTCGTACCGGCGACCTCTCCCCCCTCGAAGACCAGCACGGGCGTCACGCGCAGGATGGCCTTCGTGTTGAAGTAGTCCGCCGGGAAAGTCACGCGGATCTCGGCCGCGACGACGCCGTTGTTCAGTACGAGCACCTCGGGGGTGGCCGTCACCTTCACGGCATCGGGATTCTTCGCCATGCGGGAGAAGCAGTTGCAGCCCGTGCAGACCGCCATGGCGGCTGCCAGCACAACGCAAAGTTTCATGAGCTGTTTCATAATCGATTGGTTTTAAGGTGTTCGCTATTCATTTTTGCGATCGGGGCGCGGGCGGCGCTCCGGGCGTGGGCGGCGCTCCCGCTCGACGAAGCCTTCGGGCTTCGGCAGCAGCGCCTTGCGCGAAAGACGCAGCTTGCCCGTCTTCTCGTCGATGCCGATCAGCTTCACGTCGATCTCGTCGCCCTCCTTGAGGCCGGTCTCCTCCATCGTCTCGAAGCGCTTGTAGTCGATCTCCGAAATGTGGAGCAGGGCATCCTTGCCGGGCATGATCTCGACGAAGGCGCCGAAGGCGACGATCGAACGCACCTTGCCGCGGTAGGTCTCGCCCACCTCGGGCTGGGCCACGATCGCCTTGATGCGCTGCAGGGCGCCGTCGAGGGCCGCCTTGTCCACGCCGAAAATATCGACGATGCCCTTCTCGTCGACCTCCGTGATGGTGATCGTCGTGTTCGTCGTCTTCTGGATATCCTGGATCACCTTGCCGCCGGGGCCGATCACGGCGCCGATGAGATCCTGCGGAATGGTGATCTGGACGATGCGCGGCACGAAGGGACGGTAGTCGGCGCGCGGCTCGGCGATGCAGGCCGTAAGCTTGTCGAGGATGTACATGCGGCCCTTGCGCGCCTGCTCCAGTGCGGCGGCCAGCACCTCGTACGAGAGGCCGTCCACCTTGATATCCATCTGCGTGGCGGTGATGCCGTCGCGCGTACCGGTCACCTTGAAGTCCATGTCGCCGAGGTGGTCCTCATCGCCGAGGATGTCCGACAGCACGGCCCACTTGCCCGTGGCCGAATCCGAAATCAACCCCATGGCGATGCCCGACACGGGTTTCTTGAGCTTCACGCCGGCATCCATGAGGGCCAGCGTGCCGGCGCAGACGGTCGCCATCGACGACGAGCCGTTCGACTCGAGAATGTCCGAGACGACGCGCACGGCGTAGGGATTCTCCTCGCCCAGCGGCACCATCGGCTTCAGGGCGCGCCATGCGAGGTGGCCGTGGCCGATCTCGCGGCGCGACAGACCGCGGGCGGCTTTCGCCTCGCCCGTCGAGAAGGGCGGGAAGTTGTAGTGCAGCACGAACTGCTCGGTGCCCTGCACGAGCACCTCGTCCTTGACCTTCTCATCGAGTTTCGTGCCGAGCGTGACCGTCGCGAGCGCCTGCGTCTCGCCGCGGGTGAAGATCGCCGAGCCGTGGGCGCAGGGCAGGTAGCCCACCTCGCACCAGATCGGGCGAATCTCGTCCGTGCGACGGCCGTCGAGGCGCTTGCCCTCGTCGAGGATCATGTTGCGCATGGCCTTCTTCTGGACGTCGTCGTGGAAGTATTTGTGGATGAGCGGGGCCTTCTCCACGAGCTCCTCCTCTGTGTAGCGGGCGGCGAACTCGGCCTCCAGCGCGTTGAAGAGGTCCTCGCGCTCGTGCTTCATCGTGCCGCTCGTGGCGATGGCGTAGGCCTTGTCGTAGAGCTCGCGGATGATCGTCTGGCGCAGCTCCTCGTCGTTCACCTCGTGGCAGTAGGTGCGCTTCACATCCTTGCCGAGCTCCTTCATGAGCTCGATCTCGACGGCGCAGTGCTTCTTGATCTCCTCGTGGGCGAACTTGATGGCCCCGAGCATCACCTCCTCCGAGACCTCCTTCATTTCGCCCTCGACCATGAGGATGTTGTCGATCGTACCGCCGACCATGATGTCGAGGTCGCACTCGGGCATCTCCGAGAAGCCCGGGTTGATGGCATACCGGCCGTTCTTGCGGACGACGCGCACCTCCGAAATGGGGCCGCCGAACGGAATGTCCGAAACGGCCAGGGCGGCCGAGGCGGCCAGACCGGCCAGGGCGTCGGGCTGGGTGTCCTTGTCGGCCGAAATGAGGTTTACGGTGACGTAGACCTCGGCGTGGTAGTCCGCGGGGAAGAGCGGACGCAGGGCGCGGTCGATCAGGCGGGCCGTGAGCACCTCGGAGTCGTTGGCCTTGCCTTCGCGCTTCATGAAGCCGCCCGGGTAACGGCCCGCAGCGGCGTATTTCTCCTTATACTCGACCTGCAGCGGCATGAAGTCGGTATCGGGTTTCGCATCCTTGGCGGCCACCACGGTGCCGAGCAGCATCGTGTCGCCCATCTTGACGACGACCGCACCGTCGGCCTGCTTGGCCAGTTTGCCCGTCTCGATCTCGATCACGCGGCCGTCGGCCAGCCGGATCTCCTTACGGACAGCATTGTACAGTTTTTGTTCTTCCATTGTTTTTTATAACCTGTGTGTTTGTTTTTCGTTCTTCGTTCGGGGCTGCGGGGAGTTTCGTTCAGCGCCTCCGGGAAACTTCGCTTTCTGTTTCACGCCTCCGGGGCCTTTCAGCCCCCCCCCGTTCGGCTCCTTCATTTTGCACCTCCCGGTTCGCTCCTCTGACGTTCCGACTCCCCCCCCCGCTACCCCCTCCCGGGGTCGCAGGGGACCGTAAAAATGAAGGCAAGCCCCGATCGGGGGATTGCCCTCATTCGCTCCTCGCGGACTACTTGCGGAGGTTGAGCTTCTTGACGATCGCGCGGTAGCGCTCGATATCGACCTCCTTCAGGTACTCCAGCAACTGGCGGCGCTTACCGATCATGCGCAGCATGGCGCGCTGCGTGCCGAAATCGTGCCGGTTGTTCTTGAGGTGTTCCGTAAGGTGGGCAATACGGTACGAAAACAAGGCGATCTGGCTCTCGGGCGAACCCGTGTCCGTGTTAGACTTGCCGTACTGACCGAAAAGCTCCTGCTTTTTCTCTGCTGTTAAATAAGCCATAATGTGTTGAGTTATTAACGTTCACTTTACGACGCATTCCCCTTACTTACGGAATCACGCCAAAGTGCAGTGCAAAGGTACGAATTAAATTAAGATTCCCACCCAAAAACGAAAAAATTTCGGTGCAATTTCGTCCGAAACGGAGACGAAAGGCAAAATTGTCGTATTTTTGCCGAAAAAGCGATCGATTTTATGACCAAACGACGGATTGCGGCGCTGCTCGCCGCCGCGCTGCTGGCCGCCGGAGCGGCCGGCTGCCGGGCGCGGCACGCTTATCGCACGGTGGACGGCGTGATGCTCGGCACGCGGCTGCACCTCATCGCCGACACCCCGGCCGAGGCGCAGGAGCTCTACGCCGCCGCGATGCGGCTCGACGCCGAGGCGAAGCGCTCGATGTCGCTCTTCGACCCGCAGTCGCTCCTCAACCGGCTGAACCGCAACGAGACCGACACGATCGACGCCCACATCCGGCGCAACCTGCTGCTGGCCGACTCTGTGGCGCGCCTCTCCGGCGGCGCCTACGACATTACCGTAGCGCCCCTCGTGCAGGCCTGGGGCTTCGCGGGGCGCGCGGCCGAGGAGGCGCCGAATGTCGATTCGCTGCTCGCCTTCGTCGGCTTCGACAAGATCCGCATCGAGGGCGGCCGGCTCCGCAAGGCCGACCCGCGCGTGCAGCTCGACCTGAACTCGGTCGCCAAGGGCTACACGGTCGATCTGCTGGCCGCGCTCGTCGAGCGCACCGGGGCGGAGAACTACATCGTCGACATCGGCGGCGAGGTGCGCTGCCGCGGCGTCAACCGCTCGGGGAAACCCTGGCGCATCGGCGTCGAGAGCCCCTACGACGGCAACATGACCGACGGCGAATACATCGAGCGGCGCATCGCCCTCACCGGCGGCGCGATGGCCACCTCGGGCAACTACCGCCGCTTCTACCTCGACGCGTCGGGACGCAAGGTGGCCCACACGATCGACCCGCACACGGGCTACAGCCGCCTCTCGCGGCTGCTCTCGGCGACGGTCGTGGCGCCGACCTGCGCCGAGGCCGACGCCCTCGGGACGATGTTCATGGCCCTGGGCGACGAGGCGGCCCTGCGCTTCGCCGCCGGCCGCCCCGACCTGCCCGTTTATCTCATTTTGGCGGCCGACGGCGGCGAAGGGTTCGAGGAGTACCTCTCGCCCGCCATGGAAAAACTGATTATCAAGGATTGACGCATATCGCATGAAACGCGCGCTTTTTCTCTACAACCTCCGTTCCGGCCGCGGCCGGATCCTCGACAGCAAGGATGAGATCCTCGACGTCTTCCACTCGTACGGCTACGACGTCGTAGACCGCCCGATCGTCTTCGAACGCAACCCCTTCGCAGAGGGGGCGGACTACGACTTGGCGGTGGTCGCCGGCGGCGACGGCTCGGTGAACTACTTGGTCAACTGCCTCCGGCGGGCGGGCCGCGACCTGCCGATCGGCGTCATCCCGGCCGGCACGGCCAACGACTTCGCGGGGGCGCTCGGCATGTCCAGGGATCCCGTCGAGGCGGCCCGGCAGATCGCCGGAGGGCGGATCGAACGGGTGGACTGCGGCCGCGCGAACGGCCTCTACTTCGTCAACATCTTTTCGTTCGGCCTCTTCACGACCACCTCGCAGCGCACGCCCGACCTCCGCAAGCACCGTTACGGCAAACTGGCCTACCTCATGGAGGGGATCAAGGAGCTGCGCCGCATGCACGACATTCCGCTGCGGATCGAGGCCGACGGCCGCGAGCTGGCGATCAACTCGCTCATCACGCTCATCTTCAACGGCGAAACGGCGGGCGGCTTCCGGCTGGCGCGCCGCTCGTCGATCACCGACGGGGCCTTCGACTGCCTGCTGCTCGAACGGCGCAGCTTCCTCCACGCGTGCTGGACGATGATCCGCTACCTGCTGGGCGGCGAGCCGCGGGCGATCCGCCACCTGCACGCCTCGCAGATCGTCATCCGCTCGGCGGTGCAGGAGCCCACCGACGTCGACGGACAGCAGGGGGTCGCGTTTCCCGTGCAGCTGCAGTGTCTGGCGGGCGAGCTTCAGGTGCAGGGACCGCACCGCAACGACTGAAACACCCCCTCCGAACCATGGCAGCCGACATCCATACCTCTGCAGGCGCCGCAGGCATCGACAAGATCTCGATCCAGCGGATCAAGCGCATGTTGAACGACGTGTCGTACCTCTCGGACGACCTGGTCTTCACCTCGCTGACGGCGCAGTCGAACCCCACTGAACACGCTTCGAAGTCGATCGACGGCTTCGCGGCGATCATCATGATGACGGGCGAGGCGACCCTGCAGATCAACCTCCGCAGCTACACGATCCGCCCCAACACGATCGTCTTCTTCAGCCCCGACTCGATCATCCGGACCGAACGCGCATCGGCCAACGCGGCGGGGTACATGCTGGCCTACTCCAAGTCGTTCATCAACGACATCCAGGTCGGCCTCTCGACGGCGCTGCCGATCTACATGCAGTTCCGCAAATCGCCCGTGCTGAAAGTGACGCAGGAGGAGGTGACCGAGGTTCTGCAGCTCTTCCAGCTCATGAAGCGGCTGATGCACAGCGGCAAGGAGCGCTACCTGCACGAGATGGTCCGCACGCTCTTCACGACGGCCTTCTACCTGATCGCCGAGATCAGCGGCCGCGAGCAGGCCGCGCCGGCCAAGCAGGGGCGCTGCGAGGTGATCTTCGAACGCTTCATGAAGCTGCTCGAGGAGCACTGCCGCAGCGAACGCAACGTGGGCTTCTACGCCGACCGGCTCGGGCTGACGTCCAAATACTTCTCGGCAGCGGTCAAGGAGGTGAGCGGCAAGACGGCGGCGCGCTGGATCGACGAGGCGGTGATCCTCGAGGCCAAGACGCTGCTGCGGTATTCGGGACTGAGCATCCAGGAGATCGCCGCCCGCCTCAACTTCTCGACCCAGTCCTTCTTCGGCAAGTATTTCAAACAGCACACGGGCGAGTCCCCCTCGCGCTACAAACACAAATAACGGCCGCCGGACCGCTTTCGGGAAGCCGCGGCCGCCGTTCATACGAAACACACGCACCATGCACTTTATCGGAGCACATGTCAGCGCTTCGGGCGGTTTGGAGAACGCCCCGCGCAACGCCCGCGCCCTCGGGGCGACGGGCTTCGCCCTCTTCACGAAGAACCAGCGCCAGTGGAGCGCCGCACCCCTCACGGCGGCGCAGATCGACGCCTTCCGCCGCGCCTGCGACGAGGGCGGCTACACGGCGGCGCAGATCCTGCCGCACGACTCCTACCTCATCAACCTGGGCCACCCCGACGATGCGGCGCTCGAGAAGTCGCGCACGGCCTTCGACGAGGAGATGAAACGGTGCGAGCTGCTGGGGCTCGACCGCCTCAACTTCCACCCGGGGAGCCACCTGCGCACGATCGCCGAAGAGGCGTCGCTCGACCGCATCGCAGCGAGCATCAACCGCGCGCTGGAGCGGACGCAGGGGGTGACGGCCGTCATCGAGAACACGGCGGGGCAGGGTTCGAACCTCGGCTACCGCTTCGAGCAGCTCGCCTACCTCATCGACCGCATCGAGGACCGTTCGCGCGTCGGGGTCTGCATCGACACCTGCCACGCCTTCGCGGCGGGCTACGACCTCACGACCGCCGAAGCCTGCCGCCGGACCTTCGAGGCGTTCGAACGGACGGTCGGGTTCCGCTACCTGAAGGGGATGCACCTCAACGACGCGATGAAGCCTTGCGGCAGCCGCGTCGACCGCCATGCCCCGTTGGGCGAAGGGGCGATCGGCCTCGACTGCTTCCGGTTTCTGCTGACCGATCCCCGCTTCGAAGGGATCCCGCTGATTCTCGAAACGCCCGACGAGAGCCGCTGGGCCGCAGAGATCGCCCTGCTGAAGAGCTTCGCCGAGGGGCGGTAGTTCACTCGGTACCCATAGCTGCTGGTCGTTGTTGAGATGTTTTTGCGGCGAATTCGACGTCGCAGACATCGGCAGGAACCGACCTCGCAAGAGGTCGGCGGGCCGCAACTTGGGGGCGGCGGAGGTCCGCAGGCCGCTCGTGCAGGCTCACCGCTCGGCTGCGGGCTCGGCTCGAGAGGAATCGATCGCGCAGCGATCGGCGGGCCGGAGCTTCGCCCCCGCGAAGGCCCGCATTTCGCGTCCGCATCTGCGTCCGCTTGTGCGTATCCGTCGCAAGCCCCGGCCCTAACCCGCATATACAAAGCGAGCCTATTCAACTTTGAATCCTGAATTTTGAATTTCGGCCTTGAAAAGGCCGTGCGGGCCGCAGCCTCCCGGCAGCGGAGGCCCGCAACTCCTTGCAGTCGTGTGCATCCTCCGCAGGCTGCAGCCCGATTTCGTAATTTTGAATTTTGAATTATGAATTTGCGGCTCCGGCCGGAGCCGCCCGCCTACCCCGATTCCGGATGCTGCTACCCCGGTTCCGGGTTTCGGACGTACCGGGTTGCGCGGAACGGAAAAGATGAATATCTTTGTTTTTGAAAAAAAACACGCCGCCATGGAACTTCTCAAGGCCGATACCATCGAACGATACTGTCATTTCTACCAGCTCGAGGTGCGCCACCCGTTAGTGAACATCGTCCGCTTCGACCGGGCCGAACGCCTTGCCGACTACCGCATCGCCTACGGCTTCTACGCCCTCTTTCTGAAGAAGACGCAGGGTTGCGTCATCGACTACGGCAAGACGCGCTACGACTTCGATGCCGGCACGGTGGTCGGCTTCGGCCCCGGCCAAACCGTAGGCATCCACCGCACCGAAGGGCCGGCGCCCGAAGCGATCGGGCTCCTCTTCCATCCCGATTTCCTGCACCGCACGCCGCTCGGGCAGCAGATCAAGCGGTACTCCTTCTTCGGATACGCCTCTACCGAGGCGCTTCATCTCTCGGTGGAGGAGCAGCGAACCATTGAGGACTACATGGAGAAGATCGACAACGAGTTGCGGCACCCGATCGACAAGTTCACCAAATCGCTCGTCGTCTCGAACATCGAGGTGCTTCTCAACTACTGCATGCGTTTCTACGAGCGGCAGTTCATCACGCGCGAGGAGCTGAACCACGACGTGCTGGTGCGCTTCGAGCAACTGCTCGACGAGTACCTCTACACAGGGCGCGCGACCGAGGAGGGGGTGCCGACGGTGAAGTACTTCGCCGATCGAATTTGCCTTTCGCCCAACTATTTCGGCGACCTCATCAAATCCGAGACCGGACGTACGGCCCAGGAATACATCCATCTGAAGATGATCGAGGCGGCCAAAAGCGGCATGTCCGATCCGGCAAAGAGCGTGCAGCAGATCGCCGACGCGCTGGGCTTCCGCTATCCGCAGCACTTCGTCCGCTTCTTCAAGCGCGAGGTGGGTGTAACGCCGCGCGAATACCGGTTGACGCATTGAACTGTTGACACGATCGGCCTTAAAACAGGCGATCTCACCAAGGTCGATTTTGTCGCAAGGCAAGCCCGTTCGGGCGCAAATTCAGAATTATCAATCGGGGCGCAGCCTGCGGAGCACGCAGGTTCGGCAACGAACTGCGGGCCTCCGCCAGGCGGAGGCTGCGGGCTGTTGCGGCTCCTTTCCCGGAGCCGCAAATTCATAATTCAAAATTCAAGATTCAAAATTAAACGGGGTTGGTTGCCACGTTTGAATATACGTCTCGATTCGGGCGCAGCCTGCGGAGGGACGGCACGAGCGGACTTGCGGACGCGAGCTGCGGGCCTCCGCCGCCCCCAGGCTGCGGCCCGCCGATCGCTGCGCGATCGAATAGACCGGCAGAATACAAATTCGAGCTCGGCTTACTCGTACTTTGGCTTCGCCTTAGATACTTCGTCTCGGCAATGTCCAAATAAATTTGGCATTGCGCTCGACTTATTCGTACTTTGGCTGCGCCTTAGATACTTCGTCTCGGCAATGTCCAAATAAATTTGGCATTGCGCTCGACTTATTCGTATTTTGGCTGCGCCGAAGATACTCCGCCTCGGCAAAATCTGCAAACTTCGTTTGCATTTTGCCCTCGGCTTTTCGTATCTTTGCCTCATGGAACAGCAGTTGCAGACCGACATCAAGTTCGTCGCCGGCGTCGGCGAAGTCCGCGCCAAGGTGCTCGAACGGGAGCTCAAGGTTCGCACCGTAGGCGATCTGCTGAACCTTTTCCCCTTCCGCTACATCGACCGCACGCGCATCTACGCCATCGCCGAGATCACCGAAGCCGCCGCGCTCACCTACGTGCAGCTGCGGGCCCGCGTTACGGGCGTCGCCTACGCCGGCACGGGGCGCAAGCAGCGCTTCACGGTCTTCGTCGAGGATGCCTCGGGCAGCACCGAACTGGTCTGGTTCCGCGGCATCAAGTGGATCGAGAAGCGGATCGAGGTGGGCCGCGAGTACCTCATCTTCGGCCGGCCGTCGTTCTACCGCGGCGAGCTGCAGCTCGCCCATCCCGAACTCGAAACGATGGAGCAGGCCCTCTCGCGCAAGGTAGAGAGCGGCATGCAGGGCATCTACCCCTCCTCCGAAACCCTCGCCTCGACCTTCGGCACGAAGGGGCTCTACCGCATCGTCTGCAACGCCTGGGCGACGCTGCGCGGCCGCATCGCCGACCCGCTGCCCGAGGCGCTGCGCCGCAGCTACGGCCTCCTGGAGCTTCACGACGCCTACTACAACATCCACTTCCCGCAATCGGCCGAGCTGCTGCGCCAGGCCCAGTACCGCCTCAAGTTCGACGAGCTGCTGGGGATTCAGCTGGGGATCCAGAGCCGCCGCACGGAGCGCCTCGCCAAGCAGAACGGCTTCCTCTTTCCGAAGGTCGGGGAGCTCTTCAACACGTTTTATAACGAACGCCTTCCCTTCACCCTCACGGGGGCGCAGAAGCGCGTCATCCGCGAGATCCGGCAGGATACGATCAGCGGCTTCCAGATGAACCGCCTGCTGCAGGGCGACGTCGGCAGCGGCAAGACGCTCGTAGCCCTCATGTCGATGCTGCTGGCGGTCGACAACGGCTTCCAGGCCTGCATCATGGCGCCCACCGAAATTCTCGCCCGCCAGCACTACGCCTCCTTCCAGCGTTTCTTAGGCGACCTGCCCGTGCGGGTGGCGATCCTCACGGGGGCCTCGAAAAGCCGCGAACGGCGCGAAGCGCTCGAAGGAATCGCCTCGGGCGAGGTGCAGCTGCTCGTCGGCACGCATGCCCTCATCGAGGACCGCGTGCAGTTCCGCAACCTCGGCTTCGTGGTGATCGACGAACAGCACCGCTTCGGCGTCGAACAGCGCGCCCGCCTCTGGACGAAGAACCTCCAGCCGCCCCACATCCTCGTCATGACCGCCACCCCCATTCCGCGGACGCTGGCCATGACCCTCTACGGCGACCTCGACGTATCGGTGATCGACGAGCTGCCGCCGGGCCGCCGCCCCGTGCTGACCAGCCATTACACCGATGCGGCGCGGCTGCGGCTCTGGGGCTTCCTGAAGCAGCAGATCGCCCGGGGACGTCAGGTCTACATCGTCTATCCGCTCATCCAGGAGTCCGAGGCGATGGACTACAAGGACCTCACGGACGGTTACGAGGCCGTCTCGCGCGACTTTCCGCTGCCCGACTACGTGGTGGCGATCTGCCACGGACAGATGAAGCCGGCCGACAAGGAGGAGTCGATGCGCCAGTTCAAGTCGGGCGAGGCGCAGATCCTCGTCGCCACCTCCGTGATCGAAGTGGGGGTCGACGTGCCGAACGCCACGGTGATGGTCATCGAATCGGCCGAGCGCTTCGGTCTCTCGCAGCTGCACCAGCTGCGCGGGCGCGTGGGCCGCGGCGCCGAACAGTCCTACTGCATCCTCATGTCGGGAGAGAAGCTCTCGCGCGAATCGCGGGCGCGCCTCGACGCCATGTGCGAGACGACGGACGGATTCCGCCTCGCCGAGCTCGACCTCAAGCTGCGCGGCGCGGGCGACGTCAACGGCACGCAGCAGAGCGGCATGGCCTTTGATCTGAAGATCGCCAACCCGACACGCGACGTGCAGGTGCTGAGCCTCACGCGCGACGCGGCGGCCGCGCTGCTCGCCGAGGATCCCGGCCTCCTCCGGCCCGAACACCGCGGCCTCGAAGCGCTGCGGCGCCGCTACTCCGGCCGCGAGAAGTTCGATTTTTCGCAAATATCGTAACCATTCATTTGCAGGGTCCGATAACGAGCGCGCCTGGTATCAACGATTTTTTTATATTTTTGGCGGCGCCGAAGATACGTCGCCTCTGCAAAATGCAAATAAATTTGCTTTTGCCCGCGGCTTATTCGTATCTTTGACTGCGTCGAAGATACTCCGTCTCGGCAATGCACAAATAAATTTGGCATTGCGCTCGGCTTATTCGTATCTTTGCACAAAGTCGCGACACATGAAGCCAATGCTAAAATACAGGGGCGGAAAATCCAAAGAGATACCGAACATCCTGCAGTATATTCCTCGATTTGCCGGACGCTATATCGAACCATTCTTTGGAGGAGGAGCCCTGTTTTTTCATCTCGAACCGGAACAGGCGATCATCAATGATATCAATACGAAGCTGATCGGGTTTTATTGGGGTGTAAGGAATGATTATATTCATCTTCGTGAGGAACTTGATGCATTAGAAGCTCTTTATGCAAAGAATCGGAAAGATTTCGATGCATTAAAAATATCGCATCCCAATATGCGAGTCGAGGATAAGAACGAGACGCTTTATTATCGTCTCCGCGCCATGTTTAACGATCTGATTGAAAAGACGTATTCCGATGCATCGCTTTATTTTTATATCAACAAGACGGCTTATTCCGGGATGATTCGTTATAATGCCCGGGGTGAATTCAATGTGCCGTTCGGCCGATACAAACATTTGAATACCGGCTCCGTAACCTTATCGCACAGTCGGTTGCTGCAGCGAACGGATATCTTCAATACAGACTACAGCGAAATTTTCGACATGTGCGATGCGGATGATTTTATGTTTCTCGACCCTCCATACGATTGTATATTTTCGGATTACGGGAACGAAGAACAAAAAGACGGGTTCGATGAAGCGAATCACAGAAGATTGGCTGGCGATTTTGCCAATCAGAATACGTTTGAACAAATAAAAGAGGGTAAATTATACGATGCTCCGCTGATGTTGGAGTGGAACACGTGGAGAGCCATGACAATGCTTGACGGAGGAGAGATTAAAGCGCATTTGAATTTTGACGACTTCGGGAACCCGCTTTCAACTGCGCAAGGGAATATGGCCGATATCGAATGCGATTACGGGGATTATCTGCTTAATGTTGAAGTAACCGTTGCAAGTGGACAAAAGCAGTACGATGCCGAAGGAGAGCCGGTTAGCCGCCATTTGGGAAAGACGAAAGCTGCAAGCGGGAAACCTTGCTATTGTCTTTTTATTGCTCCGACGATCAACGAAGCATGCGTGGCCCATTTTTATGCGCTTCACCATACGAATATTTCATATTATGGCGGGAAATCCGTCATCATCCCTTTACCGTTGAGCGTTTTTCAAAAGATGCTCGAAAACAGTTGTCGAGCAGACTATACCCCCTCGCCGAAGCAGGTTCGCGAGTTTTTTGAAGATTCGAAGGAATTGTCAAAATGTTGCACCGACGAGATGCAATGGTTCGAAGAGGTGAAGCATTTGGCTTTAACATGGTCTCATACGGATCGAGTTGATGTCAGGGCACAATAAATGACAGCAAAATGAGTTGTAAGATTATGAAATTCTTCCTGACCCTATTTTCCGTTTTATGGTCTTTCGAGCTCGCGGCGCAGCTCTACCACCCGGGCGAAAAGCTCGAATACCGCGTCAGCTACCGCGCGAAATACTTCCCGAACACCGAGATCGGCGCCGTGACGGTCGAGACGTCGGAGGTCCCCTCCGAGGCGGGCCCCCGCTACCGCGTGGAGGGGGTCGGCCGCACGCTGCCCACCTACCGCTGGTTCTTCAACATGGAGGACCGCTACACGATCCTCGTCGATCCGGCGACGGCCCGCACCGAACGCTTCGAGAGCCGCATCCGTGAGGGAAGCTACACCTTCGAGAGCGACTTCGTCTACGACTGGCCCGACAGCTGCGTGCGGACCCGCTGGAGCAGCCGCAAACGCCCCTTCCGGGAGAAGACGATCCCCCTCACGGCGGCAAGCATGGATGCCATCTCGCTCTTCTTCAACATGCGGTCGGCCGAGGCCGACGATTTCACGGAAGGGGCCGAAGGGCATCTCGACATGCTGTTGGAGGATACCGTGCGGCGGATCAACTACCGCTATCTGGGACGCGAGGTGAAGAAGATCCGCAACATGGGCAAGTTCCACGCCCTCAAGTTCGAGTGCCAGCTGGGATCGAGCGAGCAGTTCTCCTTCACCGACGGTTCGGTGCTGACACTCTGGATCTCGGACGACCGGAACAAGATCCCGCTGGCGATCGAATCGCCCGTGCGCATCGGCAGCGTGCAGGCCTACATTTCGGGCTGGAAGGGGCTGAAATACCCCCTGTCGAGCCGGATCCGGTAGTCCGCCGCAGCCGGCCGGCACCCCGGCGGATGCATTTTTCGCGCTGCACGGAACCGATTCCGTAAAATTTTGTTACCTTTGTCTCAAAACCGATCCGCTATGGAAGAGAAGAACTACGGATACGACCCCTCCGAGGAGGAAGAGGAGGCCTACTACGACGAACCCCGTCCGCAACAGCAGACCGCCATCCGGGGCTACCGCATCGTGATCGCCCTGCTCTCGGTGATTCTGGTAGCCATTTCAATGCTCTACTTCAGCATCCACCGCCAGCAGATGCGCGACAACGTGCTGCTTGCGGCCGACCGCGACTCGCTGCAAAACGATCTGGCGGAGCTCATCGTCGAATACGACGGCATGAAGGTCAAGAACGACAGCATCACGGCCGGACTGGAGCGCGCCAACGAGATGATCGAGAAGCTCAAGCGCGAGCGCAGCTGGAACTACGCCAAGCTCAAGCAGTACGAGAAGGAGCTCGGCACGCTGCGCACGGCCATGCACGGCTACATCCGGCAGATCGACTCGCTCAACACGCTCAACAAGAAGCTCATCACCGAGAACGTCTCCTACCGCAAGGAGATCTCCTCGGCCAACCTGCGCGCCGACATGGCCGAGGAGCGGTCGGCCGAACTCGAGAACAAGGTGAAGGCCGGCTCGGTGGTCTACGCCCGCGACCTGCAGCTCTTCGCCCTCAACCAGCGCGGCAAGACGGTCACGCGCATCCGGAACGCCGCCCGGCTGCGCGTCGATTTCGTTCTTTCGGCCAACCAGCTCGCCACGCCCGGCAACAAGGCCGTCTACCTGCGCATCACCTCGCCCGACGGCTATGTGCTGACGACCGATGCGATGCCCACCTTCGAATTCGAAGGCGAGCTGCTGACCTACTCGGCCATGCGCGAAGTGGACTACCAGAACGAGGATCTCGAAGTGGGCATCTACTTCAACAGCACGGGCTTCACGGCCGGCACCTACCGCATCGAGCTCTACATGGAGGGCCGCCTGATCGGCTCGACCGAGATCGCCATGCGATAAGAGTCGCCAACCTTGCATTGCTCGCTTTACTCGCGGAAATGCTTTAAACCGCCCCTGCCGACACATACGCGGCAGGGGCGGTTGCGTTGCGGACGGGCGTGGCCCGAGTTTTCGGGCTGCAGCCTGCGGAGGAACAGCACGAGCGGACGCGAGTTGCGGACCTCCGCTGCCGGGCGGCTGCGGGCTGCGGCGGTTCCTATCGGAACCGCAAATTCAGCATTCAAAATTCAAGATTCAAAATTTCATGGGTTCCCGGGCGAGCCTGGCTGTATGTTCCGGTTCGGGGCGCAGCTTGCGAAGGAACGCACAAGCGGACGCAAAGGCGGACGCGAACAGCGGGCCTTCGCGCGGCGAAGCTGCGGCCCGCTACGGCTTCTTGCGAAGCCGCAAATGAAAAATGAAAAATGCAGAATCGGGCTGCAGACTGCGGAGGAGCGCTCGAAACAGAGCTTTTGGGTCGCGAGTTGCGGGCCTTCGCCGCCGGGCGGCTGCGGCCCGCTGCGGTTCCGTTCGGAACCGCAAATTCAGAATTCAAGATTCAAAATTAAGCAAGTTTGACGAGCACGCTTGGGCTTACTCCGGTTCGGGGCGCAGCCTGCGGAGGTCGCACACGACTGCAAGGAGTTGCGGGCCTCCGCCGCCCCCAGGCTGCGGCCCGCACGGCCTTTTCAAGGCCGAAATCCGGAACAGCGGCCCGCCGATACCTTTTCGCTCTTTGGATTTAGATACTCCGTCTCGGCAGAATCAAGCCTGCCGCTTGCTTCTGCCCTCGACTTTTCGTATCTTTGGGTCCGTGTTCTCCGAAAAACGCACTCAACTATGGATATTACCCGTTACACCCGACGCCCGAGCTGCCGCGTCCGCATCGGTTCGGTCGAGATCGGCGGCGGCCAGCCCGTCGCCGTGCAGTCGATGACCAACACTTCGACCCTCGATACGGAGGGTTCCGTCGCGCAGATCGAGCGCATCGACCGGGCCGGCGGTCCGATCGTCCGCCTCACGGCCCAGGGTCGCCGCGAAGGCGAGAACCTCCGAAACATCGTCGAGCGGCTGCGCGCCGACGGCTTCCGCACGGCCATTGTGGCCGACATCCACTTCGTCCCCGAGGTGGCCTCGATCGCGGCCGAATACGTCGATAAAGTGCGCATCAATCCGGGCAACTACCGCACCGGCCACGGCGAACTGGAGGCCCTCATCGAGCAGTGCCGCCGCCGCGGCGTGGCGCTGCGCATCGGTGTCAACCACGGCTCGCTCGCCCGGCGGGTCTTCGACCGCTACGGCGATACGCCCGAAGGGATGGTCGTCTCGGCGATGGAATTCCTGCGCGTCTGCCGCGACCGGCAGTTCGACCAGGTGGTCGTCTCGATGAAGTCGAGCAACACGCGCGTCATGGTGGCGGCCTACCGGCTGCTCGTCGCGAAGATGGCGGAGGAGGGGATGGACTACCCGATCCACCTCGGCGTGACGGAGGCGGGGGCCGGCCTCGAAGGGCGCATCAAGAGCGCCGTGGGGATCGGAGCCCTCTTGGCCGACGGCATCGGCGACACGATCCGCGTCTCGCTCACCGAGGCCCCCGAGAACGAGATCCCGACGGCCCGGCTGCTGGTCGACCACTTCGCCCGCCGAAACGGAAGTTTCGAGGTGCATCACCCCGAGCGCTACTCGCCTTTCGTCTATCGCCGCCGCTCGGCGGTGCAGATTCCCGTCGTGCACGATGAGCCGCACGAGGGGTTCCGCGTGATCGAGGCCCTTTCGGAGAATCCGACCGCCGAACTGCGCGCCGCGCTGCTCGACCTCGAACCGGCAGCTGTTCCGGCGATCGTGAAGCGGCGCTACGACGATGCGTCGCTCGAAGCGGTGGCCGTGCGCGCCGCGGCCGATCTGGGCGTGCTCTTCCTCGACGGTCTGGCCGACGGCATCTGGATCGATGCACCGCAGCACGACGCCGCAGCGATCCGCGAGGTGGAGCTCATGATCCTCCAGGCGGCCCGCGTCCGCTTCTCGCACACGGAGTACATCGCCTGCCCGAGCTGCGGGCGCACGCTCTACGATATCGAGAAGACCCTCGCGACGATCCGTTCGCGCACGTCGCACCTGAAGAACCTGCGCATCGGGGTCATGGGGTGCATCGTGAACGGTCCGGGCGAGATGGCCGACGCCGATTACGGCTATGTCGGCGCCGCTCCCGGGCGCATCACCCTCTACAAGGGACGCGAGGTGATCGAACGCAACATCCCCCAGGAGGAGGCATTGAACCGGCTCGTGGCGCTCATCAAGGTCGGGGGCGACTGGATCGAACCGGAGGAGCAGACCTTGCTGGGTGCCGAGCCTGCAGGGGCCGGCGGCCGCGAAACGGAATAAGAATGCCTAAAACAGTTGCGACAAGATGACACTCGATGAATTTTTAACCCATGTCGGCGCCCGCCGGCCGCTCGATACGCCTGAGATTTACGCCTTCATGAACCGGATGAGCGACGAGGCGCAGCGCATCACCGCCGAACTGAACGGAGGCTATCACACGCAGGAGGAGCTGCGGGTGCTGTTTGCCCGTCTGACGGGCAAACCCGTGAATGCCACGCTGCGGATCTTTCCGCCGCTCTATACGGATTTCGGCAGGAACATCGCCGTCGGAGCGGATGTCTTCATCAATGCCGGCTGCCATTTTCAGGACCAGGGAGGCGTCACGCTGGGTGACGGCTGCCTCATCGGGCACAACGTGGTCTTCGCGACCCTCAACCACGATCTCGATCCGGCCCGGCGCTCCGCCATGACACCGGCCCCCATCGTGCTGGGACGGAACGTGTGGATCGGTTCCAATGCGACCATTCTGCAGGGCGTGACCATCGGCGACGGCGCCGTGGTCGCTGCGGGAGCTGTGGTGACCAAGGATGTACCGGCCGGGACCGTCGTGGGCGGCGTGCCGGCCCGACCGATCCGCAAGATCGAAGGATAAAGCCGGCGCCGGGGCGCGAGGATGCTTATGGCTGCGGCAGCATCGGGCCGCCAGGACCGGCAGACGCAGGCAAAATCAATTGTGCAGCGATTGGCGGGCCACAGCCTCCCGGCGGCGGAGGCCCGCTGTTCGTACCCGAACTGCGTGCCCTGCAGGCTGTGCAGCCCGAATTTCGTAATTTTGAATTCTGAATTGCGCCCTTGGGGTGCAGCAGCCCGCAGCCGCCAATTGCAGCGGAAATGCTTGCTGGCGGAATCGGTCGCGCAGCGACCGGCAGCCCGCAGCCGCCCCCGGGCGGAGGGCTGCAATCTCGCGCAGCTCGAAAGCAGGCCCGTCCGCTCGGCTGCGGGCTTGTCCCGAGTGAAATCGATGTCGTAGACCGGTCCGTCAGGACCGAGCGGGCCGCAGCCTCGCCCCGCGAAGGCCCGCTGCTCGCGTCCGCAAGTCCGCTCGTGCGGTCACTTCGCAAGCTGCGACCCGAATTAGGAATAAACCCAATTGTGCCCCCAACGAACCCATTTAATTTTGAATATTGAATTTTGAATCATGAATTTGCGCCCACGGGCGCAACGGGCCGCCGCAAAAAAAACGAACCCTTAAAACCCACCTTTCCCCGTGACCCTTCTCCCCGCCGCCTATCTTCCCTCGATCGCCTGGTTCGCCGCCGTCGCGCAGGGCGACTGCCTCATCGACCTCGGCGAACACTTCATCAAGCGCTCCGAGCGCAACCGCGCGCGTATCCTGACCGCCGACGGCATCCTGGAGCTCACGGCGCAGGTCGCACGGGCCAACCGCCCCCGCCAGCCGATGCTCGCGATGCGCCTCGACTACTCGAAACGGTGGCAGCATCTCCACTGGGGCGCTCTGACAGCCGCCTACAAGGGGTCGCCCTATTTCGACTACTACGCTCCCCGCCTCGAACCTTTCTATACGCACGAATACCCCTTGCTGGCCGATTTCAACCTCGCGCTGATCCGGCTGCTGTGCGAGGCGGCAGGGCTCGCCGTGCCGCCTGTCAGCGAACGCTACGTCGAAGCATCCGCCGCCGACCGCGACCTGCGCCCCAAAACGAAGGGCCCGGTGTTCCGCACCGAGCCCTACGTTCAGGTCTTCACCGACCGGCTCCCTTTCGAGCCTAATTTGTCCTTCGTCGATCTGCTGTTCGCCGAGGGGCCGTCGTCGGCTTCGGTTTTAAGGCGTTGCCGATTTGAATAGTCATGCCGTCGCCGTAGCCGCCCGCCGAGACGCGCACCGGAACATGCCCCGTCAGAACGATCGTGTCGGAGCGATACTGGCAGGGGGCGTAGCGGTGCAGCGCCACCGTGTCGTCGCCGACCGTCAGCACCGGATCCCCCGCCGACGAGTAGACCGTGAAGTGCTGCCGCTCGTCGAGCCGCAGCCGCTGGCGGCGCCCCGTCAGATGGAGCGTCGGCTGCGCCGTGTTCCACAGCGCCCGGTAGAGGTAGTAGGCATCTTTCTTTTCGCGGCGGTTGAGTGTCACCAAACCGTGGCCGTCGAGGCCGTAGGGACGCCGTGCGGCGCCGTATTCGAAGAGATTCTCGATCCAGGTTCCCCAGAAGAGCGTATCGCCGTCGAGCTGCCGGCAGTAAGCCTCGTGGAAGCGGGCCTGCCGCTCCTCGGTGGGCAGGGGCTGTTCGCGCAGCCGCTGGAGGCGCCGCTGCGTCATGCCGAGGAACCCCTCGCCGCCGTAGCCGATCGCCGAGTGCAGGTGCGACCAGTTGGTCGCCAGCTGGTCGCGCCAGAGGTCCAGATCGGCGGCCGAGCCGCGCTGCCAACCCACCTCCTGCCGCCAGACGATGAGGTCCGTGATGAAGTTCACCGCACCGTCCTGGTCGCTGCAGGCCACTGTGGGCCGCGTCGGGTCGAGGCGGTGGGCCATTTCGTTAAGCCGTTTCAGCAGGTCGATGAACCGCTCCTCGCGCGCCGCGAGCCGGGAGAAGAGCCCCCACATAACCACCGAGGGGTGGTTCTGGTGCTGGAGAATGATCTCGCGGAGCTGCTGCTCGGCATTCTGCTCGAAGAGGGGCGTCGAGAAGTAGGCCATCTCGCCCACATAGGGGGCGCGGTGCAGCGGGGCATCGATCCAGGCGAGCAGCCCCATTTCGTCGCAGCGGTCGTAGAGGTACTGCCCGTGCGGCATCACCGCCGACCGGATCGCCGTAGCCCCGAGGTCCTGCACGATGCGCAGATCCTCGTCGTAGTCCGCCGCCTTGGGCATGCCCCCCTCGGTGTTGTCGTGATGCAGGACCACACCGCGCAGCCGGACGGGCTCGCCGTTAAGGGTCAGCCGGCCGGTCGCGGGATCGACCGCGATCCGACGGAAGCCCGTGCGCACCGTCACCGAGTCGCGGCAGCCGCCCTCCTCGAAGCGCACGATGACGCGGTAGAGGTTCGGCTGTTCGGGGCTCCACAGCATCGGGTAACGGAATGAGAAGGGGATCCGCTGCACCCCGCCGTGCTTGCCGCGAAGCCGCTGTTCGCGGCTGAAAAGGATCTTGTCGTCGTCCGAACGCAGCTCGATGTCGAGCGTCGCATCGGTCGCGGCGTCGCCCGTCAGCCGCACCTCGATCTCGCCCCGGACCTCCTCGGCGCTCACCGCCTCGGGATAGACGAGCACGCCCTCCGTGCCATAGTAAAGCGGCGAGATGCCCTTGCGGTCGGTCACGATCAACTCCACGCCGCGGTAAAGACCGCCGTAGAGGTTGATGTCGGTCGAGACGGGCAGCACGTCGCTGCGCGAATTGTTGCTGACGATAAGCTGCAGCTGGTTGTTCGAGCCGAAGCGGATGCGGTCGGTGATCTCCAGCGCGAAAGCCGTACCGCCGCCGCGGTGCTCGCCGGCGAAGGCGCCGTTGACGAAGAGGTCGGCCACCGATTGGGCACCGTAGCACTTCAGGAAGAGGCGTTTGTCGGACCATTCGATCGGGACGTAGATCTCGTTCAGATAGGTGCCCGTCGTCTCGAGGAAGCCGGCACCGGCCGTCGGGTCGGTGTCCCACGTGTGGGGCAGCGAGACGAAGCGGGCATTGCCGCTGTCGTTTTCGGTCTTGAAGAAGAACTGCCAGCCGTCGTTGAGCGGATAGACTTCGCGGGCGCGGACCGCTGCAGCCGTCCAGAGCAGCGCAGCGAGCAGAAAAAGTCGTTTCATCGTTTTCATTTCCGGATCTTTTCCATAGAGGAACCTGGGGCAAAGGTACGCAATCCGTGCCGAAAAACAAAACGGGACGGCGGACGAACGGGGGTCTGCGCCCGTAGGGCGCAAAATTCAGAATTCAAAATTCAAGATTCAGAATTAAATGGGACCTGTTCGGGACGCAGCTTGCGAAGCGCTCGCACGAGCGGACTTGCGGACGCGAGCTGCGGGCCTTCGCGGGGCGAAGCTGTGATCCGCACGGCCTTTCCAAAGAAATTACGAAATCGGGCTGCAGCCTGCGGGGGCACGTCTGCGACAAGAAGGAGCAGCGGGCCTCCGCTGCCGGGAGGCTGCGGCCCGCTCGGTCCTGACGGACCGATTACAACCCGAGGCAGTCCCGCAGCCGAGCAGTGGGCTTGCACGAACGGACCTGCGGGACGCGAAGTTGCAGCCCTCCGCCCGGGGGCGGCTGCGGGCTGCGGCGGTTCCATTCGGAACCGCAAATGAAAAATTAAGAATGTTAGTCGGGCCGCGGCTTGCGAAGGGCGGCACGAGCAGACGCGAGTTGCGGGCCTTCGCCGCCGGAGGCTGCGGCCCGCTCGGCCTTTCCAAGGCCGAAATTCAAAATTACAAAATCGGGCTGCAGCCTGCGGAGGGCCGTACGACGCGGACCTGCGGGACGCGAGTTGCGGGCCTCCGCCGTCCCCCAGGCTGCGGCCCGCACGGTCCTGACGGACCGGACCGATTTTGTCGGCAAATACCTCCACCAAAACCGCGGCTGCAGGCTGCTGCGCCCATACGGGCACAATTCATTATGAAAGAGAGGCTCCGACCAATTCGGAGCCCCTCGCTTTTCAATATTTCGTAAACCGCACCCACAGCACCTGTCCTTGCGGTTCGACCGCATAACGTTTCAGCACACCCGGGCCGCAGCTGCTGTTGCCGAGCCCCAGCACCGCGGCATCGAGGGTCAGAAAAACACAACCGCCCGCAGAAAGGTCGCAGTCGTGCATCGTGGCGGCGAGCTGCTGCGCCGTGTAGGGCAGCGCCTTGGCCGAGAAGGGGCGGTCGATCGCCGTGATCCGCACGCCGTTTCCGCGGGCGTCGGTCAGCGTCCATTCGACCACCTGCTCCCGGTTGCCGCTATCCTGCGGCCGGGGATAGTGCGTGTACTGTTCGGCGACGGTCGAATGCCAGCGGCCGATGCGCGCCGCCTCCGAGCGGTCGGGGTAGCTCTCCATCGGTCCGCAGCCGTACCACGTGATCCGCTGCAGGGCGCTGTCGGCCGTCCAAACGCTTCCGAGGCAGGGAAGTTCGGGCAATACCCCCTCGGGGGTGTAGCGCTCTTCGAGGTCGAGCGTTCCGTCGCCGTAGAGGGTCCAGCGGCTCATGACGAGAATCGCCCCCTCGGCATAACGGTAGCGCACCGAAGCGATCGCCTCGAAACGGTCGGGCGCCGGCGCCCCGTACGTCAGTCCCAGCGGCTCGACGGTCGGCGACGCCAGCCCGTGGCGCGTCCAGTCCTTGGCGAGCCAGTTGCCGAAGCTGCGGTCGTTGTCGGTCGGGGCGCGGAAGGCGCTGAAAGTCGCGGCGGGCAGCGTATCGCACGGAGCGAAGATCGGCTGCCGACCGTACTGCAGCCGATCGAAAGCCCCTGTCGCGACGTTCCACACCGCCGTCGTCGCTCCGGCCGCTGCCGTCAGCCGCTCCCCCTCCACGGCGAAGCGCACCCGTCCGCCCGGACGGACCGCCCGCTGCACGACGGCCAGCTGCCGGTCGTTCAGCGTCAGCTGCTCGTGCGCCACCTCATAGCCTGCCGGAGCCCAGGGGGCCGCCTCGCGCAGCTGCAGCGAGAGATTCAGCCGCAGGTCGTTCTCCGCATCGTCCTTCGCCAGCGCCCGGGCCGCAGCCAGATCGATCACGGCCGAGGCCTCGGCACCCGGTGCGACCTCGGGCAGCTCGAAGCTGCCGCGCGCTGCGACCCGGCCGTTGCGCACCAGCTCCCAGCGCCCGGCGTAACCGTCGAGCCCGATGTGGTGGTGATGGTTCGTGAGGATCGCCTCGCAGCGTCCGCTTTCAAGGTCGAAGGAGCCGAGCCGCAGGTAGACGGGCTGGTAGACCCGTTTCACCTCGTCGTATTTCGGCCCGTGGGTGCGGTCGGCGAAGACGACGCCATTCAGGCAGAAGGCCTTCAGGTTGGGTTTGTCGCCGAAGTCGCCGCCGTAGGCGATCTGCCGGCGTCCGTCGGGGAGCGTCCGCTCGATTCCCTGGTCGCACCAGTCCCAGATGAAGCCGCCCAGCATGCGCGGATGGCTGTAGATCTCCTCCCAATAGCGTTGGAAATTGCCCATCGCATTGCCCATCGCATGGGCGTACTCGCTCGTCAGCACGGGCCGGTCGTCGTTCGTGCGGCGCGCGATCGAGAGCAGCCGTTCCCAGCGGGCGTTCTCGGCCCGCTCGGCATCGGCGCCATCGGGGATGCCCGGATTGAGATATTCATCCTGCACGCGCGGATAGAAGCGGCTGATGACATCCACCGTCGCGGGATCGGGGGCGCCGTCCACCCCCTGCGCCCCTTCGTAGTGGACGGGGCGCGTCGGGTCGAAGTCGTGCAGCCAGGCCGAAATGGCGGCGAAGTTGGGGCCGTAGCCGCTCTCGTTGCCCATGCTCCAGAAGACGACCGAGGTAAAGTTCTTGTCGCGCTCGGCCATCCGCACGGCACGGTCGAGGAAAGCGGCGTGCCACTCGGGCGAGCTGGCCAGCGTGCCGCGCAAACCGTGCTCCTCGATGTCGGCCTCGTCCATCACGTAGAGCCCCAGCGAGTCGCAGAGGGCATACCAGCGCGGATGGTTCGGGTAGTGGCTCGTGCGCACGGCGTTGATGTTGGCGCGCTTCATCAACAGAATATCTTCGATCATCCGCTCCTCGCTCATGACCCGGGCGGTCCGCGGATCGTGCTCGTGGCGGTTCACGCCGCGGAAGCGGATCGGGGCGCCGTTCACGAGCACCTGCCCGCCGCGCACCTCCACCGAGCGGAAGCCGAAGCGGTGCTCGGCCCGCTCGACCGTGCGGCCGCCGGCATCCTTGAGCGCCAGACGCAGCGTGTAGAGGTAGGGGGTCTCGGCGGTCCAGCGGTGCGGCGCCCGCACGAGGGCCGTCATGCGCCCCAGCTTGCGGGGACCGCGCTGGGGATACCACTCGTTCATCACGGCCGCCCGATGGTCGAGGTCGAGAACCGCCTCGATCGGGATCTCGAGCCGCGCCACCTCCCCGCCGTCGGCATCCTCGACCGTCGCTTCGAAGCGATACCCCTCGCCCCGCTCGCCGCCGTAGACGGCGAACTCGGGATCGATCTGCAGCGTGAAGTCGCGGTAATCGGCATCGGGCAGCGTCCGCACCGTGAAGTCCGTAAGCCGCACATCGGGCGTGTGGTAGAGAAGCACGTCACGGTGGATGCCGCCGAAGCGCCAGAAGTCCTGGTCCTCGAGGTAGGAGCCGTCGGAGTAGCGGTAGACCTCGACGGCGATGCGATTCTCACCCGCCTGCACGTAGGGGGTGATGTTGAACTCCGAGGGTTCCATGCTCCCCTGCGAGTAGCCGGCCCGCCGGCCGTTCACCCAGACGTAAAAAGCGCTCATCACCCCCTCGAACCGCAGGAAGGTCTGTCCCGAAGCGGTCCAGTCGGCGGGCAGGGTGAAGGTGCGGCGGTACTGCCCCACGGGGTTGCGCTCGTCGAAGGTCGTATAGCCCTTTTTCGGTTCGCCCATGACGCGCGGCGGGTCGATGCGGAAGACATAGCCCGCCGAGGCGTAGATCGGGGTGCCGTACCCGTTCACCTCCCAGTTGGCAGGCACCGGGAAATCGGTCCAGCCGCTGTCGTCGAAGTCGGTCCGGTAGAACTCCGTGATCCGCTCCGCAGGCGTCTTTGTCCAGCGGAAGCGCCAAAGGCCGTCGAGCGACAGGGTGCGGTCACCCGCCCGCTCGCCGTAGGGCAGGAAGGCGGCCCGGGCCGGTTCACGGTTGATCTGCAGCACGTGGTGATTCTCCCAGTCGGGGAGAAGGGGTTGGGCGGATTGGGCGGCCGCGGCGGGTTGAGCGGTCGCAGCAGCCGCAGCTGCCGCGGCAGGCAGGCATGTACAGAGGGCGGCCAGCGCCGCCAGAATGGTCAGTCGTTTCATCATCGAAATCGGTTATAGAGGTTCGCCGCACTGGGCGGCTGGGCCGGCCGAAGCCGGATATTCAATATTCAAAACAGGTTGCGCGGCGGCTGCCGCTGCGAGCCGGAAGGCTCGGGACGTAGCCTGCGAAGACCTGCTCGAGCGGACCTGCGGGACGCGAGCTGCGGGACGTGAGCTGCGGGCGCAATTCATCATTAAAAATAACGGCTTTTCATTCTCGGGTCGCAGCCTGCGGAGTGCTCGCCAGCGACGCCAAGGAGCTGCGGGCCTCCGCCGAGCGGAGGCTGCGGCCCGCCGATCGCTAATGCGATCGATTCTGCTTGCGACAGCCCAATCAAATCCGCCTCGCTCGGGCCGCGGCTTGCGAAGCGACCGCACGAACGAATGCGAGTGGCGGGCCTTCGCCGGGCGAAGCTGCGGCCCGCTGCGGTTCCTTGCCGGAACCGCAAATTCAGCATTCAAAATCAACACGCTTATACAGCGTTGCAGCATCTGTTTCACTCGGGCAGCCCCGCAGCCGAGCGATGGGCTTGCACGAGCGGACCTGCGGGACGCGAGTTGCAGCCCTCCGCCCGGGGGCGGCTGCGGGCTGCCGGTCCTGACGGACCGAAACGATACTGCGGGCTGCAGCGTCCTGCAGGCGCCATTCAGAATTCAATCTTCAAAATTCAGCATAACGCACTCGGGGCGCAGCCTGCGGAGCGCTCGCCAGCGACACCAAGGAGCTGCGGGCCTCCGCCGGCGGAGGCTGCGGCCCGCCGATCCCTACGGGATCGATTTTGCATGCGGCTGCGGGCGACCGGTCCTGACAGGCCGAAACAACACGCAAGCTGCCAATGCTGCGCAATCGAATTCGCTATCCTCGGGCAGCAGCCTGCGGAGGAGCCGCACGAGCGGACGCGAATAGCGGGCCTCCGCCGGGCGGAGGCTGCGGCCCGCCGATCGCTGCGCGATCGAATTTGCTGGCAGGCACTTCCCCCAAAACCGAGGCTGCCGGCCGCCGATCGCTGCACAATCGCATTTGCCACAAAGAGCCGCAACCGGCGGCGCCATCGCAGCGCCACCGCTGCCCTCCCCGCTCCTGCCGCCTCCTACTGCACGTCGAGCGCCTCGAAGGCCAGCCCCTCCATCTCTCCGCCCGAGAGGCGGATGCGGTAGGTGCCGGCATTGATGTAGCTGCCCGAGGTGGTGCTCAGCACGCGCCACTTCTCGCCCAGGTCGGGCAGCAGCAGCTCCGTATCGCGCAGCACGGTCCCGGCGGCATCGATCAGCTGCAGCCGCAGCGGCACCTGCCGGCCCGTGAAGTTCACGTATTTGAAGCGGAGGGCGCACACCTGCGCCAGCCCCGTCTGCACGGTCCACTCGATGCTGCCGGCCCCCTTTTCGAAGAAGACCCCCGCGCGCTTGCGCAGCACCTCGATGCGGTGAGCCCCCTCGATCTTCGCCTCCTCGGCCTCGTAGGTCGCCGCGGGACGGGTCACGGGCTCCGCCGGCAGCAGCTCGGCCGGCGTCCGGGCCAGCACGTCGCGGTCTGCCGTGGCCCAGCTCCAGGCCGAGGGCGTCATCGGCGCGGCCGTCACCGATCCGTCGGCCGTCGCGACGGCGATCGCAGCGATCACCGCCTGCCCCGCCTTCACCTCTGGGAAGTCGACCGTCAGGCCGCGCCCGCCGGCCGCCTCGGCCTCGACGACGATCTTCAGGGCTCCGTCGTGCCCCTTCTCGGCCCAGATGTCGAGATCGTCGATCACCGTGCGGCCGTTCACCGCCACGTCGAAGATGCGCAGCCCCTCGCAGTCGGTCCCCGCACCGCCGCCCGTGCCGTGCCACGGCTCGGAGAAGTAGAACTCGAGCCGGTAGCGCCCGTCGGGCACCGCAAAGCGGTAGTTCAGTTCATGCCGCCCGAAGCGGAACGACTGGAATAGCGGCCAGTCGCGCGTGCCGCGGATCGGGTCCGCCGTGGTCCGCTGGCTCGCCAGATAGGGCGACAGCCCCTCGAACCGCTCGGCCCAGGAGTGCGAACAGCGGCTGTCGTCCGTCTCCCACACCTGCCCGAAATGGTCCGTATAACGGTCGCCGCCGCAGTTGATGCGGTAGAGGTAGTCGTACCCCTCCGCTCCGCGGGTCAGGGGCTCCGCCCCCTCATAGAGCGCCTCGAAATGCGGCGCCCGGGGCAGGTTCTTCAGCACCAGCCGGTCCTCGGCCGCCGCCTTGCCGCCGACATACCCCACAGCGAGCAGCACGTTATATCGAATGTCGCGGTGCTCCCACGTGAAGTGCGAGCCGACCGCCCCGCGGCGCTTGCGGCCGAGGAAACTCTCGGACGAAGGGACGGCATCGTTGTAGAGCAGCACCGAATCGCAGTTGGAGTAGGCCTCGATCGTCGCGCGGCGCGGCCCCTCGAAGCGGTCGGCCCAGGTGTGCGAAACGAGGCAGACCATCGGGTCGCGCTTCGGATCGACGAAATTGGCGCGGTACATATAGTAGGCGTCGTTGGGCTCCTCCCACGGCGTCACGAGCCCCTTGTTGTTGAAGGGCCCCACCTTGTCGATGCGGCGGTACCCCTCCTCGGGCTGGCGGCGCCCCGGGTTGTCGTGGCTGGAAAAGATCCACTGGAACTGGCCGCAGACACGGTCGCGGGCCTCCCACGCGAGGCGCGTCTTCGTCTCCAGGAGCTGCGTCATGCGGTTCTCGTTCCACGAACCCGCCGGATCGAACGCCTGCGGCTCCTCGTGGAACCCCGTCGTCCGCCAGGCGCCGTACTCGCCGTTGAGCAGCTGGTCCGCCTGCGCGAGCTCCTCGCCGTAGCGGTTCACGTCGCCCCCGTAGGTCCCGCTCCAGTTCTGCACGACGTTCCAGTCGGTGCCCACCCCGCCGTTGCAGGTCGTGACGGGGCGCATCGTCGCGCTCGTGGGATCCAGCTCGCGGATGATCGCCGTGCACTCCTCGGCGAAGTCGCGCGGCAGGACGCTTTCGTTCTGCAGCCCCCACAGCATCACCGACGGCGAGTTGCGGCGTTCGCGCACCCAGCGGCGCAGCAGCGTCTTGAAGTTCTCGCGGAACTCGGGTGTGTCGTACCACACGTGGGCCGAGAACTGCGTCCAGCAGAGGATGCCGGCCCGGTCCCAGGCCGCCGTATAGTCGAGCCGGTGGGGCTGGTGGCCGTCGCGGAAGGCGTTGAAGCCCGCATTGCGGATCTGCTTCACGCGCGAGGCGACCTGCTCGGCCGTGAAGGCGTGCGAAGCGCCGAACTGGTGCTCGTATTCGCAGACGCCGTTGATGAAAACGGGCTTTCCGTTCACGTAGAAGCGGTTGTCGCCGTCGCGGCGCTGCACGGGCCACGAGAAGGTCCGGATGCCGAAGGGCGTCGTCACCTCGTCCGTGGTGCGCTTGTCGCGCTTGATCATCGAGACGAGCTGGTAAAGGTAGGGATCCTCAGGCGACCAGAGGTGCGCCCCCTCGACCGTCGTCTGCTGGCGCACCACCTTCGTCTCGCCCGGCGCCAGAGAGACGCTTTGCGCGAGGCGCGCCGCCTGCACGCCGAGCGGCGTGGCCAGCTTGCTGACCAACTGCACGGTCGCGGTCTCCGCTCCGTAGTTCTTCACTTCGGTCTCGATGTGGACCGTGCGGTTGTCCGCATCGTTCCAGACGTGGACGCCGAAGGGCTCGATGCGGATCGCATCGGTGATTTCGAGCTTCACGGGGCGGAAGATGCCCAACGGCTGCGACCCCTCGCTGAAGCCCGGCTCCGACGAGCAGCCGCCGCAGATCCAGGGCATGTCGGCGATGAGTTCGGGGTGTTCGGCCGTCACCTCTAACCGGTTCTCCCCCTCGCGCAGCGCCTCCGTGACGTCGAGCGTCAGGACGGTGCGGCCCACGGGGTGGCGCCCCAGATCGACGCCGTTCAGGCGGATCGCGGCGTAGGTGCCGACCCCCTCGAAGTGCAGGAAGGCCCGCTTGCCCGCGGGGAGCGAGGCGGTGAAGCGCTTCTCGTAGTGCGCCGTGCCGTGCAGGTTGCCGTGCAGCAGCTGCCGGCAGCCGTAGTAGTCGTCCCAGTTGTGGGGCACGGAGACCGTCCGCGCGGCCGCCTCGGCGCCGTCGAGCCAGGTGCGCCACCCCTCGGCGAGCTCCGTCACGATGCGGCGGCCCTTGGGGTCGGGGGCGGGGAAGTGCACCTTCGAGCGCCCCATCGGCCGGCTCGTGGCGACGGCGATGCCGCGCTGGCCGTCGTTGTTGACGGCGCAATAGAAGTGGTAGACCACCCCGTCGTGCTTCACGACGAAGCTCTTGTGGGCGAACATCTCGTCGTAGGGCTTCGTCGGATAGATCAGGTCGTCGCCCTCCCAGTCGTCCCACGTCACCAGATCGTAGCTGCAGGCGAAGGTGTTGTAGGCGAGGTAGGGGCGCGAGGGGTTGAAAGCCGAGAAGTAGAACATCACGTAGAGGTCGCCCATCCGGACGATCTGGGCGTCGCCCGTGATCGTCCCCTGCGACTCGTGCGTGAAGACCGGGTTGCCCGCATAGCGCTCCCAGCGGCGCATGTCCTTCGAGAGGGCGATGCCGATGCGTTCGCCCTTGAAGCCGGTGGCGGGGTTCACGCCGCCGGCGTTGTAGAAGAGGACGAAGGGGGCGCCGAGGGTCTCGCAGGGATCCCGGTAGACCATGCTCTTGTATTCGGTGAGCCGCTCCCACCACTGCGCCTCATCGTCCCCGCCCGAGAGGATCGGCCGGTCGGCCGCCTCCCACGCATGGGCCTTCGTCGGATCCTCGCGCGTCCAGGCCAGACCGACGTGCAGCGGCGCATTGACCGCCTCGTAGCCCGTGCCCGCGCCACCAATGTAGGTCATCCAGCGGCGCCCCTTGAAACGCTCCAGGGCATACGAACCGCCCCACTCCATATCCACCAGCGAGGGGAAGCCGCCGCGCTGGTTGGCATCCCACGCTCCGTCGCGGAAGGGGAGGATGCGCCCCAGCGTCCGCCAGACGAGCAGGTCGTCGCTCTCGGCGAGCCACGTTTCGTAGCCGCGGCCGTCCCTGGCCTCCTTGCCGTTGTAGAGGACGTAGGTCATGTACCAGCGGCCGTTCTCGCGGAAGAGGGTCGGGCAGTCGATCTTCGCCTTGTTCGTCTCGGGCGCGATCACCAACCCGTATTTGTAGGGGGTCCGGGCCTCCTCGTAGACGGCGGCCATCCGCTCCTGCGAGACACGGCGCGGCGCGGAGGGATGCTGCTGGGCGGCTGCGGCCTGCTGAACGGAGGCGGCCTGCCGGGCGGAAGCGGCGGTCGGTTGTTGGGCTGCAGCAGCCGGCCGGTTTGAAAGCGGCCCGAGCAGCAGCACTGCCGCGAAGGTAAAGAGAGCGTGTCGAATCATCTATAATATTGTTTTCTTTGTCCAACGTCATGAGGCCGGGCTGCAGCCTGCGGAGCGCGCGCAGGTTCGGCTGCGAATTGCGGGCCTCCGCCGGACGAAGCTGCGGCCCGCTGCGGTTCCGGAAAGGAACCGCAAAGTCATCCTTCAAGATGAGCTGCGTATTCATTTTCGGGTCGCAGCCTGCGGAGTGCACGCCAGCGACGCCAAGGAGCTGCGGGCCTCCGCCGCCCCCCAGGCTGCGGCCCGCCGATCGCTGACGCGATCGATCCTGTTTGCGACTGACCCGCAACCGAGCGGATGGGCCTGCAACGTAAAGGAGCTGCGGCCCGCCGACCTCTTCAAAGCCGATTCGCGTCCGAGGCCAGCCCGCAGCCGAACGGACGGGCTTGCAACGCAGAGGAGCTGCGGCCCGCTCTGTCCTAACGAACCGATTCCAGCTCGAGGCCAGCCCGCAGCCGAGCGGACGGGCCTGCGACCATAAGGAGCAGCCCTCCGCCCGGGGGCGGCTGCGGACTGCCGGTCGCTGCGCGACCGAACCCGACGCAAAACATCTCGGCGACGACCGGCGGCTGCGGGCTGCTGCGCCCCAATGGGCGCAATTCAGAATTAAAAATTCAGAATTAAAAATTAACAGAACCCTGCCGACGTCTTCGACGTCGCATTTGTCGCAAAACCCTCTCCGCCGCGCGCTAATAGCGCACTAACAGAGCTAATAGAACAGCCAGTCCGGGTTGTCGTCCGACCCTGCGAGCCCCACATTGCGCGCCGCGACGGGCGACGAGGTGAAGCCCAGCGCCAGCAGGTAACCGCGCGGCAGAGTCACCGAGTGCGTCCCCGCCTCGAAGCGGTAGGGATGGACATTCGCCAGCCCCCACCCCTTGACGCTGACGGCATTCGTCAGCAGCGGTTCGGCCTGCTGGTAGTCGTTGGCCGTGGCGTCGGTTTCGAGCTTCGGCGCGTGGGCCGAGCGCTTGTTGTCCCCCTTGAAGTAGCCCACGAGCAGCGTCACGGGCTCCTCGCACGTAAATTCGAAGGTCGTCGCCTCGCTGCGCTTGCGCTCGCCGTCGAAGACGAAGGCGGTCAGCCCCTCCAGTTCGGGCGCCAGCGCGTCGATCGTCAACTCGGGACGGTTGCTGAAGAGCGACGCCCCGACGGTCAGCTTCGTCCGCTGCCATTTGCCCGCAAGGCGCACCGCGGCGTCAGCCGCAGCGGCGATCTCCGTCTCGGCCGCCCGTCCGCTGCCCTTGAGCAGCTCGATGTTGGCCTTCAGGTTCTCGTACTCCTGCTCGTAGTGGGGCAGCAGCTCCTCCCACGTCTTGTTGCGGGCGCCGGCGCCGCTGATCGGAATGCGCCGCTGGGCCGTCTGCATGCTGTTGGCATAGTAGTAGGTGTCGCGCGTCAGCTCGACCAGCCGGCGGTAGTGCTCGAGGCTCTTCCCGAGCAGGGGCACCGCCTCGTCGAGGTACTTCACCTCCTTGCTCCACTGGTAGTTGAGCACTTCGGCCGCCGCACGGACCTTCCAATAGAAGAAATGGGCGAACTCGCGGTAGCAGTGTACGTCGTTCCTGAGGCGGGCGAACTCCTCGCGGTTCGCTCCGGGCCGCACGCCGTCGATCGCCGCGACAGCCCGGTCGCCGTGGTCGCGGCACTGCTCGACGATCGCGAGCGGCATCTCGCCCCCCTCGATGTGGGGCACGCCCTTCCACTCCTTCTCGACGTATTCGATCAGCTTCTCCCCTTCGGGGCCGCAGCTCTCGTAGAATCCCGGATAAATGGTGTACTTGTAGGGGTTCACGAGCTGGCTCATGAACATGCCGAGCAGCAGCGTCTGGCGGTTGCCCTCCGTGATGCCGAAGCGGCGCAGGAGCTTGGGCGCGATCTCGCCCGTCTCCTCGTAGGCCTCGCGCACGGCGGCGCCCCAGCGGTCCGACACGCCGTAAAACGATCCGAAGGCGTGGTCCCAGTAGGCCTTCTCGGCCTCGCGGTCGCGGCGGCAGTTCCAGGCGTAGCGGCCCCAGGCGCGGTACCACGGCCAGTCGCGGTCGAGCTGCTCGAGCCGCGAGCTGTCCGAGAGGCGGTCGGCCGTATAGGGCCAGTCCCAGTAGGAGGCCTGCGGGTAGAGGTGCAGGGCGTTCGCGCCGTGGACGTCGTGCATCGCCTGCACGGTCTTCTGCGTGAAGTCGGGCGATCCCCAGCGGAAGGGCTCTAAATTGGCCAGAATATGGACGTTGCTGATGTGGATGCTGCCGAGCGAGCTGAGGTCGCGGTGGATGTCGGCCCAGGGGCCGCGCGGCTCGTAGGTCGTCAGCGACTCGCCCGTGTACTTGTGCATCGTGTAGAGGTTCTTGTAGATCGGCAGCGCCGCATCCATCACCATGCGGCAGTTCGTGTCGTGGGCGCGCAGCAGCACGGGCGGCTCGTCCGTGCGGCCCAGCTTCGCCAGGCCGTCCTTGACGCCCGGCAGAATCACCTTCGTGAACCACTCGACGTCATCCTCGTAGGTGGCCATCGCCTCGCCGAGGCAAACCAGCAGGCCGACGTTGGGATACTTCTCGATGAAAGCGGCGACGCTCTTGCGCGTGTAGTCGCTCACGAGCGGCGTGATCGGACGGTTGCGGTCCTGCGTCCGCAGGCCGTAGTGCTCGGCGAAGGGCTTCGAGAGGATGATGTTGTAGAACATCTGAATCACGAAGATGCCGCGCTTCGAGGCCTCGGCCGTGATGAACGAGAACATCTCCTCGTTCCGGCGGAAAGTCTCGTCATCGACTTCGACGGCGAAGGGGTACTCCTCCAACCGCACGAGCGAGGCGAAGGGGTGGCCGTTCCAGAGGTAGACCGAGTTCATGCGGTTCTCGACCAGCATGTCGAGGTACTTCACCCACCGCTCCTTGTCATAGAACCAGGGGAATACCTCGGGCGTGTAGGGATATTCGTAGACCGTGCGGCCCGGGAGGTAGTAGGGCTTCTGCACGCCGATGCAGGTGCCGCGCAGCACCATCTCGGGGGCGTCGGCGAAGTGCGCCGGGGCTTCGAAGCGGCCCGCGGCCTCCATGCGGTCGATGAGCTCGCGGCAGCCGTAGAGCAGGCCGCTCTCGTCGTTGCCCGCGACGGCGGTCAGCGTCCCGTCGCTCGTGATCGTGAAGCCCTCCTTCGGGGCCCCCTCGGCAGGCGTTACCGAGAGGCGGATCGTGCGGTCGCCCGCCTCGGGCACCACGCGGTAGCCGTTCCGTTCGAGGGCCGTCTGCAGCTGTTCGGCCGAGAAGAGGGTCCGTTCGCTCGGCTCTCCGGGCAGTTCGATCGTGAAGGTCGGCTGCGAGCAGGCGGTCGCGAGCAGCGCGGCGAAAAAGAGGGTCAGGTGGTTCAGCAGGTGTTTCATCTTCGTGGTCATTCGGGTTAGGTGTGTGTGTTTCAGGATTCGACGGCGGCATAACGGATCGTCAGCGGCCGGTTCGGAGCGACGGGGATGCGGAAGGTGCCATCGGCGAGGCGCTCCGCGGCGACCCCTTCTGCCGCCCCCTCGACGGTCGGCACGACCGACGAGGCGACGTAGAGCGATCCCTCGCCCTCGGAGGCCTCGATGCGGATCTCGGCGGGATCCACGCGGAGGCGGATCGCGCCGCGGGGCGTGGGAACCGTCCCCTCCATCCATTCGAGGCCGCCCAGCACGGGCCGCACCTCGTAGGCGGCGTAGCCCGGCGCGGTAGGGTTCACACCGAGGTAGTATTTGCCGAGCAGGTAGATCGGCGAGGCGCCCCAGGCGTGGCAGAGGCTCTTGCCGTAGGGGCGGCCGTACATGGCCAGATGCTGCGTCCCCCGCTCCCCGGGGTTGTACTTCTCCCAGAAGGAGGTGGCCCCCTCGCGGAGCATGCCGCCCCAGTAGGCCTTCATTTCGCGCAGCACCGCGCGCTGCCCGCCGAGGGCGCAGAGCGCCTCGAGCTCGTAGAAACGCATGTAGGGGGTCGTGATGCCGAGGATCGCATCGTTGAGCAGCACCGAGTGTTTGATCCGCTGCTGCTGTTCGGGGGTCAGGTAGCCGAAGAACGAGGCGAACATGTTGGCATAGCGCGTCACCGTCCCGGAGCGCACGCCGTTCACGCGGTTGTGGACCAGCGCCTGCCGCTCCTCGTCCCAGAAGGCGGGCAGCAGCTTGGCGCGCAGCGCCGCGGCCAGACCGTCGAACTTCGCGCGGTCGGCCTCCTCGCCCGCCAGCCCGGCGCAAAGGGCCGTCGCCTCGAGGCTCCGGCAGAAGAGCACCTGCTCGATCGCCAGCTCGCCCCGCTTGTCGAGGTAGCCGTCGGCCCAGTCGACGAAGACCCAGTCGCCCTCCATCCCCTCGACCATGCCGTCGGTGTTCGTGCGCCCCAGCACGTAGTCCATCATCGAGCGCATCCGCGGATAGATCTGCCGCACGAAGGCGTCGTCGCCCGTGTAGCGGTAATAGTCGCAGATGCCGATGAACCAGTAGAAGGTGTAGTCCATGATCGTGTTCGTGTGGCTCGTCACGGGGTCCTTGCCGCGCAGGAGCCACGTCGTCCGGCGGACGCAGGCGCTGTCGAAGAAGAGGTAGTAGTTCATGAGGTAGCTCTGCACGGCGTCGCCGCTCCAGACCCACCGGTCGCGCTTGATGCCGTCGATGAAGAACTCGCGCGTGGTGAGGTGCATCGTGTAGGCCCCCACCTCCCAGATGCGGTTGAGCTCCTCGTCGTTCGAACGGAACGAACCCCGGTAGGCGACGGGGGCATATTCATACTCCATGGAGACGTCCGCGAGGCCGACGCCCCCCTCGCAGACGACGTAGAGGTAGCGGAAAGCCTTGCTGCCCCCCAATACGTAACGCCCGGCGCGGGGCTCCGTGCGGTTCGTCGCCCGGTCGAGAACCGCCGTCTCCCCGATGCGGATGCGGTCGAGCGTCTCGCAGTGCTCCGTGTCGGTCGCCTCCTCGACGCTCTCGCCGTAGTAGACCGCCACCTCACCCGTGCCGGCCAGCCCTTCGAGCACGGCATAGCCGAAGGTCTCGCGGCCGAAGTCGTAGAGGCGTCCGCCGGCAGCCTCGCGCACGGAGGCGGCCCGCCGCGCCTCGCGCGGCAGGGCGAAGCGCGACGGCGGGGTCTCGGGATCGTCGAAGCACCACGACCCCGCCTGCAGGTAGAGCGTCGCCGAGGTGTCGCTCGCCTTGCCGCTCTCGTCGATCCACTCCTTGTCCTCGCAGGTGACGCGCCACGTGTCGTCCGTGCGGAGCGTCGCGCCGGCGACGTAGAGGGCCGGCGGCGTGGCCTGGTTCCAGATCTTGATGCAGAGCTGGTGATGGCCGGCGGGGAGCGGGAAGCGGTCGGGCATGCCGAACTGGAGCTTCCCGTCGAGCTTGAGGTTGAAGGTCCCCTCGGCGGCGATGCGGATCTCCTCGTCGGCCGCGAGGTCGAACGTCTTCGAGAACTCGACCGTCACATAGTGGCTGTCCGCCTTCCAGAAGGGCGGGAAAAAGGCGCCGCGCTCGGTGCGGCGGTTGTTCATGCGGTTGCCGAGCCAGATTTCATAGTCGCCCGGATACCAGATCCAGCGGGCCTGTTCAGATTTGGTCGCCATAACGTTCCTTGGTTATCTGTTCCAACGTTTTTCCGCGGGTCTGCGGGGTCCAGATCGTGCCGATGAGCAGCGAGACGATGAAGAAGCACATCATGATGACGCCCGCCAGCGTGAAGCCCTCGCCCTGCTCGCCGTAGATGTGGACGAAGAGGATGCCCCAGAGGGCCGAGAGGCCGCGCACGACGAAGAACATGATACCCTGGGCCGCTGCGCGGTACTTCGCGGGGAAGAGCTCCGAGGCCCAGAGGGCGTAGAACGACTGCACCGAGATGCCGGCCTGCAGCCCCCACAGCAGCGTGAAGAGGAGCAGACCGCCGATGCTGCCGATGCCGACCGCGACGACCAGCACCCAGGCCAGGACACCGCAGCTGACGCCCGCGGCGTAAAGCCAGCGCTGGTTCACCCGGTCGACGGCGAGCGAGAAGCAGAAGGTCGTGAGGATGATGAGGACCCACTGTCCGGCGGCCAGCAGGTTGGCGTGCTCGTTCGAGAGGCCGCCGGCCGTCTCGTAGATGTGGGGCTGGAAGAAGCCCATCACCGAGCAGACGAGGTTCCACGTAAGGTACATGCCGGCCAGGAAGAGCATCGTGCGGACGTTGACCCGGTTCGTGAAGAGCCGGCCGAACGAGGCGAAGGTCCCCTCCCTCTTCCGCTGCACACCCGGGGTCTCCTGCGCTGCCTGGGCAGCCTGGGCAGCGCGGGCGGCCTCCCACTCGGCCGACTCGTCGAGGCGCCGCTGCAGCAGCCAGGCGACGAAGGCCACGACGACGAGGGAGCCGAAGACGATGCGGCTGCCGAAGACGTTGAGCGCCGCACCGGTCACGGCGCCGCCCGAGCAGGCGGTGACGAGCCGTTCGACGCAGCCGAAGAGCAGCCCGCCCGACGAGCTCTCGCCCGTGGGGGGTGCGAGGAGCGTGCCGAGGATGAGGATGATGAGCGGCCCGATGCCCCAGGCCATCTGCGAGATGCCGATGTTGCGGCCGCGGTTGCCCACCTCGGAGTTCTCCGAAATGTAGGTCCACGAGGCCGGCACGCCGACGCCGACCGAGATGCCCGTCACGAGGAAGCCGGCGAGCAGCATCGGGAAGCTCGTCGCGATCATGACGAGCGCCACGCCCAACATATAGATAAGCATGTTGTAGGTGTAGATCGCCTTGCGGCCGTAGCGGTCGGCCAGGAAACCGCCGATGATGGCGCCGATGGCGGCGCCGAGGCAGTTGGCGCTGATGGCGTTGAGCCACCCCAGGTCGCCCTCGGTCAGGCCCAGGTACTCTTTCCAGAGCGTCAGGCCGCTGGCGCCGGCCACGATGGCGCCGGCATCGAGGTAGTTGGTCAGAGAGACCGCAATCGTGGATTTCAGACTGCTTTTTTGTTTGCTCATGGGTATGTTTTTCGGTTGTTTCTTCTCTTATCCTTTTTCCATTTTTCGGACGGCAGCCCGTTTCGGTCAGGCGGCAGCTCGCGGGCAGCAGCCTGCGGAGGGCGCGCGCGAGCGGACCTGCGGGACGAGAGCTGCGGGCCTTCGCCGCCGGAGGCTGCGGCCCGCTCGGTCCTGACGGACCGATCCCCGCCCAAGACAAGCCGTTCATTTCGTTCTCCGCCCCCTCCATTCATTCAGCCTCGGGGCGCAACCTGCGAAGGAACCGCGCGAGCGGACCTGCAGGACGCGAACTGCGGGCCTTCGCCGCCGGAGGCTGCGGCCCGCCAATCGCCGTGCGATTGATTTCCACCCGAGGCAGCCCCGCAGCCGAGCGGTAACGGCATCGCCGAGAGGCATGCCCGCAGCCGAGCGGACGGGCCTGCGACCATAAGGAGCAGCCCTCCGCCCGGGGGCGGCTGCGGGCTGCCGATCGCTGCGCGATCGAATTTGCAGGCAAACATTCCCGCCAAAACCGGCGGCGGCCACGGGCTGCTGCGCCCCTGCGGGCGCAAATTCAATATTCAAAATTACCAATCGGGGCGCAGCCTGCGGAGGGCGCCTGCGACGGCAGGGAGCAGCGGGCCCTCGCCGGGCGGAGGCTGCGGCCCGCCCGGTCCTGACGGACCGGAACAACAGCAACGCTGCAGCCCGCCGATCGCTCCGCGACCGACCTCGGCGCAAGGCTCGCCTATCGCGCCAGCGGCATCCAGACCGTCATTTCGGCCTTGCCGCGGTTGCCCCAGGCGAAGTAGGGAATAAGGCGGATCTTCACCGTGCCGTCGGCCCGCCCCACCTCGCGGTAAAGGGTGTTCTTCCACGACGCGTCGTTCACCAGCCGCGCCGTCCCTTCGAGGACGACCATCTTCGAGCCCTCGATCTCGATCTCCTTCGGCGTCAGCTCGATATCGGCGGGGATCAGCACGTTGTCGATCTTCGCGCCCCCCTCGATGTCGATGCTTTCGAGGCAGTAGACCAGCGGGCCGCGCTTGACGACCGTCTCGTTGCGGGTCTCCTCGACGAGCGGATTCGACTCGAGCAGCTTGACGCGCATCTCCAAGTCGAGCTCCACGCGGTCGCCGCGTTTCCACGCCCGGTCGATGCAGGCGTAGGTGTCGGCCTCGGCCGCCGTCTCGCAAGGCTCGCCGTTCACCCGGATCGTCGCCCGGTCGCACCAGGCGGGAATGCGCAGGTAGAGTTTCAGCGGCGTTTTCTTCGGCATCTCGGCCAGTTCGAGAAGAATTTTGCCGTCATAGGGGTACCCCGTCCGCTGCCGCACGACGAAGGGTTTGCCTCCGAGGGTCGTCGTCAGCTCGCTGTCGCCGTAGAGGTTGCACCAGAGAGCCCCCTCGCCCGTCGAGTAGGCGTAGTTCTGCGCCTCGCAGATCGTGCGCAGCGTGTTGGGCGGGCAGCAGAAGCAGCTGATATACTCCTGCCGCTCCTTGGGCCAGCGCAGCGTGTAGGGGAAGTCGTCGCTGATGCGCAGCGGATTGGTGTAGAAGTAGCGCTTGCCGTCGAGGCTCACGCCGCTCAGCACGCTGTTGTAGAGGGCCGTCTCGACGATCTCGGCGTAGCGGGCGTCGCCCGTCGTCTGCAGCATGCGCCAGTTGAAGAGCATGTTGCCGATGTTGGCGCAGGTCTCGTTGTGGGCCGTCGAGTTGGGCAGCTGGAAGGCGCGGCCGTAGCTTTGGTGCACCTTCTGGATCGAGTCGGGCTCGTAGCAGGTGCCGTCGGGCGACGTGCCGTCGTAGAGGGCCCCGCAGGCTCCCGTCACGTACATCTTGCGCGTCACGATGTCCTGCCAGATGCTCTCGAGGTTCTTCATGAGCTGCTCTTCGCCCGTCTCGGCATAGACGTCGGCCACTCCCGCATAGAGGTAGTTGGCGCGCACGGCGTGGCCCATGGCCCGGTACTGCTCGCGGAAGGGGATGCGGTCCTGGTTGTCGTCGGTGCCGTTCTCGACCATGCCGCGGATGTCGATCAGGTTCTTCGAAAGTTCGAGGTAGCGCGGATTGCCCGTGGCGCGGTACATCTCGACCACGCCCATATAGTGCGACGGGCAGATGGCGTTGCGCGCCAGCTCGGCCGAGGCGGTTTCGTAGAAATGGCAGAGGAAGTCGGTCGCCCGGATCGCCGCGTCGAAGAGGCTCCGCTTGCCCGTGGCGCGGTAGTGGGTGATGCCGGCCATCATGAGGTGGCCGAGGTTGTAGGTCTCGAAATTGAGGCGGTTGGCGAAGGCCCCCTTCTCCCCCTCGGCCCCCACCTTGGTGCCGATCACCGTCTGGTGGCGGTGGCTGTGGGTATCGACGCCGCGGTTGCGCTCGTCGATGATCACGGGGGTGTGGATGTAGCCGTCCTCGCGCTGCGCCTTCACCACCTGTTCGATGAATTTGTCCATCAGGGCGTCGAGCGCGGGATCATGGTTGACGGCATAGACCGCCGCCACCCCTTCGAGCCACTTGTACATGTCGCCGTCGTGGAACGGAGGCCCCCAGTGTTCGCCCGGGCAGGTGCCGGCCGCCACCTCGAAGTTGCGGAAGCCGTGCGACACGTCGGGGTCGTTCCAGGTGTTCCACATGCTTTGCAGCGAGGTCTTGCTGTAGACGTCGAAGCGTTCGCCCCAGAATCCGCCCGTCCAGCGGACAGCCCCGAGGGGGGTGTTGGCCATCTTCGCGTGGCTGCTGCGGCGCATGTCCGTCAGACCGGCCGTCGAGGCCTCCTGCCCCGCCGCGGCCGTCGCCGCCAGCAGTGCGGCCGAGGCCGTACAAAGTTTTACGATTCGTCCTATCATCGGTTACGTAGTTTTGAAGTTCTTCTAACAAATATACGGGTTATTTTTCAAAAAACGGCCGCGATTGCAAAAAACACAAAAAAAACAGCAGGATCATATAGGTTGTTCTGCATATTATGCGTAATTTCGTTCGATAGCGAAATTGCCCCGCCATACCCCTCTGCGGAGGAGGGCCGCAGAAGGCCGCGGCGGGCCCCGACCCCGAACCGAAACAACAAACCGAACGAAAGCCATGACCCACCTTTCACTTCCTGCGGCGCTGCTCTTCGGCGCCCTGACCTTCGCGCTGCCGGCGGCGGCACAGGAGCCTGCGGCGGCCCCCGCCGACCGCGTCCGCTACACCGGCACGACGCTCGCCGACCCGAACCGCCACGACGGCGGCCTCTCGCCCGTCGTCGGCGTGCACAACATCCAGACGATGCGCGCCAACCGCCGCCAGCCCTACGCCACCAACGGCAACGGCTGGACCTACAACCACCAGCCGATGCTGGCCTACTGGCGCGGCAAGTTCTACATGCACTACCTCTGCGATCCGGTCGACGAGCACGTCCCGCCCTCGATGACGATGCTCCAGACCTCGGCCGACGGCTACACCTGGAGCGCCCCCGAGGTGCTCTTCCCCGTCTACCGCATTCCCGACGGCACGACGAAGGACGGCAAGCTCTTCGCCAAGGGGATCGACGCCGTGATGCACCAGCGCGTAGGCTTCTATGTCTCGAAGGCGGGCCGTCTGCTGGCGATCGGCAACTACGGCATCGCCCTCCACCCGAAGGACGACCCGAACGACGGCAACGGCATCGGCCGCGTCGTGCGCGAGATCCGCGAGGACGGCTCTTTCGGTCCGATCCACTTCATCTACTACAACCACGCCTTCAACGAGCGGAACACGGCCTATCCCTATTACACGCGTTCGAAGGACAAGGGCTTCCGCGCCGCCTGCGAGGAGATCCTCGCCAACCCGCTCTACCGCATGCAGTGGGTCGAGGAGGCCGACCGCGAGGACCCGATCCTGCCGCTGAAGAACCCCTACAAGGCCTTCTGCAGCTACACGCTCGACGACGGCCGCATCGTCGCCCTCTGGAAGCACGCCCTCACCTCGATCAGCAGCGACGGCGGCGAGAGCTGGGCCCAGCCCGTCGAGCGCGCCGCCGGCTTCGTGAACAGCAACGCCAAGATCTGGGGGCAGCGCCTCTCCGACGGCTCCTTCGCCACGGTCTACAACCCCGCCGAATTCCGCTGGCCGCTGGCCATCTCCCTCTCGAAGGACGGCCTGGAGTACACGACCCTCAACACGGTCTTCGACGAGGTGCCCCCGATGCGCTATGCGGGGCAGTACAAATCTTTCGGCCCGCAGTACGTGCGCGGCATCCAGGAGGGCAACGGCACCCCGCCGGACGGCGATCTGTGGCTCACCTTCAGCGTCGGCAAAGAGGACATGTGGGTCTGCCGCGTCCCGGTGCCCGTCCGGACCGAAGCGGCGGGCCACGCCGACGAGGAGTTCGACCGCTTCGCGAAGCTCTCCGACCTCACGATGTGGAACCTCTACTCGGGCGAGTGGGCCCCCGTGACGCTCGCCGAGAAGGAGGGCCGCAAGTGGCTGACCCTCGCCGACCGCGACCCCTTCTTCGCCGCCAAGGCCGAGCGCAAGATCCCCGCGACGAAGCACCTGACGGCCGAGTTCGACCTCCGGGCCGAACAGAACGACCGCGGCCGCCTCGAAATCGAGTTCGCCGATGCCAAGGGAACCGTCTGCACCCGCATCGACCTCACGGACGGGGGCGAGATGCGCTCGAAGGGGGGCGCCCGCTACGGCCGCGTGCTCCAGTACGAGCCGGGCAAGGTCTACCGCGTGAAGGTGGAAATTTCGGTGGAGAAGCGCCAGTCCACCGTCTGGATCGACGGCGAGAAGCGCGCCACGCGCATGCTCTTCGCCCCGGTCGCCGCCGTCGAGCGGGTGATCTTCCGCACCGGCTCGCGCAGCAGCTACCCCACGGTCGACACCTGGGCCGACCAGTACGAGGATGAGCCGCGCTGCAGCGAGGCCGATCCCGAAGCCGTCTACCGCATCGGCGGGCTGCACACGGCGTCGCTCGACGCCGACGGCTCGGCGGCCGTGCTCCGCTACGCCGACTTCGCGCACCACGCCGAGCGCTTCAACGCCATGGAGGACGAGAATGTCGTGCAGGCGATCCCCAACGCGCAGGCCTCGGCCTGGATGGAGCGCTGCATCCCCCTCTTCGAATGCCCCGACCACGACTTCGAGGAGCTCTTCTACTACCGCTGGTGGACACTGCGCAAGCACATCAAGCAAACGCCCGTGGGCTACGGCATGACCGAGTTCCTCGTGCCGCGCTCCTACGCGGACAAATACAACCTCATCTCCAGCGCCGTTGGCCACCACGTCCGCGAGAGCCGCTGGCTGCGCGACGACCGCTACCTCGACGGGGCGCTGCACACCTGGTACCGCGGCAACGAGGGCAAGCCGATGGCCAAATTCTCGAAGTTCAGCTCGTGGGTTCCCTCGCAGATCTGGGAGCGCTACCTCGTGAATCTCGACAAAGAGTTCGTCACGGACCTCTACGCCGACCTGAAGGCCGAATATGCCTACTGGGAGGAGACGCACCGGCTGCCGAACGGCCTCTACTGGCAGGAGGACGTGAAGGACGCCATGGAGGAGTCGATCAGCGGCGGCCGCAAGAAGCAGTACGCCCGCCCCTCGATCAACAGCTACATGTACGGCAACGCGCTGGCCATCGCCCGCATCGCCCGCCTCACGGGCAACGGGGCCGAGGCGGCGCTCTACGAACGGAAGGCCGCCGAGCTCAAGGAGCTGATCGAAAAGAAGCTCTGGAACGCCGACCACAGCTTCTTCGAGACGCTGCGCGGCGAGGAGACGGCGGCCGTGCGCGAGGCGATCGGCTTCATTCCGTGGTACTTCGACCTGCCCGACGCCCGCTACGACGCGGCTTGGCTCCAGGTGGAGGATCCGGCGGGTTTCTCGGCCCCCTGCGGCCTGACGACGGCCGAGCGGCGCCACCCCGAGTTCCGGACGCACGGCGTGGGCAAGTGCGAGTGGGACGGGGCGATCTGGCCCTTCGCCACCTCGCAGACCCTCACGGGGTTAGCCAACTACCTCAACCGCTCGGAGGCCCCCGTCGTGGGCGACACGACCTTCTTCCGCCAGATGAAACGCTACGTCGAGTCGCAGCACCACCGCGGCCGGCCCTATATCGGCGAGTACCTCGACGAGGTGACGGGCTACTGGCTCAAGGGCGACCAGGAACGGTCGCGCTACTACAACCACTCGACCTTCAATGACCTGATCATCACGGGAATCGCCGGTCTGCGCCCGCGCGCCGACCGCACGCTGGAGGTCCGCCCGCTCGTGCCGGCCGGCAGCTGGGACTGGTTCTGCTTAGACAACATCCGCTACCACGGCCACGACATCACGATCCTCTGGGACCGCTGCGGCGACCGCTACCACCGCGGCAAGGGGCTGCGCGTGCTGGTCGACGGCCGCGAGGCGGGGCACCGCGAGACGCTCGGCCGGCTCGTCTGCGAAAACGTATTGTAACGGACGATGAAACGGCTTTTTCCCCTTCTCGCGGCGCTGCTCGTCTGGGGCGTCCCGGCGGCCTTTCCGACAACCTTTCCGGCAGCCGGGGCCGGCAGCGTTTCGGAGCCGGCTTTCCCGGCGGCCGGCAGGATAAAGGAGGCAGCCCCGACGGCAGAAGCAGCCAGTCCGGCGCCTGCTTATAAACAGCCCGCAGCCCCGAAACCGGCCTCCGGACCCGCTGTCACACAAGGACCCGCGGCCACGCAGGGACCCGCAGCCCCGAACCCCGTCTCCGAGCCGCTCTCGATCGGCCGCACCACCTGCGAGCTGCAGAGCGCGCCGCTCGCCCTCGACACCGCTTTTCCCCGCTTCGGCTGGGAGATTCGCGGCCCGCAGGGGACGATGCAGGCGGCCTATGCGATCGAGGTGCGCGACGAGCGCGGCGCCCTCGTCTGGGAGAGCGGCCGCACGGCCTCCGACCGGAGCCAGCTCATCCGCTACGCCGGCCCCGCGCTGCGCCCCCTGGCCGGCTACCGCTGGCGCGTGAAGGTGTGGGACACGACGGGCGCCGCGTCGCCCTGGAGCGCCGAGGGGCGCTTCCGACTCGCCCCCGATGCCGCGTGGCTCGACGCCGCCTGGATCGGCGCCGTGACGCAGGCCGACGCCCGCCTGCCCGAAGGCCGCAACTACCACGGCGCCGAGCTGAAGCGCCCCGAGGTCCGCGCGGCGTGGGAGGCGGTCGATTCCGCGGCCTGGCGCAGCATCCTCCTGCGCAAAGAGTTCACCGCCGGGAAGCCCGTCGCCGAAGCGACGGTCTACGTCTCGGGGCTGGGCCACTACGAGCTCTCGATCAACGGCCGCAAGGTGGGCGACAGCGAGTTCGCCCCCCTCTGGAGCGACTACCGCAAGACGATCTACTACAACGCCTACGACGTCACGGAGCAGCTCCGCACGGGGGCCAACGCCCTCGGCGTGTTGCTCGGCAACGGCTTCTACTGCATCGCCGACCGCTCGCGCTACCGCAAGCTGCAGATCGGCTTCGGCCCCGAGACGCTCTTCCTGAAGCTGCGCATCCGCTACGCCGACGGCACGGAGCGGACCGTCTCGACGGACGGCACGTGGCGGTATGACCGCTCGCCGATCACCTTCAACACGATCTACGGCGGCGAGGACTACGACGCCCGCCTCGAACAGCCGGGCTGGGACTGCCCCGGCTTCGACGACGCGCACTGGCTCCCCGCCGTCGTGCAGGAGCCCCCGAAAGGGGGCCGGCTGATCCCGCAGCAGGCGCCGCCCGTGAAGATCATGGAACGTCACGGCGTGCAGTCGCGCCACAAGCTGACCCCCGAAGAGGTCGCGGCGGCGACGAAGCAGACCAAGCGGACGGTCGATTCCTCGGCCCTGCTGCTCGACATGGGGCAAAACCTCGCGGGCTTTCCCGAGATCGCCGTGCGCGGCCGGAGCGGTCAGCGCGTCACGCTCGTCGTGGCCGAGGCGCTGACCGATTCGAACGCCGCCAACCAGCGGCAGACGGGGCGCCAGCACTACTACACCTATATTTTAAAGGGCGACGGCGTCGAGGTCTGGCACCCCCGCTTTTCCTACTACGGCTTCCGCTACATCCAGGTCGAGGGGGCGGTTCTGAAGGGGATGAAGAACCCTGCGAAGCTCCCCGTCATCGAGCGGATCAACTCCTGCTTCGTCTATGACAGCGCCGGGGAGATCGCCTCGTTCACCTGTTCGAACCCGATCTTCAACGCCGCACACCGCCTCATCCGCAACGCCGTGCGCAGCAACATGCAGTCCGTCTGGACCGACTGCCCGCACCGCGAGAAGCTGGGCTGGCTCGAGCAGGTCCACCTCAACGGCCCGGGGCTGCTCTACAACTACGACCTCACGACCTACCTCCCGAAGGTGCTGCGCGACATCTGCGACGCCCAGCGTCCGGACGGCATGGTCCCCACCACGGCGCCCCTCTACGTCCGTTTCGAGGGGCCGGGGATGGATGCCTTCGCCGATTCGCCCGAGTGGAGCACGACCCTCGTCATCGCCCCCTTCCAGTACTACGAAGCCTACGGCGACGACACGCTCATCCGCAGCTGCTACCCCGCGATGCGGCGGTGGGTCGACTACCTCGGCACGCGCGCCGAGGGGCATCTGCTCGACTTCGGCCTGGGCGACTGGTACGACTACGGCGACTTCCGCGCCGGCTTCTCGCGCAACACCCCCGTCGGGCTGGTCGCCACGGCGCACTACTGGCAGGCTCTCGACTACCTCGTGCGGGCCGCCCGGCTCGTAGGCAACGACTACGACGCCACGCACTATGCCGCCCTGCGCGACGAGGTGCGCGACGCCTTCAACGCCAAGTACTTCGACCCCGCAACGAATCGCTACGGCACGGGCAGCCAGTGCAGTCTGGCGCTGCCGCTCTACCTCGGGATCGTTCCCGACGGCCGGCACGACGCCGTGCTGCAGAACCTCGTGCGGGAGATCGAGGCCCGCGGCACGCGCCTCACGACGGGCGACGTGGGCAACCGCTACCTCTTCCAGACGCTGGCCCGCAACGGCCTCGACGACCTGATGTACCGCATGCACGACCACGAGGAGGCTCCGGGCTACGGCTTCCAGCTCCGCTTCGGCGCCACGACCCTCACCGAGCAGTGGGATCCGCGGCAGGGATCGTCGTGGAACCACTTCATGATGGGGCAGATCGACGAGTGGTTCTTCCGCTCGTTAGCCGGCCTGCAGCCCGACCCGAACGGCGCGGGCTACAGCCGCCCGACGATCGCCCCGAAACCCGCGGGCGGGCTGAAACACCTCCGCGCCACCTACCGGTCGCTCTACGGCCCGATCGAGATCGAATGGCGGAACGAGGGCGGCCTCTTCCGCCTCGACCTGCTCCTGCCGGCCAACTGCCGCGCCGACGTGCTCCTGCCGGGCGACGAACACCCGCAGACAGTCGGCAGCGGCCGCCACACCTTTACGAAAACGCTTTAACCGTCATGAAACGCCTGCTGCTTCCCCTGCTGCTCGGCCTCGCTGCGAGCGCTGCTGCACAAAACGACTACAGCCACCGCTACACACGGTCGCTGCACGACCTGCTGACCGAGATCTCGGCCCGCTTCGAGGTGCGCCTCAAGTGCGAGGTCGACACCGTGGGCCGCACACTCCCCTACGGGGCGTCGCGCATCCGCCCCTACTCGCTCGAGGAGACGCTCGACAACGTTCTGAAGCCCTTCGACTACAAGTTCGTCAAGCAGAACGACCGCTACTACAAGATCAAGCCCTACGAGAGCCACCGCCGCCTGCCCGAAGAGGGCGCCGCGCTGCTCGGGTGGCTCACCCGCACGCACGCCGCAGACAGCGCCTCCTTCGAGCGCCGCAAGCGGGAGCTCCGCAACGGCGTGTGCGAGCTGACCGGCATCGACCGGCTGCTGGCCGCCTGCGTCCGCACGGAGCCCGTGCTGACGAAGCCGCGCCGCTACGACGGCTACACAGTGCGGAATTTCCGCCTCGAGACGCTGCCGGGGCTCTACGTCTGCGGCTCGATCTACCTGCCCGCCACGCGCGAAAAGCATCCCGTGATCCTCTCGCCCGACGGCCACTCGGACCGCTACAACGAGAATACGCAGCTGCGCCTCGCGACGTGGGCCCGCATGGGGGCGGCGGCCGTGAGCTACGACCTTGTCGGCTACGGCGAATCGGCCCTGCAAGTGGGCGCCGAGACCCACCACTCGCCCATCGCCCAGCTGCTGCAGCTCATGAACGGCATCCGCGTGCTCGACATGATGCTCGCCCGCAAGGACATCGACCAGACGCGCGTCGGCATCTGCGGCGCCTCGGGCGGCGGCACGCAGACGATGCAGCTCTCGGTGATAGACGACCGCTACACGGCCGCCTGCCCCGTTATCAGCCTTTCGTCCTACTTCGACGGCGGCTGCGCCTGCGAGAGCGGCATCCAGATCTGCTCGGCGGGCGGCGGCACCTGCAACGCCGAGCTGGCGGCCGCCTTTGCGCCACGCCCCTTAGGCGTCGTCTCCGACGGCAAGGACTGGACGGCCCACGTCCCGACGCAGGAGCTTCCCTACCTGCAGCACGTCTACGGCCTCTACGGCGCCGCAGAGCAGCTCCGCAACTACCACTTCCCCGCCGAGGGACATGACTTCGGCCCCAGCAAGCGGCAGGCCGTCTACACCTTCTTCGCCGAGGTCTTCGGCCTCGACCGCTCGCAGGCCGACGAAACGAAGACGACGGTCGAGCCGGTCGAACAGCTGCTGCTCTTCGGCCCCGAGGGGGCGGAGCTGCCCGCCGGGGCGATCCGCTCGGTGACCGGGCTGGCCCCCTGGTTCGAGGCGCAGGCCGTGGCCGATGCCGCGGCGCAGAACCGCCGGTAGCGGGGTTGCGCAGCTCCGGCTGATCCCCGTTTTTGTCCGATTCGCCCCAAAGGGATAGGAGCGCACGGAAAAAATGCGTATCTTCACCCGACCGAAGGTGGAGGCGCCCGGGCTGCGGGAGACGCCGGAACGGCCCGGCAGCGGGAAGCGCCGCCGCAACAGATTGCCGGGCCGGCGGCCCGGCAGCCCTGCCCCGCCGCCGGATCGACCGGAACACGAACCTAAAACAGATAGAACCATGAAGAGACTCCTCCTACTCCTCCTGCTGCTGGCCGGCACGGCCGTGCAGGGACAGAACCGCTTCGAAGAGCGCTTCACCCGACCGCTCGGCGAGGTGCTCGACGAGATCGCCGCCCGCTTCGACGTGCGCTTCAAGTGCGAGGTGCCGACCGACGGCCTGCGCCTCGCCTACGCCGACTTCCGCATCCGCCCCTACTCGCTCGACGAGACCCTCACGGCGGTGCTCGGCCCCTTCGATCTGCGCTATGTGCGCGAAGGCGAGAAACAGTACCGCATCAAGGCCTACGAATACAACCGCCGCACGGCGGAGGAGGGGGCCAAGCTGCTCGCCTGGCTCGAATCGCGCTACACGGACCGCGCCGCCTTCGAGGAGCGCGCCGCCCGCATCCGCCGCGAGGTGCGCGAACGGCTCGAAATCGCCCCCCTGCTGGCGCAGCGCGTGCCGCTGGCGCCGATCCGGTCGAAGGTCCGCCGCTTCGACGGCTACACGGTGCAGAATTTCGCCATCCAGACCCTGCCGGGGCTCTACATCTGCGGCTCGGTCTACGCCCCGGCAGCCCGCGGCAAACACCCCGTCGTCGTCTGCCCGAACGGCCACTTCGGCGACGGCCGCTACCGCAAGGATCAGCAGCTGCGCCTCGCCTCGCTCGCCCGCATGGGGATCGTCGCGGCCGACTACGACCTCGTCGGCTGGGGCGAATCGGAGCTGCAGCTCACCTCGGTGGCCCACCGCACCTCCTATGCCCAGCAGCTGCAGGCCCTCAACGGCATCACGGTCCTCGATATGCTGCTCGCCCGCGCCGATGCCGATGCGACCCGCGTCGGCGTGAACGGCGGCTCGGGCGGCGGCGCCCAGTCGGTGCTCCTCACGGTCCTCGACGACCGCTACACGGCCCTCTGCCCCGTGGTGAGCCTCTCGGCCCACTTCGACGGCGGCTGCCCCTGCGAGAGCGGCATGCCCGTCACGCTGGCCGCCGGCGGCACCTGCAACGCCGAGATGGCCGCCATCTTCGCCCCGAGGCCCCTCTGCGTCGTCTCCGACGGCAAGGACTGGACCCGCAGCGTCCCGACCCTCGAATACCCCTATCTGCAGCGCGTCTACGCCCTCTGCGGCGCCGCCGACCGGCTCTCGAACGTCCATCTGGCCGGCGAGGGGCACGACTTCGGCCCCAGCAAGCGCACGGCGGTCTACGACTTCTTCGCCTCGGCTTTCGGCCTCGACCGCTCGAAGGCCGATGAGGCGCGCGTGACGATCGAACCCCGCGAGGCGCTCTGCAGCTTCGGCGCGCAGGGCGAGAAGCTCCCAGCCGACGCCATCCGCTCGATCAACGGCCTGGCCCCCTACTTCGGCAAGGCGCGCGTGCGGGCCGCCGCAGCCGACGAATCGGTGCTCCGCAAGGCGCAGGAGATCGTCGGCAAGCTCGATCTGGCCGACCCGCGGGCCGAGAGCGCCGCCGTGACGGCCGTCTACAACCACCGCCGCGCCGTGCGCGACTGGCACAACAGCCACCCCTACACGGTGATCCCCGAGGTCGAGGCCGAGACGGGCCGCAAGCTTTCGAAGGTCGAGCGCGAGATGATGGCCGACCGTCTCATCCCCGCCGCGGTCCACGACCGCCTCGTCCGCGAGCTCGGGCGCGTGCTGACGCCCGAACAGACCGAGCAGGTCTTCGACGGCTACACGGCGGGCAAGGTCGCCTTCACGATGCAGGGCTACCGCGCCATCGTCCCCGACCTCACGGAGACCGAGGCCGCCGCTCTCGAGGGCTACCTCAAGGAGGCGCGCAAAGACGCCCTCGAATGCAAGAGCATGAAGGCCATCTCGCAGGTCTTCGAAATCTACAAAACCAAGTGCGAGCAATACCTCAACGCCAACGGACGCGACTGGCGCGCCCTCTTCAAGGCCTATGTCGACAAGCGCAACGCCGAGAAGAAGGCCGCCCAGGCCGACAGGGAATACATCGCCAAGTCGGCGAAGATCGTCGCCGCCCTCGGTCTGCAGGATGCCGCGAAGGCCGAGGCCGTGACGAAGCTCGTCGAGGAGCACCGCCGCGCCGTGGTCGAGTGGCACAACGCCCACCCCTACACCGCGGTCGCCGAGAGCGACCCCGCGACGGGGCGCCGGCTGAGCGATGTCGAGCGCGAGATGACGGCCGACCGGCAGATTCCCGCCTCGGTGCGCCGCACCCTTCTGAAAGGGCTGCGCCGCCACCTCTCGCCGGCCCAGATCGAACAAATCTACGACGGTTACACGGTGGGCAAGGTCGCCTTCACGATGAAAGGCTACCATGCGATCGTTCCCGACCTCACGGAGAAGGAGGCCGCCGTCCTCGAGGGCTACCTGAAACAGGCCCGCGAGGAGGCGCTCGAATGCCGCCGCATGAAGGCCGTCTCGCAGGTCTTCGAGATCTACAAAACCAAGTGCGAGCACTACCTCAATGCCAACGGACGCGACTGGCGCGCCCTCTTCAAGGCCTACGTCGACAAGCGCAACGCCGAGAAGCGGGCCGCGGAGGCTGCCGCCCGCACCGAACAACGCCAATAACCCACAAAAAACGATAACCTTATGAAACGATTGATCGCATTTTTCAGCCTGCTGCTGCTCGCCTCGGCCTGCACCCCGCAGCAGGAGAGCGCCAAGGAGTGGAAACTCGCCGTCTCGCCCGACGGCCGCTACCTCCAGCACGCGGACGGCACACCCTTCTTCTGGATGGGCGAGACAGGATGGCTGCTTCCCGAGCGGCTGACCCGCGAGGACGCCGACTTCTACCTCGACGCCTGCCGCGACGCGGGCTTCAACGTCGTGCAGGTGCAGACCGTCAACGGCGTGCCGGCCCGCAACGCCTACGGCAAGCTCTCGATGCCCGACGGCTTCGACTTCTCGAAGATCGACGCCGAGGGGAGCGACGGCTACTGGCAGCACATGGACTACATCATCCGCAAGGCGGAGCAGAACGGCATCTACATCGGCATGGTCTGCATCTGGGGCGGACTGGTCAAGAAGGGGCTCATGAATGAGGAGCAGGCCGTGGCCTACGGCACCTTCCTGGCCAACCGCTACAAGGATGCCCCGAACATCGTCTGGATCATCGGCGGCGACATCCGCGGCGACGTCGAGACGAACGTCTGGGAGACGCTGGCCCGCACGATCAAGAGCATCGACCGCAACCACCTCATGACCTTCCACCCCTTCGGCCGCACCTCGTCGATCTACTGGTTCCACAACGCCGACTGGCTCGACTTCAACATGTTCCAGAGCGGACACCGCCGCTACGACCAGACGCGCGGCGACGGCGACGACACGGCCCAAGCCTCGATCGCCGAGGACAACTGGCGCTACGTGGAGGCCGGTCTCGCGATGCAGCCCGCCAAGCCGATCCTCGACGGCGAGCCGAGCTACGAGGAGATCCCGCAGGGGCTCCACGACCCGAGCGAACCCTGGTGGAAGGCGCCCGACGTGCGCCGCTACGCCTACTGGTCGGTCTTCGCCGGCGCCTTCGGCCACACCTACGGCCACAACTCGATCATGCAGATGCACACGGGCGACAAGCCCGGCGGCTACGGCGCGATCAAGTCGTGGAAGGAGGGGCTGCAGGACCCCGGCTTCAACCAGATGCAGCACCTCAAGCGGCTGATCCTCGCCTTCCCCTTCTTCGAGCGGGTCGGCGACCAGTCGGTCATCGCCGGTGAGAACGGCTTCCGCTACGACCGCGCCATCGCCACGCGCGGCAGCGACTACCTGCTCGTCTACACCTACACGAACCGCCCGATGCAGATCGACCTCACGAAGATCGCCGGCGAGAAGAAGCACGTCTGGTGGTATTCGCCCGTGGACGGCTCGCTGCAGTATGCCGGCGAGTACGAGAACGGCATCCACACCTTCCGGTTCGACGGTCCCGAGGGGCCGGCCAACGACCACGTGCTGATCGCCGCCGACAGCGGGGCGAAGTACCTCACCCCGGAGCAGAAAGCGCTCTAAAACGCCTCCCGGATCATGAAACGACTGACACTCATCCTCGCGGCCCTCGCCGCCCCGCTGCTGCTGCAGGCCGGGGTGCGCGTGGGCACGCTCGAGGTCGAACAGCAAACCGCGCCGCTCTCCGTCGAGCGGCCGGCGCCGCGCCTGAGCTGGATCATCGCCTCCGACGAGCGCGACGTGATGCAGACCGCCTACCACATCCTCGTCGCCACGGACCCCGCGCTGCTCACCGAGGCGAAAGCCGACCTCTGGAACTCGGAGGTGACCCCCTCGGACCGCTCGGTCTGGGTCCCCTACGGCGGCCGGCAGCTGAAGAGCAACCAGCGTTGCTACTGGAAAGTCAAGGTCTACACGACGAAGGGCGCATCGGCCTGGAGCGAGACCGCCGAGTGGGGCATGGGGCTCCTGGGCGAGAGCGCCTGGGGCGGCCGCTGGATCGGCTGGGACGCCCCCTTCGCCTGGGACAAGGAGGTGCCGCACAGCGAGCTCAGCGCCCGCTACCTGCGCACCGAGTTCGATAACGGCGGCAAGGCGATCCGCCGCGCCACGCTGCACCTCTCGGGGCTTGGCCTCTACGAGCTCTTCATCAACGGCGAACGGATCGGCGACCAGGTGCTCGCCCCGGCACCGACCGACTACCGCCGCACGGTGCTCTACAACTCGTTCGACGTCACGAAGCAGCTCCGCACGGAGCGCAACGCCATCGGCGTCGTGCTGGGCAACGGCCGCTACTACACGATGCGGCAGCACTACAAGCCCTACAAGATTCCCAACTTCGGCTATCCGAAGCTGCGGCTGAACCTCCTCATCGAGTATGCGGACGGCACGCAGCGCCGCATCGCGAGCGACGAGCAGTGGCGCCTGACGGGCGACGGCCCGATCCGCAGCAACAACGAGTACGACGGCGAGACCTACGACGCCAACCGGGAGCTGGGCGCCTGGACCGAGCCGGGGTACGACGACGCGAAGTGGCTCAAGGCGCAGCGCGTGGCGATTCCCGACGGGACGCTGCGCGGCAACACCGCCCCCAATATGAAGGTGATGCGGGAGCTGCCCGCCGTGAAGGTCACCCGCTACGGTGACCGGGCGATCGTCGATTTCGGCCAGAACATGGCCGGCTGGGTCCGCCTCAACGTCCGCGACACGCACAAGGGCGACACGATCCGCATGCGCTATGCCGAGCGGCTGACCGATGCGGGCGACGAGCTCTTCGTGCGCAACCTGCGCGATGCGAAGAGCACCGACACCTACATCGCCGACGGCACGGAGCAGGGCCGCCCCTGGAGCGCGCGCTTCTCCTACCACGGCTTCCGCTACATCGAGGTGACGGGGCTCAAGGAGCCGGCCGCAGCCGACTTCACGGCCGAGGCGGTCTACGACAATCTGCCGACGGTCGGTTCGTTCGAGTGCTCGAACGAGGTGATGAACACCGTCTACCGCAACGCCTGGTGGGGCATCGCCTCGAACTACAAGGGCATGCCCCTCGACTGTCCGCAGCGCAACGAGCGCCAGCCCTGGTTAGGCGACCACGCCGTCGGCTCGTGGGGCGAGGCCTTCCTCTTCGACTGCGGCACGATGTACGCCAAGTGGACGGACGACATCCGCGAGGCGCAGCGCGAAGACGGCTGCATTCCGGACGTCGCGCCCGCCTTCTGGAACTACTATTCGGACGGCATGGTGTGGCCCTCGACGCTGCCCGTTCTCTGCGAGATGCTCTACGAGCAGACGGGCGACATCGAACCGATGCGCCGCAGCTACGACGCCATGAAGCGGTGGATGGACCACATGCGCGACTGTTACATGACCGCCGACGGGGTGGTGACGAAAGAGAAGTACGGCGACTGGTGCGTGCCGCCCGAGTCGCTCGACCTGATCCACAGCCAGGATCCCGCCCGCAAGACCGCTCCGGAGCTCATCGCCACGGCCTATTACAGCAAGGTCTCGCGGATGATGGCCCGCTTCGCGGAGCTCCTCGGCCGGGACGGCGACCGCAAGGACTTCGAGGCGCGCGCCGAGGCGGCGAAGGAGGCCTTCAACCGCACCTTCCTCCACGTCGAGGAGGGGACCTCGCCGACCCGCTACCCCCACCTGCTCTACCCCGACGACATCTACTACGGCAACAACACCGCGACGGCCAACCTGCTGGCGCTGGCTTTCGATCTGGTGCCCGAGCGCTACCGCGCCGAGGTCGAGAAGCAGCTGCTCAAGAAACTGCTCGTCGATAACGGCGGCCACATCAGCAGCGGCGTCTGCGGCCAGAACTGGACGCTGCGCCAGCTGTCGCGGATGGGGCGCGGCGACGTGGCCTACCTGCTCGCCTCGCAGAAGTCCTACCCCAGCTTCGGCTACATGGCCGCACGCGGGGCGACGACCATCTGGGAGCTCTGGAACGGCGACACGGCCAATCCCTGGATGAACAGCGGCAACCACGTGATGATGCTCGGCGACCTGCTGCCGTGGTTCTACCGCGATCTGGCCGGCATCAACCCCGCAGCCCCCGGCTACAAGGAGATCCGCCTCGCGCCCGACCTCTCGATCCAGAATCTGGAGCAGGTCGCAGCGTCGTACCGCTCGCTGCACGGCACGATCGAGAGCCGCTACCGCAAGACCCCGATGCAGCTCGAATGGGACGTCACGATCCCCTGCAACACTGTGGCGACGGTTCTCCTGCCGACGCTCGACACCGGGGCGGTCGCCGATCCCGAGGTCCGCTGCCTGGGCCGCGAGGGCAACGGGACGCTGTGGCGCGTGCCGTCGGGCTCGTACCACTTCTCCGTCCGGATCGACCCCTCGCTGGGGCCGGAGCGGCAGGGGATCCTCGTCGACGAGTTCCTCTACGAGAAGGCCTCCTTTCCCGAGTGCCACTCGGCCACGATCGAGGAGCTGCCGAACGGCGACCTGATCGCCGCTTTCTTCGGCGGCACGAAGGAGCGCAACCCCGACGTCTGCATCTGGACCTGCACGAAGAAGAAGGGGAGCGACCGCTGGTCGGCCCCGAAGCAGGTGGCCGACGGTATCCAGAACGACACGCTGCGCTACGCCTGCTGGAACCCGATTCTCTTCCAGGTTCCCGAGAAGAACGGCGAACTGTGGCTCTTCTACAAGGTGGGGCCGAACGTCGCCGGCTGGAAGGGCTACCTGATCCGCTCGAAGAACGGCGGCAAGAGCTGGTCGAAGCCCGAGCTGATGCCCGAAGGGTTCCTCGGCCCGGCCAAGAACAAACCGGTCTACGTCAATGGCCGCATCCTCTGCCCCGCCTCGACCGAGGGGAAGCGGTGGGATGTGCATGTCGAGTATACGGACGACCTGGGCAAGACGTGGCACCGCACCCCGTCGCTCGAAGCCGAGGTGAACGTGCCGACGAAGGACCGGCCGTTAGTGACAAAGCGTGCCGACATCGGCCGCGTTCCCTACGACGCCTCGAAGGCGACGGGGGTCCATGCGATTCAGCCGACGATCATCCGGCTTGCAGACGGCCGTCTGCAGATGCTCTGCCGCACGCGCAATGCCAAGACCGGTACGGCCTTCTCGAGCGACAACGGCGAGACCTGGACGAAGCTGACGCTGATGGAGCTGGAGAACAACCAGTCGGGCATCGACGCCGTCACGCTGAAGGACGGCCGGCACGTCTTGATCTACAACAATTTCGAAACACTCGACGGCACGCCCAAGGGGCCGCGCACGCCGCTTTCGATCGCCGTATCGAAGGACGGGACCCACTGGCAGCACGTGCTGACGCTCGAAGACAGCCCGATCAGCCAGTACTCCTATCCGAGCATCATCCAGGCCGAGGACGGCACCCTGCATGCGATCTACACTTGGCGCCGCCAGCGGATCAAGCACATGCAGATCAAGCTCTGACCTGCCGCCGCGCTCACCGTGCGTTAGGCTGTGGAGGCATTTTGCGAGGATGCGTTAGTCCCCGGCTCATACCGACTTGCACACGATCGCCGCTTTCTCCATTGCGAGAGGGCGGCGGTCGGCGTTTTGCAGGGAGGAGGGATATTGCGGGTGCAGCCTGCGGAGCGCACGCAGGTTCGGCAACGAATGGGCGTAATACATTCCAGTTCGGGCTACAGCCTGCGAAGGAGCCGCTCGAAGCGGCCCTGCGGGACGCGAGCTGCGGGCCTTCGCCGCCGGGAGGCTGCGGCCCGCACGGTCCTGTCGGACCGATCCTAATTCCGGGCAAGCCCTCCGCCCGGCTGCGGCTCCGGGCTGCGGCGCCTATTCAGGCGCAAATTCAGAATTCAATATTCAAAATTCAGAATTACGAACTCGGACCGCAGCCTGCGGAGTGCGCGTAAATTCGGGTACGAACTGCGGCCCGCCGACGTCTGCGACGTCGAGTTTGGGCAAAACAGCTCGGCCCCCATTCCGGTTTTATTTTCCACCTACAATGTTCTCTCGGACTGAAAGCGCGGCTGACGAAAGCTTGCGACACCTTGTTAAAAGGCCTTGAATAGTCAGTCAACCAGGCTATTGCAATTAATTAAAATAGTCCAAAAAATTTATCCAGCTATATAAAACGTGCGACATCATCGCATACATTCGTACCTTACCTGAAGAAAAGATTTGCTGACGAAATCAAAAAAAACGGCAGTAAAATGAGCGATGAATATTTTTTTGCGTATTTTTGACCTCGGATATCCAAAACATAATTTGAAAGAAGCGTTATGCTTATCTTGTGAATTGGGAACGTAGGAAGTCTGCGATAGCATCCTATCAATACGTTAAATATCAATTTAATACGATTTGGTTAATTATAATCAAGAAACAAGGAAGGAACAAAAACGTCATTTTATTCGAATACTCGCTTTTTTCTTTTCATTCTCTTTCTCTGGTTTCTTTTGGTTCTACGAAAGAGTTCTGTTGTCCGTTTAGAACGCCTTTGTTCCCTGTTGCTTCTGCAAGCATTCTTACCCTATAAAGAATATTGCAGCCAAAAGAAAAACGAGCATCTGTTTCCTTTGGGTATGGCATCATGGTAAAGGTACACATTCTTCTGAACTAATAGGTACAGCCAAAAGAGAAAATGGGCTATTGCGGATATTGAGACTATTTAACTAATGATACATATACGCAGGTACAAATATACCTGCATATATACTTTACATTATGTTAGCATATATATAGGCTAATAGAATAAAGTAAAGTGAATATTGAAGACAAAGCCCGTCCAATACAACAGCCAAAAGAGAAGTTCGTCCGACTATCATATTTTTCTTTTGGCTGCAAAAATTTTTCTCCTTGGAGAAGTTTTGCGATTGTCTATCCGACAGGACACCGAGGCTGCTCCAATACGGCTTTTTTACAGGCAATATAAGCCAATCTCCATTACTTGCTATATCGGGTGTATTATGCAATGAGCAACAATTCTATGGACTGTTATGCGGCGAATGGAAGCAATTGCACCTGACAACGATGCGATATTTCTCTTTTAGCAGGCAAAAATTCGTTGCCAGTTGTAAAAAAGATACAGGCTTGCCTGTTGTACACTAACATAAACCATCAGGTAGCCTAATATACATTAGAATGAAAACAAGAACTAAACAAATGAAAATAAACATTGTAACATAGTGGTATTTCGTAGTTTATAAAAATGCTGGCCTTTTTCGGTCTGATTCCATAAAAATCGCATTTCGGATATATTTTTGTTACTTGTTTTGTCGCTTATCTCCGAAAATTTCATATATCTTTTCAGTCAATAAATGACTTGAGCGACAATGCGAAAAAGAGGGAAAGATAAAAATAGTGTATTACTTGCCGGAACGATGACGTTGCGCAGCAAGGCTCTTGCCGGCGGCAGGCAGTCCATTTATATCGACCATTTCGAGGGTGGCAAGCACAGCAGAGAATCCCTCTCGCTCTATTTGGAGCCGGAAGACACCATGTGTGCCAAGCGGGCGAATGCCACGACAATGCGGAAAGCCGAAGCCATTCTGCGGGAGCGTCAGTCGGCAATGTTGTCTGCCCAACTCTCGCAAATCGAAGTGCAGGAGCGTCGCAATACATTGTTGTCCTCGTGGCTCGATACCTATTTGGAGCGTCGCGGGGTAAGCGCGCTGTATTGTATCAAGACCATCAAACTCCGGATGCAGGAGTATGCCCCCAATGCAACTCTTGAACAGGTGGACAAACCTTTTATACTCGGCTTTATAGACTATCTGCGCGGTGAGTATCGTATGCGCAACGGGGAGCCTTTGTCGCAAAAGAGTATCTTTAATTTAGTCGGTATGTTCAGTTCGTCGCTAAACTATGCGGTAAGCGTTGGAAAGATTGACGTAAATCCGTATAACTTATTTGAAAGCGAGGAGCGTGTTAAACCGGGCAAAGAACATAAGCGGGAGTATCTTACTATCGAGGAGTTGAAGCGGATGATTGCCACGCCGTGCAAAAGCGCTGCTGTAAAGCAGGTATTTCTGTTTACCTGTTTTACGGGATTGCGGTTGAGTGACGTGCGTAGTCTGCGGTGGTGCGATCTCTCGCAGCAGGACGGCAGTTATACGCTCGGCGTGAAGATGTACAAGACTGAGAAAATGGTCTATATCCCGTTGTCGAAGCTGGCGATGAAATGGATGCCGGAGCGGGGCGACAAGTCGGGAGATGATTTTGTATTCGATTCCGTGCCGCAGTCGCACAATGACTATATCGCTGCGTGGGCAAAGGAGGCCGGCATTACAAAGCACATTACCCACCATTGCGGGCGGCATACCTTTGCGACTATGCTTTTGAGTTTGGGCGTAGACATCTACACCGTATCGAAGTTATTGGGACACGCCTCTTTGCGGCATACACAGCGATATGCCAAGATTGTCGACCAACAAAAGGATGACGCGGTCAATCTTGCGGACAAGGCATTTGAATAAAAAGAGAAATAACGATATGGCACGGACGGTAAAGTTGAAAGAACCGGTGAGAATCCGATTCAAGGAGTTGGCGGACGGTTCGAAGTCTATCTATTTAGATATATACAAAGACGGAGTGCGGCGCTATGAGTTTCTGAAACTCTACATTCATCCGGGCAAGAGTGAAGCCATCCGCAGACGCAATGCCGCGACCCTCGCAGCAGCGGAGACTATCAAATCGCAGCGGGTAATTGCACTAACGAACAATCAGGCGGGCATACCCAACACAGGGCTGCGCTCGAAGATGTTGTTGTCGGACTGGATGCAGGAGTTCTACGAGAGCCAGATTCGCAAAGGGGTTAAGGGGCAGAAACTGTTATTGAGTGCCACAAAAGTATTGAAGCAGTATGCTCCGAAAGCACGGATGCGCGATGTCAACAAGGAGTTCTGCTTGGGATATATCGACTTTCTGCGCAATACCTACAAGACGCGCTTCGGCAAGCCGCTTACTCCATACGGAGCGATATCCTATTTCGGATTTCTGCGCACGGCATTAAATGCCGCTGTTCGAGCGCAGGTGATTGTGGAGAATCCGATCAACCGAATCACACAGAACGACAAAATCAAGATGCCCGAAAGTCAGCGCATCTATCTGACTATCGACGAGGTAAAGATGATGATAGCGACACCTTGCACGAAAGATATTGTTCGCCGTGCGTTCCTCTTTGCCTGCTACTGCGGGATGCGGTTGAGCGATGTGAGCGGTCTACGGTGGAAAGACCTCTCGAAAGACGGCGACCAGTGGCGAGCCAGCATCGTGATGCGCAAGACCTCGGCGCCGTTGTATCTGCCGCTTTCGAATCAGGCATTGAAATGGATGCCGGAGCGGGGAGATGCAAGCGACGAGGATAAGGTATTTGCCACACTGCCGCACGAGGCGAGTGTGCTGCCGGTTATAAAGCGCTGGGCGAAGGATGCCGGAATTGCCAAAAATGTAAATTTTCACACCAGCCGCCATACCTTCGCCACAATACTACTGACACTCGGTGCAGACATCTACACGGTATCGAAACTGCTGGATCATACCAACGTCAAAACAACCCAGATTTATGCCAAGATCGTCAACAAGAAGAAAGAGGATGCCGTAAGTCTTGTGGATAATATTTTCGATTGAGAGGCAATCACATACGGCAGACAAACAAATAATTCCTATCTTTGCATAAAACACAGACTATTATGACACAGAAACAGACCATACAACTGTTCGAGCAGCGCAAGGTGCGCACCGTTTGGGATGACGAATCCGAGAAGTGGTATTTCTCGGTAGTCGATGTAGTCGGGGTACTGACCGACAGTCCTGACCCGAATAATTATTGGAAAGTACTGAAAAACAGATTAAAGAAAGAGGGTAATGAAACCGTTACAAATTGTAACCGTTTCAAAATGCCCGCTGCCGACGGCAAGATGCGCCTAACCGATGTGGCTGATACCGAGCAGTTGTTCCGCCTGATTCAGTCGATACCTTCGCCCAAGGCCGAACCGTTCAAACTGTGGATGGCACAGGTTGCCAGCGATCGTCTCGATCAGATGCAGGATCCCGAATTGTCGATACAACAGGCAATGACCGACTACAAGCGGCTGGGCTATTCGGAGCAGTGGATCAACCAGCGACTGAAAAGCATCGAAGTACGCAAGGAGTTGACCGACGAGTGGCAGCGTCGCGGCATCGAGGGGCAGCAGTATGCCACGCTTACGGATATCATTACGCAAGAATGGTCGGGATTCTCGACTAAAGGCTACAAAAAATTCAAAGGCTTGAAGAAAGAGAGCCTGCGCGACAACATGACCAATATCGAACTGGCCCTCAATACGCTTGCAGAAGCCGCCACTACGGAAATTTCCAAGCAACAGCGACCTCGCGGATTGAACCAAAACAAGCGAGTTGCAAAGAGTGGTGGCAGCGTGGCAAAGGCTGCCCGCAAGCAGTTGGAGAATCAGTTGGGACGCTCGGTCATCTCTCCGATAAATGCCAAAGAGGTGTTAGCTGAGAAGAAAGCGGCACAACTCAAACAGGATAATGATGATTGACGAGCAGCCGTAAATGCCTGAACCCATGCAACCGAATCTGAAAACATTTTTAATGATTGCCTTAATGGTCGTGGTAGCACTCTTTGCGGGGCTGCTCTATTACATTATCTATCTGAACTCCGGCAACCAATTGCTTGCCGTTATCTTTGGCGGCGGCATATTGGTTGTCGGAGGATATGCAGCCGTCTATCTGTTTGGACTGGCAGATGTTCCCCAAAAGAAAGGTCAGGCGGAGGGAAGTGGAACGACAGCCGCTGCTGCCGCCAACCAATCAGATACGACTATTCCTGACAACCTCCCCAAGTTGCTGAACAACCGCGCGGCAATTGCGTTGCTCGATGGACTGCGGGGTGCCGGGTTTCTCGATGAGATATATCAGCCATCGCCCAATATGCCGCTATGCGAAAAGGCATATATCGCCGGTTCGCTCTGCGAGATACTGAACACCGGTCAGAAGTGGGAAACCTTTGAGAAATTCTGGCAATGCTCCGGCTTGCGGCAGAGTTATGCCAACGCCTGCAAGAGAGACTCTGTGCAGGCGTGGCGCACGGAGGTTTATCAGACCCTTGTCGATGTCGGCAGCAGCAACCGCCTTATCTTCGACACCCGCTCCTTTATCCGTTGGGTGCGGGTAGAAAAGCCTAACCAATGATCAGGCCTATTGTATGGACAGTGCGGATAGTTCTGCACCCAATCTGTGAATGGCTGATTCAATCTGTTTCAACCGCTCTGCGGACGGCCTTTTGTGCCCGTCGATATATTGCTGAAACAATGTTGTATTAAGGCCAGCCATACGTGCGATTTGACGGGCATTGAGTTCGGGATACTCCGCAAATATTCGTCCTATGGCATTCTCCGACTTCGACTGCTGTTCATCATCGAAGAATCCTTCATACGAAAGATCCTCATCTATCTCAGGCCAGTGAATGCCGAAATGGGACAGTGTGTAGTTCTGACGCTGTGCATCCGTGGCATTATATAGTCGGGGGAACAGGCGTACCGGCAAACTCCCCTCGCGACCATCATTCGTAAGAATGTATATCCGGCCATTCTCGAACCAAACTTTTTGCGCTTTCATCATCCAAATCTTATTTGCCGAAATACTCGTTCCAACGCTCGGCGATAACCTCTTTGTTCTCCTCGATAGCCATCAAAGCCTGCCGTATCTCACGCAGTTTAAGACCGCAATTTTCGATAAGTTCGATATTCGGCACTACACGAAACTTGGCCTCAGCGTCGCCTGCAGACACGTGTACGTGTATCGGCTCGTGGTCATTCGAGAAGAAATAAAATTTCAATCCCAAATAATAGAATAAAATAGGCATATTCGTTTTCATTTTATCTCATTGCAAATATAGGTATTATTTTTAATACCCACAAATATATCCAAGAAGAATGCCATAGCGATGCCCGATTCATCTCTGCCGAGGGGTCGGGCATTTACAATGATTGCGTTTGGCGTTTACAATCGTTTACAATGATTTCTTTCTTTGTCAATCAGTGAGTTAATCGTTGAATTAGTCGCAGTTTTCTTCTTTCATTTGCACTGCGTTTCGAACGAAGCGCGCCCCATTGCGGTCTATGTTTAACTAAAAAATTTTTGCAATATGAAACGGAAAATCCCTTATTTACGACGACGGAAGCGGCTGCCTATCTCGGTATCACGCGCAGCTACCTCTACAAACTGATGATGTGGCGCAAGGTGCCCTACTACAAGCCACGCGGCAAACTTTGCTTCTTTGACAAGTCCGACCTCGACGAGTATAACCGCCGCTACCGCGTCCAATCCGAAGACGAACTGGAGGGGCAGTCCGAGGCCTATATGCTCCGCAAGCGAATTCATGAAGGTCTATTATAACAGCACAGCAAAGATGATGTTCGGACGAACAACTATTGTTTCACGAAAGGTACAACAATCTATGAGTGCAGTTATGAAGAATCCATGGCAGTTGAATTTGATGTGCTACAAGGTGGAGATTGTATTAGGCATCGAGGCGTGGTATTTCTTACACGGGACGACAAACGGGGTCTGCAACCTCTTTTATTTTCTATCCCTCTTATCGAAAATGCAGACAACGGAGGTGCTGGCGGGTAAGCGCAGGCAGAACTATACGGTCAAGGCGGGATAGGCGGACGGCTCGCTGTTAGGGCTGTCGAAAGAGTGGCGCATTGGTCGCAAAGCCGTGCGCCGGCTACTGGATGATTTCGCCGAGCGCAGTATGATTGCCGTTGAGTCGAACCCGCTCACATCGCTAATCTCGATGGTGTGTGTCAAATCGTGGCTCAATGGTGGGCGGCTTATCGAAAATCCAATGTTCCGCTCGACGGTTGGAAAGTTTGAGGGCGTAAGAATCTATTTGCTCAATGGGCAACAATTCGGCGTGTTGCGGCGGAGTTCACAAAGGAGCGGCAGTAAGTCGCGCGGTAAAGGCGACACGGCGGCTATGGATAGATGTTCTGAGTCGGAGCAGGCTGTTCAGTCTGTATCTGAGACCTCCGCCACCGTCGACAAACGTGCCCTATGCAGATCTACAGAAGCACCAGTTCTACGGTTGGAAGATAGTACTGCCCTTGGGGCTGTCCCAACAAGCGACGACACAATCCGATCTCCAGCCGAAAGCACAACTTCCGGCAATACAGATGCGTATCTCTTATAAGACCTATATCGCGTTAACAAATGACTGTTATAGCCTTATGGGTTATTGTATAGGAGCATCTTCGATGCAGGGAAAAGGAGTAATGTTTTTGAGGGTTGGCAAGTTTATGTTTTCGTAGACGAAAACTGCCGCCATAAATGGCATTATCTGGGAGCAACTGCTATCTATCCGCATCCCCCACTTGCCACCCTCAAAAACAAATTCTACCGCTTACAGTTTATCGTTAAACCTCTTATAGTATATAGATATGGAAACGTCGAATAATAGGAATACGAACAATATGACTATCCATAACACCAACCACGGCACCAGCACCCACAATACCGGCGGTCGTCCACGTGCCGCCAAAGGCAAAGCGAGGACAAAAACGCTATCGACCAAATTGTCGGTTGCCGAGTGGAAAATTGTGATGAAGCGTATAGCCGATGTCGGCAAACGCCCATCGGTCTATCTGCGTGAAATGCTGTTGTTGGGGCGTGTGGTCGCGGCACGCACACAGGAAGACCGCCGCCAGATTCGTATGCTCGAAGGTGGTTGCAACAACCTGAACCAGTTGGCACGGTTGGCACATCAGCAGGGTGTGCCGAGTGTCCGGGAGCAGCTTATCTCTTTGTTGGACGAGTTTAACCGATTGCTTTCGGAAATATGATGTGCGATATTAAGAAGCGGTCAAACTTCGCTCGGTTGGTGAACTATGCCAACAACCCGAAAAAGGCTCGGCTGATAGACAGCAAGGAGGTTCGGTTGGACAGCAATGCTACGATTGCCGCCAGTATGCAGGGACAGGCAGATGACAAGCCGGGGCATCGGCTTACCAATCCCGTCTATCATATCTCACTCAACTTTGCGCGTGAGGATAGTGTGCGGCTTACAGATGAACTGATGACCGAAATCGCTCGCGAGTATATGCGGCGTATGGGAATTGTGAACACGCAATACATTGTCTGCCGTCATACCGATACCGCACACCCACATCTGCATATCGTGGCAAACCGCGTCGACAACGATGGGGACACTATTAGCGACAGCAACGACAGCCGCCGCAGCACAAAAATTAGCCGCGAACTGACACAGGAATATCGACTGCATATAGCCAACGGGAAAGACAAAGTGCGCCGCGAGCGGCTGCGGGGCAAAGACCGCATTAGGTATCGTATCTATGATGCGGTGAAGGCTGCACTCGCTACTTGCCGCAGTTGGTCGGAGTTGGATAAAACGCTCAACAGACAAGGCATTCAGGTTCGGTTCCGGTACGACATACAGAGAGGTCGGATTATCGGCGTTTCGTTCACCGCCGACGGCTGCACTTTCAGCGGCTCGAAAATAGACCGCACGATGGGTTATTACGCCCTCGACCGGCAGTTTGGCAGTCAGCTGCTCGAAGCCGGTGAACGGCGTATTCCGACCGACGACGAGCAGTATCGGCAGAGGTTCGCAGAGTTGGCACAGAACAGCAGATTGGTTGCGCCGAGGTTTGGTTATACGGACAATTGTCAAGCACCGACCGATAGCCGACGAGCGGTTACCACTCATAGCAATGACCGCTATAGCCACACACTCGGCAGAGATAGTGAATCTGTCGGCGACGGCAGTCAGATAGCCGACACAACCACAGCCGTTGGCAGTATTATTCAAATTACGGTAGCCACTTTTATTGAGCTGGTTGTGCAGCCGCATCAAGTCCGTATATCTTCGGGCAGCGGTGGTGGCAGCGACAAAGGCGGCTGGAACGACGAAGACAAGAATCAATACAAACCAAGACGCAGAAGATAACCATGAAAGAGATCAGGCAAAATATCAACGATTTTATTGCTGTCCTCGCCGAAGATATCGAGGAAATTAAGGCGATGCTGCAAAGCAGAAATGCCGAACCCGATAAGATATTTCAGCAACTGCGACAGGCGGCATTGGAGTCGTTGCAAGCCCTTTGTAACGACAAGACGAAAGAGTTGAAGGCGTATCAATTGTCGTTAGCCCAAGCAATCGTTCAGACGCTTATTGAGAAGTTGAGCAGCAACGAAGTTCCCGAGCCAACACAGGAACCCGTGCTACGGGAATCGGTATTTGTCCGATTCAAGTCCGCATGGTCGAAATTCAAGCTGTTGTTGGCGAATTGCCCTACCCGCCGGTATCGCAACCCCTATACTTTGTGCCGGATTGGCATATCTGCCGTATTCATTAACCTATTCTGCATTAGTTGGGTGCAATGGCATTACTATCGCACAGAAAACCTGTGCCTAAAACTCGCCGCCGACAAATACCGCGTCGACAGCATAATACTCCGCGAGGTCTATCCGCAAGCCGCAATAACCCTATCCAGCTATGAACATATCACCGAATCCGAAGGCGCAGATGAAGCACTGCAAACTTATCGGGAGAATGTCAAAGCATTAAAGAATAAATCCCAATAATCCAATCAATGAACAAACGACAATATGACATCAATTAAATTAAAGTTCAGAGCGCATACGGATAATACGAAAGAGGGTGCGCTCTATTTTCAGATTATACACGAGCGAGTCGCCAAGCAGGTGAAGACCGACTATCGCATCTATGAATGCGAATGGGATAAGCAGAAAGGCGATATTGTTAAAGAGGTTCCGTTCTCGACGGCGCGAAATGAAGCATTAAAAGTTATCCGCGACAAGGTTTTGTGGGAGCAAAGAAAGTTGGAGCAAATTGCAAAGTCTTTTGAGGATGCCGACAAACCCTATACGGCTGACGATATAATCAAAAGATACAAGACAGTCGCATCGGACAAAACAACCGTCTTTGAGTATATACGCCGACAGTCGGAGCGAATGAAGGAACTCGGCAGAGTGCGCACAGGCGAAACCTATCTGCAAACCTTGCGCAGTTTTATGCGATTTCGCAACCACGTTGATTTATACTTCGATATGCTCGATGCGGATATTGTCGGGCAGTACGAAAGTTATATGCGCGCGAATTGTTTGAGCCGCAATACTACATCCTTTTATATGCGCATTCTGCGGGGCATCTACAACCGCGCCGTCGAGGAGGGGCTGACCCAGCAGATCGACCTGTTCAAACGGGTTTATACAGGCGTGGACAAAACTGCCAAACGAGCCATTACGCTCAAAGAAATACGGCGGATCAAAGAGTTGGATTTGACGAACAGCCCCGACCTCGACTATGCACGAGATATATTTCTATTCTCTTTCTATCTTCGCGGCATGTCGTTTATCGACCTTGCCTATTTGCGGAAGCGAGACCTTGCCAATGGTTACATTACCTATATTCGCAAAAAGACGGGACAACAACTGACGATTCGTTGGGAGCGTTCGATGCAGGAGATTATTGACAAATATCCGGAGAATCCGACGCAGTATCTGTTGCCAATCATTACTCGTCATGACGGTACAGAGCGGCAGCAATACCTCAACAAAATTCTGTTTGTCAATCGAAAATTGAAACAGATTGCGCAACTCGCAAAAATCACAACGCCGCTCACGATGTATGTCAGCCGCCACAGTTGGGCGAGCATTGCCAAGTCGAGGAACGTGCCTCTCTCGGTAATTTCGGAAGGCATGGGACACGACAACGAGGAGACGACGCGCATCTATCTTGCCTCAATCCAGACCAACCAAATCGACGAAGCCAACAGCCGAATACTAAAAGACCTGCATTAATAGACAGTTGTCGAAACAGCTTTGAATCCTTGAGACTCAAGGCTTCATTGTAAACTTTTTAAGATCGTAATACATTAATACTGTTCATCCTCCTGTTCTGGTTTTACAAGTATTTAAAACCATTTTTCTCGTAAAATCCTTTAGCACTAATAAAGCATCTACCGTAATGAACTTACATCCCGTTTTGTTATTGTGCGTAAACCAACGTTTTAATAGAAGCAATATTTTAGTCCCCCATTGCTGTTTTTGGTACGCAGAGGAGATTGCCAGCCGCCGAGTTTGACAGAAGGATGAGAGGTCCGACGTTTTATATTGGGAATTTCACGAGATAACCTATTCCATACGGCTCCATCTGTTAACTCTCTCTCAATTTTGTCATTGAGCAGACTGAAATAGGCAATTGTTTGATTGATGTCCGCATCTTCCAAAAGATAGGTAACAGCCAATAACTCATTTGTATGATGAAAAGCATTGGGGATATGAGGGTTTGTCTCCGTGAGGAAATTATTTAAATCATCATCTCCGCAATTAAAAGGCTTTACTTCTTCGTGTTGGTCGAATCTTTTTAGTTTGATATCATTTACAAACTAAAGGTTGCAATAGAGGAGAAAAATTCAAAGGCTTCCTGTGCTTGTACCTTCTCTTCTTCAGATGCGGGCGTAACATTATTTGCAGACTCCTCGAAATGAGTCGCATCCAAACCAATCAATACAGGTGTTTCTTTAATAGGTTTAGCCATTGTTATTCTCGTTTATAGTCATTATCACTTGCAAAAAATAATACATTTTCTCGGTTTCGACATCATGCCACCAAGAAAATTAGCATAGCACTCTGCAAACGTAACCATAATGGCTTTTATTATGGATTCCCAAATCCCCATAGGAAATCAATTAAATGCTACACAATAGATTTGTGTCTGTACTTATTGCTTTTTAGACTGAATTTTTGTCAAATCTATAGTTTTAAAATTTATAGTCGGGTCAAATATAAATTCTTGTGTTTGAATATCTGGTAGTAAATAATCTTCTATTTCTGGTATCCTGTCAAGAATCTTATCATCTGAGATAGAGAGCGCTGCACGCAGTTTCTTAAAGAACTTAACTTCCGAATACTCTATTTTAGCATCAGATTCAATAGTTTTTATAGCGATATCAACTATTTTTAGTTGTTCTTCATCGGACAAATCGGCAGTGTACAATGTCGAGATAAATTCATTTATGAATGTCATTCCGCATTGATTGATTTGCGCAACATAAGAATTTAACTTATTCTCAATGTCTAAGCCATCAAACAAGTTCGTTCGCTTGGTAAGATTGTTTACTAATTCTATCTCTTCCGGTGCAATCGAACCATCACATGCTGAGCAAACAAATGCTGTAAGTAGATAAATTTCGTTTCCAATCATAGTTGTATTGATTATAATGTTATTTGTTTTTACAATATTATTTTACAAAGCCTATTCGAGAACGCGGTTTTGCAACGGAATTGCTGCCATCCATCTCTGCTTTAATTATGTTGTACTTCTCAATGTCTTTTTGAGACAGGGACGATTTTGTCTCCATAATAGTCTTTTCGAGAATAGCCATTGTTATTTTGCTTTTAGTTATCAACGCTGCGCGGGAAGCATCATTGATAATAAGTTTAAGATCAGAGAATACATAGTTCTCGGTCAGACGCGCAAGTTTATCATAATCCAACCCGAAATCATATGGACGTTTTTTTAGTAGCATTTCAAACATCGCTTTTCGCGCATCGAAATCCGGCGGGCCGATAAAAAATTTCTTGTCTAGTCGACCCGAGCGAAGAATGGCAGGATCCATTAAATGTGGAAAGTTCGTTGCCCCTATCACAAATATTCCCTTTTCACCAAGTCTATCCATATTTGCCAGTAATTCATTGACTGCGCTGACATGCATTTGGTGTATATTTGCGTTATCTCTGTTGGGTGTCAACTCATTCATCTCATCAATAAAGATTATTGTTGGGGCATTTTCTTCTGCCTCCTTAAACATTTCCGCTATATTTTCTTGGGTCGCATTAACATAACGGCTTTGTAAGTCGCTAGGTTTCTTTATCATAAAGTTGAATCCAACTTCAGCAGCGAGTTGTTTGGCAAAGAAAGTTTTACCGCATCCAGGAGGGCCATAGAGCAACATCCCATTGGGAATAGTAACGCCATAGCGTTCATACTCTTCTTTCTGGTTGATAGCATCAATAATCTCGGTCTTTACCAAATCTTTCAACTCCTGCATACCGGCAATGGCAGAGAACCCCTCGCCGTCAGTTGGTTTCGTCTTTGTTGTGGTTGATTTCTTTTCATCGCCACCCACTCTCATTTGCCGTGTTAAATCGGGATTATCAACCTTCAGCGACCCTTCGAGTGCTGATATAAATTCATCTGCACTTTGGAAACGGTCTTGAACGTTAGTCAGAAGAGCCTTCTTTATGGTATTGATAAGTTGTTCATCAAGCTCAAACATATCAATGTCGGGGAAGTCAAGTGGACGCTCCCTACGCTGACCAATTTTCTCAATTTTCTCTTCATTAGTACATCTACCAAGGTCAAAAAGCCAAGGCAGCTTTTCGTAAATGAGGAGATATAAACATACTCCAACAGAGAATAAGTCACTTTGTACGCAAGAAACTCCAGCGAATCTTTCCGGAGCAAGATAGAAAACGTTCAAATCGTCAAGACTCTGTTTGCAGTTGGGCTGGTCAAGATAACGCGAGTAGCCAAAATCTATTAACTTTACATCTTTCAAATCATCCGTTTTAAGGTCAAGCATGATGTTTTGTATCGTGACCTCATTATGAATAATCGGACGAGGCAGACTGTGCAGATATTGAAGAGCAGATAGAATTGCTTTGGCTATTTTTTTGACTTCGTATACACTGTATTTCTGGCCGCGTTCAACGGATTCAGCAAGAGTCTCGCTTGCAACAAATTCATTGACCAAATAGCAATATTTCTGACCTCTAATAATGATTGAGCCGGAATCTATATTGCTGCATATATTATGATGATTCAATCGTCTTGTGACTTCAACTTCGATGATAGAGCCTCTTTCATCCGTTTGCCAATGTTTCAGTTTTGGAGTACATATTAGTTTCAGGAATCTTTTGTTTCCATCAGAATCCTTAACGCGATATGTTTCGGCATAAACTCCGGATTTAATTGGAGCTATAACCGAATAATTACCTATTTTATCTTGACGATTGAATTGCATAACATTTTGAAGTTACGATAATCCACTTCCATTGTGAGGGTCTCCATCAGGCAAAAGTTCAATTAACGCAGCAGCAATGGGTTGTAACTTTTCTATAGTAGGTTGATTGTTGATTTCTGCAATACCTTGATTCAACAGTTGACGAGCGCGAGTTCTATCTTTCCATCGAATCATATCAAAGTCTCGATTCATACTTTGTATGATACCCATACATTGGTATATCATTGTGAGTTGGAAGAATAAAGAGTGTACTAATTCCTTCAACTCATTAGCCATTTTAATATCATGTTTGCGAATTACATCATCAACCTGACCTCGCAATACATTAACTGCCTGTGTGGTTTTAGCATCACCAAGATTTGCATTGGCTTTTTCCAAACGTTCAAATTCTTCTCTCAATAGAGTTTCTATGCGCCCCCACTCCGTACTATCCTCAAAATCCTCAATTTTGCGAAGTATTTCCTTTAGATGCTGCATAACCATTTTAACCTCGGAACTATTGGACTTTTCGCTTTCAACATTTGCAAGTTGTGCCTCAAGGGCAGACACATCATGCCCCTCTTGTTTCAAATCCCGTATGGCACGTTTCGCTTTTGGGAGCTCATGCTCAGCAAATTCTTTTGCGTTTTCGAGTGTCTGCTTTATTGAGGTGTCAATTGTTTTGGAAATTGTAACATCTTGGTCTGGGAAATATGCATCCACTGTCATCTGCTCATTTCTGTCGACCTTGACGGTGATGTCAACATTAGCATTCTTGGGAATAACCACATCGACATCATCTCCGTTAATCTCAACCTCACCAACAAACTCATAAAAGAGCGCAGATTTACCCTCACTGTTATGGTCTGCTTGGTATAAAGGTATACGAAGGATATCTGTATCTACTCCAGGACGAACTTGGACATTCGTGTGTAGACCATTCTCCACACCAACTGCCGGAATTGTTTTGTTGCGCTCCAAGCCAGTTATAGGGCGGATAATATCTCTGTCTTTTTTGTCACTATATATAGCGAGTGATATATCGTAAGGCAAGGTGGCACTACCGACCTTAGAACCTTGGATTATTGTAATTTCCTTGGGGAAACAGTTGAGACGATTGCCTTGGTGGTCAAAGCATTCAACTCGGAATGAGTTTGGTTTACCCTCAACAAGGTTAAGTTCTACGACATTGCCGTTTTTGTCAATTTCAGTTTTGCCGCTATCCCAAGTGTTATCGCTACGGACGAATTGAACCATTACGCTATCAGCTCCGGATTTCAAAGCGACTGGAATCCAAAGGTCTGTGTCCACAGTCATTGACTCAAAATTGATGTCAAGAATTATATCCTCAGCCTTCAGTTCATCCTCTGTGACTTCATTGTCAATTGTTGAGGCATAGAGGGCTGCTCCTTCTGCAACAGCAGTCATGGGATTGATGCTTGTATCCACATTTGGCGTCACTTGTTCTTTAAGCATCTGACGCACCAGAGGAGAATGAGTTAGACCTCCAACAAGAATAAGTTTTCCAAGTTGGTCTTTGGTCAGATTATTCCTTTTGAGCAGGTCCTTACAGATGTCAACTGCCTTTTGGAAGAGAGGTCGCATTACTTTGAATACATCTTCTTGCGTAATTGACAAGTCAAGTTCCAATTCTTCTCCTTCTTCATCCTCTCCCAGTTCACCAATATCCGAAATAACGTCCTCTGATTCTTTAAAGGAAAGTTGATTCTTGACTTTCTCTGCGTATGTCTTCATTGCATCCCTGAGGATTTCCTTTTTAATGGGTTCGGCAAGATAACCTTCGATTGAGTAGTTTTCTTGGAGATAAGGTATCAGAAATTCGTCAACAATGGCATAATCAAGGTTTTTCCCTCCAAGATAGTTGTCTCCCTCTGTATCGAAGACTTGAATGATACCATCTTCAACTTTGATGAGAGCAGCATCAAAAGTGCCTCCGCCAAAGTCGGAAACAAGCCAATAACCATCTTTTTGAGCAGCCGTCAAACCATAAGCCATTGCCGCAGCAATCGGCTCTTGGAGAAGCTCTATGTGATTGAATCCAGCAAGTTTTGCAGCTTCAATGGTTGCCGTCTTTTGGAGTGCGCTAAATTTAGCTGGAACAGTGATAACAACAGACTTGAAATCCTCATCGGTGATAAAAGACTTCAATGCTTTTAGAACTTCTGCGGATAGTTCTTCCGAAGAGTAAGCACGACCGTCCATGTTGGAACTTACATATCGCTTATCGGTACCCATTGTACGCTTAAACTCTACATATGTATTAGAAGCTTCAGCAGTCATTTTCTTAGTAGCACGACGCTTATCGCTTTGCATACTGCGGTAAGCGCTCGCGCCAACCACTACACTCTTCTTCTTGTTAAAGAAGACGCATGAGGCCATCGTATCATCAGTGACCTCTATCTTTTTTATGGTAGGAACACCGGCTTCCATTCTTGCAATGGCAGAATTGGTTGTGCCGAGGTCAATACCATAATTTACTTTTAGTTGTGCCATATATTGATCGTTAAATGTTTTGTGTTACTGTTACTGTTGCCTTTTGGATTAGTTCTCCTTTGTAGTGAACCTGCGGTTTCGATACTGATGTTATAGTTCGAGTTCCGTCCGGAAGTTCTTCGTCAACTACAAAGTCGGCGTTTATTCGCATACCTTCATTATAGGTCTGCCCCATATATGTGACAATATCATAACCATTTGCTTGAAAGTTGTTTTTAATGCGATCAACGGCCTTTGTAAGTTGCTTATAACCCTTAACAGATGAGTCCATCCTCGCAAGATTCACCTCTATTCGCGTAATCTCATCCGCCACTTTTAATGCAAGCGAATGGTCAATGCCGGCAGAAGCATTATTTTGAATCTTATCAATATTCAACTGTTTATCAAGAATATCGACAAGTCTTGTATCAAGTTTAACAGACTCCTCCTGCAAATTATTCTGCGCTTTGCGGATTGCAGTTATAGCATCAGAACTTTTGGCAATACCCCTGCGAAGAATAAAATAAATCGCACACGCAATAATCAGGAGCGCTATTGTTGCCAAACTTCCCCAAACAGATAATTTATGAATCTCTGACTTTGACTCCGTTCCCACTTCCTGAATCTGCTTGCTCGCGGCATCGTGATTGGAATTAGTGAGATTGATATTCGATTGAATTTTATTCATAAGGTTATTATCAATCGAGTCGCTTTTCATTTCCAATGCACTTATTTTATCATTCACCGATGATACTTCGTGTTTTAGAGATGCGGTGCTGTTTTGGGTCGCATGGACATCAGATGATAATTGCTCAATCTTTTGCTCTAATTGTTGAACACGAAGAGTAAATGCATGGATGTCATCTTCAGGCTCATTAGCATAACATGTGATGCTTGCTAAAAGGGATAATGCTAAAACAACTTTATTCATAGTTGGATACTTTTTTCCAGAGTAACACAAAAACATCAAGGATATCTTTTATTACCTGATTGATAAACTTATGGTTCTTGAACCTTTCCACCCAATTAGGGGAGTGCTTATAATGAATTTAATAAACTGCTTACCCCAACTCCGTTTGTCAAGGTAATTGTCTCGGAAGTCTCGAAGAACCATGACCTGAGGGTGGTCATAATCTCCATAAACCATAGTCGCAATATAACATCCATCTGACGAACTAGCTCCAGACGGACGAGGAGAAGATTCTGTTGTTTGATGGCTTCCATAATTAATAAGTTGAGAATTGATATTTTTTAAAGCCGTATTATTTTTATTAAAATAATTTCGGCATTCGGTTGTCATATCAAAAGAGGCTATCTTCGACATTACTGTTGATGCCGATGACACTTCACCTCTAAGAGAAGATAAATCATATGATATAGTAACTATTTTCTGTGCAGCATTGATTTTTTCAACAAGAGCATTGATCGCTGCGGATACAACAGCAGAACTTATGTTCAGATATAACGAGTCTGTTTTTCCTAACTTTTGGACAATCGAAGACAAATCGGTTTTACTTCCATCTACAAATGTCTCTATTTGATATATTGTATGGATTGATTTTTTAAATTTATCTAATTTTTCGCCGATGCGTTGTACTTCGTTTTTAATCTTATATCCAGGCACAATATTGTTAAGAATATCTACATTGTTTTTACATCTGCCTTTCACCACTTGCCCAACGGCTATTGATAGAGCATAACCCTGAAGGTTCATAGCCTTCTGTGGTGCATCATCATCTTCAGAATCGTTAAAATAATTAATCCCGCGTTGTAAAATTGCCTGTGCTAATTTATCGGCTATTATTTGATATTGCATATCTGAAATACCGAGCAAAGATTTCAACTGCAATAATGGCTTTTTTGTTGAGTTCATCAACTTTATACCAGCACTATAGTTCGCTCGGCTTCCTTTGGCAATCTTTGCCTCGGCAATAGCACCAGTTATCATTTCAATAATAGGCTCTACCAAACCAGCCTTTGTGATTTTTTGCCATGTCGCAGATGTGCCGGATATATTAGCGAAATTCGCCACATTAACTTTCCATTCGGATTTTAATGTATTGATAAATATTTCGATAAGTTCAGAGGTGGATAGTTTGATAGTTTCATTGACCGTTTTACAATATTCCTCAGCAAAGAGTTGAAACAATTTATCTGCGTTCAGGGCGACTGTCGTAAAATTCCCTTCAATCATACCGCAAACAGTAAGATTGATTTGTGCAGATACGCCATCTTTTTTGCTCCATATGTCTTTGGCTTGAGATATATTTCCACCCAAAAGATGTTTAAATGCAATTTCATCAAACTGCGTTAATTTCATAAACCAGAACATAGAATATTTAATCTGATTCATCGGAAGTTCAATTGCAGATTGTGCGCTCTCAATGCATAGATTTGTTCTGATTATCGCCGGAAGATAAGACGGCAAATCGAGAGGAAATGATATTGACTTCCCGACTTTCATAAACGCTTTCTATTTATTTAAGTTGGAAAGCATATCTTTCTTGGGGGAGTTAGAAAACACACCCAGAATTCGGTACGGATTATTTTGGACGGCTCTTAACATTTCTTTCATTTGAGTTATGTCTTATCTCTTTTATAGAATTAAACAATGAATATAAAGATATAAATTTTTTTGCTATTCTGTCGTTTAGTCGCAGAAAATCATCTGTGAAATAAGCATTTTTCTACGATTATTCTGTTTTTTTTGGATAATCCAAGCAAAACCGCCAAGTATATCAGCAATATAGTTGCTCGATAAACTCTATAAAAGAGTTAGCACAATTTCCCAAACAAATTCTCTTTTATATATACAGTAAAGATTGTTGCCATGACCGTGAACATATTGCCATTAACACCGAGTGGTGAGGCAGTCATCTTCTCGATTTGTCCGAGTTGGTACGATCTCCATCGGTCTGGACCAGTTCAATCAGGCTCCATCTTTATTATATTATTTTATGCGTACTGCAAGTATAATTACAAAGAGCATAAAATTGAAGGTGAAGTCTGATGCTTATAGACTTCACAAATATTTTTACGGAACTGACTAACATGTCGCAGCCAGTTCTGGATAGCAATTTGTTTTGCGGATTTTTTTCGGATGTCTGCAATGTGCAAGCCTGAAAAATATTTGTTACTTTATCGTTACTCATTGCTTACTATATACAACATATATAATTGATATATAATTGATATATAATGTAATTATTCCGATTATATAGTTATGAGCCTAATACCCCTCCCACTTTTCGCCGCAGGGTGTGTTAGTCACTTCGTCTGCAAGCAGAGGCGGCATATAGTGTTCATTAAACGTGAATCGTAGACGACCAGTTCGTATTGGTTTCTTTCTATGTATTTCAAAAGGAATATCGCAAGGTGGCCCGATCACACCTCAACGATAGCAACGGATATGCTGTCGCCTAAGGTACCGATGACGGTACGTGTATGGCGGCCGGATGATGGCTGGATAGCGAATCGGTGGATGTTGCAAGTCGATCCGAGGTAGGTGCCATTGAGATGCCAGAGAAGTTCCGATGCGGAATTCGAAGATGCAACCTTGCATATCAATTTTCCAGCCATACTGTCGATTTGCGTTGGCAGCGACACGACGTTCCCGTCTGACGGACAGATGAAGTGCTTCGCCGTGCAGCAAGTTCAGTCAGCCCCTTTTTCAAAGGAGGAATCGGTCAGTACTCCGGATGCAGCTTAAAAGAAAGAGGATATTCCTGCCTATCGGAATACCCTCTTTCCCTTATATACTCTGCAAATTTGATTCTATTGTTTCGGATGCCTATGGGTTGTTTTATTCCTTAATCTTCTTATCCACAAGTAGTAACCTGTCAGGGGGAGTGTGACTCCCAATATGGCGGCAAAAAAGGTGACGATGCGGGTGAGAAAACCGCCCCAACTGCCTACGTGCACCGTGTAAACGGCACTGCGCACACGGGCGGATTTGTCTTGAGCAGCGTAAGGGGTGCTTCCCGTAATCGCTCCGCTTGCCGCATCGAAGTCGAAACGGTCGCCGGATCGGAGGCTGTTACGTCCGGCGGGAACGACACTTGCCGAACCGTCTGAAATCGTTATCCGGCGGTAATCCGGATAGGCTTCGGAGAGTCTTTCGTAAACGTCCTGCCAATGGACAAACGGCAAGAGTTGCGGCAATTTTGTTATGGAATCTTCCTGCTTTGTCCGTATGTCGCCATGACTCATTTCCGCATTCTTCGTGCGCTGCCCTGCGGAAATTCCCTTCCGTGCCTTGCCGGAACGTCTGCCTTTTCCATCCCTTATGTGTGACGGGACAGAAGTGTCGCTGGCAGTCTGCGTTCTGTGCCTTTGATAATCAACACGCTCTTCCTCTGCTGCCGTTTTCCGGGTTTCGGTAGGCGATAACCGGCTGTCGCCTCCGTGACTGCCATGCCCGGCAGCACTCGCCTCTACGCCGAACATCCCGTAGAATCCCGTTCGATACCACGAAAAAGACCATGTAAGTCCCGTCAAGGCGATGGCGAGCAGGAAAACGGTGGCGTAGATGCCGCCTGCCACGTGCAAGTCGTGCCAGAAACGCGGCCAGCCTTCGGTAAAGGAGATGGCAAGGCTCTTTCGGAGCGGTTTCTTCCTGTTGGTAAGCCACATCAGTATGCCGGTGACAAGGATAATGACGAGCATCGACGTGCTGACGCCCACAAGCAATTTGCCGAAGCCGGTGGAAGACCCCAGCATCCAGCGGTGCAGGTGGAACATCGTGTCATAGAACGGCAGCCGTTCGTTTCGCCCCGCAACCTCGCCTGTATATGGGTCCACGTAAAGAGAAGCGCGGCGCGGTTTGGAGAGGCTGACCTGCCAGGTTCGTTCGGCATCGGGTGATATGGTCACGCCTGTCACAGTCACACTGTCGGGCAATGTGGATGCAACCAGCCTCATCAGACTGTCAACCGGCAGCGGCTTCTCCTTCGCCTCTTTCACGAAGTAGAGGTCGGGACGGCACCGCTCCGTGATTTCTTTCTCGAACACCAGCATCGCACCGGAGAAGCATATCAACGTAATGAAGATACCGAACGGCACGGAGAGCCAGAGATGTATTTTGCGAAATATCGTCTTCATATTATATGAACATTATTGTGCAACGAGCTTACCTATCGCTCCCGGTTCGTTTACATCAACAGAAAGCCCCGGAGTGGCAGTGGCCGTAACGGGGTCTATCTTGTAAACCCGCGGGCTGTTGCCGTCGGTGGTTACGGCGGAGATGTGATTGCGGCACAAAAAAGCAGTGTCCAATCACTACATATTGCTTTCGGACGACAAAGGTAAAAAAAGCTCCTCGTCTCACCAAATATTTGACTGATAATTTATTGAGACATTGCACACAATGTTATCGCACTTACGTATAAAAATGCGCGTCTTTGAGAAGACCGGTCTGCACGGGAGTATGCAGGTGTACAGGGAACGGCATATTTCATGACAAACGTTTTCGCAACACTTGTCCCACGGCTTTCCATGAAGGCATCCATTGTCGGCGTTCGCGCCGGAAAGGACTGTCGTAGAACAGGACGGCCAGCAGCAGGGCGATAGCGGCGTATGCCACGATGCCGTATATCTGCTTCACGCTTGCCACCTGAAACTGCGCCATCAGCTCGCCGATGTGCTGCGGCACCTCGCGGGCGGGCAGGCGCAAACTGTCCAAGTAGCCGCCATAACGCGCCACGCAGTCTGCCACGAGATAACGCACGCCGAAAGCGTAGCACGCCGCACCTATGACGCCGCCCACGAGCAGATGCAGCGTCTGGAAGATGGCGAGCGACTGGAAGAATACCATGAAGTTCATCACCGACTGGATGGAATAGAGCAGGACAGCTCCAAGCAGCGTCGCCGCAAAGCCGCGCAGGAACATCGGCAGATAGAGTTGCCGCATCGACATATCGGTGGAGAGCGTGAAGTAAAGACAAAGCGCGTAGGCGATGAACGAAGCGAGACCGATGGCGAAGAGCCGCACCCGTCCGCGCTGCCACACTTTCAGCCAAAGCAGGGCGAAGAGGCAGGCGCATACCACGCCCGCCATCACGGGGTAGTCGAGCACGGCCTTCGTATGCTTGTGCCACTCCATGCCGCTCTCGCAGAACACCTCTTCAAGCACGTGTTCCGTGGCAAGGAACGCCTCCAGTATCAAGGCCATGAAGAAGAGTCCGGGCAGGTATCGGTTGCGCCACATCTTCGGCTCGATGTAGGGATGGCGGATGAGGAACATCCTCGTCACCGCAAGCAGCAGCGTCAGGATGGCTGTGACGGTAAGCGTGCGCACCACCTCGCTCTCCCACCAGTTGTAGAACTCGCCGTAGCAGCAGATGTAAACCGCCTGCATGACCGTCAGCACCCAAAGCGCGGCGCCCAACCAGTCGATGGAGTAGAACGGCAACTTCTTCATTATGCGGAAATGGCGCGTGCAGACGAAGAGCCACAGAGCGTTGAAGAGCATGATGCCTATCATCAGCCATGACATATAGTGCCACGTGGAGACATAGCAGAAATAGACCGCCAGCAGGTCGGACACCGAGATGGAGAGCATAATCCACAGGTGAAGCAGCGGGAAGAACACCCGGAAGTCTCGCTGCGGTGTCATCCAGAGCTGGATGTTCGATATACACTCGAACGTGCCCTGAATCTTCAGGCATCCCGCAAGGAAGCAGACGGCCCACAGCACGGACAGGCAGGTCGTGAACATTCCCGCCACATTGCACGCCACGATGCCCAATGCGGAAAACAGCAGCAGGGAGCGGTTGGTGAAACGGAACTTCGTGCGGAACAGGATGGGAAACGTGAACGCCAGTCCGCACAGGCTGGAATAGAGACACATCAGTATGTCCTCGCGCATCAGCGACATGGACCCCATCATCTCGTTCAGTCCGCCCAAATAGACGCCGCTCGACAACTGGAACGTAAATGCCAGATAGACATAGAGCCAAGGACGCACGCTCTCCGGCACCCAGTCCTTGAACATCGGCATGGAGAAGCCTCCGCCCCAGCCTCCGCCTTTATGATTCTCTGCCATGACTCAGTATTTCACCTCGCACTCCACGCTCATGCCGGCGCGCAGGCGGCGGTAGGCTTCGGAAGAGGTGTCGTCTATAACTATGCGCACGGGAATGCGCTGTTCCACTTTCACGAAATTGCCGGTGGCATTGTCCGTGGGCAGCATTGATACGGCAGAGCCGGTGGCATCGGAAATGGAGCGCACCGTACCTGTCAGCCGGCAGCCGGGAATGGCATCGACAGTCATGTCCACACGGTCGCCCTCCTTGATGTGGCGCAGCTGCGTTTCACGGTAGTTGGCTACAATCCACTTGTCGGAAGAGTCCACAATGTCCACGAGCGTCTGTCCGGGCTGTACAAGCTGCCCCGCGTTGATGTCCTTGCGCCCCAGCACGCCGTCGCACGGGGCGAGGATAACGGTATAGGAGAGGTTGAGCCGGGCGAGGTCGAGCGCGGCCTGCGCCACCTTGATAGCGGCATCGGTTTGTTCGAGCCGGTGACTCTGCTCGTTCTTCACCAACGAAGTGGAACGGCGTGAGCGTGTCAGTTGTTCGTAGCGGGCCTGTGCTGCCAGACAGGCGGTATGCACGTTGTCATACTGCTGGCGGGTGACGGATTTGCGCTTCAACAACCGCTCGTAACGTTCATCCTCCCGGCGGGCATTGTCGAGCTGCGCCTTGCATTCGGCAATGGCGGCATCGTTCACACCGATGTTGCTCTGAACGGTCTGCACCGATATAGCCGACGCACGCTGTCCGGCAAGGGCGTTGTTGAGTGCCGCCTCGGCCTGAGCCTCATGCAGGCGGAACTCCGCGTCCTCGATGATAACGAGCGTATCGCCTTTGTGTACAGGCGTGTACTCGTCGAAACGTATCTCCTTGATGAAACCCTGCACGCGGCTGTTGATGGGGGTGATGTGCTGGTGCACGCAGGCATTGTCCGTAAACTCCACGTTGCCGAGATGCACGAACTTCGATGTGACGTACAAAATGCCGCACAACAGCAATACGATTACTGCGGCATTATAGATGTGCACTTTTATTTTTCTTTTCATGACGGTTTGTTTTACAGTGTATTGGTAATGTATTTCAGACGATAATAGCAGAAGAGCAGCATGGTGCGCGCGTCCTCCAGCCCGATCTCGGAAGAAAGGCGGATATTGGCGGCATCGATCATGTCGGTCACCAGCACCATTCCGTTTTCATAGCGGTCGTTGACGATGTCGTAATTCTGACGTGCAAGTTCGAGCCCCTTTTTCTTGGTTTGCAATTCGGTTACAGCAGTCTTATATCCCTCGTATGCCGCATAGACGTCATTCCGCAAGTTCTCCATGCCGAGGTCGTATGCCTCGCGGCTTTCATCGACGGATATTCGGGCCTGACGCTGGCGTTTTTTGGTGGTGTACAGCGAGGATATTTTGAAACTCAGATTGACGCCGAATCCCCAGTACATGAAATTCTTATCGAGCACGGGCACCTCGGTCACGATGGGCGAGTCGAATTTGCCGTAGGCGAACAGGGATATTTTCGGACGTTTTTCCGCCGATACTATACGCAGATTGGTCTCGCTCATGTCGATTCCGAGCCCGGCTTTCTTCAGCGACAGACTGGACATCTGCGCCGCATTCTGCCAGTCATTCTCCGGACCTACCGCAAATGTATCGTCGATGAGCGACAGTTCGGGAATAATCGTGGTGACCGACGGCTCAAAATCCAGCGCATTCGCCAACCGGTAGTTCGCGGTATTCAGCGCCTCGACGGTTTTCGCATATTGCAGTTGAAGATCCTGCAATTGCAGTTCATAGCGGGTGATGTCGTTTTGCAGCGCCACGCCTTCTTCATAGCGCGCCCTCATGTCGTCGATCACCTGCCGGGCCAGCTCGATATTCTCGTCGATCACCTGCCGTCTGTTGTACAGGCATTTCAGATCTATCAACCATCCGAGCAGCAGAAATCTTACCTGCTGCCGGTTCTGTTCCAGATCGAGCCGGGCCATCCGGGAATTGAGCTCGGCCATGCGTATGCCGCCCGATATGGCGCCGCCGCTGTAGATCACCTGCATGGCTTCTATAGCGAAATTGTTGTTGGAATGCGGATTGCGGACATTCATTCCGTTGGAGAAATCGCGGTCTGTCAGGTAGCCGTTGCCCAGATAACCCACGGACAGGGAGGCATTGAACACGGGCAACCGTTGGCTACGCGCCACATTCTCGCCTTCGCCAGCGTTTTCCACATGCAATGATTTCAAACGGATGGTGCGGTTGTGATCGTCAATAAGACGGAAAAGAGTATCGACCGACATCCGAACGGATTGTGCATAGCATGACATACCGCCGACACTCCCGAAGAGCGTTACAAAAAGTAACGATGCAATAAAAACAAATCGCGTCATATATAAAAATTGATAGCTATAAATCCTTCACATTCAACGTAGAACCCACGCGAACTGATTTGACTTACAACCATCAAAAATTATACGATCGACGGAATCCAAATGCATGCTTCACACATCGTGGGGACGCGCAAAAGCGGATGCAAAAGTATAAAAAATCCGCGAAAACAGCAACCCGTTTTTGAATTTTTTATAACGCATATAACATATAATTATCTGTTTACAAGCGTTTTATTCGTTACGATTCCGACGATCCGGCGTATCGCGCTTAAGAAATATCCCACCATGAAGGCGGAAATGAGCGTACCCTCCCGAATGCCCTCGATGCGACCGAGCAGCACCATTGAACACACGACACTGACAAGCAGCAGGGATACGTCGAAGATTATCTTAACGCGAGCGAAGGAATGCCCCGTACGGCTGCATACCGCTTTTACGAAACCGTCGGTCGGTACGAGGATAAGCCGCGAATGTATCTCGAAAAGCATTCCGAGCGCCAGCAGTATGTTGCCGGTCAGCAGAATGAGCAGGCTCATCGGATAGCCGGCGGGAACGACAGAGGCCGTGAGCCGCATACAGCCGTCGATAAGGCTTCCGAACACGAATGCAAGGACTATCTGCAGCCACTGTATCTCTTTGAACTTATGGCGAAGCATGATTTTCTGTCCGATGACAAGCGACAAGTGCATGGCGACGGTAAATTGACCGACGGTGAACGGCAGTCCGAGACTGAGCACGTATGGCGGACAAGAAATGGGCGTAACGCCCAAGTCGGCGCGTATGCAGCATGCAATGCCCAATGCCATGACCGACAAACCGAGCAGCAAAGTCGCGATGCGGCCAATATATATCCGTACGGTTTCCTTCCTGTCCATTGTCATCTCTCTTTCTTCAGAATCGTCAAGACATCATCCGCATATTTCTTCCCTATCGGCAGCGACCCGGAGGTTTTGGTCAGAATCACTTCTGTGCGAGAGAATTTCCCGATACGTTTTCTCGGTACGATAAAAGAGCGGTGAATGCGTATGAATTCATCCGCAGGGAGCTGCTCCTCGATGGCGTGCAGGGGCATCTTCGACAACAGGGAGCTGCCGTCGGCGGAATGAATTTTGATGTAGTTGTCTATCGACTCGATGTATAGGATAGTATCTACGGAGACTGTCACGTTTTTGTACTCCGATTTCAACAGCAACTGCCGGGCGGGGGATTCCGACGCGTTGAGCAGGTCGTGCATCCGCAGCCACTGTTCCGCTTTCTGCACGGCACGGTCGAAACGCTCGTAGAAGTAGGGCTTGCACAGAAAATCGACGGCATTCACCTCGAAGCCGTCCAGTGCGTAGTGGACGTATGCGGTAGTGAATATCAGGCAGCAGGACTGCGGAAGCTGTCGTGCCAGTTCAATGCCCGACGTGCCGTTCATCTCGATGTCGAGCAGCACGATGTCGGGCAGCCACTCGCGGACCCGCTGCATACCGAGACGCGGCGAACTGTACGTCTCCAGCGTCATGCCTCCACGCCGTTCGCAATAGCGGCTGATGATGTTCAGCGCGATGGGTTCATCGTCTATGGCTATACATTTTATCATTCGTTTCCGGATTTCAGTTCGAGTCTGACACGGAACGTGCCTTCGCGGCTGTGTCCGATGTCCAGCCTGTGGCGGTCGGGATATAGCAGCGACAACCGGCGGCGGCAGTTCTCGATGCCCATCCGTTTGGAGTTTTTCACCTCGCGCTCAAATACGGAGTTCTCCACCTCGAAGCGGAGCGTATCGGCCTGTTGTGTCAGGCTGATGTGTATAAAACAGGGCTCATTGGAAGATATGCCGTACTTGAAGGCATTCTCCACAAACGTAATCAGCATCATGGGCGGCACAGGCATGGCATCGTTCTCCGCCTCGCGCGTGAAACGGACATCGGCAAAACCGTTGAGGCGCAACTTCTGGAGGTCGATGTACTGGCTGATGTAGTCCGCCTCTTCCGCCAGCGTTATAAATTCGCGGTTGGCGTTGTTGTACATATACTTCGTCAGGTTGATGAAGCGTTCGAGCGTCGCCTCGGTCTTGTCGGAGTGCGTGATAAGCAGTCCGTAGAGCGTATTGAGCGTGTTGAAGAGGAAATGCGGATTTATCTGCGCCTTGTAGAGAGCCAGTTCCGCCCGGTTGCGCTCATACTCCACCTCCTCGCGCGCCAGCCGTTGGCGGTACGCCTCGTTGAGCATCCCCACGGCGAAGCAGAATATGACCACCACGATGTAGTGCAGCCACACCGCCTGCTGGTTCTGCCGAACGCCCCATACGGGATAGGGAATAGTCGCCAATTGCTGCTGCCTAAGGTGGTAGAACGGCGAACTGATTTCGTAGGAAGAAAACAGGAAAGTGACCAGCAGGGAGACCGCTATGGCCGCAAAAGCGCATAAACGCCGTTCGCGGCTGTGGAACAGATTGGGAACGATATAATGCTTATATACGAAATAGGTAATATAGAGCCATGCCACGAACAGACAAAAGAATAAGGGACAGGTGCCCCACCACCGTTCCACCGGGAAGATGAATATCATCGACGGCAGGAAGACGAGGCAAAAGGCGAAGTCTGTATATAGAGCGACATTCTTCATGGGTGAATTTACTTATGCTGTAATAGTCAAGACTTGTTCTGACAATTGTTTTACTATCGGACAAAAAAACTGTCAGATGTTTGTTGCGAAGTTAC
>CANQIF010000002.1 GCA_947623965.1 uncultured Alistipes sp.
TTGACTCTATATCCTACTTTTTGCATATTAGAACAGATCGGATCCTTTTTCATCCTACTTTTTGCATATTAGACCGATATCTATGATTTTTAGGGCCTATGGTGCTTTTTTTAGTTATGCCTTCGAGTATAGAAAAATAAATTTGAATAAGTAAATAAAATGAAAGTTTGTCGTGCAATTTGAAAGATTCTCTTTTTAGGAGAAATATTTTATCGTTGCAAAGTTAATAAAAATGCGAAATATAGCAATACAAAAGTTGATAAATTTTCATGGCACTTCTGAAAATTGTTCAACATATATAAAAATTTGTTGTGCAAATTTGACGTCTTATTATTATAATTCATTCATAATAAGTTATCATCATACTCTGCATCTTCTCCTAAAAAGAGATGTGGCAGAACACATCTTTTGGATGATAGATGAGAAGATGTAAGATTAACTCCAAACTTTCAAATGGGGAGTAGGTAACCGCTTGATTAATATAATAATACAATCATTAGCGGGATTTGGAGTATTACCTGATACCAAGCAATACCATATCATTTTTTTTGAGTTATGGAGAATACTCGAACTGATTTTTCTACATCTCCGTCATCTGAAGATAAAACTCCGGATATAAATCGATGGTTTGTCCTGCGAGACCTCTCCAGACCTAATGCGAAGATTCCCGGTTATAAATTGTTGGAGAAAGAAAAGATAAGGGTCTTTACCCCTATGCACTTTGTTATAAAGAAGAAAGGAAATAAAAATACGCGTATCAAAGAGCCGGTTTTAAGGAGTTTAGTCTTTGCGTACACTCGTAAAGAAATTTTGGACGCGCTTACACGCAAGTATCAGGTTCTTCAATTTCGTTATATGTATGGTCACTCTATTAATGACCCGATGATAGTCCCCAAGAATGACATGGATAGATTCATTCATGCAGTCGAGTCCTCGTACAGTGAGCCGATTTACTATAGCATGGAGGATATAACACCAGATAAATACGGCAAAGAGGTTCGCATCATAGGTGGCAACTTAGACGGTTATACAGGTCGATTGCTCCGCGCGCAGGGTTCAAAAGTCAAGAGACTGCTGGTCGAATTGAAAGGGCTTTTTGTAGCCGGAGTAGAAGTCGATGCAGAATACATACAATTTGTATAAAAAATATAGTGATTACTAATCTACCTGTCATTGCTTGTTCCGATTGCACTTTTTAGAACTTATAAGGTTTAAGATAACTTAAGAGGATGAATCTAAAGTTAGCGAGTTAAGATAAATATGAGTTTTTCCGTGCAAATGTACCTGAATTCGCATTCATTAACGTGTAAATAGAACGTGTGTTTGTGTGCACTCTGAAATTTAGCCAGTTTGACTTTACGCAGCCCCTAAAGTTCCCGATACCGTTTATGTGATGTTTCGTTGGCAAAAACGTTGTAATCATGCTTGACACGATAATGCTTCTGATAACCATAAATTAACCAGTCCGTCATAGGTCTTGCAACCATCGCTATAAATGATGGTATCGGAATCGGCATGGCTCTTTATAATTGGTAATAACTCTTTGATAGAACAAAGTTTGACAATTTGCGTATTCGCATTTTCCGTTCTGAAATGTGCGTAATTCTTATATATTTGCTTTTCATTGGCCAAGAATTACTTGCAAAGATAATCGTCTTCTAAAAGTTATCTTGAATCTGAAATTTATGATAGAATTGGAACTGAGTCAAGTTGGTGCTTTCGTGGATGGTATTTATGTCGATCAGATAAAGACTTTGTAGAGTAACTTTTGATTATAATTGAGGTTGTGATTGTCTAAACATGGTTCATTTGTTCCTTTTTTATGGTTTTAATAAGTTTATTGGAGAGCAATGATGAGCTTACGGTCTGAACGATATTGAAACTAGAAAAATGCCTGTGTGAAAAAGAGTTTGTCGGTGATAACTGGCGAGGTTAATTCTTTACTAATAGTTATCGATTAATCGTTGTATATTTTAATTATGAATGTCTTATATGATTATCAAATCTTTCAGATGCAGAGATTTGGTGGAATTTCTAAAAGCTTCTGTGAATTTATTAGCCGATTACCTAAAGATATCAAATATGAAATAGCTGTAAAGGAGTGCAATAATGTTTATTTGGAGGAATATGGATTAAAGCATGATTTTTCGGCTTTGAGTTATTCTGAATCGGATTTCCTATCTTCCTTTAATTTTAGAGGTAAAAGTTGGTTATATAAAAAATTATCTCAGTATCATTTAATAAATAGTTCTGAAAGCATAAATATAGAATTTTGCGAGAATTTGTTTGAGAAAAACTCATATGATGTATTTCATCCGACCTTCTTTTCTCCCTACTTTTTGGGTAAAATAAGAAAACCGTTTGTTTTAACAGTACATGATTTGACCGCAGAGTATTATCCTGAATATTTTGGGCGAAGAAATAATCAAGTATTAGGAAGAGAAGCACTTATTGATAAATCGGCCCATATAGTTGTTCCGAGTATTAATACAAAGAGGGACTTAATGGCTTATTATAAAGTGGATGACAAGAAAATATCTGTTATCTATTGGGGTGCTGCTGAACCAGATAATTCATATCGAGAATCTTTGTATGACTTTCCTTATTTATTATTTGTTGGATTAAGAGATGGTTATAAAAATTTCATTCCAATGGTAACGAGGTTAGTAGACATATTTCGTAAATATTCAGATATTCACATGGTCTGTACAGGGCACCCATTTACAGCTAAGGAATCTGAAGTATTGTCATATTACAATTTGCAAAATAGATTTCACACATTATTTGCTTCAGAAGAAAAAATGAAGTCTCTTTATGCCAATGCAATATGTTTTATTTTCCCATCAGAAAGTGAAGGTTTCGGACTGCCTGTTTTGGAAGCATTTTCCTATGGATGCCCAGTTCTTCTTGCAAAACAATCGTGCTTACCAGAAATTGGAGGTGACGCAGCATTGTACATTGAAGATAAAAAACTGGATGATATCGACATTGTGTTGGAGAAAATATTATCTATGGATGAAAACTGTAAAAACCTGCTCAAAACAAAAGGTTTTGAACAACTTAAAAAATTTTCATGGCAAAAGGCAAGTGATATGTATGCCAATGTTTATCGAGGATTGATTTAATTATGGGTTCTCAATCTCTCGTTCGCAATACCACTTTTCTATATTTTAGAATGATTGTGGTATTAGGGGTCTCCCTGTTTACCACGCGCCTGATACTTGATAATCTCGGAATAGAAGATTATGGTATTTATAATGTTGTAGGTAGTATTGTCTCCCTCTTTACTTTTTTGCAAGCAGCTATTTCTTCTGCTAACTATACATATTTAGCTTTCGCAATCGGAAAAGAGGATAATCGGTTGGTAGCGGTTACTTTTAGGTCAGCTCTATTTTTATCTTTCTATATCAGCTTAATAATTGTAGTATTGGCAGAAACTGTTGGTTTGTATTATGTAAATAACTATTTAAATGTCCCGGATGACAGGTTTGAAGCAGCGCTTTACACCTTCCAAATATCGGTGGTAACCTGTGTTATTACGACTCTATATATGCCATTTTACAGTAATGTTATCGCGCATGAAAAAATGGACTTTTTTGCTTATTTGTCTATCATCGAAGCGTTTAGTAAAATAGCAATAGCTGTCCTAATTTCCTATGCTTTTTATGATCGACTGGTATTTTATGCTGCTTTGCTTTTGATAAGTCAGATTTGTATATTATTGGCCTATGTATTTTTTTCACTCAAAGAATTCCCTGAGACGATCGCTTGCTTGCATTGTAAGTTAGAGAAATCCTTATTCAAAAAAATGGCGAGTTTTTCTGGATGGACACTATTTGTGGCTGCTGCTGATTTATTTGTTATTCAAGGTATTAATATTGTGATTAATTTGTTCTTTACTCCGGTCGTTAATGCCGCACGTGGAGTTGCTGTGCAGATTCAGGGTGCCGTTGACCAATTTAGAGGAAACCTTCAAACAGCTTTTAATCCGCAGATAACGAAACGATATGCATCCGCCAATCAAAAAGGTATGTTTTATCTAATGGGTTGTAGCGCAAGATACTCGTCTTTTGTATTGCTACTAATATCGCTTCCTATTATATTTGCTACGACTCCCATTATAACGCTTTGGTTGAAAGAGGTTCCTGATTATACTGATTCCTTTATCAAGATAGTATTGATAGCGAGTGTAATAGATGGGATTTCTAATCCTTTTGTTACTGCTATAGGTGCGACTGGTCATGTGAGAAAATTTCAAACATGTGTTGGTGTAATAAAGTTTTTAACTTTGCCTGCATGTTATTGGGGAGCGGCGATGTATGATAGCCCTATCGTGATCTTTCTAATTTATTTGCTGTTTACTGTAATATCGGTTTTGGTGAGAATTGGAATATGTGCAAAAAGTATAAATATGAGAATCCAATTTATTTTTCATGAAATCTTTTGGCCGATAATGAAGTTTACATTAACAGGGATAATTATCTGTTTAATAATAGTTCGTTTTTTTCAGCCGGTGGATATATCCTCATTGGCAATGTTCATCGTAGTTGTATTTTGTTGCCTTTGTGCACTTTGCTATATGGTAGGGCTTAACAAAAGTGAAAGATTGTATATTAATGGATTTATAAAGGAAAGGCTATGAACCTAAATTCTTTCTTTGGTATATTATATAAAATAATAGCCCGAATTTTTGGCTGGGAAAAGAGATATATATCGAAAGTAAGAGGCTCGGATAAATGGGTTTATATTTCATATATTCCAGAAGTATTCTATAATCTATGGAATACAAATTATATGTATGGCCACCAATCTCGGCGTGAGATGGTTGAGATTGTATCTGTGTTCAATAAATTGGGATACAATGTTTTTGTTGGTAACTTTTCCGTATATCATAAATCGAAACGAAAATATGACATTATTTTCGGAATTGAGCCTTCATTTGTACAAGCGAGTAAAGATAACCCCTCCGCTTTAAAAATTTACTATGCCACAGGTGCTTACTTCGGACATCAGAACTCTATGATTAAGATAAGAACTGATGAATTCAATGAGCGACATCATGCTAATATGCCCTATTCAAGATTAGTGGAAGAAAATGATGATAGATTGGATCTTGCAGATCTGATTTTTCAAATAGGAACAACGTTTACACTGCAAACATATCCTTTGGATGTAAGAAAGAAAATTAAAATAATAAATCAATCCAGTGTTATTGATGACAGTGTTTTTTTAGATAGGGACTATACCAATAAGACAAAATATGTATGGATTGGTGGTGGCGGAAGTGTCCTTAAAGGTCTAGACTTGGTGTTGGATTATTTTATAGAACATCCGGATTTGGAATTATATGTTATAGGTAATGTAGAATATAAGCTCCTTGAAGTTTATCGGAAAAAGAATTTGTTGAATATTCATTTCATGGGTTTTATTAATCTCCAGAGCTTTAAATTCAAGAATATTGCAGAAAAATGTAATTTTCTGATTTATCCTTCTTGTACAGAAGGAGGATGTCCAGGTTCTGTAATTAATGCAATGAGATTTGGTATCATTCCTATCGTTTCAAAATGGGCTTCACCGGATTGTATTGATAAAATAGGATTTCAGTTGTCGGACTTATCGGTCGAGGCTATACACTCATGTATTCAAAAGGTGAAAGAATTGAAGGTAGAGGAGATAGAGCTTTTAAGTAATAAATGTATAGATGTATCTTATTCTTTATACAATTTGAAGCGATTTAGAAGAGAATTTGAAAAAGAAATTACGACAGCATTACATGTTGCAAGATAAAGTAAATAAGGAACTTATTAGTTTCCTGAATCTTCAATTTTTTTACAATGTATTTTTTCTTGGTGTGCAGCTCGAATTTCCGGGGCAACGATTTTATATTGTATATGCAGTATTGAATCTTCTAATATTCGTTAAATTTCTTACATTCATAAGATTAGATTTCAGGAAATATTCCACATCGGTTAATGTTATATGGATATTATATACATTATATAGTATATATGTGATAACTAATTTTAATGGTAATTATAGCCTCAATAACGTTTTAAGATATACATATTTACCTTCGGGTTTCATGTTCTATCTTGCACCTCTATTTGTGGCTCAATTTTCATATAAAGATAGTTTTCCTATCCTATTGAGATTTATCTACAAGCAAAGTGTGATATATGTTGTTCTGTTAGGCTTGTGTTTATCCTATGATATCATTCAGAATGTGTCTTCAGACAAAGTATTGAATCATTTAGAAGGTCTTCAGCTTTATATAGGTGGCGGTTTGATTTTTTTAGTGTTTTTTATTGATCTGTTGACTAAAGCTCAGAGAAAATTCGTTTGGATAGCTGTTTGGGTCACTGTTATAACTGCTGCTTTTTTTGCAAGAAGGGCTATACTTGCTACTTATGTTTTAGGCGTAGTATTTTATATCATAGGCAAAACTATTAGCACGCGATCGTTTTCAAGGAAGATTCAATATATATTGTTTTTTAGTATTTTATTTGTTGCTGCCGGTTATATCCTATTTGCTTTCGGAGAAAGTTTGTTTCCTGCATTGGCTGGCAGACTGGAGGATGACACACGAACGGGTGTGGAACTCGAGGTTCTTGATTTGTTGGAAAGATCCGGAAAATATCTAACTGGACTTGGTATTAATAGTTTTTATTATTCGGAATATGTAGATGAAATGAGGGACGGTTGCGAGACTGGTTATCTGAACATGATAATGAAAGGCGGTATTGTTTATCTTTGCCTATTCTATCTGCTTTGTCTCCCTGTTTTAATAAAAAATATTTTTAAGAAAAGGAAGAGCAGGTTTCGTATAATGTGCGTGTTATATGCTTTTTTAGTTATTATCGTTGGCAATGGAGCTTCTTCTACTTTTTCGTTTTCTATAAGATATATTACTTTCATTTTCATTATATTCTATTTATATAATAAAGATATGCAAACAAATTCAATAACAAAAGAAATATGAAATATGATTGTTCAATAGTACTTGGTTCTAAAAATCGCAAAGGATTAATCAAGGCTACAATTGATAGTATCAGAAACAACGGTTTTGATGGTACATTAGAAATTATTGTTGTTGACGGCGGTTCTACCGACGGAACTTGTGACTGGTTGGCAAAACAGACCGATGTTTTTACCATCATTCAGCCAAACTATTCCATTGTTGCAGAAGATGGCGTTAAAAAAAGGGTGCATTCATGGGGCGAATTTATGAATATTGGTTTCAAGCATGCTCATTCGGATTATATTTGTATGATTAGCGATGACTTGATTCTTGCTCCAGGGTGTCTTCAGAAAGGATATGATGAGATTAGGCACCGAATTGAAGTTGGTGAGAAAATAGGAGGCGGTGCATTCTTTTTTAGAGAATATCCTCGGCATGATTATTATCGTGTAATAATGTTGGCAGAGAACAACGTGCATATTAATCATGGTATATATTATAGACCGGCGATGGTAGATATAAATTGGTTGGATGAGACTAATTATAGTTTCTACTGTGCCGATGGCGATTTTACAATGCGTTTGAATAGAGCTGGTTGGAAGACAATAGCACTGAAAGATTGTTTCGCTGCACATTTAGTACACGCCCCAAAAAGCAAAAAGAGCATACCTCAGTGGCAATTGAATGATTTAGCAACATATCATAAAATGTATCCTGAAACGGTTGCTAATCCGATATTGAAGCATGAACAACTTCCCGATATCAATACGAGAGCGTTCTGGAGGTATGCTTTAAAAAATGTTATTCTTGGCTTTGTGTTGAAATACATAGATAAGTATGAAAAATATGGGGGGGGGGTATTGAAAAGATTATAAATGGACTGACCACTTACATAACCTTAATCAGATTAAAGTTAAAAGGTGTTGTAATAAAAAAACATCCGCGTTTTGCGGGATTATTGCACTATAATCTATATCCGTCCTCAAAGGTTCAAATAGGTGCAAATTGCATTATTGTGAGTGGTGGTTACAGAAATGCAATAGGGAGAAATAGTCATAGTCTATTTACCGTATACGAGAATGCTATACTGAAGATAGGTGACTTTGTATCAATGAGTGATGTCTCTATATCATGTGGAAAAAGCATTACTATTGGCAATCATGTAACAATAGGCGGAGATGTGTTGATTATTGATAGTAATGCGCATTGTCTTGATTGGCAAAAAAGGAGATTAGAAAGGTCTGAATATCAAAATTTCTATCATGCAGGGGCGATTGTTCATAGACCAATCATAATAGAAGATGATGTCTTTATCGGTACGAGAACCATCATTACAAAAGGTGTGACGATAGGAGAACGATCAATAATAGCGGCGGGCAGTGTTGTTGTCTGCAATGTACCGCCTGGTGAAATATGGGGTGGCAATCCTGCTAAATTCATTAAAAAGTTATATAAGCCTGAACAATGAAAGTAGTTGTAGTGTTGTTATATGGCGGCATAGGGAATCAATTATTCCAGTATGTGTTTGGTGAATATATACGAGGAAAATATAAACTTGATGTACGATATGATTTATCGTCATTTGGGCTTTTGCCAACCTTCAGAGATTATCAACTAAATACAGTTATTAGTCATCTTCCTGTTTACCAGACAAAAAAAACTTTTTTTAGCCGGCATACTTATGTCACGAGAAAATTCTTGCAGTATTGTTTCAGATTAAAACCTGGTGTAAAATATATCAATGAATTGACAGATGATTTGGATGAATCAATATTTGAATCTTCTACATATAATCTTATCTATTTGGATGGCTATTGGCAGAATAAAAAGTTTTTTACCTGGTGTTCTGATAATCTTGCGGATTTTAAAATAAGTCCTCGATTTGAGTTGCCCCAGGAATTAAGAAGTGATTATTCTTTTATAATGAATAACAATTGCATTTCAATGCATGTGAGAAGAGGCGACTATCTGCTAAAAGAAAATACGGCATTAATGGCTTCTTGTACTAAGGAGTATTTCTCTAAGGGACTTCAACGAACTCTTTCTTGTATAAAGAATCCTACTCTGGTAATTTTTTCGGATGATCCGGAATGGGTGAAATTAAATCTGCATTTTGATGTCTCAACAAGGATAATTGAGAATAAAGAGGTGCCTCCTTTTTGGTATATCCACTTAATGTCGTTATGTCGTCATCAAATCATTTCAAACAGCACATTTAGCTGGTGGGGAGCAGTGCTAAATTCTAACCCGGAACGAATTACCGTTGCACCCAAAAAATGGTTTAATTATAGAGATAATCCCGAAATATATTTTGATAATTGGATTATTTTGGATAACGGATAGTCGTATGAATTCAATAGATCGGCAGGCACCGCTATTTAGCATAGTAGTGCCCATTTATGGGGTCGAGGCTTATTTGCCTAAGTGTTTAGATAGCATATTGTCCCAATCGTTCAGTTATTTTGAAACGATACTCGTAGACGATGGCTCTAAAGATCGTTGCCCTCAAATATGTGATGAATATGCTGCCAAGGACAATAGGATAAAAGTTGTTCATAAAGTAAATGGCGGTTTGGTAAGTGCCCGGCAAGCGGGTGTGGAGGTCGCAACTGGAGAATATGTCGTATGCGTGGATGGCGATGACTGGATTGGGACAGAATATTTAAGATTGTTTGCAAACCTCATATATCGATATAAAGTTGATGTTATTGTGTGTGGTCACAAAAATGTAAGAGGAGAGGAAATAGAGGACCAAGTTAGCGGATGGAAGACTGGATTGTATAATCGACAGCAAATGGAGAAAGAGATTTTTCCTTCGTTGATTCAAACAAAACAGGCGACATATTTTCCTCCTACTCTTTGGGGGAAAACTTTTAAAAAGTCTATTTATTATCATCAGCAGCTGGTAGTTCCTTTTGTTAATATGGGCGAAGATGGAGCTTGTACCATTCCTGCTATTTATCATGCGGATTCATTGTATGTATCTGATACATGTGAGTATTTTTATAGGATCAATCAAGCTTCCATGACGAATAGTTGCAAACCGCTGAATACTGATGGGCCTCGAATCATACATTATCATTTGTTGAAACAATTGGATATGGATAAATTCGATTTTCGGGAACAATTGTATAGGAAGACTGTTCATGAACTCTTCTCAGTAGTGAAATCTCAATTTTATAAACGACAGAATTTTTTGATAACCAGACGAGAAATTGTCGCACTTGTGCAGCAAGAACCATACAAGGAATGTGTGGAAAAATGTGCTTTTAATGGATCAATGGCCGCTACACTCATGGTTCTTTGTATGCGGTATTATTTATTCCTTCCTGTGTATTTATTTAGTAAATTATGTTTGATTGCAAAAAAATTATAGTCAGCAAAACTAAAGTGAATATTAGAATATTTTTAAATATTTGTTTATTTGTATATTATACAAAGTTGTTTTGATTGTTGTTTGCAATCATACATTTAGTAAGTGAAATTTGCAATGCACATAATAAAAGTGCGAATAAAGCGTCATTTTTAGTGAGCACCACTCCGTTGAAGTTTTTTCTATTTAGTGATTATTAGTTAATTACTTCCATTTCTTCTTTATGGAGAAACGCGTTGCCGATTCCGAATCTTTACTGTGCTTTTTGTTTGTTCTTCGTATTCGAACCCGCTGCCTTCTACTGGATCTTGTGGCCCGTGCATATTCGACTTCGGATACCTGCTGTCCTGTGCAGTATTCAGGAGTGCATCAAAGTCTGCACAAGGAATGGTGTCTGTTCCGACATCTTTTACCATGGTGTCTGCTATACCAGTAAACTTGCAGATATCGTTGGCTATTGAACAAAGATGTCAATGAATTAGCTATTTTAAGCATGTCATATATGAAAACTGTACTAATAACAGGCATAACCGGACAGGATGGGTCGTACCTGTCTGAGTTCTTGTTGAACAAGGGTTACGATGTCCACGGAACCATCCGGCGGTCGTCGGTGGATTATCGTGAGCGCATAGCGCATTTGGAAGGTATTCCTCGATTTCATCTACATTACGCAGATATGGGTGATTCGATGTCGATTATGCAGGTCGTGGGTAAGGTACGTCCTGACGAAATTTACAATCTTGCGGCGCAAAGTCATGTTCAGGTGTCGTTTGACTCTCCGGAGTTCACTGCTGACGTCGACGCCACGGGCGTTCTGCGCATCTTGGAGGCTGTACGCCAATGCGGCCTGGCGTCTACGTGCCGCATCTATCAGGCCTCGACGTCCGAACTGTACGGCAAGGTGGAAGAGGTGCCGCAGAACGAGCGCACTCCGTTTCATCCCTATTCGCCGTATGCTGTTGCGAAACTGTACGGCTACTGGATTGTGAAGGAGTACCGCGAGGCATACAACATGTTCTGCTGCTCGGGCATACTGTTCAATCACGAGTCGGCGCGTCGTGGCGAGACATTCGTAACGCGCAAGATAACCCTTGCGGCAGCCCGCATCAAGCAGGGCAAGCAGGATAAGCTCTATCTCGGTAATTTGTCGTCGCTGCGCGACTGGGGGTATGCCAAGGATTACGTGGAGTGCATGTGGCTCATATTGCAGAACGACAAGCCCGATGATTTCGTCATAGCAACTGGCGAGCAGCATTCCGTCAGAGAGTTCTGCCGTTTGGCGTTTTACTATGCAGGCATAGAGTTGGAGTTTCGTGGTGAGGGTTTGGACGAGAAGGGTTACGACACGGCCACGGGCAAGGTTCTGGTAGAGGTCTCGGAGGATTTCTACCGTCCGACTGATGTCGTGAATCTGTGGGGCGATCCCTCGAAGGCGAAGCGCGAGTTGGGCTGGAACCCGACGAAGACATCGTTTGAGGATTTGGTGCGCCTTATGGTTGAATCGGATATGGCGAAGGTCGCCGTGGAGCGTGCCGGCGAACATATTCGCACCAATCTGGCGGAATATCTCGAAAAGGGTATAGTAAAATGACAGTGAGCGGAACGACTGGCAGACCTTGTATAAAATACCTGGTTGCAATATTTTTGTCCAAAGGGTTGTTATACAATTTCTGTATTTGTGCAATTATTGTGATAACTGGTATACAGAGATTATTTATTCATTCCATGTGCTGTTGTTTATGTTGTTATCCGGCTTTTTTGCGACATCGATGCTTAAAATTTCAAAGATTCTATCATTATTAATGTAAGCCTGCTGTTGTTGCCCACTGTAAGCACGGGAATGTTACACATGCTTATATTGATAGTCATTAGTTAGTTAAATAATAACGGGGAACTTTAGGCATCCATGTCGAGTTTTTGTTATTGTTCTTGGATGCTTCCTTTTGGGATTTACCGAGAATATCATTAATTCAGTATAAGGATATAACGACAGATATTCCAAAAGAATTCCTTTGGAAACGGCTTTATCGAATTGTTCTGGGATTAATTGGTACCACATTCTTTTTCGCACTATTCAATTATTGATCGAAAATAATGATATGCAATAAGACTGGTGAAAAATTAATAGGATTCTAAAAGTGGACGATAGGTATTTATACTTCGCAATTTTTTATACTTTCGCGAGCTATTCCTCGCTACCTTAATTTCGATAATCAATCTTTTAGGTTCAAGATAATAGAGGATGAATTCTAAAGTTATCGAGTAAAGATAAATACGAGTTTTTTCCGTGCGAATGTACCTGAATTCGCACTCTTTTAAATGTATAAATAGAACGTGAGTTTGTGTACATCCCGAAACTTAACCAGTCTGACTTTACACAGACCCCAAAAGTTCTCGATACCGTTTATGTGATTGGTTCCGTCGTCAAAAACGTTGTGATCATGTTTGACACGATAATGCTTCTTATAGCCATAATTGACCTGTCCGTCATAGATCCTGCAACCATCACTATAAATGACTGCATCGGAATCGGCATGACCCTTTATAATAGGTAAAAACTCTTTGATCGAACAATGTTTGACAATTTGCGTATATACTTTTCCTCCGTGTATGAGCATCCCGAATACAGGCGTTTTTCCTGCCGCACCGCAGCCTCGTTTCCTTCTGACACGTCGAGCTTCGATGTAACTCTCATCAAGCTCTACTTCTCCGTTTTCAAAAGGACTTTCCGCTTCGCATAGTTGGCGATATGCTCGCGAATCGCTTTGTAAAACTTGTTGACCGTTGGGCGAGAAACACCGGTCAATTCCGCTGCTTTCTTAGCTTCGATATCGAGACTAAAATAGCGAATAATGGCTCGCGTTTTCCGCTCTGAAATGAGCGTAACTTTTATATATCTGTTTTTCATTGGCCAAGAATTACTTACAAAGATAATTATCTTCTAAAGTTATCTTGAACTATCTTTTATTAAATATAATTTTGTCATAACACCTATAATTTTTTGATCGTATTAGCGATGTGTCTTGGTTTAATCCATTTTATACATCGTTCGAAATTGGCATTATAGATCTTATTGGGAGAAAAACATAATGAATAAAAAATGAACAAGCAATCGAAGATTTATGTCGCGGGACATCGTGGCATGGTAGGCTCGGCTATAATGCGGGAGTTGCAGCGGCAGGGTTATACGAATATCGTAACGCGCACACATGTGGAACTGGACCTTACGCGTCAGGATGCGGTGGAACGGTTTTTCGCGGCAGAGCGCCCGGAGTATGTGTTTTTGGCTGCCGCTAAAGTCGGTGGCATCGTTGCCAACGAGAGCGCCCTTGCGGATTTCATGTACGAGAACATGATTTTGGAGATGAATGTCATACACGCCGCATGGCAGAATGGATGCAAGAAACTGGAATTTTTGGGCTCGTCGTGCATCTATCCGCGCATGGCGCCGCAGCCCATGAAGGAGTCGTGCCTTCTGACCTCGGAGCTCGAGAAGACCAACGAAGCATACGCTCTGGCGAAAATATCCGGTCTGAAATACTGCGAGTATCTAAATCGGCAGTACGGCACGAACTACATAAGTGTCATGCCGACAAATCTTTACGGCCCCAATGACAACTACCACCCGGAGCACAGCCACGTCCTTCCGGCGCTCATCCGCCGTTTCCACGAGGCGAAGGTGCAGCAGTTGCCTTTTGTAACCTGCTGGGGCGACGGCAGCCCGCTTCGGGAGTTTCTCTATGTAGACGACTTGGCCAATCTGTGTGTATTCCTTATGAACAACTACTCGGGCAATGAGACGGTGAACGCCGGTACAGGAAAAGAACTTTCAATCAAGGCACTCACAGAATTAGTAGCAAAAATAATCGGCTACGAAGGCGAGATTCGCTGGGACACTTCGCGACCTAACGGCACGCCTCGCAAATTACTTGATGCTTCAAAGGCAAAGACCATGGGCTGGAGTTATAAAACAGAGTTGGAAGATGGTGTACGGTTGTCGTATGCCGACTTTCTGAATAATCCTATGAGAACAGAACGTTAAAAGCAAACAAATAATCATGCATATCATATTATTATCTGGAGGTTCGGGCAAACGTTTATGGCCATTATCAAACGATGTCAGATCTAAACAATTCATTAAACTACTGTCGAAACCTGACGGTACGAAGGAATCGATGGTTCAGCGTGTGATGCGGCAACTCGAAGAAAGCGGCATTTGCAACTCAATTACAGTGGCTACAAGTCGTTTTCAGTGCGATGCCATTCTAAATCAACTTGGTGAAAATATTTCGGTGGTGGTTGAACCGGAGCGACGCGACACATTTCCAGCAATAACCCTAGCAGCGTCATATCTTGTCTATGAAAAATGCTGCGGAACGGATGAAATCGTCGTGGTAATGCCATGCGATTCCTATACGGAGATCGGCTATTTCAAGACAATCGAACGAATGTCAGAAGCCGTAAAAAACGATGTCGCAAAATTGGTGCTCATGGGAATTCAGCCTACCTATCCTTCATCCAAATACGGATATATTGTGCCCCAGTTGGATATTGCGAATAACGAGATATACAAGGTTTCCCATTTCACGGAAAAACCGGATGTTCCGACTGCCGAAAAGTTGATTTCTGCTGGCTCTTTTTGGAACGGAGGAGTATTCGCATTCAAGTTGGGCTACATGATGGATATCGTTAGTAGGTATATCACTGTGGAAACATTCGATGAAATACGTAACCGATATAGAGAGTTGCCTAGAAACAGTTTTGACTATGAGGTGGTCGAAAAGGAAGAATCAGTGGCTGTCGTGCCTTTCGCCGGAGAGTGGAAAGATCTGGGTACCTGGAACACACTAACGGATGAATTGCAGGAAAATACCATTGGCAATGTTGTCATGGACGACAGTTCCGAAAATACTCATGTCGTCAACGAACTGGATTTGCCAATCATGTGCATTGGGGCGAGCAATCTAATTGTTGCTGCCTCTTGCGATGGGATTTTGATTTCAGAGAAAGGTAAAAGCGAGAACATTAAAACGTATGCTGACCGTTTACAGAGTCGACCGATGTTCGAGGAACGACGCTGGGGAGAATACAAAGTAATCGACATGGTTGTGTTTCCCGATGGGTATAAGGCCCTTACCAAACAATTACTAATAAAGTCAGGCAAAAGTATAAGTTACCAAAAACATCAATACCGTGATGAAGTATGGACTTTTATTAACGGTGAAGGATTGCTTGTGCTTAATGGCGAAACAAAGAAGATAGGACGAGGTGAAACGGTATGTATCAAAAAAGGGGTGAAACATGCCGTTATGGCGAAAACAGATCTTTTGTTTATTGAGGTGCAGTTAGGAACGCGACTCATTGAAGAAGATATCGAACGGTTCGATTGGAAATGGTAATTTTTTTCTTGAAAAGACATTTCGGCTTTAAACTTTCAATTTCGTTGGTAATACGAAATTGGAATCCTATTCTCATTTTCAATGTCTTATTTCTTATTAAATACGCATAGTAGTATTGTATGATGAGGCTTACTGCTAAATGCGGAAGTGAACAATGTAAATTAAAATAAGAACATTCCAATGGCGTAAAATTGAATCTTGCTAAAATATTAATAATACCAGCAAATGGAATCATGAATTGAAAAATATCTGTATCAGAGTAATAGTCCTGTTATAGCGTGTATCTCAATATTATCAAATGTTGTCTCAACTGATCTTTTGAGTAAACTGACTAATTTATTCCATGGGAATTTAATTTAGAAAGTTGATTGTATTTATGGCAATTCAGATGCCATTTGGACGAAAGCCTACAAAATTGTGTGGAGTAGTTTTGAAAAATAAGATATAATTCTGATTTTATGAAAATAATATTTGTTGATAACTCGCTCTGGGGACAATTGAACTTCAGAGGGGAAGTTATTATACACTTCCGTGATCAAGGATACGAAGTTGTGTTGGTGTCTCCGATAGATGCATTAAGTAATGGAATGAAGCTACCAATTCCAGATGGGATAAAACATATTGATATCCCTATGGAAAGAACAGGAACTAACCCTATACACGACCTATCGTATTTTTGGTTATTGCGTAAAATCTATAAGCATGAGCATCCCGATTATGTTTTCCATGTAACAATCAAACCAAACATCTACGGAACCCTTGCCGCCTGCTCTTTAGGAATTAAATGTACGGCAATGGTTGCAGGTTTAGGATTTGCTTTTTCCAATACAGGATTGAAGAATCGCTTGATAAAATTGTTATATCGATTCGCCTTACGTCGAGCTCATAAAGTTTTTGTACTCAATGAGGATAATGCACGTATTCTTATTGAAGAAAAGGTCGCGCAAAAAAAACAGATTATACATTTGATAGGAGGTGAAGGTATTGATATAGAGAAATATCCATTTATAGATAATACGAGTGCCTCTGTGGTATTCTTGATGGTCGCTCGTATGTTATACGATAAAGGATATCGCGAAGCGGTGGATGCCGTCAAAATAGTTCAACAGACATATCCTGATGTAAAACTACAATTATTAGGTCCCATAGACGAAGCTTATCCTAATGCTGTAAGTAAAAAGCAGATTGAAAAAGATGAAGAAAATGGATGGGTCACATATTTGGGATGTACAAATGAACCTATGAAGATTATGGGTAGGCCCGGTACATTGTTATTATTAAGCAGTTACCATGAAGGACTTAACCGATCACTTATGGAAGGATGTGCTTTGGGAAAGCCTATTATCACTTCAAATATTGCCGGATGTAAGGAGGCTGTTATGGATGGTGAGAACGGCTACCTTGTTCCACCTAAAGATGCAGAATCGTTGGCGCAGGCGATGCTTCGTTATTTGGCTTTGAATGATGAGCAACGAAAGGCAATGAGCGAAAAGAGTCGCTTATTAGCAAAGCAGAGATTCAGCATTGAACGGGTTATTAAAGAATATGAAAATATTCTCGTAGGAACCAAATAAAGCCCTCATATATGAATATTCTTATTACAGGACTCCACGGTTTCGTGGGGTCTAATCTTGTCGCGTATTTGTCCCATGGGTATACTATCTATGGACTTGATATTGTTGCACCCCCAAAGAAAGGTGTTGCAAAGACATTTTCGTGGGACGACCTTGCGGCAGGACTGGTTCCGAATGTAGATGCCATTATCCACTTGGCGGGAAAGGCTCATGACACGAAAAACGAGACCGAGGCCGATATTTATTTTAAGGTGAATACAGGCCTTACGAAAAAGATATATGATTATTTCCTAAATTCAGATGCAAAGAAATTTATCTTCTTTAGTACGGCAAAGGCTGCTGCAGACAGAGTTGATGGAGTATTGACCGAAGAGGTGACGCCAGCTCCTGTTGGTCCTTACGGGGAGAGTAAAATCAAAGCAGAAGAGTATATTTTAGGGAATCTTCCTGCAAATAAGCAGGTCTATATTCTTCGCCCTTGTATGATTCACGGACCGGGTAACAAGGGTAATCTTAATTTGTTGTATGGCGTAGTAAGCAAGGGCATTCCATGGCCATTGGGTGCTTTTGAAAATAAGAGAACGTTTACTTCTGTGGAGAATATCTGTTTTGCAGTCAATAGGTTGCTTACAGATGATATTAAGTCGGGTATCTATAATATGGGCGATGACGAGGCGCTTTCGACCAATGAATTGATCGAGATCATATGCACTGTGCTTGGCAAGAAAGCGCGTATTTGGAGATTGCCGAAAGGTTTGATGACTTTTTGTGCAAAACTCGGTGGATGGCTTCGCCTGCCTCTTAATCCTGATAGACTCCAGAAATTGACCGAAAATTATGTATCTTCCAACAAGAAGATAAAAAAGGCTTTGGGAGTGACAGAAATGCCGGTTTCTGCCCGTGACGGTTTGGTCAGAACCATTGATAGTTTCAAGTCCGGATCTAAGTAATCCCTATGACATACCTAATCGTGTTAGCTCTGCTTGTGATAGCAGAGCTTGTTTATTTCCGCGTAGCCGACCGATTCAATATCATCGACAAGCCCAATCAACGCAGTTCGCATACCCACATTACGCTTCGTGGCGGCGGCGTTGTATTCTTGTTTGGTGCATGGCTCTATGCTGCATTCTACGGGTTGCAATATCCGTGGTTTATGCTTGGGTTGACGGCTCTTGCCGGAGTCAGCTTTCTTGATGACCTTCATTCTGTCCCTAATTCCGTCAGGCTCGTGGTGCAATTCGCTGCGATGTTTTTGATGTTCTACGATTGGGGCATTCTTCATCTTTCAGCTTGGTGGATGATCCTTCTCGGGGCGATACTCTGTGTGGGTATTATCAATGCTTATAATTTCATGGATGGCATCAATGGCATAACGGGCGGGTATTCGCTTGCGGTGCTCGTGCCGCTATTGTTTATTAACCGAAGCCTTTGTTTTGTAAACGAGAACTTGCTTATAATTACAGCATTAGCCGCGGTGGTATTTTGTTTTTTCAATTTTAGGAAAAAAGCGAAATGTTTCGCAGGTGATGTCGGCTCAGTTACCATTGCATTTATCATTGTATTTGCTGTCGGAAAGTTAATTCTGTTGACGGGCGATTTTACCTATATCATGCTGTTGGCGGTCTATGGAGTCGATTCCGTGTTGACGATAGTTCACCGTATTATGCTTCATGAAAATCTTGGCGAGGCGCACCGCAAACATGCCTATCAACTGCTGGCGAACGAATTAAAAATACCCCATACCATTGTGTCGATGATGTATATGCTCATGCAATGCGTTATCTCGTTCGGACTGGTCTATTTGCCCGTCAATCATTGGTCCTACGCTGGTATCGTGTTGGTTACATTATGCCTTGTTTATGTATTGTTCAAGAAGAAGTATTATTATCTCCACGAGGAGTATTTAATGTGTGTTAAGAAATGAGAATAGATCAAAATCTGTTAGACACGCTTACTGAGCAGGCTAAAGCTTCACCGAAACTCCGTGCCAATTACGATTTGCGGAATTCAGCAGAGGATAAATCACAACGTATGTTGAATGCGATTGAACCGGGTTCGCCGGTACCGATTCATCGCCATCAGAAAACTTCAGAAACCGTGGTCGTGTTGCGAGGCTATTTGCGCGAGTTGTTTTATGATGATTTGGAACGCCGTGTAGATGAGGTGGTCGATTTGAAAGCCGGCAGTTCGGTAGTAGCTTTGAATATACCTGCCGGACAGTGGCATAGTGTCGAGGCGATAGAGTCCGGGACAGTTATTCTTGAAATGAAAGACGGGGTATACGAGCCCCTGCAGGAGTGCGATATTTTAAGGTAAACGAAGTATGGATAAACAGGAATTAAAACAAAAAATAGAGGAGTTCAAGGAGCACGAAGCCCGTTCTTGTTCGATGGAGGTGATTACACCTTTGTATGTATATCGTATGTGGGGAGGAAGAGTTCCATTGGAAGAGATTGAAGCGGTTATGAAGCCTGACCGTTCTATTAAAAAAGATGATATACAAGTGTAAGGCCGAAAGAGTAAGAAACAATAGCAAAACTTGAGGCTAGAGCGAATACGACAGGAAGCATCCACAACCTGATTCTTTGACGCCGTTGCTGCAGGGGCCCCGGTATGATGAGGCCGGTCGTGAGGTGTTTTGCGCAGCCGGTAATCCGTATCTGAATCGGATAACACAATCCTTTATGGCTGAGGTGAGAAATCAGCCTTTCTACGAATAGTATCGCATCAGAACGATGCTTGAGGATAAATAATCGATGGTAAATCATACTTGGATTGAGTTACCTCTGACCGAGCAGGGCAAGAGGCAGCCGATTGATCATTTGGTGCGAGAGCTCCATGAAGCTGGTTTTATGGCTCGTCGTGTTCGTGATTTCTGCACGAGCGCGAGCGAGACGGAGTTCTATTTGGAGCCCCCCACGACGGATAGCTTTGTAAATAATACGATAGCATGCCGCATCGATAGTTTATTCACGTACAACGAATTGCTACAATTTGTAAAAAAGCATTCGGATTTCTTCCATCAATTACCCGATGATATAAAATTGAAGCTGAAGAGAGATAATCCCTATCTGCAATATCTGCTTGCCGGTTTATATAACTCCAATGTAAAAGCCATCCATGCCGCACGCTCTGTTAAGAATAAAAATGAAAGTAAACAAGAACTTGATGCCGTTTGGAAGGACATCGATATAGATAGCACCCTGCGCCCATACCAGGTAAAAGCGAAAGAAGATATACTGAATGCGTGGAGCCAGTCTCGGCATGTGATGATGCAGATGCCGACAGGAACAGGTAAAACACGGTTGTTTGTATCCATAATCGCAGATATCCGCAGGCATACACCCGATGCCAAGGTGTTGATTGTCACTCATCGCAAGGAGCTCGTCGAGCAAATCAGCCATTCGCTCGCTTGGCATTATCACCTTCCTCACGGTATATTGAGCGGCAGCAGCTCAAAGAATGAGCAAGCGGATATTCTTGTCAGCAGCATCCAAACTTTGGCAAGGCGAATATATAAATGGAGTGATCTTAGCGATTTTGAAGCTTGGCTGGATAAATTATTACTTGATAAAAAAAAGCAGAAACCGATTGTGGAGAAAGATCGTCTTAGGTTAGTGTCTGCGATTAACGACTTGAAGAAATCGTATCGATTATCCAGTTTGGAGATTGCCATAGACAAAATCATGGACTGTCGAGATGTAGCCTCGCAATATGAATTACTCAAGAATATTAAGGCGGAGATTCATACATTGACAGAACATCGTGTACAGTCTACCGGTGCAGGACATGCCAAGGCGGATTATATCATTGTCGATGAGGCTCATCATGTGTTGGCTCCTTCGTATCGGCAACTATGGCAGGTGTATCCCGAAGCGAGAATACTCGGAGTAACGGCTACTCCCTATCGATTGCGGAGATCCTCTTTCACGGAGCTTTTCGATACGCTGGTGGAGTCTTTGCCCATTTGTGATTTTATCAATGAGGGCTATTTGGCGAAATATCGCTATTATACGGTCTCGAACAGGGTGGCGATGATTCAATATATCAATCGGTTGAGCAAGTTCAATATGGATGGTGACTATTTGCTCAAAGATTTGGACGAGTGTTGCAACAAAGACGAGGTGATATCGTTTTTGGTCGATTGTTACGAGACCTATGCTGCCGAAAAAAAAGGAATTGTTTATGCCGTGAATCAGTCGCACGGAGAACGCATAGCAGAGCAATTTCGCAAGCGAGGCGTAACGGCACTTTCCATAGACTGTAAAACCCCAGCCAAAGAACGAGCCCAAGCTTTGGCGGACTTCCGTGAAGATAAATTGAGGGTCTTGGTAAATGTGGAGCTGTTTACCGAAGGGTTTGATTGTCCGAGTATCGAGTTCGTGCTGTTAGCCCGCCCGACACGTTCTCTTGGACTTTATTTACAACAAGTCGGCAGAGCCTTGCGTCCATCTCCGACGGATGAGTCGGTCATTATCCTCGATGCAGCAGGATTGTACGGCCGGTTCGGTCTGCCCGACAGGAAAAGAGATTGGGCGGTGCACTTCAAGGGAGAGAAAAGCAAAAAAGAGAACTATAATAGACCACTGGGATATGCTGGCGGCACACCAAGTTACCAACTGATGATAGATGTTTCTCACAAACAGGTTATCGAATCGAATAATATCGAGAAAACACCTCACGAGTGGTCTATCTACCACATCGTAAAAAAACAGAATTTGTTGAACAAGGATGGAAATACGATTCTGAAGAGACATTTGTTGGTGGATTTGAAACAGGCGGATGATGGAAACTATTCCGCATGGTTGGGAACAAGAAAGAGTGATTGCAAAGAGAAAAGTTTTATTCGCTTTACGCCAGACCTTGCTCTTATCCCTGATCATGCATTTGATTTGAACGGTTGTCGCTTCTACGCATTCCTGCCGCACGAAATGGCAGATTCATCCGCCGTGAACTTTTTTGATACATTGGATAAGCGAGAATACACGCTGTCCTTGGATTTGGAGAGCCTGCGATATACGAATGTCTACTCGTGGAATACGGATTGGGTCGTAATGAAACGGAACAGCCTGATTTTTCATTATACTAACCGTGACTTCTATCCGGGAGTAAAAGAGTGCAAAGTCTCTTTCATCAATGATGAGCCATTCTTTTTTACACAGGACTTTATCGTGGGGAAATACAGCAATAAGCACTTTTACCATCGTCTGCCTCACGGTTTATACCTGTACTATCGCCGAGAGGGGAAAAAAGATGTTCTTTATAATGCACAACTTGAACCCATTTGGCGAGGTAAGAAAATAGAAGTACTGAACGACGGGATGATCCTTTATGCCTTGGACGGCCAATCTCGAAAAGTCTTGTATATGGATATAATCTTCGGTCATATAGAATTGGCTGGTAAGGAAATCGGAAATCAAGTCTCAAATCCCGTACAATCGATTAATCAAAACTCTATTGGCGCGTAAAGCAGTTTGCCAGATAGAAATAAGTTTGCCTATTGGACAGCAAAAACTGATAGTTATGGCGTTTATTACCAGTGGCCTGTATTCAAATCGAAGTACGCAAAAAAAATATACCAATCAAGGATTCCGATATGTATCGTAATTCATTTGCAAGGTAGCCAGTTGCCAGTCGGTGACTGGCTTTTTGTTTTGTCTTCCTTGTCGAGGATCCGCGGATTGGGCTGTAGCGTTTTCCCATTTTATGTTCGGCGGTCTTTTGCATTCCCCAAGAAGTGCTGCGACACCGATGTCGACACCCGAGTTCCGAGAGGCATCTTGTCAACCCGGAGTGCGGGCCGGCCGGCGCTGCTGCAGTCCGGCCGGCCCGGAGACAAATCGGCGCTGCCGCTTGAAAGGCACGCTTTCGACCCGAAAAACGCGCTGCCGACACGAAAAGCGGCGAAAAAGCCTACCTTTGCACCATGTTTCAGGAGGAGTTCGCCTTTTTCAGCCCTTGCGCGGCGCTGCAGCCCTACGTGCGGTATTACTGGCTCTATGCGAGCCGGCGGCCGGCGGAGGCGCTGACCTTTCCGACCGGGGCTCCGCAACTTCTCTTCCATCGGCGGACCCCGTTTTACATTCCCGAGCTGAACGCCTTGCAGGCGCCGCTGACCGTCAGCGGCCAGGTGAACTTTCCCGCCCATCTCCGCACGGCGGGCGATGCAGAGGCAGTCGCGGTCGTCTTCCGGCCCAATGCGGCGGGCGCTTTTCTGCATATTCCTCTCTCGCTGCTCTACAACCGTGAAATCGCGGGCGACGACCTCGGAAACCGCTCGTTGAACGAGCTGGCGGACCGCATCTTCGCCTGCGATGAGCCGACGCAGTGCATCCGCCTCGTCGAACGGTGGCTGCTGGCACAGTTGGCGGCCGACACCCGGCATCGTCCGGAGGAGTTCGACCGGATCGGTGCGGCGGTCGGCACACTCCTCGCGGAGCCCCGCACGCCGGTCACCGAACTGGCCGCCGGCGCCTGCCTGTGCAAAAAGCAGTTCGAACGCCGCTTCCGGGCCTCGGTGGGGATGAATCCACGGGAGTATGCCGGGATCGTCCGCTTCCAGCGGGCGCTGCGCTGCATGGAGCTCCTCCGGCAGCGGCCGGCATCCGGCAGGGCGGTGAACTGGGCGCAGATCGCCTGCGTATGCGGCTATGCCGACCAGTCCCACTTGATCCGGGCGTGCCGGCGCTTCGGCGGCCTCACGCCGGCGGCGCTGCTGCAGCTCGGCGGTCTCCGTTCCGATCTTTTCTCCGATCCTCGTGCCGACCTCTTTGCCGCCTCTCGTCCCGACTGTTTCCTCGTCTCCCGCTCCGACCGCCTCACCGATCTTTTCTCCGCTTCGCTGTAAATGTCCCGTTCGTTCTATGGGGAAGCGTTTCGGCGTTCTACTTTTGCGGCGTAAACCAAAAAATGCGAAAAAATGATGCAGGAAGTACCCCCCGAGGAGACGGCGCGCGCCCAGGCCTTCGCGTTGTGGATGGAGGCCCCCATGCCGATGGTTACGTTTTTCCGGACGCTCGACGTTACACGTCTGCGGCGGTTCGCCCGCCGGCGCGGTCTGAAGTTCAACATGTTGATGTGCTGGTGCATCGGCAGGGCCGCCGGCCGGATCGAGGAGTTCCGCCTCCTCCCCGTGGGGCGGAAGCTCATGCGCTTCGACAGCTTGGCGGTCGGGACGATCGTCGCCGACCGCCAGGGCGGGGTGCACGGTTGCGATATTCCCTTCGTCGATGATTTGGCCGCCTTCGACGAGCGCTACCGCCGTCTGACGGCCGAGGTGCGCGAGCGCTGCGCGGATCGTGAGGCCCCAGGCTGCATGGTGATCGGCACCAGCGCGCTGGCGCAGTACCGGATCGACGGGGCGGTGGGCATGTACAGCGGCGTGTACAACAATCCGTTCTTGATCTGGGGCCGCTGGCGTCGCCGGCTGCTGCGAACGACGCTCTCCGTTTCGTTCCAGTTCCACCACACGCAGATGGACGGCGCGCACGCCGCCCGCTTTTTAGAGGCCCTGCAGCAGGCGATCGACCGGATGGGGCGCTGATAGGGCGTGGAAAGCGGCGCCCCACAGCTGCTACCTTGATCCGAGCCAGAGGAAGACCATGCCGATAAGGATAAAGGCCAGATCGACTGCCTTGGCCCGGAGGTTGCGCTCGCGGAAGAGCACGGCGCCGCAGAGGAACGAGACGATCACCGAGCCGCGGCGGATCATCGAGACGACCGAGATCATGGCATCGGGGTCGCTCAGGGCGTAGAAATAGACGAAGTCGGCCGCCGAGAGGAAGATCGAGATGAGGGGAATGGCCCAGCTCCAGCGAAAGGGCGACCCCGTCCGCCGTCGTGGCCACCACAGCGCGGCGGTCAGCACGGCCATCGTGCAAAGTTGGTAGAGGTTGTACCAGCTTTGCACGAAGACGGGCTGCAGCTGCGTCATGATGAACTTGTCGTAGAGCCCGCTCACGGCTCCCACGATCGCCGAGAGAACGACGCAGACGATCCAGATGTTGTGCGTGAAGTCCACCCCTTCGCGCCGACTCGCGCGGCTCAGCAGGAAGAGCGAGACGAGCGCCAGCAGCACGCCGGTCCACTGGTAGCCGTTGAGCCGCTCGCCGAAGAGGAGCATCGCCCCGACGAGCACCATCACGGGGCGCGTGGCGTTGATCGGGCCGACGATGGTGATCGGCAGGTGTTTGATGCCGAAGTAGCCGAAGATCCAAGACGTGAGGACGATGAGGGCCTTGAGAGCCACTAACCCGTGGTCGCGGAGCGTTCCCGGGGCGATTTCGAAGAGGGTGCCGTCGAACCAGCCGAACGCCCCCGCGGAGGCGAGGATCATCGGCAGGAACAGCAGCGTCGAGAATAGGGTGTTGAGCAGCAGCACCGGCAGCACGGCGTTGTCGGTGAGCGACTGTTTCTTGGCGGCGTCGTAAAGCCCAAGCAGGGCCGCCGATGCGAAGGCGAGCGTCAACCACATGGCATTTATTCGATTCGGTCGCTGTAGACGGCCCCCGGCAGGTCGTGCAGGTTGTAGCGCGAGGCCATCGACATGCCGTAGGCCCCGGCCGACTTGATCGCCAGCAAGTCGCCGCGGCGGGTGCTCTTCAGTCGGACGTTTTCGTCGAACCGGTCGGTCGATTCGCAGGCCGTGCCGACGATCGTGTACTTCTCCTCGCGCTCCGATGTGGAGGTGATGTTCTCGATATTGTGGTAGGCGCCGTAGAGGGCGGGGCGGATGAGTTCGGTCATCGAGGCGTCGCAGATCACCAGCCGGCGCCCGGTGGCGGTGGTCTTGTTGAAGAGCACCGTCGTGATGAGTTCGCCGCACTCGGCCACGATGGCGCGCCCGAATTCGAAGTGTACTTCGCGGCCGCCCACGCGCAGGTGGTTGTGGACGATCGAGAAGAGCGAGGCGAAGTTGGGGATCGGCTCATTTTCCGGCACGTCGTAGTTGACGCCCAGGCCGCCGCCCACATCGACGAAGCGGAACGCGAAGCCGAGCCGTTCGAGGTTCTCGACGATCCCGTTCACCTTGTTGCACATGTGCTCGAAGACGTGCAGTTCGCGGATCTGCGAACCGATGTGCAGGTGGATGCCGATGATGTGCAGGTGTGCGAGCGCCTTCAGCTCCTCGGCATGTTCGAGAATCTCCTCGTAGGAGATGCCGAACTTGCTGTCGGCCTGCCCCGTATCGATGCATCGGTTCGTTTTGGGGTCGATATCGGGGTTGATGCGCAGCGCCACGTCGGTCGTGCGGCCCGCCTCGGCCGAGAGGCGGTCGATCATCTGCAGCTCTTCGATCGACTCGCAGTTGATCGCCAGGATGCGTTGTTCGATGGCGTAGCGCAGCTCCTTGTCGCGCTTTCCGACCCCTGCGTAGACGATCGTCGCGGGGTCGAAGCCCGCCTCGACCGCCTTGCGCAGCTCGTTGCCGCTGGCGCAGTCGATGCCGAGGCCGTACTCGCGGATCGTGGCGAGCAGGTGGTCGTCGTAGTTGGCCTTGATGGCGTAGTGGAGCCGGTAGCCGTATTTGTTCGACTCGTAGACGACGCTTTCGAGCGTCTGCCGCAGCAGGGCCATGTCGTAGAGGTAGAAGGGCGTCTCGTAGGCGCGTAGCTTGGGGGCGATCTGTCTGCTTAACATCGTGGATCGGTTGGGTGGTGAAAACGGGTGAACCGGCGGTGGAATCCGAAGTCCGTCCCGCACGGAAAACAGCGCAAAGATAGCGCTTTTCTCCCGTCCGGGCAAGACACGGAATTCCGTGAATCGGGAAAAAATAACTATCTTTGGCTTCGCCGAAGATACTCCGCCTCGGCAAAATCTGCAAACTTCGTTTGCATTTTGCCCTCGGCTTTTCGTATCTTTGTCCCCATATATCGATCCCGTACATGAAAAACATCCGCAATTTCTGCATCATCGCCCATATCGACCACGGCAAGAGTACGCTGGCGGACCGCCTGCTGGAGAAGACCCACACGCTGGCCCAGCGCGAGATGCAGGCCCAGGTGCTCGACGACATGGAGCTCGAGCGCGAAAAGGGTATCACGATCAAGAGCCATGCGATCCAGATGGCCTACACGGCCCGCGACGGGGAGGCCTACACGCTCAACCTGATCGACACCCCGGGCCACGTCGATTTCTCGTACGAGGTCTCGCGCGCCATCGCCTCGTGCGAAGGGGCGCTGCTCGTCGTCGATGCCACGCAGGGCATCCAGGCGCAGACGATCTCGAACCTCTATCTGGCCGTCGCCAGCGATCTGGAGATCATCCCCGTGCTGAACAAGATCGACGTCGAGTCGGCGATGATCGACGAGGTGAAGGAGCAGGTGATCGACCTCATCGGCTGCCGCGAGGAGGATATTCTCCTCGCTTCGGGCAAGACGGGCGCGGGGGTCGAGGAGGTGCTCGAAGCGATCGTGCAGCGCATCCCCGCCCCGAAGGGCGACCCCGCGGCGCCGCTGCAGGCCCTCATCTTCGACTCGGTCTTCAACCCCTTCCGCGGCATCATCGCCTATTTCCGCGTTTTCAACGGCTCGATCCGCACGGGCGAGCACGTCAAGTTCTTCAATACGGGCAGCGAATACGACGCCGACGAGGTGGGCGTGCTGAAACTCAAGATGGCGCCGCGCGACTGTATCTCGGCGGGCGACGTGGGCTACATCTGCTCAGGGATCAAAACTTCGTCCGATGTGAAGGTGGGCGACACGATCACCTCCGTGGCCAATCCCTGCACGGCGGCGATCGCCGGCTTCGAGGACGTCAAGCCGATGGTCTTCGCGGGCGTCTATCCCGTCGAGGCCGACCGCTACGAGGATCTGCGCGCCTCGCTCGAGAAGCTGCAGCTGAACGATGCCTCGCTCACGTTCGAGCCCGAGAGTTCGCTGGCGCTGGGCTTCGGCTTCCGCTGCGGTTTCCTCGGCCTGCTCCACATGGAGATCATCCAGGAGCGCCTCTACCGCGAGTTCGACATGGACGTCATCACCACCGTGCCGAACGTCTCGTACCGCATCACCACGACGCAGGGCGAGGTGCTCGAGGTGCACAACCCGTCGGGGCTGCCCGAGGTGACGAAGATCGCCTCCATCGAGGAGCCTTACATCGAGGCGCAGATCATTACGAAGAGCGATTTTCTGGGCAACGTCATCAAGCTCTGCATCGACAAGCGCGGCACGCTCCGCAACCAGAACTACATCACGCAGGACCGCGTGGAGGTCAATTTCGACATGCCGCTGTCGGAGATCGTCTTCGACTTCTACGACAAGCTGAAGAGCATTTCGAAGGGGTACGCCTCGTTCGACTACCACCGCACGGGGTTCCAGCCGAGCCGCCTCGTGAAACTCGACATCCTGCTCAACGGCGAGCAGGTCGATGCCCTCTCGTCGCTCATCTACGCCGACCACGCCTACGACTTCGGGCGCCGCATGTGCGAGAAGCTCAAGGAGCTGATCCCGCGCCAGCAGTTCGACATCGCCATCCAGGCGGCGATCGGCGCCAAGATCATCGCCCGCGAGACGGTCAAGGCGGTGCGCAAGGACGTCACGGCGAAGTGCTACGGCGGCGATATTTCGCGCAAGCGCAAGCTGCTCGAGAAGCAGAAGAAGGGCAAGAAACGCATGCGCCAGATCGGCAACGTCGAGGTCCCCCAGTCGGCTTTCCTCGCCGTGCTCAAGATGGACTGACGCGCCGGCGGCTGTGAAATGCGGGCGGCCCCTTCCCGATCGGGAGGGGCCGCCCGTTTCGTTCGGCGGCTGGCCGGCAGGCACCCGGCGATTGGCACCCGGCGATTGGCACCCGGCGATTGGCACCCGGCGAATGGCACCCGGCGAATGGCACCCGGCGAATGACGCCCAGCGCTTGGCGGCCGGCCTTCGTGGTCGGCTGCCGGTGTTCGTCGGCTGGCTCCTGGCTTCCGGCTCTCCCGGCCGGCGCGCTGTCTCGGCCCTTTAGCAGCAGCTGCGGTCGGTGCAGTCGTCCGGTTCGCTTTCGAATTCGAGGGTGACGTGCGCGATGCCCTCTTCGGCGAGGGCGCTCTTGATCGCCCGTTTGACCGGTTCGAGCCTTTGCAGTTCGCGGACGACGATGTGCCCCGTCAGGGCGTATTCGGTCGTGCTGATCGCCCAGATGTGGAGGTGGTGGGCGCCGGCGACCCCCTCCACCGCCTCGATCCGCTCCTGCAGGTGCTGCAGGTCGAACTGTTCGGGGGTGCCGTCCAAGGCCAGCCGCAGGCTCTCTCGCAGGACGCTCCAGGTGGAGACGAGGATCAGGAGGGCGATGGCGATGCCGATGATCGGGTCGATCGTGTACCAGCCCGTCAGGCGGATCAGGAGCCCCGAGAGGACGACGCCGATCGAGACGAGCGTATCGGCCAGCATGTGCAGGTAGGTGGCGCGGATGTTGATGTCGCCCGCCTTGTCGGCGGCGAAGAGGTAGGTCGTAAGGCCGTTGACCGCCACGCCGATGCCGGCGACGATCATGATCGAATCGCCCGAGACCGGGACTGGGGCGAAGAGCTTGCCGATGCTCTCGATGAGGATGAAGCCGACGGCCAGCAGCAGGATGACGGCATTGGTCAGCGACACGAGAATCGTGCTCTTCTTGTAGCCGTAGGTGTAGGCGGGCGTCGCCTTGCGGGCAGCCAGCAGGCAGGCCGAGAGGGCGAGCAGCATGCTGGCTACGTCGCTCAGGTTGTGCCCGGCGTCGGAGATGAGCCCCATCGAGCCGCTGTAGAGGCCGGCGGCGAACTCGGCGGCGACGAAGAGCAGATTGATGAAGATGCCGATCCGGAAGGCGCGATCCAGCGTCGGCGTGAAGTGTGCATGCACGTGGTGGTGGTGAGGATGTCCCATGGTCGATGGTTTTGCGGTTTGCAGCTTTGCGTTTTGCGGTTTGCAGCTTTGCGTTTTGCGGTTTGCAGCTTTGCGTTTTGCGGTTGCAGGCGCGGCGGATGAAAACGGGCTTGCGGTCTGGCGGCTGCAGGTGCGGACGGACGCCTTGTCAGCCGGAACGGCCCGGTCTGCCCATTCTGTTTTCAGCTTGTCCGGTGTTTGTCCGGTTTGCCGGAACTGCTGCCTCTTCGGCCTCCGGCTGCAAAGATAGGGGCGGCGGGGCGCCCGTGCAATACCCTGAACCGGGTATTTGCCGGGCGGCGCAGATCTTCGCCTTTTTCTACCTGTCTCTCTTAAACAAGACGCCCGCTTACAATTTCGCTTCCGTCCCTTTCCCGAAAAATAAAAACGTCCGCCTACGATACGTAGACGGGCGCACCTGCGAGCGGAAAACGGGATTCGAACCCGCGACCCTCAGCTTGGGAAGCTGATGCTCTACCGACTGAGCTATTTCCGCATTTCGGTGGACAAAGATAAGGGGAGTTTTCGACTTTTCCAACCTTTTCGCCCGAAGAATTTTCGAAAGGAGGATTTTTTCGGCCTTTTCGTCCGAGTCATTCCGCCTTTTCCGGGTTCGCCGCTTCGGCGGCCGGCGCTTTTGCGGTGCCCGGCTCGCCCGTCCGCACGGGTTCGAGAAGCAGCTCTTCGAGCCGGAGTTTGGGCACGTAGTGCGTGCCCGCCGCATCGCGGTAGTAGGCGTGCCCCTCGCCGGCCGCGATGTCCACCAGCTCGATCCGTTCAGCGCCGCGGCCGAGGGCGAGCACCAGCAGCGGCGCGCACGGCAGCGCCAGCTCGCGGCGGAGCGCTTCGCGGTCGAAGGCCCCGATGCAAAGTCCGCTCAGTCCGATTTCGACGGCCTGCAGCAGCATGCTTTGAACTGCGATCCCGAGGTCCATATAGACGTAGGGGTCGGGCTCCGCGGCGGTGCAGATCACGATGAAGGCCTGCGGCTCGGTGCCCGGGTAGGGGAGGTGCAGCTCGGGCAGCGCCCCGCCCATGCGGATGTGCGGCAGCACTTTGTGCGCCTCGTCCGCTGCGACGATCCGGAAGCGCAACACCTGCTGGTTCCGGGCCGAGGGGGTCAGCCGGTTGACGGCGACGATGCGCCGCAGCTGGTCTTCGCGCACGACGAACGAGGGGTCGTAGCCGCGGCAGCTGCGGTTGCGGCGCAGCAGCTGTTCGAGCGAGGCCCGCGGCTTCGCCGGCCGGACGCCCGGCCGGGCGCGCCACTCCTCCAACTTCTTCTCCAAATAATTGTCTGCCATCTTCGATGCGTTTTTAGGGTATTTCCACTTCGGCTTCCGCTCGGCAAAGTCCGGCTACGGCTTCATCAATTGCACCCGCACGCCGAACGAGAAGTAGAAGATGTCGGCGATCGACAGCTCCCGGTTCGTGCACTTGGCGAGCAGGTCGAGCTCCTTGGCGCTCAGCTCGTAGTAGAAGCCGATGCTGCGCAGCAGGCTCCGCGGGTTTCGGGAATACCATGTGATGCGCTGCCCGACGTAGATATAGGCGCGCATGCGTGTCGAGAAACGGTAGTAGGGACCGCCGTATTTCTGCGGCTCCTGCATCCAGAACTCCTCGCCGGCGATGAAGGTGAGGTAAAGCCCGCAGCTGAGGGGCTCGATTCCTAACTGCCTGTGGCAACGGATGTTCCAGGGAATGAAGCTCTCCCGAAACGTGACGATCGGACGTCCTTCGCCGGCGCCGATGTAATGTTTCGGCAGCCAGCCGATCTGCAGGTCGGTCTCCCACTGGTTCCGGCGGCCGTAGTCCCAGCCGAATCCTATCGAGGCGACGCCCATGCCGCCCGCATACTGGAGTTTGCAGTGGGTCGGAAGCAGGCGGGCCCAGCCGCGGTAATCGGCGTGGCGGCGCTGTTCGACGGCGGGCCGGAAGCGGGCGGGCTCGGTCAGGCATCCTTCCAGCAGTCGGACGACCCGGTCGCTGTCCGGTGCGATGGCCTGCCCGTTGGCGGCATGCAGCGAATCGGCGCTCCGCTGTCCGGGCTCCTCTTTTGCGGCCGTTTGCGCCGCGCCTCCGATTCCTTGCGCCGCTGCTCCGGCCGAACAGAGCAGGCCGGCGGCGAGCGTGCTAATAATCCACTTTCTCATGCTCCCAACCCTTTTCCGTTACGGTATATACTAAATAGTTGCGCTTCACGATCGCGTCGTTCTGAATGTAGAGAATCCCGTCGTCGAAGAGGTCGCAGACCTCGTAGCCGTGGCCGTGGCCGTGGATGCAGACCTGCAGTGCGGGGAAGCTGCGGAGCCGCTCGTGCAGCAGTTTTGCGGGAATGCCGTTGAGCTGTTCGGAGACGGGCGAGGCGTGCATGACGGCGATCGTGCGGTTGCAGGAGGCGGGGTAGGCGCTGCGCTCGGCCTCGACGAAGCCGAAATCGGGGACCCCTTCGTAGTCGAACTCCAGGGCGTTCGTGTTCAGGCAGATGAAACGCACCGACCCCGCCGTGAAGGCGAAATCGGGCTCGCCGAAAATTTTGCGGTAGATGAGCGGTCCGGTGACTAAGCAGTCGTGGTTGCCGAGCAATACCACATAGGGGACCTTCAGCCGTTCGAAGATGTCGCGCTGCCGCTCGAACTCGGCGCGCAGCCCCCAGTCGGTGATGTCGCCCGCATTGATGACGAAGTCGATGTCGTCGCGGGCGTTGATCGCGGCGACGGCGTCGACCGTCTCGTCGTACCAGCGCTGCGTGTCGCTGATGACGGCGAAGCGGATCGTCCGCTTGCCGCTGCAGCTTCGCTCGATCCGCGGAATGTTGCGGGCGTGGATGCCGCACGTCCCCTCGACGCGCGTGTCGTAGGCATGGTATTCGGTCTGGCACCCCGCCGCAAACAGGGCGAGCATGCCGTAAAGGCTTTTTCGAAGCAGTCGTTTCATCATTTATCGGGTTCGGGCGCGGCGGACGGCCGCCGCAGCATGACGCATCCGGTCGCAAGGATGCCGCATAACGAAAGACAAAAGTCGGCATTTCGGTCCGTTTTACCAACTCTTTCGGCCGACAAATCTGTTCGTAATGTCGATTCGATTCGTCTATTTCGGAATCGCCGGTTCGCTCTGCGCCCGTATTTCCCGCCGGAATGGCGCAATTCGGTACATTTTGACGAATTAATTGGATAAATGGCCTTGCCGATTGCCGATATTCGGTGTATTTTTGTCGCGATTAAACCAATTGACCCATGATGATGGAAGAAATTTCGATCGAAAAGATCGGTCAGATCGTCGATACGTCGCGCCTGTCGATCTATCGGGGCGTGCTGATGACCGAGAGCACGGCCGCGGACCGTGCTTCGCTGCTTTTCGATGAACCGCTGCGGATCGATGCGCTGGCGCTCGTACTCTGCACGAAGGGGCGCGGCCGCATCACCTGCAGCCTGCAAAGCTATGATGTCGAGGAGGGCATGCTGCTGTTGATTCCGCCCAAAAGCATCCTGACGACCGAGACCGGCGAGGCCGACGCCGAGAGTCGCGTGCTGCTGCTCGATCCGCGTTATCTCTCCGATTGCAACCTCAATATCAAGAAGCTGACCTCCTCGATCATGCGGATTATGCAAAATCCCTGCGTGCGGCTGACGCAGTCGGAGTTCGAACACTACCGGGGGCTGTGGCAGCTGCTCCGGGGGCGGATCGACGACCGGGCCGAGACGGAGTTCCGCGACGATATCGTCCGCTCGCTGGTCGAGGCGATCACCTACTTCGTCTTCGAACTCTTCCTGCTCCACATCGAGGAGCGGCAGCCGCTGCGCACGAACGGGGTGTCGGTCCGGCTCGACGAGTATTTCCACCGATTCCTGCACGAGCTGTCGCAGCACTACCTCGAGCGGCGCAGCGTCGCCTTCTACGCCGACCGGCTGTGCATTTCGTCGCGCTATCTGACGACCATCGTGCGGCGCGTCAGCGGTCTGTCGGTCTCGGAGTGGATGAACCGCTACCTCATGATGGAAGCCAAATACCTGCTCAAATACAGCGAGATGAGCATCCAGGAGATCGCCTACAAGCTGAGTTTCCCGAACCAGTCGTTCTTCGGCAAGTTCTTCAAGCAGCACGCCGGCACGGCCCCTTCGGCCTTCCGCGCGAGGCAGTAGCGGCCGTATAGGAAGAACTTATCGGCGCATACGAAAAAAGAATCGGAGCGGTTTGGGAAGTTTCCCCGAAACGCCTATCTTTGCAACACGGAAACGATCCGAAAGCAAGATATTACACACACTACTAAAACAACTACGATTATGGCAAAGAAATTTCGTTGCACCGTTTGTGGATATATCCACGAAGGTGATGAGGCGCCTGCACAGTGCCCCCTCTGCAAGGCCGGCGCAGACAAGTTCGTCGAGGTAAAGGAGGAGGAAGGCGCGCTCGACTTCGTGACCGAGCACAAGCTGGGCGACGGCAAGGGCTCGAATGCGGAGCTCTGGCAGGGTCTTCAGGACCACTTCGCCGGTGAGTGCACCGAGGTCGGCATGTATCTGGCCATGAGCCGTCAGGCCGATCGCGAGGGCTATCCCGAGATCGCCGAGGCCTTCAAGCGCTACGCTTTCGAGGAGGCCGAGCACGCCGCCAAGTTCGCCGAGCTGATCGGCGAGGTGGTTTGGGACACCAAGACGAACCTGTACAAGCGGATGAACGCCGAGTGCGGCGCCTGCGAGGGCAAGATGCACCTGGCCCGCATCGCCAAGGAGCAGAACCTCGATGCCGTACACGATACGGTACACGAGATGGCCAAGGACGAGGCACGCCACGGCAAGGGCTTCGAAGGGCTCTACAACCGCTATTTCAAATAGCCGGGAGCCGGGAGGCCTGCAGGCCGCAAACGGAACGCGTCGGGATGATTCCCGACGCGTCCTTTTTTTTTGTTGTAGGGGGGCGATCCGGCCGCCTGCGCGGCGCCTGCCCGAATGGCGCGTGCCTGCAGTTCGCGCCTGCGGCGGGCCTCCGGGCGGATCATTTCTTCTTCGGCGCTTTTCCCGGCTTCTTCTCCCGGTCGTTTACCAACAGGGCGGCGATCTGCAACAGATAGAGCCACTGCTGTTCGAACCAGCGGTGGACCCGCTGGAACATGCCGGCGACCTCGGAGACGACCTCCAACTGCGAGCGGACCCGTTCGACCGTGTCGCGGATGTTCAGCTCGTAGCTGACGAGAGCCATGATGCCGAAGAGGATGCAGACCACGAAGGCGGCCAGGCTGATCGAGCCGATCCACGTCGAGAGCCACAGCACCAGGGCTGTCACGCCCGTGACGAGGGCCCCGAAGATGCCGACCGTGAAGAAGACGACGGCTGCGGCGAACCGCCCCCGCGTGTTGGGTGCTTTTCCCGCCATCGCCGTTATGCCTGATGGGTGTCGCACTTGCAGCGGGCCTCGTCGATCTCCGCCTTGATCTTGTCGTGGATCTTCTCCGCGCGGTCCTTGACCTTGTCGACCTCGTCGTCGATGAAATCCTTGATCTGGCGGCGCAGTTCGGGACCCGACTGGGGCGTCAGAAGCATGGCGAGGGCCGAGCCGACGACCATGCCCCCGATGAGCGAAACGATGAAGATACCTGTGTTTTTCATAGTACGTAATATTTTTATTGGTGTTCATCGCTGAATGAAGCAAACAACGCGCCAAAAATGCTATCTTTGTCTCTCGATGATGCGAACGGAACCCATGACGGAGCGCCGCCTGCGTACGGCGGCCTTCACCGGCCACCGCGACTACCGCGGCGAGGGCGCGGAGGCGCTGCTGCAGGCGGTCCGCACCCTCTGCGACGAGGGGGTGGAGACCTTTCTGTGCGGCATGGCCGTCGGCTTCGACCTCGCGGCCGCCGAGGCGGTGATCGCCGTGCAGCGGGAGCGCCCCGGGATCCGGCTCGTCGCCGTGCTTCCCTTTGCGGAGCAGAGCGCCCGCTTCGGGGCGGAGGAGCGGCGGCGCTACGACCGTCTGCTCGCCGAAGCGGACGAAACGGTGCTCCTCGCCGAGCGATACGCGGCAGACTGCTACCGCCGGCGCAACGACTTTCTGGTCGACCATGCCTCCCGGTTGGTGGCCTGGTACGACGGCCGGAGCGGCGGCACGCAGTACACCTTCCGCCGGGCGCTGCGCCGGGGGCTTCGAATCGAAAACCTGGCGCCGGCGCTGAATGTTCAGGAGGGGCTGTTCGCATCGGAAGAGGCGCTCTTTGTTGAATCTTGAATCAAGAATTGCACCCTTTTGCGTGCAACGGGCCGCAGCATTGTTTCGGTCCGTCAGGACCGGCAGGCCGCAGTGAATTTTGAATTTGCGGCTTCGTAAAGAAGCCGCAGCGGGCCGCAGCCTCCGCCCGGCGGAGGCCCGCAGCTCCTTGGCGTCGCTCGCGTGCTCCGCAGGCTGCGCCCCGAATATCATTTTTAATTCTTCATTTTTCATTTTGAATTGCGCCCGAATGGGCGTAGCAGCCCGCAGCCGCCCCCGGGCGGAGGACTGCATTCTCGCGCCGCTCGAAAGCATGCCCGTCCGCTCGACTGCGGGGCTGCTCTTGAGTGGGATCGACCTCGTAGAGGTCGTGCGCTCCGCAGGCTGCGCCCCGAGGCCGTCGTGAACGAATCCCGCGGGCGACCTCGCAACCTCGCCACACAAAAAAACGCCCGCCTTCTCGAAAGAGGGGCGGGCGTCGTCGTTCTTCGCGACCGGAGGTTTATTTCCAGTTGAGGATCTTGTGGAAGTCGAACTCCTCGGGGTTGGCGACGTATTTGCGCGCAGCCTCGTAGTCGGCTGGCGTAATGGCGTTGAGGATGTAATCGACGACCGAGGTGAACTTGTCCGACTTGATATCGACCAGACGGGGCGGAATCTTGCCCGTTGCGGGATCCTGCAGATCCTTCAGGTAGAGCGGTGCGACGTTGCCTTCCGAATCGACGTAGACCATGCAGCCCGTCTTGCCGGCCGAAAAGAGCTTGTAGACGCCGATGCCGAGTTCCGAGCAGTAGGTCAGGTCGTAGGCGATCGGGGTCTGGCAGCGAACCTCGTAGCCCAGCTCCACGGGGCGGCTCTTCACCTTCAGGCCGATCTCCTTGATCTTCTTCTCGATCATCTCGTTGAAGATATGCGCCTTCGAAACCTTGCCCAGTTCGGGGTGTCCGTGCTCGTCGTAGGTGAAGTGGATGCCGCTCTTGCGGATCTCCTCATCGGACAGCGCGTGGAAAACGCCCTCCGAAATGATGGCGGCGCCGTAGTCCATGCCCATGATCTTGCGCTTGATGATCGACGAAATGACGAGGTTCACGATCTTGTCGACGGTGATTTCGGTCTTGTCGAACATCTCGGGGATGACGATCATCGGGTAGTGGCAGGCCTCGCCGATACCGAAGGCGAGGTGGCCGGCCGAGCGGCCCATGGCAGCCAGCACGAACCAGTTGCCGCTCGTGCGGGCATCGACGTAGACGGCGCGGGCGATGACGGCGCCCTTGTCCTTGGCCGACTCGTAACCGAAGGTCGGCGTTCCCTTCGGGAGCGGAAGGTCGTTGTCGATCGTCTTCGGAACGTGGATGTTGGCGATGGGATACTTCTTGGCTTCAAGGAACTTGGCGATGCGGTTGGCGGTCGATGCGGTGTCGTCGCCGCCGACCGTTACGAGCAGTTTGATGTTGTTCTCGGTGAAGAACGGAAGGTTGAAGTTGTTCTCGAAATCCGCATCCGTCGGCTTGAAACGGCTCATCTGGAGGAACGAACCGCCCTGGTTGAAGATGCCGTCGGCCATCGCGTAGTCGATCTCGACGGTGCGGGGAGCGGGGTTGAAGAGGCCCGAATAGCCCTCGTGCAGGCCGATGACCTTGTACCCTCGGCGCAAAAACGTTTTGGCGACGCTGCCGACCACGGTGTTCATGCCGGGAGCCGGACCGCCACCGGTCAGAATAGCAATAGCTTCTTTCATGGTGTTGGTGTGTATGATAAAAATGTTCTCTGTCGTTCGTTTCGACATGTACGAATAACTACTCAAATGTACGGCGTTTTTTCGGTTTTTGCAAATAAAAAAGCGGCCTGCGCGCCGTTTTTCCCGCGGGCGGACCTTTCGCGGCACCGGAACGGCTGCGACACCCGCGGCTCCGGTTGCGATGTTTTGCGCTTTCGCGTAAATTGCGTATATTTGCCGGAAAGTGACGGTTTAATACCGATTGTCTATGAAGAGAAAATGGAAAATCGCGCTGGCGGCGCTGCTGGGCTTTTCGACCGCCTGCTCGACGGTGAAAAAGGCGCCGGCCGAGGCCGACAGGAAAACGCCCGACCGCGAAGCGGCGGATTCCGCCGCAAAGAGCTCGAAAGAGGGTTTCGACGGAATGATCCGGACCGAAGAGGTGCACCGCATCCGGTTGATGTACGGCGTGCCGTCGCCGCGGCCGACGGCCAGTGAACCCGTCGAAGAAGGCCGTGCGAAACAGGAATCCGGTGTAAAGTCGGAAACCGGAACGGAGAACGGGGCGCCCGCCGGCGTCCGCAAGGACGAATAGGCGATGGCGGGTTGCCGACCGGGATTGCGCAAGCGGCTGGGGCTCGCCCTCTTCGCCGATCTGTACCGGGATCGGGTGGCCGAGCACCGGCTCGACACGCTTTTCTGGGAGTGTACGCTGCGCTGCAACCTGGCGTGCCGTCATTGCGGCAGCGACTGCCGCAGCGAGGCCTGCGTGCCCGATATGCCGCTGGCCGACTTCCTGCGCGTGCTCGACGGGGAGATTACGCCCCACGTCGATCCGCGCGATGTGCTGGTGATCTTCTCGGGCGGCGAGGTGCTGCTGCGCGATGACCTGGCCGAAGCGGGGCGCGAGGTGACGCGCCGCGGCTATCCCTGGGGAATGGTCACGAACGGCCTGGCCCTGACCGAAGAACGGCTTGCGGAGCTGGTCGGTGCGGGGTTGCAGTCGATCTCCGTAAGTCTCGACGGCTTCGAGGAGGAGCACACCCGCATGCGCCGCAATCCGCGGAGCTATGCGGCGGCGATCGAGGCGATCCGCCGGATCCGCCGCTATCCGTCGCTGGCTTTCGACGTGGTGACCTGTGTCACGGAGGCGCTGCTGCCGCGTCTGGCCGATTTTCGCGATCTGTTGATCGCCGAGGGGGTGACCGAGTGGCGCCTCTTTTCGATCTTCCCGATGGGACGGGCCCGCGCCGCAGCCGATCTGCAGCTCTCGGACGAAGGATTCCGCACGCTGCTCGACTTTATCCGCTCGACGCGCCGCGCCGGCCGCATCGCCGCCAGCTATGCCTGCGAGGGGTTTCTCGGCAGCTACGAGGCGGAGGTGCGCGACCATTTCTACCAGTGCGCCGCGGGTGTCTCGGTCGCCTCGATTCGCGTCGATGGCGCCATCTCGGGCTGCACCTCGATCCGGGCCGACTATGCCGAAGGAAATATCTACCGCGACCGCTTCTGGGAGGTGTGGCAGCATCGCTTCGAACGCTACCGCGATCGCTCGTGGATGCGGCGGGGCGCCTGCGCGGCGTGCGACATGTTCCGCTACTGCCAGGGGGGCGGGATGCACCTGCGCGACGAACGGGGCGAACTGCTCTACTGCCATTATAAAAAGTTGGGCGGGAGATAGACTCCGCAGGCATCCTGCGGGCTTGCCTCGCGACTGAAATCGACCTCGCGCGAGGTTGGCGGGCCGCAGCCCCTTGGTTATGGTGGAAATGCCTGCTGGCAAAATCGGTCCGCCAGGACCGGCAGCCCGCAGCCGCCACCCCCGGCGGAGGGCTGCTCCTCTACGTCGCAAGCCCGTCCGCTCGGCTGCGGACATGCCTTGAGTAGAACTGATGCTGGGTCCGCTTAATTTTGAATGCTGAATTTGCGCCCGCAAGGGCGCAGCGGGCCGCAGCTTCGCCCGGCGAAGGCCCGCTGCTCGCGTCCGCCTTTGCGTCCGTTCGTGCCGGCCCTTCGCAAGCTGCGGCCCGAAGATTAAGCGTACGTGTATAATTTTGAATATTGAATTTTGAAGCATGAATTTGCGGTTCCGGGGAAGGATCCGCAGCGGGCCGAAGCCTCCGCCCGGCGGAGGCCCGCAGTTCGTAGCCGAACATGCGAGCACTCCGCAGGCTGCAGCCCGAAATGAAGTTGAATATTGAATTTGCACCCGGAACGGGTGCAGCAGCCCGCAACCGTCCCCGGGCGGAGGGCTGCATTTCGCGTCCCGCAGGTCCGCTCGTGCAAGCCCGTCCGCTCGGCTGCGGGCTTGTCCGGCGACTGTAATCGACCTTATAGAGGTCGTGCGGGCCGCAGCTTTGCTCCGGACAAAGGCGGAAGCTTGAAGCGGGGAACCGCATGATACTGAACGAATAAAAACAACATAATGATGAAAACGATTCGAACGATGCTTTTGTCGATGGCGCTTTTCGCCGTCGAAGCGCTTCTCGCCCAGTCGGTGTCGTGGTCGGTTCAGGCCGATCCGATGGCGGGCGACAGCTGCCGCGTGCTGCTCGAGGCACGCATCCCCGAAGGGTATCACATGTACGATCTTGGGCCCTACGTGGACGGCCCGAATGCCACGGCGATCGCTCTCACGGTCGAGGGCGGCGAGCCGATCGGCGCAGTCGAAGCGTTGACCGAGGCGCACCGCTATCACGACGCCTTGTTCGATATGGAGATCGGCACCTACGAGGGAACGGCGCGTTTCGCCCAGTGGATCCGCGTGCCGGCCGGCGCGGCCGTCGTGCGGGCCGACCTCGAATGGATGATCTGCAACGAGGAAAGCTGCATGCCCCCCGAGGATGCGACGTTGATGCTGCACGTCGGTGCGGTTGCCGAGGACGGTCCGACCGCGACGCTCGCCGCCGCGGAGAAGCCTGCCGCGAAGGATGCGGCGGGCGACAAGGGGCTTTGGTCGCTCCTCGTCGAGGCGATTCTCTGGGGCTTCGCGGCGCTCCTGACCCCCTGCGTCTTCCCGATGGTTCCGATGACGGTCTCCTACTTCCTGAAAGGGGAGGGCGGGGCCGCCCGGGGCCGGCTGCGGGCCGCCTTGTACGGCCTCTTCATCGTCGGGCTCTACACGCTGCCGATCGCCGCGATCATCCTCATCACGCGTCTGGTCGGCGGCGATGCCGTCACGGCCGACATCTTCAACTGGTTGGCGACGCACTGGCTGCCCAATATCCTCTTCTTCTTGGTATTCATGCTCTTCGCAGCCTCTTTCTTCGGCGCTTTCGAGATCACGATGCCCTCGTGGATCGTTAACAAGAGTGATGCGAAGGCCGATACGAAGGGGCTCGGCGGCATCTTCTTCCTGGCGTTGACGCTGGTGCTCGTCTCCTTCTCGTGCACGGGGCCGATCGTGGGCTCGGTGCTCATCAAATCGACCGCCGGCGAGTTCTGGACGCCGATTCTGACGATGCTGGCCTTCTCGATCGCCTTCGCGCTTCCCTTCACCCTCTTCGCCTTCTTCCCCTCGATGCTCAAGTCGCTGCCGAAGAGCGGCGGCTGGCTCAACTCGGTGAAAGTGGTGATCGGCTTCATCGAGGTGGCGCTGGGCCTGAAATTCCTCTCGGTCGCCGATCAGGTCTACCACTGGGAAATCCTCGACCGCGAGATTTACCTGGCGGTCTGGATCGTCGTCTTTACCCTGCTGGGCTTCTACCTGTTAGGCAAGATCAAGTTCGCGCATGACAGCGATCTGCCCTGCGTCGGCGTTACGCGCCTGGCGCTGGCGATCGTCACCTTCTCGTTCGTCGTCTACCTCATTCCCGGCATGTGGGGGGCGCCGCTGAAGGGATTGTCGGGCTATCTGCCTCCGCTCTCAACGCAGGATTTCGTGCTGCAGTCCGGTTCCGCGCCCGCGGTCCGCACTGCTGCGCCTCTCTCTGCTGCTCCGGCTTCGGAGGGGGTCGTTCTTCCCGGACGCGGCAAGTACGCCGATCTGCTCCACCTGCCGCACGGATTGGAGGGCTTTTTCGATCTGAAGGAGGCCGAGGCCTATGCCGCCGAGGTCGGCAAACCGCTCTTCATCGACTTCACGGGTCACGGCTGCGTGAACTGCCGCGAAATGGAGGCACGCGTCTGGTCCGATCCCGCGGTGCTGGAACTGCTGCGCAACGACTATGTGATTTGCGCCCTCTACGTGGATGACAAAACGGTGCTGCCCGAATCGGAGTGGGTCACGACCGATGCGGGCAAGGTGCTGAAGAGCCTCGGCAAGATCAACTCCCACTATGCGCTGGAGACCTACGGGGTGAATGCGCAGCCCTACTACGTGCTGCAGGGACGTGACGGCTGGCCGCTCGTCGAGCCGCGCCGCTACGACCTCGATGTCGAGGGGTTCGCGGCCTTCCTGCGCAGCGGGCTGGAGGCCTATGGCCGGTAGTCCGAAAGACCGTTCCCGGGTGTTTCTGCCCGGTTCTGTGCCGATTGCGCCGGAGGATGAAAGCGAAAAAGTTTGCCGAAGCGAAAAAAGAGTGTATCTTTGCACTCCGAAGCGAGAGCTTCCCCGATCGGCGTCTCCGGACTTCGGTCGGGAACGACGGGGTGTAGCGCAGTCCGGTTAGCGCGTCTGGTTTGGGACCAGAAGGTCGCTGGTTCGAATCCAGTCTCCCCGACGGAAAAATGCCCCCGTGCCTTTCAAGGCGCGGGGGCATTTCGTCTTGTTTCGGTCGGCCGGAGAGGGGGGGCGGTTGGAACGGCTCCGGGGTTGGCTGGAGCGTCTACCGCAGCAGCGCCTCGATCGTTTCGTCGAACCGGGCGTTCGTCTCGGGGCAGCAGGTTCGGAAACCCAACGAAGCGGCTGTCGCGATGTTGCGGCGGCCGTCGTCGATGAAGAGCGTCCGGGCGGGGACGATGCCGCTCTCGGCGACGAGTTGTTCGAAGATGGCGGGCGAGGGTTTCAGCTTGCGCATGCGGTAGGAGAGGAAGATGCCGTCGAAATAGGCCTCCATCGGCTTGCCGAGGGCGGCGATGCGGTCGCGGATGATTTCGATGGCGGCGGGGTTGGTGTTCGACAGGACGTAGGTGCGGATGCCGGCGGCCCGCAGGCGGTCGATCTGCCGCAGCTTTTCGGGATCGATGCGAGCCAGGAACTCGTCGTAGACCCAATGGATTTGTGCGTCGGTCACCTCGGGGCGGCCGTCGATGCGGCGCATCTCCTCGCAGGCCTCGTGGAAGTCGAGGTCGCCGCGCTCCATCCGTTCGTTCACCTCGGCCGGATAGCAGGGGTCCATGAGGTCGGCCATGCGGGGCATGCCGATCTCGCGAAAGGCCTCGCGCACCCGCGCCATATCCAGATCGACCAGGACCCCGCCGAGGTCGAAGACTACGTTGTCGATTTCGTTCGTCATCGTTTGTTCTGTTTTTTTAAGCTTTTTTCCGTATTGCGGGAGATGCCGGCCGTTTGCTCTCCGCAGCAGTTGTCCCGGTCGTCAGGACCGGCAGCCCGCAGCCAGCTATTATGGTGAAATAGCTTGTCTGCAAATTCGATCGCGGAGCGATCGGCAGCCCGCAGCCGCCCCCGGGCGGAGGGTTGCTCCTTAACGTCGCAAGCCCCTCCGCTCGGCTGCGGGCAGACCTCGAACAGAATCGGGACCATCAGTCATTGGCAGGTCGCGGAGGGCTGCAGCTTGCGTCCCGCAGGTCCGCTCGTGCAGGCCCACCGCTCGGCTGCGGGCTGACCCCAAGTTGGGACCGGTCCGTTAGGACCGAGCGGGCCGCAGCCTCCGCCGGCGGAGGCCCGCTGCTCCTTAACGTCGCATGCGAGCCCCGCAGGCTGCGACCCGATTAGTGATTTTGAATTCTGAATTTGCGGTTCCGAATGGAACCGCAGCGGGCCGCAGCTTCGCCCACGCGAAGGCCCGCTGCTCGCGTCCGCCTTTGCGTCCGTTCGTGCCGGCCCTTCGCAAGCCGCGGCCTGAATAGGACTGCAAATTATTCATTTTTAATTCTACATTTTGAATTTGCGCCCACAGGGCACAGCGGGCCGCAGCCTCCCGGCGGCGGAGGCCCGCAGTTCGTAGTCGAACTTGCGTGCGCTCCGCAGGCTGCGACCCGAGCGTAAATTTGCGATTACAGACAGTATCCGAGCTTCTTTATCGTTGCCTTGCGCGCTCCGCATGCTGCGACCCGATTTCACCACGAGCCCTCCCCGCCTATTTCTGAAACTTCATCGTATAGCGCCGCAGCGGCCGGAGAATCGCCATCGGCAGGAGGACCAGCAGCGGAATCCACAGACGGTTCCACCAGTCGGGCACCGTGCAGCGCCGTCCGCGCCACAGAGCCCGCAGCCCCCGCCGCGCGCAACTGTCGGGCGTGATCAGCGCCCCTACCTTCACGCCGATCCGCTGCCAGTAAGGGGTGAGTCCGTAGAGGTCGGTCGCCACACCAGCGGGGCAGACCGCCGTGACGCGGATCCCCTTTTCGCGCACCTCCTTGGCGAAGGCGACCGAAAAAGCCTTCAGATAGGCTTTCGAGGCGCTGTAGACGGCCAGCCCCGGGAAGGGCATCCAAAGCGAGTAGGAGGACATGTTCAGAATGCGCCCCCGCCCTCCGATGCCCCGCTCGATCATGCGGGCCGCGTAGTGGCGGCAGAGTTTCGTCGCGGTCAGGTCGTGCAGCAGCACGATGCGTTCGATCCGCTCGCGCGGCGTGCGCAGCACGTCGCAGAAGGAGAAGATGCCGGCATTGTTGACAAGCACGTCGGGTTCGATGCCGGCGGCCGCCACCCGTTCGATGAGCTCCTCGGCCGCATCGATGCGCGCCAGGTCGCAGACGATCGCCGCCGTGCGCCGGCCGGTCGCCGCCTCGATCTCGGCCTGCACGGCCCGCAGCGGCGCCTCGCGTTCGCCGACGAGCGCCACCTCGTAGCCCAATGCCGCCAGCCGCAGGGCATAGCAGCGTCCGATGCCCGATCCGGCGCCCGTCACGAGCGCCCAGGCCGTACCCGGCCGAACCGCACCCCGTTTCATGCTTATTTGATTTTGGCCAGCTCCTTCCAGATCTTCTCCGGGATCGGTTCCTGGCAGTTGTGGCAGCATTGCATATCGACCGAGTACATGCGGGCGATGCAGTAGTCGCGGTGGTCGCACCCCGAGCGGGTCGAAAGGTCGCCCAGCCGCAGTTTTTCGACGAAGGCGGGATCGTTGATGAGGGCGCGCCCCATCTGCACCAGCTCGAACCCTTCGCCGAGCACCCGCTCGATCCCCTTGCGCGAGACGAGCCCGCCGACGTAGACGAGCGGCATCTTCAGCTCCCGGCGGAACTGCTTCGCCTTTTCGAGGAAGAAACACTCCTCGAATTCGTACTGCCGGATCATGAGGTTTCCGAAGAGGTTGACGACGATCTTCTGCGGCCACGACGACCAGGGCATGTAGTAACTCATTGTCTTGGTTGGAATGCGGCCGCGCATGACGGCCATCGGGGCCTTCGAGACGAAGCCCGACGAGAGTACCAGCCCGTGGACCCCTAACCGCTCGATCTCGCGGGCGATTTCGAGGCTCTCGGGAAGTTCGATGCCCCCCTTGAAACCATCCTCCATGTTGTGTTTGACTAACACGGCCATCCGGCAGCGCGCAGCCTCCTCCATCACCTCTGTGAGGCACATCCGCATGAAGCGCATGCGGTTGTCGAGCGATCCGCCGTATTCGTCGCGGCGGCGGTTCGTGTAGGGCGAGAGGAACTGCGAAATGAGGTAGCCGTGGCCGGCGTGCACCTCCACCGAGTCGAACCCCGCCTCGCGGGCCGTGCGGACTGCCCGGCCGAAGTCGCGGGCGAAGGCCTCGCACTCGGAGCGGCGCATACCGCGCACGAAGGTGGGGGAGTAGAGATTGAATCCCGTCGAGGCCCCCACGGGAAAGCATCCCGCCGTGCTCCAGTGGGTCATATTGCCGCAGTGGCCGATCTGGATGCCGGCGGCGGCCCCTTCGGTGTGAATCGCATCGGTGATGTCGCGCAGGGCGGGGACGATCTCGGGACGCAGCCAGAGCTGCTTGTTGAACGAAATGCCGCTGCGGTTGACCGAGGCGTAGGCGAGCGTCGTCATGCCGATGCCGCCGCGGGCTACTGCGACGTGGTACTGCTTGAGCTGTTCGGTCGGGCCGAAATCCTTGCCCATCGACTCGAAGGCGGCCGAACGGATCGTGCGGTTGCGCAGCGTGAGCGGACCGAGGGTATAGGGGGTGAAGAGATTCGATTCCATGATGTCAGTAGATGAAAGGGAGGATGCGTTTGCGCTTCAGCCGGCGGAACTCGTCGCCGAACTCCGCCTCGTAGCGGCGCCGCAGCGAGGCGGCGCGGGGAGCTAAGTTGGCGAAGGTCCAGAGGGCGAAGACGGCGCCCGCCCACGACCGCGAGGCGACGGCGAAGCCGATCCACTCGGTCAGCTCGCCGAAGTAGTTGGCCGAGGTGACGTAGCGGAACATCCCGCCGTAGGGAATGTAGTGGCGCGTGTCGCCCGGACGGCGCAGCCGGCGGATGATCGCATCCGAATGGAGGTTGATCGCCATGCCGGCGAAGAAGATCGCCGCACCGATGTAGAAGCAGGGCTCCGCCAGCCAGCCGGCGTAGTAGTCCGCCGGGGCGAGGTAGAAGATCCAGCCTCCCTGCATGAGGGCGTTGAGCGTGTTGAAGAGCATGCCCATGGCGACGATTCCGAGGGGCATCTTCGAGCGGCCGCGCAGGCGCAGCGGGAAGATGAACGAGCGGTGGAAGTAGTGCAGTTCGAAGAGAAGGAAGAGAACGAGGGGCGCCGCCTCGAATCGCCGGTCGGAGAGCGCCCACAACACCGCCATGGCGATGAAGACGGGCGACTCCATGAGCATCCAGCCGATGCGGTTCGGGATCGGACGGCCGAACTTCGGATTGAAGAGATAGCCGTAGCCCGCCTCGACGAACTGCAGGCCGATGAAGACGGCGACGGCCAGGAGGGCCATCACGACGAGGAACGATTCGTAGGCTGCTGTCATCTGTTTCGGTTTTCGTTTGCTTCGACGGCCGTAAAGATAGGCAAAAAAAACGAGATTCGGAACCCGGCCCGTTCGCCGAGACGTATCGACCCCTTGTCCGCGGAGGAACAAGGGAGCTGCAACGGCCCGAGTTCGTAATTTTGAATTTGGAATCTTGAATTATGAATTTGCACCCGAAACGGGTGCAGCAGCCCGCAGCCGCCCCCGGGCGGAGGGCTGCTCCTTATGGTCGCAGGCCCGTCCGCTCGGCTGCGGGCTTGCCGCGGGTTGTAATCGGTCCGTCAGGACCGAGCGGGCCGGAGCCTCCCGGCGGCGGAGGCCCGCATCTCGCGTCCCGAAGGTCCGCTCGAGTGTGCTCTCCGCAGGCTGCAGCCCGAGTTTAATTTTGAATCATGAATTTGCGGCTTCGCAAGAAGCCGCTGCAGCCCGCAGCCGCCTCCGGGCGGAGGGTTGCTCCTTTGCGTCGCAGGCCCACCGCTCGGCTGCGGGGTTGTCGTCAGGTTCGACCTCGCAGAGGTCGGCGGGCCGCAGCCTGGGGGCGGCGGAGGCCCGCAGTTCGTTGCCGAACGTGCGCGACCTCCGCAGGCTGCGCCCCGAACTCGAATCAAATGCTCCCTTTTTAATTTTGAATTTAGAATCTTGAATTTCGGCCTTAAAAAGGCCGAGCGGGCCGGAGCCTCCGCCCAGCGGAGGCCCGCAACTCGCGTCCCGCAGGTCCGCTCGAGTGTGCTCTCCGCAGGTTGCAGCCCGATCGGTAATTTTGAATTCTTAATCTTGAATTTTGAATTTGTGCCCGAATGGGCGCAGCAGCCCGCAGCCCCCCCCGGCGGAGGGCTGCTCCTCTACGTCGCAAGCCCGTCCGCTCGGCTGCGGGCTCTTTTCTCGAACTCAATCGCGTCCCGCAGGTCCGCTTCGGGTGCGCTGCTTCGCAAGCTCCGGCCCGAATATCATTTGCGCCCGAAAAGGCGCAGCGGATCGGGTAGGGCTATTGCCGCCGGAGCTGCCCGCACAGCTCCGGCACCCCTTCGGCGGCCCTTTTGCGGATATGGGTCAGCGGATTGCGGATCGCGCCGAGGTCGGGCATGCCGGGATCGACGAGCCGGACCGGCACGCCGGGCCGGAGGTAGCGGACGAGCGAGGCGGCAGGGTAGACGGCCAGCGAGGTGCCGATGACCAGAAAGAGGTCGGCCGTCGCGGCGATCCGGGCCGCTTGGTCGAACATCGGGACCGCCTCGCCGAAGAAGACGATGTGGGGCCGAAGCAGGGCGCCGTCGGGAGCTGTCGCGTCGAGTTGCTGCTCCCATCCCTCGATCGGGACGATGAGGTCGGGATCGCGCATCGAGCGGAGCTTCGTCAGTTCGCCGTGCAGGTGCGTGACGCGGCTCGATCCGGCCCGTTCGTGGAGGTTGTCGACGTTTTGCGTGACGATCTCCACGTCGAAGTCGCGCTCGAGTTCGGCCAGCGCCCGGTGTGCCGCATTGGGCTCGGCAGCGAGCATCTCGCGCCGCCGCTGGTTGTAAAATTCGATGACCAGGGCGCGGTTGCGCACTAAGGCTTCGGGAGTGCAGACCTCCTCGATGCGGTAGTTCGCCCAAAGGCCGTCCGCGTCGCGGAAGGTCGCCAGACCGCTGTCGGCCGAAATGCCGGCTCCGGTGAATACGACGATTTTTTGCATGGTGTCTCTCTTTGATATTTTTAGGGAAGGCGAGGCCCGCGGCTTTTCGAAACAGCATCGGACCTTCCCGAATCTTCGCAGGAAGCTGTGTGGAAAGGACGTGCCGGGAGCCTGCCGGATCGGGGCGTTTACAACATCTCTAACCGTTTGCGGCGCCGTTCAGCTTGTCGCAGCCGGTCGATCTCCTCGGCGCTTTCGCGGCGGATCCGGCGGATGCGCAGTCGGCAGTAGGCGAACAGCAGCCAGATGAAGGGGGCGCAGCCGAGCAGCCGATACATGTTCTCGCGGTTTCCCGTGCGGTCGAAGAGCAGCAGATAGACGGGTATGACGATCCACACGACACCGACAGAGCTCACGGCCGCCGAGAGGCGGCGCCAGCGGGTGAGTGGTGCGAGATGCAGGACGGTGACGATCGTCGTCAGCAGGTAGCTGGCTGCTCCGGCGATCCCGGCGATCAGTTTGGCTGTGCTGAACCACTCGGTCTTGATCGGCAGTAGCATCAGTCCGAAGAAAAAGGTCTTCAGGACGGTCACCCACCACCGTTCGTTCTGCTTCTGCAGCTGTTCGAGGAGCGCGATGTGGCTTTCCCTGTCAGCGCTTCTCATCTGCCGTTTCGCGAACCATTCCATCTTGCGTCTTCGTTTGTTTCTGCTTTTTCAGGCGGCCGCTGCGGCGCAGCGCGTCGGCGATGATCCACTGCAGCTGGCCGTTGACCGATCGGAATTCATCCTCGGCCCACCGCTCCAGTTCGGTCATCGTCGCCGCGTCGATGCGCAGTACGAAATTTTTGGTCGTCTCCTTGGCCATGCCGCTAATGGTGAAGCGTTCCGGTGTTGACGACGGGCTGTGCCGCTTCGTCGGCGCAAAGTACGACGAGCAGGTTCGAAACCATGGCCGCCTTGCGCTCCTCGTCCAGATCGACGATCTGCTGGTCGGAGAGCTGCCGGAGGGCCATCTGCACCATTGACACGGCCCCCTCGACGATTTTCTCGCGGGCCGAGATGATGGCGTCGGCCTGCTGGCGGCGCAGCATGACGGCGGCGATTTCGGGGGCGTAAGCCAAGTAGTTGATGCGGGCCTCCATCACCTCGATGCCGGCCAGCTCCAGCCGCTCGTTGAGTGTCTGCTCGAGCTGTTCGTTGATCGCCTCGCTGTTCGAACGCAGGGTCAGCTCGTCGCTCTTCGCATCGTTGCTGTCGTAGGCGTAGCAGCCGGCGACCTGGCGCAGGGCGGCATCGCTCTGCACGGCGACGAAGTTTTCGAGGATGTTCATCCGCTTCGAGGCCGAGACGGGGGTGCCGTCGGTCGTGGCGGCGTCGATCTCGAAGACCGCTTTGTAAATATCGTTCTGCTTGATGCGCCAGACGAGCACCAGACCGATCATGATCGGGTTGCCCGTCTTGTCGTTCACCTTGATCGGATCGACATTGAGGTTGCGGGCGCGCATCGAGATCTTCTTGGCGTCGAGGAAGGGGTTCACCCACCAGTAACCCGTCTGGTAGAAGGTGCCGCGGTAGTTGCCGAAGAAGAGCATCACGCGGGCCTGGTTCGGCTCGAGGAGCATGAAGCCGCCGCAGCAGATGAGCGACCAGAGGGTCAGCGCGATGCCGCCCGCCAGCAGCCAGCCGCCGCCCGGAAGGGCCTCGTCGAGGCGGATGGCGCCGAGGACGATCAACCAGATGCCGATGCCGATACCGGCCAATACGAGCAGCAGCGCCACGATGCCGTTGCATTTCCAACCGTTGTACACGTAGTTCTTGTTCTCCATTTTCGATGTGAGTTAAAATGATATTATTTTGATATTACAAAGATAGTGCACGGAAAAGGAGAAATGCAAATTTTTCCGGTGAAATTTTTGTGAATATCGAATAAAGGAGATCGGGCTGCAGCGGTTCCTTCCGGAACCGCAAATTCAGAATTCAAAATTCAAGATTCAAAATTGTCAATCGGGACGCAGCCTGCGGAGGTCGCGCACGACTGCAAGGAGTTGCGGGCCTCCGCCGTGGGGAGGCTGCGGCCCGCTGTGCCCTTGCGGGCACGAATGAAGAATTAAAAATGAAAAATGATATTCGGGCTGCAGCCTGCGGAACAGGCAAGTTCGGCAACGAACTGCGGGCCGATTCCATTCAGGAAAAGCCCGCAGCCGAGCGGACGGACTTACCCGAGCGGACCTGCGGGACGCGAGGATGCAGTCCTCCGCCCGGGGGCGGCTGCGGGCTGCTGCGGTTCCTTCCGGAACCGCAAATTCAGCATTCAAAATTCAAGATTCAAAATTGCCAATCGGGACGCAACCTGCGGAGGTCACGCACGAAGCAGACTAATAGGATGCGAGCTGCGGGCCTTCGCCGGGCGAAGCTGCGGCCCGCTGCGGTTCCTTCCGGAACCGCAAATTCAGCATTCAAAATTCAAGATTCAAAATTGCCAATCGGGGCGCAGCTTGCGAAGGAGCCGCATACGAGCGGACTTGCGGACGCGAGCTGCGGGCCTCCGCCGCCCCCAGGCTGCGGCCCGCACGGCCTTTTCAAGGTCGAAATTCAACATTCAGGATTCAATATGAAATGCACGCCGATACCTGCGGCATCGAATCCGACCGCGGCGCGGGCCTTCCGGCGCTCCGCCCCCGCCCCGGTTTTCACTTCCCGAAATACATCTCCAACAGCTCCTTGGCGGCGATGAACGACGAAACCTTCTCTTCGAGAACGCGCTGTTCGAGCACACCGATCCGCTCCTCGATGGCAGGGTCGTGGTAGAATGAGTTGCGCAGGGCTTCGTTGATCGTCTCGTACATCCAGTATTTGTTCTGCCGGTTGCGGTTGTGACGGAAGTAGCCGTTGCGTTCGATGTGTTCGATATACTCCTCGACCCCTTTCCAGACCTCTTCGAGCCCCTCTTCGGTGACGGCCGAGCAGGTGCAGACCTTCGGCCGCCAGTCCGACTCGGGGGTGGGGAAGAGGCGGAGCGCCCCCTGGAACTGCGTGCGGGCCAGTTCGGCCTTGTGGCGGTTCTCGCCGTCGGCCTTCGTGATGACCATCATGTCGGCCATCTCCATGATGCCGCGCTTGATCCCCTGCAGCTCGTCGCCTGCGCCCGAGATCTGCAGCAGCAGGAACATGTCCACCATCGAGTGGACGGCCGTTTCGGACTGCCCGACGCCGACCGTCTCGATGAAGATCACGTCGAATCCCGCCGCTTCGCACAGCACGATCGTCTCGCGCGTCTTGCGCGCCACGCCGCCTAACGACCCCGCCGAGGGGGAGGGGCGGATGAAGATGTCGGGGTTGGCCGAAATGCTCGCCATGCGGGTCTTGTCGCCCAGAATCGAACCGCCGCTCCGCTCCGACGAGGGGTCGATGGCCAGCACGGCCAGTTTGTGGTGCAGCCGCACGACCATGTCTCCCACCGCCTCGATGAAGGTCGATTTGCCCGCTCCCGGAACGCCTGTAATGCCGATGCGCACCGAACGGCCCGCGTGCGGCAGGCACCCTTCGATGATCTGCTGCGCCTGGGCGTAGTGTTCGGGATTGCTCGACTCGATGAGCGTGATGGCGCGCGAGAGGATCGTGATGTCGCCCCGCAGGATGCCGGCGATATACTCCTCGGTGGTGAGGGCGCGCTTGCGCCGCCGCGTGAAATAGGGGTTGACGATCGGTTGTTCGGCGACCCCCTCGGCGACCTCCAGCGCCGTGTCGTGGTGCGTGTCGGCGTATTCGCGTTCGTAATGGTTGATCTTCGTGAAGCTCATGATGCGGTTCGGTTCTTTTCTGCGAAGATACGAGGAAAATTGAAAAATCGGAAACGAAACGGGAAAAATAAGATGATGCCGCCGGTTCTGTCGGCGGCGGGGTGTGTAACCGGTTCGTCAGGACCGTGCGGGCCGCAGCCTCCCCGTTGTGAGGTCTGCAGCTCGCGTTCCGAAGGTCTGCTCGAGTAAGCCCGTCCGCTTGGCTGCGGGCTGGCCTTGGGTGGGAATCGACCTCGCAAGAGGTCGGCGGGCCGCAGCCTCCGCCCGGCGGAGGCCCGCAACTCCTCTGCGTCGTTGCGCCCTCCGCAGGCCGCGGCCCGAATAGATGCCCAACCGATCCTTATTAATTTTGAATCTTGAATTTTGAATGCTGAATTTGCGCCCGAATGGGCGCAGCGGGCCGCAGCCTCCCGGCGGCGGAGGCCCGCAGTTCGTGGCCGAATTTGCGAGCGCTCCGCAGGCTGCTGCCCGAATTGGAATGTACGCCCAAACGTGTCCAGCGGGATTATTTTATTTTGAATCTTGAATCTTGAATTTGCGGCTCCGAGAAGGAGCCGCAGCCGCCCGCGGCGCATTTCGCCCCGCCTGCAATCCGCCTGTAAAAAAGTTTCGAAAAAATTGGCCGATGAAAAAGAATAAATTATCTTTGTATGCCCTAAAACGGGGAAATCGCAAAAATAGAACTTAAACAATTACCAATTTAACCGTTACATCTTATGAAAGTATCTCACATCGAACACCTGGGCGTTGCCGTGAAGAGTCTCGACGAAGCCATTCCCTACTGGGAAAACGTATTGGGTCTGAAGTGCTACGCCATCGAGGAGGTAGCCGACCAGAAGGTCCGCACGGCCTTCTTCAAGCTGGGCCAGACGAAGATCGAGTTGCTCGAGCCGACCTCGGAGGATTCGACGATCGCCAAGTACATCGAAAACCGCGGCGTGGGCATCCACCACATGGCCCTCGCCTGCGAAAACATCGAGGAGCAGCTCGCCGACGCCGAGGCGAAGGGCATCCGCCTTATCGACAAGACGCCGCGCAAGGGCGCCGAGGGGCTCACGATCGCCTTCCTGCACCCGAAATCGACGCAGGGCATCCTCACTGAGCTGTGCGAAAACAAGAACAAGTAAATCTTACGCAACCGAATCATGAGCGAAATTCAAGCTAAAATCAACAAACTGATCGAAAACCGCGAGACGGCGCGTCTGGGCGGCGGTCAGAAACGGATCGACGCGCAGCACGCCAAGGGCAAGTACACGGCCCGCGAACGCATCCAGATGCTGCTCGACGAGGGTTCGTTTGAGGAGTTCGATATGTTCGTGACGCACCGCTGCTACGACTTCGGCATGGATCGGAGCCACACTTTCGGCGACGGCGTCGTGACGGGCTACGGCACGATCGGCGGCCGTCTGGTCTACGTCTTCGCGCAGGACTTCACCGTGACGGCCGGTTCGCTGTCGCTGTCGATGTCCGACAAGATCTGCAAGGTGATGGATCTGGCCATGCGCAACGGCGCCCCCTGCATCGGTCTGAACGACTCGGGCGGCGCCCGCATCCAGGAGGGCGTCAACGCCCTGGCCGGCTATGCCAACATCTTCCAGCGCAACGTGATGGCCTCGGGTGTCATTCCGCAGATCTCGGCCATCTTCGGCCCCTGCGCCGGCGGTGCGGTCTACTCGCCCGCGCTGACCGACTTCATCATCATGAAGAAGCAGACCTCGAACATGTTCCTCACCGGCCCGAAGGTCGTCAAGACCGTGACGGGCGAGGACGTGACGCAGGAGCAGCTGGGCGGCGCCACGATGCACACCACCCGCTCGGGCGTGGCCCAGTTCGCCGTCGATACGGAGGAGGATGGCATCGCGCTCATCAAGAACCTGCTCTCGTACCTGCCGCAGAACAACATGGAGGATGCACCGCTGGCCGTCTGCACGGATGCCGCCACGCGTCTGGAGGATTCGCTCAACGAGATCATCCCCGATAACATCAACAAGCCCTACGATATGGCCGAGGTGATCCGCGCCATCGTCGATAACGGCGAGTATCTGGAGCAGGCGGCCGGCTTCGCCAAGAACATCATCACCTGCTTCGCCCGCTTCAACGGACAGTCGGTGGGCATCATCGCCAACCAGCCGAAGTACATGGCCGGCGTGCTCGACATCAATGCCAGCCGCAAGGCCGCCCGCTTCGTGCGCTTCTGCGACGCTTTCAATATTCCGCTGGTGACGCTGGTCGATGTGCCGGGCTTCCTGCCGGGTACGACCCAGGAGTACGGCGGCGTCATCACGCACGGCGCCAAGCTGCTCTTCGCCTACTGCGAGGCGACGGTGCCGAAGATCACCGTTACGCTGCGCAAGGCCTACGGCGGCGCCTACATCGTGATGTCGTCGAAGCATATCCGCGGCGATATCAACTACGCATGGCCGACGGCCGAGATCGCTGTGATGGGTGCCGGCGGCGCCGTCGAGGTGCTCTACGGCAAGGAGCTCAAGGAGCTCGCCGACAAGCCCGAGGAGCGCGCCGCCTTCATCGCCGAGAAGGAGAAGGAGTACAACGACAAGTTCTCGAACCCCTACAACGCCGCCCGCTACGGCTATATCGACGATGTGATCGAACCGCGCAACACGCGCTTCCGCATCATCCGCGCCCTGCAGTCGCTCGCTACGAAACGGCTGCAGAATCCGCCCAAGAAACATTCGAACATTCCGCTTTAATCGTACCCGATGATGATAGCATTAGCAGTAACAGGCTGGGGCTGGACGGAGATGATCTGGGCAACGGTGATCAGCATTGGGCTCGTCTTCTTCGTGCTGGTTCTGATGGTCTTCGTGATGAAGCTCTTCGGGGTGATCTTCGCGCAGCAGCATGAGCACAAACTCCCGAAACAGGCCGGCAAGCCCGTTTCGGCCGGTCTGCTGCACGAGGAGGAGATCGCCGCCATCACGACGGCGCTCAAGCTCTACAAGAGTGCGCTGCACGACCGCGAGTCGGAGGTGCTGACCATTCTGAGCATCAAGCGTGCCTACTCGCCGTGGAACTCGAAGATCCACGGCTTGACCCAGCTGCCCGACAGAAAATAGGAAAATCGATTCCGGCGATTCGCCGCTCCGGCCCCTGCGGGGACCCTCCGATGCGCTTCGCGGCCTTGTCCGGCGGGGATGATCGGGATGGGGTGCTCCTCCGCGGTGCGGAGGAAGGCTCCGGCGGCGATTCGCAACTGAAAAAAAGCAAACAAAAGAACAATGAAAGATTACGCATTGAAGATCAACGGCCACACCTACAACGTGCAGATTGACGAGATCGACGAGAACTCGACGCTGGCGCGCGTAACCGTGAACGGTACGCACTACGAGGTGGAGATCGAGGGCGGCAAGGGCGCCGCCGTGGCCAAACCGCAGGTGGCTCCCGCCCTGAAGCAGGCCGACAGCGCCCGGATCACGCCCGCCACGGCCGTCGCCTCGACGCCGGTCAAAACTCCCGCAGCCGCCGCTGCCGGAGCGATCAAGTGCCCGCTGCCGGGTACGGTGCTCGGCGTGAAAGTCGCCGTGGGCGACACGGTGGCCGTCGGACAGACGCTGCTCGTGCTGGAGGCCATGAAGATGGAGAACAACATCGACTCGGACCGCGCCGGCGTCGTGAAGGAGATCCTTGTTCAGCAGGGCGCTACGGTGATGGAGGGTGATAACCTAATCGTGATCGGATAGTCATGATACCCTTCCTCGCATCGAATTTCGCGCTGGAGAGCCTCGAAAAGTTCCTGGGTTCGATGGGCTTCACGGCCATCTTCGCAGGAATGCAGTGGGGGAATCTGGTGATGATCGCCATCGCCTTCTTCCTGCTCTACCTCGCCATCAAGAAGCAGTACGAGCCGATGCTGCTCATGACGATCGCCTTCGGCATGCTGCTGACGAACCTGCCGGGTGCCGGCCTCTTCCACGAGGAGCTCTTCGCGGGAGGCCATATCCACTGGGGCGAGTTCGTGAAGCAGAACCCCGGTCTGCTCGATTACCTCTATCTGGGCGTCAAGCTCGGCATCTATCCCTGCCTTATCTTCGTGGGGGTCGGCGCCATGACCGATTTCGGTCCGCTGATCGCCAATCCGAAGAGTTTCCTGCTGGGTGCCGCCGCCCAGGCCGGCATCTTCATCACCTTCCTGGCCGCCTTCGCACTGGGCTTCACCCCCGAGCAGGCCGGTTCGATCGGCATCATCGGCGGTGCGGACGGCCCGACGGCCATCTTCCTCACCTCGAAGCTGGCGCCCGAGCTGCTGGGCCCGATCGCTGTGGCCGCCTACTCCTACATGGCGCTCGTCCCGGTGATCCAGCCTCCCATCATGCGGGCCCTTACGACCAAGAAGGAGCGCATGATCAAGATGAGCACGCTGCGCACCGTTTCGAAGACCGAGCGCATCGTCTTCCCGATCGTCATCGCCACGATCATCTCGCTGCTGCTGCCCGATGCCGCTCCGCTGATCGGCTCGCTCATGCTGGGCAACCTCATGAAGGAGTGCGGCGTGGTGGACCGTCTCTCGAAGACCGTGCAGAACGAGTTGATGAACATTGTGGTGATCTTCTTGGGTCTCACGGTAGGTGCCACGGCTACGGCGGACACTTTTTTGAGCCCCGCGACGCTGAAGATTCTTTTGATGGGTATCATCGCTTTCGGGATCGGCTCGGCCTGCGGTGTGCTGCTGGCCAAGTTCATGAACCTCTTCGCCAAGGAGGGGAACAAGATCAACCCGCTGATCGGTTCGGCCGGTGTCTCGGCGGTGCCGATGGCTGCGCGCGTTTCGCAGAAGGAGGGACAGCGCGAGAATCCCTCGAACTTCCTGCTTATGCACGCCATGGGTCCCAATGTGGCCGGCGTGGTGGGCTCGGCCGTGGCAGCGGGCATCCTGCTCTCGTTCCTCGGCTAATACAGACTATTGTATCGCAAAAAGGACCGGAAATCGACTTTCCGGTCCTTTTTTCTTGTCTGTCGATCCGAAAAGGGGTAATTTTGACTGCCGGAACGGGGCGGACCGTGGCGCACGGGCCCGGCGGACGCTGCCGCATGCTGCCGTACGGGCGGAGCCGGATGCCGGAGACCGGATGCCGGATGCTGAATGTGGAATGCGGAATGCAAACAAAGGAATTGTATGAAGAAGAAGTCGATGAAATTTTGGGTGATCGCTTGCCTCGCGGCGGTGGCGGTATTGCTCGCCGCGGCTGTCTTGCGGGGGCAGTGGGTGCGTGAACAGTTGGATGCGCGCGGCGAACAGACGGTCGGGACTGTTACGCGGGTCTATTCGCGGGTCGAGCGACGCCCCTCGCCGGGGTATCGCGGCCATCGCCGGATGCGGGAAGTGACGGTCTATTGGCTCGATTACAGCTATACGGTGGGCGATTCGGCCTACGTGCAGTCCGTGCACCGCAACCGCAACCTGATGACGGCCCGTGTCGGCGACCGGGTGCGGGTGTGTTATCTGCCGGACCGGCCGTCGGTGGCGCGAATCGAGCGCGACAGCCTGAAGAACTATATCCGGCTGGCCGGTTCGAAGCGGCGGCGCCCGGTTCCGCCGCGAAGCGGGAGGTAGCAGGTGGGGCCGCTGCGGCTTCTTCATGAAGCCGCAAATTCATCATTCAAAATTCAAGATTCAAAATTACAAGGGTCTGCTGGGCACGCTTGGGCTTATTCCCAATTCGGGCAGCAGCCTGCGGAGCGCCGCAAGTTCGGTCACGAACTGCGGGCCTCCGCTGCCCGGAGGCTGCGGCCCGCTGCGGTTCCTGTCGGAACCGCAAATTCAAGATTAAGAATTCAAGATTCAAAATGAAATAATCTTGCTGGACACGCTTGGGCTTACTCCGATTCGGGTCGCAGCCTGCGGAGTGCACGCAAATTCGGATACGAACTGCGGGCCTCCGCCGCCGGGAGGCTGCGGCCCGCACGGTCCTGACGGACCGATCTTAATTTCGGGCAAGCCCGCAGCCGAGCGGACGGGCAGCATCGACCGCAAGGGAGTTGCAGCCCTCCGCCCGGGGGCGGCTGCGGGCTGCTGCGCCCATGCGGGCGCAAATTCAGAATTCATAATTCAAGATTCAAAATTGCCACTCGGGCCGCAGCCTGCGAAGCATCTGCACGAGCGGTAAGCGAGCAGCGGGCCTTCACGGGGCGAAGCTGCGGGCTGCTGCGCCCTGCGGGCGCAAATTCAGAATTCAATATTCAAAATTCAGAATTACGAACACGGGCTGCAGCCTGCGGAGTACGCGCACGAAGCAGGCCTGCGGGACGCGAGCTGCGGGTAGGCTGCGGCCCGCACGGCCTTTTCATGGCCGAAATTCAAAATAAACTGCGGTCCGCCGATCGTTGCGCGTCCGATTTTGCGGTCGAAACCCCTCTTTTGCGACAGGCAGCTGCGTGGTAATTAAGAATATTTAAGAATAAATCCGCCGAGCCCTCGTTTATCTGGAAAAAATTTCGTATTTTCGCACGCGATTCAGCGTGTTAGCGAAATAACAACGAACACAATCATTCAAATACATCAAACACATTAACCATCATGTCGAAAATCATTACTTTACGCAAGGGTCTCGACATCAATCTCGCAGGTGCCGCCTCGAAGCGGCTGACGGTCTTGCCGTTAGCCGAAGAGTACGGCCTCTCGCCGCTCGATTTCGAGGGCGTTACTCCGAAGCTGCTGGTTAAAGTGGGCGACGAGGTCAAGGCTGGTACGCCGCTGTTTTTCAGTAAAGCAGATGAGCGCATCCTCTTCACCTCGCCCGTGAGCGGTACGGTCTCGTCCGTCAACCGCGGGGAGAAGCGCAAGGTGCTCTCCGTTACGGTCGCCCCCTCGAAAACGCAGTCCTACGAGGAGTTCCCGAAACTCGATCCGCACAAGGCATCGCGCGAGGAGATCGTCGGACTGCTGCTCCGCTCGGGCCTCTGGCCGATGCTCGTGCAGCGTCCCTACGGCATCATCGCCAACCCCTCGGACAGCCCGAAGGCGATTTTCATTTCGGCCTTCGATTCGGCGCCCCTCGCCCCCGACTACAACTTCGTGCTGCAGGGCGAGCGCGAGAACCTCGAAGCGGGTCTCGCCCTGCTGGGCCGTCTGACCGCCGGCAAGGTGCACCTCTCGGTGCGCGCTCATGAGGAGGGGGAGATGACCTCGCTCAAGGGTGTCGAGCTCCACACCTTCGCCGGCAAGCACCCCGCGGGCAACGTCGGCGTGCAGATCCACCACATCGACCCGATCAACAAGGGCGAAGTGGTCTGGACGATCAACATCCAGGATGTGGCCGTCATCGGCCGCCTGGTCCGCGAAGGCCGCGTAGACCGGACCCGCACGATCGCCGTCACCGGTTCGGAGGTCGCCGACCCGCAGTACGTCCGCATCATCGCCGGCGCCCGCATCGACTCGGTGCTCGGCGGCCGCATCAAGCCGCAGGCCGAGGGCGACTCGGTCCGCATCATCTCGGGCAACGTCCTGACCGGCGCCCGCCGCACGATGCAGGAGTTCACGGGCTTCTACGCCCACCAGCTGACGGTGATCCCCGAGGGCGACAAGTACGAACTGTTGGGGTGGATGTTGCCGCGGACGAAGAAATTCTCCGTTTCGCGCGCCTACTTCTCGTGGCTCTGCCCCCGCAAGCAGTACCGGCTCGACACGAATCTCAACGGCAGCGAACGTCCGTTCGTCGTCACGGGGCTCTACGAACGGTATCTGCCGATGGACATTTATCCGATGTATCTGCTGAAGGCCTGCATGGCGGGCGACATCGACAAGATGGAGAACCTCGGCATCTACGAGGTGGTCGAGGAGGATTTCGCCCTCTGCGAGTTCGTCGATCCGTCGAAGATCGCGATCCAGCAGGTGATCCGGGACGGTATTAACTTAATGATTAAGGAGGCATAAGCGATGAGCAACTTGAGAAATTATGTAGACAGGCTGAAGCCGGCCTTCTCCAAGGGCGGCCGGTTGAGCTTCCTCGCCTCGACTTTCGAGGCGTTCGAAACGTTCCTCTTCGTACCGAACACGACCACCGCGAAGGGCGCCCACATCCGCGACTGCAACGACATGAAGCGTACGATGATCGTCGTCGTCCTGGCCCTCGTGCCCGCCTTCCTGTTCGGCTGCTACAACACGGGCCTGCAGGTGCACCTCACCGGTTTCACGGCCTTCCTCTACGGCCTGCTGCGCATCCTGCCGATGGTCTGCGTCTCGTACATCGTCGGTCTGGCGATCGAGTTCTACTTCGCGCAGATCCGCGGCCACGAGGTGAACGAGGGCTTCCTCGTCACGGGCTTCCTCATCCCGCTCATCATGCCCGTCTCGACCCCGCTGTGGATCGTCGCCCTGGCGACGGCCTTCTCGGTCGTCTTCGGCAAGGAGGTCTTCGGCGGTACGGGCATGAACGTCTTCAACCCCGCGCTGCTGGCCCGCGCCTTCGTCTTCTTCGCCTACACGGCCCACATTTCGGGCGAGCAGGTGTGGTATTCGGACTGGACGATGCTCGGCGCCCGGGTGGACGGCGTCTCGGGCGCCACGGCGCTCGAGCACCTCTCGACGACGGGCGAGCTCGGCTTCTCGCCGCTGGACGCCTTCCTGGGCTTCATCCCGGGTTCGTTCGGCGAGACCTCGACGCTGGCCATCCTGATCGGCGCCGCCGTGCTGCTCTTCACGGGCATCGCCTCGTGGCGCACGATGGTTTCGGTCTTCGCCGGCGGTCTGGCGATGGGCTACCTCTTCCAGGCTTGCGGCGTGACGGACTATCCCGCCTGGTGGCACCTCATCATCGGCGGCTTCGCCTTCGGCGCCGTCTTCATGGCGACCGACCCCGTCACCTCGGCGCAGACCGATACGGGCAAATACATCGTCGGCTTCCTGACGGGTGCGATCGCCGTGCTGATCCGCGTGGCCAATCCCGCCTACCCGGAGGGCATGATGCTGTCGATCCTCTTCATGAACGCCCTGGCTCCGCTGGTGGACTATTTCGTGGTCGAGGCCAACATCGCCCGCCGCCGGAACCGTGTTAAAACCGCTAAATAAGTCTGTCGTATGAACAAGAACAGTAACAGCTATATCGTCATCTACGCGACGGTGATGGTCGTCGTCGTGGCGACGCTGCTGGCCGTCGCGGCCATGGCGCTCAAGTCGCGGCAGAATGCCAACGTGCTCAACGAGAAGAAGGATGCGATCCTCGAAGCCCTCTCGGCCTCCGACCGCGACTACGACGCCTACGTGACGGCCTATGCCGTCGATGCCGAGGGCGCGCGGATCGACGGCGTCACGGGCGACGAAGCGCTCCAGATGCTCTTCGATCTGAAGGGCGCCTTCGGGGCGGGCCGCTATCCCGTTTTCGAGGCGGAGGACGGCCGCATCGTGCTGCCCGTCACCGGCTCGGGACTTTGGGGCCCGATCTGGGGATACGTGGCTCTGGAGCAGGATATGAATACCGTGGCGGGCGCCGTCTTCGGCCATGCGAGCGAGACCCCGGGTCTGGGTGCCGAGATCGCGACGCCCAAACACCAGGCGCTCTACGTCGGCAAGACCCTCTTCGAGGGGAACGACTTCGTCTCGGTGACGCTGCGCAAGGGCGGTGCCAAGGATCCCGCCCACGAGGTGGACGCCATCACGGGCGGCACGAAGACCTCGGACGGCGTGACGGCGATGCTGCGCGCGAGCCTCGGGGCCTACGTGCCGATGCTCGAAGCGAAGCGCGCCGCCGCTGCGGCCGCTGCCGCCACGGAGTGTGAAACGAATAACGCAGAAAACAATGAGTAAGGAGAAAGAGCCGATCTTTTCGGCGAAAAATCTGAAATATCTGACCGGTCCCTTCTCGGCGAACAACCCGGTCATCGTGCAGATTTTGGGTATCTGCTCGGCGCTGGCCGTCACGGTCCAGCTCAAGCCCGCCATCGTCATGGCACTCTCCGTTACGGTCGTCACGGCCTTTTCGAACCTCGTCATGTCGCTGCTGCGCAACGGCGTTCCGTCGCGCATCCGCATCATCGTCCAGTTAGTGGTGATCGCCGCGCTGGTGATTCTCGTCGATCAGGTGCTGAAGGCCTACGTCTACGACGTCTCGAAGCAGCTGTCGGTCTATGTCGGTCTGATCATCACGAACTGCATCGTCATGGGTCGCGTCGAGGCCTTCGCCCTCGGCAACAAGCCCTGGCCCGCCTTCCTCGACGGTATCGGCAACGGCCTGGGGTACGGCATGATCCTCGTCACGGTGGCCTTCTTCCGCGAGCTGCTCGGCTCGGGCACGCTCCTCGGACTGCGCGTCATTCCCGAGAGCTGGTACGTCGCCGAGGGAGGCTTCTACGCCAACAACGGCTTGATGCTCTTCCCGCCGATGGCGCTCATCATCGTCGGCTGCATCATCTGGATCCACCGTTCGCGAAACAAGGACTTACAGGAAAAATAGGAGGATAGCTTATGGAAACGTTGAATCTTTTTATCCGGTCGATCTTCATCGACAACATGGTCTTCGCCTTCTTCTTCGGCATGTGCTCCTACATTGCCGTCTCGAAGAGCGTCAAGACGGCCCTCGGCCTCGGCGCCGCGGTCACGTTCGTGCAGGTGATGACCGTCCCGCTGAACTATCTGCTCTACAACTACGTTCTGAAGGCCGACGCCCTCGTCGAGGGGGTCGATCTGAGCTTCCTCACCTTCATCATCTTCATCGCGACGATCGCCGCTTTCGTGCAGCTCGTCGAGATGATCGTCGAGAAGTTCTCGCCGACGCTCTACAGCCAGCTGGGCATCTTCCTGCCGCTGATCGCCGTGAACTGCGCCATCATGGGCGGTTCGCTCTTCATGCAGCAGAAGGTGGACGGCGGCCAGCTCACGAGCCTCTGGCAGTCGATCGTCTACGGCCTCGGCTCGGGTCTGGGCTGGTGGCTGGCGATCGTCATGATGGCCGCCATCCGCGAGAAGACGACCTATTCGCACATCCCGGCCGCACTGAAGGGCCCCGGCATCGCCTTCATCATCACCGGCCTGATGGGCATCGCGTTCATGATCTTCTCGGGCATCCAGTTATAACCTTTATCAAGAGACAAGGAACAACATGGAATTGACAATTATCGTTGCAATCGTCGCCTTTTTGGCAGTGACCCTCGTACTGGTGGGGCTGCTTCTCTTTGCAAAGGCGAAACTGACCTCGTCGGGCGATGTCACGATCGACATCAACAACGGCGAGAAGGTCTTCACGGCTGCGAGCGGCTCGACGCTGCTGGCGACCCTGGCCGACAACAAGGTCTTCCTGCCGTCGGCCTGCGGCGGCGGCGGCGCCTGCGGCATGTGCAAGTGCCAGGTGCTCGAGGGGGGCGGCGAGCTGCTGCCGACCGAGACGGGCTTCATCTCGCGCAAGATGGCCAAGGAGCACTGGCGCCTCGGCTGCCAGGTCAAGGTGAAGGAGAACCTGAAGATCCACGTGCCCGAGGCGGTGCTCGGCGTCAAGAAGTGGGAGTGTACGGTGGTTTCGAACCGCAACATCTCGACCTTCCTCAAGGAGTTCGTCGTGAAGCTGCCCGAGGGCGAGCACCTCAAGTTCCGCAGCGGCGGCTACATCCAGATCGACATTCCGAAGTACGACGCGATCAAGTTCTCGGATATGGAGGTGGACGAGCAGTTCCGCGCTGACTGGGACAAGTTCAAGATGTGGGACCTTGTGACGAAGAACCCCGAGCCGACCTTCCGGGCCTATTCGATGGCCAACCACCCGGCCGAGGGCAACATCATCATGCTCAACATCCGCATCGCGACGCCTCCGTTCGACCGCGTGAACGGCGGCTTCATGAAGGTGAACCCGGGTATCTGCTCGTCGTACATCTTCTCGCGCAAGCCGGGCGACAAGGTGACGATCTCGGGCCCCTACGGCGAGTTCTTCCTGCCCGACAACCTGCCCGACGACCAGGAGCTGATCTTCATCGGCGGCGGTGCCGGCATGGCGCCGATGCGCAGCCACATCATGCACCTTTTCAAGACGGAGAAAACGAAACGCCCCGTGTCGTTCTGGTACGGCGCCCGCGCGCTGAAGGAGGCCCCCTACCTGGCCGAGTACCACGCTATCGAGGAGGAGTTCCCCAACTTCAAGTTCAACCTGGCGCTGGACCGTCCCGATCCCGAGGCCGATGCCGCCGGCGTGCCCTACACGGCGGGCTTCGTGCACAACGTGCTCTACGAGAACTATCTCAAGAACCACGAGGATCCCGAGGGCTGCATCTACCTCATGTGCGGACCTCCGATGATGATCCAGTCGGTGGTGAAGATGCTCGACTCGCTCGGCGTCCCGCCCGAGAATATTCTCTACGACAACTTCGGCAGTTGATCCTGCCGGTCGGCAGCGAAGAGGCACCCGAATTTCGGGTGCCTCTTTTTTTTGATGATGCCGCGGCATTTCAGCGTTTTGTCCTTGGCCGGCGGGAGAAAGTAGGGTAGCCTGCTTTTCGCATAAAAAAAGCAGGGGCGGAATTTTCCGCACTCCTGCTTTTGTTCGGCAATGCTATACGTTTTGTTTTGCGGGCGAATCACTCCGCGTCATCGAGAGCCGCGGTATGGGACATATCGCGGATAATGATGCCTTCGGGGAAGATTTCGTAGGCGAAGACCCAATGTTTCTCGAATACGGCACAACGGTAGCCCAACTTACACCACCGTTTGAAGCGACAGAGCGGATATTTTACGGTTTCGTCAGCGAAAGAAAAAACGAATTGCCGCATTCGGTCGCTATACCGGCGTGCTGCAGTTTTCGATAAATTCAAATCGTCTCTTAAATAGGATTCGAGCTCGGAGATCTTAACCCGAGTTTGTCTCGAAATTAGAATTTTACGCACGGGATAACGGCCAATTATCGATTCTCGAATTCAACTCGTCGAAAAACGGATCGACCTCTACCGCTCCGGCCGCAATGGCTTCCTGCCATGCCTCCGATGTTTGCGGTTCGATGGTCACACTTTTGTGGTTCTTGATCAAGTCGAGCAAGAAACGTCCTTCCGGAGTGCTGTCCTCTATATGTACCGTAGTCATAGCCTCTGCGATTTAGTTCCTTTGCAAAGATAACGATTTTTATGCCGGAAACAACAGGCCCGGTCCGAAAAAGTCGGGCCGGGCCGCGCTGTTTGGAGTGTGCGGTCTGCATACGCCCGTGAAACGGGCAGGCCGTTACAGCAGCCGGCGGCGCAGCTCGGTGCAGGCAGCTTCGGGGTCGTGGCGGTCGAAGAGAAAGCCGTGGATTCCCGCGTCGCGGGCGCCGGCGATGTTGTCGGCGCGGTCGTCGATAAAGAGCGTCTCGGCCGGGTCGAGCCCGAAACGGTCGAGCAGCAGCCGGTAGATCGCCGGCTCTGGCTTGCATAGCCCCTCCTCGCAAGAAACCACCTCGCCGTCGAACTGCCGGTAGACGGGGAAGCGCCGCAGGAAGGCGATAAATTCGCGCGACATGTTCGAGAGGACGTAGAGACGGTAGCCGGCCGCCTTCAGCTCGCCGATGAGGCATTCGGTGGGCTTCACGGGCTCCTGCTTGTCGATCGCCATGCGCATATATTCCTCGCACAATGCGCGGTTGCAGCCGTTCAGACGGCACAATTCGTCGGTCACCTGGCCGACCGTGAGGGTGCCGCGGTCGTATTCGTTCCAGAAGCGGGGAAGCTCCGGCTGTCGGACGAAGCTGAAGAAGTCGATGAATGCGGGCGTACACTTTTTCGGATCGCGCATGAAGAGCACGCCGCCGAGGTCGAAAACGATGTTTTTCATAGGTGCAAAGATACGCATAAGATGGGCACCATACAAATTTATTCAGCCGGGACGGGGTATGTCCGTACGGTGCGGGACAAAAGCGAAACGGAGCGAACCCCGGGGGCGCTCCGTCGCACGGTCGAAAAGGGATCGGTGCCGTTATCCGATGCGGCAAGGGGACAGGCAGGGCCCTTCGGCCGGGCTGCGCCGCGAACCGCGAAGGGCTTCGGAACGGCGGACCGATGCTTTTCCGGAGAAACGAATGCTGCAAAGACGGGGCCAAAATGCGAGAAACACGGAGCGAAACGGGCCGGCGGCCTCCCCGCACAAAAAACGGGGCCGCCCCGAAGGACGGCCCCGCTGCAAAATCGCGCAGCAGATTTACTGCCAGTTCGAATCCTTCATCAGTTCGAAGCGATCCTCCAGCGCGTACATACGTACATACTCGAACTTGCCGTTGTCAACAAGTTTGAATTCGAAAGCATGGGTTACACGGCCCGTCGAGGAGCCGATGTGCTGCGTGTAGAGCATCATCTGGATCGTGAAGATCGTCTCGACACCCTCGATCATCTTCTGGTCGGCGTGAAGCACGCCCAGGGCTGCGGCCATCGATTCAGCGAAGTGCTTCTCGGCCTCCTTGTAGAATGCCTCGTAGGCGGCCTTCGATTCGGCGACATCGTCCGACGTGTACTTCTCGTAAGCCGAGACATCCTCTCCGGCCGCGCTCCAATAGTACTTGGGCAGCGTGTTGATGCGCCAGTTCAGGTTGGTGTAGCCCGAGGCGCAGCCACTGTAATATTCGGCATCGGTAATACGGCTGTCTGAACGGTTGTCATAGGTGTACTTCTCGTTTTTGTTGGCGTATACCCAATCGATGACTGCCTGATAGTACTTCTTGCTGAAGTCGCTCTTGTCGGGATTCAGCACGATCGTACGGTTCGGGTTGAACATCCACTCGCCGCCGGCCTTGATGAAGGGGGCGTTTTCGTTGACGATGTAGTCGTTCTTGATCCACGATGCGCCGTCGTTGGTGTACTCGTCTACGGTCCAGTCGCTGGCGCCGAGCTTGTAGACGACGTATTTCACCTCCTCGGCCAGTGCGTAGGGATAGGTCTTGTTCAGGAACTTCGGCAGGTAGGTCTCCTGGGTGGGAGCCTTGAAGTAACCCGACGCCTGGCCCATCTCGGCGTAATCGGCGGGCTGTACCATCGTGACATCTGCCATCGTGAAGGCGCTGCCGTTCCACTTGAGCAGGGCGTAGCGCTGCTCGTAGGTCTCGGTTACGACTTTCGGCTCGACGCTCGTTACGATCACATTAATGAATTTCGGCTCGCCGTTCGACTTCGAAATCGAGACGAAATAGCCGTAGAGCGTGCATTCCATGCCGTCGGTCAGCTGCGCCTTGATCGCATCCGTCGCGCCGTATACGCTGCCCTGCGCAGTGCTTGCACCGGGAACCTCGAAATTGATGTAGTTGCCGACGACAGCTTTACCGCTCATCTTGACGTATTCGGCATAGCCGTCCTCCGTGCGGCTCGTAAGCAGCGCATCCATATCGGCACCCGTCAACTCCTTGGCTGCGGGGTAGGTGACGGTCATCGTTCCGGTTTTGGTAATTTCAAGTCCGGCCGTTCCGATCTGGAAGCCCTTGTTGTAAGACGAGAGCTTGCCCTTGACCGTTACTTCGTCGCCGATCTCGTAACCCGAGGTCTTGTAGAGCAGCACCGAGCCGCCGTTGTCGGTCAAGATCGGACCTTGCGTCGAAGTTGCCGAGATGTAACCCTTGACTTCGACTTCGTCGTCCAGCTTGGCCGATCCGAGCACGCTTGTATAGTCTCCGGCTGCCGGCGTTCCCGCTACGATCTTCGTTACGATGATATTGATGAATTTCGGCTCGCCGCTCTGTCTCGAGATCGACGAGAAGTAGCCGTAAAGCGTGATCTTGTCGCCGTCCTTCAACTGGCTTTTCTGCTCGTCCGAAAGGCCGTAGAAGCTGCCCGTGGCTTTCGCGGCACCCTCGACGTTGAAGTTGTAGTAATTGCCGCTGACGGCCACCGTGCCCATGATCTGGACATACTTGGCATATTCGTCGGTCGCCTGGCCGAGCAGGGCATCCAGTGCTGCACCGTCGATCACCGTGGGGGTGGGGTAGGTGACCCCGTCCGCCTTCGTGCCGGTCTTCGTGCAGACAGCACCTTTCGTGGTGTCGAGCTGGAAGCCCTTGTTGTAGGAAGAGATCGTCCCTTCGACGGTCACTTCATCGCCGACAGCAAAGCCCGTGGCCTTGTAGACGAGGATCGAACCGGTGTTGTCGGTGACGATGATTCCCTGTGTGCAGACGGCCGATACGTAGCCCTTGATCGAAACAGCTTCGTTGAGTACGGCCGAGCCTAACTTGCTGGTGTAATTCGAGGCATCAGCCTTCCGGACGGCCGTTTTCTCGGTCGTCGAAGCCTCGCCGTCCTGCCAGTTGTAGGTTACGGCGACATACTGCCCGGCCTCGAGCTTCAGTTCATCGTTCGGGACGATCTCCGCCAGCTTGTCGATCGTTGCGGGCGTCAAAGCCTTTACCTTGCTGCCGGCAGCTGCATAGGCCTCGTCCTTCAGCGTGTAGTCCGCTGCGGCCTTCATGGCCTGCAGCTCTTCAGGAATGTTCGCAGCTACGGCGTAGTTGACCGCAACGCTCGAACCGTTCGAGAGGTAGTAGTCGTACTTCGACGATACGAAGGCCTTGATATAGGTCTGGGCCTCCTCGGTCGATGCGAAGTATCCGTTCTTCTTGATGGCGTTCAGGGCTTCGACCGCCTCCTCTCCGGCCGCTTCGGCGATCGCCTTGTTCGTCGAGTTGCTGGCAATGGCGGCATAGTCGGCCGTCGTCAGCGTGTACTCGATCGACTGAACGTCCGTGATTTCGTCGTTCGGCTCATACCCGTCGAGGTAGTGCTCGTTGTAATAGTCGGTTTCGCAACTCCACCCCAGCAAGGCGATGGCCGCGAATGACAACAGTTTGAAAATATTCTTTTTCATAATCGGTGGGTGCTGTTAGAAACGGAGTTTTAATTTCAGGGTGTAGGTGCGTCCGAACGAGTACATCACGGCATAGGCATCCTGCCATCCCGTAGCGTCTGCGGCGCACTGGGCATCCATGACGTAGTTGTAGTTGTAGACGTTGTTCACGTTGCCGTAGAGGGTGGCGTTCACCTTGCCGATCTTGAAGCTGTAGCTGGCCGAGAGGTCGAGCTGGTGGCCCCACGGAATGCGCCACGGCTCGTTGACGTTGACATTCTGCAGGCTCGTGGAACCTCCGATGTAGAAGTCGGCATAGTTGTTGGCATAGGCGTTCCAGTCGGCGCTGATGCGCAGCCCCTTCATCGGGAAGAAGGTGGCGCCGATGGCAGCCGTCGTCTGGGCCGAACCGCCGACGTGGATATCTTTCTGACGAACGTCCATGTACATGTGGTCGTCGGCCATGATGCCCGAAGCGACCGTACCGTCGAGGGCCTTGGTCATCGGCTGGCCCTGCGAGTCGTAGACGTATCCGCGGGCGTCGCTTGTCCAGATCCAGTCGCCGACCGAGAGCATACCCGTTACGTTCAGCCAGCGGGTGGGCTTGTAGCGGAAGTCGAGCTCGATACCCATGTGGCGGGCATCGACACCCGTCATATTCACACGGGCATAGTCGCCATTGGACATCTGCGACGAGCGGACAATTGCCTTGTCCATCCACAGCGTATAGTAGGCATTCAGGTTCAGCGTGAGTGTCGGCGTCCGGAGGCCGTAGCCGCCCTCGATCGAGAATACACGCTCGTTTTTGGCATCGGGGTTGGTGGCATGGCTCGTGGTGGACTGGAGGAAGGCACCGCCTGAGAAGAACGGCGCGCGCGAGATGTAACCTACGTTCAGGAAGATATTGGATTTCTCCGTGAAGTTCCAGTTCACACCGCCCTTGGCTGTGTAGCCGAGGAAGTTCACGTGCTCCGACTCCTTGTGGGCGTCGTCATAGTAGAAACGGTCGACACGCCAGTAGCCCGTGTTCGAGAACGAACCCGACACGAAGGCGTTCAGCTTCTTGCGCGTCCATTCGAGCTGGGCGAAGAGGCCCTCCTGGTGTACGTGACCGTCGTAGTCGCGGTAGACCTTGTCGCCCACGCCCAATTTCTCGTATTTCCAGTTCGGATCGGCAGCGGCGATGTTGTTCTCGGGCTTCACGTTCTTACGGTCGCCGTCGTCCAGGAAGTAGGCGCCGTTGTAGAGGTCGATGATCTTGTTGTTGTGCTCGCCCACGTAGTAGCGGACATCGACACCGGCCGAGAGCTCGAGGCTCTTCGAAATCTGGTTCGTGTAGGTCGAGAGGAGGCCGTACCACATGTGGTTGTTGTTCGACTGCGACATGACCATGCGTGATCCGTCGGGGCTCTGTTCGTTCATCTCCTGAATGGCACCATAGTCGAACGTACCGTCCGCCTTGCGGAAGGTGTGCAGCAGTTTGCCGTAGCTGGCACCGTTCCAGTTGTTTCGGTCGGCTGACGTACGGCCCTGCCCCGAATAGCCGCTGCCGCGGCCGATCGACATGTAGAGGGCTGTCGAGAGCGACGACTTGTAGTCGATCTGCCACTGGTGGTTCAGTGAGATCTGCGGCTTGTGGTATTGGTTGACCATCGATGAACGTTCTTGACCGTTCTTGTCGAAACCGTATACGGCGTTGTAGCGATACATATCCTTTTCGCCCATATAGGTCTTTGCCCACTTGTCCCACTCGGCGATACTCAAACCTGCATAGAGCGGCTTGCGCTGGTTGTGCTTTTGCGGGGCACCGAAGGCAGTCAGAGAGAGCTGATGATGGTCGTTGATACGCTTCGAGATGTTGACGAACCAGTTGTAACCCTCGAAGCTGGTGCCCTGGATATAGCCGTCGCCCCAGCGCTTGCCGAGCAGAACGCTGGCAGCCCAGCCCTTCTCCGTGAGACCCGTCGAGAGGCTGAGGGTCATCTGCTGCAGCCCGTCGTTGCCCACGCCGTAGGTGAACGAACCGCCCTTCTTGGCGTCGATCGAATTGGTGACGATGTTGATCGTACCGCCGACCGAGGGAGCTGCGATCTTCGAGGCGCCCATACCGCGCTGGGTCTGCATCGAACGGGTGACGTCCGACAGACCGGCCCAGTTCGACCAGTAGACGCCGCCCCATTCCATTTCGTTCACGGGAACGCCGTTGACCATAACGGCGATATTTTCCGACTTGAAGCCGCGCATGTTGATCTTCGAGTCGCCGTAGCCGCCGCCGTCCTTGGTGGCGTAGACGCCCGGGGTCGATTTCAGGATCTCGGGGAACTCCTGACCGCCGAGCTTGTACTCGATATCGGCGGCGCTGACCGTGGCGACAGCCACCGGGGTCTTGCGCTGCACGGCGATCGACTGCGTGATGACGACGTCCTGCATGGCGATGGCCGAGGGCTCCATCTTGATCGTCCCCAGATCCTGCTTCGTGGCCGAGGCGTTGATCTTGAAGTCGGCCGGCTTGTAGTTCAGGTAGTTCACCTGCACGGCATCGACCCCTTTGCCCGTCCGGAGCATGAAGCGGCCGTCGGCATCGGTGCTCGTACCCTGCGTCGTACCCGGAACGAGGATGGTGGCACCGATCAGCGGCTGATCGTTTTCATCCAAAACACGTCCCGAGACGATCGTCTGCGCCACGGCCGTGAGGCCGAAGAACGACAGACCAACCATCAGAAGGAAAAGTTTCTTCATAAATGTTTGTTTTAGTTAATAAAAGAGGTTTACAGTGTTGCGATTGTTCGGTTTGCGGCGCTGCGGCGCCGGTTGGTGCGGAAAAACGCGAAGGGAGTTGCGTCGCCGCAGCTCCCTCGTTTTGTCCGGTCATGGTTCGGTTATATGGATGCGCTTATGCGAATATCGGCGGAGCGTGAAAATCCCCCCCCCGTTCATTTTCAGTCGATTCGTTCGCGTCATTCTTCCGTTTGCCATGGTTCGAATTTTTCCGGTTCCGTTTCGTTCGGATCGTATAGCGCAAAGATAGCGCGGATAATCCGATCGGGCAACTTTTTGACCGCATTATTTATGAAAAAAAGGTGAATCTTTCGTTGCGAAGCGCCTTCGGCCGACAAATCGTCGATCGTTCGGCGCCTTCGCCGGGAATCTGTTAGCTGCGGGGATGCGAAAAAAAGGTGCGCCGGAGCGACACGCGAGGTCGTTCCGGCGCACTGTTTCAAGCGGAAACCCTTTATTCCCAGTCGATCCGCAGGCGGTGGAGCATCACGAGGCTCTCGCCGCACGAGCCCGTGTAGAGAATGCCTGTGCCGCCGTAGGGGAGGGGGGCGATCGCCGCTTCGAGATCGACCGTCTGCGGCAGGTGGCGCGTCTCGGCGGGCAGCTCCGCGGTCGTCTCGACGTGGGCCGTAAGCCGATTCCCGACGGCGCGGAGGGTCAGTGTGCAGCCCGTGCGGAAGCAGGGCGACGAGACGGGCTCGCAGATAGCTGTCGTACGGCCGCGGTCGTAGCGGACGAGGAGGAAATCGACGGCGTTGCTGTACTTCGTCGTGCGGATCGCGCGGAGGGCGTACCCCGTCAAGGTGCGGGTGTCGAACTGGATGTAGAGATCCATGAACTGGCCCGTGGCGCTGCCGAAGCCCTGGCCCGCCGTCTTGGCCGGGTCGCAGTCGAGCGTGACGGTCATGTCGCCGTAGCGGCCGCGGGGCGGCGTGTAGCGCAGCCGGGCCCCCTTCTGCAGCTGGATGAGCCCGGTGCCCATGGCCCCGTTGAGCCCCTCGCCGTAGGCCCAGATAGGCCGCTCGGGATCGACGCGCCAGTCGTAGGCGGCCGTCTCCTCGGGTTTGCAGCCGTCCACGCTCCAGCAGCCCTCCCGGACCTCCGGCTGCAGGCCGGTCGGAAGGGTGCGGAAGTCGGTCTCGAGCGTGCGGGTCGCGATGACCTCCGCCGGCCGGATCTTTCGGATCGGTGTGCGGAGCTCTTCGCCCGCCTCGCAGCGCACGTGCTTGGGGCGCACGCCGGCGAAGAGATAGCAGCCGGCATCGGCCGCCGTCAGGGCGTAGCGGCGTTCGGGGTGGTCGAGCCGCGAGACGGCGACGGGCAGGGCGTCGCGCCCGTCGCTGCGGCGGCCGCGGTACCAGGTGATGAGCGACCGATCCTCGCGGCCGCCGAGGTCGAGCGCGTAATTGACCGTGGCCATTCCCTTTTCGATCCGGAGGGTCGGCTGCTCCGTGCAGGCGGGCGGGGCGACGAAGGCGGGACGGACGGTCAGTTCGACCGCCGCTTCGTGCCCCTCGTCGGTCGAGGCGATCACGGAGAAGTGCTGCGGCAGGTCTTCGTCGTTGGCGGCCGTCAGCGTGCAGCGGCCCCCCTCGTCGGTCGAGAGGAGGACGTACTTTTCATACCCCGCCTGCACGCGCCAGCGGATCGGGCGGTTGTCGAGCGGATAGCCGCCGTGGCGCATGAGTTGCGCCCGCACCTCGGCCGGTGCCCCGCCCGTCTGCAGCTCGAGCGTGCGGGGCTCGAGGTGCAGACAGGAGGCGATGGCGCCGAAGTCGCGGCCGTCGCGGCGCGAGAGGCGTTCGACGCGCGCACGCAATTGCTGCGGATCCCAGCCGTCGTCGCCGCGAAGCAGGTTGTACGTATTATAAAAGGTCCCCTCGGTATCGGTCAGCCGGTAGGCGGCCAGCATCGGCAGCTGGTCGAGACAGATGGTGTTGTAGGGCTTGTCTGCTCCGATGACGTAGGGTTGGCCGTTCATCGTGACATGGTACTGGTAGCAGCGCAGCCAGTCGGTGGGGGTGTGGGTCCAGCCGGCGTAGCAGGCGCTGTCGGCGCGGTAGCGGCAGTCGATGATCGAGAGGGGCCCCACGGCCTTGCAAAAGTACTGGCGGGGCGTGTCGTGGCGGATGCGGAAGTCGCAGTCGAGGAGCACGGCGCCATAGCGGTCGCTGTTGTAGAAGGGGCGCTGGCCGTAGAAGTCGAACGAGCAGCGGAGGTAGACGCCCGTCGAACAGAGGGCGTCGTCGGTGCTCTCCATGTGGCAGCGGTCGAAGAGGATGCGGCGGGCGCCGCTCAGCGGGTTCATGTTCAGCCGGCTGATGAAACGGACGTTTTCGGCGACGATCCGGTCGCCGTGGCAGTAGGCGACATGGGCCTGCGTGATGGCCGGCAGGCGTTTCGGACGGCTCAGCGAGGGCTTCAACCGATAGTCGAGGTCGACGTTGCAAAAGTTTCCCATCGTGAGGTTTCGGAAGAGCATGCCGTCGCCGTGGAAGTCGAACATGGTGAAGTTGCCGATGGCGCCCTGGGTCTGCCCGCGCTGCGAGGCGAGCACGACGGCTTCGGCATCGGGATTCAGCCCGATCAGCTGGAGGTAGGGACATTTCACCACGAGGCCGAAGGGCTGCTCGCCGCGCGAACCGGGGATGTAGGGATCGTCCGGGTCGTCGATCCAGTAGACCCACGGGGCGATGTAGAGCCGCATCGGTTCGTCGGGCGTGCCGGGGGTGAAGTGGCGGGCCGCCTCTGTGAAGGAGTTGTAGAGGTAGGGCGATGCAGCGCATTCGGCATCTGTAAGTTGTCCATCGAGGTAGAAACAGTGCGGACCGAGCTCGATCCGTTTGCCGGCGTAGCGGATCGCACCGTCGAGCAGCTCGATCGGGTGGTCGGCGTCGAGCGACCGGCCGGCCGGCTGCGCCGTCGCGCCTCCCGGAACGAGCAGGAGGGCGAAGAGCGATAGAAGAAGGTGTTTCATGGGTTGGTGTTTAGAGGTAGACAAAGATACGAAAAGTCGAGCGCGGAAGCAAGCGACAGCTTGATTCTGCCGAGACGGAGTATCTAAGGCGTAGCCAAAGATACGAAAAGTCGAGAGCAAAATGCAAATTTATTTGCACTTTACCAGTTTATTCGATCGCTTTGCGACCGTCGTCCGCAATGTTGTTTCGGTCCGTTAGGACCGTGCGGGCCGCAGCCTGGGGGCGGCGGAGGCCCGCAGCTCGCGTCCCGCAGGTCCGCTTCGAGCGCGCCCTCCGCAGGCTGCAGCCCGAATCAGAACACACCCCTTGCATACCCCCGGCAAGGCTGTTTAATTTTGAATCTTGAATTTTGAATCATGAATTTGCGCCCGCAAGGGCGCCGCAGCCTGCCGTCCGCCACCAGTTGCAAAATACCGAATTGTGGTGATTGACGCGCATCGGAAAAAGCCCGATCTTTGTATCTGAAATAAGCGAAACAGCCGTTTTAATTGTTATTGTTTGTGTGTGAAAAAGTCTTTCCGCTTTTGGAAAGGCTTTTTTTATGCGGGGAAAATACGTAACTTTGTACCATCTTTTTTCAGAAAGATTCCGCTCATGATACAAGCAGGACGCATCCAGCGGCTGACGGTCAGCCGCACGACCGAACACGGCATCTACCTCGCGGACGACGAGCAGCACGAAGTGTTGCTGCCGAACCGGTATACCTCGCTCTCGGATCGCCCGGGCGACGAAAAGGAGGTATTCATCTACCACGACTCGGAGGACCGGCTCGTCGCCACGACCGAGACGCCGCTCGTGCAGGTCGGCGAAGCAGCCTGGCTGCGTGTCGTCGACCGCACGCCGCAAGGGGCGTTCCTCGACTGGGGGCTTCACGGCAAGGATCTCTTCCTGCCGAACCGCAACCAGCAGGGAGGCGTGCAGCCGGGGCGCCACTGCATCGTCTATGCCTACGAGGACAACATCACGGGGCGGTGTGTGGCGACCATGAAGCTCAAGAGCTTCATCGACAACGAGATTATCACGGTCCGTCCGGGCGACGAGGTCGATCTGCTGGTCGCCTCCGAGAGCCCGATCGGATTCCGTGTGATCGTCCGCAACCGCCACTGGGGTATGATCTACAGCAACCAGCTCTTCCGTGAGGTGGCCGTGGGCGATCGCCTGACGGGTTACGTGCGCCGCATTACCGAAGATCACCGCATCGATCTCTCGCTCCAGCGGCAGGGGCTCGCTCAGGTGACCGGTTCGGCCGGGGAGCTGCGCGAACTGCTGCGGGCCAACGACGGACATCTGCCGCTTCACGACGGCAGCGATCCGCAGGAGGTGGCCCGCCTCACGAAGATGAGCAAGAAGCTCTTCAAACGATCGGCCGGCATGCTCCTCAAACGCGGCGAGATCGTCATGACGGAAAACGGCATTCAACTCGTACGGCGATGAGCAGCATCCATCCGAATACCGCTGAGCGCGTTTCGCGCGACGCCTCGGACAACTTCGTTTTTCAGCGTTCGTTGCTCGCCTACGTCGAGGCGGCGAAACGCATCGAAGGCGATGTGTTGGAGATCGGTACCGGCACGGGTTACGGCATCGAGATCATCGCGCCGCATGCGCAGCGGTTCGTGACGATCGACAAACAGATGCCGCCGCTGGCGGAGGAGCTGCCCGACAACGTCGAATTTCTGCAGGCGACGGTGCCGCCGCTCCCCTTCGAGGGGGAGCGCTTCGACTGCGTGATTTCGTTCCAGGTGATCGAACATATCGAGCGCGACGTCGATTTCGTTCGCGAGATCTGCCGCGTGCTGCGCCCGGGCGGACGCCTTATCCTCACGACGCCCAACGCACCGATGTCGCTGACGCGCAACCCCTGGCATGTCCGCGAATACGGAGTCGATGCACTGCGAAACCTGCTCTCGACCTGCTTCGGCAACATCGAGGCGCTGGGAATCGCCGGTGACGAGCGGGTCAGGGCCTACTACGAACGCAACCGCGCGAGCGTCGCCCGTCTTGCCCGTTGGGATATTCTCGACCTGCAGCACCGCCTGCCGCGCCGGCTGCTGCAGCTTCCCTACGACTGGCTGAACCGCCGCAACCGCCGCCGGCTCTTGCGGGAGGCGCCCGACGCGACCGCCTCGATCCGCATGGAGGACTACCGGCTCGGGCCTTTCACGGAGGATTGCTACGATCTCTTCTTTGTCGCGGAAAAGCGGGCGGATCAATGATTCGTGCATTTTTTTTGGAAAAAATTTGGCTGATTCGGTTTTTAGACGTATCTTTGTGCGCTCTTAAAAGGAAAGAGTACTTGTTCGGGGTGTAGCGCAGTCCGGTTAGCGCGCCAGCTTCGGGAGTTGGAGGTCGCTGGTTCGAATCCAGTCTCCCCGACATGATAGAAAGCCACTACTTGTTACGGTAGCGGCTTTCGTTGTATATCGGTGGGGGCATTCGGGCCGCGGCCTGCGAAGCGCCCGTTCGGGCGCAAATTCAGAATTCAAAATTCAATATTCAAAATGAAATAATCTTGCTGGACGCGTTTGGACGTATATTCCAATTCGGGCTGCAGCCTGCGGAGCGCACGCCAGTTCGGGTACGAACTGCGGGCCTCCGCCGCCGGGAGGCTGCGGCCCGCTGCGCCCGTTCCGGGCGCGAATGAAAAATGATATTCGAGCCGCAAGACAAGCCCGCAGCCGAGCGGTGGGCCTGCACGAGCGGACCTGCGGGACGCGAGAAAGCAGCCCTCCGCCCGGGGGTGGCTGCGGGCTGCCGACGTCTGCGACGTCGAATTTTACAGACAGGCATTTCCTCCAAACCGGTGCGGCTGCGGGCTGCCGATCGCGCAGCGACCGCATTTGTCTGCAAATAAATCCACCTAAACCGCATTAAAATTACCCTCTACACAATAAAACGACCGTCGGCATCGTTCCTTAAAGAGAAAATAAACACCCCCCCTTCGTATGAGAACCAAACTGCTGCTGCCCGCGACGCTGGCTGTCCTCTCCGTCGCCGCTCTTTCCGCCCAGACACCGCCCGAATCGGTCGTCTGCAACGACAATGTATGCCTCATGGAGGCAAATGGAGGCACGGAGCCCGTCGGCGAACTCTTTTCGGTGGTTTGCCCGGTCGGGCAATCCGCCGTACAGCCGATCGAGCAGGCACCGCGTCTCCCGACGCTCGACGGCAAGACGATCGCCGTCGTGGGCGGCAGCTTCATGGCCTCGATCACCCATCCCGAGATCAAGCGGTTGATCCTGCAGGAGTATCCGACCGCCACGGTCTACGTCTTGAGCGAGATCGGCTCGGCCGGTGTCTTCCCCGGCCCCGGCATTCGGCGCAACTCGGTGGAGCAGTTCCAGGCCCGGCTGAAGGAGCTCGGCGTCGATGCCGTCATCAGCGGCAACGGGGGGTTGCGGATTGTGCACCCCGAAAGAGACCGGATCGAGCATCGCAGCGGAGTATATGGGCATTCCCTCCGTTACCATCGCCGGGCCGGGATTCGCCGAGCAGGCGGTGCTGACGGCAGCCCACAGCGGCGTGCAGGTCGCCCGCGTGGCCCGTTATCCCGGAGCCTTTGCGGCGCACACCGAGGCGGAGCTCCTCGAAAACACGCGCAAGGTGTTGTGGCCGCAGATCCGGGAGGCGCTGACGAAACCGATCGCCGAGAGCGAAAAAACGCCCCTCGACAACCTCGCGTCGCCCGATCCGCGCGCGACGGTCTTCAGCGGCACGATCGACGGCGTGAACCGCTATTTCGCCGAGATGAACTGGAGCGACGGCCTGCCGATCGTTCCGCCGACGATGGAACGCATCGACGCCTTTCTGCGCTTCGGCGGCATGGCTTACGATGCGCCGGTCGCGACGCTGCCCATCGCCCATCGCCGGACACTGGCGATCCACGTCGCAGCGTGCGGCGTCATGGCGGGGTGCCGCCCCGAGTATATGCCTGTTCTCGTGGCCCTGACCAAGGCGCTCGGCGCCCCCGACTTTCGCCGGACGCTGAGCAGCACGCACGCCTGGAATCCCTATTGCTGGTTCAACGGACCGGTCGCGCGGCAGCTGGGCATCGACTGCGGACAGGGTGAAATTTCGGAGGCGGCCAATGCGGCGATCGGCCGCTTCCTGAATCTTGCGCTCAAGAATCTGTCGGGCTACTGCGTCAAGCAGGATCGCATGGGAACCTTCGGCTACCTCATGCCGTGGTGTTTGGTCGAGGACGAGGAGGCGTGCGCCCGCATCGGCTGGAAGCCCTATCACGTCGGACAGGGATATGCCCCGAACGACAACACGATCACGGTATCCTCCGCCCTGCTGTGGGGCAACAACATGGCTCCCTCGACCGATGATCCCGGGCGGATCGCGCAACTCGTGGCCTGGGACGTCGCCGAACGCTGCCAGTTCGCCCTCGGCAGCGGCAGGCAGTACACGTATCGGACGATCCTGCTGACCGAGCCCGTGGCCGGCAGCCTGAAAAAGGCGTACGCGGACAAGACCGATTTCGAACGGGCGTTGGTCGGACAGGCGCGGCGGCCGCTGCACGAACGGGCCTTTGCCAATTACTATGCGAATCCGGGCAGCCGCCTCGATCCGGAGAAGTTCCCGCTTTCGCGCTACGAGAAGCGGATCGCCCGCACGGAGCAGGCGGAGCTGACACCCTGCCCCGCGTGGTATGCGCTGCCCGAAGGATGCGGGGGAACGGAAATATGGACCGTCCAGGTCATGCAGCCGGGGATGACGGCGATCCTCGTTACGGGCGACCGGGCCCGCAACAAGGTGCAGACGATGCCCGGCGGCGGCTGCAGCACGGTCGAAATCGAGCTGCCCGCAAATTGGGATGAATTGATGCAGGAGGCCGGCTACCCGCCGCTGGAGCGGTTCTACATCGCCCCGGAGCGCTCCGGCGGGAAGTAACCCTGCCTGACAGGTATGGAGCAGCCTCTGCCCTCGCAGGGCGGAGGCCTTCAGCCTGAACTTGTAATTCTGAATTTTGAATCTTGAATTTTGAATTTGCGCCCGAATGGGCGCAGCGGGCTACAGCCTCCCAGCGGCGGAGGCCCGCAGTTCATGACTGAACATGCGCGCTCCGCAGGCTGCGACCCGAGTATAATTTTGAATCTTGAATTTTGAATCCTGAATTTGCGATTCCGACAAGGAATCGCTGCGGGCCGCAGCCTCCGCCCGGCGGAGGCCCGCAGCTCCTTGCAGTCGAGCGGGACCTCCGCAGGCTGCGCTCCGAAATCGAATTAGCATTTGAGTGCAGCAATTCATTTTTAATTCTTCATTTTGAATTTTTCATTTGCGGCTTCACATGAAGCCGCCGCAGCCCGCAGCCGCCCCCGGGCGGAGGGCTGCTCCTCTGCGTCGCAGGCCCGTCCGCTCGGCTGCGGGCTTGCCTTGCGCCTGAATTCTTTTTTTTCTGCAAAAGAACCTCGCCGCTCTTTCCCGTTTTGCGGAACTGTCGTATCTTTGTCCGTTCGCCCCCGCCGCAGCCTGCCGGAACGGAGCGCGGGGCGTCCGTCGAAAATTATGGGACAGGATACGATCAAGATACTCGGCGCGCGGGTGCACAACCTGCAGAACGTCGATCTCGAAATTCCGCGCCGCCGTCTGGTGGTCGTTACGGGGTTGAGCGGCTCGGGCAAATCGTCGCTCGCCTTCGACACGATCTATGCCGAGGGGCAGCGCCGCTACATGGAGACGCTGTCGGCCTATGCGCGCCACTTCGTCGGGACGATGGAGCGTCCAGAGGTCGACCGGATCACGGGCCTCAGCCCCGTGGTGGCGATCGAGCAGAAGACCACCAACAAGAATCCCCGCTCGACCGTGGGAACCGTCACCGAGATCAACGACTTCCTGCGTCTGCTCTTCGCCCGCGCCTCGCGCGCCTACTCGCCCGTGACGGGCGAACGGATGGTGCGCTACACCGACGAACGGATCGTCGAGCTGATCCGCGAACGCTTCGCCGGGCGGCGCATCGCCCTCCTGGCTCCTGTCGTGCAGGGCCGCAAGGGCCACTACCGCGAACTCTTCGAGTCGCTGGCCCGCAAAGGCTACCTCTACGCCCGCATCGACGGCGAGATTCGCGAATTCTCGTCCGGCATGCGGCTCGACCGCTACAAAACCCACACGATCGATCTGGTCGTGGACCGGCTGCAGGTGGCCGGGGAGAGCGCCGACCGCATCATGACCTCGCTCAAGGAGGCGATGCGCCAGGGCAAGGGAACGATGGCCGTCTACGACTACGACACCGGCCAGCAGCGCTTCTACTCGCGCCACCTCATGTGCCCCACGACCGGCACGGCCTTCGAGGACCCTGCGCCGCACACCTTCTCGTTCAACTCGCCCAAGGGGGCCTGCCCCCACTGCAACGGTCTGGGCGAGGAGGCGGTCTTCGATCTCGACAAGATCATTCCCGACCGGCGGCGCTCGCTGCGCGAGGGGGCCGTCGAACCGCTCGGCAAGTACCGCAACGACCGCACCTTCGCGATGCTCGAAATGCTCGGACACCGCTATGACTTCACGCTCGACGATCCGTTGGAGAGCTTCTCCGAGACGGCGCTCAACGTGCTGCTCTACGGCGATTCCGAGCCGCTGACGATCGACCTCTCCCGCTTCAGCGCTCCGGCCGGCGGGGTGCAGTTCCTCCAGTGGGAGGGGCTGGCCGACTACATCGACCGCCTCGAGGAGGAGGATGCGAAGCGCGGCCAGAAGTGGCGCGGGCAGTTCCTCGTCTATCGCAAGTGCTCCGTCTGCGGCGGGTCGCGTCTCCGGGAGGAGGCGCTCTGCTTCCGCATCGGCGACCGCAACATCGCCCAGCTTTCGGCCCTCTCGATCGCCGAATTCGCCGCCTGGATGGAGGGGATCGAGGAGCGCATGGACGAAAAGGAGCGCCGCATCGCCCGCGACATCGTCAAGGAGATTCGCGAGCGGACGCGCTTCCTGCTCGACGTGGGGCTCGGTTACCTCTCGCTCGACCGCGCCTCGCGCAGCCTCTCGGGCGGCGAGAGCCAGCGCATCCGCTTGGCGACGCAGATCGGCTCGAAATTAGTCAACGTCCTCTACATCCTCGACGAGCCCTCGATCGGGCTTCACCAGCGCGACAACCTGCGGTTGATCCGTTCGCTGCAGGAGCTGCGCGATGCGGGCAACTCGGTGATCGTCGTTGAGCATGACGAGGAGATGATGCGCGCGGCCGACTTCATCATCGACGTCGGACCGGGGGCGGGCCGCCGGGGAGGCCGCATCGTGGCGGCGGGAACGTTCGACGAGATTCTGCGGTCGGAGAGCATCACGGCCGACTACCTCACGGGACGCCGCCGCATCGAGATTCCCGCCGCGCTGCGGGCCGGCAGCGGCGAACGGATCGTGCTGCGCGGCGCCCGCGGCAACAACCTGAAGAACATCGACGTCTCTTTCCCGCTCGGGAAGCTCATCTGCGTGACGGGGGTCAGCGGTTCGGGCAAATCGACCCTCATTAACGAGACCCTGCGGCCGATCCTGAGCCGCAAGCTCTACCGCTCGCTCGACCGGCCCCTCGACTACGATGCGATCGAGGGGATCGAGCACATCGACAAGTTGGTGGTGGTGGACCAGTTGCCCATCGGCCGCTCGCCGCGCAGCAACCCAGCCACCTATGCGAACGTCTTCACCGACATCCGCAAGCTCTTCGAGAAGACCCCCGACGCCCAGATCCGCGGCTACCGGGCGGGCCACTTCTCGTTCAACATCCGCGGCGGCCGCTGCGAAACCTGCCGCGGCGCCGGGGTGCAGACGATCGAGATGAACTTTCTGCCCGACGTCTACGTGCGCTGCAAGGCGTGCGGCGGCAACCGTTACAACCGCGAGACGCTCGAGGTGCGCTACAAAGGGCGCAACATCAACGATGTGCTGAACATGACGATCAACGCGGCGGCCGAATTTTTCGAGACGATCCCGTCGATCTATCCCAAACTCAAGGCGATCCAGGAGGTCGGTCTGGGCTACCTGACCCTCGGGCAGCCCTGCACGACCCTCTCGGGCGGCGAGAGCCAACGCATCAAGCTGGCCGCCGAGCTGGCCAAGGCCGATACGGGGCACACGCTCTACATCCTCGACGAGCCGACGACGGGGCTCCACTTCGAGGACATCCGCCAGCTGCTCGACATCCTGAACCGGTTGGTCGATCGCGGCAATACGGTGATCGTCATCGAACACAACCTCGACGTCATCAAGGTGGCTGACCACCTGATCGACATCGGTCCCGAGGGAGGCGCCGAGGGGGGCCGGATCGTTGCCGAGGGGACGCCCGAGGAGGTCGCGGCCTGCGAAAAGAGCTATACGGGGCGGTTCCTCGCCCCGCTGCTGGCGGCGGCCAGGCAGGCGGCCGCTGCGCCTCGCGAGCCGGAGGAGAAGGCCGCCTCCGGGGAACCGGCGAAAAAGGGACCGGTAAAAAAGGCGCCTGCGAAGGCGACCGCCGCGGCATCGGAGAAGAGACCCTCCCGAACACCGGCGAAGAACTCCTCCACAGCATCGGAGAAGAAGGCAACCGGAACATTGGAGAAGAAAGCAGCCGGAACATCGGAGGAGGAGTCCACCCGAAAATCCGACAGGAAAGCCCCGGCGAAAAAACGGTCCGGAAAGTCGGCGCCGGAGAAGTGACGGACAACAGGGGCGGACCCGCAGCAAAGCCGGGCTCCCGCAGCGACCGTCCGGCCCATACGGGAAAAACGAGCAGCGCAGCCAATCGGCTGCGCTGCTCGCGTCGTTTGTTCCCGCATGCGGGGAGGCGTGTTATTCGGTCGCCTTGATGAAATCGCCGCTGCGATCGAAGTAGAGGCTGACTTTGTTCGCCAACCCGATCTTGTACCCGTCGCTCGTCGTCTCGTAGCAGGTGACCTTCGTCGAGGGGTATTTCCGGCCTACATAGGTCTTGACCCCCTCCGGAAGAATGGCGCCGGGAACATATCCCTCCTTCATCTTGATCTGCGTGCAGTCGCCCGTGCCGCCCTCGAACGATGCCTCGCTGCCGCTGTTGAAATAGACCGTATACTTGTCCCACGTGGACTGACGATCCATCTCGACGCGCTTCACCTTCTCGTTCGAGAAGTAGCGCTGGATGAAATCCTGCGACTTCTGCGGCAGCTTGCCGAACTCGACCTCCTGCGGCGCCGCACTCGCGCACCAGGCTGCGGCCGCGCAAACGAACGTCATTAAGAACTTTTTCATCATACGTTTTTTTATTTGGTTTGACGACCGCATTCTCGTGCAAAAGGTGTTCCATTCGGCCTGCCCGGCGGAGAAAAAGTTCGCCACCTTATATTTATAAGGAGCGCTTCCGGAGCTTCCGGGTGCCCGATTCCGCTGCGATCCGGCCCCGTTTGGCAAGTCATTTGCTTTTTTCGGTGTACGGTCCGGCCGTTCCGGCGCAGTGCGCCTGCGGAAAAGGGATCGCACCGATGTTTAACCGTTAAAACGAAACGCCTATGTTTTACCACTCCAAGGAACTCCACTTCAAGGCGCGGGTCTCGAAGCCCGATCCGCGTTTCGCCTGCCTCCTGCTGGAGCAGTTCGGCGGCGGGAACGGCGAATTGAGCGCCTGCATGCAGTATTTCGTGCAGGCTTTCGCCTGCCGCAGCCCCTATCCCGACAAGTACGATCTGTTGATGGACATCGCCACCGAGGAGCTCGGCCACCTCGAAATCGTCGGGGCGACGATCCAGATGCTGCTCGCCGGCGTGAACGGCAACCTGAAAGATGCGGCCGAGCGCAACGACATCTTCGCCGACGGCTTCTCGAAAGACGACTTCATTCACTCCGTCTTCGCCGTCCCGCCCCAGTTCGGGGTCGTGACGGGCGGCGGCCCGCGGCTGACGGACAGCTCGGGTGTCCCCTGGCAGAGCACCTACATCAACGCCAACGGCGATCTGACGGTCGACCTGCGTTCGAACATCGCCTCCGAGTCGCGCGCCAAGATCGCCTACGAATACCTGATGCAGTTCACCGACGACAAGGATGTGCTGGCCACGCTCAACTACCTCATGACACGCGAGGTAGCCCACTTCCAGCAGTTCGAGGCGGCGCTCGAGACGATCAAGCCCAACTTCCCGCCGGGCGTGCTGCAGACCGATCCGCGCTACAGCAACCTCTATTCGAACCACTCGCAGGGCGAGGATGTCCGCGCACCCTGGAACGAGGGGCGTTCGACGGGCTTCGGCGAGGAGTGGCAGTACGTCGCCGACCCGCTGGCGCAGGTCCGCGAGACGGACGGCCTGACCGAGGTCGAGCTGTGCGGCACGGACCGCACCCCCGAATCGGTGCGGCAGGCCGACCGCCGTCTGAGCAAGGTCCGCAGCGAGGAGGTGCGCTGCGCGACGCCGACCCGCAAGATCGGCTGGTGCGCTGGAAAGGCGAAGACCGGGAGCGAAAAACGCGTACCCGTCGAGCAGGAGTAGCCCCGCGGCACGTCCGTTTGGTATATCTTTTGCACCTTTCCGCAGAAACGGCCGCCGTCGTCCGCGACGGAACGGGGAGGGCGGCGGCCGCCATTGTCCAATTAAAATTTGTAGTTATGAAAGAGTCGAACAACAAGACGTCGGGCCGTTCGCAGGCCTCGGAGAGCAAGTCGAGCGTGAAGAACACCACGCGTAACAGCGCATCGGGCCAGGGCTCGAGCTGCAACGAAAAGTCCTCGGGTTCGGGCCGCACGTCGCGAAGCAACAATCCCGAAGGGATCAACCAGTACACGAAGAAGTCGGGCAAGTAGCCGCCTTTTGCGCCCGATCGTGTACGCGGGGTCGTCCGGCCGATGCCGGACGACCCCGATGCGTTTTCCGGAGGCCGCGGCCGAAGAGAACTTTTTCGACGGCCAGCCTATGCCCCCCCCGAACCTGTATACCTGCGAACCCGCCCGAAACCGCAAAGGGAGCGGCCCATCTCTGGCCGCTCCCTTTGCTTGTTCCGAAAAAAAACGCCTATGCCCGGACTGTGGCGCCGCAGCGGTTCTCGAACTGTCGGGCGAGGTTCGCCATGACGCGCTCGATGGTCCGATCGTCGAGCGTGCGGGTGCGATCCTCCAGCACGAAACTGAGCGCATAGGACTTCTTGCCCTCGGGAAGCTTGTCGCCCTCGTAGACGTCGAAGAGCGAGACGCGTTTCAGCAGTTTGCGTTCCGCGGCGAAAGCCGCCTCGCGCAGCGCGGCGAAGGTCGTCGTGCGATCCACGAGCAGCGCCAGGTCGCGTTTCACCTCGGGGTATTTCGGAAGCTCCTCGGCGACGATGCGGTGCTTGCGGGTCGCCTTGACGAGCAGGTCGAAATCCAGCTCCATATAGTAGACCTCCTGCTTGACGTCGAACTGCTTGCGAATCTTCGGCGCGACGACGCCCAGTTCGGCCAGCTTCCGGTCGCCCTGCCGAAGCTCCAGCGCCTCGCCGAAGAGGTCGCTGTGCGCCGGTTCGCACTTCAGGGCGTAGATGTCGATGCCGAAACGGCGCAGCAGCTTCTCCGCGAGGCCCCGCAGCGTGAAGAAAGAGCACTTCACCGGCTTCGCGTCCCACGACTGGGGTGCGGCGATGCCCGTCACGGCGATTGCCAGCCGGTAGCTCTCCGAGTAGGCCGCCAGCGGCTTGTCGTCGGTGCGCGCCGCCTCGTCGCAGCGGTAGCAGTTGCCGAATTCGTAGAGCTTCAGGTCGCCGCTGCGGTGGTTGATGTTGAGTGTGACGGCCTCCATCATGTTGAACAGCAGCGTCTGGCGCATGATGTTCAGGTCGGCGCTCAGCGGATTCATGATCTTCACGCAGTGCTCGGCTGGATAGCTCTGCAGCCCCTCGTAGTAGGCCGCCTTCGTGAGCGAGTTGGACATGATCTCCGTGCAGCCGTTCGCCGTGAGGTAGTCGGCGGCGAGGTTCATGAGCTTCGAACGGTCGGGGTTCGGCGCATAGGAGAGCGTCGAACGCACGGCGGTCGGGATCTCGACGTTGTTGTAGCCGTAGATGCGCAGAATATCTTCGATGAGGTCCGCCTCGCGCTGTACATCGACGCGGTAGGGCAGCACGGCGACCGTCAGCACATCGTCGTGCTCGGCGCGGATCGCGACGTCGAGCGCCGCGAGGATCGTGCGGACGGTCTCTTCGGGGATATGCTTGCCGATGAGGGCGTCGATGCGGTGCAGCGCGATGTCGAAGACGAAGGGTTCCGCCGGCGCGGTGCGAATATCGACGATCTCGCTCGAAATCGTGCCGCCTGCAAGCTCCTTCATGAGCAGCGCGGCGCGCTTCAGGGCGTAGACCTGCAGGTTGGGGTCGATGCCGCGCTCGAAGCGGAACGACGAGTCGGTGTTGAGCCCGAAGCGCTTGGCCGTCTTGCGGACCCATACGGGGTTGAAGTAGGCGCTTTCGAGGAAGACGTCGGTCGTCGTCTCGCTGATGCCCGAGTCGAGGCCGCCGAAGACGCCCGCGATGCACATCGGCCGCTCGGCCGAGCAGATCATGAGGTCGCGGTCGGTCAGCCGGCGCTCGACGCCGTCGAGTGTGACGAAGGGGGTGCCCGTCTCGCAGGTGCGCACGACGATCTGTCCGCCCTCGATCTTGCGGGCGTCGAAGGCGTGCAGGGGCTGTCCCAGCTCGAAGAGAACGAAGTTCGTGATATCCACGAGGTTGTTCTTCGGGTTGATGCCGGCGGCACGCAGGCAGTTCTGCATCCAGTCGGGCGAGGGGCCGATGCGGCAGCCGCTCACCGTGATGCCGGCGTAGCGCGGCGCAGCCTCCGGGTTCTCGACGCGGACGCCGATCGTCCGGTCGCGGTTATCGACGGCGAAAGCATCGACCGAGGGCCAGCGGAGCTCGCAGCGTTCGCCGCGGCTCTTCAGATAGGCCGCCAGGTCGCGCGCCACGCCGATATGCGAGGCGGCATCGACACGGTTGGGCGTGAGGCCGATGGTGATCAGGTAGTCGTCCTCGATGCGGAGATACTCCCGGGCCTGGGTCCCCGCCGCAGCCTCCGCCGGCAGCTCCATGATGCCGGCGTGCGACGAGCCGATGCCGAGTTCGTCCTCGGCGCAGAGCATGCCGAGCGACTCGACGCCGCGGATCTTCGAACGCTTGATCTTGAACTCCTCGTCGCCGCCGTTCGGGTAGAGGACCGCACCCACCTGGGCGCAGAGGACCTTGAGGCCCTGGCGGCAGTTGGGGGCGCCGCAGACGATCTGGAGCGGCGTGCCGGTGCCGACGTCGACGGTCGTGATGTGGAGGTGGTCCGAATCGGGATGATCGACGCAGGTGAGCACCTCGCCGACCACGACGCCCGCCAGACCGCCCTTGATGCTCTCGATCTTCTCGAAACCTTCGACTTCGAGCCCGATATCGGTCAGAATGGTGGCGATCTCCTCGGCCGAACGGTCCGTGTCGAGGTAGCGCCTGAGCCAGTTGTAGGAAATATTCATATCGTGCGGATGTTGTTTTGGCTGAATAAATCGGACAAAGATAACACACCGCGCGAAAAAATCAAAATCCGCACTCCGAAATTCGGGGCTGCGTTCCGCTGCAAGTTGGCGCTTGCTTCCGCGCTCGACGTATTCGTATCCTTGACTTCGTCGAAAATACTTCGCCTCGGCAATGCACAAATAAATTTGGCATTGCGCTTGGTTTATTCGTATCTTTGGCTTCGCCTTAGATACTCCGTCTCGGCAGAATCAAGCTGACACTTGTTTCTGCTCTCGACTTTTCGTATCCTTGACTTCGTCGAAGATACTTCGCCTCGGCAAAATGCAAATAAATTTGCTTTTGCCCTCGGCTTATTCGTATCTTTGCCATATGGAATGCAATTTCAGAATCGGGCACGGCTACGACGTGCACTGCCTGCAGGAGGGGCTGCGGCTTGTCCTGGGAGGGGTGGAGATCCCCTATGACAAGGGCTTCGTCGCCCATTCGGACGGCGACGTGGCGATCCACGCCATCTGCGACGCGCTGCTGGGGGCTGCGGCGCTGGGCGATATCGGGCTCCACTTCCCCGACACGTCGGCCGATTTCGCCGGGATCGATTCGCGTGTGCTGCTGCGCCGCGTCGTATCGCTGCTGCGCGAACGGGGCTATGCGGTCGGCAACGTCGACTGCACGATCCGTATGCAGCGCCCCAAGCTGCGCCCCTACATCGACCGGATGCGCCAGGCGCTGGCCGAGGCCATGGAGGTGGAGGTGGAGCGCGTCTCGGTCAAGGCGACCACCACCGAACGGTTGGGCTTCGAGGGGCGCGAAGAGGGCGCCTCGGTCTCGGCCGTGGCTTTGATCTACCGCGCATAGCGTTTCGATCCGCAGGAAAATGAGAAAGGCGGCCCCTTGAGAGGGGCCGCCTTTCATGTGTCGGGCCGGTGCTTCCCGCAGTCGTCTGCGAAGGGCTCCTGCCCTCGGTCGTTTGTCGTCACCCCTGCAGGCCGCCCGTGTAGCGCATCGTGACACGGGGCGCGACGAGGGTCAGCTGCGCTTCGCCCGTCGTCGTCGAGACGAACAATTCGATGTGGTAGACTTCGTCGTCGTGTCCGAGGTCGAAGGTGATCTCCCAGCCCGACTGCAGGCGCGAGGCCCGGTAGTCGCGCAGGGTCATCGAGTCGAAGTTGAGCACGTCGAGGCGTCTTATGGATCCTTGCTCAATCGGGAGGTGCAGCTCGATGTGGTCGGCTGCGACGGCGCAATAGTAGAAGTCCGCATAGATCCGGTGTTCGCGGCCTGCGGGCAGTTCGTGCATGGTGCGGGCCCGGAAGAAGTAGCGGTGCGAACGGATGAGTGAATCGATCCGCGCGGCGAAGTCGCGGGCCTGCAGCCGGCGCCGTTCCGCGCGGCCCATCTGCGGGGCGACGGCGTAATAGGTCGTCGTCTCGTCGATCTGCACGGGCGCCTGCTGTACGGGGACGATCGTCTGCTGCGGCACGGAGTCGGCGGCCGATACGGTGAGTGTGTATTGCGCCGTCATGGGCTGCGGAGCAGTTGCCCCGACGGGCTGCTGCGGGAGTGCTGCCTGCTGCAGGGCTGCCGGTTGCGCCGGTTGCGCCGGTTGCTGCGCTGCCGCCGGGGTGGCGGGCATTGGCTGCACCGGCTGTTGCACAGGCTGTGGCATCGGTTGTTGGGCGGCGGCCCGGCCGACAGCGAGGAGTAGCAGGAGCGCGGCTGCCGAAAGCGTCGGAAAGAGCGTTTTCATAACCGGCCGACCGTCAATAGAGTTGCGAGATGGAGCCCGAGTACTGCACGGGGCTGTACCACGGATTGGTGATCGTCAGCGTGGCGCCGCCCGTGCGCGAATAGATCTCGAAGGTGAAGGTGTAGGTCGAGGCCGAGAAAAGCGAGGTGTTGAAGGTGACCATCCATCCCTCGTGGGTCTGCTCGGTGGTGTAGCCTTCGAGGCTCGGCACGGTGCAGTTGATCATCGTGACGTAGTAGGGCGGGACGTACCCTTTGATGTAGGGCAGACAGATGTCGGCCGTCGAACCCCAGATGCCGACGTTGAATTCGGGGTTCATGATCTGCCGCATCGGACCGGCCGGCTGGCGCTGCATGGTCTGCGGGTTGAACTGGAAGTTGCGCGAAAGAACGATCGAATCGGTCATTCGTTCGTACTCGGCGATGCGTTGGGCGCGGCGCTTTTCGCGCACCTCGCGGCGCTCCTCCTTCGGTGAAAGATTCTTTTTCTGTCCGATGACGCTCACGGCGGCGATCATCAGCAGCACGGCGGTCAAGGCGTAGAATAAACGTTTCATGAGCTGTTGATTTTGGTAGGTTGTGCGCGAGGGAGCGAGCAAAATCGGTGCCGTTTTCTACGGCGGGCGAGGTGGGTGCGGGTTCGCGGCGGGCGACCGCACAAAAAAAGGCGCAACGGTTTGCGTTGCGCCTGCACCGGGATTCGGAAAGGTTCCCGAAGCGGTTTTGAGGGCTTCTACTTCTTCAGGAAGTCGGCCCGCATCGGCGAGAACGTGTCGATCAAGATGCCGGCTTCGAGGCAGACGGCGCCGTGCAACTGGTCGGGCTCGACGTAGTAGCCGTCGCCCGCTTCGAGGATGCGCTTTTCGTCGCCGATCGTCAGCTCGAATTTGCCGCTGACGACATACGAGGCCTGCGAGTGGTAGTGGGTGTGGGGGGTGCCGATGGCGCCCTTCTCGAACTTGACCTTGACGAGCATCAGCTGGCCGTCGTAGGCCATCACCTGACGCGTCACGCCCGGAGCGGGATTTTCCCAGGCGATCTCCCGCTCGATCTGAAAGGTTGTACTGCGTGTTTTCATTGGGTTGTGCGTTTTTAGCAGGACAAAGATACGAATAAGCCGAGGGCAAAAGCAAATTTATTTGCATTTTGCCGAGGCGAAGTATCTTCGGCGAAGCCAAAATACGAATAAGTCGGGAGCAAAATGCAAACTTGTTTGCGATTTTACCGGTTTATTCGGTCGCTTTGCGAGCAGCGATTCGGTCCGGCAGGACCGGCGAGCCGCAGCCTGGGGGCGGCGGAGGCCCGCAGTTCGTGGCCGAATCTGCGTGCCTTCCGCAGGCTGCAGCCCGAGCGGCAATTTTGAATCTTGAATTTTGAATACTGAATTTGCGGTTCCGGCAAGGAACCGCAGCGGGCCGCAGCCTCCCCGGCGCGGAGGCCCGCAACTCCTCTGCGTCGTTGCGCCCTCCGCAGGCTGCGACCCGAACGCAGCATTTTTCATTTTTAATTCTTCATTTTACATTTGCGCCCGAACGGGCGCTGCAGCCCGCAGCCGCCCCCGGGCGGAGGGCTGCATTCTCGCGCAGCTCGAAAGCAAGCCCGTCCGCTCGGCTGCGGGCTTGCCCGGGCTGTATCGACAGACCCTTCGTTGGCGAAGTAGCTTCGACGAAGCCAAAGATATCAGCTCGGGTTCTATATGAAACAAAAAAACAAAGATGCGTCAACGACCGGCACATCTTTGTTTTTACCCCTGTCTCGTCCTGCAATAGCGTTACACAAAAAAAAGATTAGGCTATGGGAGAAGAGATTAAAAGCTTGTATATCAAGCGGACGCAACGGGATTATTCGCTGGGTTTTAAGTTGTCGGTTGTACGCGAAATCGAACAAGGGGATTTATCCATTCGAGGCTCATTACGCAAGTATGGCATCCAAAGTCATAGCACGGTTTTGAATTGGTGCCGAAAATAGGGTAAATTTGAGCGAGAAATGGTTGTAAACAAAATGAACAAGGGAAAAACGCCCCAGCAACGCATCTTTGAGTTGGAGCAGGAGAATGAACGCCTGCGCCGTCAGAACGCCTTTTTACAGAAAGAAGTAGAGGATGCAACAGACAAGGCGGGCATCTTGGATATGATAATCAAGATAGCCGAGGAAGAGTTACACCTGCCAATACGAAAAAAATCGGTACCCGAGCAGTCGAAAAGTACTCCAAAGAGCAAGCAAAGCCGATAGGCGCTCTTTGCCGGCTGGTCGGGGTTTCACGACAGAAGTACTATCGCGACAGGTGGCGTGTAAGATGCAGTCAAGACAAGGCAGCGGAGGTCGTATCGCTTGTGCAGGAGATTCGGCGCGTGATGCCGCGCATAGGAGTACGTAAATTGTATCACCTGTTGAAAGAACCGCTCACCGCCTTGGGCGTAGGACGGGATAAACTCTTCGATGTTCTGCGGGCCAATCATCTGCTGGTCGTGCCGAAGCGCCAATACCGTCAAACGACCCAATCGAAGCATCTGTATTATAAGCACAAGAATCTTGTGTTGACGCGGGTTCCCACTCGTCCCGAAGAGATATGGGTGTCGGATATAACCTATGTCGGAGGCAGAGACCGACATACGTATTTAGCATTGATTACCGATGCCTACTCGAAGAAAATCATGGGCTATGATCTCTCAGCGTCACTTTCTGCAGAAGGAGCTGTAAGAGCGTTAAGAATGGCGTGTCGAGATAGAATGTATAAGGAGCAACCACTGATACACCACTTGGATAGGGGCATACAATACTGTTGTGATGAGTACCAGCAGCGACTGAAAGAATATGGTATTATGGTAAGTATGACGGAGCGTTATGATCCATACGCAAATGCTGTGGCGGAGCGGATAAATGCGACTATAAAACACGAATTTTTATTGGAGAAGTTGTCGTGCGATTTAAGGACACAGCAGAAGGTGGTGGCACAGAGTGTGGCGATATATAACGGTATGCGTCCGCACCTGTCGTGCGGTATGCTTACGCCCGACCAAATGCATCGCCAAAACATAAAGAAAGTTAAAACGTACAGAACATTAAACCACAACACGGGCGCCCGCGTTGTGGTTTAACAAACTTTTATTATTTTTGTATCAAATCCTGTAACGCTTTTTTAGGACGACACACCCCCCCCCTCCGGGTTGGCGGTGCGTAGGGGATTTTAATTCTCCGATGAAATGCACAGTTTATCAGTAGGTTACGCTTGTTTTTGTAGTTTCGGGTCACAATGTGGTTACGCCGTTTCGACGCTCGAAAATCGACGTCCGCGAATGCCCGTCCTTCAAAGAACTTTCACGGTTCAAATCTAACCTGTTTTGGGGAAATATGCAAGTTTAATCTTTCATTTTCAGGTCCTTTTCCATTTATTTCCATCCCATGAACATGCGGGCCGTTTCGGCGTCGTGGTGGTCGAAGAAGAGACTCTTGCCCGTGTCGAGCGTGGCGATGGCGGCCATATCTTCGTCGGAGAGTGTGAAGTCGAAAATGTCGATGTTCTGCCGCATCCGCTCCACATGGGTCGATTTGGGGATGATGACAACGCCGCGCTGAATGAGCCAGCGCAGGGCGACCTGCACCACCGATTTGCCGTATTTGTGACCGATTTCGGCCAGCAGCGGATTGGTGAAAAAATTGTTACGTCCTTCGGCCAGCGGCCCCCACGACATGATGCGCGTGCCGAACTCCTCCATGATGCGCTGCGCTTCAATCTGCTGGTCGAAGACGTGCGTTTCCACCTGATTGACTGCCGGGACGATGTCCATGTTGCTGGCCAAGTCGATGAAGTGGTCGGGGTAGAAGTTCGACACGCCGATAGCGCGCAGTTTTCCCTCCTGATAGGCCTCCTCCAATGCCCGATAAGCCCCGTAACGGTCTCAGAAGGGCTGGTGCAGCAACATCAGATCGATGTAATCGGTCTGCAACCTGCGCAGACTCTCGTCAATGGAGGCCTTCGCTTTCTCGTAACCGTAGTTGGAGATCCACACTTTCGACACGAGAAAAATATCCCGGCGGTCGATGCCGCTTTTGCGCACGGCGTTACCCACGCTCTCCTCGTTGTGGTAAGCCTGCGCCGTGTCGATCATGCGGTAGCCGACGCTCAGGGCACCTGCAACGTAGCGCTCGCACTCGGCGGGCGAAACCTGATAGACGCCGTAACCCATCTGAAGCATCTCGATGCCGTTGTTCAATTTCACAGTTTGCATATTTCCCGTTGTTTTTATTCGACAATACCGATATTGCGCAACCACGTTGCGATGGTTTGTTCGTTGATTCGTCCGCTCGTCAGTCCTTCGCCGGTCAGATGCGCAGCATCGGGCGTAAGCTCCATGATGCGTGCCAGCGTTTCGTACGGTAGGTGGCGGCATAGGTGCAGAACGGCACGACGGTTTTGCTCTCGAAATCGTAGCTCTCGGCAAAGGTACAAATAATCATCGGAGTAGTCCACCACCATACGGGGCAGCCGATGAACACCGTGTCATAATCTGCCCAATTCTCCACCGTGTCCGCAATAGCCGGACGGGCATTGTTGTTTTTCTCTTCGAGTGCAACTTCCGTACAAGGGGTGTATTCTGTAGGATAAGGTATTACGGGTTCGATGCGGAAGATGTCGGCTCCGGTCTGGCGGGCAATCTCCTGCGCCATGCGCTGCGTCGTGCCGCCCCAACTGAAATAAACCACCAGTATTTTATGGTCGCCGGTCGGTGCGTCGGGATCGTCGCCTGGCTGCTGAGGTTCGTCGGGAGTCTCCGGCTCGTCTGGATTGTCGGGAGTCTCTTCGCCGCCGTCATCCGGAGTCTCGGGCGTTTCGATTTCCGGTTTTCGGGGTTCGTTTTCATCTTCGGGCGAGCAGGCGCCGAATGCCATGACGGCCGCAGCCATCATCAGATAAATCAGATACTTTTTCATACGTGTATTATTTAATTGTTGTTGCTGTTGCAAGCTTCCGAGTGCAAAATTAGAGAGCTCCGTTCGTCCCAACCGAACAAAAAATACGGGTTGAATTACCATTTTTTCGGGAATCGATTCCGCGTCGATGCAAAAACCGAAATAAGTGTAGTTTCAACCGATTTTTTCGTAAAAGCCATCCGAATGCTTCGCCCTAATTTTGCTTCATCGAACATAAATCGGAAACAGATATGAAAAGAAAAATCTTTATCGGCCTTGCCGTACTGGCCTCGATGATAGGCAGCACCTCTTTCGCGCAGGATACGTACAAGACTGCCGCCGACGTACCGATGGTACAACTCAATAACGGCATTCTGATGCCGCAGTTCGGACTGGGAACCTTCCTCCAACCCTCCGACGAGGTGTGCGAGCAGTCGTGCCTCACTGCCTTGCGCGCCGGCTACCGGCACATCGACACCGCCCACGCCTACAACGACGAGGAGGGTGTAGGCCGTGCCGTGAAGCGTTTCATGGCCGAGAGCGGCACGCCGCGCGAACAGATCTGGATCACCTCGAAACTTTGGCCAACGGAGTACGGCGAAGGTACGACGATGAAAGCAATCGATGAGATGCTGGAGCGGCTGCAACTGGATTATATCGACCTGCTGTATGTCCACCAGCCTGTGGGCGATTTCGTCGGTGCATGGCACGACATGGAGAAAGCCGTTGCAATGGGCAAGGTGCGTGCGTTGGGCATCAGCAATTTCGATGCGAGCGACGAGGTGTTCGAACGCATCATGACCGAATCGCGCGTGAAACTTGCCGTGCTTCAGATCGAGTGCCATCCCTATGCGCAACGGTTGGCCATACGCGAGGAGGTGAAACCTTACGGCATCCATATTACCTGCTGGTTCCCGCTGGGCGGCGCGATGTCGAACGGCGCACTGTTCAAAGATCCCGTTATCCGGCAGATTGCCGAAGTGCACGGAAAGTCGCCGGCACAGATTATTCTCCGCTGGCACATGCAGGAAGGATTTTCTGCCATTCCCGGAGCCTCGAATCCCGATTACATCGAAGAGAATATCGAGATTTTCGATTTCGAGCTGACTGACGGGGAGATGGAGCAGATGCGTGGATTGAATAAAGAAAAACGTTTCTTCAATATGTCGCTCGAAGAAAAAGAACGTGCCTATCTCGGCAAGATGCCGATTCCGACACAGCGATAGAGTATGGAGTACAGAATATTAGGTTTGAGCGAGTTGAGAGTCTCCGCCGTGGGGCTGGGCTGCATGGGCATGAGCCACGCCTACGGCGCACCTGCCGACAAGGACGAAATGACGGAACTGCTCTCTGATGCCGTGGAGATGGGCTATACCTTTTTCGACACGGCCGAGGTCTATGGCACGGCAGACCGCCCGCACGATAACGAGGAGTTGCTGGGGCGGGCCTTGCGACCGTTCCGCGACCGGGTCGTGCTGGCCACCAAATTCGGACTGACGTTCGACGATCCCCACGGCGCAGGGCCGCATGCGTTGATTCCCGATTCGCGTCCGGCGACCATCCGCCGCGCGGTCGAGGGGTCGCTCCGCTGTCTGCGCACAGACCGCATAGACCTCTACTACCAGCACCGCATCGACCCGAAAGTCGCACCCGAAGAGGTGGCCGGCGTAATGGCCGACCTGATCCACGAGGGGAAAATCCTGCACTGGGGCATTTCGGAAGCCACGGAGGAGTATCTGCGTCGCGCCCATGCGGTATGTCCGGTCACGGCCGTGCAGAACCGCTACTCGATGATGGCCCGGTGGCACGAGGCGCTGTTTCCCGTGCTCGAAGAGCTAGGCGTGGGCTTCGTGGCTTTTTCGCCGCTGGCGAACGGGCTGCTGACCGACTGCTATACGGCCGACTCGACGTTCGATCCGGCGACAGACTACCGCGCCTCGATGCCCCAGTTCCGCCGGGAGAGTTTTGAGCGGAACCGCACGCTGTTCGAACTTATCGACCGCTTGGCGGAGGAGCATCGTGCTACGCCGTCGCAGATCGCGCTGGCGTGGACGATGAACAAACATCCGTGGATCGTGCCGATTCCCGGAACGCGCCATCTGTGCCGCCTCAAGGAGAATATCGGGGCTGCCGACATTCGTCTGACCGGCCGGACAGGTGCAGGCCGTAGACGATGCCCTCGCGGCGATGCCGATGAGCGAAGTGTTCGGAGGATCGCCTGTAAAGAAAACAGACCATGATTGAGAAAGTCATATCAACGGTAAAAAATCAGGCACTGCCGCTCAGCATGTTGTCCGGTGTCGCGGGATATATGTCGTTTCGCTTCATTCATGCGCTTGCTCCGCTTAAACCGTTGGCTGATTGGGCCGAAACAACCCTGATGCCCGGACTGGTATTTATCATGCTCTTTACGACATTCTGCAAAGTCGACCCGAAAGAGATGCGGATTCAACGTTGGCACATCGTGGTACTTGCGATTCAAACGATGACTTGCCTATGCGTCTCTTTGTTGCTCTACTTCTTTCCCGAATGCGAATATAGGATTGTATTGCAAGGGGCTCTGGTTTGTCTGATTGCGCCGACCGGCACGGCCGCCGCGGTCATAGCCGGACAACTGGGCGGAAATGAAACGACACTGACCACCTATACCATGATCAGCAATATGGCTTCCGCTGTGATGATACCGGCTATATTCCCGCTGGTAGAAGAACACTCGGCCGGTTCGTTCGTGCTACAGTTCCTGATTATTCTGCGGCATGTGTTCCCATTGTTGATTTGTCCGTTTCTTATGGCATGGGGCTGCGTGTGTTCTTGCCGAAAATTCATCGTGTCGTAGTTCATTTCTGCGGCAGTCTGGCGTTCTACCTGTGGGCTGTATCGCTCGCTATCGCTACGGGGCTGACATTGCGATCGATAGCGAATAGCCCGTTCGATGCGCATGTCATGTGCTTATTGGCAATGGCGGCTCTTATCGCTTGTATTTGGCAATTCGGAACAGGGAAAGTCATCGGGCAACGCTACGATGACTACATTGCCTGCGGACAGGGATCGGGGCAAAAAAGTACGATCTTCGCCATTTGGATCGCTTTGACCTATCTTTCACCCGTAGTTTCCATCGCACCGAGTAGCTATATATTGTGGCAGAACTGTGTCAATTCATGGCAAATCTGTAAAAGACAAAAACGTCTCAAAAAACAATCATATGAAACCGAAAATAATTTGTCATATCATAAGTTCCGTCGATGGGCGGTTGCTCAACGACCGTTGGACGGAGCCGTTCGACGGCACGCCCACCTCGGCTCCTTTACAAGTCTATGCCGCCATCGGCCGTGAACTGGACACGGATGCGTGGATGTTCGGAAAAAACACCGTCCGTGCGGTATTTTCGTATAAATGGGGTGTTACCGGACATGCTATACCGTCGGACTGCCCCGCCGTATTCGTTGGCGAACGCCGCTCGAAGCGGATGTTCATCGTAGCCGATCCGGAAGCCGATATCTACTTCACTTCTCTGGTTTTGAGGGGCGACAATATACTCGTCATCATAGGGCGGAATGTCACGGAAGAGTATCTTGCCCATCTGCGCGAGAAGCGGATTTCCTATGTTATCGTCGATGATGCGACCGATTTACGGACCGGTCTCGAAATCGTCGGCCGCGAGTTCGGAATCCGATCCGTTTCGGTGCAGGGCGGCGGTATATTGAATGGTGCATTACTTGCAGACGGATTGATCGACGAATTGAGTCTGGTAATCTATCCCGGTATCGACGGGCTTTCGGGTGTGCCTTCCATCTTCGAGTATGTCGGCGGCGCGACCGATCGTCCGGCTGCGGGACAACATTTGTAGCTGCTCTCCGCTTCCGAACGGGAGTATGGAGTAATGTGGTTGCGTTATAAATTTCATAGAGAAAGCAACGATGAATAAGATGCTATTGCAAACCATACTGCGCTTGGCTGTCTGTGCATGGCTTCCTGCTCGGATACGGAAGAAAATAGACTGACCTTGCCTCCGAATCAGGGACAGGAAGAACCCGAAACACCCGACCGTCCGCAAGACTATACGGGGCTGGTGAACAAAACCGAACCGGTTCCTGCCGTTTACGAACAGGAGGCGCGACACCGGGGCGAAGTAGTACGAATCGACTATGATACGCACGACTATGCCGAAGGTACGGGTGCGGCACGCACGAATACGGCATACGTTTATCTGCTTTACGGATACGACGTGAATACGGACCGGCGCTACAATGTACTTTATTTCGTACACGGGCATTACGGCACAGCGGCGACCGTATTCGAAGCCGAGAGCGGATTGTTGCGTAAACTGCTCGACCACATGACGGAAATCGGAGATATGGCTTCGACCATCGTAGTGTCACCGAGCTATAACTACGGAGAACCGACTGCCGACTATGCCGATGCGGATCCGTATTGCGAAGCACTGCCTGAGGAACTTGTAAACGACCTGATTCCCATTGTCGAGAGCCGTTACCGTACATACGCCGAAAGTACGGATGCTGCGGGTTTGGAGGCTTCGCGCGAGCATCGCGCTATCGGAGGTTTTTCGATGGGAGCCGTAACAACGTGGTACGCATTGGAGCATACGCTCTCCTGTTTCAAATACTTCATGCCTGTCAGTGCCGACTGCTGGTCGTTGGGACGCTTCGCCGGCATGAACCGTTCCGATGAAACAGCACGCTATCTTGCGGATATCGTCCGTCAATCGCCTTATGCAGGCAATGGATTTTATATTTGGGCAGCGAGCGGAACAGACGATTCTGCCTATCGCGAGACTTTGGTGCAGGTCGAGGCGATGGCTCGGCTTACGGATGTATTTCCGCTTTCCAGCCTCACTTTCCATGAGAAAGATGGCGCACGGCATGAGTATCGACCTATGGCGGAGTATCTCTACAATGCGTTGCCGTTTTTCTTTCCGAACAAATCGAATAACAATATGAATATATACGGACATTTGACTATCTCCAACACGGTAAAAGATGTGGTAGAGCATGAGGCGCGGGCAGTTTATCCTGCCTGCCGAGCGAAGGTACGACGACGATTTGCCGCTTCGCGACGTCGCGAGCATGTTGCCTTATCACAACTACGTGACGGGCGAGCGGGCCGTGGAGACCATTAACCGGATGATCGATTATGTCCATGACGGCAACCGGCTCTTTTACGATATCTATTCCGATGCGGAAAAACGGGCGGATGCACGCAAGAACGATACGGGACTGTTTTTCTTCCGCGGAGAACCGGGGCGGCCGTTCGCCGTCGTCTGCCCGGGCGGCGGCTGGTCGTATGTAGGAGCGATCCACGAAGGATTTCCGCTGGCTATCGCTTTGAGCGAAATGGGCTATAACGCCTTTCCCATCCAGTATCGGACCGGCGGTGCGCAGGTGGCGTGCGAAGACCTTGCCGCGGCCATCGACTTCATCCTTCGCCATGCCGGAGAGTTGCAGGTCTCGACCGAAGATTATTCGCTTTGGGGCGGCTCGGCAGGTGCACGCATGGCGGCCTATCTGGGTTCCTACTCGACACAGGGATTCATCGAGGCCGACAACCCGCGTCCGGCCGTCGTCGTTATGGGTTACACCAGCCATACCGACTATACGCACAACGATCCGCCGACTTACGTAGTCATCGGCGATAACGATGGTATAGCGAGTGCGTCGGTCATGCGGCAGCGGGTGGAAAATCTCAACGCGCTGGGCATCGATGCCGAATTCCATCTCTTCCCGAATCTGCGCCACGGCTTCGGACTGGGCATCGGGACGAGTGCGGAAGGATGGGAGAAAGATGCCGTAAAGTTCTGGGAGAAATACATGAAATAATGAAAAAGATAATCACGACCGTATTGTGTGCGGCGATAGCCGCAAGCAATACATTAAATGCACAAGAGACGATGAAAACGAACGAATCATTTACTGTGGCGGATATGTTCGCCTTCAAAAGCCACAACTCCAATCCGTGGGGCCTGGTCTACGCCGGGGCCCTCACCGAAAACGTTCCGGGCAAGGTGAACATCCGGCCCATTACCTATGATTTGAACGGCTTGAAGATCGCCGCCAATGTCTACACGCCGGCGGATTACGACCCCGTGAAAAGTTATCCCGCCCTCGTCGTGGCGCATCCCAACGGCGGCGTGAAGGAGCAGATGGCGGGGCTTTACAGCCAGCGCATGGCCGAAGCGGGCTATATTTGCCTGGCATTCGATGCCGCCTATCAGGGCGCCAGTGAGGGCGAGCCGCGCAACACGGACAAGCCCGCCAACCGCATCGAAGACATCCATCGTGCGGCCGACATCCTGTTGCAATATCCGGGCGTCGACCCCGAGCGGGTCGGTATCCTCGGTATCTGCGGCGGTGGCGGTTATACGCTGGCGGCGGCACAGACCGACAAACGCTTCAAAGCGATAGCCACACTCAGCATGTTCAACACCGGATTGGTTCGCCGCAACGGATTCCTCGATTCGCAGATCAATAGCGTGCAGGAACGTCTGGCCGATGCTTGTGCGGCCCGTCAGAAAGAGGCCGAGGGCGGCGAAATCGAATACGTGGGCGATATGAGCGACGTTACGCCCGAGCAGGCAGCCGCACTGCCGTTCGACCTCTACCGCGACGGCTACGAATATTACCTGCAAACGCATGCCCACCCCAATTCGACATTCCGCTACACGAAGAGCAGCCTCGTCGACCTGATGGCGTTCGATGCTTCGGCCAATATGTACCTGATCGACCGGCCGCTGTTGATGATGGCCGGAAGCATCGCCGACACGTTCTACATGACCGAACAATGTTACAGCCGTGCGACCGGCACGCAGGACAAAGAACTGTTCCTCATTCCCGGAGCGACGCATATCAAGACCTACTACATGCCCGAATATATGGATATGGCAGTGAAGAAACTGACCGAATTTTTCGGCAAGAATCTGTAAAATGAATATGAAACCCGGAATTTTCAAAAGTCTGGCGATTGCATTGTCGGCGGGCTTTGCAATCGCTTGCTCGGAAAGCAGCGGAAATGCCCCCGAACCGCAGCCGACCTATACGGTCACGGTATCGGCGACCGAAGGCGGAGCCGCTGCGGCGGATAAAAATACATGCAAGGAGGGCGAACGGGTAACCGTGACCGCAACGGCTAACGAAGGGTATCTTTTTACCGGATGGTACGAAAACGACGAAACGGTTGCGACGGATGCCATTCATACGTTCGTCATGCCGGCAAGAAACGTCGTGTTACAAGCTCGTTTCGAGCAAGAAGCGGCTGTACCTGCCACAGCGGAAGCTGTCGATTTGGGGCTGAGCGTAAAGTGGGCTTCGTGGAATGTCGGGGCATCAGCTCCCGAAGAGTTCGGCGGTCGCTACGGTTGGGCCGACCCGTCGGGCGAAAAGCGGACGACCGAACTCGACGACTATCCGAGTGCAACGCCGCCCGAGAACATCTGCGGTACGGAGTACGACATCGCCCGTGCACAATGGGGCGACGGATGGCGGCTGCCCTCGCAGGCCGAATTTCAGGAACTGGTCGATAACTGCACGTGGGAATGGACGGAAGTTAACGGTGTGACGGGACGGCGTGCAACCGCTCCGAACGGCAATTCGGTCTTTTTTCCGGCTGCGGCATCGCGCGACGGCGAAACCGTCTCGAATCAGGTCGGACAGCGCGGATGCTACTGGAGCGGTACGCTCTATCCCGGCAACGATGCCCGCTACGCCTATTATTTCTATTTCTACGAAGGTAACCAACAGCCCGCACGCAACAGCCGCCGTTATATGGGTTATTCGGTGCGTCCGGTGAAAGATTAGGATAAAGATGAAAAAGATCTTTGCATCATTTGTTTTGCCGCTTATCGTCAGTACCACCGCAACGGGTTGCACCGACAGCGGCGATGCTGCTCCCGATGCCGGCATTCGGGTCGAGACCGCCGAAGTGACGGCCATCGCTTCCGACAACGCCCTTTCGGGTGGCCGTGTAATCGGCGAAACACAGACAATCATGGAGTTCGGCATCTGCTGGACGACGACCGACAATCCGACCATCGACGACAACCGTAGCGCCGGTGCGGGCGATGCTGCTTCGTTCGCCTGCTACGCTACGGGGCTCGCGGCAAGTACATCTTACTATCTTCGGGCGTATGCCACGACCGCCGAAGGCACGGTGTATGGTCAGACGCGCCGGTTCACGACCCGTGCCGCTGCGGATGATGACACTCCTCCGGTCGCCGGGGATGACGACCAAAACCCGCTGGCTTCGACCATCTATCTGTGGCCGGAGGACAATATGGCGAAGGTCACGAACTATACGGGCAGTCAGGGTTCCTATCAGGTTCCGCCGTCGTTTCGTCCCCACATGAACTACTTTCCGGTGGCGGAAGGCAAGGAAGTAAAGGGCGCGGTGCTCGTGTGTGCGGGCGGGGCGTTCATGTTCCGCAGCGACCAGATGGAGGGAACGCCAGTCGCTCAATGGTTTGCCCGGCACGGTTATCAGGCATTTGTCGTGAACTACCGCGTGCAGCCCTACCGGATGGAGGAGGGCAGTCTTGATCTGGCGCGTGCCGTCCGCTTCGTCCGCCGCCACGCCGCCGACTACGGGATCGCCCCGGACGACATTGCTTCCGTGGGCTTCTCGGCCGGAGGTATTCTTTGCGGTGATGAAGCGCTCAATTTCGACGGACTGGTAAACGGCACGGCACTCGCAGCCGACTACCGTCCCGATGCGCTCGACGAGGTGTCGGCCGACGTATGCACCATCGGCATGATCTACGCCTTCTACGGCCGGTTGAGCGTCGCCTCGACCGACGTGGAGAAGTTCCGGGCCGCCGGAATTCCGCCTACGTTCTTCGCCTACGGCACGCGCGACCCGTTCTACCGCCAGTTCCAGCAGTGTGCCGATGCTGTGCGCGAAGCGGGTGTCGAAGTGGAACAGCACGAATACGAGGGACTGCCGCACGGCTTCGGCTATACCCACGAGGCGTGGATGGTCAGTTTCGACCGATGGATGACCGAAATCATGGCATACAATTAAAAACAAAAGATAATTATGAAAACGAAATTGATGACCCTGCTCGCCGCCCTGCTGTGCTGGACGGGAGCTGATGCACAGACTGTATCCGGGAATGCCCGCACGGCAGAGAAGAAAATCCTTGTCGCCTATTTCAGTTGGGGCGGCAATACGCAGCATGTGGCGGAGCATATCGCTTCGCTCGCGGGCGGCACGCTGTTCCGCATCGAATCCGAGAAGCCGTATCCAGCCGAGTATCGCCCCTGCACCGAAGAGGCGAAGGCCGAAAAGGAGGCGGATGCCCGTCCGGCTATTAAAGACAAGGTCGAAAACTGGGCGGAGTACGACACGATATTCATCGGCTGTCCCGTATGGTGGTGGACCGCTCCGATGATTATCAACACGTTCGCCGAAAGTTATGATTTCAACGGCAAGACCGTCGTACCGTTCTGCACCTACGCTTCGACCTATCGCGACGAGACGCTGGCGCGCATCGTCGAGCTGACCCTGGCAGCCGGACACCTCGAAGGGTTCGGTGCGGTGGACCGGAATACGAAAGGTATCGAGGAGTGGCTGAAAAAGATCGGAATAATTGAATAGCCCAAGAAGCAATGATATGAAAAAGTGATTTTATACAGTCATATTACTGTCGTTTGCGTGTGGATTGACAGTATCTTGTTCCGATAATGAACCGGATAGTGAAGGCAACAAAACAGACATGGAAGAGGTCGTTCCGGGGACGAATCACAAAATTCTCATTGCCTATTTCTCCGAGCCGCTTCCGGATGGCGTCGATGCCGTGACCTCGGCCAGCCGTGTACTCGTAAATGGGGATTTATACGGCAGTGTTCAGTATGTGGCTACCGTGATTGGAGAGGCGACAGGCGGCGATATGGTACGCATCCAGACAGCGCAGCCCTATCCGGATAAATTCGACGATTTAGCGGAACAAGCGAATGGAGAGCGGCAAAACGACATTCATCCTGCGCTTGCCACGCAAATTAACAATTTCGATGACTATGATGTTGTTTTTGTAGGTTATCCGATTTGGTGGTATCAGATGCCTATGGCCATGTATTCGTTCTTCGATAAGTTCGATTGCAACGGGAAGACCATCATTCCTTTCTCAACACATGGTGGAAGCGGCTGGTCTGGCACATTGGAAGATATTCGTGAGCTGGTTCCGAATGCTACGTTGGCAAAAGGGTACAGTATTTCCCGCAACAATACGGCAACTTCGAGAGACGGTATCCTGAACTGGTTGCAGGAAATCGGTCTGACAGAGTAAATAAACCATCAAACGAAATTTATATATGAAGCATAAGTTGTTGGTATTATGTGGCCTGTCTGCAATATTGATTGCGTTGGCTGCGTGTTCGAAAGATAAAGGTTCCGATACTCCCTTATATCGGAATGACACAATTGAGTACGATGCAAATCGTAAAATTCTCATTGCCTATTTCAGTTGGGGCGGCAATACGCAACACTTGGCGGAGGAAATTGCGGATATGACTGGAGGTATGCTGTTTCGTATAGAAACAGTCAATCCCAATCCGTCTGACTACAACGAGTGTACGGTGGTCGCACGGAACGAGTTGGATAACGGCATTCGCCCTGAGTTGAAAGGTTCGGTGGATAATCTTGATGATTACGATGTTATGTTTGTAGGTTGCCCGGTTTGGTGGCATACAGCACCGATGGCAATATGGTCATTCCTCGAAACTTCGGACTATGATTTCTCTGACAAGATTATCATTCCATTCTGTACTTACGCTTCGACCTATCGGGAAGAGACACTTGCAAAGATTGTGGAACTTACGCCCGCTTCCTTACATTTACGAGGATTCGGTGCGACCGGAAGAAATACGAACGGAGTTGAGAATTGGCTGCGAACAATAAATATCATACGATAGAGAGTCGCAACTTTGTTAAAAACAACATAACGTGCAATCGCAGTTGAAACGATTGCACGTTTATTTCTTAAAATATTCATATTTTTGCATCTGAGGAGTTAAACTGCATGGAATATCGACACGACATAATAGTTGCCGACAGGCGGGGCATCGTACCGACGGATTCCGAAGAGGAGTACCTGGCGCATCTGCTCTGTCTGGACGGTACGTGCCGTTACCGCTTCAACGAGCGGGATTTTGAGATGCGCGCCGGCGACCTGTCGATCATCCGCAAGCGGAAAATGGTGGAGCGGATCGAACCGTCGGACGACTTCCGCTGCAAGATCATTTACGCGAGACCCGGATTCATTGAGCTATGCACGCCACAGAGCAATTACGGCATGAAGGGTTCGCTGGCGCTGTTCCTCAATCCCGTGATGCACCTTACACCGGAGCAACAGATCGTCTGCCGGCGCGATTTCGAGCGGCTTGAAGAGCGTATCGCCGATACCGGACACCGCTTTTACAGCGAGACGCTCGTCAACGCCATGCAGGCGGCTATCCTCGACTTCTTCGATTTTCATGCCCGCCTTTACGGCGAGAGCGACATCTCCACGCAGAACGCCTCCATCATGAACCGTTTTCTGAAGATGCTGGAAGCGGGAACTTACCGCGAACATCGGGAGGTGTCCTATTACGCCGACTGTCTGTGCGTCTCGCCGAAATACCTCTCGGAGGTCTCCAAAAAGGTCAGCGGGTACGCCGCCAATTACTGGATCAACCGCTATACGATCCTTGACATCACGCGCCTGCTCCGCGACAAATCGCTGACGTTCGTGCAGATCTCCGACATGTTCGGGTTCTCGTCGCCCGCCTATTTCAGCCGCTACGTGCAACAGAATCTGGGTGTCAAACCGTCGGATTACAGAGAGTAGCAGATTCTTATAAGTTCATACAATCGGTAAAAACTGTTGTTTTTGCCAATTTTTTTGTATCACAGTTTTAGAGTCTCGTCATTATTTTTGCAAAAAACGATAGGTAATATGTATTTCAAAAATTTATTTCTTACGGTCATGTTGTCCATATCGAGCGCTGCAACTTATGCACAAAGCGCAAATGCCTTCCGCCAGCCTTATCCGCTCGGCGAAAAAATATCTCCGAATCCCCATTTTACGGGCGAAGTATGGCTCGCACCGTTGAGCGAACACAGGGAACTGAATGTTCCGATGTTCAACGTTACCTTCGAGCCGGGTTGCCGCAATAGTTGGCATTTGCACAAGGGTGGACAGATCCTGATTGCTACGGCAGGTATCGGTTATTATCAGGAGAAAGGACAGCCTGCCCGCCGGTTGTTTCCGGGCGATATCGTCGAAATCGCTCCCGATGTGGAGCATTGGCACGGTGCAGCGCCCGACAGTTGGTTCGCCCACGTGACTGTCGAGTGCAATCCGCAGACGAATGCAGCCCTCTGGCTCGACCCCGTAAGTGACGAACAATACTGCGAAGCTACGGCTGAAGCAGAAAACCGCTATGCGGAAGCGAACAAGACATTGACCGCCCGTGAGCAGACCATCGTCGCAGTGGCATCCTATACGGGCAGAGGTGATCTGGAACATCTGAAACCGGCTCTCGCAGCGGCTTTGGAGGCCGGTATGACCGTTAATGAGGTGAACGAAGTGCTGATTCACGCCTACGCCTACTGCGGATTTCCGCGCAGCTTGCGGGCTATCCAGACGTTCATGCAGGTAGTGGATGAACGCAAAGCGAAAGGTATCGACGATTCCGTCGGTCGGGAAGCGACGGTAAGAGAAGACAACTGCAGCCGTTACGAACGAGGACGCGACGTACTCGCCGAAATATCGGGTGTGCCGTCGGATGCTCCGAAAGCAGGATATGCCGTATTCGCCCCGACTGTCGAACGGTTTTTGAAAGAGCATTTGTTCGCCGATATTTTCGAGCGCGACCTGCTGACTTACAGGGAGCGGGAACTCGCTACGGTATCCGTTCTCGCCGGAGTGGGCGGTGTGGAGCCGATGGCATACGGACACATGTCGATCTGCCTGCATTTGGGCATCACGGCTGAACAACTCTCGGCATTATTGAACATCGTGGAGACAAACCTCGGCAAAAGTTACTCGGAACCGCTTCGCAAAGTATTAACCCAACTTACAGTAAAAATATGAAAAAGATTATTTTATCGATAGTGCTTATGAATTTTATCGGAACAACAGACGCGCAAAACATAACTATCGCCAAGCAAGACCATTTCTCGGTGGGCGGAGTAACCATACAGCGAGAGGGAGAATACGACAACCGCAAATTCGTCGGTTGGGCGGAGCAGGACGAGACAGGCCAGAGCTACCGTGCCGACCATGCTGCCGTCGACTTTCAGATACCCGCCGACGCTCATCGGTTGCCGCTGGTCTATGTACACGGTTACGGCGGTTCGGGCGTCTGCTGGCAGATGACACCCGACGGCCGCGACGGATTCGCTACCTTGATGTTGCGTCACGGGTGGAGCAGTTATGTCATGGATCTTCCGGGACGCGGACGTGCGGGCCGGACATCGGCGACCACCGCAGTCAAGCCTGTAGCCGACGAGATGTTTTGGTTCGATATCTGGCGTCTCGGCATCTGGCCGAACTACAACGAAGGGGTGCAGTTCCCGAAAGACTCCGTGTCGCTCTCGCAGTTCTTCCGTGAAATGACGCCCGATCTGAGCGACCACCGGCAGGACGTTTCCGCCCTCGGCGCATTGGCCGACCGCATCGGCAACCATATCCTCGTTACCCACTCGGCCGGCGGATTCCCTGGCTGGATAGCTGCCATGCAGAACCCTGAGGTCAAGGCGGTCGTTGCGTATGAACCGGGCGGTTTTGTGTTCCCCGAGGGCGAAGTGCCGGAACGTATCGACGGACTGACGGGAGGCGCAGCCGGAACTCCCGTTCCGATGGAGCAGTTCGAGCGGCTTACGCAGATCCCTATCGTGCTATGGTTCGGCGACTATATACCCGAAACACCGTCCGAGAACCTCGGCGACGAGAACTGGCGCGTGCGCCTGCAAATGGCTCGCAAGTTCGTGGAGACCGTGAATCGCCACGGAGGTAATGCAACATTGGTCGAGTTGCCCAAAATCGGCATTTATGGCAATACACACTTTCTGATGCAGGACTTGAATAACGACCGACTTGCGCAGCTTCTCGACGAATGGCTTAAGAGTAATAATCTGACAGAGGATCGTATTTAAATTCCGAATAGGATAATTGTCTTTCATGAATCCGCTGAACGACACATCGTTCATGAACCTATTATCCGCATCTCGTCCTTGTCGTCGAGAAGAATTGGAATCGGCCTACGACGATTTTCTCCGCACGGTCATCGAAGTCTGCGACAATACAACTGATTATAAACTGCTTTTTCGGATCTTGACGCATACGCAAGTACGACTGGAAATGTTGTACCCGTCGCGGACACGGGTTAAATCGAATGCTGGCGAGGTATCTGCCTCCCGTTATATCGTAGCAGCTAAACGAATCGTCGAATCGGAGTTGAGCCTTTTGAATGAACGGGTCGTGCATTCGTCGTTGTTTCAGCCGCCACGTAAAAACGATATTCCGGATTTGTTTTGGAGTTCGGAGTTCACGAAGCGGGATTTGGTAGAACTACTCTCTGCCTTGGAGTATCTCGGTCCGATTTTGAATGCCGTGGGCAAATATGCTCCGTTTTCGGTGTTGGTGGCATTCGCCGAAAAGATGCTCAATGTTTCTTTGCCGAATGCCTATAAAATCCGCGAGGAGGTGTTGAACCGCAAGACGAAGAGTACGGATTTCTTGGAACGGCTGATCGATGCCTTGATTGAGAAAAGCACGAAATAGACATACTGAATAGCAGCCGAATAGAAATATTCTTGCGGGTAGTAATGCGGTACTGCCCGCATTTTATTTTTGGACGATTCGGAACTTTGTCCACGGAAATCGAAACAGAACGATTATGAAATTAGACGCTATCATCGAAGATATGCAGGGATGCATCTTCTCGCTGCAACAACGGGTCGAAGAGTTGAAGACGATGGACGACAAGTCGGCCGAAACGATTCTGATGACCCGTCAGGAGGCTGCCGATCTGATCGGCAAGTCGCTGCGGCAACTGGATCGTGATTGCCGCCGATATGGCATCCGAAAGGTCCATGCCAACGGAGGAATCCGAATCCTGAAAATCGACCTGCTCGTGCATATGGGGCTGGTCGCACGGCCGGCGGAGCCGCGCCAAAGCGAATTGCAACGGATATTGGGCAAATTCGGACGACGATGAACTACCTCACGGAGATAAAACTCTTCAACGAGTGGCTCGAAACCGAACAGCTGCCGTCCAATGCCATCGTGCTGTGGTACGCCTTGATGTTCACAGCGAACCGCTGCGGCTGGCGCGACGAATTCGCGGTATCGTTCTCCGTATTGCAGAGCCGCACGAAACTCGACCGATCGACCGTTTGGCGGATGCGTAAGGTTTTGGCGGATAGAGGTATTATCTCCGTAGAGGAACAAGGCGGCAACCGGAACGCGCTTTATCGGCTGCATTCGTTCGAGCGGATGTTTGCGTCGCAACGTACTACGCTGACTGCAACGCAATCCGACTCGAATCCGTTCGAAGCGTTGCAAGGTGCGACGCTGTCTGCAACCGTACATAGACTGAACAGAGATTCTTCTGAAAAAGAAAAAACAAGCAAAAAAGAAAAAGGGCGTTCTGCAGGCGAAGAGAGAAAAAATTGCGCGAAAAAGAGAGAAATGCCGCGTCTGAATCAGGCGCAATTCCTATCGACGCTCGATCCGACGTGGCGGGAGCCGATGACCGTATGGTTGGAGTACAAGCGTATTCGTCGCGAGAGTTATCGCAGCGAGTCGGGAGCGAGGAAATGTCTGTCGTTGCTGCGCAGCCTTTCGGGCGAGGATCCGGCGGTTGCCGCTGCCATCATCGACCGCAGCATCGCCAACAACTGGGCGGGACTGTTCCCGTTGCAACCGGCACAGCCTGCGCGAGGACAGCATCCCGGACAGATCATCCATCCTGCGACCGACGAACGTACCCGGCGATTGTTGGAAAAACTCGACCGCAGATGAAATGTGGGACAATGACCTCTTTGCGCAAATACCGACGAACCTATTTTCACACGACAAAAACGACACACCGCATGAACCGCATCGCATCGCTTATTGACCGCATGGTCGCAGACAAACGCCTCGTCGTCCGTTCGCCGCACGACCTCTCGTGGGGCGACAAGGACTATTGCGAGGGCCTGTTCTGCGAAATCTTCCGGCGGGTCGATACTTCGATCGTGCGCTACCGTCACCTGCCCGAGTATGCCGGGATCATCGACTGGATGACCTCGACCGAAGGGCGCGGACTGCTGCTCTACGGCGATTGCGGACGCGGCAAGAGCATCATTCTTACGGGCGTCGTTCCCGTGCTGCTGGCGATGAAGGAGCGGATGACGGTCGCCATTCACGCCGACGAACTCTCCAAGCCTTACGACCTCGCCCTGCGGACAGCCGGATACGATGTGCATACGACCAACCTCGACTACCTGACCCGCACGGCCTATCCAATTATCGACGAGTTGGGTGTCGAGCCGCTCGTGAACGACTACGGCGAGAAGTACGAGGGCTTCAACCGTATTATCAACGCTGCCGAACGCTATCTGCGACCGTTGTTCATCTCGACGAACCTCACCCGTGAACAACTGCTTCGCCGTTACGGAGAGCGGACTTTCGACCGATTGACGCGCTTGTGCCGTCCGGTGAAGTTCGAGGGCGAGAGCCTGCGCTGACAATCGAAAAACAGAACACGATATGAAACTGCAACGAATCATTCATCATTTGGAAGACGGCCGCCGCAAGTATGTGACCCATAACGGCGAGATGGAAAAGTGGACGGAGGTCGAAATCGAAAACCTCCGCCGCAATACGGAACAGTATGGTCCGGCAGCCTATACCGCCGACTTCGCCAAGTACGGCATCTCCGCTCGCGAGCTTCGCGAACGCTATCCCGATGCGAAGATTATCCGTATCGTCGGCTTCGAGACCGAGGATCACGACCTGCCATTGAGCCCCGAAATCATCTTCTGACGATGCCGCACCTCAAACGTACCGTCCGCCGTCCGTGGCTGCCGGAGCATAAACCGCAGTCGGGACGCCGCCACGCCAACACGGAGTTCTACCGATCCGCCGCGTGGCGGAAACTGCGCCTCGTCAAGTTGGAGCAGCAGCCGCTGTGCGAGGAGTGCCTGAAACACGACCGGCATACTCCGGCACAGATGGTCGACCACATCGTCCCGATCAATCGGGGCGGGGCGCCGCTCGACCTGCAGAACCTGCAATCCCTCTGCAACTCCTGCCACAACCGCAAGAGCGCTCGGGAGCGAAGATAACACGATGTCGAACCTCTAAAACGAATGCCTATGATTTAATCGGAACCGGATGGAGCGGATGCGTGGTTTGCAATCAGTCCAAAGGCAGTATCGGCATCTGTTCTATCCCTTTTTCGAGTAGGCACGAACCGAGATGCGAACGACCCTTAACCTGACTGAAATCATCTCCGAATGGATTTCAGAGTGCGACATACTCCCTGCCACCAAACGGGACTACCGGCGCAAAATCGCGCTGTGGTTCCGGTGGCTGTCGGCGCACGATGTCGATACCCGTTCGCCGGAGCGTCGGCACGTTTTGGAGTACAAACAGCAGTTGCAAGCCGAAGGCAAGAGCGTCTATACTGTGAACAGCCTTGTTACGATCCTCAAGCTGTTTTACGGTTTCTGCGAGCGACAGGGCTACTACGACAATATCGCCGCAGGGATCCGCAGCAGCAAACGCCATACGGAGTACAGCAAACTGCCGCTGACGGCGGAGCAGGCGTTCCGGCTGTTGGACAGCATCGATACTTCGACCGCCATCGGACGTCGCGACCGACTGATGATTTCGCTGATGCTCTTCAACGGGCTCCGTACCTGCGAGGCGGAGCGTATCGACATCGGCGACTTCGCCGAGCGCGAGGGGCAGCCGATTCTCCGTATCCAGCGCAAGGGACGCACGGACAAGAACGAGATCGTCGTGCTGCATCCCGACACGGTCGCGTGGCTGGAGGAGTATATCGCCGATAGGAACTTCGACAGCAGTACTCCGCTCTTTGTATCCCACAAGGCGCAATGCGACAACCGGCTCGTGCGACAGACGATCGGGCGGATCATCAAACGACGCCTCGCCCGCATCGGCATCTCGCATCCGAAGATTTCGGCGCATTCGCTGCGGCACACGTTCGGGGCGCTGATGGTCGAACAGGGCATAGACATCGAGACGATCAAGGATATGATGGGACACTCCGATACGAAGACCACGCGCATCTATATCGAGATGGCGCAGCAGCGACGGCTGCTCCATCACTCGCCGTCGATGACCATAGGCGATGCGATATTGAACAGCGGCGGCAAACCGAAACGATGATTGAAGTACAGTGAATTAATGAATTACGCTATATGTTTAACGGATAAAACGTTGCGGTTTTCCGTAATTCGCTGAAACCCGACAGTGGGTATCAAAGAGTTGCGTGATCGAGGTACGCTCCCGACCGAAGACGGGGAGGGGTCGAAAATCCTCCGGACCCTGCGGAAAGCAATCGCGCCCCAAGTCTTCTGTACGCGCGTGCAGAATCGAGGGAAACGGAAAATCCGTATTGCGAGAATAAAATGCTCTTTGAAATATCGAACGGAATCAATACTCGATTTTGAAATAGTCGAGTACAGCCTTGTAGTTGTCTTGCGCTGTCAGACAAGTGTCTGTCAGATACTCCCGAACTTCCGGCCAGCGTTGCAGACCGCGATAGTAGAACATCTTCAGGTCGTCCGTGATGATGAACGGCACGATGCCGTTTGCCAGACACTCCTTGAACATCACGAGCCGCCCGACACGTCCGTTGCCGTCCTGAAACGGGTGGATCGTCTCGAAGCGCTGGTGCAGATCGAGGATATCCGCCAATGATTTCTGCCGCTTGGCATTGTATTCGGCAAGGAGCGCTTTCATCTTCCGACCTACGAGTTCGGGCGCGGTCGTTTCGTTGCCGCCTACTTCGTTGGGCAGGCGTTTGTAGGCGCCGACGGCGAACCACTCTTTGCGGCTGTCGGAGGTGCCCGATTTGAGTAGGGCGTGCAGCTCCTTGATAAGCGACTCGGTCAGCCGCTCCTCGGCACGGTCGATCACGAGGTCGATACAGCGGAAGTGGTTCGTCGTCTCGATAATATCGTCTACTCGGACGCTTTCGCCCTCGATGCCGACGGTGTTCGTTTCGAAAATATAGCGCGTCTGGTCGTGCGTCAGTCGGCTGCCCTCAATGTGGTTGGAGTTATAGGTCAGATCGATCTGCGTCTTGTGGTAAATGCCTCCTTTGAGCTGCATGGCCTTTTGCTCGCGCAGGGCAGTGAGTAATGGCGACAATTTCGAGCGGCGGCGCTTGCGCGCGGGCAAAGCGGCATTGACGGGAATATTCCATGTTTTTCCCGTGAGGAATGCGCCCTCGATTTTACCTTCGGCGCAATAGTTACGCGCCGTGCGTTCCGAAATGCCGTACTTCTCGGCGAATGCGACTACTGAAATATACTCCATATGTTTCGGTTATCGGCAAGTTCGATTCCGATTTCGATGCCAAAGATAGTAATATTTGCCGGTATCGGCAAATTATAAATAGAATTTCTATCGGATAATGAAATGTTAAAATGACGAAAGGTCGCAAGAAAATACCTGATGAATTGAAATCCTTACGGGGTACGGACCAGCCGTGCCGGATGACCGGTGACGCTGTTCCTGCCGGAACCGCTGTCGCGGCATTGCCGCGCTCGGGGCTGAAAGGTACGGCGAAGAAGGTGTTCGAAGTCGTGGCGACGGAGTTGATCCACAAATGCCTACTCGATGTCGTCGGCGTGGACTTGGTCGTCGCCTATGCTCGCGAAATGGGGTTGTATCACGATATGATGCGCGAAACCGAAAAAGAGGGATACACCATCGAAGTGATGACGAAACACGGTACGGCGACGGTCGTCAATCCCAAACGTAAAGTTGCGGAAGCGGCGCTCGCCAACGCCAAAGCGCTGGCGGCCGAGTTCGGATTGACGCCCGCCAGCCGCAACCGCGTGGCAGCTTTGCTTTCGGACAATACGCCGAAAGACGACTTCGCCGATTTCGAGGAGATAAAATAAGTTGTCGAAATATGACCGTAACAAAGAAATATCCCGCCGAACTTTATGCCGAGCAGGTGCGCTCCGGCGAGATTCTCGTCTGCGAGTATGTCCGCCTCGCCGTCGAGCGTTACTAAGCCGACCTCGACCGAGCGCTCGACAAAGGTCGGTACTTCGATAAGAAAGCTGCTTTGCGCGCTATTCACTTCATTGAAAAACTCAAACACACCAAAGGGGAGTGGGCAGGTCAGCGGTTTCGGCTGGAGCCGTGGCAGCAGTTCGTCCTGTGGAATATCTTCGGCTGGAAGAATGCCGACGGTACCCGCCGATTCCGCTATGCCTACATTGAGATCGCCCGCAAGAACGGCAAAACCGCACTGTCCGCCGGCATCGGGTTGTATATGCTCTTCGCCGACGGCGAGAGCCGCCCGGAGATCTACTCGGCCGCGACGGTCAAGGATCAGGCGAAGATATGCTTCTCTGATGCAGTTGAGATCGTCAAGGCGACCGACCTGAAAAATTATCTTACGCCATACCGGAATTCGATCGTCTATGAACTCAAAGGTGGTACGATGAAGCCTCTCTCGTCCGATTACGGCACGCACGACGGTCTGAACCCGAGTTGCGGCATCATCGACGAGTTCCACGCCCACAAGGACAGCGGAATGTTCGACGTCATCAAGTCGGCTTTCGGCGCACGGCGGCAACCGCTCATGTTCATCATCACGACGGCGGGCTTCGACAAGTCAGGAGTCTGCTATGCCTATCGGGAGAACGTCATCAAAGTGCTGCGCGGCGTGAACGAGGACGATTCGTTGTTCGGCATTATCTATACGCTCGACGATAAATCGGAGTGGGACGACCCGAAGATGTGGATCAAGGCCAATCCCAACCTCGGCGTGAGTTTGAGCGCCGACTACCTCGCCGACCAAGTAAAAGACGCCAAGAACCGTCCCGAAGCCGTCCGCAACGTGATGACGAAGAACGTCGATCTATGGGTCGATGCCGAGCGGACGTGGATACTCGATGATGCTTGGCAGAAGTGTATCGGTACGACCGATATGGCCGATCTGAAAGGCTGTGCCTGTTGGGGCTGGACCTTTCTAACGTATCGGATATTACGGCGTATATGCTGCTCTTCCACGAGAACGACCGGTTCCAGTTGCTGCCGCACTTTTGGATTCCCGAAGAGAAGATGCAGGAAAAGATCCGCAAGGAGAATATCAACTACGACAAATGGGTGGCAGAGGGCTACGTAACGGTTACGTCGGGCAATGTCATCGACTACGACTTCGTCAAGGCGGATATCCTGCATCGTGGCCGATTACGACCTCAAAACATCGGCTTACGACCGTTGGAACTCTTCGCAGACGATTATCGACTTGCAGAATGAGGGGATGGAGTGCAATCCTTTCGGACAGGGATACGGCTCGATGTCGGCGCCGACCAAGGAGTTCGAGAAATTAGTGCTGACCGAGAAGATCGAACACTTCGGCAATCCGGTTTTGCGGTGGATGCTTGCTTCGACTCTCGTCAAGACCGATCCTGCGGGCAATATCAAGCCCGATAAGGAGAAGTCGACGCAGAAGATAGACGGCATCGTCGCCGCGATTATGGCACTCGGAGAGTGGATGACCGCACAGGCGAACGACGAGAGCAATCCTTACGAAAACAGAGAATTATTAACCTTATAACACGATACGATTATGAATAGCAGGAAAATGAACAGAAAGCAGTATAAGCGTTATCACTCACCAGTGATTACGGCCGAGCGCGAGAAAGTCGAGGCGGAACTGTCGGCGATGAATCCGCTCGAACCCGAAGTGCGGCATTTCCTCTCGTTCGAGGGCTTCGCGGAGCTCTACCTCCGTATGCGCGACCTCTATCCGACGCAGTTGGAGGCTTACGAACGGTTGGAGGATTTCTACATCACCATCACCGGCAAGCGCAGATACTCCGAATTCAGTTCATTCAGGAGGGTGTTGAATAGAATGAGAAATATACGTTGATGTATTACATTGGGTATCACTATAAAAGGGAATGCAATTAACTTTTTATTAAAAAATATGTAAAAAATTATGTAGTGAGCGAAAATTTACTTACCTTTGCAAAAGAAACCCACGAGTGCAAGTCGTGGGCAATGTAAAAACATATAAATACGTTTTTCTAATGAAAAACTTTACAAAAGTAAGTTTATTTTCGGATTCTACAAATTCCGAGGAACAAAAAATCTATGAGTCGATGACTCGATTCGTAAGTAAAGAACTCTATTTGCTTCCTCAAATGATTGGGGATGCTTATTCTGAAACTAATGATGAATTGGGGATTCTTCCACCTCACGCAAGAAGGCGGAATAGCCGACCTGTTCGAGTAAATGAAAAGATAGCCCAGAAATGTGCTGAAATCTACCCCGAATATTTCAGAGAAGTTTCGAGCGGTAAATTTATGCTTTATGTACCGGGATTCGCTCAATTTCACATTGTGAAAACGAATAGGGGCAAATTGCCGCCCAGACGTACTCGACAAGCTCAAAATGAGGTATATCAACAGAACCTACCATTTAAAGGTTGCCCAATTTTGCATATCGGTCATGATCATCAATATGGTCATACAAGTGTGACTTTAATGTTATATGATGCAGGACAATGCGTGTGGAGTTGTTCTTTCAGTGATATTTTGTACATCCAAAACTCTACAGCAGAACAGACTATTTCATTGACGCAAACATATAATGATTCTAAGGAGGTTTTTGCAAAACCAAAAGCCAATGCTCGAAAGAAGGTGACGGTAGAGGCTATTTGATGCGAACAATTTGTGAGAGCTTAAATGATATATGAATGTTAATAACAAAATGATCACTATCGCACGAGAAGTGCGAGGAATGACTCAGATGCAATTATCTGCGTCTATACCTAAACTATCTCAGGGAAATCTCTCAAAAATGGAAAAAGGGATTATTGGGGTTACGGAGGAAATTATTGAGAAAATAGCCTCTGTCCTCAATTTTCCCATTTCGTTCTTTTATGAAGAATATACATTCCCTCCATTTAGTAATGTATATTACCGAAAACTCATTACGGCTTCTGTCAAAAAGATGTCTCAACTGGAGGCTATCTTTAAAACAACTATGTTTGTTGTAGACAATTTGTTGGAGTCTATTGATATCCCAGAATATACCATCCCAGAGTTGGATGTTGAGAATGAATTTGCAAAAACGAATACAAACAAGACAATTCAGAGAGTTGAAGATATTGCCCGAAGAGTTCGTTTTGTATTGGGCATTCCGGATGGACCAATAACAGATATTTCGGATATTCTCGAAAAAAATGGTATTATCATTATTGAAATCAATACTGATATGGCAAAATTTTCAGGAATGTCTGCCCAAACTCAGAATGGGGCAAAAATAATTTTCTTAAACGGAAATATGTCTAATGATCGCAAGCGATTTACCATTGCTCACGAATTAGGACATATTGTCATGCATATTCCTTTCATTGCAATATCTGAAGATAGAGATTTGGAGAATGAAGCGAATGTTTTTGCAGGCGAATTTTTAATGCCTTATAAGGATTTTCGTAAAGATGTCTCTCAATATTTATCATACAACCATTTGGATATGTTGAAGGCATATTGGAGAGCATCGAAACAGGCGATTATTCGAAAGGCATATCAAGATCAAATTATTTCTGCGCAGAAATACCAATCTTTGATGGTACAAATGAGTATGAATGGGGAAAGAAAATGCGAACGCATAATTGTTGATTTCCCTAATCCTAAATTATTAAAAAAAATAATAGATGTTTTTTACGATGATTTATGTTATACTCAAGATGACCTTACGCAAGCTATTAGTGTAAATCTTAATAGTTTGCCTTTAATGATTAATAAAAGACCTAATATGATTTTATTGAGGTCCAAGACCAGAATACAATTATAGTAGGACAATATCCATTTAATATTCTTTCCACTTCATTAAGTTTGCCGTAAAGCAAGTTTGATGAAGTGGTTTTCATTTTTGCATAGGGGCGAGCGGCGCGACATTTCGTCTGCAGAGTTCGAGGCTGCGGTAAATAAAGTCATTACTGCCGATTCGGTCGCCGATGCCACACGCCAGCCGTATATCACCGAGGAGGGTGCATTGAACCTCACGGCGGTTTGGGCTTGCGTGCGAATACTCTCCGAAACGGTCGGAACGCTCCCTTTGCACCTATATCGCCGTACTGCTCGCGGTCGCGAGCGACAGTACGACCATCTCTGCCACCGACTCGTGCAGGTTCCCAACTCCTATTCCACACGTTTCGACCTGATGCACCATCTGATGGTCTCGTGCGCTTTGTGGGGCAACGGCTATGTCCGCATTTTTCGGGATAAACGCTACCGTCCTGTTCGGCTGAAATTCATCCATCCTGCCCGTATCGAACCGCTCCTTACCGACAACGACGAGCTCTTCTACCGATCGGACACGGGCGAACTGCTCCCGAACGAAGAGGTCATCCACTTGCGCGGGCTTTCGACCGACGGCTACAAAGGCAAAAGTCCGATCGCCGTCCATCGCGACAACCTCGCACTCTCCGTCTCTGCACAACTCTACGGCAAACGCTTCTTCGATCAGGGCGGCAATATGTCGGGCGTTTTCAAATATCCCTCGACACTCAAGCCCGAAGCCTACCAGCGGCTCAAAAAAGACCTCATCGCCCAATCGGTCGGTTTGCACAACGCTCACGTCCCGCTGCTGTTGGAGGGTGGTATGACCTACGAACGTATCTCCATTCCTCCCGAAGATGCCCAGTTCATCGCCACGCGCAAGTTCCAAAAGACCGAGATCGCCACTATCTACGGCATTCCGCCGCATATGATCGCCGACTTGGAACGTGCCACGAACAACAACATCGAACATCAGGGTATGGAGTTCGTGCAGTATTGCCTGATGCCGTACCTCGTCCGCATTGAGGAGGAGTTCAACCGCAAACTGCTCCGCGAGGACGAGTTCGGGGAGTATTACTTCCTCTTCGGCCTGAACGGACTGTTGCGCGGCGATGCCAAGACCCGCTCGGAATACTATAAGAACATGAATATCGTCGGCGCGATGTCGGCAAACGAAATCCGTTCCCTCGAAGATATGAACTCCTACGATGGTGGCGACGAATACTTCGTACAAATGAATATGCAGCCGGTAACGATTGCCGTAAAACTTAAAACGAATGGAACTGAATAATGAAATAGAGATCCGGAGCCTTGTCGGCGATCTCCGCGTCGAAAGCCGAGGCGAGGGCAGTGCTGGTCGGACGATTGTCGGTTATGCTGCGAAGTTCGAGAGTTGGAGCGAACCTATTATGGGTTGGTTTCGGGAGAAGATAGCGCGGGGCGCGTTTGACGGGTGCGATTTATCGGACGTCATCATGTGTTTCAACCACAATACCGATTCGATCCTCGCCCGCACGACGAGCTGTACGCTCCGATTAGAGGTGGACGACGTGGGTCTGCGCTTTGCGTTCGAAGCTCCGAATACTACTTTGGGAAACGATATGCTGGAGTTGGTACGCAGAGGCGACGTCTCGAAATGCTCGTTCCGCTTCGGCGTCGAACAGGACGAGTGGCAGTATGCCGATGAGCAGAACGGTCTCGCGGTGGATGAGCGGACGATACTCCGGTTTTCGCGTGTGGTGGATGTGTCGCTCGTGGTATTTCCCGCCTATCCCGAAACCGAAGCCTCGGTGCGGCATCTCGAAGAGCGAAAAGCGGAGTGGAAGCATCGAATCATTCTTATAAAATAAAATCTCGAAACCGTTTATGTGATTTTCTTAAAGTTGCAAATAGGCACTAACCGAAATTTCCATATCTTTGTAACAGCCGATGATTTCATCGGCTGTTACTTGTTATACAGACTAAATAAACATAAAGAATAATGAGACTACGAATTCCAAACTCGGAAGTTCAAGAACTTCTAACCGACAAGTCTTTTGAGTATCCTAAATACGCGACTCAAATTATGAATTTGGCGAATCAAAATGCACAAGGTACTCGTCCGAATATTGTAGGTCAAATGAGCGACCTGATTCAAGAATTCGGAGCGGGATCGATGATTGAATGGGATGCTTGGTATAAGAACGGTCACCCGGAAGCGATCGAGACTGCAACCGAACGAGTATATCGGATGATTGAATTACTTAAAGTGAGTATTCAGACCATCAATAAGGATATGGTCCGAAAATGGATCGAAGAGCTTGTTGTTGTCAAGACTTATTGCGGATTAAAATTCCAGGAGGCCATTCTCTGTAAAATTGCAGAAGAAAAGCAGTCGGACTACAGATTAGCGAGCCCCGAAGAAGAAGCACAAGGTATAGATGGATTCATTGGAAATTCCCCGGTTAGTATCAAGCCGATCACGTATCGGATTATGAATGAACTACCAGAGCACATCGAGGTGCCGATTATTTACTATGACAAGAAGAAATCGGAAATAGTGGTTGAATATAATTTTTAGTTATGCCTGTTTTTACATCTGCTGACATTGCGCGTTTAATGAGCGCATTGCCTTTGGGCAAAGGAAATGCAATTCATGCGAAGCATCTTGCTCCTATATTGGGATTTTCACCTCTTCCCAATCAGGAGGATTTGAGAGCATTAATACGTTATGCCATAAAACATGGTGAATTAATTGGTAGCAATAAACAAGGATATTGGAAGTCTGATACTATTGCAGAATTAAACCAAGTTCTAAATTCTTTGGAACGACGAGCTCAAAAAACTTGTGATAGAAGAAATTATTTAAGAAATCATTGGAATGCTACTCATCCAGCTAATCAGACTACCTTACCAGACGTGAATGTCAAACCTTAAAATTATGGCGAGATATTTTTATCTCGCCATAGCGCTATTAGAGAGTTAAAGCAATTTGCCTTCCCGTGGGAATAGGAGCAATACGCTTTCTATTCCCTATTTTTATTTCAGTAGTTACCGGAATAGTGTCCGCATATTCGGCAGTAATCAGGTGGTTGTTCCCTCTTATTGCAGATAAATAGACGAACCGCATATCTGTTTCTTGTGAAGTCATGACCGGCATCTGGAGATGCTCGTTGAAATGTTTGATCTCTTTATTCTGCGTTCGTTGCGAAACGAATTCTTTATGTGCTGCTATTCGATTAACAATAACTTCGTTTATTTGGTCAACCGATGATGAATGAATATTATCGGCTATAATATTTATAAACTTATCATCAATTTCATAACCAATACTATTGCGATTGCTCATGATAGCCGCAATCGTAGTTGTACCGGTTCCTAAAAAAGGATCCAATACCGTATCTCCTTGCAACGAATACATATTGATTAGACGGTATGGAACCTCCAATGGATAGGCTGCACTCCTATCTCGACTTTCTGCTGATATTTTTTGTTTGGTACCTTTTATATTGTCCCACAAATCGGAAAACCACACGTTGCGTTCCTCCCAAAAGAACGAACTCTCACGGCGTTTCTGCTTGTCTATTGCAGATTTGAATTCGCGTTTACCTCCTTTGCGAAAAATCAAAATCCATTCATGTTCCAATGTTACATATGCTCCTGCAGGAAGCATTCCGGACCCCATAAATTTATTCGGAGCATTCGTTTGCTTCCTCCAAATAATGTTTGGAAGATTTACATACCCGTGAGCGGTGAAATAATTAATTATACGGGAATGATTGGAGTATAAAGCAAAATTGCCATTGAATGTTCGCGTCGCATCACCGACATTGATACAGACGATTCCACCCGGGACAAGGACACGTGTCACCTCATCCCATACTTTATCCAGCTCTTGATGCATTAATTCAAAAGCCGCATCCGGCTGGTTTTCATTAAGTGCATTTGCAATACACGGATTTTGTTTGCTTAATATCTCATCCCACATTTGAATCATGGGATATGGAGGAGATGTAACGACTAACTCGACAGAGTTGTCATTAATTTTTTTCATCTGTTGGGCAGCCCCAGTATATATGCTATGCGTTGTCTTCATAATTTCAAAGCAAAGATAATTCATTTCTTCCTATAATCCTCCATTATTCGACTTTATTCTAAAACTGCGACAAAGTTTCCCTTTCGAGGCTATTCGGTGGATTAAGTTTGCTTCCGAACGAATCAATAACGAGATTTATGAGCAAACTGAAAACCCTTAAAGAGAGTCGTGCTGCAGTGTTCGCGAAGATCGACGAGTTGCGGACTGCGACCGACGGCCGCGAGATGACTGCCGAGGAGCAAGAGCGGTGGAATACGCTGCTTGCGGAGTACGAGCAGGCCGACCGCGCGGTCGAAGCCGAGGAGCGCTACGTCGATATCGAGCGCCGGCAGGCCGAGCAGGAGTATGCCCGACAGACTTCCGGCGAGCAGCCCGACGAACGCCGAGCCGAGGAGTACCGCACCGCTTTCCGCGACTACTTGCTGCGCGGTGCTGCGGATATTTCGCCCGAACACCGGACGCTCTTCGAGCAGCGCGCCGGCATCACGGGTTTGTCTGGCGGCGTGATCGTCCCTTCGTCGCTTGCCGACAGCATCGAAGTCGCGCTGAAAGCCTACGGCAGGATGTTCGTGGCGGGTTCCATTCTCACCACGAGCAAAGGCGGCGATCTGATTATGCCGACGGTGAACGATGCCGATGCGAAGGCTACGGTCGTTGCCGAGTACCAGCAATCCTCCAAGTCCGCTCCGTCGTTCGGCTCCGAAACGCTCAAAGCCTATACCTATCGTACGCCTATCGTCCCTGTGTCGTTGGAATTGTTGCAGGATTCTGCGTTCGACCTCGAAGCATTGCTCTCCGGATTGCTTGCCGAGTCGTTCGGCCGCGGCATCAACAGCGACCTCACGCTCGGCGACGGCAAGGGCAAGCCGAAAGGTATCGTCGAGTGGGCTACGGCTTCTGCCGCCAAACTTGCCGCGACAGCCATTGCTTTGGACGATATCATCGACCTCATCAAGGGCGTGGACTCTTCGTATGCCCAGCGCGGGCGGTTTATGTTCAATCGCAATACGCTGTGGTCGCTGGTCAAGATCAAGGACAACAACGGCCGCTACATCTGGCAGGAGGGTGCGAAAGACGGCACGCCGCCGACGTTGTTCGGCAAGTCGTATATTCTGAACGACGATATCGACGACATCGCAGCAGGCAAGGCTTCGGTATTATTCGGCGACTTCTCGAAGTACAAGATCCGTATGGTCAAGTCGTTCCGCGTGATTCGGCTCAACGAGCTGTTGGCCGAATACCTTTCTATTGGACTGTTCGGCTTCGCCCGCGTGGACGGCGTGTTGTTGGATGCCGGCACGCATCCCGTTCATAAGTTGGTGCATAAATCGGCGTAAGGTATGATGGTAATCGAGGTGCGGGAGCCGCCGATTGCGTTGGAACTGGCCAAGCAGCACCTGCGTGTAGGCAGTACCACCCATGACGATACTTTGATCGCTGCGAAACTCGATATGGCTGTTGCCGTGGCGGAGGATATGACAGGACGGATCATCCGGGAGAAGAGGGTACGGCTCGATGTTTCGATCTCTGCCGATGCTTCTATTATCCGCCTGCCTGTCCCCACGACGTGTATCGAGCGGCTCTCCGTTTCTCGAACCCTCGTTCCCGAATCCGACTATACGCTTTTGGAGGACGACTACGATCCGATGCTGGTTATTGAGCCGCAGTATAGCGGCGAGACTGCGACGGTTACGGCTGTCGTCGGCTACAATCGCGATAATATACCTCCTGCAATCAAGGCGGCTATTCTGTTGATCTTGGGTACGCTCTACGACAACGAATCGGACAACCTCGTCGGTCGCTCCGTTTCGGAACTATCTCTTACGGCAGAGAAACTTCTGCTTCCGTGGCGGGTAACCCCTTACGGCGATGTTTGACACGCGAATTGAAATCCTCGAATACACCGAGGAGCGGGACGAGTACAACGATCTTACGAAATCGCTCCGATGCGTTGCTCTCTGCTATGCTCAGCGTACCGAGAACGGCGGCCGGGAGAACCTCTATGCCGGACGAATCGTCCACGAGAACGAAGTGGTCTATACGATCCGCTGGCAACCCGATCTGCATCCCGATATGGTCGTGCGCGACGAGGGGTTCTTGCGGAAGATAATCTCGATTCACGAGGAGGGGCGCCGTTGGCGTCTGCATCTTAAATGCCGGAAGAGCGATGCTGACGATCGAGGTTGAAGGTTATGCCGAAGCCAAGCGGATTCTGGACGAGCTGCCGAACACGATGCAGAAACGGATGCTGTCGGCTGCTTTGCGTGCTTCCGCTAAGCCGATGCTGCAATCGGCAAGGGGCAAAGTGCCGGTGCGGAGCGGTAAGTTGAAGAAGCAGTTGCGCATCGTCCGTTACAAAGACCGCAACACTTCGAAATCGGAGGTGGCGGTTGCCGTGAAACCGGTTTTCGAGCGCACGAAGAAGAAAGGTGCTGCGAATGAATACTACGGTAAATTCATCCACGAGGGGACGGCCGATCCGCGTACCTCGAAAAAGGGCAAGCTGTTGGTCTTCGACGACGCGCAGGGCAAAAAGGTCTTCGTCCGCAGCACGAAAGGCATCAAGCCGACGCCCTATTTGGAGCAGGCTTATACGGAGAACTCCGAGCGCACGGCGGCTATCTTCGGCGACGAGTTGGCTGCGGCGGTCGAGAAGTTCGTGAATAAAAACTTCGCACCGGTATCGAAATGACGGATTTCAAGAAGCAGTTGATCGCACTTTTGGAGCGTGAGATTCCCGAATTGGCGGATAGGATCCAAGCCGGTGCGGTCAATGCCCGAATGCCTGCGCCTTTCGCCGCATTCTCCGTGCCGGAGGAGACGCCCGTAAGGACGCTGCACGGTATCGCCGGTTACCGGACGATGTTCGAGGTCGCGGTCTACGACAGCAGGTTCTCCGGCGCGGAACGCCTCAAGCATCGGGCGATCGCCGCCTTGGAGGGTGCGGAGTTCGACGGCAAACGCAGCCGCTTCGTCTCCTCGGCGACGGAATACTACGCGGACTACGACCTGCACGGTGCGACGATGACATTCAGAATCATATAACGACAAAACGATAACTTATGCCAGAAACTTACGGAAACAAACAGGTCGTCCAAGGGGAGGACATCATTCTCTTGGTGGACGATAAGACGACGCTCCACGCCACGACGCACACGCTTAAGGTGGACTTGGAGATGAAAGAGCTGCGCACGAAGGATACCGACGGCAAGGAGAAGCGGCCGGGCGATGTCTCGTGGTCGGTGGACGGCGACGGACTGGTGGTCATCGACGATTCGATCGAGAACAGCCATACCGCCGAGGAGGTCCTCGACCTGGTACTTCGGAAAAAACTCGTCGAGGTAGTCGTCAAGTCGCCGCTCACGGGACTCGCGAAGATGTACACGGGCAAAGCCTACATCACGACCTTCTCGCTCTCGACGCCTGCGGGCGACAACGCCTCTTACAGTTATTCGCTTACCGGTAGCGGTAATCTTACGCCGGCAGACAAACCTAAATCCTGACCACAATGAAAGAGATCATCATTCAAGGCACGCCGCGCCCGATCCACTTTGGATTGCGCGCCATCGACGAATTCGCCAAGCAGCACGGTGCGGAGTTCGGGCAGACGGTCGCTTCGTCCGACGCCCTCGGATCGTTGGACAGCATCGTCGCACTGACCGCCACGGGGCTCAACGAGGGCGCACGACGTGCCAGCTGTGACCGCCGCTACACCGAAGACGAGGTGTGGGACATCTTCGACGAGGAGCCGTCGCTTATTCTCACGGTTTCGGAACTCTTCGTCGAGAGCATCGCGCCGCTGACGGATAAGTTGGGCGACCTCTCAAAAAACGGGAAACGCCCGACGACGGGGAGCCGCAAGCGGTAACCTACGAGCGGTGGTTCGCCATCGCCGTCGGGCAAATGGGACTGGCACCCGAAGCCTTCGAACGGCTGACGCCCGCAGAGTTCATCTACGCATGGCTCGGCTGGGCGAAACGCGAAGGCGACCGGCATCGGCAGGCGTGGGAACGCGAGCGGTGGGCGGTATGGGTTGCGACTTGCATCCAACTCGGCCGCAAAGACCGCCGCCCGATGACCGAGATGTTCCCGCTGCCGTGGGAACGGACTGCCATATCACGACCGGAGCCGACCCTCGAAGAGAGAAAAGAACGAATAACCGAAATGAAACGATGTATCCGAAAATAACCCTGCTTCTTATCCTGACGATCGCCGCTGCCGGCTGCTCTTCGCTCCGAAGCACGCGATCCGAGCGGCACGAGACGCTCGCCATCACCGACTCGACTCTTACGATGCTGTTCCGGCAGGAGTTCGAGCGGCAGATCGGAACGCTCCGCCGGACCGTCGTGGAGTTTTAGCCGCCGACGGAATATCCGAAACCGTGCGACGACCGACTCCCGAATCCGGCCGATACGCTCCGCGCCGTTCTTCCGCCTCCGAAGATTCCGGCGGCGAGTGCTTCCCGACAGCCGGTCAAACGCATCTCCTATACCGAGGTGTCGATGCAGAACGACCGAACGACTCTTACCGACAGCATTTCGCATAGCCGAATCAACACGGCTGCTCGCAATGATGTACAGGAGCAGACCGACGAGCAACCATCTTCCGGTGTCGCGTGGCTCAAGTGGGCGACGGTGCTCGTTGCGCTGATGCTTCTGCTGCTCTTATTCCTCAAACTCCGATAACCGAACCCTTATGGCCAGACTGAAAACTCCGATTTCATACTATGGCGGCAAGCAGATGCTTCTGAAGCATATCCTGCCGTTGATTCCCGAACATACGCTCTATACGGAAGCCTTCTGCGGCGGCTGCGCTGTGCTGTTCGCCAAGCCGCCCGCGCAGTGCGAGGTCATCAACGACACGAACACCGAATTGGTGAACTTCTACCGCGTAGCGCAGACGCAGTATCCGGCGCTCAAGGCGATGATCGACGCGACGCTCCACAGCCGCGAGATACACGCCCACGGTCGGCATATCAACGAGCATCCGTCGTTCTTCACACCCGTCGAGCGAGCTTGGGCGGTGTGGGTCTGCACGAAGTTGGGCTTCGCTTCGATGATCGACGGGACGTTCGGCTACGACCGCAGCGGCACGACGACGCTGAAACTCCGCAATGCGAAAGAAGCCTTCACGGAGGAGTTGTGCTGCCGCCTCGACCGCGTTATGGTCGAGTGCGAGGACGGCATCGATGTCATCCGCCGCTACGACTGTCCCGAAGCGTTCCACTTCGTCGATCCGCCCTATGTCGGCAGCGACTGCGGATTACAACGGCACGTTCGACGAGGAGGATTTTTCGAGGCTGCTCGACACGTTGTCAAAGGTAAAAGGTCGGTTCATGCTGACGATGTTTCCGCACGAAAAGATCGAACGCTTCGCCGCCCGGCACGGTTGGACGATCCATCGGCTCGACCGTACCATCACCGCCTCGAAAGTCTCCCGCCGCCGGCAGGAGGAGTGGATCACAACGAATTACTGATACCGACGTGGACACATTCGCTTATGATAACCCTGCCTATATCGCTTCGTGTTCGTTCGGCAAGGATTCGATCGCTACGATCCTCCTTGCCCTCGAACACGGCGAGCCGCTCAATGCCGCCGTCTTCTCGGAGGTAATGTTCGACCACCGACGAAATATCAGTGGCGAAATACCCGAACACATCGAGTGGATCTACTCGACGGCGATCCCGCGTCTTGCCGTCTTGGGCGTACGGGTCGATGTCGTCCGTTCGGAAAAAGACTATCTCACGCTCTTCCATACGGTCATTCGGAGCGGTACGCATAAGGGTATGCTGCGCGGCTGGCTTATCGGCGGCAAGTGCTGCGCCAACCGAGACCTCAAAATCCAGCCTATACATCGCTACTATGCCCGTTACCGCGAGCGGGGTGTTGTGCAGTATGTCGGTATCGCGGCTGACGAACCGAAGCGCCTCGCGCGAATGCAGGACAAAGGGTATATCCGTAAAACGAGCCTGCTCGCCAAGTACGGGTACACCGAGGCGGACGCCCGACGCAAGTGCGAAGAATACGGTCTGTTGTCGCCTCTCTACCGAACCTCGCATCGGGGCGGTTGCTGGTTTTGCCCCAACTGCCGCATTCCGGTTTTCGCCGAATTGCGCCGTCGCCATCCCGAATTGTGGCGCGAACTGCAACTGCTCTCGAAGGTCGAAAATAAGTCATCCGAAGGCTTCAAATACGGGCAGACTTTCGAGGAGGTCGAGCGGCGGGTGGATCTCTTCGAATATACACCGATACTATTCTAAATAACTGAAAATAAATGCGATAATATCTCCCTGCCGACTTGCGTGTTCTAAAAAACGATGTTATGTTTATCATGCAATAAAGAGCGAATTATGAAAAAGACAGTCATCGTGAAAGGAGAGCGCCGCAAGGTAGAATTCGAGTATCGGGTAATCGATAAATTGGTTAGTTGCCAAAAAAGCAAACGATGGGATAAGCAGTGGGGATGGCTTCCGGTCGAAACCTATTACCACGAGGCCGTTGCCATTATCGGCGGTGTAGAATATCCGAGCGTTCGGCGCTGGCATACCAATGGCGGCAGGTATTCGGAACAGTTCTTTTACAACGGACATTTCTATGATTAGTATAAGAAAATGATCGAGCGCATTCTCGAATCGGCAGACGAAAGTAACTCTTGAACCTCGATGGAAGTAGATCGAAACAGGCTCCGTACGGAGCCTGTTTCGATCTTTTGAGACAAGTGTAAATGTCTGAATATAAATATGATAATAGTTGCCGAATAACTTGCGTGTTCCGAATAACAATGTTATGTTTGCAGTGTGATAAACAACTGAATAATAAACGATTAAAACGTCCGAACATGACAAGTGCACAGGCAAAACAGATCGCATCGAGCTATATGCGGCAACAGAGCGATTACGTATTTTCAGAGGTAACGGTTAAAAACCTCGTTCCGGCGAACGGACCCATCAGGGTGTGGCTCACCACCGAAGACGAATGCGGGGACGAACTGATCGTCGAGGTCGAGATGGACCCGCGGTCGAATGAGATCCGCTGGAAGAAGATTTGCAACACGGGACGCCTATCCGAATATCTGAAGCCGGCTACTCGGATCGATAAACTTTCGGCGGGGCAGCGCTTCCGGCTGCAAGGCGACTGCGTGGTTTACGAGTTCGTGGACAATGTAAAGGACTGCAGCAGTATTCCCTATATCATCCGACGGGCGGACCGGTCCGGTTGCGTATCGAGAGTCGGATGGCAGGAAGTTTTTCCTATCGAGTAACCGATAACCGCGCACCTTGCCGAAAGGCAGGTGCGCATAAAACGATACGACGATGAAACTCCGCCGAACGAAAACCGGAACTTACACGATGGCAGGTATTACCGCAACTCAATATCGCGCTCTTGCGGCTGTTGACCGCCGATGAGCGTTGCTTCGACGAGCAGGACGAGGACGGCAACTATTACAGCAACGACGATTTCGTCTGCTCGCTCGATGGCTATGAACGCGAGGCATTGCGACAGGAGTGCGACGCACTTCGATAACGTGTAAAATACTGAAAATAAGTGTAATAATACTTGCAGAAAGACTTGCGTGTTCCGAATTATGATGCCATCTTTGCAGTGCAATAAACGACTAATATAGAGTGGATTATGAGTACAAGAGCAAGAATCGGAGTAAAACTTCCAGACGGAAAAATCAAAAGCATTCATATATGGCGGGACGGACATCCCGATACGTTGGGCGAAACATTGTCTGCGCACTACAATACATTGGAATCGGCAATGGCACTGGTCGAACGAGGCAACATAATCGATGTGGAGGCACGTCTCGAAGAGTACCGGTTCGAGAAATCGAATGAACGGTACGATACCGAGCCTCGGATTTATAAAACGGTTGCCGCCTACGAACGAGAAATAGAGGAAGATATATGTTACAAATATCTCTATCGGGACGGCAAGTGGGAATACCGGACGGTCGACGAGTAATTGACTTCCGATCGTAAGGAGTGAATGCTCCGAGCCTCCGACGGGAGGCTTTCCCTCGTTTCGTCCATTCAGTTGTTTATTGCGACCGGATCCGTGCATCGTGTACGGCTCCGGTTTCTGTTCAAGGGCGGGACATTGTTTCTGCAACGGTTCTTCGGCAGAATGTATATTTACCATATGGAATAAACTTGATAAATATTTGATATTCTTTTAATTAAGCTGCCGATAAACTTGCACGTCCTGAATAATGATGTTATGTTTGCTGTGCAATAAACAATTGTATTGTAGTCTATTAAACGACTCGATTATGAATGCTGCGAATCGAAAAAGAACGAAAATCGACGCCGAACTCGACCGGTTGGAGGTCGAATTCGAAAAGAATCGCAAAGAGATGCAACGCCTTGCCGACGAGAACAGACGTGCAGGCAACCGCTACGGCGAATTATCGAATGCGAATCACGGCATCAACAACCGAATCCTCACATTGCTCGCTGAGCGTTGGGAATCGGAAGAGACGACCGATTGACGAAACGAGAGACGCCCCCGCCGAGAAATCTTCCTCGGCGGGGTAAAACCCGAAACCGGAAAACACATAAAGTGATGAAAACGATAAATGCAAATGCAACGGTAGGCGACAAGATTCGCATTATCTATCTTCGCGACGAGGATAGCCGTTACGACGGCAAGGAGGGTACGATCGAGTTCATAGACTCGCTCGGAAACTGCACGGCACATGGGGCGGGTTGGCAGTCATTCCCGAAGTCGATCGGTTCGTAATTATCGAGAAAACGGAATAATCGCCGGCAACGATAATGCTCGGTTTCGCCATCTTTTTATAGCATATAATCTATTGAAAATGAATACGATAATAGCCACCGAACAACTTGCGTGCCCCGAATAACGATGTTATGTTTGCAGTACGATAAACAACTAAAAAATAGTGAATTATGAGAACGGACATCGAACGGTTTTTAGAGAGATTCCCGAAGAATGCCACGAACTGGGCGCAGGCGACGGGCGAGGTGCGCGATATGGCTCGCAAGGCTCGCGAATTGTTGGAAGAGTACGAAGGCGTAATTGTCGAACCGGTAAATTTCCGGGCTATCGAGCCCCGGCCGAGTGGAATACCGAAGGTCGCGAGTTCATCCTGACGAACTTCGATCGCATGGCGGATAGGACCAAAGAGCGCTTCTACGACTACTTTCGCGAGTGGTTCGAAGGCGAAGAGGAATAGACCGACGCACGGATGCTCCCCGCAGCTTGAACGGGGAGCATCCGTCTTAACCCCGGAGCAGGGTTTCACGCGTCTCTTTCGATAGGAAATCTATCGTGCTCCATCAGTTGTTTATTGCAGCCGGAGCCGCATCATGTGCGGCTCCGGTATTTTATTTTGTATGTAAATAATGATTAAATTTGTAACAAAAACAGAATACGATGAAAGCCTATACCTATATCGAACACGGGCGGTTCGAGCTATTCGACAAGCCGACCCCCGCCTTGCAGGATCCTCGCGACGCCATTGTGCGCGTGACGCTCGCGAGCATCTGCACCAGCGACCTGCATATCAAACACGGCAGCGTTCCCCGCGCCGTCGAGGGCATCACCGTCGGCCACGAGATGGTCGGCATCGTCGAGGCGGTCGGGTCGGAGGTGCGCCATGTCGCGGTCGGCGACCGCGTGACGGTCAATGTCGAGACCTTTTGCGCCGAATGCTTCTTCTGCAAGCGTGGCTACGTGAACAACTGCACCGATCCCGACGGAGGTTGGACGCTGGGCTGCCGCATCGACGGTGGGCAGGCGGAGTATGTTCGCGTGCCGCATGCCGATCAGGGGTTGAACTGCATTCCCGATACGGTGAGCGACGAGCAGGCATTGTTCGTCGGCGATATTCTGGCCACGGGCTATTGGGCGGCGAAGATTTCGGAGATCGCGCCCGATGACACGGTGCTTATCATAGGTGCCGGACCGACGGGTATCTGCACGCTGCTTTGCGCAAGGTTGAAACACCCGAAGCGAATCATAGTCTGCGAACAGTCGCCCGAACGGCGGCGGTTCGTGCGGGAACACTATCCCGAGGTGCTGACAGTTGCCCCGGATGCGTGTCGCGAGGCAGTCCTTGCGAACAGCGACCGCGGCGGCGCCGACGTCGTGTTAGAGGTGGCCGGAGCCGAGGATACGTTCCGCTTGGCGTGGGAGTGCGCCCGCCCCAACGCGACGGTTGTCATTGTTGCGCTCTACGACCGGCCGCAGGTGCTGCCGCTGCCCGATATGTACGGCAAGAACCTGACGTTCAAGACGGGCGGTGTGGACGGCTGCGATTGTGCCGAGATTCTGCGGCTGATCGAGGCGGGCGAGATCGATACCACGCCGCTCATCACGCACCGCTATCCTTTGAGCCGCATCGCCGAGGCATACGACCTCTTCGAAAACCGCCGCGACGGAGCGATCAAGGTAGCTATCGATTGTACCGAATAGAGGTATGTATCAGTAAAGATAATATTTCACGTCAACGTCCACCCCTTGTCTGTCGCGATCGCTTTTTGGGTAACATTCAGTTTCGCGAGATTCTTCGCTCCGATATTGCAGGTCTTGCCATTACCTGTGTCGGATAGCGCATTCAACAGGAATACCAAACTTTCGACCGTCAGTTTCGGACAGCCGTTCATAGCAATATCAGCGACGATCGTTCCGGTGAATGCCACCTCTTCCAATGCGACACACGACACAAACGTCGTGTCGATCTTCGATGTTACCTTGCTGAAGTCGAGTTTTCCGCCTATTCTGCTCTCCTGCAAATTCGTACAACCATAGAAAGCATACATCATATTCGCGACGTTAGAGGTATCGAGTGCCGGTACGCGCTCCAGCGCCGTGCAGCCGTAGCACATCTGATACATCGAATCGAACGACGCCGTATCGAAGGTCGGGAATACAACCATCGTTGTATTGCCCCGAAAAAGCTGGTAGCCGTTGCGGATCTGATTCATACCGCTGGTGTTATCCACCAATGCTGCCTTTTCGATGAGCGCTGCCAATGTCTCTTCGTCGGTTATCGCAACGCCTTTGGTGCGGAGCGTTTCGGCAAGATGCTGTCGCAGTGCATCGAGCCGCAAAACGAGTGAAGTAAAGTCTGCCATACGCTATCCGATAATTCGTTTTAGAGCCTCTTCGATGCCGGTCAGTCCGAGCGAAGCGGTCATCGCATCGACCAGCGTCGCATAAGTCACAGCAACACCCGTACCGTTGCGGTCGATTTCGATAAGGTCGGTAGCGGCCAACGTCGTCACCTTCGGAAGCTGAGAGAGCGTGATCGTATCGGTGTCCGATCCTGTTGCAGGTCGTCCTATAATCGACCCTGGTTGTTCTATTGCCATAATTCTATTCTTCGTAAATCTTGAATTCGGACATCATCTGATAAGTTACGTGCCACATGCATTTGGCGGAGGAATAGGGCGACGGCACAGCCAATAGTTGAAGTAGTCCTCCGTAGGTCTCGATACGGGGAACCGGCAGATAGCCCATTCCGTAGGCATCTTTCTTCAGTGTCGAGACAATGCCCGACTGCGTGTCGTCCGCCGCAAGTACCAGATTGGGCGATGACCGGGTGCGGATCGGACAATCGTAAAGGTTCACCACGCTGCCGATATACTCGGCCGATACGGGCAGATTCAGCCAAACGATGTAACTACCGAAATCCGCGCCGTTGGCGATCAGGTTGAAGTTGCGGTTCAATGTATATTTGCGGGTCGAGGCGTTGTAGTCCGTACCTTCGTCCGTGAAGTATTTGAACTGCACTTTCGAATATCCGCTGAAGATACCACTCGCCATTTCGACGTGTCCGTCTTCGTAGATGCGTGTGGCAGCCGTCGCGGCGTTCTGTTGAAGTTGCGGTTCAATGTATATTTGCGGGTCGAGGCGTTGTAGTCCGTACCTTCGTCCGTGAAGTATTTGAACTGCACTTTCGAATATCCGCTGAAGATACCACTCGCCATTTCGACGTGTCCGTCTTCGTAGATGCGTGTGGCAGCCGTCGCGGCGTTCTCGATACCATCCGCGCCGGCGAAAAACATCAACTTGCCGTGCTTCGATGCCGGAGCGTCTTTCAATGCACAGCCCGCCATACCCGCCACGACCTTCTTGTCCGTATCTTCCTTTACGCCGACGAATCCCGATAGTACAACGCCGCTTCCGGCATCGATCTCCGTCGAGATATCCTGAAAGTTCTCGCGCAGATACTCCAAATCGCTGTTGTCGCTTTTCGCCGCTTCGTCCAAGAGCGCCCCGATCGTTCGGCGAGCCGTATAGTAAGCCTCTATATCGGCGAAATCATCCTCGATCGGAATGAACTCCGGTTCCGGCTGCGTGTATTTCCCGATGGCGACGACGGCCAGCTGATAGGCATCTTCGTAGGGTGTCCACTCATCGGCAAGCAACCGGACGGCGCGTCGCTTGCCGTGTACCATAAGTACCTTCCCGTTTACGCTGCGATAACGAAACACAGATAGTAGACGCAGCGCATTGGCACGGAGTTGTTGGTACTCGGTTCGAATATCCAGCAAGCGCTCTTTCAGGAACGATTTCTCGACGGGAGAAACGTATTTGTCGGAGTTGATACGACCGAGCGTCTCCAACGTCGAGGAGATCGTCTGCATCAACTCGTCGAAATCCGTTCCGGCATCGGGCTTCTCGGGGTCTATGCGACCGAAGCGCAGAATACCGTCGCGAAAACTGACGCCGTAACCGGTTGAGCGGTTGAAGAGCTGCATATCGCCCGTAACGGAGTCGAACCACGAATCACCCGACTTGTCCGAGAGGAAGCCCGTGAGGTAGATGTTCTGGTAGGCCGAATAACCGGTCATATCCAGGCCGTGCGCCTTGAGGTTCGACAAGTCGCCGAACTGCGCCGCGATATTCTCCGTGCGGATCGTCCAGTCGTCCATACCCGTGAGAAACCGCAGGTAGGTGCGGGTTTCGTAGCGGGAGGTCCAACGCTTTTTGTCGGTCGTATTGCCGAATGCCACGAACTGCATCGCCGCCTGCGGATGGTAGGGATAACCATCGCGCAATTCGTACCGCCATTCGGCGTAGGTATCGCGGTCGAGGCACTCGGTAAGAGGGAAGTAGCAAGTCGTGAATCCGGCATAGGTGCGGTTGCCGAACGAGTCGTCTGAATCGAAGGTATTGCCGCTCGAAGCATCCATTGCCGAGTTCAGGAAGATGCCCATACAGAGATCGTTCTTGCGCAAGGTGCTTATTTCGCCATCTTCCAGTTTGACGATCAGCGTCCGGTTCTCCGGCGAGACGACTTCGACGATGCCGCCGCCCGGAGCGGACCATTTGTCGCCGACGACCGTTTCGATGCGGTTATAATGATATTCGGGAACCTCCAAGAACTCCTCCAAATGAAGCCGCCGCAGGTACGTATCGCCCATAACCGACAAGTCGCCCGAAATCGTACCTCCTTTCTTGTCCAATTTCTTGTCGAGTTCGCCGGACAGCCCCGTGATGTCGGCAACTGCGTGCGTATGCTTCTTCGGAGCCATCACGCCTTTGATCTCCTTACCGGAAACCTTCATCGATGCAGCTGCCACCGGGACGTCGACGATGAATTCGAACTTGTCGAACTCCGCCAACTGTCCCGAAGCGCTCGCGAGGTCTTTGATCCGTACTTCGTCCATAACGACGTGAAAATAACGCTTCGCCGAACCTTTTTCGGGATACAAAGTCCCTAATTCCGAAGAATGCCTTATCTTTGTAGTTGCATTCCGCATCTGTCGGGATGCGACATATTATTCGACTTAACCTCGGAAAAAACTGGTAATTTTTTTAGCAAATGGTTAAGCACTCCGTATCCTCGCATCGAACGGCTCCCGCCGTAAGGTTCGGGATATGGTCATATCCCAGCTTTACGGCGTGGGCTATACGTGCTTATCATTTGCAGGTATACCAGTACCTTTCCGAGATAGGCGGCAGTAGGCCCACGTCCTTTTTTTGCCCAGTGGACAGACGCGATCCTATCTGCTATTTCGATGATTATGAAAGCGATGAATCGAATGCTGGATCGCCGTGTCGTGCGACCGTTGACCGCACGGATATTGCGGTCGTTTTTGGCAGCGTTGGAACGCTCGTATCACCATATTTATGCGCTGTGGGAACACGCATCGGTCCTGTCATTTTCGATAAAAAATGCAACCGGCGAGTATTTGTCTTTGCGGGAGTTTTTCGGCAGGGGCGATGCGGTTGCGCTCGACGATCCGCTCGTCGTTATCTTCCACGAAGTGCATATCGAGACCGTAGAAGAATTGACCGCTGAATATATCGAACGTATTTACGAATCGGTCCTTTATCACCATTGCGAGATGGGATTGCGCCGCAATGCTCCGCTCCGTTTGATTCCGGAATCGATACGACGATACGGCTTGACCGAAGCGGATGCCGTCCTTGTCGGCGAACATCTCGAAGTTCTGAACGAGATGATCCGTCGGAAACTCCAGCAGCGATACGACGAACTCAAAGCGCTGGATTGCATTCGGAGATAATTACTGCCATTATGTCGTATACAAGTTACGAAGTATGTCTTAAATCTGCCAATATTATGACATTCTGGCAATTAAATGCAGGTGGTTTGGTTTTTGAGTATCTTTGAATTGTAATTATTCATTAAATGAAGAATCTCATTACAGAAAGGAGGTGTTCAAATGAAAGCAAGTGTTCAATATAATGATTATAGGGGTACAGCAGCAGCGGATGTTAGTGACTTTTTCAATTTAGAGGAGTATTTGGAAAAGAAAGGAGTTGATACAAACCGATATAAATGTGTTGGCGTTGAGTTCTATTCGGGGTATACTAACTATTTTTCCGTTCGTTTTTTGTGCGTAGATAGGGAAGGTGATAAAAATGTAACGTTAGGATTTGAGAAAGGAGTTTCAAAAGAAGAATTTTTCAATTTATTCAAGCGTTTCAATGTTGTAGTTACCTGGGCCAAAGGAGTAGATTATTCCGATCTTGAATTTGATGATAACACTATCATGATTGAGGATAGAAAATAAGCTAACCTCCCAACACCTTTGACTTGAAGTTTTCTTTTCCGAGAACATACACCAAATCGCGACCCTTGGCAGTCAATTGACCGCCGAGGGTTATTCGTAGGTTCTGCGCGTTGCCGCTCGTCGGGAGCATCGCCTGCAACTTCGACAGCGGCGCGATGACTTCGGGATCCGTGCCGGCATTGGGATTGTCGCCGACCATTGCATAGGTAGGGCCGTATGCCAACCCGCCGTTGGCCAATGCCGGCACGCTCTTCTCCGCATTCTTGTTGATGAGCGCCGTCATCACGGCCGCTGCCGCGACCATCGCGGCACCGATGGCGATCGCTGCCCACGGGTTGGCGAGGACGGATTTCAACGCCGATTTGAAGGCGATGATCATCACGCCGAACTCGATGAGCTGCGAGCCGATATTTTTCAAAAAGGAGGCGAACTGCGTCAGGATCGCTTTCATCAGCCCTCCGAATCCCAAATCGCCGGCGATGATCTGCCCGATAGCCTCCGCCGCAGCGACGATGCTATCGGTCATAAACTTCGACACCTGCTGGTCGAAGCGCGTCATCACCTCCGCAATCGTGGCGTGGACATGCTCCAATGCCGCCGAAAACGACCAGCCTTTCGCCGTCAGTGCTGTCGTATAGTTCTCGACCATCGAGACCGTGTCGGCGAGGTTCTCGCGCAAATATGCGCTGTTGTCGTCCGCCCAGCCGTACAACCCTTCGCGCACCGCGCCGAATATCGCCTGCATCTGCTGCGCGTATTGCGATGTTGCGGGTTTCAGATCTCCCATTTTGAGTTTCGGCGCCGGCAATTCCAACTCGAAGCCTTCGGGCAGAATGCCGTCCATCTTGACGACGGGTTTCAGGTCTTCGGGCTTGATATTCTTGATCCGCTCCAGCTCTTTTTGCAGCTTCTCGATCTCGGCGTTCGCTGCGGCGATATCCTCGACGGTCGATTCGGGCAGCAGTTTCTTCTTTTCGAGGGCCTCGATCTGCGCCTGCAATTTGCCGATGATGCCCGTGCTCTGCTTTCGTCTGCGCATTGGTTCCGGCGATGGACTTCATCAACTCCTCGGTCTGTTTGCGAGCTTCGTCCGTTACCTTGTCCAGTTCGGCCTGCGCTTCGGCGGCCTTCTTTTCCGTTTCGCGTTTCTTCTCGATAGCTGCCGTCAGCAGGTCGTACTCTTTGCGCAGGGGTGCGAGTTTCGATTCGTCGGGGACTTTCTGCAGGGTAAAACCGGCGACCAATCCCCCGAAATTCGGAACCATCCGCGTTTTGGTCGTCGTGGCGATGATCTCTTTCTGCTCGGCGATATTCTCCTGCAACTTGCGTTCGAGCTCGTCGAGCGATTCGGTCTCGGCCATCTCGTCGATCATCTTCTGCTTTTGGATGCGAGCATAGGCGAATGCCGCACCTAACGCAAGGATCGCAGCCATAACCAACCCGATGGGTGAGAGCAGGGCAGTGAAACCCGCCGCCAGCATCGGCAGCACCTTGATTACGGCGCCGATTCCGAGCGAAAGGGGACCGACCGCTGCGACCAGCCCCGCCACGACGACGATCGTCTGCATCATCGCCGGCGACATCGATTGCAACATCTGCACGACCGTCGAGAGCGCACCCGCTATCTTCGTCGCGAAAGGCATGATGGCCGCCCCGATCCGTTCGAGGAAGTCGCCCCACGCATTCTTGAGCTGCTGCACGGCTCCGAGTCCCGTCCGTGCGGCCGCTTCGGCCTGTCCGCCGAACTTGCGCTCCAACTCGTCGAGGATCATCGCCTGCGCCTTGGCTATGTCGCCCGTCTCGGCGAGTTTCTTGATTACCTCCGTCTGCTCCTTGGAGAAGGTTATGCCGGCACGCGACAGCGACGAGAGTTTCGTCGCGGGATCGGAGAGCGCTTTGCCCAACTGCAACGACGCCGAACCCAAATCCATCTCCAACGCCGTTGCGAGGTCCAATGCCAACGCCTGCGTGCGCTTGAAGTTCTCGCCCGTGATATTGGTAAAAGCCAACAGGCGGGCGGTGGATTTGTCGAGGATCGTCTCGTCGCCGAAAATCGTCTTGCCCTGCAACTCCGAAGCATAGTCGGCCAGCTGCCGGAAGTTGTAACCGACGGCCCGATTCGTAACCTTGAGCGCCTGCTGCACCTTCGCCTCGGCTTTGGCCTGCACATCAGCCAGGTGCAGCGACACGCCGCCCAATGCCGCAAGGGGTGCGGTGAGCTTCAGCGACAGCGACTTGCCGACGGAGGTCAGCTTCTTTTCGAGCGAGCCGAGCCCTTTCTCGACCTGCTGCGCCTTCTGCTGGAACTCATACGAGTCGGCTCTGATCTTTATAAGCAAATCGGCGATTCTCCGGGACATGGCTGTTTATGGTTTGTGTTGCAGATAGAGCGTCCAGCCTGCCTCGACGTCCGATAGTACCGCCGATCGTCCGTTCTCCACACGCGACATAGCCGCCACGATAGGGATCATCGTTTCGCCCGCCTGCGTATCCAATGGCTCGTCGGCGCCGATGCCCGACCATTCGGCCACGCAACGGATATAGTTTTCGGTATGGTTCTCGATGGGCGGAGCGTAGCGCGAGATCATCTGCCGGATTGTCCGGTAACCCTTGCGGGAGTAGGAGTCCATCAGCACGAACATCGCGCGGTAGCCCCACGCCATCGTCTCGAACTGCTTGAATGCGACATCGCGCGAGGGCGCAACTTCGCCCAGATACTTCGTTGCCGATCGGCGGATATTGCCGGGATTACGATTGTTTAATCCTCTGCTCATCGCTTTATGATTTTCGGTTATTCTCGTCGTTCTCTTTGCGCCTGCGCTCCAACTCGGCTCTTTTGAGCAAGACCGGACATCGTTCGGGCGGCGTTTCGCACTTGTACGCCTGCCGAATGACGATGCGGCTGCGGTCGATCTCCACGTCCTTGTGCTCGATGATGATTTCGAGTTTGCCGACCTTCTCTTCTAATTTCTCCACGCGCCCATCTAACCGCGTGATCTGCTCGGACTGGATCGCCACGACCTTCTCCGTATTTTCCAACTCTGCCGAGTCGGCGGCAGCGTTCTCCTTGCGCTTCTTCGCGTTGAAAAAGAGGATCGTTCCCGCCAGACCGCTGGCGAGAATGAAGTTCAGAATGATAGATAGTGTTTCCATAGTTTCTCGCACTTATTCAGGAATGAATTTGTAAATCGCCCGTTCGCGCACGATATAGAGGTCGCCGCAGATGAAGAACAATCCCATGATGTTCTCGCCCCAGCCGGCGGCGTTCCGAACGTCGGTCGTCGTGTCGTCGCGGAAGTTCCAAATGAAGATGCCGTCGTCGTAGGAGTGTGCGACCTCGCTCATCGTATGGTCGGCATAATCCGCCCAGCGTCCTAAGCGTCGGAGCAACGTCCGCTCTGTAATCGAATCCCGCCGGTAGAACCACAGCATATCGTCGGCGTTGATGCCGATATAGCAGTCGGAGATAGTGACGATCTGCTCGCCAGCAGCGAATTGCAGCATCTTGCAGGGCTTGTGGAACCGCTTGTCGTGCAGATAGGCACCATACGAGGTATTGATGACAATCGTATTTTCCGTGCGCCGCAGGGCGAGGATCGCACCCGACATCGGCGTGCCCTCGTAGGCAGATCCCCGTCCGCGATAGCCGGTCGAAGCATCGGGCAAGACGTATTTGCACTCCGGGCGCGAGAGGTAATGATAGGTGCGGTAGTTCGGATCCTCGTCCTCCGTCGTGCGGGCGCTGCGTCCGCCGGCATTGCCGCCGCGCGGACCGATATACTGCCGGTAGGATTTCAGGATATGAATATATCCGTCCATATAGGTCGCGACGTTGCGGTACTCCTCCGGCGGGACATATATCTGTTCGACCGTACCGCGATAGTCGAGGTGGTGGACCTCTTTACCATCCACTGCGACGAACCCCTCGTCCGCCTCGTACATCTCGAAGGACGTCGTGCTACGGTAGATCTCCCGCACCTGCCGCGTGGCGGTATCGAAGGCATAGACCGCCTTTTTATCGACGGACTGGAGCAGCAGCCGGTTCAGACATTGGATCGCCTTGCCGACCGTAAAGGACAGCGTCGCGACCGCTATGCAGCCGTCGCCCTCCGGCGGTTTCTCCGTCGTGAGCAGATGCGGCATCTCCATAAGTTCGCTGTTGTAGGAGTCGTCGATGGCATTCAGTTCGATGGAGTTCAGGTAATAGGCGGCGTTCAGGAACTTGTCGTCCCGAACTACCGTATTCATATCGATATGCCGACCCGTAAAGATTTCGCCTGTGATGCGACGGCTGGGCAGCTGCTTATAGCGCAAGGCTCCCTGCACGATATGGCCGACCAGCGTATCGTAGTCGTTCCGACTCTTCGTATGCCAGATGCGCGTGGGATTGCCGTCGGTATCGAGGTAGTAGAGCGCATAGAGCAGCCGGTCGTTCGGAATGGAGGGAATATCGCTCACGGGCAACGTTACGGACATATCGACGTTGTTCGCAGGATCGACGAGCGACTCGCAGCGCAATCCCTTGTCGTAGCTGTCGCTCGCGTCGATCGAGAGCGTCATCTTGCGGAACGCCGCGCCTTCGTAATGTCCCGTAGTCCGTCCGCCGCCACGATTGCCGGAACCTATCTGCGTAACTTTGCCGATGAGCGTCTGCCGGATGAAGAACCGCCATTCGCCGTCGCAGGGGATGCCGTCGATCTCGATCTTCATATTCTGCTCGTTGCCGGTCTTGACCGTACTCGCAATCTCCCCGTCGGAGAACTGCGCCCACGAACCGCTCTCGGTGAGGCTGTATGTCGCCTTTTCGCCGATGATGCGGACGCCGTAATACACCGCGACATCGACGCTTTCGTTCGGACGGTAAATACCCAATCCCCACTCCCGATGGTAGGTCTGCAACCCGAACTCCCATACGAGCGGGAAGTTGCACTGTTCGACGGGAAAGCCCCGAGTTACGACCTCCTCACCCCGATAGGCATCCTCGCCGCTGAAATAGAGTTCCTCTCCGCTCTTCACGGAGACGAAGCCGTGCGGATCCGTCCAAGCATCGGGATCGTAGAACCCGATGCGGGCGATCAGGTTATCGAGGCTCTTGTTCTTTACATCGACCGAGACCTTGCGCAGCGCAGGGACGATGTCGAGCGTCGAACTTCCCTCGATGTGCAGGTCGCCCGTCCACATACCGTCGATGCGCTCGCGCGAGGCCGACGTGACGACCTGCGCACCGGTATGGATCACGAGCTGCAGCCCGCAGCCCGTAACGATCCGCCCGACGGGATGCTCCGTGCCGACTCGGTAGAAATTTACGGGACGGGCAGTTTGGTAGAGCGACACAGCGCGACGGATATGCAGGGCGCCGTTCGACTGGAATATTTGCCCGGCGAACGGACGCAGGCACAGTTCGAGGATGTCGCGGTAGGTAGGCTCCTCGTAGACGTAGTAGAGCCGTTCGAGGTCGATATAGGTTTGACGGAGCGGAGAGGCATTCTCGTCCATACCCTCGGCATAGAGATCCATCCAGTCTGCTGTATCGAGATCCAACTCCAACAGGTCGATGCAGGAGGCGAGCAGTTCCCACAGCGACCGTCTGCCGGTGATGCCGATATGCACGAGGTCGCGGAACGGAATGCTCGACAAGAGGTTGAAGCCGTCCACGGCCTTGATCGTAACGGTATAGGGCGGAGCGGTGAAGTTCTCGGAGTAGAGATCGGAGGTGACGTAGCCCCGCCAATAGAGTTGCCGATTGCGGAAGATCGAGACGCGAAAATAACGGGGATCGGAGGTGAACAGAGCCAAATAATGGAAATTCTCCTTGCAGAGGATATTGATGGTCGCCTCCGAAGCCTTGACCGGCACGTAGAACTCGTCGCCCCGTTTCTCCCAAGTGATTTGCAACGGCGTACCACCGTCGAAGGCCATCTCCTCCGACGGACCTGCGTACCCCCGCTCCGAAATCTCCACGCGCCACAAGACGCCCTTGTACTTCGAGCGAAGTTCAGCGTAATATTTCAGACCGAAAATCGCCACCTCGTCTAACCTTTGGCGTAAAGGTAGACGGGGCGGCGAGTACGGAAGAGATACTTTGTCTCCGTTGCGCTACTGTTCCTTTTCAGGGGTAACCCGAAATCCGATCGGCCTTCGGGCTGCATTCCGTTTCGGCAGTTCGACCGATAATGCTCCGATCGCTTCGTAAATCGTTTCGATATCCTTGCGCACGTCTTCCGAAAGATCGTTGACTCCGCCCAATATCTCTTCGGTCGCTTGTTCGAGTTCGAGAACCCGCTCCCGGAGTCGTGCGATCTCGACCGATTCGGCGGTTCGGGTCAGGATGCAGTTGCGCATGGCGACGAATGCATCCATAATCGAGATGCTGACCTGAATCGCCGTCGGGCTTCGCAATACGGCCGACAACATCGAAACGCCTTGCTCCGTAAAGGCATAGGGAAGATATTTCAGGTGTTTGCCTCGTTCGAGCGGCATATCGTTTAAGGTGCCGAATTGGCACCTTAAAGCCTCCTCTTTGGTCAGCTGAAACATGAACCTCTCCGGGAAGCGCTCGATGTTTCGTTTGACGGCACGGTTGAGAGCTTTGGTTTCGACGCCGTACAACTCCGCGAGGTCTTTGTCCAGCATCACCCGCACGCCGCGCACCTCGTGAATCTTATTCTGTATGATTTGCAATTCCATAAAGATCCGTTTATAAACCGGCCGCAGCCGTTGTCGGGCGAATCATCGCTTTAGCGTTCAGCTTGCCGGCGAGGACCTCCATGTCGTTGTTGATCTTCGTGTCGATGACCCGCGCATAAATCTGCGTCGTCTGAATATTCGTATGTCCGAGCATTTTCGATACGGTTTCGATCGGCACTCCGTTGGCCAGCGTCACGGTCGTAGCGAAGGTGTGTCGTGCCATGTGGAATGTCAAATCCTTGTCGATGCCGCACACGCCGGCAATCTCTTTCAGGTAGGAGTTGACCTTCTGATTCGACGGGACGGGGAAGAGCAAGCCGCCTTTGGCCGTACCGTCGTATTTCTCGATCAACCGTATAGGAACGTCGAGCAAGCGTACATGCACGGGAACATCGGTCTTCTGCCGTTTGGTGTCGATCCAGAGATTACCGTCGGGCCATCGGCGGAGCATATCGGCGGATAGATGTTTGAGGTCGATATAGGCCAAACCGGTATAGCAGCTGAACAAAAAGAGGTCGCGGATGACTTCGAGCCGTTTCATGGCGAATACCTTGTTCGCGAGGCGGTCCAGTTCTTCGTCGGTCAGGTAGCCTCTGTCCACTTTCTCGAAATGGAGTTTGTAGCCCGCCAGCGGATCGTTTTTCGACCAACCGTTCAGATAACTGACGTGCAACATGGTCTTCAGTTGCCGCATCAACTTCATCGTCGAATTGTTCGTCAGCCGATAATTCAGGCGCAACCACCGGTCGAAATCGGTAGCGAAACGGGGATGCAACTCCTTGACTGCCATATCGGGCAGGCGGTAGCGCGCCTGCATGAACTCTGCAAGTCGGTTGCGGGTCAGTTTGTAACGCAGGTACGTTTCGCGGCAGCATTGCTCGGTTTTGAGCAGGTCGGTATAATCCTCGATGAAACGGTCGCAAACCTGCAATAACGTAGTGGCGTTCTGGTCGAATCCCGTGATGGCGTTTTTGAGCTTGCCGGCCGTGATGACCTCCTCGCGCCGAAGCATCTCGTCGTATTTGCGCCGTATCAGCACGCGCAACTCTTCGAGCATCTCGTTGATCTGTTTCTCCTCTTTGGTCTTGCCCGCCGTGCGGTAATCTTTCGGCTGCCAGCGGTCGAGGTGGATGTACATCCTCGTAGCGAAATGCACCATTTCGCCGTTGACGGTGATGCGCGCCACGATAGGGACGGTGCCGTCCTCGCGGATTTTGCCTTTCTGAATGATAAAAATTACGGCGAAGGTACTTTTCTGCGCCCGTAACCTTCGGGGCTGTTTCGCGGCATTTTCGTGTAACCGCTGGTTCGTGTCTTTCTTCATAACGATACTTTACTTATTGGTGTGACAAAAATAGTCCAACACAACTATTTGATTGACAAATAGGTAAAGTCAATGAAGGACGTTACGAAGACAAGCCGAGGCAAGGTTACGCGATTGCGATGCGCCGGTTACGAATGGGTTACGTTCAGGGTGTCCCGAAGTGTCCGCAGGAACGGATTCGGGGCGATTTCGCGTAAGCCATATGTAACCTGATGCGGATTTCCTAACGCTTTGACGCATCGTGCGATAGGGCGTAAACAAAAGAAAACGAGGCGGTTGCGGCAACCATCTCGTTTCTTCGTCTGCGGTGCGTAGGGGACTCGAACCCCTGACCCCGTGCGTGACAGGCACGTATTCTAACCAGCTGAACTAACGCACCTCTTGCTGATTGTGACTGCAAAGGTAGTACAAAATTCGGTGATTGCAAATTTTCATGCCGAAAATTCGCAAAAAAACGCTCCGGACCGCCTCCGGAACGTCGGAAAAGCGCTGCTGCTCCCGGCGCGGCTCTCGCTTCCCGATTCCCGCGCCGTTTCCGGCCGCCTTAGCCGAGCGCCTCGATCCCGCTGATCTCCGTGTAGTCGCCGAAGACCAGTTCTGCCGCCGTCTCCCGGCGGATCGTCTCGGGCGTCAGGGTGGTGGCGACGACCGCGATGCGCCCGGCTCCGGCGCGGCGGGCGGCCTCGATGCCCGCCTTGGCATCTTCGAAGACCACGCACTCGGCCGGTGCGAGCCCCAGCGCGGCGGCAGCCTTCAGGTAGATCTCGGGGTCGGGCTTGCAGCGGCTGACCATGTCGCCCGAGATGCGGGCCTCGAAAAATTCGGCGATGCCGCAGCGGTCGAGGACGAACTCGACGTTCTCGCGGCAGCCCGACGAGCCGACGGCGCAGCGGATCCCCGCGTCGCGCAGCCGTTCGAGCAGCGTGCGGAGCCCCGCGACGGGGCGGATGTCGGGGGCGTAGATTTCGCGGTAGATCGCCTCCTTCTCGTCGGCGAGCGTCTTGAGCCCGCGTGTGCGGATCACCTCCGCGGGCAGCAGCATCCGCATGATGTCGTCGCTGCCCATGCCGAAGGCGCCGTCGAGCTTTTCGCGCCAGTCGGTGACGCCGTAGCGGGCGCAGAAGATTTCGAAGGCGCGCACATGCACGGGGCTGTTGTCGACGAGCGTGCCGTCCATATCGAAAAGAGCGCCGCGAAGCGGACGCGAAATACCGGTTTTCATAGGGCCTTTCTTTTGATTTGTGCGCAAAAATAGCGATTTTTTGATGAAATGCACGGCGCCGGTTTGGCGGTTTTGCATTTTTTGGCTACCTTTATACAATTAAATCGTCAAAACCAAAAACTCAAACGAACATGCAGGTAAAAGAACTGATGTTGCAGGCCGAGAAAAACCGCAAACGGTTGGTCGAGGTGGTCGAGATCGCCAAGGCAGGCCATATCGGCGGCGGCCTCTCGTCGATGAATATGCTGACGGCACTCTATTTCCGGGTGATGCACGTCGATCCGAAGAATCCGAAATGGGCCGATCGCGACCGCTTCGTGATGAGCAAAGGCCACTGTGTCGAGGCGCTGTACAGCGTGCTCGAAGCCCGCGGCTTCATCCCGAAGGAGCTGACCGACACCTACGGACAGTTCAACACCCCCCTGGCCGGCCACCCGACGATCGAGGTGCCGGGCATCGAGGTGAACAGCGGTGCGCTCGGCCACGGGCTGCCGATCGGCGTCGGCATGGCGATCGCCGCCAAGATGGACGCCAAGTCGTGGCATACCTATGTATTGATGGGCGACGGCGAGCAGGGCGAGGGCTCGATCTACGAGGCGGCCATGGCCGGCAGCCACTACAAGCTGGACAATTTGGTAGCGATTATCGACCGCAACGGGCTGCAGATCAGCGACACGACCGAGAACGTGATGGCGCTCGAACCGATCGCCGACCGTTGGCGCGCCTTCGGCTGGGACGTGCAGGACATCAACGGCGACGACATGCAGGCGATCGTCGATGCCTTCGACCGGATCGATTACGCCGCGGGCAAGCCCCACCTGATCATCTCGCGCACGACCAAGGGCCGCGGCGTTTCGCTCATGGAGAACGTCCTCAAGTGGCACCACGGCGTCCCGACCGACGAGGAGTATCGCAAGGCGGTCGAGGAGATCGACGCCCGCATCGAGTCTTTAACGAAATAAGCCTATCCGGAGATATGGAAATCAAGAGTGTACCTTGCCGCAAGAGCTTCACCGATACGCTGTTGGAGCTGGCAAAAAAAGATAAGAACATCGTAGTCGTCACGACCGACGCCCGGGGCTCGGTGACGCTGACCGACTTTTTCAAGGAGCTGCCCGCGCAGGCTGTCGAGTGCGGCATCGCCGAGCAGGATGCCGTGGGCATCGCAGCCGGTCTGGCGCAGTCGGGCAAGAACACCTTCGTCTGCGGCCCGGCCTGCTTCTACGTGGCCCGCTCGCTCGAGCAGGTGAAGGTCGATGTGGCCTATTCGCAGAACCCCGTGAAGATTCTGGGCGTGAGCGGCGGTGTGGCCTACGGCGCATTGGGCGCCACGCACCACAGCCTGCACGATATCGCCGTGCTGCGCACCTTCCCGGGCATGAACATCTACCTGCCGTGCGATGCCCGCGAGACGCGCAAGTTGGTGCAGGCGCTTGTCAAGTCGCCCGTTGCGGGGTATGTCCGCGTCGGCCGCAACGCCGTGCCCGACGTCTACGAAAACGACGACTTCCCCTTCGAGCTGGGCAAGGCGACGACCCTCCTCGAGGGTGACGATCTGACGATCATCGCCTGCGGCGAGACGGTCTACCACGCGCTCCAGGCCGGCAAGCGACTCCACGCGCAGGGGATCAAGACCCGCGTGCTGGATATGCACACGCTGAAGCCCGCCGATGAGGAGGCGATCCTGAAGGCGGCGCGCGAGACGGGCCGCATCCTGACGGTCGAGGAGCACAGCCGCTATGGCGGTCTGGGTGCCATCGTCGCCGAACTGACGGCCGAGCACTGCCCCGTGAAGATGCGCATTCTGGGTATTCCCGACGAGAACGCCATCCACGGCAAGCCGTTGGAGATCTTCCACCACTACAAACTCGATGCGGAGGGGATCTACGAGACGGCGCTCGACCTGGTGAAATAAGTTCGCAACGGGCCGTTCCGGCAGAACCGATGCCAGATGGGATCGGGCTGTTTGAGGGAAGGTCGGGCTGCAGCTTTGCGAAATGGCCGCACGAGCGGAAGAGTTGGTACGGGGTAGGAACCCCTGCGACGCCTTTTGGAACAGCGGCTTTGCTTGGCGCGGTTAGGCGTCCGTTTCGGTTCGGGCTGCAGCCTGCGGAGAGCCGCACGAAGCGGACCTGCGGGACGCGAGCTGCGGGCCTCCGCCGCCGGGAGGCTGCGGCCCGCCGACCTCTTGCAAGGTCGATTCCTGCTGCAAGGCAAGCCCGCAGCCGAGCGGACGGGCTTGCCCGAGCGGACCTGCGGGACGCGAAGATGCAGCCCTCCGCCCGGGGGCGGCTGCGGACTGCTCGACGTCTCCGACGTCGAATTTGCAAGCAGGCATTTTCTTCAAAACCGGGGACGGCTGCGGGCTGCAGCGGTTCCAGTTGAAACAGCCATTCAAAATAAAAAAAATGTGCTGCAGTTTGAGCCATAACAAGAAACCTACCGAACTACAGGAAACCTAAAAGAACGATGAACGAATATATTATTGCCGTCGATCAATCGACGTCGGCCACCAAGGCGATTCTATTCGATACGCAGTGCCGTCTGCACCATCGTGTCAATATCGACCACAAACAATACTACCCGCAAGCGGGGTGGGTCGAACACGATGCCGAGGAGATCTACCGCAACACGGTGGAGGCGATCCGCCGGCTGCTCGCCGCGGGCGAGACGGAGCCCGGCGCCCGTTTTTCGCTGGCCCTCACGAACCAGCGCGAGACGGTCGTCGTATGGAACGTCCGCACGGGCCGCCCGGTCTGTCATGCCGTGGTGTGGCAGTGCCAGCGCGGCGCCGCGATCTGCCGGCAGCTGCGCGAGGCGGGCTGCGAGCCGATGATCCAGCAGAAGAGCGGCCTGCTGATCGATCCCTACTTTTCGGCCAGCGGCGTGAAGTGGATCCTCGACAACGTCGAGGGGGCCCGCGCGCAGGCCGAAGCGGGGGAGCTGCGCATGGGCACGATTGATACGTGGCTCATCTGGAAGCTGACGGGCGGGGCGGTCCACGCGACCGACTACACGAACGCCTCGCGGACGATGCTCTTCAACATCCATACGCTCGACTGGGACGACGAGCTGTTGGCCCTCTTCACCGTGCCGCGCTCGATGATGCCCGAGGCGCGTCCCTGCGACTCGCGCTTCGGCCGTACGACGGTCGAGGGGCTCTTCCCCGAGGGCATCGAGATCGCGGGGGTGCTGGGCGACTCGCACGGCGCCCTGGCGGGGCAGATGTGCTTCGAGGCGGGCATGGGCAAGGCGACCTACGGCACCGGCTCGTCGGTGATGGTCAACATCGGCCATGAGCCCGTAGCGGCCCCCGAGGGGCTCGTGACGTCGGTGGGCTTCGCCGCCCAGGGACGGGTCCACTATGCTTTCGAGGGCAACATCCACTGCACGGGAGCCACGCTCCGGTGGCTCACGGACCAGCTGCAGCTCATCGGCTCGCCCGCCGAGACCGAGGCGCTCGCCACGAGTGTCGCCGACAACGGGGGCGTCTACCTCGTGCCGGCCTTTGCCGGGCTGGGGGCTCCCTGGTGGAACCCGACGGCCAAGGCGATTCTCTGCGGCATGACGCTCGGGACGACCAAGGCGCACGTGGTCCGCGCGGCGCTGGAGGCGATTCCGTACCAGATCAAGGACCTGATCGACCTCATGACCGACCGGGCCGGGGTCCGGCTCAAGGAGCTGCGCGTCGATGGCGGCCCGACGAAGAACCGCTTCCTCATGCAGTTCCAGGCCGACATGCTCGGCGCGGCGATCAACCGCTCGGACGTCGAGGAAGCCTCGGCGATGGGCGCCGTCGTGATGAACGGACTGGCGCGCGGCCTCTGGCACTCGCTCGACGAGGTGGCCGCTCTCCGGACGTCGGACAACCTCATCGTGCCCGACATGGCCGACGAGGAGCGCCGGCGCCTTTACGCGGGCTGGGTGGCCGCCGTGGGGTTGGTGAATACTCGGAGCTGAATTTATGGCCGTACCCGGCGGCTCTTGGAGCCGCGCGGGCCGCAGCCTCCCCCCCCCGGCGGAGGCCCGCAGCTCCTTTTTGTCGCGCGTGCCACCGCAGGCTGCGGCCGCCCGTTGCGACAAGTAATCCGTAAATCCGATTGAAAGGCTCGCCTTCATTCGCCGGAAGACGGAACTGAATAAACGACACGAACACAACCTTAAAATAACCAAACCATGTACATTCCCGCAAAACCGAACAGGGAGACTTTCGGTCTGATTATCGGAACGCGCGCCTACTTCAACTCGAAGCTGGCGATCGACGTTCGCGAAACCCTTTGCAAGAAACTCGAGGAGGCCGGCTACGGCTATGTGATCCTCGACATCGCCGAAACGCTGACGGACGGCGCCATGGAGACCGTCGAGGACGGCCGGAAGTGCGCCAAGCTCTTCCGCGAATACCGCGATGCGATCGACGGCATCATCGTCTCGCTGCCCAACTTCGGCTTCGAGGTGGGCATCATCAACGCCATTTCGCGTGCCGAACTGAACGTGCCGGTCCTCGTGCAGGCCTGCGACGACGAGAACGACAAGGTCGATCTCGACAGCCGCCGCGACGCCTTCTGCGGCAAGATCTCGGTCTGCAACAACCTCTACCAGTACGGCATCCCCTTCACGAACACGACGCTGCACACCTATTCGATCCACAGCGAGCTGCTGATGCACGACATCGACCGCTTCGCCGCCGTCTGCCGCCTCGTGAAGCGGATGAGCCATGCCCGCATCGGTCAGATCGGCACCCGCCCGCTCGGCTTCAACACCTGCCGCGCGAGCGAGAAGCTGCTGCAGGCCAGCGGTATCACGGTCGTGCCGGTCGATCTTTCGGAGATCCTCTTCAACGCGCAGCGCATCGACGAGAACGCCGCGGCGCTGAAGGCCAAGGTCGAGGAGATCGCCCACTACGCCTCGATCCCGGCCGCCTACCAGGAGAAGGTGGCCCGTCAGGCCCGCTTCGGACTGGCCGTCGAGGAGTGGCTTGCCGCCAATGAGTGCGACGCCGCCGCCATCCAGTGCTGGGATTCGCTCGAGCAGAACTACGGCTGCGCCGCCTGCGTCACGATGAGCATGCTGGGCGAGAAGCTGATCCCCTGCGCCTGCGAGACCGACCTGGCCGGCGCCGTCTCGATGTATGCACTGACGCTCGCCTCGGGCCGTCCGGCCGCCCTCTCGGACTGGAACAACAACTTCGCCGAGGATCGCAACAAGTGCGTCTGCACCCACTGCGGCAACTTCCCGAAGAGCTTCGTGCAGAACGAGATCTCGCTCGGCACGCTGGGCGTGCTCGGCCGCACGCTGGGCAAGGTCAACACCTTCGGCGCCGTCTACGGCAAGTGCACGGAGGGCGACTTCACCTTCTTCCGCATTTCGACCGACGACACCTTAGGCTGCATCAAGAGCTACCTCGGCAAGGGCCGCCTGACGAACGATCCCTACGGCATGGACGGCTGCATCGCCGTGACGGAGGTCGCGAACCTGCAGAAACTCATGAAGTACATCTGCAAGAACGGTTTCGAGCACCACGTGGCCATGTGCCGCACGGATGTGGTGGACATCGTCGCCGAGGCGGTGGAGAACTATCTCGGGTGGGAGCTTTACCTGCACGAGTAGCCCGCAGGGCCGTTTTCCGGGGACGGCAAATCGCCGTCCCCGCTTTTTTTTCGAACCGAAATACCGATGCCATGAAACGAATTTTCTCGATGAAAACGCTGCTTGCCGGTGCGGCGCTGCTGGCCGCTGCCTGCACGACCCCGGCGCCCGAACGCGAGGTCTACCTCTTCACGGGACACCGCGAACCCGCCCTCGACGGTCTTCACCTGCTCTACAGCTACGACGGCTACCGCTGGGACAGCCTGCAGGGCGTCTGGCTGGAGCCGATGATCGGCAACAAGCAGCCCGAATACTACAACCACCACGCGCAGCGCATGGAGACACCGAAGTACGCCCCGCAGTCGATGATGCGCGACCCCTCGATCGTGCAGGGACCCGATGGGACTTTCCACCTCGTCTGGACGCTCGCCTGGTCGGGCGAGAAGGCCTTCGGCTACGCCTCGTCGAAGGACTTGATCCACTGGAGCGAACAGCGTGCGATTCCCGTCATGGAGGGCGAGCCGACGAACAACGTCTGGGCGCCCGAGGTCTTCTACGACGACGTGAAGGAGCAGTATCTGATCGCCTGGTCGTCGTCTATCCTGCCGGAGAACTACACCGAGGCCGACCGGTTGGGAACCAACGGATGCCACCGCCTGTACTACACGACGACGAAGGATTTCAAGACCTTCGCGCCGAAGCAGCCCTTCTACGATCCGGGCTTCAACTCGATCGACGGCTTCCTGCTCAAGCGCGACAGCGCCGATTACGTCCTGATCGTCAAGGATAACCGCAAGCCCGGGTACAGCGACCTCTTCTGCGTGACGGCCGAGGCGCCCGAAGGGCCCTACGGCGATCCGAGCGAGAAGTTCGCGCCGACCTACTCGGAGGGGGCTTGTGCCGTGAAGGTGGGCGACGAGTGGTTGATCTACTTCGACGTCTACCGGCAGGCGCGTTTCGGCGCCGTCTCGACGAAGGATTTCAAGACCTTCACGCCGATCGACGACCGCATCTCGCTGCCCGCCGGGCACAAGCACGGTACGATCATCAAGGTCCGCGAATCGGTCCTCGAGGCCCTCAAGGCCGAGGAGGCCCGCCGCTACGGCCCGAAAGCCGAATAGCGCCGGCGGAGGGGGGGGACGCTCCCAGACCCTTGCAACGGAAAACCCCGCTGCCTTCTACCGAAGGCGGCGGGGCTTTTTTTGTTCGGCGGCATTTTGGCGCCAGGCGGGAGGAAATCGGCGTTTTTTTGTACGGCAACACTTTGGTGGTGCGGTCGGGAGGCCGTCGGCGCTTTTTTGTATGGCGGCACTTTGGCGCCGGCCGGGAGAAATCGCCGGGGCTTTGGGAGGATGGCTGCACTCCGGCCCGGCCGTCAGAGCGGCCGGCGGATGTTGTCGGCAATCGCCTCGATCAACCGTTTGCGCGCCTCGACCGAGGCCCAGGCGGTGTGGGGCGTGAGCGAGAGGCGGTCGGGATCCTTGATCCGCAGCAGGGGGCTATCGGCCGGCAGCGGCTCCGCAGCGTAGACGTCGAGGCCGGCGCCGGCGAGGCACCCCTCATCGAGGGCCGCCGCCAGGTCGTTCTCATCGACGATGCCGCCGCGGCCGGCGTTCACCAGGATAGCCGTCGGCTTCATGCGCCGCAGCTCGGGTAGGCGGATGAGCCCCAGCGTCCGTTCGTTGAGCGGGGCGTGGATCGCCACGACGTCGCTCGTCGCGAGCAGCTCGCCGAGCGTCAGGGCCTGGTAGCGCGGCTCGTGGGCGACGCCCGAGGTAGGGTAGTAGACCGCCTCCATGCCGAAGGCCTCGGCGACGGCGGCGACGCGGCGGCCGATGCTCCCCATGCCGATGATGCCGATGCGGCGGCCGCTGAGCTCGTGGAACGAGCGGCCGGCATCGGTGAAAAGGCCGCTGCGGCTGTAGGCGCCGCTCTTGACCGTGCGGTCGAAGTAGGCGAGGCGCCCTGTCAGCGCAAGGATGTGGGCGAAGGTGGTCTGTACGACGCTCTCGGTCGAGTAACCCGCCACGTTGCGCACCGCGATGCCGCGCTCGGCGGCGAAGTCGAGATCGATGTTGTTCATCCCCGTCGCGGCGATGCAGATCAGCCGCAGCCGCGGCGCCGCCTCGATCTCGGCGCGCCCCAGCCGGACCTTGTTCGTGATGACCACCTCGGCGTCGGCGATGCGCTCGGCGACCTCCGAACTCCGCGTGCGGTCGTAGCAGTAGAGGTTGCCTAACGAGGCGATCGGGTCGAGCTCGGCATCACCCACCGTGATGCGGTCCAGAAAGACGATTTTCGGCTGTTTCATGATGCGGAATATTGTGCGGGCCGGGTGCGGGGCGGGTCTACCGGCGTTTGTGCAGGATGCTGTTCTTGGCCCGGAACTCCGTGGCGGTGACCTGCATGTGCTGACGGAAGAAGCAGCAGAAGCGGCTGACCGATTCGAAGCCCGTTTCGTAGGCGATCTCCGAAATGTTCTTCGTCGAGTTGGTCAGGAGCTCCTTCGCGAGGTTGAGTTTCAGATGCTGCTGGTAGGAGGACATCGAAACGCCGGTGATCTGCTTGAAGAGGTTGCGCAGCAGCGAGTAGCTCATGCTCAGCCGCGCGGCGATCTCGGCGGGCGAAATGCGCGTCGAAATGTTCTCGCGCAGCAGCAGCTGGGCCTGGTTGATCTTGTCGAGGTTCTTGTTGCCGCGGTGCGTGAAGTTGATCCGGTTGTAGTAGATGCGGCCGAGCAGGTGGGCGATGGCGCCGGCGATTACCTGCTGGTAGCCGCGCACGTCGTTTTCGGCGTGTCCCATGATCTCCTGGTAGAGCGAGACGATCGATTCGCGGACGCCCACGCGCAACAGCGGCTGCTCGCGCGAGAAGAAGTGCTCGATCATCGTCTTGGCCTGCGTCCCGCGGAAGCCGACCCACATCTCCTTCCAGCCCGTTTCGGGATCGGGGTAGTAGAGGTGGCGTTCGCCGGGGAAGAGTAGCAGGATCGTGCCGGCCTCGATGCGCTGCGTTTCGCACGAGGCGGAGCGGAAGGAGCCCTCGCCCTCGGTGATGTAGATCAGCTGGTATTCGTCGAGCACGCGGCCGTTCTTGGTGAAGTTGTAGTCGGTCGGGTGCGCCGAAAGCGGGTAAGGCGTATGCGGCGCGACGTTCTGGAATCCGACCGTCGTGCAGATCATGCCCCACTTCTCATCCTGTACATTGGTTACAAGATATTTCAAAAAGTCGTTCTTGTGCTCCATAATGTCGGTTTTTGCAAATGATGCCAGTAGCAAAAATAGTGATAAAATCGATACGGTCAACGATTTTTTTACGATTTTGACACAAAAGCCCGTATAATGGCAATATCCTGAACTGTTTTGTCAGTATCGTATAATCGGTTTTGCGTAATTCGCTTAAATTTGTTTAAGTCATCGCCGACCGATGGGGCCTTGTGCGGAAGTCGGGGATCGCGATGCAAGATACACCTTTTTTTTGAAAAAAACACAACCGAACAACCTGAACCGAAAAAGATGACACCGCACTATTTTCTGGCGATCGATCTGGGGGCTACCAGCGGTCGCGTCATTCTGGCGACCCTCGACGGGGAGAAGCTCGACCTCGAGGTCCTGCACCGTTTCCCCACCCGGCTGATCGAGGTCGGCGGCAACTATTACTGGAACCTCTACGCTCTCTACGAGGATATTCTGCAGGGGCTGACCGAGGCGGGCAAGCGCCGGCTTCCGATCGCTTCGGTCGGCATCGATACGTGGGGCGTCGATTTCGTGGCGATCGGCCGCGACGGCATGCCCCTCGGTTTGCCGCGCGCCTACCGCGACCCCTACACGAACGGGGCGCCCGAGGCCTACTTCCAGCGCATTCCGCGCCGCGAGGTCTACGACCGCACGGGCATCCAGATCATGAACTTCAACTCGCTCTTCCAGCTCTACGCCCAGCACGAGGCGGGCTCCACGGCCCTCGCCGAGGCCGATACGATCCTCTTCATGCCCGACGCGCTGGCCTACCTGCTGACCGGCGGCAAGGTCTGCGAGTACACGATTCTCTCGACCTCGCAGTTTATGAACCCGCGCACGAAGCAGATCGACGGCGAACTGCTCGCGGCGGCCGGCGTCGATGCCCGTCTCTTCCCCGAGGTGACGATGCCCGGCACGCGGATCGGTACGCTGCTTCCCTCGCTGGCCCGTCAGACGGGGCTCGGCGAGGTCCCGGTGGTCGCCGTTGCGGGTCATGACACGGGTTCGGCCGTGGCGGCCGTGCCGGCCGACGGCGAGCGCTTCGCCTACCTCTCGTCGGGCACCTGGTCGCTCATGGGCATCGAGCTGCGCGAGCCCGAGATCACGGAGGACTCCTATGCGATGAACTTCACGAACGAAGGGGGCGTCGACGGGACGACCCGTTTCCTGAAGAACATCACGGGCATGTGGCTGCTCGAACAGTGCCGCGCCGCCTGGAAGCGCGAGGGGCGCGAATACACCTATCCCGAAATCATGAAGCTGATGCGCTCGACGGCGCCGTCGGCCGCGGTGATCGACCCCGATGCCGCCGCCTTCGCCGCCCCGACTGACATGCCCGAGGCGATTCGTTGCTACTGCCGCGAGACGGGGCTGGCCGTGCCGGCCGGCGACGCGGCGATGATGCGGCTGATCTTCGACTCGCTGGCCGCGAAGTATGCCGAGGTGCTCGACAAGCTGCGTTCGGTGGCTCCTTTCCCGATCGAGGTGCTGCACGTGATCGGCGGCGGTGCCCAGAACGACCTGCTGAACCAGATGACGGCCGACGCCTGCGGCATTCCCGTCGTGGCGGGCCCGTCGGAGGCGACGGCCCTCGGCAACGTCATGGTTCAGGCCCGCGCGGCCGGGCTCGTCGGCTCGCTCGGCGAGATGCGCCGCTACATCCGCCGTTCGATCGAGACCAAAACTTTCGAACCGCGGAAATAACCGGGGGCAAAGGCGCTTCTCGAGAGCGTCCGCAGTCCGCACCGGAATGAAGACAATATTTAGTATCAACCTAAAAATACGTTAAGCAACATGAAAACAGAAATGATCGAAAAAGCCTATGCGATCGCCAAGGAGCGTTATGCCGCCATCGGCATCGACACGGACGCCGCACTGGAGAAACTGCAGAAAATCGCCCTCTCGCTGCACTGCTGGCAGACCGACGACGTGGTCGGCTTCGAGCCCAAGGCGGGCGCCCTCTCGGGCGGCATCCAGACGACGGGCAACTATCCGGGCCGCGCCCGCAACATCGACGAGGTGCGGCAGGACGTCCTGAAGGCTGCCTCGTTCATCCCGGGCAAGCACCGCCTGAACCTGCACGAGATCTACGGCGACTTCGGCGGCAAGTTCGTCGATCGCAACGAGGTGGAGCCCGAGCACTTCCGGAGCTGGATCGAGTGGGCCAAGGCCAACGGCATGAAGCTCGACTTCAACTCGACCTCTTTCTCGCATCCCAAGTCGGGCGATCTGACGCTTGCGAACCCCGACCCCGCGATCCGCGGCTTCTGGGTCGAGCACTCGAAGCGCTGCCGCGCCGTGGCCGAGGCGATGGGTGCGGCCCAGGGCGACCCCTGCGTCATGAACACGTGGGTGCACGACGGCTCGAAGGACATCACCGTCAACCGCATGTACTACCGCGAGCTGCTGAAGGATTCGCTCGACCAAATCTTCGCCGCCGAGTACAAGAACATGAAGGACTGCGTCGAATCGAAGGTCTTCGGCATCGGTCTGGAGAGCTACACTGTCGGCTCGAACGACTTCTACATCGCCTACGCCTCGAAGCGCAACATGATGGTCACGCTCGACACGGGCCACTTCCACCCGACCGAGTCGACGGCCGATAAACTCTCGTCGCTGCTGCTCTTCACCCCCGAGGTGATGCTCCACGTATCGCGCCCCGTCCGCTGGGATTCGGACCACGTGACGATCGTGAACGACGAGACGATGGACCTCATGAAGGAGATCGTCCGCTGCGACGCCCTCGACAAGGTGCACATTGGTCTGGACTACTTCGATGCCTCGATCAACCGCATCGGCGCCTACGTCATCGGTGCGCGCGCCACGCAGAAGTGCCTGCTGCTGGCGCTGCTCGAACCGCTCAAGACGCTGCGCGAATACGAACTCTCCGGCAAGGGCTTCGAGCGCCTGGCGCTGCTCGAAGAGGGCAAGTCGCTGCCCTGGACCGCCGTATGGGACATGTTCTGCCTGAAGAACGACGTGCCGGTGGGCGAGGAGTTCATCGCCGGCGTCCAGCAGTACGAACGCGACGTCACCTCGAAACGCTAACCCTCAAACACACACGACCATGTATCGTATCGTACTGAATGAAACCTCCTATTACGGGGCGGGGTGCCGCACCGTCGTCGCCGAGGAGATCCGCAAGCGCGGCTTCCAAAAGGCGATGCTCATCACGGATAAGGATTTAGTGAAATTCGGCGTTGCCGCCAAGGTCGAGGAGGTGCTCCGCGGGGCCGGAATCCCCTACGAGATCTTCTCGGAGATCAAGCCCAACCCGACGATCCGGAACGTGCTGGATGCGCTGGCCGCTTTCGAGAAGTCGGGTGCCGACTGCATCGTGGCGCTGGGCGGCGGCTCGGCGATCGACACGGCCAAGGCTGTGGGCGTGATCTACAGGAATCCCGAGTTCAAGGACGTCCGCTCGCTCGAGGGGACGGCTCCGACGAAGAACCGGGCCGTGCCGACCTTCGCCCTGCCGACGACGGCGGGTACGGCGGCCGAGACGACGATCAACTACGTCATCACCGACGAGGAGCACAAGAAGAAGATGGTCTGCGTCGATCCGAACGATATTCCGATGTGCGCCGTGATCGACTGCGAGCTGATGATGTCGATGCCCAAGGGGCTGACCGCCTCGACGGGCATGGACGCCCTGACGCACGCCATCGAGAGCTACATCACTCCCGGCGCCTGGACGATGAGCGATATGTTCGAGACGAAGGCGATCGAGCTCATCCACGAGCATCTCTACAACGCCGTGCAGAACGGCGCGGACGTCGTCGCCCGCGAGGGAATGGCCGAGGCGCAGTACATCGCCGGCATGGGCTTCTCGAACGTCGGTCTGGGCATCGTGCACTCGATGGCCCACCCGCTCGGCGCCTTCTACGACACGCCGCACGGCGTCGCCAATGCGCTGCTGCTGCCCTACGTGATGGCCTACAACGCCGATTCGCCGGCTCGTCCGAAGTACCTCGGCATCGCCAAGGCGATGGGCGTCGATACGACGGGCATGTCGGTCGATGAAGGGGTCGAGGCCGCTATCGGAGCGGTGCGCGCCCTCTCGCTCTCGATCAACATCCCGCAGCGCCTGCACGAGATCGGCGTCCGCGAGGAGGACCTGCACGACCTGGCCGTCGCCGCTTTCCACGACGTCTGCACGGGCGGCAACCCGCGCCCCACGTCGATCGCGGAGATCGAGGAGCTCTACCGCATCGCCTATTAAACAAGGTGCCATGGAGGTATTGCTCGGCTTATTGATCATCGCCGTCGGGAGCTTCTGCCAAAGCAGCTCCTACGTGCCCATCAAGAAGGTCCGCGAGTGGTCCTGGGAGAGCTTCTGGCTCACTCAGGGCCTCTTCGCGTGGCTCGTCTTCCCGATTCTCGGCGCTTTGCTGGCCGTCCCGGCGGGCCATTCGTTCGGCGAACTGCTGACCCCCGACAACGCATTCCGCATCTGGATGACGATCCTGTTCGGTGTGCTGTGGGGCGTCGGCGGCCTCACCTTCGGCCTCTCGATGCGCTACCTCGGCGTGGCGCTCGGACAGTCGATCTCGCTCGGCACCTGCGCCGGCCTGGGGACGATCCTCGGACCGGTCATGCTGCACCTCTTCTATCCCGAGGCGGGTCATCTGGAGAAGCTGACCGCCGCGGTGCTGATCGGCGTCGCCGTGACGCTGGCGGGCATCGCCGTGATCGGCGTCGCGGGCCACATGAAGGCTTCGTCGCTTTCGGACGAGGAGAAGCAGGCCGCCGTCAAGGACTTCAATTTCCCGAAGGGGCTGTTGATCGCCCTGCTGGCCGGTTTGATGAGCGCCTGCTTCAACGTCGGTCTGGAGTTCGGCGGTTCGCTGCACTTCGCCGAGACGGGCGAGATGTTCCGGACGCTGCCCGGGACGATGTTCGTGACGCTGGGCGGCTTCCTGACCAATGCCGCCTACTGCCTCTGGCAGAACGCCCGCAACCGGACCTTCGGCGACTACGGCCGCCGCGATCTTTGGGTGAACAACATCCTTTTCTGCGCGCTGGCGGGCGGACTGTGGTATTCGCAGTTCTTCGGGCTGAGCCTCGGCAAGGGGTTCCTGACCTCGTCGCCGACGCTGACCACTTTCGCTTTCTGCATCCTCATGGCGCTCAATGTCACCTTCTCGAACGTATGGGGCATCCTGCTCAAGGAGTGGAAGGGGTGCTCGCGGCGGACGATTGCGGTGCTGCTGGTCGGCATCGTGATCCTCATCGTCTCGACCTTCGTGCCCGAGCTGCTGAAGTAGAGGTGCGGGGGAGGCCGGATGCGGGCAGGCCGGTCCGGCGCTCTCCTGAAAAGATCCTGCGCCTCTTTCGGACCGGCACCGGTCCGAAGCGATGAATAAACGACCTTTTCGATGAACCGAGAGCCGGGGCGGACTTGCCCGGGCCACGCCGGGACAGGAAAAGGTGCAAGAAATTGAACTTTAAACAAACAAGATTATTATGCTGAAATCTATTCTTGAAAATCGACCTGCCTTGAAGGCCGAGATCGACAAGGTGGCCGAAGTGGCCGGTTATCTGTGGCAGAAAGGTTGGGCCGAGCGCAACGGCGGCAACATCACGATCAACATCACGGAGTTCGTCGATGATGAGATCCGCCAGATGCCCGCCATATCGCAGCCCTATCCGATCGGTACGGTGCTGCCCGCGCTGAAAGGGTGCTACTTCTTCTGCAAGGGGACGAACCGCCGCATGCGCGATCTGGCCCGCTGGCCGATGGAGAACGGGTCGGTGATCCGTATCGCCGACGACTGCGCCTCGTACGTCATCATCGCCGACAAGGCGGTGAAACCCACCTCGGAGCTCGCCTCGCACCTCTCGATGCACAACCAGATGATCGAGAGCGGCAACGGCTACAAGGCCGCGATCCACACGCACCCGATCGATCTGATCGCCATGACGCACAACCGCGACTTCCTGAAGAAGGACGTGCTGACGAACTTGCTGTGGTCGATGATCCCCGAGACGCGCGCCTTCTGCCCGAAGGGGCTCGGCATCGTGCCGTACTACATGCCCTCGTCGGTGCAGCTGGCCGAGGCGACGATCGAGCAGCTGAAGGAGTACGACGTGGTGATGTGGGAGAAACACGGCGTCTGCGCCGTGGGCCCCGACATCGTCGAGGCATTCGACCAGGTGGATGTTCTTTCGAAGGCCGCGCAGATCTACCTGACGGCCAAGTCGATGGGCTTCACCCCCGAGGGTACCACGCAGGAGCAGATGGATGAGCTCAAGCGGGCCTTCAATCTGTAGACGGTATCGGCCTGAAAACGAACGGCGCAGCACGGAAATCGCGTTGCGCTGTTTCGTGTTTTTGGGGCTGTTTATGCTGAACTTTTGGCCTTGAAAAGGCCGAGCGGGCCGCGATCCGCATTCGAAAGTTGTGGTGGAAATGTCTGCCGGCAAAATCGGTCCGTTAGGACCGGCAGCCTGCAGCCGCCCCCCCGGAGGGCTGCTCTTTATGGTCGCAGGCCCATCCGCTCGGCTGCGGGCTTGCTGCCAGCAGGATCGATCCTGCAAGGACCGTGCGGGCCGCAGGCTGCGCCCGATTTCGTAATTTTGAATCATGAATTTTGAATAATGAATTTGCGCCCGAATGGGCGCAGCAGCCCGCAGCCGCCCCCGGGCGGAGGGCTGCATTCTCGCTGGCGCTCGAAAGCAGGCCCGTCCGCTCGGCTGCGGGCTGGAATCGGTCCGTCAGGACCGAGCGTACGCTCCGCAGGCGTGCGCCCCGGACAGTCATGCTCCCCGAAGCAGGCATCCGCAAGCCGCGGCACGAAATCCATTTAGATAGGGTAGACCCTCACTCCCCGCCGCCGTACAATAAAAAAAGCACTCTTTGCAAAGAGTGCTTTTTCCGTGAACCCGCTGGGGCTCGAACCCAGGACCCCAACATTAAAAGTGTTGTGCTCTACCTGCTGAGCTACGGATTCTCCGTCTGCCAAACTTTTTTGTTTTGGTGGTGCAAATGTAGCCAATATTTTTGTTTCGGCAAAATAAAACGATTATTTTTGTAGATAATTTGCAGTGGCCATCACTGAACGAATCGAAAAACCTTTAAGATACAGTCTATGTGTAAAGCTCTTATCATCGGTGCCGGCGGCGTCGGCACCGTCGTTACGCAGAAGATCGCAGCCAATCCCGTCTTCACGGAGGTGATGCTGGCCAGCCGCACCAAATCGAAGTGTGACGCCGTCGCCGCAGCCATCGGCGGCGGTCGGGTCCGCACGGCCCAGGTCGATGCCGACAATGTCGCCGAGCTGTGCGACCTCTTCCGCGCCTTCCGTCCCGATATTGTGGTCAATGTAGCGCTGCCGTACCAGGATCTGACGATCATGGACGCCTGCCTCGAATGCGGCTGCAACTACCTCGATACGGCCAACTACGAGCCGAAAGACGAAGCCCACTTCGAATATTCGTGGCAGTGGGCCTACCAGGACCGCTTCCGCGAAAAGGGGCTCACGGCGATTCTCGGCTGCGGCTTCGACCCGGGCGTTACGGCGATCTTCACGGCCTATGCCGCCAAGCACCACTTCGATGAGATTCACTACCTCGACATCGTCGATTGCAACGCTGGCAACCATGGCATGGCCTTCGCCACGAATTTCAACCCCGAGATCAACATCCGCGAGGTGACGCAGAAGGGGCGCTACTACGAGAACGGCCGCTGGGTCGTCACCGAGCCGCACGAAATTCACCGTCCGCTGACCTACCCGGAGATCGGCGAGCGCGAGTCGTACGTGATCTACCACGAGGAGCTCGAATCGCTCGTCAAGAACTACCCGACGATCAAGCGGGCCCGCTTCTGGATGACCTTCGGGCAGGAGTACCTGACCCACCTGCGGGTGATCCAGAATATCGGCATGGCGCGCATCGATCCGATCCTCTACAACGGGGTCGAGATCGTGCCGATCCAGTTCCTCAAGGCGGTGCTTCCCGATCCCAAGTCGCTGGGTGCCAATTACCACGGTCAGACCTCGATCGGCTGCCGCATCCGCGGTATCAAGGACGGCAAGGAGCATACCTACTACATCTATAACAACTGCGATCACGAAGCGGCCTACCGCGAGACGGGGACGCAGGCCGTCAGCTTCACGACGGGCGTGCCGGCTGCGCTGGGTGCCTCGATGTGGGCCAAGGGGTTGTGGCGCGGCGCCGGCGTCTTCAATGTCGAGGAGTTCGACCCCGATCCGTTCCTCGCCGAACTGGGCGGGCAGGGGCTGCCCTGGCACGAGCTTTTCGATACGGATATCGAGGTGTAGCCGATGCCGGCGAGGCGATAAATTTCCACTTTTTACGGCGGATACGGATTTCGTATCCGCTTTTTTTGCTACCTTTGCTCTGTAACCCTGAAACAGAATATCTATGGCATAGAAACCCTGAATGGAAATTGCCGACGTCCGGATGAAGGGCGCCGATACATATCAAAAGCGCATCAGCTTTTCTTCTTACTTCCGAAAATTGGACACTTTCGAAACACGTAAGGAAAAAAGGTTGATGCTCACGCTGTTTTCAGCGTGGGCGTTATCTTATATCTTACGTGTGGGTCGTCCAATACCTCGGAAGTGGATATAGCGATATGTCCACGTTTTTTTTGTATTCGTACGCACCCTCTGCCGGCCCTGCCGCGAACGGGGTGTGCGGCGGCCGGTACGGACGCTAACCGGCACAACTTTCGTTTCTCGATGAAAAGAATCCTCCTGTATACCTTCGTGCTGCTCCTCGCGGGTCTCCGTCCGGCGCAGGCCCAGACCTTTCGCTACCGGCTGACACACGAGGTCGATTCGGCCACGGGCGAACGCCGGCCCGCCTCGGGCGAACTTTGCATGACCTTCGCCGAGGGGCGGATGCGCTGCTACGAATCGGACCGCAGCGGAAAACCGCTGCGCAAAGCCGATGCACCGTTTGCCGAGACGGAACCGGACGATCTGAAGCGGCGCCTCGTGTGCGACGGGATTTTTCGCTACCACAGCAACCGGAACGGCAGCCGGGTCTACGTCTCCTATTACTCCTACTGGTCGATCTTTCCCGTTATGAAGATCGACGAGGGGTACTATTACGCCGTCTTCTCGCCGGACTTCGGCCGCCTGAACATCCGCCGGGGCTCCAACATCTACATCGGCGAACGCGTCGATGCCGGACGGCCGCAGCCTCCGCAACGGCGATAGATCGCCCCGCTGCCGATGTGGCGCTGCCGCCCGGACCTTTCCGGCCGCATCGGCCGGAAAGAAACCCGGAACCGACCGGCCGCCACCCGTTGCGGCCGGCGGCGGATAAGTATAAATACCTAATTTCGACCGATTGCAGGCGGCGGCGGGCCGATCTTGGCGGCTTTTTGCTATTTTTGCGTGTATTTTTTTCAGGCAAAGAAAGCCCAGTCCGACAGATGATCGATTTTCAGCAGATTCCCTCGCCCTCCTATGTCCTCGACGAGCAGTTGCTCGATCGCAACCTCGCCGTCATCGACCGCGTGCGCCGCGAAGCGGGCGTCGAAATCATCGTCGCGCTGAAGGCCTGCGCCATGTGGAGCATCTTCCCCGAGCTGGCGCGCCACTCCGACGGTGCGACCGCCAGTTCGGCCGCCGAGGCGCGCCTCGTCTTCGAGGAGTTCGGCCGCCCGGCCCACACCTATGCCCCCGTCTACACCGACCGCAGCATCGGGGAGATTCTCCGCTGCAGCGACCACATCACCTTCAACTCGGTCGCCCAGTACGAGCGCTTCGCGCCGATGGCGCTGCTGCGCGGCATCTCGTGCGGTCTGCGCATCAACCCGCAGTATTCGCCCGTGGAGACCGACCTCTACAACCCCTGCGTGGCGGGCTCGCGGCTCGGCGTGACGGCCGACGAACTGCCGGAGCTCCCGGCAGGGCTCGAGGGACTCCACTTCCACGTGCTGTGCGAATCGCGCCCCGAACATCTGAAACTCGCCCTCGAGGCGGTCGAACGCCGTTTCGGACACTTCCTCGACCGGATCAAGTGGCTCAACCTCGGCGGCGGCCACCTCATGACCCATGCCGACTACGACTGCGACGCCCTCATCGCCCTGCTGCATGCCTTCCGGAAGCGCCACCCGCATCTGCGCCTCATCCTCGAACCGGGCAGCGCCTTTACGTGGCGCACGGGCTACCTCGTCTCGACCGTCGAGGATATCGTCGTCAACGGCGGCGTCCGCACGGCGATGCTCGACGTCTCGTTCGCCTGCCACATGCCCGACTGTCTGGAGATGCCCTACAAGCCGGCGATCGTCGGGGCCCGCGAGCCCGCCGGGGACGAACCCCGCTGGCGCATGGGCGGCACGAGCTGTCTGGCCGGCGACTACTTCGGCGACTGGGCCTTCGACCGCGAACTGCGCGTCGGCGACCGCATCGTCTTCGAGGATATGATCCACTACACGATGGTCAAGACGACGATGTTCAACGGCGTCGAACACCCCTCGATCGTCATCGTCCGCCGCGACGGCCGCACCGACGTCATCCGCCGCTTCGGCTACGAGGACTACAAGTCGCGCATGTCCTAACCGAAAACCAAACTTACGATATATGGAAAACTTTACGCCTACCGCCTATACGCTCGAATGCGTCGCTACGGGCCGCGAATTTGAAGACGACGGGTGGTCGCTGGCCGATCCCGCCTGCGAAACCCCGTCGCTGGTGCGGGCCCGCTACGCCTGCAGGCAGATCGAGGTCCGCTCCGACGAATACGGCCTCTACAAGTTCTGCGACTGGATGCCGGTCCGCCGCCTGCTGAAGGGGTCGGCCGCTCCCGTCACCTACCGCAGCAAGGGGCTGGCCGGACACCTCGGGCTGGAGAACCTCTGGATCACCTTCAACGGCTACCATCCCGCCATCGGGGCGCGGATGACGACCTGCTCGTTCAAGGAGACCGAGGCCTATTCGGTCTGCGGCCGCACGCGGGCCGAGGAGAAACGGGTGCTGGTGGTCGCCTCGGCGGGCAACACGGCCCGGGCCTTCGCGAAGGTCTGCTCCGAAAACGGCATCCGTCTGCTGCTGGCCGTCCCCTCGGACAACCTCGATGCGATGTGGTTCGCCGAGCCGCTCGCCGACTGCGTGAAGCTGATTGCCTGCGCTCCGGGCGGCGACTACTTCGATGCGATCCGGCTCTCGGATATGGCGCTGAAAGACCGCGAGCACTTCTATGCCGAGGGCGGCGCCAAGAACATCGCCCGCCGCGACGGCATGGCGACGACCGTTCTCTCGGCCGCGACGACCATCGGCCGCATCCCCGACTACTATTTCCAGGCTGTGGGCAGCGGCACGGGCGCCATTGCCGCCTGGGAGGCGGCGCAGCGGCTGCAGGCCGACGGCCGCTTCGGCACGAACGGCATGAAACTCATGGTGGCGCAGAACGCCCCCTTCGTGCCGATGTACGATGCCTGGCGCGCCGGCTCGCGGAAACTGCTGCCCTATGCCGACGACAAGGCGCGGCGCGACGCCGCGATCATCGACGCCAAGGTGCTCTCGAACCGCAAGCCGCCCTACGGGCTGGCCGGCGGCCTCTACGACGCCCTGAAGGCGACGGACGGCGATCTGTTAGTCGTGACCAACCCGCAGGCCCGCAAGGCGGCCCGGCTCTTCGAGGAGCTCGAGGGCATCGACATCCATCCCGCTGCGGCCGTCGCCACGGCGTCGCTCATCAAGACGGTGGGCGAGGGGCGCATCGCGAAGGATGCCACGGTGATGCTCAACATCACGGGCGGCGGCGAGAAGCGCTTCAAGGCGGGCCGGGAACTTTGGCACCTCAGGCCGAGCCATGTTTTCCCGCTCGACACCGACCCCGACGAGGTGGTCGAAAAGGTGGCGGCGCTCTTCGCGTGATCCGCGGCGAAACCCAGCTGCGGCTGCCCGCCGCGGCCGGAACTTCCGATACATCCTCTTCGCGTTGTCGCAGAGGATGTTTTTTACTTGTCATTCCGCATGAAACCGATGACCGATAAACGGACGGGCCCTCTCCTTTGGACGTATTTCTGCCTGGCGGCCTGCTGCCTTGCTGCCGCCTGCTCGCCGGCGGAGCGGCTGGCCGCCGAGTTGCGCCGCGCAACGGCTGGATTCGATGCCGCGGTCGGCGTCGCCGTGATTTTCGACGGCCGCGATACGGTCGTGATCGGCCGGACGGCCGACTATCCGATGATGAGCGTCGTGAAACTGCCCCAGGCGATGGCCGTCGTCGATGCGCTCGAACGGTCGGGACGGCCGCTCTCGACGCCGGTTCGCATCGCCCCGGAGGAGCTGCTGCCCGACACCTGGAGCCCGCTGCGCGACAGTTTGCCGCAGGGCGGGACGCTCTCGGTCGCCGAGCTGCTGCGCTTCACGCTGCAGTGGAGCGACAACAATGCCTGCGATGTGCTCTTCGACCGCTTCGGGGGCCCCGAGGCGGTCGATCGCTACCTGCGCGGGCTGGGGATCGGCGGCGACTTCGCCGTCGCCGTCACCGAAGCCGAGATGCACCGCGACCCCGACGCCTGCTACCGGAACCTCACCTCGCCGCTCGCGGCCGCCGCCTGGACCGAAGGGCTGCTGACGCGGGAGCTCTTCACGCCTGCCGGGCGCCGCTTCCTGCTGGAAACGCTGCTCGGCTGCCGGACGGGGGCGGACCGCCTGCCGCAGCCGCTCGCGGGCACCGGCGCCTGTATCGGACACAAAACCGGGACGGGCGACCGCCGCCCGGACGGCCGGATGATCGGATGCAACGATGTCGGCTTCGTTGTTTTGCCCGACGGGCGGCACTATACGATTGCCGTGCTGATCCGCGATTCGGCCGAATCGGATGCGGAGAACGCCCGCCTCATCGCCGAGATCTCGGCGATCGTCTGCCGGTATGCCGTGGAGCATCCGTAGCGGTGCGGGCGCGGCAGAAAGAAAAACGTCGACAAAAAGCCGACGAAATAAAGAGAAAACCCCGTCAGAAACGTATTCTGACGGGGTTTTCGTGCTCGGAACGGGAATCGAACCCGTACGGCCATTGCTGGCCACAGGATTTTAAGTCCGGCGTGTCTACCTATTCCACCATCCGAGCAACCCTGTTTTGCATCGAAATGCGCGGCAAAGGTACGCAATTTATTCAGTTTTCGCAAGTCTCGATCCGATTTATGATCGCCTCGTCGTCGTCCGGGCGGAACCAGCGCACCGCATCGTCGCGGCGGAACCAGGTGAGCTGCCGCTTGGCGTAGCGGCGCGTGTTGCGCTGGATCAGGGCCACGGCCTCCTCCCGGGTGCAGGCGCCGTCGAAGAAGGCGAAGAGCTCTTTGTAACCCACCGTTTGCAGCGCGTTCAGCCGGCGGTAGGGGAGCATCCGCCGTGCCTCCTCCTCGAGCCCCTCGGCCATCATCCGCTCCACGCGCCGGTCGATCCGCTCATAGAGCTCCTCGCGCGGCAGGTCGATCCCGATCTTGACGATCAGGAACGGCCGCGGCTGCCGGCGTCCCGTGCGGAACGAGGAGTAGGTGCGTCCGGTCTGGAGGCAGACCTCCAGGGCCCGCTGAACGCGGGCGGGGTTGCAGCGGTCCACCTCGGCGTAGTAGCGGGGATCGAGCCGGGCGAGCTCCTCCGCAAGGGCGGCGACCCCCTCCGTCTCCATCCGGCGGGTCAGCTCGACGCGCAGCCGGGCGTCGGCCGGGGGCAGATCGTCCATCCCGTCGCACAACGCTTTGACGTAGAGCCCCGAACCGCCCACGGCAATCACCGTGTCGCAGCGGCGGAAGAGCTCCTCGAGGCGGGCAAGCGCCTGCACCTCGAAGCTGCCGCAGTTGAGCTCGTCGTCGATCGCCCGGTCGGCGATGAAGTGGTGCTCGGCGCGCCGTAGCTGCTCGGGCGTCGGCTGCGCGGTTCCGATCGCCAGACCGCGGTAGAACTGCCGCGAGTCGGTCGAGAGGATCGGCGCGCGGTAGTGTTCGGCCAGCCGGATCGAGAGGTCGGTCTTGCCGCAGCCGGTCGGTCCGACGATGACGACCAGCCGCTTAATACTCATCGTCGTAGCTGTCGTCGCCCTCGAAGGCGCTGAAGTCGCCCATCGCATCCTCGAAGATCGAGCTGTCGTCGTCGGCCACCGTTTTCGAAGGGTCGTACTGGTCGGGGACCTCGGCGACGGCGTAGATCTCGCGCGGGTAGCTGGCTTCGGGGTCGGCCTCGTAGGCGCCCGTCAGCTCGAGGTAGTAGGCCCGGTCGCCGAAGAGGTCGAAGAGGTAGATCAGGCGGTCGCGAAGCCGGTGCATGAGTTGTCCGAGCGTCACCTCCTCCATCATTGCAGGCGATTCCGCACTGCCGTCGCCCATCTCCATGAGGGTGAATTCGCGCAGTTTCTCCCAGCGCCGGCCGGCTGTGAAGAAAGAGGCCATGCAGGGTTCGTATTCGAGCGCTTCGAGCAGGAAGTTGTGAAATTCGAGCAGGGTCATGTCGTACATCACCTCGTAATCGCGGACGAAACGGTCGTTTTCGTCGCTGAGCATACGGAATCGGAATACCATCGACATAGGGCGGATTTTCGCTTTAGTTTGGACAAATGTACGATATTCTTTCGAGAAAAGCAATGACATCCACCGCGTCGGGGTAGTCCGTGAGGCGCGGATGCTGCGCCGCGCCGAAATCGACCCGCCGCGGATGGTCGATCGGGCGGGCGACGACGCACTGGATCTCGCGGTCGTGCTCCGCGAGCCAGGCGAGGGCCTCGGCCTCCGTGCGGTAGCGGCGGCAGGCGAGGGCGCTCAATGCCTGCGGGAATTCCTCCTGCTCGACGACGACGGCGCCGCCGAGGTCGAGAAAGGGGGTGCCGGTCATCTCGAACAGCGCGCGGGTCTGCCGGTAGTTGTTGCGGTATTTGTCGGAGAGCTGCGGCGGCCGCAGGTCGGGGAAAGGGTGCCCCTCGGGGAGGAGCAGCAGCGATACGTTGCGGCATCCCAATCCGTTGTGGAGCCAGATATCCTCGGCGAGCCCCGCCCGTTCGGCCTCGGTTTCGTCGCCCGTGAGAAGGGCGACCGACTGCCGCGAGCCGCGCAGCAGGGCCGGAAGGCCGGCATAGGCGGCGCGGAAATAGCGGTTCGTGTTGTCGCTGCCGGTGGCGATGACGGCGTCGACGGCTTCGCTGCCTTCGTACAGCGAGACGGGCAGCGCCGGATCGATGGCCCGGAGTTCGTCCAGTACGAATTGGAGCAGGACGCGGTCTTTCGACGAGGGTTTCACGAGACAGCGGTGGCCGCTGACCGACACGCACAGCAGGTCGAAGAAGCCGACCAGCGGGATGTTGCCGGCCATGACGACGAGCACCCGTTTCGGAGCGGCGACCGGCAGACGGTAGGGGGCGAGCCAGGCTTCGAGCCGGTCGCGCTGCAGCATTTCGGTGCGGATCGCCTCGACGGCCGTCGTGATCGAGGCGGCCGAAAACCAAGGGTTGGCCGCTGCGGCCGCTTCGATGATCCGCTGCGATGCGGCGGTCCGGCCGAAGGTTTCGAGACGCTTCCCGAGTTCTACGAAAGGTTCGATGCAAGCATTCATAAGAGCAAAGATACGCATAAGTCGAGGGCAATGCCAAATTTATTTGTATTTTGCCGATGCTGGATAAACGCGCTTAATTTTGAATCTTGAATTTTGAATTTTGAATTTCGGCCTTGCAAAGGCCGTGCGGGCCGCAGCCTGGGGCGGCGTCCCGCAGCTCGCGTCCCGCAGGTCCGCTTCGAGCGTGACCTCCGCAGGCTGCAGCCCGAATTTAATTTTGAATCCTGAATTTGCGGCTTCAACGAAGCCGCAGCGGGCCGCAACCTCCGCCCGGCGGAGGCCCGCAACTCCTTACAGTCGTGTGCGCCCTCCGCAGGCCGCGGCCCGAATTAATTTTGAATTCTGAATTCTGAATTTGCGGCTCCTTACGGAGCCGCAGCAGCCCGCAGCCGCCCCCCCGGGCGGAGGGCTGCATTTCGCGTCCCGCAGGTCCGCTCGTGCAAGCCCATCGCTCGGCTGCGGGCTTTATCCAGGCAGTTTGCTTTTGTCGAGGCGAAGCAAAACAAATGAAAAAAACGGGAAAAATTTGGAGAATGAAAAATTTTGGTTACCTTTGCACTCGCAATTCGCTTCCGACGCGGTCGAGTTGCGGTTACAAATGCGGAAATAGCTCAGTTGGTAGAGCACAACCTTGCCCCCAGGAAAATAGGCACGTCCAACCTTGGCAAGGCGATGACCGCGGAAAGAAGGACGTGCAACAGATTATTGCGGAAATAGCTCAGTTGGTAGAGCACAACCTTGCCAAGGTTGGGGTCGCGAGTTCGAGTCTCGTTTTCCGCTCCAAAGAAACAACTGCTGAAAAAAGTAGTTGTTTCTTTTATTTATAAATCAAAGGTATCGCTATTGGATCTCAACTATTTTTTTTGGCGACCTTTGTGCTCGCAACAATTCCGAAAAAAGAGGCGCGATGCCTTGCATTTCTAACATTTGTTTTCTATTTTTGTAAGAATTTTATATCATAATCGTAATAACTGCAAAAGAATAAGATATGTACCCGCACGATAATATTTTTAATATTTATTACAATATAGGTAAACGAACTCCATTTTTAGTTAAACGGTGCGAGGTAGGATTAGCACGGTCATCAAGTGAAGAAAGGCGCATTGATCCTAATCAAGATAGAACTTTTTTAGTTGAAACTGTAAAGCCTCGAGGTAAATATGGTAAGGCTTATGGTAAATGTTTTGTAAATGGCAAGCCGGATGATACTTATCGGCAAGAATGCTATCCGAATATCAAAGATGAAGAAATCCCTTGCGCGGGATGTGGTGAATGGGTTTTAATAGATGTTCCCGGTGTATCGCTTGATGAACTATTCCCTATTCATAAGGCGAGTGATATACTTATGTTTGGGAAATATAAAGGTAAATCTTTTGGTGACGTATATAGGGAAGATTGTCAATATCTTTATTGGTTAGAAACAACAGATAGATTTTTTAAAATCGACTTCGAGGAACTTGAACGATTATATCCAAATGTTGAAACGACTGTAGACGCATCTATTTCAGATAGGATAATTGATTTTGGGAAATATAAGGGAAAAAAGTTTGACGATATTAAAGATGATATTTCTTACCTTGAATGGCTTGTCTCAATAGGTAAAATATCTATTGAAGACTTCAAACTATTAACCACAGTATAATCAATAAACACAATAAGCATGAAGAATTTTTTCGTTACTTTAACAATGCTCTTTATTGCCGTTAACATTATGGCACAGGAACATCTCTCGTTCAAAGGGGTTCCCATTGAAGGCAGTATGACAGATTTTTGTCAGAAATTAAAAACGAAAGGATTAATTTTTATCGAACGTGAAAACAATATCGCATTGTTCTCGGGAGATTTTACTGGTCGCAATGCTACGATAGGCGTAACTGCTACAGATGATGGAAAAAATGTTCTTGGTTTAATTGTCTTTTTTGATCCGAGTGGTGAATGGAATACGCTTGTCAATACGTATGACTATTACAAGAATTTGTACACTCGCAAATATGGTGAACCGACAGCTTCAAGAGAAAAAAATCCCGCTCATTCAGATTCCAATACCGCTTTAATGGCCGAAGTGTATCAAGGCACAGTTGCATATAGTAGCGTATGGGAAGTAGCTGGTGGAGATATACAGCTTTCAATTGGAAAGTCCTCTGGCGTTTATGAGGGTATGGTAATGATTCGTTATCGTGACTCTCAAAATGTGGAAACTAAAATCCAAAATGATTTAAATGATATTTAAAAACAGCATATAGCGAAGTATGCGAGCCTCACTAATTTGTATGTGAGACTCGCTTTGTTATACGTAGGGCCCTAATTAAGAAACACCAAGAATAAATTGCTTTACGGGGAATAATGCGTTTATAAACGGGAATTCAAGGCGATCCATATATTCTTAAAAGGAGCTATCCGAAAGAGTAACGCGCGCCGGATATCGAATGAAACGGAAAACGTCTTTACATGAGGACGCTTTCCTTTTTCTTCCGACAGATACATCCGGCGAGATGGTCATCGACGAACCCGGTCGCCTGCAGGAAGGCGTAACAGATGGTTGTTCCGAAAAACCGGAATCCCCGCTTCTTCATATCCTGGCTCATGGCATCGGATTCGGACGAGGAGGCGGGTACTTCCGCCAGCGAATGAAACGTATGGACGATCGGCCGGCGGTCGGGAAAGAAGGTCAGGATGTAGTCGCGAAAGCTGCCGAACTCCTTCTGCACGCTCCGGAACAGCCGGGCATTCGTGAGGGTCGCGCGAATCTTGAGCCGGTTTTTCACGATGCCCTCGTCGTGCATCAACCGCTCCACATCCTCGTCCGTCATCCGCGCGACTTGCTCGATGTCGAAATCGCAGAAGGCCCTGCGGTATCCGGCCCGCTTGCGGAGGATCGTCAGCCAGCTCAATCCCGCCTGCGCGCTCTCCAACACGAGAAACTCGAACAGCGTCCGGTCATCCGTGACCGGCTGTCCCCACTCCCGGTCGTGGTAGTCAGCATATAATTCATCCGTGCCGCACCAGCCGCAGCGGCCGTTTACAAGATCCTGCATCCGTATTCTCTTTTTTTCCGGAACATTCGACCGATCCTCTCCACCTCTGCAGGACCTCTGCAGGGTGGGGCAGCGCGTTGTGCCGCGATCGCCTTCGTTCCGGTGTGCTCCGTCTGCAAAGATAGGACATGGCGCCGAATTGTCCGCCATCCGGCGCTGCAAAATCGGCCGATTCGCTTGCATTCTTTTCAAGTGTCGCAAGGACGACCTTCGTGAATCCCTCCCTCTTTCTGCGGGAAGCCTGCGCCGAAATGTTGCACCATTTTTGCGAGGGGGGGGGAAAAAAACGATATGCCATGAAAACATCCCTCTTGCCTATGCTGGGCATCTCGCTGCTTGCCGGGATCGGGCAGGTCGAAGCCTGCACCCGTGCGGTCTACTTGGGGCCGGACGGAATGATTGCGACCGGTCGCACGATGGACTGGCGCGAAGATCCGCAAACGAACCTCTACTTCTTTCCGCGCGGCATCGAACGGCGCGGCGCCTTGACGGACAACACCCTGTTCTGGACCTCGAAATACGGCTCGCTTGCGGCGGCCGGCTACGACATCGGCATCTGCGACGGCATGAACGAAAAAGGGTTGGTCGCCAACCTGCTCTTCCTGCCCGAAACGGTCTACGAAGCCCCGAACGATACGCGGCCGGTGATGGGGTTGAGCATTTGGACGCAGTATGTACTGGATAATTTCGCCACCGTGGCCGAAGCGGTGGAGGCCCTTTCGAAGGATGCGTTCCGCATCGACGCGCCCGACCTGCCCAACGGCGTCAAGGCCCGGCTGCACCTGGCGATCTCCGATCCCACGGGCGACAGCGCCATCCTCGAATACATCGACGGCCGGCTCTCGATCTACCGGGGGCGGCAGTACCAGGTGCTGACCAACTCGCCGGCCTACGACCTGCAGTTGGCGATCAACGACTATTGGAAACAAATCGGCGGGTTGACGATGCTGCCCGGTACCAACCGCTCGTCCGACCGGTTCGTGCGGGCGTCGTTCTATATCAATGCCATCGTGCAGAGCGCCGACCCGGCCATCGCCGTGCCGGCTGTTATGTCGGTCATGCGCAACGTCTCGGTCCCCTACGGCATCTCCACGCCCGACAGCCCGCATATCACCTCGACGCGCTGGCGCACGGTCGCAGACCAGAAACACCGGGTCTACTATTTCGAACCGACCCTCTCGATGGAGACGTTCCACATCGACTTGGCCAAAGTCGATTTCTCCGAAGGTACGCCCGTTCGGGTGCTGACCCTCAGCGACGGAACCACTTACGAGGGCGACGCTACGGCCGACTTCCGGCCCGTCTCGCGACCGTTCGAGTTCCTGTTCGGCGCATAACGACCGGGATCGGCGCATCACGGCTGCCGGCTGCAGGTCGTGAAGCCCGGGTGCGGAATCCGCACGATCGGCCCGCACCGGCATCCGTGATTGCACGCGCCGATGATGCGTGCATCTACGGCAGCCCCATAAACAAAAAACACTGCAACAAATCGTTGCAGTGTTTTTTTATCCCCCCCTCTCCGGGTTTGCGGTGCGTAGGGGACTCGAACCCCTGACCCCGTGCGTGACAGGCACGTATTCTAACCAGCTGAACTAACGCACCTCTTGCTGATTGCGGTTGCAAATATACATTAAAAATTCGAATCCGCAAGCGGTTTTGCCGTTTTTTTAAAGAAAGAAAATTGCACGCTCCCGTAACTCCTTAATTGCCAAAAGTGCGGATGCGCGGAGAAGTCCTTGGCCTTCGAGTGCTCGAAGATGAGCAGCCCGCCGTCGCGCAGCAGGCCGCCTTTCAGGACGAGATCGACGACCGCTTCGCTCCCCTCCAGATCGTAGGGGGCGTCCGAGAAGACCAGGTCGAACTGCTTCGTGCAGCTTTTCAGGTAGAGAAAGGCGTTCGCCTTGGCCACGTAGAGCGTGCGGATGTCGAGCTGGCGGGCCGTCGCGCGGATGAAATCAGCATGCACGGCGTTGATCTCGACCGCTGTCACGCTCCGCGCCCCGCGCGAGGCGAATTCGTAGCTGATCGACCCCGTGCCGGCGAAGAGATCCAGCACGTCGCACGCCTCGAAATCGACGAGGTTCGTCAGCACGTTGAAGAGATTCTCCTTGGCGAAGTCCGTCGTGGGACGCGCCCGCAGGTTGCGCGGCGGATTGATCGCCCGCCCCTTGTATCGTCCGCTGATTATTCGCATAGCATCTTCTTGAAAAAGTTCCGGTAATACCGTGCATTCCCGGCCCGGTCTTCGAGTTGCAGCACGAACTCCTTCGGGTCGATCCGCTCGGCCAGCCGTTCGAGCAGGTAGCCGCGGCCGGCCTCCGTCCCGACGGCGACCGTCTCGGCCAGCTGCAGTCCGGTGCGGTAGATGCGGATGTAGAGCAGCTCGCCCGTGTCGCAGATCCAGACCGTGGGCTCCGTCGCCGCAACGGGGTGCAGCAGCGGGGTGGTGTAGCGCACCTTCGCGCCGCAACGGCGCTCGAGCTCCTGCATCGCCTCCTCCGGAGCGGCCATGACGGCCAGCGTCGGACCGTCGCCCGACACCTGGACGACCCGCATGCCGGCGGGCAGCGGCAGACCGTGCGCGGCGAAGAGCGCCTCGACAGCCGCCGGGTCGAAGAGTTCGCGCGGCACGAGCAGCGTCCACGGCGTCAGCAGCTCGACCGTTTCAGCGCCGGCGCACGCCTCCGCAGCGGGCATCGAAAAAGAGTGCCCATCCAACGCGAGCTGAATGGACACCCCTTTTGCTGCAGGCCGCAGCCGGTTACTCCCAGTTGCCTGCCTCATTGTTACCGTTCTCCATCGAACCGAACTTGATGCCCGGGTAGCGGTTGAAGTTGTTCACGTCGTCGTCGATCTGGTTGATCAGCTCCTGACGGAAGGTCACCGTGTCGATGAAATATTTATAGGGTGCGCGGCACTCCACGACGGGAATCACGACCTTCGACTCGGTGGTGATGATGCCGGCCTCCATGATGAACTGCGCCTTGTTGTCCGTGCCGGGGATGTAGCGCAGGTTGGCTACGTCCTGAGCCGTGAGCTTCTTGGGCGAGAAGATCGTATCGATCACAGCCATCTTGAAGGTCTCGACGTTCTTCTTCTTCAGCCGCTTGAGCATGGCCATGGCCACCGAGTCGTCTTCGTCGTAGATCTTGCGCTCCATAATGAGCGTGTCGTTCAGGATGAAGTCGGCCAGGGTGTCGAAATCGGCGGTGAAACGCTGGTACTTCGACTTGAATGCGCGCTGGGCGGTGCGGATGTCCTTGATGCGCTCGATGACCTGCGCCTTTTTGGTCTTCATCTCGTTCTCGAAACGGATGGGCGTCGAAATCTGCTTGTAGATGACGTAGACGAAAGCTACGATCACTACCGCCAAAAGAATCTGGGCAATTTTTTTCATTTTTTATTTAAGTATTTGTTACTAATTTTGTCCGGCAAATGCACGATACCGTATGGATAGTTCGCTTATCGCAGCCCAAATTTACGCTAAAATTTGTTTCAAAACAACCCCTGGGCAAAAAAAAATCGTAGAAATGTTCTCGGAGTACCTCTCGGACCCCGATTTTTCGCGGATTTTCGTGCTGAACGGGTATGCGGGCACCGGGAAAACGACCCTCATCGCCGCGATCGTCGCCGCGCTGAAGGGGCTCGGCGTGCGGACCGTGCTGCTGGCCCCCACGGGGCGCGCCGCGAAGGTGCTGGCCCGCTACTCGGGCGAAAAGGCGCTGACGGTCCACAAGCGCATCTACCGCGAACGGACGAACGCCGACTACGAGTCGAAATTCTCGCTCGACCTGAACCGCGAGCAGGGAGCGCTCTTCATCGTGGACGAGGCCTCGATGCTCTCCGACGAGAGCGGCGGGGGCTTCCGCTTCGGCAGCGGTTCGCTGCTCGAGGATCTGGTTGCGTACGTGCGCAGCGGCCGCGGCTGCCGCCTGATGCTGGTGGGGGACAGCGCCCAGCTGCCGCCCGTGGGAGCCGACTGCAGCCCGGCGCTCGATCCGCCCACGCTCGCCCGCTTCGGGGAGACGGTCTATGCCACGCTCGACGAGGTGGTCCGCCAGGAGGCGCAGTCGGGCATCCTCTTCAATGCGACGCTCGTCCGCTGCATGCTCGAGCGGGGCATCACCGAGGTGCCGCGCTTCGACCTCGGCTTCCCCGACATCGAGGCCCTCTCGGGCGGCGATTTTCTGGAGCGGCTGCAGGATGCCTACGCCCGCTACGGCCGCGACGAGGTGATCGTCATCACGCGCTCGAACAAGCGGGCCAACCGCTACAACCAGGGGATCCGCCGCAACATTCTCGGCGCCGAGGAGGAGATCGAGAGCGGCGACATGCTCATGGTGGTCAAGAACAACTATTATTACGCGGAGCGCACCGAGGGGTGCCCGATGCACTTCGTCGCCAACGGCGACATCGCCCGCCTGCGCCGCCTGCGCCGCTTCGAGGAGTTCTACGGCTTCCGCTTCGCCAACGCCGTCCTCGAGTTCCCCGACTACGACGATGCGGAGCTCGAATGCAAGATCCTCCTCGACACGATCGCCTCGGAGGCTCCGTCGCTGACGCGCGAGGAGTCGGACCGCCTCTTCTACGAGGTCGAAAAGGATTACCTCGACCTCAAGAGCAAGTTGAAACGATTCAAGGAAATCCGTGAAAATCCGCACTTCAATGCCATTCAGGTGAAGTTTTCCTACGCCGTCACCTGCCACAAGGCGCAGGGCGGCCAGTGGCGGGCGGTCTTCATCGACCGCTTCCTCTTCGGCGACGAACCGCTGACGCGCGACCTTCTGCGCTGGCTCTATACGGCCCTCACGCGCGCCACGGAACAACTCTATTTGGTCAACTTCGATGAACGATTCTATGCCGAATAACCCCGTCCCGGCCGCCGCGCTGCCGGTCGAAAGCCATCCGCTGCAGCCCTTTCTCCCCGCCGGCGCCCGGCTGCTCATGCTCGGGAGCTTCCCGCCGCCGCGCCGCCGCTGGTCGATGGAGTTCTTCTATCCCAACCTGCAAAACGACATGTGGCGCATCGTGGGCTTTCTCGCCGCGGGCAACAAGGGCCACTTCCTGACCCCGGAGGGACGCTTCGACCGGGCGCGGATCGAGGTCTTCTGCTGCGAGCGGGGAATCGCTCTCTACGACACTTCAGAAGAGATCATCCGATTGAAGGAGAATGCGTCGGACGATTTTCTTCAAGTGGTGCGCGAGGTCGATCTGGCGGCCCTGCTCGCCCGGATCCCCGCCTGCCGCGACGTGGTTGCCACGGGCGGCAAGGCCGCCGCGACGCTCTGCGCCCTCACGGGGGCCGCACAACCCGCCGTGGGCGGCTCGGTCGCGGTCCGTTTCGCCGGCCGCGAGCTGCGGCTGTGGCGCATGCCCTCCTCGTCGCGCGCCTACCCGCGGCCCGTGGAGTGGAAAGCCGAATTTTACCGAAAAGTGTTCCGCGCGTGCGGGATAATCGGGTAAAAAATCGTATCTTTGCCTATATGGAACGAGCCCTCGGAACGGCTCCCGGCGCCCTTTTGCCGGGAACGGCCGCTTGTTCCGCATGCCCAGGAAACCTATTGTCGCACAAACGTGAACGCAGCAAAGAAAACGGAAAACAAGCGGTCGAAAACGCCGCTCATGGATCAATATTACCAGGCCAAGGCGGCCTATCCCGATACGATCATGCTCTTTCGGGTGGGCGACTTCTACGAAACATTCGGCGAGGATGCCATCAAGGCGAGCCGCATCCTCGGCATTACGTTGACCCGCCGCGCCAACGGAGCAGCGTCGCACGTCGAACTGGCGGGTTTCCCCTACCACGCCGTGGACACCTATCTGCCGAAGCTGGTCCGGGCGGGTGAGCGCGTCGCCATCTGCGAGCAGCTCGAGGACCCGAAGTTAGTCAAGGGGCTCGTCAAACGCGGCGTCACGGAGCTCATCACCCCGGGTATCGTCCTGCAGGACAACATCCTCTCGAACAAGGAGAACACCTTTCTGGCCGCCGTCTGCTTCGGCCGCAAGACGACGGGCGTCGCCTTTCTCGACATCTCGACGGGTGAATTTTACGCCGCCGAGGGGGCCGATGCCTATGTGGACAAGCTCCTTTCGAACTTCCAGCCCAAGGAGGTGATCTACCAGCGCAGCTGCGAGGACCGTTTCAAGCTCGCCTTCGGCGGGTCCTACTATACCTACAAGCTCGATGAGTGGCTTTTCGCCGAGGAGGTCAACCGCGAGAAGCTCTGCCGCCAATTCCGCACGCCGACCCTCAAGGGCTTCGGCGTGGACCACCTCACGAGCGGCCTGGCCGCCGCGGGAGCCATTCTCCACTACCTCGAAATGACCGAGCACCGGCAGATCGACCACATCCGCTCCATCGCGCGCATCGACCAGCAGGAGGCAGTCTGGATCGACAAGTTCACGATCGCCAACCTCGAGCTTTTCGCCTCGAACGGCGGCCGGAGCCGCACCTCCTTCGCCGAGGTGATCGACCGCACCCTGACGCCGATGGGCGGCCGGCTGCTGAAGCGGTGGATCACGATGCCGCTGCGCGACGTACAGCGCATCGAGCGGCGCCAGCGGGCGGTCGGGGCATTCGTGGACGACGCGGAGCTTACAGACGCGCTGCGCGAGCGGATCGCCCTTATCGGCGACCTCGAACGCATCGCCTCGCGCATCGCGGCGACCCGCGTCCTGCCGCGCGAGCTCGTGCAGCTCAAACAGTCGCTCGAGGCGCTGGAGCAGTTGAAGATGATGCTGGAATCGACCGACCGCGCGGAGCTCCACGAACTCGCCGGGGGGCTCGACCCGTTGGCGGCGATGCACGACCGCATCGCCCGCGACATCTATCCCGACCCGCAGACGAACCAGATCCAGAAGGGCGGCGTGATCGCCGACGGGGTCGATCCCGAATTGGACGACCTGCGCCGCATCGCCCTGCACGGCAAGGACTACCTGCAGCAGATCCAGCAGCGCGAACGCGAGGCGACGGGCATCCCGACCCTGCGTCTGGGCTACAACAACGTCTTCGGCTACTTCATCGAGATCAGCAATGCCCACAAGGAGAAGGCCCCGGCCGACTGGGTGCGCAAACAGACGCTCGCCAACGCCGAGCGCTACATCACCCCCGAGCTGAAGGAGTACGAGGAGAAGATTCTCGGCGCCGAGGAGCGGATGCTGCAGATCGAGCAGCGGCTCTACGGCGAACTGCTGGCGGCCCTCTCGTCGATGCTCTCGACGCTGCTGCACGATGCGGCCCTCGTGGCGCGCATCGACTGCCTGCAGTCCTTCGCCGCGCTGGCCCGCGAGCGCCGCTACGTCCGTCCCGAGCTCGACGACGGCAAGCGCATCGAGATCGAGGCGGGTCGCCACCCCGTATTGGAGACGCTCCTGCCGGTGGGGGAGAGCTACATTCCCAACGATGTGATGCTCGACGACGAGGAGCAGCAGATCGTCATGATCACGGGCCCCAACATGTCGGGCAAGTCGGCCCTGCTGCGGCAGACGGCCCTCATCGTGCTGATGGCCCAGATGGGCTCCTTCGTCCCCGCGGATCGGGCGCATATCGGGCTGGTGGACAAGATTTTCACCCGCGTGGGCGCCTCGGACAACATCTCGCAGGGCGAATCGACCTTCATGGTCGAAATGCTCGAATCGGCCGGCATCCTGAACAACATTTCGGACCGCTCGCTGGTGCTGCTCGACGAGATCGGCCGCGGCACGAGCACCTACGACGGCATTTCGATCGCCTGGGCGATGGTCGAGTACCTGCACGACCATCCGACGGCCCGCGCCCGCACGCTCTTCGCCACCCACTACCACGAGCTCAACGAGATGGCCAAGATGTGCCCCCGCGTGAAGAATTACCACGTGACGGTCCGCGAGGTCGACGGGCAGATCGTCTTCCTGCGCAAGCTCGAGCCCGGGGGCACCGAGCACTCGTTCGGCATTCATGTAGCGCGGCTCGCCGGCATGCCGGCCTCGGTCGTGCAGCGGGCCGAGACGCTGTTGCACAACCTCGAGGCGGTCTACGGCAACAGCGAGATCGTCCCCTCGAAGAGCCTGCGCGAACGCAGCCGCCGCTCGGCGCAGCGCGTATTGGAGGCGGCCGAGCAGCCTGCCCCCGCAATGCAGCTCTCGATGTTCCAGTTGGACGATCCCGTGCTGGTGCAGATTCGCGACCGGATCAAGGGGCTCGACATCAACTCCCTTACGCCGATCGAGGCGCTCAACACGCTGAGCGAGATCAAGCGCATCACGGGACTGTAGCCCTCGCTGCGGCGCCTGCCGGGCCGGAGAATGCCGTCCTGCAGCCTTCCACCCCCGCCCGCGACGCCTCATGAACGCAGCGGGCGCTGCTGAAACTTGCAAAACCCGCTGAAGCCTTGCCGAAAAAAGCCAAACCTACGAACCGACCGATAACCGATGAAACAACCGATTCTCTTTCTGCTGGGCGTGCTGCTGTGCGGCTGCGCCGAAGCACCGCAGGCGTTTTATCCTGCCCCGGGAGCTCGTGAAGTCGCTCCCGACACCCGTTTGACGATCCACTTCCGCAGCGAACCCGCGGTGGGGGCGGGCGGCATGATCCGGATCTGGGATGCCGAGACCGACACCCCGGTCGACAGCCTCGATCTTTCGATCCCGGCGGGTCCCGCCGAACCCACGAAGCTGCCGAAACCCGACTACACCCCCGTGCCCTACGACTACGACCAGCCGCGCCACACCAACGCCACGATCCGTCCCGGCACCCCCTCGGGAGCGGCCGGCCCGACCTCGGACCGCTACCAGCTGACGATCATCGGCGGTTTCACCGACGCCTTCCATTTCCACCCGGTTATCGTGCACGGTACGAAGGCTGAAATTTATCCGCATCACAACCTGCTGACCTACGGCCGCACTTACTATGTGACGATCGACGACGGGGTGCTGACCACCTCCGAGAACGATTTCCACGGCATCGACAAGTCCGACGGCTGGCGCTTCTCAACGCGTGCCTCGGCTCCCGTCGGCCGACGGTTGGTGGTGAGCGCCGACGGAACGGGCGACTTCCACACGGTGCAGGGGGCGCTGGACTTCATCCCGGATCACAGCGACGAGCCCTGGACGGTCTTCGTGCGCAACGGCGACTACGAAGAGCTGGTCTATTCCCGCAACAAGAGCAACGTCACGATCGAGGGCGAGAGCCGCGAAGGGGTCTATATCCACTATCCCAACAACGAGGTCTTCAACCCGCACCCCGACGACGTGGCGACGAACGAGTGGCCCGGGACCTTCCCGTCGCGCCGGGCCGCCTTCATGGCCGACAACTGCACGGATGTCACCTTCCGCAACCTCACGATCGCCACGACCCTCACGGGGCAGGCCGAGGGGTTGCTCCTCATGGGCGAACGCTACGTGCTGGAGCACGTCACGGTGCGCGGCTCGGGCGATGCCCTGCAGGCCAACGGCCCGGTCTACCTCTTCGACTGCCTGATCGAGGGGCACGGCGATACGATTCTCGGGCGCGGCCCCGCCTTCTTCGACCGCTGCACGCTGATCTCGCGCGGCCCCTTCATGTGGATCCGCAACACGGAGGCCAACCACGGCAACGTCTTTGTCGATTGCACGCTGCGCGGCGTGGGCGACGGTGCGGTCATCGCCCGCACGAACGGCCGCTATCCCCACTGCGAGGCGGTGTTGCTCCGCTGCCGGCTGGAGAACATCCGCCCCGAGGGGTGGCACGGCCTGGAGCATGGCACCTTCGACGTACACTACTGGGAATACGACAGCCGCAATTTGGCGGACGGCACCCCGGTGGAGGTGTCGCAGCGCGCGAAAGGATCGCGGCAGCTGACGGCGGAGCGGGACAGCCTGACGATCCGCAACTACTCCGACCCGGCGTGGGTGCTGGGATGGGACCCGAAGCGCTGACGCGGCCGGCGGACGACGGTCGCTGGGCGAACCCCGCAGCGTCGATGCGGCTGGCGAGCCGCTGACCCGCTGACCCGAGGGGCCGGCAAAAGGGGAGGGCTCCTCCGTTTTCTTCGGAAGAGCCCTCTCTTTTTGCGTCTCCGCGGAAGGGTCCTTTATTTCGATTTCAGGGTGAAAGTGAACGACTGGTCGTTCAGTTCGGTGCCGCGTTCGATGTAGCGGCGTGCGACGGGGTCCCACTCGACGAAGAGGGTGATGCGGTCGTACTCGAACGACAGAATCACCTTGCCGCGGCTGCTGACCTCGCCGTAGTGTAACCGTCCGTCGCCGTCGCGGATTGCGGCCGAGGCATATCCACCGACCGGTCGGTGTCGTTCACGTCGTAGAAGGTCTCGGCAAGGAGCCGTTCGCCGTTGTTCGCGTAGCGGTCGCGCGACTGCAATTCGGGGTCGCCGCCCTTCAGGGTGCAGCGGATCGCCCCGCTGTATTGGGTCGCGAGGAACCATTTCGTGCCGCGCGGCGGTCTTGCCGGCGGGGCGGCGAGGAGGAGGGAGGCTCCCGAGAGCAGGAGCGGAAGGAGGAACAGGCGTTTCATGCGGCGGGGGGGGCTTTAGCGGGTAAAACGATCGTTGCCGGGGTGTAGCGGTGTTTGCATGCTGCCGCGGCCGTCTTGCGTCAATCGTTGTTCAGGATCAGCGACCGGATGTTCTGGATGAGCATCGACACGGCCACCGAATTGAACCCGCCCTCGGGGATGATGACGTCGGCATACTTCTTCGACGGCTCGACGAACTCTTCGTGCATCGGCTTGACGGTCGAGGTGTACTGCATGATGACCGACTCCATCGAACGGCCGCGGTCGCGGACGTCGCGCAGGATGCGGCGCGCCAGACGCAGGTCGGCGTCCGTATCGACGAAGACTTTGATGTCCATCAGGTCGCGCAGCTCCTTGTTCTCGAAGATGAGGATGCCATCGACGATGATGACCTTCGAGGGCTTGACACTTACGGTCTCCTTCAGCCGGTTGTGTTCGACGAAGGAGTAGAGGGGGTGTTCGATCGGAACGTTCTGCTTCAGCGTCCGGATGTGCTCGACGAGCATGTCGGTGTCGAAGGCCTGCGGGTGGTCGTAGTTGAGCCGCGTGCGCTCCTCGTAGGTGAGCTCGGGGTGCGCCTTGTAGTAGTAGTCGTGGCAGAGCGTCACCACGTCGTCGCCGACGAAGGCTTCCTGCAGCCGCTTGACGAGGGTCGATTTGCCGGAGCCCGTACCTCCGGCCACGCCGATAACCGTTACTTTCATCTATTCGTTCGTTTTAGAAGTTGTTTCGTTTCGTTGGGTGCAGGAGCTCCTTATGGCGGAGCGCAACTTGCGGAGCACGCGCTCGAAGCGGACCTGCGGGACGCGAGTGCGGGCCTCCGCCGCCCCCAACCGGCGGCCCACTCGATCCTAACGGACCGATCTCAATTCGGGACACATCCGCAGCAGAGCCTGCCGATCATCCGCAACCGCTTCTGCCGGTTCTTAAAAAAAAGTCCGACCGCGGGCGATTCCCCTGCCGGTCGGACTTTTTCGTCAGGCGTCGATATTGGCGTAATGCGCGTTCCGCTCGATAAATTCGCGGCGGGGCGGGACATCGTCGCCCATGAGCATCGAGAAGATGCGGTCCGCTTCGGCGGCGTTCTCGATGTTCACCTGGCGCAGCGTGCGCGTGTCGGGATTCATCGTCGTCTCCCACAGCTGCTCGGCATTCATCTCGCCGAGACCTTTGTAGCGCTGCACGTGGGTGCCCTTGCCGAACTCCTGGGTGGCGGCGTCGCGCTGCTGTTCGTCCCAGCAGTAGCGCTGCTGCTTGCCCTTCTTGACCAGGTAGAGCGGCGGGGTGGCGATGTAGACGTGGCCGTTCTCGATTAGCTCCTTCATCTTGCGGAAGAAGAAGGTGAGCATCAGCGTCGCGATGTGGCTGCCGTCGACATCGGCATCGGTCATGATGATGATCTTGTCGTAGCGCAATTTCTCGAGGTTCAGCGCCTTGCTGTCCTCGGCCGTGCCGATCGTGACGCCCAGCGCGATGAACATATTCTTGATCTCCTCGTTCTCCCACATGCGGTGCTCCTGCGCCTTTTCGATGTTCAGGATCTTGCCTCGCAGCGGCATGATGGCCTGGAAGTTGCGGTCGCGGCCCGTCTTGGCCGTGCCGCCTGCCGAGTCACCCTCGACGAAGAAGATCTCGGCGATCGAGCGGTCGCGGCTCGTGCAGTCGGCCAGCTTGCCCGGCAGTCCGGCCCCCGAGAGGACCGTCTTGCGCTGTACGAGCTCGCGGGCGTGGCGGGCGGCGTGGCGCGCCGTGGCGGCGAGGATCACCTTCTGCACGATGGCGCGGGCATCCTTCGGATTCTCTTCGAGGTATTGCGACAGCGCGGTGCTCATCGCCTGATCGACCGCGGCGGAGACCTCGTCATTGCCCAGCTTGGTCTTGGTCTGCCCCTCGAACTGGGGCTCGGCGACCTTCACCGAGACAACGGCCGTGAGGCCCTCGCGGAAGTCGTCGCCGTTGATCTCGAACTTGAGTTTGGCGAGCATGCCCGACTCGTCGGCGTACTTCTTCAGCGTGCGCGACAGGGCGCGGCGGAAGCCCGTGAGGTGCGTGCCGCCCTCGATCGTGTTGATGTTGTTGACGTAGGAGTGGACGTTCTCCGAGAAGGAGTCGTTGTACTGCATGGCCACCTCGACCGGGACGCCCTTCGACTCGGTGTCGAGGTAGATGATCTGGTCGATGATCGGCGTGCCGCGCGTGGCGTCGAGGTACTTCACGAACTCCTTGAGGCCCTCCTCCGAATAGAAGTGATCCTCACGCAGTTTGCCGTCCTCGTCAGGGCGCTTGTCGTAGAGGTTCAGATGGATGCCTTTGTTCAGGAAGGCGAGCTCGCGCAGACGCGAGGCCAGGATGTCGTAGTTGTAGACGGTCGTGTGGGTGAAGATTTCGCCGTCGGGGTGGAAGGTGACGGTCGTGCCGCGGTCCTCGCAGGTGCCGACGACCTCGACGGGCGAGGTGGGCTTGCCCTTGCTGTACGACTGGCGGAAGATCTTGCCCTCGCGGTGAATCTCCGCCACGAGGAGCGTCGAAAGGGCGTTGACGCACGAGACGCCGACGCCATGCAGACCGCCCGAGACCTTGTAACTGCCCTTGTCGAACTTGCCGCCGGCGTGCAGCACGGTCATGACCACTTCGAGGGCCGATTTTTTCTCCTTCTCGTGCATGCCGGTCGGGATGCCCCGGCCGTTGTCGCGGACGGTGATCGAGTTGTCCTCGCCGATCGTCACGTCGATCTGGTTGCAGAAACCTGCCAGCGCCTCGTCGATCGAGTTGTCCACCACTTCGTAGACGAGGTGGTGCAGACCCTTTTCGCCGATGTCGCCGATATACATGGCCGGACGTTTGCGCACGGCCTCCAGACCCTCCAGGACCTGGATATTCGAGGCGGAATATTCCTCTTCCTGTTTCTTGATGTTCTCTTGTTCAGTATTCATTTCGTTTTCGGAATAGAATGGACAAAGATAGGAAAAAACGGGCGCAAAAGCAAACTTCGATGGCGGTTTTTGCCGTGGCAGAGTGACCCCCGATCGAAAAAAACGCAAGCAAAGGCGGATTCCGGTTACAGGTTCTATCGGTCTTGTGGCAAGGCCGGTTTTCCGGAGGCAGCACGCGTTTACCCGAGCCGCTCCTTGAGATCGATTTCGCTCGTTCGGCCCTGCGCGAAGAGAACGGCGCGGGCGGGGTAGTTCTCGATAAGCGAGGTGTTGTGCGTGGACATCACCACGGCGCAGCCCCGCTCGGCAATGCGGTGGAAGAGCTGCATGATGCCGTTGGCCGTGACGGGGTCGAGGTTGCCGGTCGGCTCGTCGGCCAGCAGTACGGCGGGGCGGTTGAGCAGGGCGCGGGCGATCACCAGACGCTGCTGCTCGCCGCCCGAGAGCTCGAACGGCATCTTGTAGCTTTTGGCTTCGAGATCGACCATCGAGAGAACCCGGTCGATGCGTTCGCGAATTTCGGTCTCGCGCTTCCACCCCGTGGCCTTCATCACATAGTAGAGGTTCATGAAGACGTTGCGGTCGGTGAGCAGCTGGTAGTCCTGAAAGACGATGCCGATGCGCCGGCGCAGGTAGGGAATGTCGCGCCGCCGCAGCCGCCGCAAATCGAATCCGGCGATCATCCCTTCGCCCGTGAGCAGCGGGACTTCGGCGTAGAGCGTCTTCAGCAGCGACGACTTGCCGCTGCCGACGCGTCCGATCAGGTAGACGAACTCCCCGCTGCGGACTTCGAGATCGACCCCCGAGAGGACCATTTCGCCGTCGCGCAGCATCTTTCGAACGGAGCGGCGATCGTCCGCGTGATAGATCGACACCCCCTTGAGGCGGATAACCGGTTTGTTTTCCATGCGTTGCTGCTATCGGGTAAATACTCGCTCAAAGATACGCAAAATCGGGGGCAAAACCAAATTTTCCCGCTTTTTCGGTTTCGTACGGTCGCTTGGCAGATGGCCGTGCTTTTCACAAAGAATCGATCGTGCAGCGATTGGGGCGGGCTGCGGCTGCCTTCGAGTGGAAGATGTTTTGCACGCGGGATCGATGCCGTCAGACGGCCCGCAGCCGAGCGGAGGGGCTTGCGACGTAGAGGAGCAGCCCTCCGCCAGGGGGGCGGCTGCGGGCTGCGGCGGTTCCTTATCGGAACCGCAAATTCAAAATGAAAAATGAAGAATTAAAAATGAATCACTGCACCCAATGCTAATTCGTTTTCGGGCAGCAGCCTGCGGGGCACGCCAGCGACGTCGAGGAGCTGCGGGCCTCCGCAGCGGGAGGCTCGGCCCGCACGGTCCTGACGGACCGATTTTGTCAGCAAACATTTCGACCCAAACAGACCTGCAGGCTCTCTACTGTGCAAAATCGATCCCGGAGGGATCGGCGGGCCGCAGCCTGGGGGCGGCGGAGGCCCGCAGTTCGTTGCCGAACATGCGTGCTCCGCAGGGTGCGGCCCGAATCGGAATATCCGCCCAGGCAGGTCCAGTAAGCCCGTTTAACTTTGAATCATGAATTTGCAGCTTCTCTGAAGCCGCATCGGGCCGCAGTTTCGCCCGGCGAAGGCCCGCAGTTCGCGTCCGTTCGTGCATGCCCCTCGCAAGCCGCGGCCCGCTGCTGCATTTTTTTAATTAGTATTGCCTCGGTTTATTCGGATTCGTATCTTTGTCCCCCGTTATGCTACGAATACTCGTTGTGCTTTTTATCGGGATCGCCGCAGGCCGTCTGCTGCGACGCTCGCCCTATCGCCGTCAGCTGCCGCATACGACGTTGGCGACGGTCGTCATATTGCTTTTCGTCATGGGAATGGAGATCGGATCCGACGGGCAGATCGTCCGGAACCTGCCCTCACTGGGCGGTACGGCACTGGCGATTGCCCTGGCTGCGACCGGCGGAAGCCTCGTGGCGGCCCGAATCGCATATCGGTTTCTCTTCGGCAGGAAAGGGGGCGGCGATGCGCGATAGCCTGCTGATCGTCGGAGCCTTTCTTGTCGGATGCGCGGCGGGAATCTTCGGTCTGGCGCCTGCCGGATTGACAGAAAGCGATGTTGCGCTATGGATTCTTCAGGCGTTGATACTTCAGGTCGGTCTCGGTATCGGGGCTGACGAAGAGTTGGGCAACCTGCTGCGTTCGGTCTCGCCGCGTCTGCTGTGGATTCCCGTTGCGACGGTTGTCGGCACGCTGGGTGCGACGGCTCTGCTGTCGGGATGCTTCGCCCGCTGGAGTATGACCGACCTGCTGGCCGTCGGCAGCGGATTCGGGTATTATTCGCTCTCGTCGATTCTCATCTCGTCGCTCAAGGAACCTTCGATCGGAGCCGGCGCTGCCGCCGAATTAGGCGCGATCGCCCTGCTGGCCAATGTCTTCCGGGAATTGTTGACGCTGTTCTTCGCGCCGTGTATGGTGCGTTTCTTCACACCGCTGGGGCCCGTAGCCGCCGGCGGTGTCACCTCGATGGATGTCACCCTGCCGGTCATTCTTCGCACGGCGGGGCGCGATTGGCTCTTCGTCGCCATGCTGCATGGGATCGTCCTCGACTGTTCGGTGCCGCTGCTGGTTCCGTTATTCTGCGCATGGTAAATTTTGTTTTTCGCGGCAATTGCACTATCTTTGCCGTGTCGTACATGACGACCGAAGGCTGCGGCCGCGACTGGGGGGTGCCCGGTTTTGACAGCAGGCAGAGTTTGATTGTAAGCACGTCGAGCGCTGTGTGGCGGCTCGTAAATCCCGATGCACAAAAATCAATTGGCAATAACAGCTACGCACTCGCTGCCTGATTTTCCAGGAAAATTGGCTTAATCGCCGGAGCCAAGGCGCTTTGGCGACGAGTATCCCGAAAGGTCGTTCCGCTCCCTAACGACATTTCATACGGGGTATCATTCATTCGGAGATAGTCCGGCGGAGGGTTCCGGCCGCCGGACGAAAATCAAGGAACTGGGCCCCGGATTAGGCAGTCGCCTGCCGGATACGGGGAGAAGGACGAAACGGCGACTAAACGTGTAGAAAGCTTTCGGGTTCCCTGTTTGGACGCGGGTTCGACTCCCGCCACCTCCACCGATGAGACGTTCCGGAAAATCCGGAACGTCTTTTTTTGAGAGAGGGAACGGGACGGCTTCTTGCAGAAGTCGCAAATTCGTTTTTCGGTCTTCGGGTCGCAGCCTGCGGAGTGCACGCCAACGACGCAGAGGAGTTGCGGGCCTCCGCCGCCGGGAGGCTGCGGCCCGCTCGGCCTTTTCAAGGCCGAAATTCAAAATTCAGCATGATGGATCGGGGCGCAGCTTGTGAAGAGCAGGCCTGAGCGGATGCGAAAGGCGGGCCTTCGCGGGGCGAAGCTGCGGCCCGTTGCGGTCCCATTCGGAACCGCAAATTCAGAATTCAAAATTCAAGATTCAAAAAGACGGTCTGCCGGAGCTCGCTTGGGCTTACTCCCGGTTCGGGACGCAGCCTGCGGAGGGCGCAGCGACACAGAGGAGTTGCGGGCCTCCGCTGCCGGGAGGCTGCGGCCCGCCGGTCGCTGCGCGACCGATTTTGCCGGCAAGCATTTCAATCGCAACCGGCATCCGAACCGAAGCAAGCCCGCAGTCGAGCGGACGGGTTTGCGATGTAGAGGAGCAGCCCTCCGCCCGGGGGCGGCTGCGGGCTGCTTCGGTTCCTTATCGGAACCGCAAATTCAAAATTAAAAATGAAGAATTAAAAATGAATCGCTGCGCCCAATACTAATTCGTTTTCGGGCAGCAGCCTGCGGGGCACGCCAGCGACGTCGAGGAGCTGCGGGCCTCCGCTGCGGGAGGCTGCGGCCCGCCAATCGCTGTGCGATTGATTTTGCGCAAAAAAAAACGCAGCCGGGCGGACGGCCGTGCTCTCCACCAGCCCCGGCCGCTCCCGCCAAAACACCCGAAGCGCCCCGCCCGGATGGGAGCGGAGCGCTTCGCGCATACAATATAGACCGTTCTATTTCTTCGTCTCCAACCAGCCGATCAACCGGGCCATGTTCTGGATGTAGGTCCGCACCGAGATGCAGTCGATCCGCTCCTCGCAGGCGTGGGGCGACGTGTCGTATTCGTCGCCGACCATCGTCGAGGCGTACTTCGTCTCCTGGCTCGGAGCCGACACCGCGGGCAGCGGCTTGTACGGATTCGAGATGCTCGTCATCGGCGAGAGCCAGCAGCCGTTGGCCTGCTGGGCGCCGAGGATCTGCTGCACGTCGTCGTCCGAGGCGGCCTCTCCGCCGCGGATGCGCGTGTAGTACTTCCGGAGCGGCACCAGCCCGTTGTTCAGGAATGGCGAATCCTTCGTGAGCTCCTCGCGCGGCAGCGCTTTCGTCTCCTCGTAGAGCTGGCGCAGCATCGCGGGATTCGTCCCGGCGAACGAACTGTAGTGGGCGATCGTCATCTCGGGGTGCTGGTCCGTGTAGTAGTGACCGTTGGCGGCGTTCGACCCGCGGCGGTGTACGAAGAGCGGTTCGCCCGTGTCGGGATCGACGAAGCGCGGCACGACGAACGTTCCGGCGTCGCTCTGACGCCGCCGGCCGGCCCGGCCGCTCGCCTCGACCGTCGCATCGGGCAGCCGCTGCGATTCGAGAAAGTCGATCGCGGCCGGAATGCCCGCTAAAAAGCGCGTGTCGGCCGTCAGCTTGTAGTAGTCGAGCATCAGCCGGATCATCCGCATCGTGGTTCCCGTATTGACGCTGCGCGGCTCGTAGGAACGGGCGTGCGCGGGTTTGAGATCATCGACCGTGTACTGGTCGGCCCAGCCGGCATAGGGAGCCCCCTGCTGGAGCTCGATCATGAGGTACATGGCCCGCAGGATCGGCTCCTTGAGGCCCTGCAGCCCGAGCGACTGGTAGCACTGCGTGAGGAAGTCGATGATATCGGGCGCCACATCGTCGTTGAGCGTGATGAAGGAGGAGTAGTCGGCCTTCCCCTCGAACGGATGGTCGTGGCGGAGCGGGTAGCGCTGCGGCCAGCCTCCGGAGGGATACTGGCTGTCGAGCGCGAGGCGGATCACCTTCTCCAGGGCGGGACGGTAGGTCGGGTCGTACTTTTCGACATACATGCGCAGCAGGAAGGTTGCAGCCTCCATCGTGCCGCCGTCGTCGAAGGTGGCGTTGCCGTAGTAGTAGCGGAACTCTTCGAGCCGCCAGCCGGAGGCGCCAACCGTGCGGTACCATTCCCGGAGCGAATTCTCGCCCGCGAAGTCGAAGCAGTAGTTCCAGCCGCCGCATTCGAGCTGGCCCCAGATGAGCGCGTTGGCGACGCGCTTGGCCTGCTCGTAGTAGTATTCGTCGTTTGTGGCGTGATAGGCGTCGAGCAGCAGATGGCCCACCGAAGGGGTTCCGGGCGGCTGGATCCAGACCATCGTCCGTTTGGCCTCCATCTCGCCCCACTGGCGCGAGAGGTCGGGCAGGTAGTTCCAGACGAAGCCGCCGTTGTAGCTCACTTCGTCCATCATGAATTCGGTTGCGGCTCGCATCCGGTCGCGCACCTGCGTCTCTAACTTTTCGGTCTTGGCGGTTGCAGAACCGGCTCCGAGCAGCGAGAAGACGGCGAAACTCCAAAGAGTAACATGTTTCATACAGGTCGGTTTTTCGGGTTGTTTTTTGCGATACCAAATTTACGATTTTTTTTCGAGAAAAGGAACGTTTCGCAGTCCGTTCGCGGCATCGTTTCGGGCCAATCGCCCGATTCGGGCGGTGAAACGACCGATTCGATTGGACGGTTCACCGAAAAAGCGTACCTTTGCGGCATAATTTCAGAAACCTATGGTCCAGAAAATTTTGTTGCTCGGCTCGGGAGAGCTGGGAAAAGAGTTCGTCATCGCCGCCCAGCGTCTGGGACGGACCGTCGTCGCGTGCGACAAGTATGCCGGTGCCCCGGCGATGCAGGTGGCCGATGCCTGCGAAGTCTTCGACATGCTCGACGGCGATGCGCTGGCGGCCGTCGTGGCCAAACACCGCCCCGACCTGATCGTTCCCGAGATCGAGGCGATCCGCACCGAGCGGCTCTACGACTTCGAGCGCGAGGGAATCCGCGTCGTGCCGAGCGCCCGGGCGGTCAACTTCACGATGAACCGCAAAGCGATCCGCGACCTGGCGGCCAAGGAGCTCGGTCTTCGGACGGCGGCCTACCGCTACGCGGCGAGTTACGACGAGTTGTGCGCGGCGGCGGCCGAGATCGGCTTCCCGTGCGTCGTCAAGCCCCTTATGTCCTCGTCGGGCAAGGGACAGTCGGTCGTCCGCTCGGCCGATGAGCTGGCGCAGGCCTGGCGCTACGGCTGCGAGGGGTCGCGCGGCGATATCAAGGAACTCATCGTCGAGGAGTTCATCCGCTTCGACAGCGAGATCACGCTGCTGACTGTCACGCAGCACAACGGCCCGACGCTCTTCTGTCCGCCGATCGGCCACGTGCAGCAGAACGGCGACTATCGCGAGAGCTTCCAGATGCCCGTCATTTCGGAGGAGCACCTGCGCGAGGCGCAGCGCATGGCAGCCGCCGTCACCGAAGCCCTCACGGGCGCCGGCATCTGGGGCGTGGAGTTTTTCCTGAGCCGCGACAAGGGGGTCTACTTCTCGGAGCTCTCGCCCCGTCCGCATGATACGGGCATGGTGACGCTCGCGGGGACGCAGAACCTGAACGAGTTCGAACTGCACCTGCGCGCCGTGCTGGGGCTGCCGATTCCGGCCATTACCTTCGAGCGGATGGGCGCCAGCGCCGTCATCCTCGCCGACGAGGCCTCGGAGACGGCACCCTTCTACGAGGGGATCGAGGAGGCCCTGGCCGCCGATCCGCAGCTCGACATCCGCATCTTCGGCAAACCCTCGACCCGCCGGAACCGCCGCATGGGCGTCGTGGTGGGGTATGCCCCGCACGGCTCGGACCTCGATGCGCTGCGCGACCGCGTGAAGGCCGCCGCCGCCAAGGTCCGGGTGGTCGTCCGGAAATAGCAGAATCGCCCGGACGGGGGTGGCAGGGCAGGCGAAAGCCCTTGCAACAGCCCCCTATAAAAGAGCTCCGGAAGTCTCGAGACTTCCGGAGCTCCTTTTTGTACCCGGCAGCCCGGGGCGGGCGTTTCGGCTACTTTCCGAACTTCGCCAGCACGTTGTCCGTCGCCTTTTTGAGCAGCTCCTCGGGGCAGCAGAGGGTGATGCGGATATACCGGCTGCCCTCCGAACCGAAGATGCCGCCCGGCGTGAGGAAGACGTCGCACCGCTCCATCACCTCGTCCGAGAAGCGGAAGCTGTCGCCCTCGTACGCCTCGGGCAGCTCGGCCCAGACGAAGAGGCCCGCCTGGTGCTTGCGGTAGCGGCAGCCGAGCGCGTCGAGCAGCGCATAGGCCTGGCGCTCGCGGCCGTAGTAGATGGCGTTGAGCTCCTTGAACCAATCCTCGCCGAGGGCGAGCGCCGTCTCCGCGGCGGCTTGGATCGGGTAGAACATGCCCGAGTCCATGTTCGACTTGAACGTGAGGATCGAATCGATCCACTCCTTTTTGCCCACGACGACGCCCACGCGCCAGCCGGCCATCGAGTGGCCCTTCGAGAGCGAGTTGAGCTCGAGCGCCACCTCCCGGGCCCCCTCGACCTCCATGATCGAGATCGGCGCCGCGGCGTTGCGGATGAAGCTGTAGGGATTGTCATGCACGATGAGGATGTTGTGCTTGGCGCCGAAGGCGACGATCTTCTCGAAGAGCTCCATCGTCGGGGTCTGGCCCGTCGGCATGTTGGGGTAGTTGACCAGCATCATGCGGACCCCCTCGACGCCCGCCTTCTCGATCGCCTCGAAGTCGGGGTAGAAGTTCGTCTCCTTGTTCAGCGCATAGGTGACCATCTGTCCGCCGGCCAGCCGCACGGCAGCCGAGTAGGTGGGGTAGCCCGGGTTCGGCACGAGCACCTTGTCGCCCTGATTGAGGAAGGTCATGCAGATGTGCATGATGCCCTCCTTCGAACCGATGAGCGGCAGCACCTCGGCGTTGTAGTCGAGCTCCGTGCGGTACCAGCGGCGATACCAGTCGGCGAAGGCCTTGCGCAGGATGGGCTCGCCCTTGTAGGACATGTACTTGTGTACGTCGGGGCGCTCGGCCTCCCGGGCCAGCCGCTTGATCACCGAGCGGTGGGGCGGCAGGTCGGGGCTGCCCATGGCTAATTTGATAATCTGACGCCCCGTCAAGGCTTCGAGCTCGCTGATCTCGCGCAGACGGCGCGAGAAGTAGTATTCGCCCGTGCCGTCCAGACGGTGCGAACGATCGATCTTTACTCCTTTTTCCATGTTTTCGAATCTATTTTTTTGATGGTTCGTTTCAATAGGCCAGCACGTTCCACAGCTCGCGGATCCGCTGCTCGGGGTCCCACTTTCCGTCGAAGGTCCAGCGGGCCGTGATGCCGTAGAACGCCGGCGCCCCCTCGGCCTCCCGGAGGTTGTCTTTCAGCCAGCCGCTGTGGCCCCCTTCGCGCGTGCATCCGTAATAGTAGGTGCGCTGCCCCCACGCGCACGGGTCGAGCACCTGGTCCGAATAGGCGTAGTGGATGTTTCCGTCGAGAATGTTCTTCGAGAGCGCGCAGTTGATGAGATAGAACTGCGAATCGTGGTGGTAGCGGCCGAGCAGCGTCGGCGAGGCGGCGTCGAACGTCGAGTTCGTGATGACGAACTTCTTGTTCCGGTCGCCGCGGCCGTCGTGCCAGATCATGGCGCGGCCGTCGCCGTAGAAGCGGCAGCGGGTGGCGTAGCACCAGCCCCGCGGACAGATGAAGTCCACGCCCGGGCACTCGATGTTCAGGTCGGCGTGGTAGTACATCCCCTCGCCGCCCGGGGCCCACAGCGAAAGGACGTCGTTGCCTTCCGAGCGGATGTCGCAGTTGATGAGGATCGTCCGCGTGGCCGATCCGAGGATCGCCATGCGGTGGGGAAGCCAGTGGCGCTGCGGCACGGGCGTCTTCGCCGCGTCGTAGTCGTTGCGGATCGTCAGGCCGCTGATGACACAGTCGTCCGCCCCCTGCTCGATCCGGATCACGACGCCCTGGTCGCGGCCGCCCTCGATCATCTCGTCCGTGACCTGCAGGATCGTCGTTGCGCGGTTCTCGCCCACCAATACGATGTTCGGCCGGTCGATGACGATCCGTTCGCGGTAGGTTCCCTCCGTGAGGAGGATGCGGTAGGGCGCGCTCCCCGCTTTCGGGGCGCGTTCGATGGCAGCCCGGATGCTCTGGCCCGGCTTCACGACCGCGTCGAAGGCCTTGCGGTCGACGGCCGGTTTGCGGTAGAGCTCGATCGTGCCGTTCTCGTTGGCGCCCTTCGTCTCGAGCGAGATGCGCACACGGTGTTTCGGGTCGTATTTCGCCGCCCATGCCTCGTACTGCGGGTAGAGGTCGGCGGGTCGGGTGCCGTACCAGGCGTAGCCGTTCCGGCGCTCGGCGCCGATCTGCTCCAGCCGGCGGCGCGGCAGGCCGTCGCGGTCGCAGACGAAGGGTTCGCACCGCTCCAGATCGTAGAAACGGGCCCAGAGGGGTTTCCCGGTAGGATCTTCGGTGAGCTGCGAGGAGATCCGGCCGTCGGCGCCGAAACGGCGCTCGTAGCGGAGGCCGGTCAGCTTGTAGGTGTCGAACCACTTCATGGCCCCGTGTATGGCCCGTTTGACGCGGGCGTCGGGGTCGGGAAGGCTCATCAGAAGCCGGACGATCGCGGCGCTCTCCTGCGAACAGTAGGAGGCCAGCTCGAAGGCGCGGGCGGGGGCCGGCGCCAGTGTCTCGCGGTCGTGCTGCTGGCACCACACCGCGGGCTCGCCCTTCACGACGATCTGGCACTTCAGGATGCAGTCGATCCCCTTGTCGAAAGCCTTCGTCATGCGGACGCGCAGCGCCTCGTCCGTCAGATCGCCGTCGTAGGGCGCCTCCGCCTGCGCGATGTCGCGGAGCAGTTCGAGCGTGTTGACGATCGCATCGTCGTTGAAGGTGATGTGGGGCTGGTAGCTGCGCATCTCGGGCCAGAACTGCGGCCATCCGCCGTTCTCGTACTGCCCGTTCAGCAGGTACTCCACGCCCCGGCGGAAGGCGTCGCGGTAGCGCACGTCGTGCGTCTCGCGGTAGAGCCGCGCCAGAAAGACCATCTGCAGGGTGGTGGCGCCGTTGTCGATCGTCGAGTCGTCGCGCCGGGACTTCGCCTCGGCGACGAGTTGCAACTCCCGGTCGCTCATGCGGCGGGCCATGTCGATGTTTTTGGGCCATCCGCCCGTGCAGCGCTGGAAGAGGAGCACCTGGTCGCCGATGCGGCGCGCCTCGTCGGTGGCGAAGAAGGCGGCGTCCCGCTCCCGCAGCGGATTGCGGCGCCGTTGTTGCGCCGTCGCATCCGCAGCCGGCGCAAGCATGCACGCAGCCAGCAGCAGGAAGACGGCTTTTCCGAAAAGTTCGACTGTTCCTTTCATCGTTCGAGTAGTTAAAAAAGTGGTTTTCGCAATCGCATCGCGGTTCCGCGGACCTCCGGCCGGTGCGGCGGCCGAAAGCCCCGTCGGCCGTGATGGAGCTGCGGCCTGCGGGAAAACGCCCTTCTTCGGGAATCTTTACAAAGGTAGCAATTATTCGGGAAAATCGCGCAACGTTCCTGCACTCTTTTTTTCGCAGGGCGCGGCAGCGGCCGGACCGGCGTACACCCCTATATGCACACCGCCGTCCACTCCGGCGCGTGCTGCCTGCCGGACGCACGAAAAAGACCGCGACCCTTCGGCGGATCGCGGTCGGCTTTCGGTGCGGACGCCCACCCCGTCAGAAGGCGAAGAGGATGAAGATCTGGGCCGTCAGCACGCGCAGGAACATCACCACCGGGTAGACCGTCGAATAGCCGACGGCCGGCATGTCGTTGCCCGCCACGCCGTTGGCGTAGGCCAGGGCCGGGGGATCGGTCATCGCGCCGGCGACCATGCCCATCAGCGTATAGTAGTTCATCCGGAGCACCAGGCGGGCGAAGATGCCGACCAGCAGCAGCGGCAGAATCGTGATGATCGCGCCGTAGCCGATCCAGCGGTAGCCGCCGCCGGCGATCGCGTCGATGAAGCCCTCGCCGGCCCCGAGCCCGACGCAGGCGAGGAAGAGGGCGATGCCCACCTCGCGCAGCATGAGGTTGGCGCTCATGGTCGTGTAGGTGACTAAGTGGAAGTGGGTGCCGAAGCGCCCGATGAGGATGGCCAGGATCAACGGACCGCCCGCAAGACCTAATTTGACGGGCTGGGGCACGTTGAGCAGCGGGATCGAGCCGAGCAGCACGCCGAGGGCGATGCCGACGAAAATCGTGACTAAATTCGGGTGATCGAGCTTCTTGAGCGAGTTGCCCAACACGTCGGCCACCTTCTCCACCGATTTCTCCGGGCCGACGACCATCACGCGGTCGCCCACCTGCAGCTCGAGCCCCTGGTAGGGGATCAGATCGACGCCCGCGCGGTTGACGCGCGTGAGCGTAATGCCGTATTTCGTCCGCAGACGCAGATCGGAGAACTTCTTGCCGTTGATCTCGGGGCGCGTGATGAGGATGCGGCGCGAGATGAGGGCGGCGTGCGGCACGTTGTGGCCCCACTCCTCGTCGGTCATCTCCACGGCCTGCCCCAGAAAGGCGGTGATCGCCTCCGAGTCCTCCGTCTGGCAGATCGTGCGCAGCCGGTCGCCTACGCGGAGTTTCGTCTCGCCGTCGGCCATCGTCAGCTCGCCGTCGGCGTGCATGACGCGCGAAATGACGAACTGGCGGTTGATGAGGTCGCGGACATACTCGACCGAACGGCCGTCGAGCAACCGGTTGGTGAACTCGATCGAGAGCTTCTCGGCCATCTTGTGCTCCTGCGAGAGGGCGGCGAGCGCCTTGTCCTCCTCCTCGAACTTTACGCGAAGTGCGAAGCGCAGAACGATGAGCGTTAGGATGATGCCGACGACGCCCAGCGGATAGGCCACGGCATAGCCGAGGGCGATCGAGGCATCCTGGATGCCCGTCGCGTCGGCATAGGCCTGCTGCGCGGCGCCCAATCCGGGGGTGTTCGTGACGGCGCCCGAGAGGATGCCGACCATCGTAGGCACGGGGACGCCCGTCGCGAGGTGCAGAACGACCGCCGTGGCGACGCCTAACAGAACGATCGCCGCGGCGCAGCCGACGAGCTGCATGCCGCCGTGCTTGAACGACGAGAAGAAGCTCGGGCCGACCTGCAGACCGATCGAGAAGACGAAGAGAATGAGGCCGAACTCCTGCGCGAAGTGGCGGATGGCGCCGTCGATCGACATGCCGAAGTGGCTCATGGCGATGCCGACGAAGAGGATCCACGTGACGCCGAGCGAGATGCCGCAAATCTTCACCTTGCCGAGCAGGATGCCGATCGTGATGACGAGCGAGATGACGAGCACCGCTTGGGCGATGCTTTGTCCGAAAAAGAGGGAATACAACCACTCCATGGCTGAAAACGGGGTTTTGGGTTACCGGTGGGCAAAGGTAGTGCTTTTTACAGAATTTTAAAAACTTTGCAGGCCGAATCGGGCTGCGGCAGCGGATTTTTCGGAAAAAGAGCGGCGGCGGCCCCGATGTGGAGCAGCCGCCGTTCATTGGGACATCGGTGCAGTTCGCGGGGATTGCTTTCCGGGGACCGCTGCCGTTCGCCGGAACGCTTCCGGAGAAAAGCCGCCGGCCGGGTCCGCGGGGGGGGGGAGCGTTCGCCGGCCCCTCCCGCGTCCGCTTACCGGTCGCCCTCCGGCCGGCCGCCGTGCTCTTCGCGCCGGGCCGGACACTCCGTCTCGCCGCAGCTTGCGCAGCGGATCCGGCCGCGACGCCGTACGAGGCGCCGCAACAGGATGCCGGCGACGAGGAGCAGGATGATCCACACGCAGCCCTGCTGCCAGTCGACCGCCGGATCGCCCAACAGCGACACGGCCCGGTAGGCGAGCCAGGCTACGCCCCAGGCCAGCAGCGTGTTGTAGAGAATCGCCCCGGCGGCCCAGCGCCACCCCGCCTCGGAGGCGATGGCGGCCACCGTGGCCAGGCAGGGGAAGTAGAGCAGGATGAAGAGCAGAAAGGCGATGGCCGAGGCCGTGTCGAAATCGCCGCTGGCGAGCAGTTTCGCGCGAAGCGGCGCCTCTGCAGCCGCTGCAGCCTCCTCCGGCTCCGCCGCAGCGCTTTGTACGGCCGCTTCGGGAAGCTCCCCGCCGGCATAGAGCACGCCGATCGTGCTTACGATGATCTCCTTGGCGCCGACGCCCGAAAGGAGCGCCACGCCCGCCTTCCAGTTCAGGCCGAGGGGGGCGAAGACCGGCTTGCAGAGGTGTCCGATACGCCCCAGGTAGGAGTTTTCGTAATGGTTCGCCGCCGGGGTGTCGGCCGCAGGGCGGGGGTAGTAGCTGAGGAACCAGACGACGACCGAGGCGATGAGGATCATGCCGCCCATCTTGCGGAGGTATTGGGCGCACTTGTCCCACATGTGCGTCAGGGTCGTTTTCCAAGTCGGCAGCCGGTAGGGGGGCAGCTCCATGACGAAGGGGGTCTCATCGACCGGGAAGAGGAAGCGGCGCATGAGGCGGGCCGTCAGGATGCCGAAGAGGAGGCCGGCGATGTAGAGCCCCGTCATGACCAGACCGGCCGACGCAGGGAAGAAAGCGCCCGTCAGCAGGATGAAGACCGGCAGCCGGGCGCTGCACGACATGAAGGGGGTGATGAGGATCGTGATGAGACGGCTCGAGCGGCTCTCGATCGTGCGGCAGGCCATGACGGCCGGCACGTTGCAGCCGAAGCCCATGATAAGCGGAATGAACGACTTGCCGTGCAGGCCGATGCGGTGCATGACGCGGTCCATGATGAAGGCGGCGCGCGCCAGATAGCCCGAATCCTCCATGAAGGAGATGAAGAGGTAGAGGATCATGATGTTGGGCAGAAAGACGATGACCGACCCCACGCCGCCGATGACCCCGTCGATCAGCAGGTCGTGCAGCGTGCCGGCGGGCAGCAGCCGGCTGACCCCGTCGCCGAGCCAGCCGACGAGCGTTTCGATCCACGCCTGCGGGTAGGCGCCGAGCGAGAAGGTGCACCAGAACATGAAGCCCATGAGCAGGAAGAAGATCGGGAAGCCCCACAGCCGGTGCGTCACGAAGGTGTCGATCACGCCCGTCGCCGTACGCGTTTCGCTTTCGCCGGCGGTGTAGGTCTCCTTGAGGGCGCCCGAGATGAAACCGTATTTCTGGTCGGCGAAGGCCGTCTCGACGTCCGTGCCCAGCGCCTCGGTGATGCGGCGCACGCCGCGGTCGCGCAGTTCGCACCAGTGGCCGTAGCGGGGGCAGCGGGCGAGCTGCGCCTCGACCTGACTGTCCCGTTCGAGCATTTTCATTGCGAAGTAGCGCGGCGGAAAGATGTTCGGCAGCTCCTCGCGGTGGACGCTCATATCGCTGTTGAGCGGCTGGAGGCTCTCCTCGACGACGCTGCCCTGGTTGATATGGATGTGGCGGACCCGGTCGTCGCGGTTCTCGTAGACGGCGATCACCGTGTCGAGCAGCGCCTCGATGCCCTTCTCGTGGCGCGCCTCGACGGGAACCATCGGCACGCCCAACATGCGGCCCAGCTGCTCGTGATCGAGCTGCGCCCCGCGGGCCTGCAGCTCGTCGTACATGTTCAGGGCGACCACCATGCGGGGGTTGATGTCGATCAGTTCGGTGGTGAGGTAGAGGTTGCGTTCGAGGTTCGAGGCGACGACCGCATTGACGATCACGTCGGGCTGCTCGGTGGCGATGTGGTCGCGTACGTAACGCTCCTCGGGCGTGTAGGCCGAGAGCGCGTAGGTCCCGGGCAGGTCGGTCACTTCGAGCCGGTAGCCGCGGTAGTAGCGGACGCCGCCCTTCGCGCCGACCGTGACGCCGCTGTAGTTGCCCACGTGTTCGTGGCTGCCCGAGATGGCGTTGAAGAGCGACGTCTTGCCGCTGTTGGGGTTGCCGACCAGCGCCACGGAGATCGTGCGGCTGCGGCGCGACACCGCCTCGTCGAGCGCGGCGGGGGTGAGGGGGGCGGCCGGTGTCTCCTGCTCCGCAACGCCGTCCGGCGCCTCGCGGTCCGGGGTGCCGAGCAGCTCGCGGGCCTCCTCGTCGGATAGGACGACGACCATTTCGGCTTCGCTGCGCCGCAGCGAAACCTCGTACCCCATTATTTTGTATTTGATCGGATCCTTGAGCGGGGCATTGAGCATCACTTCGACCCGTTGCCCGCGGATGAAGCCCATCTCGACGATGCGGCGGCGGAATCCTCCGTGCCCCGCAACCTTCAGAATCGTAGCCGATTCGCCGGTTTTCAGTTCGGACAGACGCATGGTATCTTCGTTTATTCGTTTTTTCAAAGGGCAAAGATACGCTTTTCGCAGCGGATCGGGCATCCCCAATAGTGGGTATTTTGTGCATGCGGAGCTGCGCCGGCGGCGTTTCGGGAGACGCTCCGCTACCGCCATCCGCCGCCGAGCGCCTTGCACAGGGCGACGTAGTTGATGTATTCGCCCGCCACCAGATCGACCAACTGCATCTGCGACTGGTAGAGCGTCCGCTCGGCGTCCATCACGTCGAGGTAGTCCACCATGCCGTTGCGGTAGAGGGCGTGGGCCATGCGGACGATTTCGCCGTACGAGGCGACCAGTTCGCCGTACCGCTCCGTCTGCAGGCGGTCGGTCTCGATGGCCGAGAGGGCCTTCTCGACCTCCGAGAAGGCCGTCAGAACCTGCTGCTCGTAGCTGCGGGCCGCCTGGTTGTAGCGTTCGACGGCGGCCCGCTCGGCGCCGCGCAGCCGCCCGAAGCCGGCAATGGGCTGCGCGATCGACCCTGCGGCGCTCCAGATGAAGGGATTCGAGCGGGTCAGCCCCTTGAGCGAGGAGGCACCGATGCCGCCGCCGGCGGTCAGCCGGAAGCCGGGAAAGCGGTCGAGACGGGCGATGTGCGCCTCGGCGGCGGCCTCCTCGAGCCGGAAGAAGGCTTCGAGAATGTCCGGCCGCCGGCGCACGAGCTCGGCCGGCACGCCGATCGGCAGCGCCTCAGGCCGGCGGTCCGTCAGCAGGCCGGTCCACTCCTCCGAGGCGACAAACGACTGCGGCGGCTCGCCCGTAAGGAGGTTCAGCGTGAGGCGCATCTCGTCGATGGCGCCCCGGTAGCGCGGGATGTCGGCCTCGGCCGTGCTGACCTGGCCGCGGGCCTGCCTGAGCTCGATGCCGCTCGCCATGCCGTAGCGGAACATCGAGTCGATGAGCGCCGCCGACTCGCGCCGCAGCGCCGCCGTGCGGGTGGCGATCTCCAGATCGCGCTCGTACTGCAGGAGCGTGAAATAGCTCGTCGCCACCTCGGCTGCGAGGGCCAGACCGGCGGCCCGGTAGTTCCAGACCGACGCTTCGATGGCGGCGCGCTGCGCCCGCTCGGTTTGCCCGAGCTGGCCGAAGAGGGGAATCTCCCAGCTGAGGGTCGGCTCGAGCGTGTAGCGCTCGGTGATCTTCGTCTCCCGGTCGTAGTCGGCCGAGGCGGAGAGCGAGGCTCCGACCTCGGGAAGCAGGGCCGCCCGTGCGACGATCCGGCCGGCCCGCGCCTCGGCCACGGCGGCGGCCGTCGCCTGCAGGTCGCGGTTCTGCGCGAGCGCCCGTTCGACGAGCCGGTTCAGGGTCGTATCGCCGAAGAGCTCCCACCAGCGGGCGGGCAGATCGAGGCTGTCCTGCCGGAAACGGCCGGTATGCAGATAGGCGTCCGGGGCCTCGACGGCGGGCGGCACGAGGTGCGGGGAGCAGGCGGCGAGAAGGCCCGCCGCCAGCAGGGGCTGAAGGATTTTTCGGATCATACGGCGGTGCGTTTTGCGGCCCGCCGCCGCTCGAAGCGGCCCAGACGAGCGACGAGGTAATAGAGAGCGGGGTAGAGGAAGATGCCGAGGAGCGTGGCGGCCGTCATGCCGCCCACCAGGGCGATGCCCATGATGTTGCGCGCCGTGGCGTAGACCCCGTGGGCGAAGACGAGGGGCAGCACCCCGAGGATGAAGGCGAAGGCGGTCATGAGGATGGGGCGCAGACGGAGCCGCGCCGCCTCGACGGTCGCCTCCTCGAGCGAGCGCCCCTCCTCGAAGAAGAGGCGGTCGGCGTATTCGACGACTAAAATCGCATTCTTGGCCGACAGACCGATGAGCATCACGAGCGAAATCTGCAGGTAAATGTCGTTGACGAAGAGCGGATCGGCGAAGTGGGCGGCGAAGAGCAGCAGCAGAGCGCCGAAGACGGCGACCGGCACGCTCAGCAGGATCGCCAGCGGCAGCCCCCACGACTCGTAGAGAGCGGCCAGCGCCAGAAAGACGAAGAACAGCGCGATGAGGTAGATCGCCCCGCCGCCCGTACGGTTCGCCTCCTGGTAGGAGGTGCCGCTCCAGGCGATGCCGATGTCGTCCGGGAGCTCCTCGGCCGCCGTGCGACGGATGGCCGCCATCGCCTCGGAGGTCGAGGCGCCGGCCGCCGGATCCACCGTCAGCGAGATCGAGCGGTAGAGGTTGAACTGGCCGATGTAGCCCGGGCCGACCGTGTCGGTCACCTCGACGAGCGTCGTCATGGGGATCGGTTCGCCCGCCGCCGACTCGACGTAGTAGCTTTCGAGCGCCCGCCGGTCGATGCGGTAGGCGGGCGCCGCCTGCAGATAGGTCTGGTAGAGCCGGCCGAAGCGGGTGAAGTTGTCGATGTAGCGGCCGCCGAGGAAGGTCGTCAGGTTCTCGTAGAGGGTCGCCAGATCGACCCCGAGGGCCAGCGCCTGCTCGCGGTCGACGCGGAGCCGCCGCTGCGGGATCCCCGCATCGAAGGGGGTCGTGACGGAGGCGATGGCGGGATCCTTGCCGAGCGCCTCGATCAGCCGGTCGGTCTCGGCGGCGAGATAGGCCGTGCCGCGCCCCGCGAGGTCCTGCACCTCGACCGAGATGCCCGAGGTGGTGCCGAGCCCCGGAATGGCGGGCGGGATGACGGCGTAGCACATCGCCCCGGGGACTGCGGCGTAGAGCTCGCCGTCCAGCAGCTCTGCGATCTGCATCGCCGTCAGCTTGCGCCGGTCGTAGCCGACGAGCGAGACGAAGATCACGCCGCTGTTCGTCGCCGCCGTGCCGGAGAGCATGTTGCGCCCTGCGGCGTAGGCCGTCCCGGCGACCTCGGGCAGGCGGCGGATCGCCGCGTCGGCCTCGGCCATCGCCTGCTCGGTCACCTGCAGCGACGAGGCCGCGGGGGTCGTGACGAGGACCATCAGGTAACCCTGGTCCTCTTCGGGCAGGAAGCCCTTCGGCAGGCGCCACCACACGAGGCCGATCGCGCCGAGAACCGCGGCCGCGAAGATTCCCGTGCGGGCCAGATGGCGCACGAGGCGGGGCATCGTGTCGGCATAGCGCTGGGTACGGCGCGTGAACCAGTGGTTGAAGCGGCCGAAGAAGCCCCGGGCCGGCCGCCGCACAGGACGCAGCAGCAGCGCGCAGAGGGCGGGCGAAAGGGTGAGGGCGTTGAAGGTCGAGAGGAGGACCGAGACGGCGATCGTGATCGAGAACTGCCGAAAGAGCAGCCCCGTGATGCCGCCCGTGAACGAGACGGGAATGAAGACGGCCAGCAGGACGACCGTCGTGGCGATGATCGGCGGGGCGACGGCCTGCATCGCCTCGAGGGCTGCATCGCGCGGGGCGAGCCCCTCGGCCATCTTCACCTGCACGGCCTCGACCACGACGATCGCGTCGTCGACCACTAAACCGATGGCCAGCACGAGCCCGAGCAGCGAGATGATGTTGAGCGAAAAGCCCAGGAGCGGGAAGAGGGCGAAGGCGCCGACGAGCGAGACGGGGATCGCGACGACAGGGACGAGCGTCGCCCGCCAGTCCTGCAGGAAAAGGTAGATGATGGCCACGACCAGCACGAGGGCGATGAGCAGCGTGTGGAAGATGTCGCGGATGCCGGCGCGGATCGAGGTGGTGCTGTCGACGATCGTTTCGACGGCGACGCCGTCCGGGAAACGCTCCTCGAGACGTTGCATGACGCTGCGCACCGACTTGCCGACCTGCATGGCGTTGCTGCCCGGCGCCTGGTAGAGGACCACGAGGGCCGTCGGCCGGTCGCCGAAGCGCGAGCTGACGCCGTAGCTTTGGCTGCCTAACCGGACGTCGGCCACCTCGCCGAGGCGGATCTGCTCGCCCGACGGGGTGGTGTGGACGATGATGTCGGCGAACTCTTCGGCGGTGGCGATCTGCGGCGGCAGGGTGGCCGTATAGGTGTAGATCGTCCCGTCGGGGGCCGGCTCGGCGCCGAACTGGCCGACGGGGTAGACGTCGCTCTGCACGCCGATCGCCGAGACGATCTCGGAGACCGAAATGCCGTAGTACTTCAGCACGTCGGGCCGCAGCCAGATGCGCATGGCGTATTCGGCCGCCCCCATGATCTCGACCTTGCCCACGCCGTTGATCTTCAGCAGGTCGTTCTGCAGGTTGATGTAGGCGTAGTTCGAGAGGTATTCGCCGTCGTAGCGGCCGTCGCTGTAGAGGGCGTAGACCATGAGGAAGCCCGTCATCGTCTTCTGCGTCGTGACCCCCTGCTGCGTGACGGCCGCGGGGAGCTTCGCCGTGGCCGTCGCCACGCGGTTCTGCGTGAAGACGGCATCCATATCGGGATCGGAGCCGATGGCGAAGGTCGCCTGCATCGACATCGTGCCGTCGTCGGCCGACGTGGCCTGCAGGTAGAGCAGGTCGCTCACGCCCATGATGCTCTGGGCCAGCGGCGTGGCGACGGCATTGTTGACCGTCTCGGCATCGGCGCCGTTGTAGGTGGCCGAGACCTCGACCACGGGCGGCGTAATATCGGGATACTGTTCGACGGGCAGCGTGGCGAGCGAGACGAGCCCGACGAGGACGATCGCCAGGGCCAGCGCCATGGCGAAGATCGGCCGCGTGACGAAAAAGCGTTCCATCGGCTATCGGATTAGGGTGGGAATGATCTTCGAGCCCTCGCGCAGCTTGGGCGAGCCGGCGGCCACGATGCGTTCGCCCGCCTCGAGCCCCGAGGCGATGCACCAGCCCCCGTCGCAGGTGCCGGCCGTCTCGACGCGGCGGTAGACGATCGTGCTGTCGGGCCGCACGACCCACACCGAGTTGAGCCCCTGCGACTGGCTGACGCTCGCGAGCGGCACGACGATCTGCGGCTCGCGGGTGCCGACCGTCGCCTCGACGCGGGCGAACTGCCCGGGCTTGAGCGACTGGTCGGGGTTCGGGAATTTGGCGACGATGACCAGCGTTCCGGTCGAGGTCGAGACGTCCTTGCGCGTGTAGCCGTAGAAGCCTTCGATCGGGTAGAGCGACCCGTCGGCCAGCGTCAGCCGGATGTCGGAGAGGAGGTCGTCGTTGTCGTAGATCGTCGGCCGGTCGCCCGCCAGCCGCAGATACTGGGCCATGGGGATGGCCAGATCGACCGAGAGGGTGTCGATGTTCGAGATCGTCGCCAGGACGCTGAACTGGCTGCCCGGGCCGACGAAGTCGCCCACATGGGCGTTGCTGTTGCTCGCGATGCCGTCGATGGGCGAAAGGATGCGCGTGTAGCCGACGTTGAGACGGGCGTTGCGCAGCGCCTGCCGGGCCGAGCGGACGGCGGCGTCGGCCGCCTGGTGCTGGGCGGTGTACTGGTCCAGCTGGGCGCGGCTGATGGCGTTCATGGCGGCCAGCGGCACGGCCCGGTCGTAGTTGTTCTTCGCCTCGATCGCCTGGGCCTGGGCCGACTGGAGCTCCGCCTCGGCCGAAAGCATCGAGGTCGAGAGCTGGCTCGGGTCGATCGTGAAGAGCACGGCCCCCTTGCGGACGGGGCGTCCGTTGTCGAACTGCTTCGTCAGCAGGTAGCCGCTTACGCGCGGCTGGATCACGGCGTCGAAATTGCTCTGCAGGTAGCCGATGAAACGCATGCGGCGGGGGACCTCGACCCGTTCGGCCTCGACGACGTCGAACCGAAGGGCGGGTCGCTCCTTCACGGCCGGACGGGGGCGGCAGCCCGCGGCGAGCAGCAGCAGCAGGGGAATGGCAAGAAATCGGTACATCTCTCTCTGTTTTGGCAGTGGAAACGGCAAAAAATGTACCGGCGAGCCTGTCCGAAAAGCCCCGATCTACCCGAAAACGGGTAAAATGTGCGATTTTTTGTGCTTTTATAATTTGATTTAGAATAATTTTATATCTTTGTAGCGATATAACCCCTTAAAATTTATAAGACCCATGAAAGAACTGGTTGCACAGATCAATGCACAGTACGAGGTGTTCGCCGAGAATGCGGCAGCTCAGGTAGAGAAGGGCAACAAGGCCGCCGGTACGCGCGCCCGCAAAGCTGCCCTGGAGCTTTCGAAGCTGATGAAGGATTTCCGCAAGGCATCCGTAGAGGAGGCCAAGAAATAACACGGAATTTCTTGCCAAATAAAGGCCGGTCCCGCTGCGGGACCGGCCTTTATATATTTTATATGTATAAGAATTAACTGTGGCGCTTTCGGGCCGCAGCTTGCGAAGGGCACGGCGGCCTTTTCAAGGCCGAAATTCAAAATTCAAGATTCAAAATTCAGAATTACGGAATCGGGGCGAGGCTGCGGCCCGCCCGGTCCTGGCGGACCGATTCCTTGCACCGCACACCGATCGCCGAAACGACACACGGAATCGATCGGCCCGCCAATCGCTGTACGCCCTCCATCTTACCTCCGCTTCAGGAAGCGGACGATCCGCCGCGGTCTTTCGAGCGAGTGGGGATGGTGCCCGCAGCCGGGCTTGGCGATTGACCGGAAGCGGCCGATCTCCAAGCCGTAGCGGGCCGCGATCCTACCGAAGTTCTCGGCATAGGGGACGATTTCGTCCGCCTCGCCGTAGCAGACGATCACGGGAATGCCCGCTTCGACGATCCGCCCGAAATGGCGGATGGGATAGTCGTGCACCTCCGCCCAGTCGGCGCCGCAAGCCTCCCACTGGCGCCGTGCATCGGCATAGAGCTTCGCTTCGCGCGGCGAAGGCCAGCTCTCGAGGTCGCAGACCGGGGCGTCGACATAGATCTTCTCGATCTGCTCGGGATGCTCGATCGCATAGGTCAGCGCGAAGAAGCCGCCGCGGCTGAACCCCTCGATGATGAAGCGCTCCGAAAGGCCGTAGCGTTCGCGGACCGTCTCGTAGAAACGTTCGAAGTCGGCCTGCGCTGCGGGCGTGCCGTATGCGTGCGTCACGTCGCAGTAGGCCACCGTGAAGCCGCGTTCGAGCAGCGCCTCATCCACGGCGGGAAAGGCGCCGAGGAAGGCGGGGCGTACGATCCAGCGGCCGTTCGGCCGCCCCTCGGGCAGCACTACCGTGCAGGCGCGTTCGCCGATGCGGAAGTCGTCGTGACGGTAGCGGTCCTGCCACTTCGGCCCCTTGGCAAAGAGCGTCGCAGGCAGCAGCGCGAGCAGAAGAAGAGAGAAAATATGTTTCATATATGATACATTTCAAAACCGGGCCTCAGGCATAACCGCATCCGACTGCCGGCCGCAGCCGCCGCGAACGGCCCGGAAAAAGACCGTCAATCGACCTCGATCCCCGCTTTCTCGAAGACCGCGTAGTCGAACTCCGTGAGGCCCGTACGGCTGAAGGGGACCGCCTCGTTGTGGTCGTTCAGGTAGCGGCGTGGAGCCGTGCGGTCGTAGCCGGGATTGACCAACGAGGCCCCCGGGTTGCAGAAACGCCCCTCGACCGATGCGATGTCGGCCATCGTGTGGTACATGGCGTGGGTCGTGGCGGGGGCCGACGCATTGGCCTCGGCGGCGGCGGCCTTCTCGGGGAAGAGCTGCCGGTAGCGCTCCGAGAACCAGCCGAAGGCGGCTACATGCAGCTGGTAGGCGGTCGTCGTGGGCGAGGCGTGGAGGAAGCGGCCGCGCCGGTCGTCGTACATATCCTCGCCATGGTCGGCGCAGTAGAGCAGCGCCGAGGCGGTGTCGGTGAGCGAACGGAGGTAGTCGATCGTCGCCGCCAGGAAGGCGTCCGTGTAGTAGATCGAGTTGTCGTAGGCGTTGCGCAGCGCCTCGCGGTTCTGCCGCTTGATCGCCACATTGGGATCGGGCTGGAAGCGGGCGTGGCTGCGCGGGTAGCGCTGGTGGTAGCAGAAGTGCGAGCCGTAGCAGTGCAGGATGAAGAAGAGTTTCCGGGAGGTGCTCCGCGCGACGGCCCGGCGCAACTCGTCGAGCAGCTGCATGTCGTGGCGCGGGTCATCGACGTAGTGGAGGTGGTGCACGTCGTGCGCCAGGTTGTCGATCATGGCCCCCTGCGGCGACTGGTTCGAGATGAACCACGTCTCGAATCCCGCCTCGCAGAAGAGCGCCGGCAGCCCCTTGCGGCGGTAGAGCTCCTCGTGCTCGTCCGTAGCGACCGACGAGAGGAAGAGGGGCACGCTCTTGTGCGTCGTGTTGCTTTGCGTCAGCACATTCCGGAAGAGCACCAGATCGCCGGCCCCGGCCAGCTGCGGTGTCGTGGGCCGGTCGTAGCCGTAGAGCTGCCAGTTCATGGCGCGCGAAGCCTCGCCGATCACGTAGACGTAGATTTCGCGGTCGGCGGGCGCCGCCGTGCGCCGGGCGTCGAAGCGGAACCCGGCCGCCGTCTCGGTGAAGCGGTAGGTCTTGCGCAGCTCCGAACCGCTGACGTAGACGTTGTAGGCGACGTTGACCGGGAAGATCTCGTCACGCAGCACGTGCTTGTCGCGGCTCGTAGCGTAGGCAGGCCAAAGGGCCGCGAGGCCGAGGAGGAAAAGGACTGCCCCCGAGAGGCCGATCGTCTTGCGGGCGGTCGTCGAGAGGTAGCGTTTCCGGCCGATCTCGCGGGCCGCGAACCAGAGCAGCGGGAGGTAGATGGCGCAGACGAGGAGCACCGAGGGGTAGATGTTGCCTAAAAGCTCGGTCGCCTCGCCCGGGTTGGTCGTCACGACGTTGGTGAACATGTCGGCCGCGATGATCGAATTGCCGTAGAGGTAAAGCAGCACGATCTGGAAGGCGCCGAAGAAGAGGAACGGGAAGCCGAACCAGATCATCAGCCCCGAGCGGCGCAGGGCGACGCTCCACATCATGTAGAAGCCTGTCGGCAGCAGGATAAGCGCCTCGGTGGACCAGATCGAATAGTGTTCGGTAGTCGCGAGGATGAAGTTGGGGAGGATCGTCGCCGCGACGAAGTAGAGGGCCAGCAGGGTCGTGAAGCGGCTGCGTGCAGGGCGCGCGGTTTCGTAGAATCGATAGACGAGAGGTTTCATGGTTTCGGATTAAAAGGCTTCGTTGATCGAGAGCAGGAAACCGCTCGTGTTGCGACCGAAGCCGTAGTCCATGCGTACGTTGACGCGTTTTTTCAGTTCCCAGCGCAGTCCGGCGCCGTAGTTGGGCAGCGTCTGGCTCCAGCGGTATTCGTCGAGCTGCGAGAAGACGTTGCCCGCCCCGGCCCACACCACGCAACCGATGCGCCGCCAGATATGCTGCCGGAGCTCCAGCTGGCAGGTGATCAGGCAGTCGTCGGTGTATCGGCCTTCGTAGTAGCCGCGCATCCGCTCGTTGCCGCCCATGCGGGCCAGGAGGGGCCACGGGGCGTCGTCCGAGTTGAACTCGCCGTAGAAGTCGAAGGCCAGCAGGCCGCCGCGCCAGAGGTGCCGGTAGAGATCGGCGATGAAGACCGTCCGAAAGATCGCTTTCGGACAGCTGCCCAGCCCCTTGGGAAACCAGGTTTCGCGCAGGCTCAGATAGACGCCGCGTGCCGGGTTGGGGATGAAGTCGCGCGTGTCGTATTCGATCATTGCGCCGAAGCCCGTCGCCGTGTAGTGGCGGTGTTCGTCGCGCAGGTAGGCGAAGCCCGTCTCGTCGAGGTCGCGGCCGTTCGTGTGGTCGAAGTGGAAGATGAACCCCGCATAGGTGTTTTGAAAGAGGCGGTGCAGGTAGCGGGCCGCGATGCGCGAGCGCTGTTCGACGAAGTCCGTCGGTGGGTTGTGGCGGCCGGCCTCGTAGCCGATGCCCCACAGATCGCGCGGCGAGGAGGTGAACGATACGTCGTAGATGAGGCGGTTGCGGTCGCCCGGGAAGATCGTGTTGCCCGTCAGACCGAAGGCGTAGAAGCCCGAGGTCGAGACGTTGGCGAAGATGGAGATGTCGGAGGGGGGCGTGACGGTGTCCTGCCGGTCGAAGCGGTAGAGCCCCGCGGCCAGCAGGCCGAGCCCCAGTTTGGTGGTTTTCGAGTAGCTGGGGCCGCCGGCGAAGGTGATGTCGATCCGTTTTTCGCGCGAGCGGTCCTCGGCCGCCCGGCCGAAGTAGTCGATGAGGCGGCGGAAGAAGCCCGGGCGCACCGTATCGGCCGGCGCTGCCGCCGGCAGTTCGTGCAGGGGCGTATAGGTATACCGCAGGGTATCGTTCTCCCGCAGGAGAAGGCCCGCCTCGCGGTTCTGCGCCTCACCGACGAACGTTGCGGCGCTGAACAGCAGGGTAAGCAGCGCGCGTTTCATCGGTCGTTAACGGTATTTTTCGAGGACTTCGTAAAAGGCCGCCTTGTCCGCCTCCGTCAGTTCGCCCTTGCGCATGAAGACCAGCTCGCCCTCCTTCGTCACGAAGAGGAGCGTGAAGAGGTTGTTGCACTTGCCGATGTTCCACTCCGTCTGCAGCGTCCGCTGCTGGTCGGCGACGACCAGGGCGCCGTTCTTGGCGGTGCGCTTGCGGGCCATCGAACGGACGATGGCATTCGGCAGCGCCGTATCCTTGAGGTTCAGGATCCCGTAGGCGGCGATCTTGTCGCTCTTGGCGCGGCCGTTCTCCTCCAATTCGTAGGTGAAGGCCTCGTTCTGACGGTGGCGGTCGGGATCGACATAGAAGATAAGCAGGTGCTTTTCACCGAAATAGGGAAGCATCGTAGCCGAGCCGTCGAGCGCCTTGATTTCGACGTTATGTACTTTCTGCGGAAGTTCCTGGGCAGAGAGGGCCGTCAGACAGAAGAGCGCGGCGGCCAGAAGTGCGTTTTTTTTCATCGTTCGTACAAAGATCGTATTACCGTGCAAAGGTAGGGATTTTCCGCCGCCCGCGCTGCAGCGAAACGGAATATTTTTGTTCTAAAACGGATTTTTACGATTCGCCGCCCTCTCCGCCGGCCGGTTGGAGGCCGTCCGCGGAGTAGGCGCCGCCGCCCGAGATGCAGAGGAAAAGACAGATGCCGATCCAGAGGAAGCGCACCTCGCCCGCGACGTCGATCCCGTCGCGCCAGAGGGCATAGGCGAAGCCGGCGGCCAGCAGTGCGGCGGCGAAACGGACCTTCAGCCCGATCAGCAGCAGGACGGCCAGCAGGGTCTGCGCAAGGGCGATCAGGACGAACGAGGCCCGGTTGTCGATGTGGAAGAGGGCGGGATAACTGTTGATGATTTCGTTGTAGACCTGCAGCTTTCCGATGTTGTGCAGCAGCAGGACACCGCCCATGAAGAAGCGCATGTAGAGCACTGCCGCATCGAGCCGGCGGTAGTTTTCGAGCCATTTTCGCAATCGTCCGTTCATACTGTCGGATGCTGCAATTCGCGTACCGAAGCGGCGAGGCCTGCTTGCCGGCGGCGGGGCGCTTGAAAAGAGGCGGCTTTGCCCGGCGCTCCTGCGGCGGCATTTGGCGAATCGCAGCGGAATCGCTACCTTTGCCGCCGTATGAAAAAACGCATTCTCTTCGTCTGCCTCGGGAACATCTGCCGCTCGCCGGCCGCCGAGGCCATATTCCGACACTTCGTGCAGCAGGCCGGGCTCTCGGAGCGCATCGAGACCGATTCGGCCGGCACCTACGGCGGTCACGCGGGCGACCTGCCCGATCCCCGCATGCGGGTTGCTGCGGCCCGGCGCGGCTACGACCTTACGCACCGCGCCCGCCTCATCCGTGAGGAGGATTTCGAACGTTTCGACCGGATCCTCGTCATGGACGACGACAACTACGAGCGGGTGCACCGGCTCGCCCCCTCGCGCGAGCTGGCCCGGAAGATCGACCGCATGCGCGACTTCTGCCACACGGAGCGCAGCTACATTCCCGATCCCTATTACGAGGGGCAGGAGGGGTTCGAACTGGTCCTCGATCTGTTGGAGGATGGGTGTGCGACGCTGCTCGAAACGGTGAAGCGCGAGCTGTAGAAGACAGCGGCCGCGGAATCCGAAACGGAAACGGAAGCGGGCGGGACTTTTTCGGTCCCGCCCGTTGCCATTTCATTTCGCTGCACCCGTCAGAAGTCCAGCCCGAAACTGATGCTGTAGGTATTCCGCAGGAAGGTGTCGCGCGCCGCCAGCAGGTAGGCGAAATCGACGCGGAGGTGCAGGATGCGCACCCCGATGCCGAGCGATCCGAACGAGGGGTAGTAGGCCTTGCGCTCGCCGACGTGGTAGCCGGCCCGGAACTGCAGGAGCTGCATGAGGTTGTATTCGGCGCCGACGGCCGCCTGAAAGCCCCGCACGGCCCCGGGGTCGAAGCAGTAGCCCGCCTCGGCGGCGACGGTCAGTTCGTGGGCGTCCGAGAAGAAGGTGTCGAGCGCCGCGCCCGCCTTGATGTCCATCGGCAGCCGGTAGTTCGAGCCGCCGAGGAAGCCGCCCAGATTCGAAAGCTTGGCGCCGGCCCGCAGTGTGCTGTAGCTGCCGAGCCCCTCGACCGGCTTCCACCAGGCCGCACTCAGATCGACGGCCAGTGCGTCGGCGCTCTCGTCGGGACGCTTGAGGTGCATGTAGCGGCCCGTGATGCCGACGGCCCAGCGCTCGCCGATGCGGCGCGCATACCCGATGTCGAGGGCCGAGTCGTGGTTGCCCCGCTCGCGCCGGTACTGCCGCCAGCCGAGCTGCAGGGAGTTGGACGGATTCCAGCGCCAGTAGCCCGAGGTGGCGTAGTAGTCGAAATCGCTCTGTCCGTAGTAGGAGGTCGAGAGCTTGAGCGGCGCCGGGGCGAAGATCGAGAAGGCGGCGTTGTTGTAGACCGTGTGGGCGTCCGACACGGCGGTCATCGTGATGCCGCCCATGCCGAGCGTGCCGGCGTCGATCGTCGGGAAGGAGGCCTCCTGGGCCGCAGCCGCCCGCGCGAGGAACGCGGCGGCGAAGAGCATGAAGATCCGTTTCATGGTCGCAAATATAAGCAAAATACGGCGAATAGAGCCCGAATGGGCCTATTTCATTGCGATTCGGTCCTTCGCGGCGATCCGCCGCAGCAAAGTGTGGACGGATTGTCGAAAAAAAACGACAGCCGGGCGACCGGTCGTAGCGAAATAAACCGTATCTTTGACTGCAGCCCGGCGGGATTCGTTCCGGAGCCGGGGGACTGGAGCGGAGCTCGGCTGCTGCGCGACCGGCGGGCCGGAGCAGCTAATGCAGCGGTGTGGTTTACTTGCAAGCTCGACGTCGGAGACGTCGGCAGCCCGCAGCCGCAGGCAAAATCGATCCCGCAGGGATCGGCGGGCCGCAGCCTCCGGCGGCGAAGGCCCGCAGCTCCTTGACGTCGCTGGCGGTCTTCGCAGGCTGCAGCCCGCAGCAGCTGGTGATGGAAATGCCCGCCGGCAAGATCGGTCGCTGCGCGACCGGCAGCCCGCAGCCGCCCCCGGGCGGAGGGCTGCTCCTCAGCGTCGCAGGCCCGTCCGCTCGGCTGCAGGCTTTTCCGCACCGGATCAATCGCGCAGCGATTGGCGGGCCATAGCTCCTTAACGTGGCACGCGGCTTTCGCAGGTTGCAGCCCGAACCAGAATACGCCCAAGCGCATATAGCAATGGAATAATTAATTTTGAATTTTGAATCGTGAATTCTGAATTTGCGGTTCCGTGAGGAACCGCAGCGGGCCGCAGCCTCCCGGGTGCGGAGGCCCGCAGTTCGTTACCGAACTTGCGTGCGCTCCGCAGGCTGCAGCCCGCCGGCAGCAATAGAAATTGAAATATCCAAACCGAAAAACACGATATGAAACAGGACACAGCCATTTTCGATTTGATCGGACGCGAGCGCGCCCGTCAGATGCACGGCATCGAGCTCATCGCCTCGGAGAACTTCGTCAGCGACCAGGTGATGGCCGCCATGGGGTCCGTGCTGACCAACAAGTACGCCGAGGGATACCCCGCGGCCCGCTACTACGGCGGCTGCGAGGTGGTCGATGAGGTGGAGCGGCTCGCCATCGAGCGCGTCTGCCGCCTCTACGGCGCCGCCTATGCCAACGTGCAGCCCCACTCGGGCGCCCAGGCCAACATGGCCGTCTTCTTCGCGGTGCTCAAACCGGGCGACACCTTCATGGGGCTCGACCTGGCCCACGGCGGCCACCTCTCGCACGGTTCGCCGGTCAACTTCTCGGGCACCTATTTCAACGCCGTCGGCTACAAGCTCGACGAGACGACCGGCACGATCGACTACGACGCCATGGAGCGCCAGGCCCTTGCCTGCCGCCCGAAACTGCTTGTCGGCGGCGCCTCGGCCTACTCGCGCGAGTGGGACTACAAACGCATGCGCGAGATCGCCGACAAGGTGGGCGCAATCTTTATGGTCGATATGGCCCACACGGCCGGCCTGATCGCCGCCGGGCTGCTTGACAACCCCGTGAAGTATGCTCACATCGTCACCTCAACGACCCACAAGACCCTGCGCGGCCCGCGCGGCGGCTTGATCCTCATGGGCGAGGATTTCGACAATCCGTGGGGTTACACCACGCCGAAGGGGGTTGTAAAGAAGATGTCGCAGCTGCTCAACTCGGCCGTCTTCCCCGGCATCCAGGGCGGACCGCTTGAGCACGTGATCGCCGCCAAGGCCGTCGCCTTCGGCGAGGCGCTCGACCCGAGCTACCGCACCTACCAGGAGCAGGTGCGCAAGAACGCCCGGGCGATGGCCGCCGCCTTCATCGAGCGGGGTTACAAGATCGTCTCGGGCGGCACGGACAACCACCTGATGCTGGTCGACCTGCGCACGAAGTTCCCCGACCTGACGGGCAAGCTGGCCGAGAAGTGCCTCGTGGCGGCCGATATCACCACCAACAAGAACATGGTCCCCTTCGACAGCCGCTCGCCGTTCCAGACTTCGGGGCTGCGCTTCGGTACGCCGGCTATCACGACGCGCGGTCTGAAAGAAAAGCAGATGGCGGCGATCGTCGCGCTCATCGACCGTGTGCTGCAGGATCCCGAAAACGAGGCGAACATCGCCGCCGTCCGCGGGGAGGTCAACGCCCTGATGGCTGATTATCCGCTCTTTGCCTGGTAAAGCCCTATGCGCGAGACCATCGCTTTTCTGGAAGTGCTGCGCCGCAACAACTGCAAGGAGTGGATGGACGCCCATCGCGCCCGCTACAAGGAGCTGCGCAGCCGCTTCGAAGGGTTCGTCGCCGATCTGATCGAGGGGTGCGCTTCGTTCGACCCCTCGGTCGGCGGCCTGACGCCGAAGGATTGCACCTACCGCATGAACCGCGACATCCGCTTCTCGCCCGACAAGTCGCCCTACAAAACCCACTTCAGTGCCTTCATCGCGCCGCGCGGCAAGAAGTCGGGGCTCGCGGGCTACTATTTCCACGTCGAGCCCGTGGGCGAGGGGACCTTGATCGGCTACTCGTGCCTCGCCGCGGGACAGGTCTGCATTCCGCCCGAGGTGCTGCGGAGCATCCGCGAAGAGATCGTCGACCACGGCGACGCCATGCTCCGTGCGATCGCACACGCCAGGGGGTTCGCTCTCGACGAAGAGAACAAGCTGCGCCGCGTGCCGACCGGTTTTGCGAGCGGCACGCCCTACGACGAATTGTTGAAGCTGAAGGATCACTGCCTCATGCGCCGCATCGCAACGGAGGAGCTTTTCGAACCCGATTTGCTCGAACGGATTGTCGAACGCTTCCGCCGACGCATCCCTACATCGAACAGCTCAACCGTGCGATCCGCTACGCCTACGAGGAGATGAGGTAGCGGCGCGGGAGAGCTGCTCTCCAAAAGATTCGGTATCGGGTGCACGCCGCAGGGCGCGCACCCGTTTTTTATCTGCCCCGGCGTTGCGCGTGCCTGCCGATAAATGTTCTAAAATTTTCGTGAAAAAATTTTGCCGGTCTGGAATACGCTTCCTATCTTTGTCTACGAAAAACATCGTAAAAAACGGTTTGCCATGAAACGAATCCTTTTCTCTCTGTTGCTCGCCGCGGCTCCGATTGTCCTCCGCGGGGAGGAGCTGCCGTGGCTGTGGCCGATCGCCGGCCGTTCTGCAGGCGAGGAGATTCGCTGTGCGCCGCAGCAATACCTCGCCCGGGAACAGAACTTCGAACACCTCTACATCGGCGGCGGGGCGGACGACCGGATCGTGGCGCCGGCCGACGGTACCGTGAACAGCTTCGGATTCGTCTACTGCCACTCGCAGACCTACATGGTCTCATTCACTGCCGACGCCGCCCGTCCGTTGGAGGAGCAGCTGAAGGAGCTGGCCGCCGAGGCGGACCGCAACCGCTTCGATCCGGCCTGCATCACGGGATCGATCTCGCTGCGTCTCACCGACGGACGCAAAATCCACCTGACGGGCATTCGCTTCGACCGCTATTTCAAGACGGGTGAGCGAATCGAGCGCGGGCAGGTGCTGGGGCGGCTGCACCGCAGCTATCATGCCCTTCCAGGCCTCTCGCTCGCAATCGCGGTATCGACAGCCGCAGGAACGCCGGATGATCCGATGACCCCCTTCGGACTGCGCACCTCCTTCATCACGCCGAAAGCGCAGGTCATTCGCGAGCATCTGACGGCCGAAGAGGCGGCGGAGGACTTCGCGAAGATCATGGCCGTGCTGCGCGAAGCCTATCCCTCGCTCGATGACGTCGTGACGACAGAACAGCTCGAGGCGTTCGAACGCGAGGTGACCGACTCGATTGCTGCCGGCGTTCGGCGCGACCGTTTCTACCGCCACCTGCAGCGGCTGCAGGCGCTCGTGCACGACACGCACCTTTGTTTATATCCCGACGAGCATCGTCCGCGCAGCGGCCGGATGCCCCAGCTCTTTTTCGGCTGGTTCGGCGATACGTGCCTTGTCACGATGGCGCGGCGGGAGGAGGCGGAGCAGGTCGGGCGCCGCATCGTCCGTGTCTTCGACATGACGGCCGATTCGGCACGGCGAAATGTGTTGTCGAAAATGGGCGGCTACGACTGCGCGGTCGAGAGCGTAGCGGAGGAGCAGCTCGCCTTCGCCTCGACGATGGTCGAAAACGACCGTTACGATCAAAGCTTCGAATTTGCCGATGGCGAGCGGCGCACCTTCCGCGGCGTGCGTGCGGCGGGGGCGGTCACCGAATTTACGGGAACCTACCTCGGCTACATGAACCGGAACCGGCATCGCGGCGGCTGCGAGCTGCGGACGCTCGACGATTCGACCGCCTATCTGGGCCTCTCGACCTTCGAGCTCGACGAGGTGGCGGCGGATCGCATCGTCGGCTTCATCGACTCACTCGCCAGGGCCGCCGTACCCAACCTCATCGTCGATCTGCGCAACAACGGCGGCGGAGAGGTGAAGGTGCTCAACCGCATTCTGGCGTGCCTGCTCGAAGCGCCGAGCCGCAACAAGGGGGCGATGCAGGTGGTGCCGAAGCGCGGCGGATACGCCTCGTTCGCGGGTTGCTGCCTGAACTACACGCCCGAGATGGAGCTCTTCGGCCATTACGAGCCGCTGCCCGACGGCCGGGGCTTCTTCAGCCGCGAAGATTGCGAGCCGGTGCTGCCCGATTCGACGGTGCAGTACCGCGGCCGCCTCTATGTGCTGACCGATGCCGGTTCGTGCTCGGCGGCGACGATCTTTCCCGCCGAGATCCTCCGCAACCACCGCGGCGTCATCGTGGGGCGCGAGACGGCGACGGCCTACCACTTCATGACAGCCCTCAAGTTCGCCGACATCCGCCTGCCGCATTCGGGGTTCCAGTTCCGCGTGCCGCTCGTGCGCTGCATCTACGATACGACGCGCAACGAGCGCATTCCCTACGGGCGCGGCGTGCTGCCGGACTATCCCGTTGCGCTCACGTGGCATGAGCTTTTCGAGGCGCCCGATTCGATTCTGCACTACGCGCAGCAGCTGATTGTCGACGGCCGTTACCTCGAAGGCGAGGATCCCTTCGCCGCGAACGATGCCGCCCCGCAAGCGCATCACTGGTGGCGGGCGGTTGTCTTTTTGCTGCTGGCTGCGATGGTGGTGGCGGCGGTGGATATCGCCGCCCGCCGAAGAAACCGCAGGCGGAGGGAGGGGGCGAAACCGAACGCGTAGCGACAGAAGCCGGCGGGTCGCAGCTGCCCGGGCGGAGGGACTGTAGCTCGTTGCTGAATCTGCGTGTCCTCCACAGGTGCAGCCCGAGTTGCAATGTTGAATCTTGAATTCTGAATTTGCGCTCTACGGGCTTGTCCTGCTACTGGAATCGACCTCGCAAGAGGTCGTGCGGGCCGCAGCCTCCGGCGGCGAAGGCCCGCAACTCGCGGTTGCTCGTGCGGTCGCTTCGCAGGCTGCGGCTCGACTTGGAATAATACCCAAGCGAGCCCGCAGTCTCTTTTAATTTTGAATCATGAATTTGCGGCTTCATCGAAGCCGCAGCGGGCCGCAGCCCGCGGAATCGCCCCCTCGCAACAGAAATTCCCCGGCCGCCGAAACAGGCAGCCGGGAAATCATCCATCTTCCCCAAACCTTATTCCCCGACTGCGGTAAAGTCGAAGACCAGATCGATATGCAGCCCCTCGTCGCCCTTCTTGATGCGGATATTCCCCGGCTGGCTGCCAGGACCTTGCTGTTCGATAGGCTTGAACGAGCGGATGGCGGGAATATCGAGCAGGAACGAAAGGTCGCCCGGCGGGAAGGCAGGCATCGTCGCACCGCCGCCCGCTGCGGGTTCGCGGGGCGTGAAGATCCGCAGGAAGAGGCCGTCCGAACGGGCGTAGACACTCCACGGGATCGCACCGCCCTCGATCGTCGCCCAGTAGAGCCCGGCGTGATACCCCTTGAACTCGGGGTAGACGAGCGACCGGTAGCTCTCGCCCGTCGCCGTGTCGTTCCACGCTTTGTGCCAGATGCCCTGAAGGGTCCCCTCGATGCGGTTTTTCCAAACCCGATAGGGGCCGCGACCCAGCCACCGGAGCCCGCTGCAGGCCGCTTCGGGGTAGGAGAAGCTCAGCCCGAGGTTGTAAACCTCCGTGTCGGTGAAGGCGTCGTCGAAGCCGCCGCCGCCCGAGGCGCGGTTCAGCAGCAGCGCATCCATGTAGAGCAGCCCATCGCCGGTCAGCCGCCAGACGATCGAATCGACGCCACCCCGATAACGGGCGCAGTAGCGGGCCTCCCCGGCCGAGGTGCGCACGCTGCTGCGGTCGGGTTCATAGCGCATCTTCATCCCGACGGCCACCGGCCCGTCGGCGAGCGGAATCGTGCGGCCGCCGCTGCGGAGGTGGCGCAGCATCCCCGTTGCCGCGTCGAACGTCACCTCTAAGGCGCCGCAGCGCAGCAGGATCGCCGTGTCGCTCCGCAGCGCTGCGGGTTTCGAAGTGTCCGCCGCCTGCCGCGGCGCCGAAGCCCGGCTCCGCTCGCGCTCGAAATAGGCGCGTGTGCGGCGGATCGGGCAGCTCCAGCGGCAGAGGCTGCCGCCGTCGGGGCCGAAGGCCTCCAATTCCAGCAGGTCGCCCTCCCGGAAGTCGGCGGGAAGATCGAAGCAGGCCGTGCGGGTCTCGCCCGGTGCCGCATCGGGGAGCCGCACCTCGCCGCGGGCGATGAGCCGCTCCCCGGCCTCGGGCCGCAGCGGCGAGGGGGCGCTCCGCACGGCCCAGGTCATACGGCACTGCGCCAGCGAGGTGAAGAGGTATTCGTTCGTGACACGGAAGCGGCCGTCGAAACGCTCGCCGATGAGCAGCGGCTCGATGCGTACGGGAGACCACTGCGCCCGGATGGCGTAAAAGCTGCCCTCCTTCTCGCGGCGGGGTCCCAACACGCCGTCCGGCGCATTCGAACCGTCCGAGTCGAGCTCGCCGCCGCGGTCGGCGCGCTGCGGCGCCTCGTCGCAGAAGGCCCAGATGAAGCCGCCCGCGAAGAGCGGCGAGGTGCGCCAGCGATCCCAGAAGTCGCGCAGGCCCGCGCCGCCGCCCTGGTCGTACATGGCGTGCATGAACTCCGTGGGCAGGAAAACTTTGTATCCGTTCGTGAAGCGGCCGACACCGGTCAGATAGGCAGGGTAGTGGTGGGTGTCCAACCCGTCGAAATCGGCCCACGGGTGGATGACGTGGCGCCGCTGCAGGGCATCGTGCCGGGCGAAGAGGGGATCGAGCTTCGGATTCCAGCCCCCCTCGTTGCCGTTGCTCCAGAGCACGATGCAGGGGTGGTTGACATCCCGTTCGACCATCTCGGCAAGCAGCTTCGCCCCCGTCTCCGTGTCGTAGGCGTCGTGCCAGCCCGCCAGCTCGTCGATGTAGAGCAGCCCGAGCGAGTCGCACATGTCGAGAAAGTGTTCGTCGGGCGGGTAGTGCGAACGCACGGCGTTCATGTTCATCGCCCGGATCAGCTCGGCATCCTGCCGGCTGCGGGCCGCGCTCGTGGCCCGGCCCCCCTCGACCGTGAAGGAGTGGCGGTTGATCCCCTTCATCACCAGCCGGGTGCCGTTGAGATAGAGGCCGTCGCCGGGGACGAATTCGACGCTCCGGAAACCGATGCGCGTCTCGCGGCTCTGGATCGTGCGCCCCGCGGCGTCGAGCAGTTCGAGCCGGGCCGTGTAGAGTTGCGGGCTTTCGGGGGTCCAGGGGCGGATGCCGCGCCAGCGGCTTTCGAAAAGGCTCCTTTCGGCATCGAGGGTCGCAACGACCGCTTCGGCGCCCTCGACAGTCCGCTGCAGCGTACCGTCTGCCAGCGCCCGCAGCGTGAGACACACCCGACAGCCGCGGGCAGCCTCCGAGCGGTCGAGCCGGACCCGCAGCCGGCCGTCAGCCGCGGCATCGAAGCGGATGCGGTCGAAATGCGCCTCCGGCACCGCTTCCAACCAGACCGGGCGGTAGATGCCGCCGAAGAGCCACCAGTCGGCCTTGCGCTCGGCCGCGTTGACGCTCCGGTTCGCCGAGTGCTTGGCGACGCGGAGCTCCAGTCGGTTCCGGCCGCCGAAATGCAGCAGACCGGTGATATCGTACGCAAACCGGTAGAAGCCGCCCCGGTGGGGCTCGCCGGCACGGCGGCCGTTGATGAAGAGCTCCGCGTCGGTCATGACGCCGTCGAAGAAGATCTTCACCCGCCGGCCCGCCCAGGCAGCGGGAACCTCGAAGTGGTGGCGGTAGACGCCCTCCTCGTCGCTCGGCCGGGTCCCCTTGACCGTGTACCAGCGGCCGTAGGTGTAGTCGCCGAAGCCCTGCAGCTCCCAATTGCAGGGAACCCCGATCGGCCGCCAGACGCCGCTGTTGCGTCCCGCCGAGCAGCGGAACTCCCAGGTTGCGGGATCGTCGATGCCCCGGCCCGAGAGGTAGAGCCGTTCGGGGTGCGGGGCCTGCGCGAAACAGCTCCCGCCGAAGAGCGAGAGCCACGAAAGCAGAAAGGCGGAAAAGGTGCGGTACATCGGTTCGTTCGATTTTTCAGTGGTGCCGTTCGGTTCGAGGGGGCAAAACCGGCTTGGGGTTTAAGGGTTCGGCGGGAGGCGTCGCGTCGTCCGCCGGAAATAAAAAACGCGGGACGAGGACCGGACCCCGACGGAGCCCGGCCGCATCGTCCCGCGATAGAGGGTCGGCCTACTCGACCGTGACCGATTTGGCCAAGTTGCGCGGCTGGTCCACGTTGCGGCCCTTGTAGACGGCGATGTAGTAGGCCAGCAGCTGCAGCGGCAGCGAGGCGACGATCGGCATGAGGCACTCCGTGATGACCGGGACTTCGATCGTATAGTCGGCCGAGCGGCGCACCAGTTCGTCGTCGGCTGCGATCACGGCGACGATGCGGCCGCCGCGCGCCTTGATTTCCTCGATGTTGCTGGCTGTCTTCTCGTAGGTGTGGTCGGGCGTGGCGATGACCACGGTCGGCATCTCGTCATCGATCAGGGCGATCGGGCCGTGCTTCATCTCGGCGGCGGGGTAGCCCTCGGCGTGGATGTAGGAGATCTCCTTGAGCTTCAGCGCGCCCTCGAGCGCCGTGGGGTAGTTTTCGCCGCGGCCGAGGTAGATGAAGTGGTGGGCATAGGTGAAGATCTTGGCCAGCGATTCGACCTGCGGGCCTACCTTGAGCACCTCGCGCAGCGTGTCGGGCAGCTGGATGAGGGCCCGGGCCACCTCGTCGTGGTACTCCTTCGAAATGGTGCCGCGCTCGCGGGCGACCGTCAGGGCCAGCATCGCCATGACGGTCACCTGGCCCGTGAAGGCCTTCGTCGAGGCAACGCCGATTTCGGGACCGACGTGAATATAGGTGCCCGAATCGGTCGCCCGCGCGATCGACGAACCGACCACGTTGCTGATGCCGAATACGAAGGCGCCCGCCTTGCGTGCCAGTTCGACTGCAGCCAGCGTATCCGCCGTCTCGCCCGACTGCGACACAGCGATCACGATGTCGTCCGGATAGATGATCGGGTTGCGGTAGCGGAACTCCGAGGCATATTCCACCTCGACCGGGATGCGGCAGATCGACTCGATGAGGTGTTCGCCGATGAGGGCCGCATGCCACGACGTGCCGCAGGCGACGAAGATGATGCGGCGCGCCTTGAGAAACTTCTCGCGGTTGTCGATAACCCCCGAGAGCTTCACTTCGAGCGTCTCCTCGTTGATGCGGCCGCGGATGCAATCGACGATCGTGTCGGGCTGCTCGTAGATCTCCTTGAGCATGAAGTGGGGGTAGCCGCCCTTTTCGAGCTGCGAGATCGAGAGCTCGAGCTTCTTGATGTCGATACGGCTCTTGTGGTTGTCGAGCGTGACGACCTTCAGCGGTTTGTCGCGTTCGATGACGGCGATTTCGCCGTCGTTGACGTAGACGAATTCCTTCGTGTATTCGACGATCGAGGCGGCATCCGAGCTGAGGAAGTATTCGCCCTTGCCGATGCCGACGACCATCGGGCTGCTCTGACGGGCGGCGATGATCCGGTCCGGGTTGTCCTTCTCGATGATGGCGATGGCGTAGGCGCCCACCACCTGTTTCAGGGCCTGCTGCACGGCTTCGAGCAGCGAGCAGTCGTTCGACGTGCGGATGTATTCGATCAGGTTGACCAGCACCTCGCTGTCGGTCGAGCTGCGGAAGGTGTAGCCGTTCTCGACAAGGGCGTCCTTCAGCAGGCGGAAGTTTTCGATGATGCCGTTGTGGATCAAGGCGATTCGATTCGATTCGGAGCAGTGCGGGTGGGCATTGACGTCGTTCGGCACGCCATGGGTAGCCCAGCGCGTATGGGCGATGCCGATGGTGCCGGCCGTATCTTTGCCGTCGAGGAAGCGCTCCAGGTCGGAGACCTTGCCTTTGCACTTATAGACGTTCAGTTCGCCCGTCGGGGCTACCAGCGCCACGCCGGCGCTGTCGTATCCGCGGTATTCGAGACGATGCAACCCCTTCAGCAATACGGGAGTCGCCTCGCGTGGACCTATGTATCCAACGATTCCACACATAATATCAATTCTATTTTATGTTTGTTGTTTCTTGTTTCTTGTTCGGCTATCTGGCTTTCGACGGCTGTTCTTGCGGCGTTCCGCCGCATTTGCTGTCCTCATCCTCCCCCTAAATCCCCCTCGAGAGGGGGACTTGCGTGGGGCAAGTCGTTCGTTAACTCTTGTTCGGCTATCTGGCTTTCGACGGCTGTTCTTGCGGCGTTCCGCCGCATTTGCTGTCCTCATCCATAGGCGGCCGCCATACCATAATTATATCGGTCCGCGCCGGGCGGCTTTGCCGCCGGGGGGGCGGCGCGGACCGAATCTTTATACTCGCATCGGCAACATAGCGCCGTAAGCCGTGCAACCCGGCCCGCATCCGTCGGATCAGACACCAGCGGCTTCAGTCCTAAAAATGTCATACAAGCCCGCCGAAACGCCCTTTCGGACCGAATCGGCCGGCAAATGTCATTTTTCCGCCGCCAAAGATAGTAAATACATGGCAAAAACACGAATAAACCGGGAGCAAAAAGTGAATTTTCTCGAGGCGCCGCATCTTCGATCACCTTTTGATACGAAAAAAAGGAGCAGGCAACCCGTCGTTGCCCGCTCCTTCGGAAGCCCGTTTCCCCGCTATTCGGCGAAATACTTATAGAACAGCAGAATCGTCTCGATACCGCGATAGAACTGCTCCAGTCCGTAGCTCTCGTTGGGCGAATGGATCGCATCCTCCGCCAGCCCGAAGCCGATGAGCAGCGACTTGACCCCCAGGATCTGCTCGAATCCGCTGATGATCGGAATCGAACCGCCCGAGTAGAAGGGCAGCGGCTTCTTGCCGAAAGTCTCCTTCACAGCCCGTTCGGCCGCCCGGTAGGCGGGCATGTCGGTCGGCGCCACGTAGGGCATGCCGCCGTGCAGCGACTTCACGCGAACCTTGACGCTCTTCGGCGCAATCGCTTTGAAATGGCGCTCGAAGAGCTTCGAAATTTCGCGGTAGTCCTGGTCGGGCACCAACCGCATCGAGATCTTGGCCGAGGCCTTCGACGGAATCACCGTCTTGGTCCCCTCGCCGATGTAGCCGCCCCAGATGCCGTTCACGTCGAGCGAGGGGCGCACGCCCGTCCGCTCGATGGTCGTGTAGCCCGCTTCGCCCGCCACATCGCCGATTTCGAGCGCCTGCTTGTAGGTCCGCAGCGAGAAGGGAGCCTTGTTGAAAGCCTTGCGCTCCGACGGGGTCAGCTCGCGCACCCGGTCGTAGAAGCCCGGAATCGTCACGCGCCCCTCGTCATCGACGAGCGAGGCGACGAGCCGCGCCAGCACGTTGGCCGGATTGGCCACTGCACCGCCGTAGAGGCCCGAATGCAGGTCCTTGTTCGGCCCCGTCACCTCGACCTCCATATAGGCCAGTCCGCGCAGTCCGCAGGTGATCGAGGGGGTCTGCATCGAGATCATCGAGGTGTCCGAAACCAGAATGATGTCGGCCTTGAGCAGCTTTTTGTTGCGGGCGCAGAAGCCGTAGAGGCTCGGCGAACCGATCTCCTCCTCACCCTCGAGCATGAATTTCACGTTGCAGGGGAGCGTGCCGGTCGCGCACATCGCTTCGAATGCCTTGGCGTGCATGAAGAGCTGCCCCTTGTCGTCGTCGGCGCCGCGGCCCCAGATGCGGCCGCCGGCAATCACCGGCTCGAAGGGGTCGGTGCGCCACTCCCCGCGCGGATCGACGGGCATCACGTCGTAGTGGCCGTAGACGAGCACCGTCCGGGCCTTCGGATCGATGATCTTTTCGGCATAGACCACCGGGTTGCCCTCCGTGGGCATCACCTCGGCGCGGTCGGCCCCCGCCTCGACGAGCGAGGCGGCCAGCCACTCGGCGGCACGCTGCATGTCGGGGCGGTGCGCCGTCTCGGCGCTGATCGACGGAATGCGGAGCAGTTCGAACAACTCCTTGACGAAACGATCTTTGTTCGCTTCGATATAATCCTTTACTTTATTCATTTCATTCGGTTTTTCGGGTTAGTATGTAGCACTCCGCCAGCGGACCTTCGATCGCGCGGCCGGCGGTGTCGAGCATCCGCAGCCGTCCGGCTTCGATGCGGTAGCGCCCCTCCGGCTCGCCTGCGTCGGGGCGGAGCGTCAGCAGCTCGCCCTCGATCGTGTAGCGGCCCGACTCCTCGAAGGTCGTGTCGCGTTCGAGGTAGTCCGCACGGCGCTTGTAGCTGCCGTCGCCGCGGAGTGTCAGTTCAACGGCGATGCCCGGGCAGTCGGCCGCGGGGAGCGTCCCCGCGTAGATGCCGGCCGTGTTGGCCGTCGCGATCGTCTCGGCAACTTGAGCCGCTTCGGAGGAGCAGGCGGTACGGGCGCTGCGCCCGCCGCAGGCCGTCAGCGCTGCAAGCGCCGACAGCAGGAGGAGGATACGTTTCATAAATGGCAGATTTGTCGAAGCTCGGCGATGAACCGCTGCGCCAGCTCCTCGGCCCCGGCCATCGTCTTCGCCTCGGTGTAGACGCGGATGATCGGCTCGGTGTTCGACTTGCGCAGGTGGACCCAGTTCTCGGCGAAATCGATCTTCACACCGTCGATATCCGTCACGCGTTCACCGGCATAGCGGCGCTTCATCTCGGCCAATACTTTATCCACGTCGATGGCGGGCGTCAGCTGGATCTTGTTCTTCGAGGCGAAGTAGGCCGGGTAGGTCTTGCGCAGGGCGGTCATCGTCATCTTCTTTTCGGCCAGATAGGTCAAAAAGAGTGCCGTGCCGACCAGCGCGTCGCGGCCGTAGTGGAGCTCGGGGTAGATCACGCCCCCGTTGCCCTCGCCGCCGATCACGGCGCCGACCTCTTTCATCTTCCGCACGACGTTCACTTCGCCGACGGCCGAGGCATGGTAGTTGCCCCCGTGGCGTTCGGTCACGTCGCGCAGCGCGCGCGACGAGGAGAGGTTCGAGACCGTGTCGCCCTTCGTTCGCGAGAGAATGTAGTCGGCCACGGCCACGAGCGTATACTCCTCGACGAACATCGAGCCGTCCTCGCTGACGAAGGCCAGCCGATCGACGTCGGGATCGACGACGATGCCCAGATCGGCCCGCTCGCGGACCACCGCCTCCGAAATGGCCGTCAGGTTCTCGGGCAGCGGCTCGGGGTTGTGGGCGAACTCGCCCGTGGGGGCGCAGTTGAGCTCGACCACGTCGCAGCCCAGTTCGCGCAGCAGCTTGGGAATCACCACGCCGCCCACCGAGTTGACCGCATCGACCACGACGCGGAAGCGGCGGGCGCGCACCGCCTCGACATCGACCGCATCGAGCGCCAGCACGCGGCGGATATGCTCGTCGTTGAAGTCGGTGCGCTCGATGACGCGGCCGATGCCGTCGATCGGCGGATAGTCGTAGCCGCTCTCTTCGGCCAGTGCGAGCACTTGCCGCCCCTCGGCGTCGGAGAGGAACTCGCCTTGGGCGTCGAGCAGCTTCAGCGCGTTCCACTGGCGGGGGTTGTGCGAGGCGGTGATGATGATGCCGCCGTCGGCCTGCTTGACGATCACGGCCATCTCGGTGCCGGGCGTCGTGCAGAGCCCCGCGTCGATCACATCGACACCGGCCGCCAGCAGCGTTCCCACGACTAAATCGGCCACCATCGGGCCCGAGAGGCGGGCGTCGCGGCCGACGACGATGCGGATGCGGCGTTCAGGGTTGCGGCCGGCGATCAGACGGGCATAGGCCGTCGTGAATTTCACAACATCGATCGGGGTCAGATTTTCTCCGGGAGCGCCGCCGATCGTGCCGCGGATCCCGGAAATGGATTTGATAAGGGTCATAACGAATACTTATATAAAAAGATTTTTTCGTTGCTTTTGTTTTGTTATTCGAGGTGAAATTAGTACTTTTATGCCAAATATGAAAATAAAAACCGATAAAATATGAGAACGATCCCCGCTTCCGAATTGATTATCAACAGCGACGGCTCCATTTTCCACCTGCACCTCCTTCCGGAGCAGCTGGCCGACACGGTTATCCTGGTCGGAGACCCGGGCCGCGTAGCCCTCGTGGCCGAATTTTTCGATACGGTCGAATGCCGCGTCTCGAACCGCGAATTCAACACCGTGACGGGCACCTACCGCGGCAAGCGCATGACGGTGCTCTCGACCGGCATCGGCATCGGCAACATCGACATCTGCGTCACGGAGCTCGACGCGCTGGCCAACATCGACTTCGCGACCCGGCAGGAGAAGGAGCGAAAGCGGCAGCTGACGCTCGTGCGGTTAGGCACTTCGGGAGCCCTGCAGCCCGACATCCGGGTGGGCGAGGCGCTCTTCTCGCGCACGTCGGTCGGCTTCGACGGCCTGCTGAACTACTACGCCGGCCGCAACGAGGTCTGCGACCTTCGGCTCGAAAAGGCCTTCATGGCCCACACAGGTTGGAGCGAGCTGCTGCCGAAACCCTACTTCATCGACGCCGACCGCACGCTCTACGAGCACTTCAAGGACGCGACGCGCGAGGGCATCACGGTCGCCGCGCCGGGCTTCTACGCCCCGCAGGGCCGCTGGGTGCGCCTCCGCCCGCAGGATCCCGACCTCAATGCCAAGATCGAGTCGTTCGAGTACGAGGGGCGCCGCATCACCAACTTCGAGATGGAGAGCTCGGCGCTGGCCGGTCTGGCCGCCCTCATGGGCCACCGCGCCGCGACGATCTGTACGATCATCGCCCAGCGTGTCGCGCTCGACGCCTGCACCGACTACAAACCCTTCGTGCGCCGCATGATCGCCATGGCGCTCGACAAGCTGGCCGACCTGAAATAGCGGCGACCGGCCCGGAAAACGCCTGGGGAAACGCCCGGAAAGCGCCCGGAAAACAAAGACAAACAGAAGATAAGACTATACACTCAAGAAAGATGAAATTCACTGTATCAAGCTCGGCCCTGCTCTCGCTGCTGGCCACGACCGGCAAGGTCATCAGCAACAAAAACACGCTCCCGATTCTCGACTACTTCCTGATGGAGCTCAGCGGCAACACGCTGAAGGTAACCGCTTCCGACCTCGAAACGACGCTCGTCGGCTCGATCGGGGTGGAGAGCGTCGAGACCGAGGGCACGATCGCCGCGCCCGTCAAACAGATGCTCGACTCGCTCAAGGAGTTCCCCGAACTTCCCCTGACGATCGAGGTGAACGACAAGACGTGGGAGATCTGCATCAGCTGGAAGAGCGGTTCGCTCTCGATTCCGGGAGCCAGCGCCGTCAGCTATCCTGCCGTGCAGCAGCTCAATGCCGAGAAGAAGGAGCTCACGCTCGACGTCGATCTGCTCGTGAACGGCATCAACAAGACGATCTTCGCCACGGCCGACGACGAACTGCGCCCCGTGATGAACGGCGTCTACCTGAACCTGCAGCCCGCAGCGATCACCTTCGTCGGCACTGACGCCCACAAATTGGTGAAGTACGAGGCCGAGTGCCAGAACGAGGCTACGGCGGCTTTCATCCTGCCGAAAAAGCCCGCCAACCTGCTCAAGACGGTGTTGCTGAAGGAGGAGGATGCGATCCGCGTCTCGTTCGACTCGAAGAACGCCCGCTTCGACCTGAAGAGCCACACGCTCGTCTGCCGTCTCATCGAGGGCAACTACCCGAACTACAACGCCGTCATTCCGGCCGCCAACCCCAACAAGCTGCTGGTGGATCGCATCGAGCTCATGAACGGCATCAAGCGCGTGGCTGTCTGCTCGAACCCCACGACGAACCTCATCCGCATGGATATCGCCGAGAACCGCATCACCCTCACGGCCCAGGATATCGACTTCTCGATGTCGGCCAACGAGACGATCGCCTGCAGCTATGACGGACAGCCCATCTCGATCGGCTTCAAATCGACCTTCCTCGTGGAGATCCTCTCGAACGTCGATACGCCGACCGTGTTGATCGAACTGGCCGACTCGACCCGCGCCGGGGTCTTCAAGCCCGTCTACGACGACAAGCAGTCGAGCTCGACGCTCATGCTGCTCATGCCGATGATGATCAACGCCTAACGGGAGACCGAGCGGATGAAACTCAACCTGAAGCGGCCGATCGTCTTCTTCGATCTGGAGACGACGGGCGTCGATACGGCGCGCGACCGCATCGTCGAGATTTCGATGATCAAGATCATGCCCGACGGCGAGGAGCAGACGCGCACGCGGCGGCTGAATCCCGGCATTCCCATTCCGCCCGAGGCGACGGCCGTCCACGGCATCACGGACGAGGATGTGCGCGACTGCCCGACCTTCGCGCGGGTCGCCAAGTCGCTCGCCGACTTTATCCGGGGGTGCGACTTCGGCGGATTCAACTCGAACCGCTTCGACCTGCCGGTGCTCGTCGAGGAGTTCATGCGCGCGGGCGTCGACGTCGATTTCCACCGGCGCCGGTTCGTCGACGTGCAGAACATCTTCCACAAGAAGGAGCAGCGCACGCTGGTAGCGGCCTACCGCTTCTACTGCGGCAAGGAGCTCGACGACGCCCATGCGGCCGAGGCCGACACGCGCGCCGCCTACGAGGTGCTGCAGGCGCAGCTCGACCGTTACGACGACCTGGAGAACGACATCGACTTTCTGGCCGACTACTCGTCGCAGGGCAAGTGCGCCGACTTCGCCGGCCGCATCCTCTACAACGAGCGGGGCGAGGAGATCTTCAACTTCGGAAAGTTCCGGGGCTGCTCCGTAGCGGAGGTTTTCCGCCGCGAGCCCAGCTACTACTCCTGGATGATGAACGGCGACTTTCCGCTGTACACGAAGAAAGTGATTACCGAAATCCGCCTGCGCGAGAAAACGGAGACCCATTCATGAAACGACTCTGCATGCTGGCATGGCTCCTCGTGTGGATCTGTGCGGCTCAGGCGATCGAACGTTCGAAGACGATCGTCTACATCAACGGTACGAAATACTACGTCCACGCCGTCCAGGCGGGGGAGACGCTCTACGCCCTTTCGAAGGCCTACGCGGTGAGCGAGCGGACGATCGCGGAGCACAACCCCTCGGCAGCCGACGGCCTGAAGGCGGGCGAGATGCTCAAAATCCCGGTAGGGGAGCCCGCAGCCGCAACAGCTGCCGCATCTGCCGCCGGGGCGCCCGCAAAGAGTGATTCGCGCAGCGAAGCCCGCGCGGAGCGCCGGTTGAACCGGACCTTCGCCCGCCACACCGTGGCCCGGGGCGAGACGCTCTACGGCATTTCGCGCCTCTATGAGATCGCCGTGCAGACGATCATCGACGACAACCCCGACATCGACCCGACGCACCTGAAGCCGGGCGAGCAGCTGCTCATCCGCCGCAAGCAGATCGGCAAGAGCTCGGAGGCCGAGAGCGCCGCCCAGTGGTCGGACTACCGCGAGAAGCTCAACAGCGTTGCCGACGACGAACACTACTACATCGTGCAGCGGGGCGACACCTTCTACTCGCTTGCGCGCCGCTTCGGCATCACCGAGGCGGAGCTCAGCGCCCTGAACAACGGCCTGAAGCCCGAGGAGCTCAAGGCGGGGGCCATGCTCCGCTTCCCCGAGGAGCCCGAGGCCGCCGCGGAACCGGCCAAGAGCGACGAACCGGAGGTTGCGGCCCCCGCCGCAGCGGAGCCGATCGACTTTCGGGCCCACTGCAATTGCGAGCCGCTGCGCATTTCGCTGCTGCTGCCGCTGACTGCGGGCGGCGACCGGCCGAATGAGAACTATCTGGAGTTCTACCAGGGCTTCCTGCTCGGGCTCGACAGCGTCCGCTCGCACGACGGCCATGCCGTCGATCTGACCCTCTTCAATACGCGGCGCGACAAGGAGCGCGTGGCCGAGATCGTCGCCGACGACCGCTTCCGCCGCTCGCAGCTCGTCGTGGGCCCCGTCTACGAGGAGGAGCTCGACGAGGTGGTCCGCTTCGCCGAAGGGGCGCAGATCCCTGTCGTCTCGCCGCTCGCGCACCTGCAGCGCCTCCGCAGCGACGTGCTCTTCCAGATGGCCCCCGACCCCGCGTGCAAATACGCCAAGGCGGCCGATCTCATCGGCAGCGAAAAGCGCATCACGCTGATCTACACGGATCAGACGGACAAGGAGTTCGAGGCCGAAATTCTCACCCTCCTCGGCGACCGCCCCTATAGCAAACACCACTACCGCTACCAGCACCCCTCGGCCCGCTCGGCGAAGAATCCGGGCGACCTGACGCCGCTGCTGGAGAACAAAGACGACAACCTCTTCGTCATCCTCGCCGCCAATGAGGTCGACGTCGACCGCATCCTGGCCGGGCTGGCCTCGGCCGATACGAACCTGCGCAGCCGCTCGCAGGGCGAGCCCCGCTATACGGTATTAGGCAACTCGCGCTGGAACCGCTACCCGAACATCGACCGCACGATCTTCTTCAAGAACCGCGTCGTCTTCTTCACGACCTACCATGCCAAGCGCGACGCGCAGCGGGTGGCCGACTTCGACCGCACCTACCTCGCGGCCTTTGGGACGCTGCCGTCGCTCTACGCCTACCGCGGCTTCGATGCGGCGGTGATCTTCGCCGAGGCGATGTACAACGACATCGAATACGACCTCGAAGACCGCCGCTACGCGCCGCTGCAGACGCTCTACCGCTTCGAACAGCAGGAGGAGGGCGGCAACCACACGAATACGAGCTGGATGCGGGTCAACTACCATCCCGACTTCACGATCACCATCGAATAGGAAACCACACGACATGGGCGCAATCAACAACGGCATTCCCGAGAAGACGATCGAGCGGCTCAGCGAGTACCGCCGTACGCTGCTCGCGAGCCACAAGCAGGGCATCACGCACATCTTTTCGCACGTGCTCGCCGGCATCCACGGCATCACGGCCGTGCAGGTGCGCCGCGATCTGATGCTCATCGGCTTTTCGAGCGATACGAAGAAGGGCTACGACGTGCAGGTGCTCATCGACTACATCAGCCGCATTCTGGACAGCGAGACCCCGATGAACATCGCCGTGCTCGGCATGGGCCATCTCGGGCAGGCCATCACGAAATATTTTAACGGCAAGGGGCTGAAACTGAAGATCACGGCCGCCTTCGACATCGACCCCGCGAAGGTGGGGCAGATGATTGACGGCATCCCGTGCTACCACATGGATTCGTTCGAAACGCTGGCCGAGGAGCTCGACATCTCGATGGTGGTCGTCTCGTCGCCGACATGCGTCGCGCCGAGCCTCGTGCTGCCGATCATCAATGCCGGCATCAAAGGGGTGCTGAATTTCACCTCCACGCCGCTCAACTTCCCGCAGGGAATCGTCGTCGAGAATTACGACATCACGACCCTGCTCGAAAAGGTGGCCTACTTCGTCAAGGAGGGGGACAACAACAACGGCTGACGCCTCCGCCCATGCAACTGCTCCGCAATCCCGCCGCACTCGCCGCCGACCGGCCGACCGTCGTCACGGTAGGGTCGTTCGACGGCGTGCACCGCGGCCACCGGGCCCTCGTCGAACGGCTCGTCTCCGAGGCGCGCCGCACGGGGAGCGAGGCGGTGGTCGTGACGTTCGAGCCCCATCCCCGGCTGGCGCTCGGGCGGAGCGAGGGGATGCTGCTGCTGACCGACACGGCGGAGAAGGCCGAACTGCTGGAGGCCCTCGGGGTCGACCGGTTGGTCGTCTGGCCCTTCGACCGCGCTTTCGCCGCCCTTCCCGGGGCCGTATTCGTCCGCGAATACCTGCAGCGGCGCCTCGGAGCCGGAACCCTCGTAGCCGGCTACAACCACCGCTTCGGACACGACCGCATCGCAGCCGCCGATTTCGCTTCGGAGGGGCTGCGCATCGTCCAGGTGGGTCCCTGCACGGTCGACGGCGCGGCGGTCAGTTCGACCGCCATCCGCCGGCTGCTCGAGGCGGGCCGCCCGGCTGAGGCCGAACGGCTGCTGGGACATCCGATCCGGCTGACACGCCGGTAAAGCGCAAAGACGGCCCGCGATTCCGCGAGAGGCGAAAAATTTATCTCCGCCCTAATACGTTTCCCGTCCGTCCGAAAGCGGTTTGACAAGAAATAGAAGCCGATGGCAAAGCTGAACTTATTCAGACTATGCCGAGGCAAGAAATGGTGCAAAAAATGGAACGAAAAATGAATATTAGATTAGAACAGCCGCAAGATTACCGCGAGGTAGAAAACCTGACGCGGGAGGCATTCTGGAACGTCTATCGTCCCGGATGCACAGAACATTATATTCTCCACCGGTATCGCAGCAACCCCGATTTCATTCCCGAGCTCGACTTTGTGCTGGAGGAAGACGGCAAAATCATCGGCCACGTGATGTATTCGAAGGCGGAAATCGTCTGCGGGGACGGCACGAAACTTCCGGCAGGAACCTTCGGCCCGATCAGCATCCATCCCGACTACAAGCGCAAAGGCTACGGTCTCAAGCTGTTGCGTTACTCTTTGGAGAAAGCGCGGGAGAGAGGCATCGGCGTGCTCTGCATGGAGGGGAATATCGCCTTTTACAAACATGCCGGCTTCGTGTTGGCCAGTACGTTGAAGATCCACTACCACAGCGAACCGAAGGAGAGCGAAGTGCCTTATTTCCTCGCTCAGGAGCTTATCCCCGGTTATCTCGACGGCATCGAGGGAAGCTATTGTCCTCCGAAAGGGTATTTCGTTGCCGACGAGGAGCCCAAAGCCTTCGAAGCCTACGAGGCGGCCTTCCCGAAAAAGGAAAAGCGCTGGCAGGAGGGCCAGCTGCCCCAGTTCTGCCAAAGCTGCGGAATGCCGCTAACGGAGGCGCTTCTCGGCACCGAGGCCGACGGAAGCCCGAATTTCGACTATTGCATCTATTGTTACAAAGACGGCGCTTTCACCGGCAACTTCACGATGGAGGAGATGGCGGAATTCTGTGCGCAGTTCGTCGGGCTATACAACGAGCACACTGGCCGGAACCTCACGCGAGAAGCCTACAAGGTCCTGCTGCTTGAACTTTATCCGAGGCTCAAGCGCTGGCGGCTGTCCGACGGCCGTCTTCCGCTGGCCGATTCGCCGGTCAAGCGGCAGCTCCTCGATGAAATCAACGCCCTTGGCATCGACGGCCTGCCGAAGATCGACGATCTGTGTGTTCTTCAAGGGGCATTCGTCAATCTGGCGTATCGGCTGAACGGCAGCGTCCTGAAACTTCTTGACGACAAGAAGTACTATTGGGGCACGCAGGTGGAAAAGAACGGCACGGAGCGTTGTTTCGGCATCGCGTGCGACGAACGTTATATCCTCGTCGGCGAGTACGGGAAAAACGGCACCGATGCGGAAATCGTCCTGTTGAAGAGAAGGCATTCCGCTGCCGGAGCATAGCGGCTCCGCCGCCTGCGGTGCGCGGCGAAGCCTCTCCCGAAAACCTGCCGCCGGTGGTGCTGGGACAGACCTGTGATGCGGGCCCGTCCTTTTTTTTGGGGGGGGGAGGAGAGGGGGAGGCGGGCAAGTGCGGCCGCAACTCCGCTCGTAATAGTGAATTTGTGCCCGAATGGGTGCAATCCCAGCATTCAAAATACCTTCCCGTTATCCTTGCGGATCGATTTGCTATGCGCAAGCCCGCAGCCGAGCGGATGGGCTTGCGACGCGAAGGAGCAGCCCTCCGCCCGGGGGCGGCTGCGGGCTGCCGATCGCTCCGCGATCGATGCCGCACGCTCGCCGGAAAACCGAAACGGCGGCCCGAGAAAATCGGGCCGCCGTTTCCTATGCCGAAAGCGCAGCGTCGCTATTTCTCGATCAGCGAGATCGACCGCTGGATGAAGTCGGTCAGATTCTTGCCCTTGAGCATGCCGTTGGTCAGCAGGGCCAGATCGATGATCTGCTTCACGAGCCGGTTCTGCTTCCCGATCTCCCGGAGGCGTCCGTTGCGCTCGTCGCGCAGCGTGACGATCTTCTTCGAGAGCTCCTCGCGGGTCGATTTCTCCTCGGCCGTGAGCTCCTCCTCCTTCTTGCCCTTGACCACCTCGTCGAAGCGGTGCTCCTCGGCCACGGCGGCGTCGATCTTCTTGGTGATTGACTTGAGTTTGTCACCGTAGGCCTGCTCGACCTCGCCCAGAATGTTGATGACGATGGGGTGGTTGCCGTTCACGGCGATCGTGAAGTTGTCGGGCATCTGGCCGTAGAACTGGCTCATCCCGCCGCCGCCCATGGCGGCCATCTCCTTCATGCGGCGCATGAACTCGTTCTGCGTGATGACCACCGGCGCCTCGTCGGCCGCCATCGCCTCGAAGGCGATGTGGTAGTTGATCTTCTCGTCCTGCGGCATCTGGCTCTCGAAGACGGGCGTCAGCAGCTCCTGCTGGGCGCTCGTGAGGGTCATGGCGATCGTCTCCTCCTTCTGGATCAGCTTTTCGATCACGTCGCTGTCCACACGCACGAAACGCGTATGCTCATTCTTCTGCTCGTACCAGTTCACATAGTGGCTGTCCAGCTGGCCGTTCATCTCCAGCACGTCGTATCCCTTCGCCCGGGCCCCTTCGAGGAAGGTGTGTTTCTCCTCGGCGTCATCGACGTAGAGCAGGATCAAGTCCTTGTTCTTGTCGGTTTGCGCCTCCTTCACCTTCTCGGTATACTCCTTCGGTGTGAAGTATTTGCCTTCCACGTTTTTCCAGAGCATGAACTCGCCCGCCTTCTCGGCGAACTTCTCGTCCGTGAGGATGCCGTACTGGATGAAGACCTTCAGATCGTCCCACTTCTGCTCGTAGTCGGGGCGCATCGTCTTGAAGAGCTCCTGCAGCCGGTCGGCCACCTTGCGGGTGATGTAGCTCGAAATCTTCTTGACGTTCGGATCGCTTTGCAGGTAGCTGCGCGAGACGTTCAGCGGAATGTCGGGCGAGTCGATCACGCCGTGCAGCAGCGTGAGGTACTCGGGCACGATCCCCTCGACCTGGTCCGTGACGTAGACCTGGTTGCTGTAGAGCTGGATACGGTTTTTCTGCAGCTCGAAGTTGTTGTGGATCTTCGGGAAGTAGAGAATGCCGGTCAGGTGGAACGGGTAGTCGATATTGAGGTGGATCGAGAAGAGCGGCTCATCGCTCATGGGGTAGAGCTCGCTGTAGAAGCTCTTGTACTGCTCTTCGGTGATCTCGTTGGGCTTGCGTGTCCAGAGGGGCTCGACGTTGTTGATGACGTTGTCCTTCTCCGTATCGACGTACTTGCCGTCCTTCCACTCCTTGACCTTGCCGAAGACGATCGACACGGGGAGGAAACGGCAGTATTTCTTCAGCAGCCCCTCGATCTTCGACGGCTCAGCATACTCCTTCATCTCCTCCGAGAGGTGCAGCACGATCGTCGTGCCGCGCTCGGCCGCCTCGTCGGTCTCCTCCATCTCGAATTCGGGCGTGCCCGTGCAGCTCCAGTGCACCGTCTTGGCTCCCTCGCGCCACGAGCGGGTGATGATCTCGACCTTGTCCGATACCATGAACGACGAGTAGAAGCCCAGACCGAAGTGGCCGATGATCGCCTGGTCCTTGTACTTGGCCATGAACTCCTCGGCCCCCGAGAAGGCGATCTGGTTGATGTAGCGGTCCACCTCGTCGGCCGTCATGCCGATGCCGTGGTCCTTGACCTTCAGCACGCGGGACGCTTCATCGACCGAAATCTCGATCTTCAGGTCGCCCAGGTCGCCCTGCAGCTCGCCCTTCGCCGAGAGGGTCTTCAGCTTCTGCGTGGCATCGACCGCATTGGAAACCAGCTCGCGCAGGAAAATTTCGTGATCCGAATAGAGGAATTTCTTGATGACGGGGAAGATGTTCTCCGTCGTTACACCGATTTTTCCGTTTTTCATCGTGGTTATCTGTTTTGATTTATTTTTTCGGTTGCTCAAAAGAGCTTCAAACGGTGTGCCAGCCCGTTTTTCCTGCCATTCTGTCAGCCGGATGCTGACAGAGCGGCACCCGGGCGGTGCAAACGGCTGCAACCTCCCGGAATTGCCCGGCCTCAAAAAGAGACAGCGCCCCGGAAAGGGCGCTGTCCCGAAAAAGAGGTGCGGCGGGCTATTTCGCATAGAGCTTGAAGCACATCCGCCAGCTCTCGCCCGGGGCGATCGCGCAGAATCCGGCCGCCTCGGGGTCGGCCGCATTGGGGGCGTTGGTCGTCCACGACTGCGGCTCGGGGCAGCAGTAGTCCACCTTGCCGCCGTTGTTCCAGATGGTCCAGTAGGTCGTCCGGTCGTCCACCTCGTAGAAAGTGCGCACGCCCGTGCGGCGGTTCTCGACCAGCGCACCGCGATAGGGGGCTCCGTCCACTTCGATCTCGCGCAGCGTGAAGCCCGCCTCGATTGCCTCGCAGTCGGTCACCTGCAGGCCGCCCTCGCGCAGCCGCGCGAACTGCTCCGTCAGGGGCAGCGTACGGCCCGTGGGCAGGTTGCGGCCGTTCAGCTCGACCTGCTCGCCGACCGCCGCGCGCATCGCGTAGTCGGCCGCCTCGCCGCCGGCGAAGGGGATCCGCATCGGCGTGTGGAAGCCGACGCCGACCGGCATCGCCTTGTCGCTGCGGTTGGCGAACATCACCTCCAGATGCAGCCCCCCGGCCGTCAGGCGGTAGGTCATCTTGCACTTGAAAGCGTGCGGGAAGTCGCGGAAGATCGCGTCGTTGCCCGCATTCGAATAGTAGCGGCACTCGATGAGCACCTCCTCGTCGCTCTCGACCGCCTTCGAAACGGCGAACGGCTCGCCCTTGATGATGCCGTGGTGGTAGTTGTGCTCCTTCTCGATCGTGATGGGGTACTGGTAGGTGCGCCCCTCGAAGGTGTAGCGCCCGTCGGCGATGCGGTTGGGCGGGAAGAGCAGCGGCAGACCGAAGATCTGCGGCCGCGACTTGAACGTTTCGATCTCGTCGGCGGCCGGCGTGCGCAGAATCTCGACGCCGAGGCGCGTGTTGGCCAGACGGACCAGATTGGCCCCCACCGAGGGAACCAGCAGTGCGGTGTAGTCTCCTTTCGAGAACTCGACGGCCCGCAGGCCGTGCCAGTCGATGCAGCGGATCATGGCCTAAAGCAGTTTTTCGATCTTCTCCGCCAGGGCGGCTTTCTGGCAGGTGCCCACCTGACGGTCCACCACCTCGCCGTTGCGGATGAAGACGATCGTCGGGATGTTCCGCACGCCGTACTTCATCGTGATGTCGTCGTTCTCGCCGACGTCGCACTTGCCGATGTTCACGCGGTCCGCATACTCGGCGGCCAGCTCCTCGACCATCGGAGCGATCATGCGGCAGGGGCCGCACCACTCGGCCCAGAAATCGATCACGAGCGGCTTGTCGGAGGCGAGCAGCTCGGCGATGTTCTTCGAATCAATAACCAATGCCATAGTTTTGTAATGTGTTTTAAGTTGTGTTTTTATGAAATCGAGTATCTGTATTCGTTCCGGTCCAGAAAATCGACCAGCTGCTGCGACACCTCCACGCGGTAGCGCTTCGAGAAGAGGCGCAGCGAGACGTTCGTCTCGGGCTCGTAAAGGTGGATGCGCAGCAGCGTGTCGCCCTTCGAGGCCTTGACCTGCGCCGCGAGCTCGGCGATCATCGTCTCCGTGAGCTCGTGGATCGGCAGCTGGAGGTGCAGTTCGCGGATCATCTTCTCGCGCACTTCGTGCAGCTGCGTCATCGAGAGGATCTTCAGTTCGAGCAGCTCCGGTTCGCCCTCGCGCTGGTAGGGGCGGGGCTGCACCCGGCCGCGGATCATGAGGTAGTAGTTCTCGAAGAGGTACATGCGGAAGGTCTCGTAGTCCTTGCCGAAGAGGGCGAACTCGTAGGCCCCGTTGTAGTCTTCGAGCCGGAATTTGCCGAAGCTCTTGCCCGTGCGGGTTGTGAGGTGCTGGACGCTCACCACGAGCCCCGCCACGACGATCTCCTGCCCGCGCAGCGCCTCGAGGTCCTCGAGCTCGGCGAGCTGGCGGTTGCACATGTGGTCGATGATGAGCTTGTACTCATCCAAAGGGTGTGCCGTAAGGTAAAGCCCCATCATTTCGCGCTCCTTGTGCAGCGTCTCGAGCTGCGACCAGTCGAGCGCCGAGGGAACCGTGGGGCGCTGGATGTCGATCTGCCCGCCGCCGCCGAAGAGGCTTTGCTGGGCGTTGTCCCGCTCGGCCTGGAAGCGCTGGCCGTAGCGCATGAGGGCCTCGAGGAAGGTTGCGCCCGTGCTGTCCTGCCGCTCGGGGGCGAAGAACTTGCTGCGATGGAACTCGGCGATCGACGAGAAGGCCCCGGCGTAGGCGAGGTTCTCCAAGCACTTGCGGTTGACGACCGCATAGTTCACGCGCTCGAAGAAGTCGTAAATATCCTTGTAGCTGCCGTTTCGCTCGCGCTCGGCGATGATGCTCTCGGCCGCCGCCTCGCCCATGCCCTTGATCGCGGCCAGCCCGAAGCGGATGTCGCCGGCGCGGTTGGCCGAGAAGGTCTTCCGCGACTCGTTCACGTCCGAGCCGAGGACGTTGATACCCATGCGCTTGCACTCGCTCATGTAGACCGTCAGCTGCGAGACGTTCGCGAGGTTTCGGCTCAGCACGGCGGCCATGAACTCCGACGGATAGTTGGCCTTGAGGTAGGCCGTCTGGAAGGCGACCCACGAGTAGCACGTGGCGTGCGACTTGTTGAAGGCGTACGAGGCGAACTTCTCCCACTCGCCCCAGATCTTTTCGAGGATCGCGGGGTCGTGGCCGTTCTTCTGGCCGCCGGCGAGGAACTTCGGCTTCAGCGCATCCAGCTTGTCCTTGAGCTTCTTGCCCATCGCCTTGCGCAGCGTGTCCGATTCGCCGCGCGTGAAGCCGGCGAGCAGACGCGACAGCAGCATGACCTGCTCCTGGTAGACGGTGATGCCGTAGGTGTCCTTCAGGTAGCGCTCCATGACCGGGATGTCGTAGACGATCGGGCTGCGCCCGTGCTTGCGGGCGATGAAGTCGGGGATGTTGTCCATCGGGCCCGGACGGTAGAGGGCGTTCATCGCGATGAGGTCCTCGAAGGTCGAGGGCTGCAGTTCGCGCAGGTATTTCTGCATGCCGGGGGACTCGAACTGGAACGTCCCGACGGTGCGCCCCTCGCAGTAGAGCCTGTAGGTCGCGGGGTCGTTGATGATCGAGAAGTCGTCGATGTCGACCGTGACGCCCTTCGTCTGGCGGATGTTCTCGAGGGCGTCCTTGAGGATCGAGAGGGTCTTCAGACCGAGGAAGTCCATCTTGATAAGGCCCGTGTCCTCGATCACCGACCCCTCGTACTGCGTGACGAGCATCTTTTCGCCCGTCTCCTTGTCGTCGGCCGTCGAGACGGGGACCCAGTCGGTGATGTCGTCGCGGCAGATGATCGTGCCGCAGGCATGCACGCCCGTGTTGCGGACGTTGCCCTCGAGCATCTTGGCGTACCGGATCGTGTCGTGCATCACGGGATCGGACGACTCCTCGGCCGCCTTCAGCTCGGGCACGAGCGAGATGGCCTGCCCGAGGTCCTTCACGCGCTTGCCGTCGGGGGTCTTGTCGGGAACCAGCTTGCACAGACGGTCCGACTCGGAGAGAGGTAGCTTCTGCACGCGCGCCACATCCTTGATGGCCAGCTTCGTTGCCATCGTGCCGTAGGTGATGATATGGGCGACCTTCTCCTTGCCGTATTTCTGCGTCACCCAGTTCAGCACGCGGCCGCGGCCGTCGTCATCGAAATCGACGTCGATATCGGGGAGCGAGATGCGGTCGGGGTTCAGGAAGCGCTCGAACAGCAGGTCGTAGGCGATCGGGTCGATCTGCGTGATGCCGAGGCAGTAGGCGACGGCCGAGCCGGCCGCCGAGCCGCGGCCCGGGCCGACCGAGACGTCGAGCTCTTCGCGCGCCGCGCGAATGAAGTCCTGCACGATGAGGAAGTAGCCCGGGAAACCCATCGTCTTCATGATGTGCAGCTCGAATTTCAGCCGTTCGAGCACCTCCTCCGTGAGGTGTTCGCCGTAGCGCTTGCGTGCCCCCTTCATCGTCAGCTCGGCCAGATAGTCGGCCTCGAACTTGATGCGGTAGAGCTTGTCGTAGCCGCCTAATTTCTCGATCTTCTTCTTCGCGTCGGCCTCGCTCATCACCACGTTGCCGTTTTCGTCGCGCGTGAATTCGTCGAAGAGGTCCCGTTCGGTCAGCCGCCGGCGATACTCCTCCTCGGAGCCGAACTCCTTCGGAATTTCGAAGTTGGGCATGATCGGGGCGTGGTCGATCGAGTAGGTCTCGATGCGGTTGCAGATGGCCACCGTCTCCTCCATCGCCTCGGGGTCCGTATCGCCGAAGATGGCCGCCATTTCGGCCGTGGTCTTCATCCACTCCTGCTTCGAGTAGAGCATGCGCTTCGGGTCGTCGAGATCCTTGCCCGTCGAGAGGCAGATGAGGCGGTCGTGCGCCTCGGCGTTGTCCTCATCGACGAAGTGGACGTCGTTCGTGCAGACGGTCCGGATGCCGTATTTCGCGGCGAAGGCGCGCAGGTGGCGGTTCACCTCTAACTGCATGGGGTAGGCCTCGTGGTTGGCGCGCTCGACGGTCGCCTTGTGCAGCTGCAGCTCGAGATAGTAATCCTCGCCGAAGAGGTCGTGATACCAGCGGACCGCCTCCTCGGCCTTGTCGAGGTCGCCCTGCGTAATGGCGCGCGGCACCTCGCCGCCGAGGCAGGCCGAGCAGCAGATGAGCCCCTCGTGGTACTTTTCGATTTCGGCCCGGTCCGTACGCGGACGCATGTAGAAGCCTTCGGTCCAGGCTTTCGAAACGATCTTGATGAGGTTGTGATACCCCGTGGCGTTCTTCGCCAGCAGAATCAGGTGCCAGCCGCCCTGGTCCTCGCGGTGGGTCTTGTCCTTGTCCGACAGACGGCGGCGCGCCACGTAGACCTCGCAGCCGATGATGGGCTTGAAGGCCGCCTTGCGGCGCGCCTCGGCGGCTTTCTGCTCCTCGCGGGCGATCTCGGCCGCGGCGTCGTCCGAGGCGATCGAGCCGTCGCGCAGCCCGGCGATCCGCGCCTCGGCGGCCGCCAGGGCCTCCTTGGCCTTGCCCTTGATCTTCTTCACGTAGTTGAAGAACTCCTTTATGCCGAACATGTTGCCGTGGTCGGTGATCGCGATGCCGGGCTGGCGGTCGGCGATCGCCTTGTCTACCAGACGGGTGATGGCGGCCTGACCGTCGAGGATCGAATATTGCGTATGGACGTGAAGATGGACGAATCCGGACATGATGATGTGTGCGTTTAATGGTAACAAAGGTACGCATATTTTCCGCAATAAATCGTGGCAGAGGGTTTGTATTTATCAACAAAATTGCGTACATTTACCAAGGCGCCCTTTCAGCGGGTCCGTCCTGTCGGAAGGGCACGGGGGAGGCGTCGGAAACCGATAAAACGAAGCGACCATGCAGAAGGAGACATTCGCAGTAGTGGCCGAATACGGCAATCTGGCCGAGGCCGAGGTGGCGAAGAGCTACCTGGAGAGCGCCGGCATCTGGGCGACGATCCGCAACGAATTCATGACCTCGCTCGCATCGGGGGCGCTGCCCCTGCAGCTCGTCGTCCGCGAGGGCGATGCTCCCGCGGCCCGCGAAATGCTGAAGCGGCGGTAAGCTTCGGAAGAGGAACGGGGCGGCACGCGGCACCGGCCGGGAAAAGGTAAACCGGTCGGTGGTGCAGCTTGCGTGCGGCTGCGACGGAAAGTTCGATCGCAGAGCGATCGGCGGGCCGCAGCCTGGGGGCGGGCCCGTAGTTCGTTACCGAACCTGCGTATCCGCCGCAGGCTGCGCCCCGAACCGGAATAATACCCAAGCAAGCACGGCGACCCTTTTAATTATGAATTTTGAATATTGAATGTTGAATTTGCGGTTCCGGAAGGAACCGCAACGGGCCGCAGCCTCCGGCGGCGAAGGCCCGCAACTCCTTGCCGTAGAGCGGATCTTTCGCAGGCTGCCGCCCGAATATAATTTTGAATCTTGAATTTAGAATTCTGAATTTGCGCCCGTTAGGGCGCCGCTGGTTGCAGCCGCCCCCTGACGGAGGGCTGCTTCTCTAAAGTCGCAGGCCCCTCCGCTCGGCTGCGGGTATGTAGGAAGTCAATCGCGCAGCGATTGGCGGGCCGCAGCTTCGCCCGGCGAAGGCCCGCAGCTCGCGTCCGCAAGTCCGCTCGTATGCGGTCCCTTCGCAAGCTGCGACCCGATTCCGTAATTCTGAATTTTGAATCTTGAATTTTGAATTTCGGCCTTGAAAAGGCCGCAGCGGGCCGCAGCCTGGGGGCGGCGGAGGCCCGCAGCTCCTTGACGTTGCTGGCGACCTCCGCAGGCTGCGCCCCGAACAGAAATCAGCAGCTCAGCTCTGCCCCCGAGCTTATCGAAAACTCTCTTTATTCATTCCAGATCTTCCACCCGGCGGCGGCCTGCCCGAGGAACATCCGCTCACCGTTCATGATGCGGGCGCCGCGCTGGCGGCCGTAGTCCAGAAACTGCGTGAGGGGCGGATTGTAGACCAGATCGAGCATAAAATGGCCGGGGGTGATGTAGGCGTAGGGGATTCGCGGCGCGTCATCGACAGCAGGGTAGGTGCCAACGGGGGTCGCATTGATGATGAGACGGCTTTCTGCCACCGTTTCGACCGGCAGATTGTCGTAGGTGTAGTTGCCTTTCGCAGCACTGCGCGAAAGGAGGTCGAAAGGAATCCCGCGCTCGGCCAGGACGTATTGCACCGCCTTCGAGGCGCCGCCCGTGCCGAGCACCAACGCGTGTTCGGGTTCGTCGCCCCCAAGCAGCTCGTCGAGCGCCGCGCGGAGGCCGATGACATCCGTGTTATGGCCCACGAGACGGCCGTCGGCACAGCGGCGCACGCAGTTCACGGCACCGATGCGGGCCGCATCGTCCGACAGCTCGTCGAGGTAGCGCATCACCTCGCATTTGTAGGGGATCGTCACGTTGAAGCCCTCGAGCTCGGGCACGCGGGCCAGCAGGTCGGGCAGTGCCTCGATCGAGGGCAGTTCGTAGCTTTCGAAGGCGCAGTCGAGCCCTTCGCGTTCGAATTTGGCGGAGAAATGGCGGGCCGAAGCCGAGTGGCCGAGCGGGCGGCCGATGATTCCGAAACGTCTCATGATCGGTATGTTAAACAAGATAACTCAACAGAAAGAACGATCCTACGAGCAACACTGTGAAAGCGACGGCCAGCAGGTTGAAATAGCGGTCGATAAAGCTCTTGATCGGAGCGCCGAAGCGCCAGATAAGCCCGGCGATGAGGAAGAAGCGCAGACCGCGCGAGCAAATCGAGGCAATGAGAAACATCGGAAAATTGATGTGGAACAGGCCGCCCGTGATCGTGAAAATTTTGTAGGGCAGGGGGGTGAAACCCGCCGTGAAGACGATCCAGAAGTTGTAGCGCTCGTAGAGGGCGCCGACCCGTTCGAAGGCCTCGACCGAGAAGACATGGTTGAAGAAGAACTGCGCGAGGGCGGTATATTCGCCGGCGGTGTTCTGCCAGAGAAAGAAGCCGATGGCGTAGCCGCACATGGCGCCGAGGATCGAACCCGCCGTGCAGATCGCCGCAAAGCGGAACGAACGGGCTGTCGCCCCGAGACACAGGGCGATCAACAGGACATCGGGCGGAATCGGAAAGAAACTCGACTCGGCAAAGGCGAAGCAGAAGAGCGCCGCGGCGCCCCAGCGCGAATGGCCCCAGGAGAGCATCCAGTCGTATGAACGTTTGATGATATTCATAGTTCGGTTTAGATATTGCAGCTTTTTATTTTGGGTTTTAAGCAGTTATTTATTTCCATCCGTTCCAGGCAGCAGCCGCCGGTCATCGCGGAATATTTGGTATCGAGCTTGGTCGCGCAGCGACCGGCAGCCCACAGCCGCCCCCCCCGGCGGAGGGCAGGTCCTCTACGTCGCAGGCCCATCCGCTCGGCTGCGGGCAGGTCTTAACAGTGTTGTAATGCGACTTCTTGGTGCAGGCTTTCAGTCGGGTTCGATGCCGTTAGGCATCGGCGGGCCGCAGCCTGGGGGCGGCGGAGACCCGCAACTCGCGTCCTATTGGTCCGCTTCGTGCGCGACCTCCGCAGGCTGCAGCCCGATAATATTTTTCATTTTTAATTCTTCATTTTTCATTGCGCCACTTGGGGCACAGCAGCCCGCAGCCGCCGATTGCAACGGAAACGGGTGCTGGCAAAATCGGTCGCGCAGCGACCGGCAGCCCGCAGCCGCCCCCGGGCGGAGGGCTGCTCCTCTACGTCGCAACCCGTCCGCTCGGCTGCGGGCTGGCCTTGCGACTGGAATCGACCTCGGTAGAGGTCGTTCGGGCCACAGTTACCCTCGGCGAAGGCCCGCAGCTCCTTGCCGTCGAGCGGACCTTTCGCAGGCTGCACCCGCGCTGTTCACAGCTCCGGCTCCTCCGCCTCCAACAGCGCCACCGCCCGTTGGAACTCCTCCGACCGGGCGGCATTCATCACCCGGTAGAACCCTTCGGTGCCGAAGAGCCGCTGCGCGGCGAGCGCCTTGAGCTGCACCCGCACGAGCGATTCGGAGCGGCGGAAAGCCGCCTCGTCGAAAGCGATTCCGCGCTGCGCGCCCTTCGCGATGAGCGTGTCGAGGAGAGCCTGCGGCACCTCATACGAAGCTTCGAAACGGTCGAAATCGGGGTATGCGGCGACAAGCGCCGTCCGGGCCGTATCGAGGTAGTCGGTCACAGTCTCCTGCACGACCCCTCCGCGGATCATGCGCGCGTACCAGGTCGTGTAAGCCGTCGTGTCGGGTTCGATTGCAATGTCGGGACGGATGCCGCCCCCTCCGTAGACCGTGCGGCCTTTGCGCAGCGTGCGGTAGCGGGGGGCGTCGGCCGACGCCGTGTCGGCTCCTCCGCGCAGGTGCTCGAGGTAGTAGGCCTCCCGCCGGCCGCGCTCGTAGGGGCGCTGGATCACGCGTCCCGACGGAGTGTGGTAGCGGGCGATCGTGATGCGGACGGCCGAGCCGTCGCCCAGCGGAATCTGACGCTGCACGAGCCCCTTGCCGAAGCTCGTGCGGCCGATGACCGTGCCGCGGTCCCAGTCCTGGATCGCTCCGGCGACGATCTCCGACGCCGAGGCCGAACTTCCGTCGATCAATACGGCCACCGCGCCGTACAGGTTCTTTTCCTTCTCCTCGGCGGAGCGGAACGAGGCGGGCGGCACGGCGCGCCCCTCCGTCGAGAGGAGCAGCGACCCGGCCGGCAGGAAGAATCCCGCCATCCCGACCGCCTGTTCCATCAACCCGCCGCCGTTGCCGCGCAGGTCGAGGATCAGCCGGTCGGGGCGGTTCAGCTTGCGCCACGCATCGCGGAATTCGGTCATGGTCGTCCGCCCGAAGCGGTTGACCTTGATATATCCCACGCGCGGGGTCGCCATGTAGGCCGCGTCGATCGTGTTGAGCGGGATCCGGTCGCGGACGATCTCGAAGCGGAGCCGTCCCGGCGTGCCGCGGCGCACCACCTCGATGACGACTTTCGATCCCCGTTCGCCCCGCAGGCGGACCGGCACCTCGCTGCGCTTCAGCCCGACCGCCTCGAGCGTGTCAATGCGGACGATGCGGTCGTTCGGCAGCACGCCGACCCGTTCGGCCGGGCCGCCGGCAATCGTTCCCATCACCGCGATCGTGTCGCGCAGCACGGCGAACTCGATCCCGATGCCGCTGAATCCGCCCTCCATGCTCGCCTCGACCTCCTTCATCTCCTCGGCGCCGATGTAGGCCGAGTGGGGGTCGAGCCGGTCGAGCATCCCTTCGATCGCCCCCTCGACAAGGGGTGCCATCGAGGTCGTATCGACGTAGTAGCGGTCCAAATAGCGGTAGGCGCGCACGAACTTCTGCAGCTGCCGCACGGCGTCTTCCGCCTGCTGGGCAGCCAGCGGCAGCGAGAAGAGAAGTATGGCAACGAGCAGACGAAGGCGCAGCGACATGATTTTGCTTTTCGGCGGATTACATCAAAACGGTTGCAAGATCGGCGAATGAAATTTGCCGCTGCTCGCCCGTCCGCATGTGCTTGACCGTGGCGACCCGCTCTTCGAGCTCGCGCGAGCCGATGATCACCACGTGGGGAATGCCGCGGCGGTTGGCATACTCGAGCTGCTTCTTCATCTTGGCCGCCTCGGGGTAGATCTCCGCCGGGATGCCGACATTGCGCACAGCGCGCAGCAGCCGCCGCGAGGCCTGCTCCTCGGCATTGCCCAAGTTGACGAAGAAGGCGCGCGTCGAGCAGTTCAGCTCCTCGGGGAAGCGGTCGAGCCCCAGCAGCACATCGTAGATGCGGTCCGCACCGAACGAGATGCCGACACCCGAGAGCCCCGGCAGGCCGAAGATGCCCGTCAGGTCGTCGTAGCGGCCGCCGCCCGAGATCGAGCCGATGGCGTAGTCCAGCGCCTTGACCTCGAAGATGGCCCCCGTGTAGTAGTTCAGCCCGCGCGCCAGCGAGAGGTCGAGCTCGAGCGGCAGCTCGATCCCCGCCTCGGCGACGCGCGCGAAGACCGTCGCCAGCTCCTCGACACCCCGAAGACCGGTCTCGGAGGCGGCGAGAATCGTCCTGAGCGCGTTCAGCTTCTCGTCGTTCGAGCCGGCAAGTTCGAGAATCGGCTGCAGGCGGTCGATCGCCTCCTGCTCCAGCCCGCGGTCGCGCAGTTCGGCCTGCACGTTCTCCAGCCCGATCTTGTCCAACTTGTCGATCGCCACCGTGATATCCATCATCTTGTCGGCATGGCCGATCACCTCGGCGATGCCGTAGAGGATTTTGCGGTTGTTCATCTTCAGCTGCACGCGGATGCCCAACTCGCGGAACACCCGCTCGACGATCTCGACCAGCTCCGCCTCGCAAAGCAGCGAATCGGTGCCGATCACATCGACGTCGCACTGGTAAAACTCGCGGTAGCGCCCCTTCTGCGGCCGGTCGGCGCGCCAGACGGGCTGCACCTGGTACCGTTTGAAAGGAAAGACCAGCTCATTGCGGTGCTGCACCACGTAGCGGGCGAAGGGGACCGTCAGGTCGTAGCGGAGCCCCTTTTCGCAAATTTTCGAGGCGCTGCGCACCTCGCTGTCCGAGAGGCCGGCGGCGTAGTCGCCCGAATTGAGGACCTTGAAAAGGAGCTTGTCGCCCTCCTCTCCGTATTTGCCCATGAGGGTCGAAAGATTCTCCATCGCGGGTGTTTCGAGCGGAGAGAAGCCGTAGAGGCGGAACACCCGCTCGATCGTGTTGAAAATGTACTGGCGGCGCATCGTCTCGACGGGCGAGAAGTCGCGCGTGCCCTTGGGTATCGAAGGTTTTTGTGTCATGTTCGTATGCCGAAATTTGTCATTCAATAGAAACGCGGGGCCGGGGCCGTCAGTCCGCCAGCAGCTTCTTGTACTTCACGCGGTGAGGCGTCGTGTCCTCGCCCTGGGCGCGTTTCCACGCCTCGTACTCGGAGTAGGTCCCCTCGTAGAAGACCACCTTCGAGTCGCCCTCGAACGAGAGGATGTGCGTCGCGATGCGGTCGAGGAACCAGCGGTCGTGCGAGATCACCACGGCGCACCCCGCAAAGTGCTCCAGACCCTCCTCGAGCGCCCGCAGCGTGTTGACGTCGATGTCGTTCGTCGGCTCATCGAGCAGCAGCACGTTGCCCTCCTCCTTGAGGGCGAGGGCCAGGTGGAGGCGGTTGCGTTCGCCGCCCGAGAGCATGCCGCACTTCTTCTCCTGGTCGGCGCCCGAAAAGTTGAAGCGGCCGACGTAGGCGCGGGCGTTCACCTGCCGGTTGCCCAGCGTGATGAGGTCGGCACCCTGCGAGATGACCTCGTAGACCGTCTTGTCGGGGTCGATCGAGCGGTGCTGCTGGTCGACGTAGGCCAGCTTGACGGTCGGCCCCACGCGGAACGAACCGCTCGTGGGGGTATCGAGCCCCATGATCATGCGGAAGAGGGTCGTCTTGCCCGTGCCGTTGGCGCCGATCACGCCCACGATGCCGGCCGGGGGCAGCGAGAAGTTCAGATGCTCGTAGAGCACGCGGTCGCCGAAGGCCTTCGAGACGTCGTGCGCCTCGATCACCACGTCGCCCAGACGCGGGCCGTTGGGAATGAAGATCTCCAACCGCTCCTCCTTCTGCTTCGCATCCTCGTTCAGCATCTTGTCATAGGCCGACAGACGCGCCTTCGACTTGGCGTGGCGGCCGGCGGGGGACATGCGGACCCACTCCAGCTCGCGTTCGAGGGTCTTGCGGCGCTTCGACTCCTGCTTCTCCTCCATGGCCATGCGGGCAGTCTTCTGCTCGAGCCAGCCCGAGTAGTTGCCTTTCCAGGGAATCCCCTCGCCGCGGTCGAGCTCGAGGATCCAGCCGGCGACGTTGTCGAGGAAGTAGCGGTCGTGCGTCACGGCGATCACCGTCCCCTTGTACTGGCGCAGATGCTGTTCGAGCCAGTCGATCGACTCGGCGTCGAGGTGGTTCGTCGGCTCGTCGAGCAGCAGCACGTCGGGCTGCTGCAGCAGGAGGCGGCAGAGGGCCACGCGGCGGCGCTCGCCGCCCGAGAGAACCTTCACCGGCTGGTCGGGATCGGGGCAGCGCAGGGCGTCCATCGCCCGGTCGAGCACCGCATCGAGCTCCCAGCCGTTCACGCGGTCGATGTGTTCGTAGAGCTCGCCCTGCCGCTCGATGAGGGCGGCCATCTCGTCGTCCGACATCGGCTCGCAAAGCTTCTCGTTGATCGCTTCGTACTCCTTCATGAGGGCCGCCGTCGCGGCGCACCCCTCCTCGACCACCTCGCGGACCGTCTTCGCATCGTCTAACTTGGGCTCCTGCTCGAGGTAGCCGACCGAATAGCCGGGCGAGAAGACGACCTCGCCCTCGAAGTTCCGGTCGATGCCGGCGATGATCTTCATGAGGGTCGATTTGCCGGCGCCGTTCATGCCGACGATGCCGATCTTGGCGCCGTAGAAGAACGAAAGGTAGATGTTGTTCAATACTTTTTTCTGGTTGGTGAAGGTCTTCGAGACCCCGACCATCGAAAAGATGATTTTTTCGTCTGCCATTCTATGTTGGGTTTGATGGTTTTCTGTTTTCGCAACAGACAAAGGTACGACGTTTTTTCCGGTTTTCCGCCGATTTCGGGCGGATTTGTGGAGAAGTTCGCCCTTCGGCGGCCGAAAGCGGGCACAGGGCCGTTCCGGGCGGCGGTTCGGGGCGCAAACAGCGCCTCGCAGCAGGGCCGGTGCAGATGGAAATGGCCGGCCTGCGTATTCGGAAACGGGTGGGTCTGTACTTCGAAAAAATGCGGCATCCTGCGTGCCGAGAGCCGGGGTGCGTTGGGCCTGAACCTCGAAAGAAAGCCCGCGGCACTGAGGTGTCGCGGGCAACACGCCTCGCGCCGTCCGGCGCTCGAGGATCAATAGTTCTCCTTCCGCGGCTCGAAGAAGGCCTGCGGATGGAGGCAGGCGGGGCACATCTTCGGGGCGTTCTCGGCCTCGACGAGATAGCCGCAGTTGCGGCACTGCCACCAGATTTTGCCGTCGCGGTGGAAGAAGTCGCCGTCCGTGAGGCGGCTCAGCAGTTTCAGGTAACGGCGCTCGTGTTCGGCCTCGACCGTCGCGACCGCGCGGAAGGCAGCCGCCACGGCGCCGAACCCCTCCTCCTCGGCCTCGGCTGCGAAACCTTTGTAGAGCACGTCCCACTCCTCCTTCTCGCCCATCGCGGCGGCGAGCAGATTCTCGGCCGTCGTACCGATGCGGCCGGCGGGGTAGGAGGCCGTGATTTCGACGGCGCCGCCTTCGAGGAACTTGAAGAAGCGCTTGGCATGCTCCTTCTCCTGCTCGGCGGTCTCGAGGAAGGTGGCGGCGATCTGTTCGTACCCCTCTTTTTTGGCTGCGCTCGCGAAGAAGGTATACCGGGTGCGGGCCTGGCTTTCGCCGGCGAACGCCTTGAGCAGGTTCTGCTCGGTGCGCGTTCCTTTCAGATTTTTTTCCATGGTGTTTGCAGTTCGTTAAATGAGTGACTGCACCAAAGATAGGGATATTATTCGGTCCCGCAAACGGAAATGCCGCTCCCGATCATTCATCGGACGATTCGGCAAACCGGTACCGTCCGCCGAGCAGTTTTTCCGTGTCGTCGCGGAAGCGGCGGTAGGCTTCGCCGAGCTGCATCGTATCGGCTGCGGGAGCGGGCAGGATGCGGTAGCCGGGCAGCGCCACCCAGACGGGGATCGCCTCGGCGCGGTAGCGCATGCGGCCGTCGGGGTGTTTCGTCACGCGGATGCGGGCCATCAGGCCGCCGTCGCACCAGCGCCGCCGCTGGTTCGAGACGAAGTTGCCGAGCGAGTAGAAGACGGCGTACGTCGAATCGGCCTCGACCGGCTGCACGACGTGCGGATGCGAACCGATCACCAGATCGGCCCCGTGGCACCGCAGCAGGCGGGCCAGCTCCCGCTGTCCGCGGTTCGGCTGCCGTTCGTACTCATTGCCCCAGTGAAGGCAGACGATCGAGCAGTCGACCGAGTCGGCTGCCAGCCCCGCCAGATCGCGGAGAATCGCCGCCGTGTCGATCCGCGCGACCCGCATGCCCTGCGGCGTGGGCAGCCCGTTCGTTCCATAGGTGTAGTTCAGCAGGCCGAAGCGGATGCCGCCCCGTTCGATGAGCAGAGGATGGCGCCTCCGCTCGTCGAGAGTGTCGAGATAGACGCCCGTGCGGAGCAGGCGGCAGCTGTCGAGCACTGCGGCGGTGGTGCGGACGCCCCGCGCGCCGTCGTCGAGCACATGGTTGTTGGCCTGGCAGACGACATCGACGCCGCAGCGGCGCAGCGTCCCGGCCAGGGCAACGGGGGAGCGGAAGCAGGGATAACCGCGGTAGGGCGGAGCCGCGGCGAAGGTCGTTTCGAGGTTGACCACCGCGAGGTCGGCCGCCTCGAAATAGGGACGCACGGCGGCGAAGACTGCCTCGTAGTCGAAGCCGTCGCCGCGGCGGGCCGCCTGGATCTGGGGCAGGTGCTGCATCACGTCGCCCGCGAAGAGCAGCTCGGCATGTCGGGACTGTGGCGCAGCGGGGAGAGCGGATTCGCCGGCGGAACGGTTGCGGCAGCCGGCAGCCAGCAGGATGAGCAGCGACGCGAAGAGATTGCGCAGCAAGGCTGTGCGGTGGAACGCAGCAGGAAGATGCGGCCGGAATGCGGCGATACACCGCAGCGCGGTTTTACGGCGCGATGCGGCGGGGACAAGCCGATGCCGCGCGGCGGCGGAACGGAAGGGCGGATTCATCGTTTTCGGGAGCGGGCAGGGCGTTTGGGGAACCATCCGCGTTCGACGCGGCGGCGCTGTTCGAAAAGCTCACCGACCGACCAGAACGACGAGGCGCCCCAGACAGCCAGCAGGGTGGACCAGAAGAGCTGCTCGACGAGGATCGAGCCGGCGACGGCCGCCGCACCCATCAGGGCGAAGACCCACCAGCAGCGGACGCCGAAATAGTACTCGCCCTTGATGACGAGCGGGTGGAAAAGTCCGATAATGAGAAACGTCGCCGCCCCGATCGTGAGGCCGGCCAAATGGTGTTGTGTCAGGAAGTCCATCATAGATTTACAAAGATACGAAAAGCTGAGAGCAAAATGCAAACTTGTTTGCGATTTTGCCGTGGCGAAGTATCTTCGGCGGAGCCAAAGATACGAATAAGTCGATCGGAATGCCGAATTTATTTGCGTTTTGCCGGTCTATTCGATCGCGGAGCGACCGGCGGGCCGCAGCCTGGGGGCGGTGGAGGCCCGCAGCTCGCGTCCTATTGGTCCGCTTCGTGCGTGACCTCCGCAGGCTGCGACCCGAACTGGAGAGTAAGCCCAAGCGTGCTCGGCAGACCTGCTGAATTTTGAATTTGCGGCTTCTCGATGCCGCTTCGGCCCGCATCGAACCGAGAGCGGCGGGCACGATCGATCGTGCCCGCCGTCTCCAGGTCATTCGTCGGCCGTCAGAAGTTGTACTGCAGCTGGACGCTGACGCGGTTTGCGTGGTTCTTGGCCGAATTCATGTTCTTGCGCGATCCGTAGAGGTATTCGGCGCCGATGCTGCAGCGCGGCGTGAGCGCATAGAAGATGTTGCCGAAGATGTAGGTGCCGCGCTTGTACTCGTTGGCGAAAGTGAAGGCATCGTCGCGGTCCATCTCGACCATCGAGAAGCCGCCCGACAGCGACATGCGGCGCGAGAAGTTGATCTGTCCCGAAGCCTGCCAGCCCCACATCTTCATCACCTTGATCTCCTCGCCGGTCCGGTTGTCGGGCACGAAGTCGAGCCCCGAGCCGGTCAGATCCTGAATATAGGGGGTGATGCCCTGCCCGTAGACGCCGTTCATGAAGAGGCGGAACCAGGGACCCAGCCCGATCGTACCGCTCAACTGGGCGCCCCAGCCGAAGAGCTTCTTGTTTTCGTGCACGACGTCGTTGCGGACGTACATGTTGCGGAAGACGGCCGATGCGCGCAGGTGGCTGCTGCGGCCCGGACCCCAGGCGACCTGCAGGTAGACCGGAATATCGGGGATGCGCTGCCGCATTTCGAGGAACTTGTAGTTGTAGGTGGCCGATACCTCGGGCATCTCGGCCGCCACGCCCATCGAGAGAACGTCGTCGGCGAACGAGAAGGAGTAGCGGATCATCGTCGCGAAGTTGTAGTTGTAGGCATTCGGACCGCGGAAGTCGATCATGCGCGGTGCAGCCTGCAGGTCGCAGAAGGTGGTGATGTCGCGGCCCAGCGTAAAGCCGAGGAAGGAGATGTAGGCCGAACGCAGGCGGGGCGTGTAGCTGCGGCCCGAGCCGCCGCGGAAGTCGGCATCCATGAAGATCACCACGCGCCCGAGGGCCCGCGTGTTGGCGATGCTCTTCAGGTAGACCCGCGAGGTCGAGGCATCCATGATGAGCTGCTGCCGGTTGTTATAGTTCTCGACGATCGGAATGTCGTAGGGGACGAAGTCGCGGTTGTCCGAGATGCCGTCCATGTCGTACGAGGCGCGCATGGCCACGTAGCCGCCCAGGGCGAGCGAGAACTTGTTGTTGCTCGTGCTGAAGATGAACTGCGGACGCTCGGCCTGCTGGAATCCAAAGCGATGCGTGTCGAGGTAATCCTGCGTCGCCTGCGAGAGGGCCTGCTGCTTGTTGCAACAGTCGTAGACGGCGTCCGTCTCCTGCACGGAGATCAGATAGACCGTCGGGTCGTACTCCTCCTGCGCGGAATTCGCATAACGCTGTGCCGATGCGGTCGTTGCAAACAGAATCGACACCATCAAAAGTCTAAGTGTTTTCATAAGCGGATTAAAAAAATTGGTTTGAACTGCTGTTTAGTCGTTGGGAGCCGCAAAAGCTCGGTTTGCCGGGATTTTTACAAGATGTATGCCAAAGGATTCGGCGCGGATTTTGTTTTTCAGCCGGCGTAATCGAAAAAAAACGTATCTTTGCACGGATGCCGCGCGCCGGCTCGGAAAGAGCGCCGGGCCGTCCCCCGAAAGAGCTCCGGAGGCGCCTCGGACCGATTTCGAAAGAGCCCCGGGATGACCCGCGAGCGTTTTATAAAACGGTTCCGGGCCGTTCCTCGGAACGGTTAGAGAACGCTCCTCGGAACAGCCCCGGAGCTGCTCCCCGGACCGGGCCGAAGAGATGCGCCCGCGGCATCCGACAACCGAATCGAAACCATGATCGTACTCTCGCTTCTGTTCTTTGCGGCCGTCCTCGTTCCGACGGCGGTCGATATCCTCCGTTTCCGCCGTGCTCGCCGGCGCGGCGAAGCCCCCGGCCGCACGGTCTTCGCCGCCCGGCTGGCGTGCGACCTGCTCCCGGCAGCGGTCAGCCTTGCCGGTCTCATCGTCGATAACACGCCGACCGTGGTGCGCATCACGATGTGGCTCTTCTGGCTGTGGCTCCTGCTTCAGGTGCCGCGCTGCATCCACGCCCTATTCCGGGCCCTGCGCCTGCCCCGTACGGGAATCGCCGCCGCCCTGCTGGCTGCGGCCGCTCTCATCTACGGTGCTGCCGCAGGCCGCTGCGCCCTCCGTGTGGAGCCGGTCGAGATCTGCTCGGAGCGGCTGCCCGAGGCCTTCGACGGCTACCGCATCGCCTTCTTCTCGGATCTGCACCTCGGAGCGCTGGTCGACACCGAAGGAGAGGTTGGGCGCCTCGTCGAACGGATCAACGCCCTCGATCCCGATCTCGTCCTCTTCGGCGGCGATCTGGTCAACATCCGCTGCACGGAGCTCGACGGACGGGCGCAGCGGCTGCTCCGCCGCATCGGGGCGCCCGTCTATTCGGTGCTGGGCAACCACGACGTGGGCTCTTACATCCGCGATACGGCGGCCCTGCCCGCCGCCGAGAGCCTCCGCCGGCTCATCGAGGGGCAGCGGGCGATGAGGTGGCGCCTGCTGCAGGACTCGACCTGCTACCTGCGCCGCGGCGCGGACAGCATCGCCCTCTCGGGCATCACCTTCGACCCCGCCCTGCGCGACCTTCGCCACGATTCCAACCTGCCGCCCTGCAACACGGCCGACACCTATCGCGGCGTCCCGCCCGAACTCTTCGACATTACGCTGGTTCACCTGCCCCAGCTGTGGGGCCAGGTGCTCGGCGCCGGCCGCGGCGATCTGACCCTCGCGGGCCACACGCACGCCATGCAGCTCCGGCTGCGGCTCGGCACGGGCCGCGGCTGGTCGCCCGCCCGTCTGCTCTACCGGGAGTGGGCCGGCCGCTACGAGCGCGACGGCCGCACGCTCTACATCAACGAAGGCGTCGGCTACGTCGGCTACCCGATGCGGATCGGCGCCACGCCGGAGATCACCCTTATCACCCTGAAACGATGCAAATAACGCTCTCTTTCGCAACCTCTTCGGACGGTTACCTCGATGACAGCTCGAACGAACGGCTGATCCTTTCGACCCCCGAGGACTGGGCCGAGGTCCATCGGCTGCGCGCCGCGCACGACGCCATTTTGGTCGGTGCCGAGACGCTGCGGCACGACGATCCGTCGCTGCTGCTCCGTGACGAGGAGGCCCGCGCCCGCCGGCGCGCCAGAGGGCTGCACGCCGATCCGGCGAAGGTGACCCTCACCGCCTCGGGCGACCTTTCGCCCGCACTGCGCTTCTTCACGGCGGGCGATGCCGACCGCATCGTCTTCGCGACGCGGCCGCTGCCCGCACTCGCCGGAGCGGCGACGGTCATCCCCTGCGAGGAACCGATCACCGCCGCCCGCATCGTCACGGAGCTTGAGAAGCGCGGCATCGGCAGCCTGCTCGTCGAGGGCGGCGCCCGGGTGCTGGCGCTCTTTCTGGACGAGGGGCTCGCAGACCGGGTCCGCGCCGCGGTCCGCACGACGCTGACACTCGGCCCGGAGCGGGGCGGGGCCCGCTTCCGTTTTATGCCGCCCGCCGGTGCCGCCGTCCGTTGCGAACGGCTCGGCGAGATGGCGGTCACCCACTGCGAGCTGCACCCCGACCGCACGGAGGAGGACCGCCGCTTCCTTGCGCAGGCGATCGAGACGTCGCGCCGCTGCACGCCGAGCGCCACCTCCTACTGCGTGGGCGCCGTCGTCGTCACGGCTGCGGGGAAGTGCTTCACGGGATATACGCACGAGACTTCGCCGACGCACCACGCTGAGCAGGAGGCGATCGCCAAGGCGCTCGCCGCGGGGGCCGAGCTGCGCGGGGCGACGATCTACTCCTCGATGGAGCCCTGCTCGCGCCGCGCCAGCGAGCCCGAGAGCTGCACGCAGCTCATCCTGCGCCACGGCTTCCGCCGCGTCGTCTTCGCCTGCTACGAGCCCGACCGTTTCGTCCGGTGCGAGGGGGCCTGCCTGCTGCGGCGGGCCGGCGTCGAGGTCCGCGTCCTCCAGGAGGCGGCCGGCGAGGTGCTGCGGATCAACGGCCATCTGACGGGCCATACGCCGAACCGTCCCGAAGATCGGCGATAAGGAGCGACGGGGCATCCGTGGCCCGTTTCTGGCAGCGCGTCGCTGCAAACCACGGAATCCATGAACAGACGAGTTACGCTTGCGGCGGCCCTGCTGCTCGGGAGCGCTGCGGCGCTCCACGGGCAGCCCGCGGAGCGCGCCCTGACGCTCGACGAGGCGATCGCCGCCACGCTGACCGAAAACGCCGCCCTGCAGGCTGCCGACCACGCGCTCCGCGCCGCGGCGGAGAGGCGCCGCGCCGCCGCGGGGCTGCGGCTGCCGCAACTCTCCCTCACGGGGGCTTACACCTATCTCGACAAGGACATCGGCATCGACCTGAACAGGGCGAAGAGTGCCGTACACCGCTTCTCGGGCGATCTCGCCGCGAGCGGCATCCTTGCGCCCGGCCTGCTTCCGACCATCCAAGGACTTCTTTCGCCGATTCTCGAGGCGGACTGGAACCTGAAATTGCAGGATCGCAGCCTCGGATTCGTCGGCGGCGAGGCGACCCTGCCGATCTGGATGGGCGGGCGCATCAACGCCGCGAACCGCGCGGCACGCATCGACGAGGAGAGCGTCCGCACGGCGGGCGACGGCACGCGCAACGGCTTGATCACCGAGACGGTCGAACGCTACTACGGCCTGGCGCTGGCGCTGCAGGTCGTCGAGGTGCGCCGTCAGGTGGTCGAAGGGGTCCGCAGCCACCTGAAAGATGCCGTCGAGCTCGAAAGCAACGGCATGATCCCCCGCAGCGAGCGGCTCTACGTCGAGGTGAAGATGGCCGAGGCGGAGCGGGCGCTCGAGGAGGCCGAGCTGCAGGTCGAGACGATCGAGGCGGCTCTCGAGAACACGCTCGGCGGCGGGCGGGCCGGCCGTCCCGTCTCGGCGATGTTTCTCCTCGACAGCATCGAACCGCTCGACCGCTACCGGCAGCTGGCCGGGCAGCGCAGCCCGCTGCTGCGGCAGGTCGCCCTCAAACGGCAGCTGGCCGACGTGGGGGTGCGCGTCAAGCGGGCCGAATTTCTGCCCCAGGTGGTCGCCATGGCCGGCGGCTCGTTCTACAACTACCAGGTCTCGGGCATCGTTCCCCGCTGGGCTGTCGGCATCGGCCTCCGCATCCGTCTCTTCGACGGCCTTCGGCGCGAGCGCGACTATGCGGCCGCCCGCCAGACGGTGCGGGAGGTCGAGGCGCTCGAACGGCAGGCCGCGACGGGGATCGGCGTGCTGGTCGAACAGCGCTACAACAGCCTTCTGAGCTACCGCTACCGCATGACCTCGATCGAACGGTCGCTCGACTTCGCGACCGAATACCTGCGCATGAAGGAGATCGCCTTCCGCGAGGGGATCGCCCCTTCGTCGGAATTGATCGATGCCGAACTGGACCTCGCGGCGATCCGCACCGAGCGGCTCGAAGCGGCCTACCGGTTCGATCTGGCACTGGCCCAGCTGCTCGAGGCGGCAGGGATCAGCGAGGCCTACACCGCCTACCTGCACCGCGACGATGCGCGGCTCATCCGGTTCGACAAATAGCGGCCGGGCCTCCTTCGCGAGGCGGCCGCGCCGCACTCCGACCCAGACGGCCGAGCTTCGGCCGAGGCCCCGTCCGGACACGACAAACATTCGCAACACCATGAAAAAAAGTCATTCGATTCTTCTAACCGCCGCCGTGCTTCTGCTCGCGGCGGGGCTCGTTCTGCTGGGGCGCAGCCTGAAACGCCGCAGCCCGCTGCTGCTGCAGGGGCGTGTGGAATGCACCACCTACCGCGCCTCGTCGAAGGTGCCGGGGCGCATCCTCGAAATGCGGGTCGCCGAGGGCGACCGGGTCGAGCGGGGCGAGCTGCTCTACACCCTCTCGACCCCCGAGCTCGACGCCAAACTGCAGCAGGCCGAAGCGCTGCGCAGCGCCGCCGGAGCCCTCGACGCCGCCACGCTGGCCGGGGCCCGCAAGCAGCAGGTCGAGGCGGCCCGCAACCTCTGGCAGAAGGCGCAGGCGGGCCTCACGCTGGCCCGCAAGAGCTACGAGCGCGTCCGCCGGCTCTACGACAGCGGGGTAGTGCCCGCCCAGCAGCTCGACGAGGCGACGGCCAACTTCGAGGCGATGCGCGCCTCGGAGCAGGCGGCCCGGGCCGAATACGAGCTGGCGCGCGACGGCGCCCGCCGCGAGGACAAGGAGGCTGCGGCGGCCAAGGTCCGCGAGGCGCAGGGGGCTGTGGAGGAGGTCGCCTCCTACCTCTCCGACGCGAGGGTCTACGCCCCCGTCTCGGGCGAGGTCTCGTCGGTCATCGCCGAGGCGGGCGAGCTGGTCGGCAGCGGCTATCCGGTCGTGGCGATCCTCGATCTTAAGGACGTGTGGGTCACCTTCAACATCAAGGAGACCCTGCTGCCGCGCATCCGTCTCGGAACGCGGTTCGAGGGGTACCTGCCGGCACTCGGCCGCAGCGTGCCCCTCGAGGTGAGCTGGATTGCGGCGCAGGCCGACTTCGCCACCTGGTCGGCGACCCGCACCTTGGGCGGCTTCGACATCCGCACTTTCGCCGTCAAGGTCCGACCCACCGGGGAGGAGCAGGCGCTCCGGCCGGGGATGAGCGTGCTGGTCGACTGGGACCGGATCGGCGGGGAGCCGGCACGCACGGAAAAGCGGGTGCTGCCGCCGAAACCCCGAAAGCGGAGCGCCGCCGCTGACAGCCCGGAATCGCGATCATGAAGGCCGCCGACCGCATGCGCTCCTCCTTTTTCTCCCGCACCCTCGCCGCCGCCCGCCGCGAGGCGGGCCGCATCCGCCGCCGGGGCGTCTACGGCGCGATTCTCGTCGTGCTGCCCTTCGTCTCGTTCCTCTTCTTCGTCCTGCTTTTCGGCGACGGGGCGATCGTCGATCTTCCGGTCGCCGTTCTCGACGAGGACCGCACGCCCCTCTCGTGCACCGTCGTTTCGATGATCGACGCCACGCCGGCCGCCCGCGTCGTCTGCGAGGTCCCGTCGCACCTCGAGGGCGAACGGCTCATCCGCGAGGGGCGCATCGCGGCGCTGGTGCAGATTCCCGACCGTTTCCAGCAGCTGCTGTTGGGCGGCGGGCAGACGACGCTCGTCTGCTCGATCATCGGCACGAACCTCTCGGTCAACGGCATGCTCGCCAAGGACATCCAGACCGCCGTCGTCACCTTCTCGACCGGCATCGGCTTTCAGAAGCTCGTCCTGCAGGGCGCCGCCGAGCGGCAGGCCATGGCCCTCATGCAGCCCGTGCGCTTCGAAAAGCACGTCCTTTTCAATCCGGAGGTCAACTACGCCTGGTTCCTCGCTCCGGGCTTCCTGCCGATGATGCTGCTCATCTTTTTAGTCATGACGACGATCTACGCCCTCGGCAGCGAGCTCAAGGAGGGGACGGCAGCCGGATGGATCGCCTCGGCCGGGGGGAGTTTCGGCGCTGCCCTTACGGGCAAGCTGCTGCCGATCACCGCCGCGGCCTGCTTGCAGGGCGGCGCGATGTTCCTGCTGCTCGTCGGGGCGATCGGCACGCCGCTGAACGGCAGCGCAGGGCTGCTGGCGCTCGCCACGCTTCTCCTGATTCTGGCCTACCAGGCGATCTCGGCGATGCTCGTTGCCCTGACGGCCAACCTGCGGCTCTCGCTCTCGCTCGGGGGCGGCTATGCCGTGCTGGCCTTTTCCTTCTCGGGGCTCACCTTCCCGCTGCTGGCGATGTGGAAGCCCGCCTGGTGGCTGAGTTTTCTCTTTCCGTACACTTATTACATGCAGATCGTGATCGACCAGCTGATGCGCGGCGCCCCGGTCGGCGTCTCGCTCCCAGCGCTGGGAGCCCTGGCGCTCTTCGTCCTCGTGCCGCTCCTGGCGCTGCCGCGCCTGAAGCAGGCCTGCACCGATCCGCGATTCCGAGGGAGGGAGTGACACATGAACCGAATCCGCACCTGTCTTTATCTGCTGCGCCGCGAGCTGCGCACGATCCTTTCAGACGAGGGGACCCTCCTCGTCCTGCTCGCCGCGCCGATCATCTATGCCACACTCTACGCCACGGCCTACGGCGCCGAAGTGCTCCGCAACGTCCCGATCGGCGTCATCGACGAAAGCCGCACGGCCGCGAGCCGCCGCCTCATCGCCGACATCGACGCGGGCCCGAACTGCTACGTCGCCTGCATGCCGACCGACATGGCCGAGGCCGAACGGCTCTTTTACGAGCGCCGCATCTACGGCGCGGCCTACATTCCCGCCGACTACGAAAGCGCGCTGCTGGCCGGCCGTCAGGCCGTCGTGCCGCTCTACCTCGATGCGAGCTACTTTTTGATGTACCGGCAGGTCTTCCAGGAGCTCGCGGCCACCCTTGCGACGACGGGCGCCGCGGTCGAGCTGCAGCGCCTCGTCGCCGCAGGCACCCAGCTGCCCGCGGCCGAGGCGACCGTTCAGCCGGTCGTCTACCAAAGCCGGACGCTCTTCAATCCGGGGCTCGGCTACGCCTCGTTCGTCCTGCCGGCCGTGCTGCTGCTCATCCTGCAGCAGACGCTGCTCGTCGGCACGGGGATGATCGGCGGCACGTGGTGCGAACGGCGCCTCTACCGGATGCTGCGCCCCGCCGGCCGGCGGCCGCTGCCCCTCCCGGCGATCGTGCTGGCCCGCGGCTCGGCCTACCTGCTGCTCTACGGCCTCACGACGCTCTACCTCTTCGCCGTCCACTACCGTCTGTTCCACCTTCCGATGAACGGCCGGACGGGCCCCGTCGTTCTCTTCCTCGGGCTCTACCTCCTCGCCGACATCGCCTTCGCGCTGGCCCTCTCGACCCGTTTCCGCTTCCGCGAGGAGTCGATCCTCTGGCTGCTCTGGAGCTCGATTCCGCTGCTGATGCTGAGCGGCATCTCCTTCCCGCGCGAGAGCATGCCCGCCTGGCTCTACGCCCTCGGGCAGCTCATCCCAAGCAGCCACGCCATCACGGGCTTCGTCCGGCTGCAGTCGATGGGCGCCTCGCTCGGCGAGGTCTCCTCCGAGCTGCTGTGGCTCCTCGCGCTGGCCCTCCTCTACGGAGCCGCCGCCTGCTTCGGCCTCCAGCAGCGGATCGGCCGCGAGGAGCGGAAGACGCAAAAAGAGCCGGCCCCGATACCGGCACCGGCTCCGAAGTCCGACGATCAAAGCGGCGAAGATCCCGCTTCGTGATCCGCCGGCCGGCAGCCCGCAAACCCCGCCGCCAAACGCGAAGCCTCTCCGTATAAAAAAAGCGGAGACCGAGCAGCACGCCCGGCCTCCTGGTCCCGAGGAACGCCTATCTGGGTCCTCCGAATCCACCGCCTCCTCCCGGAGGAGGCCCCATCATCCGGCGATGCGACCGGGACGGACCCTGCGATTCGGGACTTATGTAATCCGACATGTTCCGCGACCCCTTCTTGCCGAAGTGGCGCAGGTTGTAGGTAAATTGCACCATATAGTAGCGACCCATCGAAAGGTTGGTCGTGTTCTGCGTGTACCCCGATCCCGTCGAGCGCGAGAAGGCGGAGTTGTTCTGGTTGAACAGGTCGTTCACGCCGATGAGGATCTCGCCGCGCTTGTTGCGGAAGATCTTCTTGCCCACGTAGACGTTGCAAAGCAGGTAATCCTCGTTGTAGTCGTTCGTGATGCCGATGTACTGCGAATAGGCGGCCGACGCCGTGAAGGTGAAGTTCCACGGCAGCGTGAACTTCATGTTGGCGTTGACAGCGTGGTTGAAATAGCGGTTCTTCGAGCCTCCGGCGGCAAGCGAGTTCGTAGCCACATTGTAGTTGCCGTTCCAGGCGAGGGTGAAGTCGACCTTCTCGGAGATGTTCGACCCCAGCACCGTCCGCAGCGAGTAGCCCATGTTCTTGCTGTCGTTGCGCTCGCCGCCCTCGATCGTACCGTCCGAGCGGACCGTGCCGCCGACGATGCTCGGCGTCTTCGACCAGTCGACGCCCGCCATGATGTTGAAATTGCTCTTCAGAAAGCCGACAGGCAGACCGTAGCTGACCATCGTGCGCAGGCTCCAGTAGCCGTCGAGGTTGACCGGCATCGAGTAGTAGTTCGGCGTGTAGCGGGTCGTCGTGCCGTCGGTATCCGTCAGGTCGATCACGATCGGATGCTCGCGGGTGGACTGCACGAGGTGCGTCGCCGTGTAGTCCGAGGCGGTGTTCGCCGAGAACATCCACATGAAGGTGCGCCCCTTCTCGATATTCGAATTGACGTAGTGGAAATTCACGCTGTGCGAATAGGAGGAGTTCAGATAGGGGTTGCCGCGCGAGATGTTCTGGGCGTTCGAGACGTCGAAGACGCCCTGAAGGTTCGAGATCGACGGCGTCGAGGTGTTCGACCGGATGTAGAGGCGGATCGAGTTCTCCCGGTTGATGTTCAGCTGCCCCATGAGGAAGTAGGTCAGGTTGTCGTAGCTGTGGCGGATCGGGGCGTTGTCGCCGACCGTCTGGCCGCTGACGACCTTGCCGTCGAGCTCCTCGTGCTGGTAATAGACGTTCGCCACGAAGGTGTTGCGCTCTTTCGAGTAGCGGAAGCCCGGGCCGATGCGGTGCTCGATGTTGCTGCTTTCGTAGGTGTTCGAAAGCGACGGATCGGGCAGCAGCCCCGCGATGGCGAAATCCTCGCCGGTCTGGTAGGAGGCCTTGTCGCGCTCGTCGTGCTCGTAGGCGGCGCGGTACTGCAGGCTTACCTGCGAATATTTCGAGACGGGCTCCGTATAGGTGATTTCGCCCTGCAGGTCGAGACTTTTCGAGGGAGCCAGGCTGCGCAGGTAACGCAGCCGCGTATAGCCCTCCGGATCCCAGCTCCAGGGAATCTCCGTGCCGTCCGGAAGCAATTGCGGGCGCTCCTCGAGCGTTCCCATCCGGTTCGACCAGGAGCTCGTGCGATTGCTCTGGTCCGAATAGCGGACGCGGCCGTTCAGCGTGACCGTGCGGCCCGCCTTGCCGAGTTTGGCGCGATAGACGGCGTTCGTTCCGAGGTTGTAGCCGTGGCGGCGCCCCTCGCTGAAGTTGTCCGTGCGGCTGTAGCCGCTGCCGCCTGCAGCGGGCGCGCCGTACTGCCACCCCTCGGTGACGCTCCACGGATCGTTTGTCTGGTAGCTGAAGTTGGGGCGGATCATCAGGTTCTGGTTCGGCGAAATCTTCCACTCGATGCGGGCGTTGAAACGGTGGTTGAAAGCCTCCGTATCCGACGCGCCGACTGTCGAGAGGGTGTCGGGCAGCATCGGCGCCTCATACCACTTGTCGACCGTCGAACGGTTGCGCGTATCGGTCCGGTTGAAAAAGTAGCTGGCCTGCACGCTCACCTGGTCGCGCTCGCCCCACGTGTCCGAAAAGTTCAGACCGAGGGCGTTGACCTTCGCGATGCCGCTCTGCGGCCGCACCATGTAACTGCCCACGCCGCCGCGGCCGCCGCCGCCCGCGACGCCGAGAATATCCTCGAACGAGAAATTCTGCTGGTTCACGTTGTTGAAGAGGGCCAGCACCGAGATGCGCGTGTCGCCGTGGAAGAGGTTCACGTTGCCGCCGGCCAAATACTTCGTGCGGTCGGCGGAGCCCCGCTCGGCGTCGTAGCCGACACCGGCATAGAGCTTGCCGAACTGTCCCTGTCGCATGTCGCGATGCGTCACGATGTTGAGTGCCTTGTACCCCTCGCCGTCGTCCATTCCCGAGAATTCGGCCGCATCGCTCAGCTTGTTGTAGACTTCGATGCGGTCCACCGTCTCGGCCGGCAGCGACTTGATGGCCGTCGTCACGTCCTCGCCGAAGAACTCCTTGCCGTCGACGAAGATCTTCTTGACCTCCTCGCCCTGCGTCTCGACTTTGCCGTCGGTCACGGTGATGCCGGGCATCTTCTTGAGAAGCCCCTCGACGTCGGAGTCGTTGGCGACCTTGAAGGCGCCGGCGTTGTAGCTCACCGTATCGCCCTTCTGCGAGGCGCGGAACTGCGCCTCCTTGACCACCGTTTCGATCTGCACGCCCGCCTTGAGGGCGATTTTCCCGAGCGCGAGCTTCGGGGCGGCGATCTTGACGGTCGTCGTGTAGTCCTCGTAGCCGAGGAAAGAGACTTTCAGTTCGTAGCTGCCGTAGGCGAGCGACGGGATCGACACGGCGCCGCCGTATCCCGACGTGAGGTATTGTTTTTTTGCGGGCGCAGCGGCCGGGGTCACCGTTACGACAGCGCCTGGGAGCGGTTCGCCCGTTCCGGCATCCGCCACCGTCGCCGTGACCGCCCCCTTCTGGGCCCAGACGGCCGACGCGAGACAGACGAGCAGAGCCGTCAGCAAGATTCGCTTCATCATCTTTCGTTTCGTTCGTGTTTGTATCTGTCGTTTTTCGCTGTCCGAATCACCCCGCGAAGATAGTCGATTTTTGCGCCAGCCGCGCCGGATGGAGGGGTGAATCGCCAAAATAAAGGTGTCAGCCGCCCGACCGACACCTTCGTTGTTCGCCGCTACCGCCGGCCGCGACCCCGTCGGGGCCGTCCGGCGCCATTCGCCGCATCTCCGGCCGACCGGTCGTCGCCCGAACGCATCGCCGGACCGCGGCCGCGGCGCTGCTGTTGCTGCTCGCTCCACTGCTTGTACTGTTCGGCCGAGAGCAGCTTTTTGAGCTTCGCATCGTAGTCGGCAGCCTGCTTCTGCATCTGCTCGCGGTCGGTCTCGCGCTTCTCGGCAGCGGCCTCCCGGTGCTGCTCGCGCATCTGGCGCATCTGCTGCGCCTGCTCGAGGTTGAGCTTGTAGACCTCCTGTTTCTGAACCTCGTCGAGTTTCAGCGCCTCGGTCATCCGCTCGGTGCGATGTTTGGCCATCTGTTCGGCCGTCATCGGCTGCCGATCGCGTGCGGGGCGCTGTTGCGCCGAAGTCGTCGTCGCTGCCAGCAGGCAGCCTGCGGCCAAAGCCGCAAAAAACATCTTTTTCATCGTCGTTGTGTTTTTAGATTCCTGTTTCCGTTGCAAGAATAGTGCAAAACCATCCTCGTCCCGGTCTGTCGTGACAAAGGTAGCGAGGAATGGGACGATCGGTGCCGGCCGCCGGGTCAAACGGGAAAAGGGAGACGCGAACCGCCTAATCGACAGCGCGAACCGCCCGCAGCCACGCCTTGAATTCGGGCACGCGGGCCTTCGAAATGACGATCCGCTCGGGCGTCTCGACCGAGAGTTTCAGCGAAAGGCGGCTGCCGAACCAGACGGTGATCTCCTGCACGGCGCGGCGGGCGACGATGAACTGCCGGTTGGCGCGGAAAAAGTCCGCCTCGGGCAGGGCGGCCTGCATCGTTTCGAGCGTCTTGTCGAGCGGATAGACCGCACCGTCGTAGTCGTGGGCCGTGACCCGCTCGTTGGCCGTGTAGCAGAAGGCGATCCGGTCGCGGTGGAGCGGGATGATCTTGTCGCGGACGTGGATGAGGAAGGTCTCCTCGCAGCGGTGAACGGCCTGGCGGACCCGCGAACCGTAATCGGTCCGCTCGCTGCCCGTGAGACGTTCGAGCTTGTCGAGGGCGCGCCGCACGTCGGCTGCCGCGAGCGGCTTGAGCAGGTAGTCGATGCTGCAGAGGCGGAAAGCCTCGAGGGCGTACTGGTCGTAGGCCGTCGTGAAGATCACGGGGGCCGTGATCTCGACCGCATCGAGGATGCGGAACGATTCGCCGTCGGCCAAGTGAATATCCATGAAGAGCAGATCGGGCGCTGGGTGCGTGCGCAGCCAGGCGACGCTCTCTTCGACGCTTTCGAGGACATCGAGCACCTCGATGGCGGGGGCCACCTGCTGCAGGATCGACTGCAGGTTGCGGGCGGCGGCGGTTTCGTCTTCGATAATCAGGACTTTCATGCTTTTTCGGGCGTTAGGAGGGGGAGCCGGACGGTGAAGGTGCGGCCGTCATTGAGAATTTCGATCTGCCGTCCCGTGATGAGGCGCCAGCGGGTTTCGAGGTTTTTCAGACCGATGCCGGTCGAGGGTTCGGGATCGAGTTTCGGGACGATCGGGTTCGAGATTTCGAGCCGTCCGTCGTTCGTACGGATCGAGACGTGCAGCGGCCGGCTCTTCGTGATCGTGTTGTGCTTGACGGTGTTGCCGAGCAGCGGCTGGAGCGAGAGGGCGGGCAGCCGCCAGTCGAGGTAGCGGTCGTCGATCGCGAAGTCGAAAAAGAGCTTGTCGGCGTACCGGATGCCGTATTGGTAGGTGAAGGCCTCGGCGAACTTCAGCTCTTCGGAGAGGGGGATGAGCGTGTTCTGGCTGTTCTGCAGGATGTAGCGGAAGCAGTAGGAGAGTTGTTCGATGTAGTCGAGCGCCTGCTCCTGCCGCCCGTCGCGCACGAGCATCGAGAGCGAGTTGAGCGAGTTGAAGAAGAAGTGGGGGCTGATCTGGCCGACCAGCATGTCGTAGCGGGCCGTGAGGGATTCGTTCTTGAGCTGTTCGATCTCCATCTCGACCGCCTGCTGGCGCCGGACGAGGCGGCGCAGCCAGCCGTAGAGGAGCGAGACGATCACCGTGAAGGAGCATTTGAGCAGCAGCACGGCATCGAACATGTGTTTGAGCATGCAGTTCGGGCGGATCGTTCCGGACCGCGGGTTGGTGACGGGGGCCAGCATGAACATGGCGACGATGACGAGCAGCACGAGAGCGACCGCACGCACGCGGTCGGCCGTGGCGAGGCTTCGCTCGTGCGAACGCAGCAGGATGCGAAGCAGCAGATAGGAGCAGAGAAAATAGAAGAGGATCTGGACGGAGATCTCGAGCGCCTGCGACGGGACGTTGAAATACTTGCTGTAATCGAAGGTCTCGCCGTTGAGTTCGTAGATGCGGTTCAGCGAGGGATGGGCGCCGTCGCCGCGCGGCGGATTGACGTCCACCACCAACCGGTCGCCGGTCTTCAGATCGAACCAGCGGATGCGGTGCGAGGGAACGTAGACGCTTTCGTGATCGGGATAGAGCAGGTAGCCGTGGCCGTCGGGCGAGACGGCGAGCAATCCCTCGCCCGGGCACTCGACGTTCGGTTTCGGAATGCGGGGGCGCCATTCGTTGCGCTCGTCGCCGAACAAGAGCAGCAGGTAGGAGAAATTGACGATCAGACTGATGGCGACAGCCACCAGCAGATTGACGAAGAGTTCTATTTTCGTGCGTTTCATACTGCGGGATGCGGGGGTTGGTCGGAGCACGCGGCGCGGGCGGGGCTTTCGGCGGGCCGCGACAGCGGGAGGGCGGGGCGGCGGGCTACCGCTCCTCCTCAAGGTACCACGAGGCGTAGTGCATGTAGTCGCGGGCCGTGCGCCGCACGATCTGTTCGCGCTGCTCGGGGGTGATCTGCTTCACCTTGCGGGCCGGAACGCCGGCATAGACCGAATCGGGCTCCAGCTCGGCGCCGGAGAGGACCAGCGCCCCGGCGGCGATGATGCAGCCCGAGGGGACGTGGGCGTTGTCGAGCACGACGGCCCCCATGCCGATCAGGCAGTTGTCGTCGATGCGGGCGCCGTGGATCGTGGCGTTGTGGCCCACCGAAACGTCGCTGCCGATGATCGTCTGCGAAGGGTGGGGCGAATGGTCGTAGAGCGCATGGAGCACGGCGCCGTCCTGGATGTTCGTGCGGTCGCCGATGACGATGCGGTTCACGTCGCCGCGCAGGACGGCGCCGTACCAGATCGAGCAGTCGCGGCCGACCGTCACGTCGCCCAGCAGAACGGCCGTTTCGGCCAGAAAGGTGTTTTCGCCGACCGCGGGTTTGTGACCGCGGATGTTGCGGATGATTGCCATATTGAAATCGTATTAACGTTCTTTTCTATGAATGTGCTGCGAAAACGGTGCCTGCCGGAACGCAGCCACTCGAAGCGACCCGCCGTCGCTTTGCAACGAACGGACGGTACACTCGGGCAGCAGCTTGCGAAGCGCACGCACGAGCGGACTTGCGGACGCGAGGTGCGGGCCTTCGCCGGGCGAAGTTGCGGCCCGCTCGGCCTTTGCAAGGCCGATTTTCACCCGAGCCAAGCCCGCAGCCGAGCGGACGGGCCTGCTTTCGAGCAGCGTGAGATTGCAGCCCTCCGCCCTGGGGCGGCTGCGGGCTGCCGATCGCTTTGCGATCGCATTTGCAAGTGGGCACCACATCCCCGCGACCCGCCGCCGCTTTGCAACGAACGGTACATTCGGGCCGCGGTTTGCGAAGGACGCATACGAGCGGACTTGCGGATGCGAGAGCGGCCCGCTGCGCCCGGCGGGCGCAAATTCAGCATTCAAAATTCAATATTCAAAATTCAGAATTACACGCTCGGGCTGCAGCCTGCGGAAGGCACGCCAAGTTCGGCAACGAACTGCGGGCCTCCGCCGCCGGAGGCTGCGGCCCGCCGGTCTCTTCGAGACCGAATTTGTTGGCAACCATTTCCACCACAACGGGCATGGCTGCGGCCCGCCGCCCTCTTCGAGGTCGCATATAAAACACCAACGGCTGCAAGCAGCCGAACGCTGCGCGATCAAGGTCGCCGATAAAACAACGGACTTCTACTCCTCCCGCTTCGCTGCCTGCCAGAGCGCCTCCATTTCGTCGAGCGAAAGCTCCTGCAAACTCCTGCCGGCCGCGGCGCTTTGCTCCTCCATCCGGTTGAAGCGGCGGATGAACTTCTTGTTCGTGCGGTCGAGCGCCGATTCGGGATCGACCCCGTAGAGGCGGCAGGCGTTGATGAGCGCGAAGAAGAGATCGCCGAATTCGGCCTCCATGCACTCCTGCTTGCCGCTCCGCATTTCGGCTTCGACCTCGCCGACCTCCTCGCGGACCTTCGCCCAGACATCCTCTTTTTGTTCCCAGTCGAAGCCGGCATTCGAGGCCTTCTCGCCGATGCGGTAGGCCTTGACCATCGCCGGCAGCGACCGGGGCACGCCGCCCAGCGTGCCGCTCTTGCGCTTCTTCTTGCGCAGCTTGAGCGCCTCCCAATTCTGCATCACGGCTTCGGGCGTGTTGGCATGAATATCGCCGTAGACGTGCGGATGGCGATAGATCAGCTTCTCGCACAGATCGTTGGCGACCCCTGCGAAATCGAAGGCGCCCTCCTCCTCGCCCAACTTGGAATAGAAGACGACATGCAGCAGCAGGTCGCCTAACTCCTCCTTGATTCCCTCCAGATTGTGATCCGAGATGGCGTCTACCAATTCGTAGGTCTCCTCGATCGTATTGTTGCGCAGCGAGTCGAAGGTCTGCTCGCGATCCCACGGACATTCGCGGCGGAGCGTATCCATCACCTCCAGCACGCGGCCCGCGGCCTCCATTTTCTGTTCCCTGGTCGTTTTTTCCATGATCCGAACCTTTGTTCGTCGTAAGACAGACAAAGATAGCGCTTTTCTCCGGCTTTCGCAATCCGGCAGGGCCGAAACGGAAAAATTCACCCGTCAAAAGGGCGGTACGGATTTTGCACGAGGTGGAGCAACACCAATTAAACAGTTCTGCTATGTATTTCTTATGGTATCTACTCATCGGTTTGGTAGCCGGCTGGCTGGCGAACCTCATCATGAAGGGGAGCGGCTCAGGGCTCATCATCAACCTGATCGTCGGTTTGATCGGCGGTCTGCTGGGCGGCTGGGTCGTATCGTGGTTCGGTTGGATCCCCATGGGGACGATCGGCACGCTCTTCACCTCGATCCTCGGTGCGATCATTCTGCTGTGGATCGTCGCACTCATCACGAATAGAAAGGTTCAATAAAACGAAACGGATATGAACAACTGGGACAATCAATTCGAAAAGACGGCCCACAAGGTCGAACAGAAGGGCGAAGAGCTCAAGCACAAGGCTGAAGAGAAGCTCCACGAGACGAAACACAACGTCGAGGAGCAGACGATCGAGGCCCGCAATGCCGACAAGAGCGGCATGGATCGCGTAACGGGCAAGATCGAAGAGGTCGGCACGAAGATCAAGCACGCCGCCCAGGAGACCGCCGAGAAGGTGGCCCACAAGAGCGAGGAGCTCGGCCACAAGGTAGCCGACCACATCAAGGAGAAGGTCTGAACCCCGCCGGACCTCCCGTTTTTCTTCGTCGATCGTCGCCTGGTTCTACCACGGAACCGGGCGATGATCTTTTTTAGGTGGACTGGGGCCGATCCCAGACCCGGAATAATCATTTTTCATTAAGTACGCCCGCTTGGGCCCGGCAAGCCCGCAGCCGAGCGGAGGGGCGAGCTTTCGAGCAGCGCGAGATTGCAGCCCTCCGCCAGGGGGCGGCTGCGGGCTGCGGCGCCCGTTCGGGCGCAAATGTAAAATGAAGAATTAAAAATGAAAAATGCTGCGTTCGGGTCGCAGCCTGCGGAGGTCACGTTCGAAGCGGACCTGCGGGACACGAGCTGCGGGCCTCCGCGCCGGGGAGGCTGCGGTCCGCTCGGCCTTTCCCAGGCCGGAATTCAGAATTTAAGATTCAAAATTAAACAGGCTTACTGGACCTGCCTGGGCGGATATTCCGATTCGGGCTGCAGCCTGCGGAGGTCACGCTCGAAGCGGACCTGCGGGACGCAAGATGCGGGCCTCCGCCGCCCCCAGGCTGCGGCCCGCCGGTCCTGACGGACCGAATTTGCAGGCAGGCACATCCATCTACCACGCCCACCGGCTGCTGGCTGTTTTTGCCTTCGTCTCGGCATAACCAAGCTGTCGCTTGTTTCTGCCCTCGGCTTTTTGTATCTTTGACTTCGCCGAAGATACTCCGTCTCGGCAATGCTCAAATAAATTTGGCATTGCGCTCGACTTATTCGTATCTTTGCTTCCAATTATGGAAGAACTGAACCCAACAACCGAACGGGAGGCGTTCGACGTGATCGTCGTGGGAGCCGGAGCGGCGGGCCTGATGGCCGCCGGCACGGCAGCCCGCAGCGGAAAGCGCGTGCTGCTTCTCGAAAAGATGGAGAAATCGGGCCGCAAGGTGCGCATCTCGGGCAAAGGACGCTGCAACGTCACGAACGCCCGCCCGCCCGAAGAGTTTCTGGAACACGTGCGCACGAACCGCGAATTTCTGACGCAGGCTTTCGCTGAGTTCAACAACCGGGCGACGATCCGCTTCTTCGAGCGCCAGGGCGTCAAACTCGACATCGAACGCGGCGAACGCGTCTTTCCGCACAGCGGCAAGGCGTGGGACATCGCCAATGCGCTGCTCGACTACTGCGTCGGGAACGGTGTGAAGATCCGCTACGAAACCCGCGTGACGGAGCTCCTCACGATCGGCAACCGCATCTTCGGCCTTCGCTACCGCAACAAGCGGGGCTTCGAGCGCAAGGAAGAGTGCCCGCGCGTGATCCTCGCAACGGGCGGCGTCAGCTACCCGGGGACCGGCTCGACGGGCGACGGCTACACCTTCGCCGCCGACCTCGGTCACACGATCGAACCGCTGCGCCCCTCGCTCACGCCCATTCGCTCGACCCATGCCCAGCTGCCCTACATGCACGGGCTGCTGCTGCGCAACATCCGCGCGACGCTCGCGATCGACGGAGAGAAGGTCCGCGAAGAGTTCGGCGAGATCGGCTTCTCGGAACGCGGCATCGAGGGGGCCGTGGCGCTGCGCCTCAGCCGCGACTGCGTCGACGCCCTCATCGACGGACGATCGGTCAAGTTGGTGCTGGACCTCAAACCGGCCCTCGATGCCGAGACGCTGCACGACCGCATCGCCCGCGAAATCGCCGACATGGGCCCCACAGAGCTCTTCGGCGAACTGCTGCGCCGCCTCGTTCCGAAACAGCTCGTGCTGCCGCTGGCCAACGAACTGGACATCCACTCGAAACTCTACCTCTCGAAACTCACCGAGGCGCAGATCGACCGCCTTGTCCGGACCCTCAAGGGACTGACCTTCCCCATTTCGGACTACGCCCCCTTCGAATACGCCGTGACCACGGCGGGCGGCGTCCGCTGCGACGAGGTGAACCCCTATACGATGGAGTCGCTCAAGGTGCGGGGGCTCTACTTTGCGGGCGAGGTGCTCGACCTCGATGCCGACACGGGCGGCTACAACCTCCAGATCGCCTTCTCGACGGGCCGTCTGGCCGGACTTTTGAAACAGTAACCGATGAAACTCGACGCCAGTGCGATCAAACGCCGCCTCTACGGCCTCGCGATGCTCCCGACACGCTTCGCGCGGGCCCGCTATTTCCGCGGCCACGGGGTCCACTCGCCCTTCGTCTACCGGATCGTGCGGCAGGTCTTCATGCAACACCGGCTGCTCGGCGGCGAGACGGCGCTCTACGACGCCCTTCTGCGCTGCGGTACCGCCCGGCACCGGGCGCTTCAGCTGCAGAACCTCGCGACGTACTGCGAATACGGTCCGTTCGCGATCGACGCGGCAGCCGAACCGTGCGACCTCTGCATCCTGACGGCAGCGCTCGACGAGCGGAGTACCCGCGAACTGGTTCGGCAAGCCTCCGGACAGGGTGCGACGGTCGCCGTCATGACCCCTTACCGGGACCGTGAGCGGGCGGCGATGTGCTGGCGGCTCGTGGCGGAACATTGCTGCACATCGGTCGATAACCGCGGCTATCTGTTGTTTTTCAACGACAAACACCTGCCGAAACAACACTACCGGATATGAAAATCTATACCAAACAAGGCGATACGGGCCTTACATCGCTCGTCGGCGGCGAGCGGGTTTTCAAAACCGACGAACGGGTCGAAGCCTACGGCACGGTCGATGAGCTGGGGGCCTTCGCGGCACAGCTGACCGACCGCCTGCGCGCGGATGCGGGCACGGAAGCCTTTGTCGATGACCTGGTGCGCATCGGCTCGCTGCTGATGCACATCGAGGCGTTGCTGGCCGTAGGCGAGGGGGGTGCCGACAAGGTCGCACCGCTCGATGCCGCCTGGATCGAACGGCTCGAAGCGCGCATCGACGCGATGCAGGCTTCGCTCGAACCGATCACCCGGTTCACCATTCCGGGCGGACACCCGGCCGTCTCGGTCTGCCACGTCTGCCGCACGGTCTGCCGCCGCGCCGAACGGGCCGCCCTGCGGGCCGACCAGACACACGGCGTAGCTCCCGAAGTGCTGGCCTGCCTGAACCGCCTCTCGGACTATTTCTACGTGCTGGGGCGGACGCTGACGGCCTTCTACGGGGCGGAGGAAACGCAGTGGATTCCCTGAGGCGGAACGCACATTTTTCAACGAAGAAGAGACGAAATCGGTATTTTCTGCGTTTATCACTTGCAATTGGCTATTTTTTTATACATTTGCAAACGGTTGCGGCGCAATGCCTCTTCGGAAGGCGGCGCGCGAGACACCGTGAATGTGAACTTAAAAACTTTCAGACATGTATTGGACTCTTGAATTGGCTTCCAAACTGGAAGATGCTCCCTGGCCCGCCACGAAAGAAGAGTTGATCGACTACGCCGTTCGTTCCGGCGCACCGCTCGAAGTGTTGGAGAACCTGCAGGAGATCGAGGACGACGGCGATATCTACGAGTCGATCGAAGATATCTGGCCCGATTACCCGTCGAAAGACGACTTCTTCTTCAACGAGGAAGAGTATTAGTGCGATTTTAAGCACATTTTAGACTATTAAATCCCTGTCAATCATTGAGGTTGGCGGGGATTTATTTATTTGTCCGGTCGCCTTTCATCGCCTCAAACGGCGCGATTTGTTTGTCTAAAGAGCATTCTTTGGAATAAAGTTCTGAGTTTGTTTGTCTAAATTTCATTATCTTTGTCAGGCGTTGTGAGTATTAGACAAACTTTCATTATGGGCAGACCGAAAAGACTTTATCCGCTGGGCAAGTTCCGGCACCGTGTTCCGAAAGATTTCGATAAGAATACGGCCTATCCGGTTGTGTTGGAATACACATGGAACCGGGAGATATTGCGGAAGACAACCAATATCCTTGTGAGATCGTGCGACTGGAATCCGAATCTTCATCAGGGGCGCGGCGGCGTAAAAGCCAGTTACGGCAGCGAGGCCAAACGAATAAACGGGCTTCTGCTTGCCCGTGTCGAGAAGATTGACAGCCTGTTGGCGGAATATCAGCAAAAGCATCCGAATCAGATTACAGCGCAGGTCATCGCCGACTTTTTGGCGGACAAACCCATTATACGCGAAGACAAAGGAAAGGACTTTGTGGAGTTCGTGCTGGAACGGCTCGAATCCGACTACTCCCGCAACCGTATCGGCAGAAGCCGCTACCAGAACGGAAAGAGCAGTATGAATATCTTTCAAATTTTTCTCCGTGCCACCAAGAAGGGGACCTACAAGCCTGACAGTATCTATGTCGGGGATATTTCGGTGGAATTAGTCGACGAATATATCAAGTGGCGCCGGGCGATTAAGCAGAACAGCGATGCGACCATCAACCACGCATTGACGCCTATTCTGAAAGCGTGCGCCTACGCTTCCGAACTGAAAATGATTGACTATGCGGTCAATGCCCGTATTCAGGATATGCGCATTACGCTGAAGATGTCGCTTGCGGACGAGGAGAGCGAGTTCGATGGCAAGTATCTCACAAAAGAGCAGATGACTATGCTGCTGGAATACTACAAGACCTGCGCGGAACCGCGCCGCAAAGAGTTTTTGGAGATGTCCTTCTTCGCTTTCCATGCCTGCGGACTGCGCGTTGTCGATGTGATGACGCTGCAATGGAGCCATATCAATTTTGAGAAAAAGGAGTTGCGGAAGATTATGATTAAGACCAACAAACGGCATGTCATTCCGCTTACCGAACCCGCCCTGCATATCTTGCGTCAGTGGCAGGAGAAACGCGAGGGCTGCCGCTATGTCTTCGATTTGGTCAAAGAAAGCCTTGACCTCGATGACGCCGAAGCGCTTTACAAAGCCCGCAACAATGCGACTAAGTGTATCAACCAGTCGTTAATCGTAGCGGGAGAGCAGGCGGGATTGCCGTTCAACTTGTCGATGCACGTTGCGAGGCATACCTTCGCGGTCTTTGCGCTGAACAAAGGACTGTCGATGTCGGTTGTCAGCCGTCTGCTCGGTCATGGCAGTACGGATGTAACAGAAAAAGTCTATGCCCGTTTTCTGCCCGAAACCCTGTCAGCTGAACTCAATAAACTAAATGAGAGTTTACAAGGTCTAGTGATAGATAGTAATTCACAGTGTAATTATGATGATTAAATTTATTTAACTATATGATCTTTACAGGAGAAAAGACGCCTCGTTCTTTTGGGGATGAATATGACAATCATATTGTATTCTCTGAACTTTACAAAATAATGGCTTTTTACGACGCATTAGCCTTTTGTAATACACATACTTTTGAGTATGCATCGTGGATATCAAAGTCTAAATTTTTATCTACCACAACATATATTTATAGTTCAATAGGAGGAACCATTGAATCAATCTCTGCTTTGTTGCATAACGGCAGGTGTAATGATGCATTTGCATTGGTAAGAAAATACTGCGATTCTATAATATTAGATACTTACAAAATATTATTGTCAAAAAAATTTCAAGACCGTTTTTATGATAGTCTATCTATAGACGTTTATAACGATAATGAATTAAAAAAATGGATAGATGCAGAACAACAGTTATATAATGAAAAGGAAATTAAAAAAGTGTATAGTGAAATAGTTAAAGCATATCCAACCATAACAAAAATGTTTGAACTAAATGTAAATAATACCTTATACCATAAATTACGGGATATATGTAATGCCAACATGCACTATAACTATTTTTGGACTGTTTTGGCAAATGATGCAGAAATGATTCAAGCAAGAAAAGACTTCCGCGATGATATATTGAAAAATATTTCAAAAGCCATAAGATTCTTTTTTACCATACATTTTTCCTTCATTTATGAAGGAAGTCCTTCTTATTTAATGTCTTCCGATTATATGGAGTACGCTGAAATAGGGCAGCAGCCTCCAGAAGGATCTGAAAGATGGGTTTCTCCTCCAGCTCAAGAAGCTTTTAATATTATAGTCAAAAAATATTATCCTAAAATTGCAGATTATCTTCTAAAATTAGATTTAATGGATATTGAATGATGATACCCTTATATTGAGCTATAAGCAATCACCCTCCCCCTCTGCCGAGGTTGCCAGTTTGAGCGACGATTTCGCCGTATTAGGCATTGCCTGACATTGGCACAAAACGGATTATCCGAAATAATGTTTAATTTTGCAGCGTGATTTTGTTAAATGATGATGTTGAAAGTTCCTCTATTGATAATTTGTGCGCTTGTGGTGGTGTTGGTGGCTGCGACTATTTTCAAACAGCACCAACGCAAGATTCTTTGGTCGGCGGCGATTCTCCTCTTTGTCGGGACGCTGCTGTTGGTCGGGATTGGCATTATCGACCCGGTAGGTGAAACGCACCCTAATCTGCCGGCGTTGACGGGTATCATCATGGCATTGGTCAGTGCTGCGGCAATGGCCTGCACCGCAGAAAAATTGTATGCTCGAAATAAGGGGAAGCAAGAAGAACAACTTGCGCAAAGCCCTTTCTATAAGCGAATCTCCACCAAAGCAGAGGGTGTTGTCCTCCCGGAGCGTCTCGATACCGAACTTGCCCGCAAGGTTTTCGCCCGTGCTATTGATGCCGGATTTATGGAGGAGAACGGAGCACACTACAAATGGAAACTGTCAAAGGCATTGCTTGCCTATATGTGCGGTCGAATCTATTGCGGAGACAGACCCACTTATACAAATATCGAGGATAGATACTATTGGACTTTCGGCAGTTCGGGCTTCTTCCCCGATGCCGAATTGAGTGCTTTGTTCGAGCAATCGGAACTTGGTCAGTCGCGACAGAACCGAAAAGATTTGACAGTTCCGCAAAAATCTCACAAAATCGACAAATTATTCGAGTAGCCCATCCGGCTGCTCTTTTTGTTTATAGCCAGCGGATTACAGCAGATGTTATCCGCCCATCCTAATTCCATCCTAACTTGTTAGCCGGTGTTATGGTAATCTATCCTAACACTGGTCGTTTTCAACCTCTTATATATTTGCTGCCGAGAACGGAGCGATGTGCGCAATCGCTTCAAATTATGAACTGCGGCAAGGAAATCTGAGTGCGCATCAGGATTGCCGAGCCATAAAACATTTTTAGCAAATGGCTCACAAAAAGAGTATAAAGGCACTCTGCGACCGGGAACTATTGGAAAAGATTCTCGGTATCGTGGAGGGACATAAAATGTTGCCCACACAGAATCGGGCGACACAGGCGTACCGTGTCTATGACAATAAGACACTTATGGAGATGTTGCGTATCAAAGACAAATATCTGAAAAAACTGCGCGACAACGGCTATCTCAGTTATTCGCGCGAGGGCGACAAGTATTGGTACACGCAGGAGGATGTGGACCGATTCCTGCGCCGTTTCCACTACGAGGCATTTGCCACCAATTCGATGCTGCCGGAGCAGCAGGGAGGTGGGTATGTATAGCGCATTGGAATTGACCAACCGCCTCCGAGCAGAGGCGGGTCGGGTTTCGGAATCGGGATTGCCGTTGGAGGTGTTCCCGCAGCGGGTGCAGGAGATCATCTTCAACCTCGCCACTTATGAGAATTTCGGTTTATGTGCCAAAAGGGGACATAAAGCCCTTGCAATTAACTTCATCTCATAGGTTTATGTGCTTTTAAG
>CANQIF010000003.1 GCA_947623965.1 uncultured Alistipes sp.
TTGACTCTATATCCTACTTTTTGCATATTAGAACAGATCGGATCCTTTTTCATCCTACTTTTTGCATATTAGACCTTATTTTATATTGCAAACCTGCCGCAGTGGAGTTGATGCGGTCCGTAAAACATTATGGACGCAAAACCATTATGGAAACAGATTTTATCCGAGGAGGGAAAAAGACTGTTTCAATTGAAGGTTGGGCCGACAATCCCTTTTTTGGTAGGGGCTTATTACCACAAGCGGCTCCTAAGTGACGATGACCTGAATAGCAGGGCGTCTCTTCGCAAGGTATTTCACGAAATAACGACGACCGAGCCAGGCGCTGTCAGAATTACGATTTGTCCGCATTTGGGCGTCGAGGTCGTCAGAATAGCGACCTCGCCAGGGCACAATCCGTTGTTCGCTTCCAATCTGGACGAATATATCGACAACCTTTGGGAGCGATATGGCCGCTATATATTGTCCCGCAAATTCTCGATCGATACCGCCGATCATTCCTGGCGGGAATTCGATGAGACCGAAAAAGAACAGCTAAACCAACTAAAATCCTATTAAAATGAAACAATTATTATCCTTATTCGCATGCTGTCTGTTGCTCTTGGGTTGCAGCGACGACTACGATGATTCGGCGCTGAAAGGCCGCGTCGGCGACCTCGAAAGCCGGGTTGCCAAATTGGAGGAGCTTTGCAAGCAGATGAATACGAATATCTCCTCACTGCAGACGATCGTAACCGCCTTGCAAAACAACGATTATGTCACGGGAGTCGCCCCTGTCCTCCAGAACGGCAAAGAGGTTGGCTATACGATCACGTTCAGCAAAAGCAGCGCCATTACCATCTACCATGGGAAAGACGGGCAGGATGGCAAAGACGGTCAGGACGGTGCGGACGGAGCCGACGGGAAAGACGGCTCGACGCCCGTTATCGGTGTCAAGCAGGATGCGGACGGGATTTACTACTGGACGCTGAACGGTTCGTGGCTGCTCGATGATGCGGGCAACAAGATCAAGGCGGAAGGCACCGACGGAAAAGACGGCCAGGACGGAAAAGACGGTATCGACGGAAGCGATGGCGCCGACGGGTCGGACGGTACGGACGGTGCAAATGGGAAAGACGGCATCACCCCCGAATTCAAGATCGAGAACGACTATTGGTACATCTCCTACGACAATGGTGCCTCGTGGACCCGCCTCGGCCGGGCTACGGGCGAGAACGGTTAAGACGGCGCCGATGGCAAGGACGGAATCGACGGCAATGCCATCTTCTCGGGGATCGATTATACGACGACGCCCGACTATGTGATCTTCACGCTGTCGAACGGCACGCGCATCGAGCTTCCCACACGGTCGGCATTCGAGGCGCTGCAGCGGCTTTGCAACGAAACCAATACCAACCTTGCGGCCCTGCAGGGGCTCGTGTCGGCGCTCCAGAACAACGACAGCATCACGAGCGTCGATCCGCTGACCGAGAACGGCAAGGTGGTCGGCTATACGATCAAGTTCGCCAAGAGCAACCCGATCGTCATCTACAACGGCAAAGACGGTGCGAACGGAACGAACGGTGTCGATGGCACGACGCCCGTTATCGGTGTCAAACAGGATGTGGACGGCATCTATTATTGGACGTCGAACGGCGCGTTTATTCTGGTAGACGGACAAAAGATTCGGGCGCAGGGGACGAATGGCGCCGACGGTGCGGACGGCATTACGCCCGAACTGAAGATCGAGAGCGGCTATTGGTACATCTCCTACGACAACGGGGCGACGTGGACCCAATTGGGCAAGGCCACAGGCGAGAACGGTCAAGATGCCGACGGCATCAAGATCACGCAGGACGAGAACAATGTCTATTTCGAACTGGCCGACGGAACAATCATTACGATGTCGAAAACGGGGAAGATCATCGATCCGAACATCATCCAATTCGAGGATGAGAGGGTGAAAAAGCTGTGTGTGACCGTTTGGGACACGAACGGCGATCATGAATTGTCTTACGAAGAGGCCGCAGCGGTTACGACCCTGAGCAACATTTTCAAAGGCAATACGGAAATCCAGTTGTTCAACGAACTGAAATACTTCACCGGATTAACTGCTATCGAAGATGCCTTTAGCGGTTGCACCAATCTGTGGCGGGTAACGATTCCTGCAAATGTCCGAACGCTCGATTCAAGAACATTCGAGACTTGTTCCCAACTGAAACGCGTCATGTTTGAGCCGGGATCAAAATTAACCGTAATTCCTGAAGGTATTTTCGGCAGTTCATCTTTAAGCCTCATCGAGATACCGGCAAGCGTAGAAACAATTGAAGCCTCTGCTTTTTATGATAGTGATAATTTAACAGCAATCACATTTGAAGCGAATTCAAAGCTCAAAACAATCGAAGCAGCTTTTCACTCTTGCAATGCGTTAACTTCCATTACCATACCGGCAAGTGTCGAGACGATTGCGGCCGGGACTTTTGAGGGCTGTAAATCACTGAGTGCGGTTTATTTCGAGAAAGGCTCTCAATTGAAAACGATTGAAGGGTGTAATGATAAAGAAGAAGGTGTGTTTGCAAGATGCACTTCGTTGAAAACCATTACCATACCTGCCAATGTGCAAACTGTAGGGAGTGAAGCTTTTGCCGAATGCGAAGCCTTGGAATCCGTTTATTTTGAAAACGGATCGAAACTCAGAACAATAGAAGGAAGAACAGACGACTTTTATTACAACGGAGCTTTTTATATGTGTCGGAATTTATCTCTTGTCGATGCTTCAGCTTGTACACAAGTAAGAACCATAGGAAAAGGAGCCTTTGAGTGGGTTCAAGATATCGTTTTTAAGATCGGGACAGAAATCCCGCCTGCGTGTGCTGGTTCTTTAGGATTCGCTGACGGTACAGATCGACACGAACTATATGTTCCTAAAGGTTGTGTCGAGGATTATAAACAAACAGACTACTGGGCGAGCAATTTCAAGCTTATATACGAATTAGATTAATCGCACCAACCTCTTGTAGACAAAATCGGGCTCGGACGGAGCGGCCGCATTCTGGTTCTCCGGTTGAGCCCGGCTTTTGTTCATTTTCCGGGCGCCGCAGCCCGCAGTCGCGAAATACTTGCTGGCAAAATCGGTCGCAGACATTCGTTGCAGGCCAGATTGAGGTGGAAAAGAAAAACTTCTCCTGGAATGAAAGATTGATGATTGCTTCATACTTGCACTCTTTTTGTGGTTGTTAAAAAAAGTGCGCGAAACCGAAACTCGCCCTATCCTAATTCACTCGTGCTTCGAAAACGATTCTGACGGATACGACAAGTCAGGAATCGCGCACTGTTGTTGCGCTTTCCCAACTGTTCGTCCGTCATGTGTTTTAATTTCGAATCTTTGTGAATTAAGACAAACAGCGCAATTATGATTCATTCGGATCAATAATTGCATATTTCCGATTACAAATCTATTTCACTTTTTATTCGTATCCAAATAATTCGGGCTGTTTTTTTTATGCACTCCTTGTAATATTCTGGTTCGATGCTGCTGGCTCCGGTAGAATGTTCGCGGATCGTGATGCGTTGCGATTCTAAAATCGATCGCGCAGCGATCGGCAGCCCGCAACCGCCCCCGGGCGGAGGGCTGCTCCTCTAAAGTCGCAGGCCCGTCCGCTCGGCTGCGGGAATACCTCGAGGTTCGATGCCGCAGCTAATTTTGAATATTGAATCTTGAATTTACGTCCGAAAGGGCGTAGCGGGCGCAGCCCCCCGGCGAGAACGCAGGAACCCCGGCCTTCCAAAGTCCGGCTCTTGAAACTCTTACTTCCCCGCTGCGGTACGGTCGAGGATGCGTTGCAGCTCCGCAAGAAATTTGTCGGCCGGGGCTGCTCCGACGATCCGGCCCAGCAAGCGCCCCTCCGTATCGAAAACGAGGTAGAGCGGTATGGAGCCGCTGCCGTAGCGCCGCAACAGCTCCTTTCCCGTCGGGCCGTCCACGTTGTATTTGGCCGCCACGAAGTGGCGGTCGAAGAAGTCGCCGACCTCCCGTTGCGAGAAAACCTGGCTGTCCATCTGGCGGCAGGGGTTGCACCAGACAGCGTAAAGATCGATAAAGACCAGCTTGCCGCACTCGACAGCGGCCGTCCGAATTTCGTCCGTCGAACCCTTCGTGAAGCGCACCTGCGCCTCGGTCGTCGCCAGGCCGCACAGCAGCAGGGCGCACAAAATCATCGCTCGTTTCATTGCTCGTCCTATTATTCACTAAATCAGTCGCAGAAAATCGTAGGCAGCGGCAACAGCCGCAGCCGCCCCGCCATATCATGGGCAGCCCCGCCCCGCAACATCCGCCGCCGCAGCCCCCGTAACTTCGCCGCAACCGCAGTCGCAGTCGCAACCGCAACCACAAGAGCAACCGCAACCGCAACTGCAGCCGTAACCGCAACTGCCACCGTAGCTCGCTTCGCCGCCGTCTTCGCAACGGCCGCCGCCCGCTCCGCTGCAAAAATGCTACCGCGCCGTGTAGACCACCTTTTTCGTAGCGAAAAAATCCTCCTCGAAGAAGTCCGAGACGGCATAGAGGGTCCACCGCCGCCCCGTGCGGGCCAGCTCTTCGGCCAGGTCACCCCCCTTGAGGCAGAGAATCCCGTTCGGAAGCGTCCCCCGCTGTCCGCGGCGGATCTTGTTCCAGATCCAGCCCACGAGCTCGGGCATCGCCGTCACGGCCCGCGAAACGACGTAGTCGAATGGCCCGTCGATCTGTTCGACCCGCATGCAGCGCGGCTCGAGGTTCTCCAGTCCGAGCGAGCGGCTCACCCCCTCGACCACCGCGATCTTCTTGCGGATCGAGTCGGCGGCGACGAACTGCGCCCCGGGAAAGAGGATCGCCAGCGGCACCGACGGGAAGCCGCCGCCGCACCCCGCGTCGAGGATGCGGGCGCCCGCCTCGAAGCGGCAGACGCGCGCGATGGCCAGCGAATGCAGCACGTGGCGCAGGTAGAGCTGGTCGAAATCCTTGCGCGAGACGACGTTGATCTTCGCATTCCAGTCGGCGTAAAGGTCGTAGAGCGCCGCGAAGCGCGCACGCTGCTCGTCGCTCAGGTCGGGGAAGTATTTCAGAATCGTTTCCATGTCGGTCATCCGTTTTCGCCGCTGCGGATCAGGCGGCAGAGTTGTTCGCGGGCCCGGTGGATGCGCGTCTTGACCGTCCCGATGGGCAGACCGAGCCGTTCGGCGATCTCCTCGTAGGAGTATTCGTCGAAGAGCCGCAGCGTGACCAGTTCGCGGTAGTGGGGCGGCAGCAGGTCGAGGTAGCGTTCGATCTGCGCCCGCTGCTGCAGGCGGATGATGCTCTCCTCGGGGGTCGGTGCCGACGAGGCGGGCGCCGCGAAGCGTTCGTCGATCGACAGATCGTCGGAACGCCGCCGCACGTAGTCGATGAAGGTGTTGCGGGCGATCGTGTAGAGCCACTGCCCGAAGGTGTAGTCGGGGTTGTAGCGGTCGAGGTGGATGTAGACCTTGATGAAGGTCTCCTGCAGCAGGTCGTCGGCATCGTCAGCCGAACCGGCCCGCTGCAGCAGCAGCTGCCGGATCGCATCGCGGTAGCGGTTGAAGAGGTGGGCGAAGGCCCGGTCATCCCCTTCGAGGGCCAGAGCCGCCAGACGGCGGTCATCGGCGACGATATAGTCGTCTATCTCCATACGCGCTCATCTTTACGCAGCGACAGCAGCGCGAGCAGCAGGGCCCACAGCGGACTTAGCAGATCATAGAGGAAATAGAACCGGACCATGCGGCGTTCGCCGAGCCGGCGGGCGATGCGACGCACCGCGAAGAGGATGACGGCGTAGCGCAACAGCAGCAGCACGCCGAAGCCGGCGGCGAAGAGGAGCTCCATGCGGACGAAAGCCCACGCCACGACGGCAAAGAAGAGCACGCGGGTGACGAGCTCTGCGGTCAGGCCCCACCGCACGCTGCGGGGATAGAAACGGGCTGCGGCGCCGTAGTAGCTCTCCTCGCGCAGCCACCAGCCGAGGCCGCCCCAGGCGCGCTGCTCGACGGTCGCCTTGGGCGAGAGCACCGTGCTGACATTCTTGCGCGAGCAGACCTCCTGCAGGAAGAGGTCGTCCTCGCCGATGTTCATATTGAGGTGGTTGAAGCCGTTCACCCGCCGGTCGAAATAGAGGCTCTTCGTGAAGCCGAAGTTGTGGAGGATGCCGCGGTACGGCCGGCCGAAGACGGCCCGCGAGATCCATTCGGCGCTCCGCATCATGCGCCCGGTGCGCATCAGGGCGTTCACCGGCCCGCGTTTCGGCTCTAATCCGCAATAGCCGATCACGACGTCGCCGCGGCTGAATCCTTTGGCCATGAGGGCGATCCAGCGGTCCGAGCGGGGAACGGCGTCGGTCGAGGTGAAGAGCAGACACTCGTGGTGGGCCGACTTGATGCCGATGTTGAGGGCCATTTTGCGGGAGATCGGGCGGCGCAGGTCGAGGTGGATGCGCGAGATGAAGAGATGGGGGTAGTGCTGGCGCAGCCGCAGCAGCTCCTCGTGGAAGTCGCTGTTCTGCCCGACATAGACGACGATCACCTCGAAACAGTCGTACTCCTGCTGCAGGAGGAGGGGCAGCCGCTCCTCGATGAAGCCGTAGTCTTCGGAGAACATCGGGACGATGACCGAGACGGCGGGTTCGGCCTCGCGCACCTCGCGGCGGCGTTTGTTCGAATAGCCGGCCAGACACCCGTAGCGGAGATACCGGACGGCCTGCCACCCGAAGAGCAGCAGGGCGACGACGACGAGCGCGAGCCCCTCGGCACCGTATAGCGTAAAAAAACGTTCGAAAAACTGCATAGAACGGAAATATGCGCAAAGATAGGAAACCGGGGGCAGAAAACGAAGGGCCGCCGGAAAAAATGATGCGGTCTTCCCGCAAAAAATGGGACGGCCCCGCCCGGCACAACAGCCGGACGGGGCCGAAACAGGGACGCGCTTCGAACGGCAAAACCGGCTTATTTGTTCTCCTGCTTCTGCGGGTTGCGAATAAGCGATATAATCGCTCTAAAATAGGGTAATGTCTATGTGGACAACGGGCAGTATCGGTTGGAGATCGTGATGCAGAAGTCGAAAAAGCCGACCTGACCTGTAAAAAAACAAACGAATATAGCTGTGTCATCGGGGGGATAACCCGGGGCCGTCCCAAGGCTTTTTAGCGGCGTGTGCAACCCTCAATTTTCAGCCAGGGCGATCGTAAACGCCAGGCCGCCGCCGGGGCGGTTTTCCACGGCGATGGTCCCGCCGTGCAGCAGGACGGCGTTCTTGACGATGGCGAGCCCCAGCCCCGTGCCGCCGGCTGCGCGGGAGCGCCCCTTGTCGATGCGGTAGAAGCGTTCGAAAAGGTGCGGAAGGTGCTCCGGCGGCACGCCGCAGCCGTCGTCCGTCACGCTGAGCACGATCCGGCCGCCGGAAGCCGGGAGCCGCTGGAAGCGGATCTCGCGGCCGCCGCTGTAGGCGGCTGCATTGTCGATCAGGTTGCGGAAGACGGAGGCCAGCAGCGACGGATTGCCCGTCATGGGCAGGGGGCCCGCCACGCAGTTGACGATCCGCATTCCCCGTTCCGCCGCCATGGCGCCGCACTCCTCCGCCACTTCGGCGAGAAGAGCGGCCAGATCGAGCGGCTCCCGGGCGATGGATGCCGGCGCATCGTCCATGCGCGTGATGGTCGAAACGTCGGCAAGCAGCCGCTTCAGCCGCTCGGTGTTCGCGCAGCAGCGGCGGAGAAACTCCTCGCGCTTCGCCCCGTCGAGCTCCGGATGCGTCAGCAGCGTTTCCAGGCAGACCTGAATGGCGGCCACGGGGGTCTTCAGCTCGTGATTGATGTTGTTCGTGAGCCGTTTCTTGATGCGCTCCTTCTCCTGCTGCTCGTGCAGCGCCGCCCGGTGTTCGCGGTCGCGTTCGGCATTGGCCTGCTGCAGGTCGGCATAAAGGCGTACGATGTGGTTGGAAATGGAGCCCAGCTCGTCCTGCGGAAAGGGGGCTGTGTCGCAGATCCGCTCGCCCCGCTCGGCGCGCTCCGCAAAGCGGTTGAGCCGCAGGATGTGAAGCCCCACTCTGCGGGTGGCGAAGTAGCCCAGGATGCAGAGGAGGAGGGTCGCGCCGCCCATGACCCGCAAAAAGCCGAGATCGGCGCGAAGCAGCTCGGCAAGCGTCGCGCTGTAGGGTACGGCGGTGCGCACGATACAGCCGTTCCGCCCCGCCATGGCCGCATAGAAATAGGTCTTGCCGGTGCTCTCGCTGTGGCGGCGCACGGCGTGGCCCGTCCCGCGCCGGAGCGCCCCGGCGATCTCCTCGCGGGAGAGGTGGTTGGCGCGCGGAACCGTGTCGAGGGTGTTGTCGTAGACCACGCGCCCGGCCGAATCGATCACGCTGATGCGCAGCTCCTCGAAGGGGTGCCGCTGCACCGTGAATCCCCGCGCGGCATCGCCGCCCTCGGCCAGCTCCTCCAGCAAATGGGCGTTGATGAGCTGGAGCTGCGCATCCAGCGCGTCGATCTTGAACTGTCTCTCGCGGTGGTACTGGAACCCCGTGAAGCATCCGACCAGCAGGAGCGAGTAGCCCAGCAGCCACAGAAAAAGCCGCCTCGGATAATCGAGCCTATTCCATGAAGCCATAGCCGTAACCCGAGCGTGTGACGATGTGTTTGCCGTAGGGGCCGATCTTCTGCCGGATGCGGGTGATGTTGACATCGACCACGCGGTCGAGCACCACCACGTCGTCCGTCCAGATCCCCTTGAGCAGCTCCGCCCGGCTGAAGATGCGGCCTTTGGCGGAGAGGAGCTTCGAGAGGATCTCGAACTCCTTGCGCGGCAGATTCACCTCCCGGCCGTCGACCGTGCACATCTTTTTCGCGGGGTCGATCTTCAGGCCGAGGTAGGCGAGCTCCGGGGCCGGAGCGGGCGAAACACCCGCTGCCCCCGCTGCCCCCGCTGCCCCCGGGCCGGCCGATGCCGAAGCGGCCGCCGAGGCAGCCGCTGCCGCTGCCGAGCGGCGCAGCACGGCCCGGATGCGCGCCGATACGGTTTTCAGCGAGTAGGGCTTCGTGATGTAGTCGTCCGCGCCGAGGTCGAGCCCCGCGATCAGCTCCTCTTCCGCATCCCGGGCCGTGCAGAAGATGACGGGGCGCGAGGCTGTGGCCGGATTGGATTTGAGGATGCGGGCGAGCTGCATGCCCGAAATTTCCCCCATCATGATATCGAGCAGGAAGAGGTCGTAGCGCGCGAGGTCGAGCGTCAGCGCCTCCTCGGCACTGCAGGCCGTATCGACGCTGTAGCCTTCGGCCTCCAGATTGAACCGGAGCGCCTCGCACAGCGTCTCTTCGTCATCGACCGCCAGAATGCGTTTCGTGGGTTCCATCATGCAAAAAAACGGTGTTTCGTGCCGTAAAAATACACAACAACGGCCGGCGGTGCGGCATCCGGCCGAAAATTTCATAAAAACTTAACAAGTGCGCCGTTTTCGCAGTTTTCACGAAAAGTCCATCTTTTTGAAACAACGGTGAAACATTGCGACGCCACCTTTGCGACCGGAAACAAACCCGAATTTAAATCGAAATGTATGAATGACATGAAAAAAGTTTGGCTTTCGGCGTTTCTATCCGTGGTGTGCCTCGCCTCGTGGGCAGCGGATTCGCCCGTCCCGGGACCGATCCGGGGCCGGATTCTCGACGGCGAGCGCAACCCGCTCCCCGGCGCGGTAGTGCAGATAGACGGCAGCTGCCGCGCGGCGGTCACGGACCTCGACGGCTGCTATGCCTTCTCGAATCTGCCGGAGGGCGCGCACCGCCTCTCGGTCAGCTACCTCGGGTTCGAGCCGGTCAGCCGGGAGCTCACCGTCTCGGACGGCCAGCGCGCCTTCGAGGACATCCTCCTGACCGCCTCGTCGCAGGAGCTGGACAAGGTGGTCGTCAACGGCGTCTTCTCGGATCAGCAGCGGGCCGTGAACCGGCAGCGGGGGAATGCGAACATCACCAACGTGGTGTCGGCCGACCAGATCGGCAAGTTCCCCGACTCGAACATCGGCGACGCCCTGAAACGCATCAGCGGCATCAATGTGCAGTACGACCAGGGCGAGGCCCGTTTCGGGCAGGTGCGCGGCACGCCGGCGGAGTTCAGCTCCGTCACCCTCAACGGCAGCCGCATCCCGTCGGCCGAGGGCGACATCCGCCAGGTGCAGCTCGACCTGATCCCGGCCGACATGATCCAGATGATCGAGGTGAACAAGACGCTGCTCCCCGACCAGGACGGCGACGCCATCGGCGGATCGATCAACCTCGTCACGAAGAGCTCGCCCCGCCGCTTCACCCTCAACGCCGTCGCCGGAAGCGGCTGCAACCCGGTCAGCCGCAAGCCGCAGCTCAACCTCGGGCTGACCGTCGGCAACCGCTTCTTCCGGGACCGGCTGGGCGTCATGGCGGCCGTCTCCTATCAAAACGCCCCGTCGGGCTCCTACGACACGGAGTTCGTCTGGGAGAAGAACGACGACGGGACGGTCTACGTAAGCGACTACCAGATCCGCCGCTACTACGTGACCCGCGAGCGGCAGAGCTATTCGCTCTCGCTCGACTACCGCTTCGACGCCGACAACCGCATCTGGCTAAAGGGGCTCTTCAACAACCGCAACGACTGGGAGAACCGCTATCGCGTCACGTTGAAGGAGATCACGCCGGAGGGGGTCGCCGACGTGCGCATCCAGACCAAGGCGGGGTCGCCCGACAACCGCAACGCCCGTTTAGAGCGGCAGCAGACCCTCGACCTCACCCTGGGCGGGGAGAACCGGATCGGCCGCTTCAAGGCGGACTGGAAACTGGGCTACGACCGTGCGTCGGAGGAGCGTCCCGACGAACGGTACCTCGATCTGCGGCTGAAGAAACAGCATTTCGGATTCGATCTCAGCAATCCCCGCGAGCCGTGGGCCTATCCGTTGGAGGGTTCGACGATGACGCTGAACGACGGTTTCTCGCTCAAGGAGCTGACGGAGCAGCAGCAGGAGATCGTGGAGCAGGACTACAAGGCCTCGATCGACCTGCAGACCGACATCGCCCGCCACTCGAGGCTCAAGTTCGGCGCCAAGTACGTCCGGAAGACCAAGCGCCGCGAGATCGACTTCTACGAATACACGCCCGTGGACAAGAAGGGCTTTCTGGCCGAGGCGCTCGCCCATGCGACGGACCGGAACACCGACCGGTTCATGCCGTCGGACAAGTACCGTCCCGGCCTCTTCGTGGACAAGAGCTTCGTCGGCGCGCTCTACCTCGGCGACGGGAGCGCCTTCGAGAAGGAGCAGGTGGCGGCGGAGCTGGCCGGAAATTACGATGCGCGCGAGACGGTGGCTTCGCTCTACGCCCGGTTCGATTCGCGCCTTGCGGAGAAACTGCACTTCACGGGCGGCCTTCGGATGGAGCACACGGCGCTGCGCTACATCGGCCGCATCTACGACGACGAGGAGGATACCGTGACCCCCACCGAGCCCCGCACCTCGGACTATGCGAACTTCCTGCCCTCGCTCCTGCTGAAATGGGAGCCGTGCAAGAACCTTTTCCTCCGTCTGGGCTACAACCGGTCGCTGGCGCGCCCCAAGTATTCGGCCCTCGTCCCGGGGATGAACATCAGCCGCGGGGACAACGAGATCAAGGTGGGCAACTCGAACCTGAAGGCCACGACCTCGCACAACTTCGACCTCAACGCCGAGTATTACTGGAAGTCGATCGGACTGGTGAGCGCGGGGGTCTTCTACAAACGGATCGACGGGTTCATCGTCGATGAGGTGGTCTTCAACAAGGAGTACGAGGGCAACGTGTGGACCCGCTTCACGCAGCCCAAGAACGCCGGCAATGCCAACATCGCGGGCGTGGAGCTCGCCTGGCAGCGCGACTTCGGCTTTCTGTCGCCCGCGTTGAAGTGCATCGGCTTCTACGGGACCTACACCTATACCCGCTCGCGCGTGACGGACTTCAACTTCGAGGGGCGCGAAAACGAGAAGGGGCTGAGCCTCCCGGGCTCTCCGGCCCATACCGCCAATGCCTCGCTCTACTTCGAGAAGTGGGGGCTGAGCGCGCGCCTCTCCTACAACTACGCGTCGGCCTTCATCGACGAGATGGGCACGAGCGCCTTCTACGACCGCTATTACGATGCCGTGAGCTACCTCGATCTGAACCTCGGCTACACCTTCGGCCGGAAGGCGAAATTCACCCTTTTCGCCGACTGCACGAACCTGCTCGACCAGCCTCTCCGCTACTACCAGGGGAGCAAGGAGCGCACCATGCAGGCCGAATATTACGGCGTGAAGTTCAACGGCGGACTGAAAATCAACTTTTAACCTGCGATGACTGTCATGAAAAAAATTCTGTCGATCGTGGCCGCGCTTCTGCTCGGCCTCGCGGCCGGGGCGCAGAACCGGGCCGAATGGAACGGACTGAAAAACGACATTACCCTGCTCGTCACCAGCGACCTCGGCCGCAACGGCTGGTACGACCAGCAGCCCATCGCGGCGACGATAGGCGAGATGGCGGAGGCCGTCGAGCCGGAGGCGGTGCTCGCGCTGGGCGACGTGTTCCACTACGAGGGGGTGCGCAGCACCTCCGACCCGCTGTGGAGGAGCAACTACGAGAACATCTACCGCCACCCCGAGCTGCTGGTCGAGTGGCTGCCGGTCTGCGGCAACCACGAATACCGGGGCAGCACGCAGGCCGTCGTCGACTACTCCCGCATCAGCCGCCGCTGGGCGATGCCCGCGAAATACTATGCGCGCACCTTCGAGAAGAAGGGGACGACGCTCAAGGTGATCCTGCTCGACACGACGCCGCTCATCGACAAGTACCGGAACGATCCGGCCAAATACCCCGATGCCGCCGGGGAGGATGCGGAGGCCCAGCTGGCCTGGTTAGAGCGGGAATTGGCCGGCGCCGCGGAGGACTGGATCGTCGTGGCCGGACACCATCCGATCTTCGCCGGAACCGACAAGAGCGCGAGCGAGCGCACCGACATGCAGGCGCGCGTGGACCGGATCCTGCGCCGCCACCGGGTGGACCTCTACGTGTGCGGACACATCCACAACTTCCAGCACATCCGGGCGAAGGGCTCCGCGATCGACTACGTGGTGAACAGCTCGGCCTCGCTCTCGCGTCCGAAGGTCGAGCCGGCCGAGGGGGCCCTCTTCGTCAGCGGCCGGAGCGGATTCTCCGTGCTCGGCGTCTCGGCGAAGCGCCTCACCCTCTCCCTGATCGACGCCGAGGGGCATATCCTGCATACGGTGACGCGGGAAAAATAGGTTCTCAACCACGCAACCTTTCCCGCCCCGACACCGCCTGAACAAGTACGGCTCTGCCCGCGGCCTGGAGCCGCCATGAGCAATCGAAAAGGCTGTTTTTCTTCCCGGGGCTGTCCGAGAGTCGGTTTCGCGCTCTCGGGTAGCCCTTTTTTTGCCGATTTCACAAATGCTTCACGATTCTGAAACGATTTTGAAACGATCCCCGGCGTACTTTGCATCCGGACAACGAACAAACTCAAACGGATATGGAACTGCTCTTTTCAGGCGTCATCGTCTTTTTGTTCCTGCTGGCGATCTTCGATCTGTCGGTGGGCGTCAGCAACGATGCGGTCAACTTCCTCAATTCGGCCATCGGGTCGAAGGCCGCCCCCTTCAAGCGGATCATCCTCGTGGCGTCGATCGGCGTCTTCCTCGGCGCCGCCATGAGCAACGGCATGATGGAGATCGCCCGCCACGGCATCTTCCGGCCGGAAAATTTCTCGTTCTACGACCTGATCTGCATCTTCATGGCGGTGATGGTGACGGACATCATGCTGCTCGACATCTTCAACTCGCTGGGCATGCCGACCTCGACGACCGTCTCGATGGTCTTCGAACTGCTCGGCGCGTCGTTCGTCGTCGCCCTCATCAAGATGGCCGCCGGAACCGAGCTGGGATTCAACGACCTGCTCAATACCGAAAAGGCCCTCTCCGTCATCCTGGGCATCTTCCTCTCCGTGGCGATCGCCTTCGTGTTCGGTACGGTCGTGCAGTTCCTCGCCCGCGTGATCTTCTCGTTCAACTACCGCAGCCGGCTGAAGTGGAAAATCGGCCTCTTCGGCGGCATCTGCGCCACGGCCATCGTCTACTTCCTGCTCATCAAGGGGGCGAAGGACCTGACGTTCATGACGCCGGAGGTCAAGGGCTGGATCAAGGCCAACACCGGGCTGCTGATCGCGGGCTGCTTCGCCGGCTTCACCGCCCTCATGCAGCTGCTGCATCTGTTGAAGGTGAACGTCCTGAAAGTCATCGTCCTGATGGGCACCTTCGCCCTGGCGACGGCCTTCGCCGGCAACGACCTGGTGAACTTCATCGGCGTGCCCCTCAGCGGACTGGCTTCGTACCAGGATTACGTCGCCAACGGCGGCGGCGATGCGCACGGATTCATGATGAACTCGCTCAACGGCCCGGCCGATACCCCGCTCGTCTTTCTCGTCGGCGCGGGGCTGGTCATGGTCGTTTCGCTCGCTACCTCCCGCAAGGCGCGGAACGTGACGAAGACCGAAATCGGCCTCGGCAGCCAGCAGGGCGGCGACGAGATGTTCGGTTCGTCGCGCATCGCCCGCCGGCTCGTGCGGTGGACGCTCTCGTCCCTCTACTGGGTGCGGTGCCGCACCCCGCGCCGCATGCGCCTCTGGTTCAACCGCCGCTTCAACGTCGAGGAGATGATTCTGGAGCAGGGGGCGGCGTTCGACCTCGTGCGCGGATCGGTGAATCTGGTGCTGGCCGGAGCGCTCATCGCGCTTGGCACGTCGCTGAAGCTGCCGCTCTCCACCACCTTCGTCACCTTCATGGTGGCCATGGGTACGTCGCTCGCCGACCGCGCCTGGGGCCGCGAGAGCGCCGTCTTCCGCATCACGGGCGTCATCTCGGTCATCGGCGGCTGGTTCCTCACGGCCGGCGCCGCCTTTATCGGGGCGGGGATCGTCGTGCTGGCGATGCACTGGGGCGGGCTTTGGGTCATGATGGCGCTTGCGGTCCTCACGATTTATCTCATCGTCCGCAGCAACCGCCGCTTCCGCGAGAAGGAGGCGGAGGAGGGCGAGGATGCCCTCTTCATGGCCATCCAGACCATCGAGGACCGCTCGAAGAGCTGGAACCTCTTCCTGCTCTATCTGACGCAGCGGCAGTTGAAATTCCTGGTCGCCGCGGAGAGCTCCTACCGGAACATCGCGACGGCCTTCATGACCGAGAATGCCCGGCTGCTCGGCAAGACCGAGTCGAACCTGCAGCGCGAGAAGATCCTCCTGAAAAACACCCTCCGCAAGGAGACGCTCTGCCTGCGCCGGGTGCCCCGCGAGACCGCCATCGAGAAGAGCACGTGGTTCCACCTGAGCAACAGCTGCTGCATGGGGATGCTCTACAACCTCCGGCGCATCAACGAGACCTGCCGCGAACACGTCGACAACAACTTCCGCCCGCTGCCGAACCGCTATGTCGCGGAGCTCGAATCGATCCGTTCGCTCGTCGGCGCCCTCTTCGGCGAGGTGATCCTCCTGCTGAACGACCGGACGCCGGATGCCGTCCCCGCCCTGCGGCGGCGATGCGACGAGCTGAAGGAGACGATCTCCGAGACCTACCACCGGCTGTTCCGCCAGCTGCGCGAGGGCGATCCGTCGTCGATGACGGTGGTCTACGTCTACCTCAATCTGCTGCAGGAGACGCAGGAGCTGGTCTCGAACCTCCGCAAATACCTGCGTGCCTACGCCAAACTGCAGGATTCGGATTTCAGCAGCCGCAGCAAAGCGGAGGCGGAGGAGCTGTAAGGAGGCGGGCTCGGAACGGGCCATACGGCCCGATCGAAAAAAGCGGGGCCGTCCGACGACTGTCGAACGTCCCCGCTTTTGCTGTCGCCGCGCAACGCGCAGGCTACTCCTTGTCCGTCAGCGAACGGTAGGTGAAGTTGCGGAAGGTGGCGTAGCCGTCGCCCGAGACGTAGAGGGCCGGCAGCACGCTCTGGAACTCGTAAAGGGTGTTGTGGTCGTAGCCGCCGATCATCATGCCCCACGTCTCGCGTTCCCAGTTCACGCCGTCCTCGCTGTAGGCGCCCGTCACGATGTGGTTTTCGTTGCGTACGCGCAGCCACAGATGCGTGGCGCCCTTTCCGCGGCCCGAAACGCCCCCCTTGCGGAAGCGGAAGCGGCGCTCCTTGTTGAAGCCCGAGCCCATGAAGAAGTCGCTGTTGTAGACGAGCAGCAGACCGGCCGAGACCTCGCCGTGGAGCTCGATTTCAGCCTCGAACTCGTAGGCGTGCTCGCCCGCGACGCACATCATCGGCGACGACTCGGCGGCCGTGCTCCCCTTGCCGCGCATCGTCAGCACGCCGTTCTCGACCTGCACGCGGTCGGGATCGTAGGCCTTGTAGAATTTCCAGTCGAGACCGATGCGGAATTCGCCCAGACGGGCCCGGCGGTCCACGGCGGGCGTCTGCGGCAGCGGTGCGGCGATCGGCTTCTCGATGTCGATCCCCTCGACGGGGTGGAACCAGCCGTCCTCACCCAGCACGACGGGCTCCATCAGGGTCTGTCGGCCCAGGTTCGTGAAGCCGTTCTCGTAGGAGTGGTAGACCACCAGCCAGCGGCCGTCCGGCGTGTCGATGAGCGAGCCGTGGCCTTTCGACCACCAGCGGTTCTTCGCGTCGTAGGTATGCACGAGCGGATTGAAGGGGGAATTTTCCCACGGGCCGTCGATCGACTTCGAGCGGGCCACGACGACCATGTGGCTGGTCGGAGGTCCGGCCGTGCCGCCCTCGGCGTTCAGATAATAGTAGTAGTCGCCGATCTTGCGGAGCTTCGGCCCTTCGAGGCACATTCCCTCGGTCAGCCACTCCTCGGGATAGCGCCACCCCTCGTAGACCGTCTCCATGGTCTCGGGCAGGATCGCCAGACCGTCGTCGGTGAGGCGCACGCGCCGCCCGCCCGACATGAAGAGCCAGCGCGACCCGTCCTCGCCCACGACGTGGCAGGGGTCGATGTTGCCCACCTTCAGGTCGATCGGGTCGCTCCACGGACCGTAGGGCGATTCGGCCCAGGTCACGAAGTTCTTGCGGCCGTGGGGGAAGGCCACCGTGAAATAGATGTAGTACTTGTCGCCGTACTTGCAGATATCGGGCGCCCAGACCGATCCCAGATAGGTTTTCAGCGCGAAGCTGATCGGCTCCCAATGGACGAGGTCGGTCGAGTGGAAGACGGCTAAACCGGGCTGGTAGTCGAAGGCCGAATGGGTCATGTAGTAGTCGTTTCCCTCGCGCATAATGGTCGGATCGGGGTAGTCGCCGCCCAGAATCGGGTTGGTGTAGAAACCGTTCGCATCGGCCGTGCGACCGGTCGGTCCGCAGGCGGTCAGCGCCAGGGCTGCCGCCAGCAGAAGCAGGAGTTGTTTTTTCATCGGATGAAAAAGTTTAGGTTAGGTCGGCGCCCCGCCGGAGCGCGTCAGACAAAGATACGAAAAAGTCGAGGGCAATGCCAAATTTATTTGAGCATTGCCGAAGCGAAGTATCCAAGGCGCAGCCAAAGATACGGATAAGCCGAGGGCAAAAACAAATTTATGGATATTTAAATTGGAAATCGGGCCGCAGTCTGCGGCGCCCATTCAGGTGCAAATTCAGAATTATGCCCGGGCCGCGGCCTGCGGAGCGCACGCAGATTCGGTGACGAACTGCGGGCCTCCGCCCGGCGGAGGCTGCGGCCCCACGAAGGCCCGCTCCTCGCATACTGCTCGTACGCGGTCCTTTCGCAAGCCGCGGCCCGAGCAATAATTTTGAATCTTGGGTTTTGCAATTGCGGCCTCTCTTTCGTATCTTTGCCCCGCAGGCCCGCTCTGTCGCTGCCGAATCGTTTCGGGGGAGGAAAGTCCGGGCAACATAGAGCACCACGCAAGTTAACGGCTTGATAGGCGAGAGCTTATGGCAGCGTAACAGAAAAGAACCGCCGTATTGGGAGACCCGTTCGGGTCATCTGCGATGCGGTAAGGGTGAAAAGGCGGGGTAAGAGCCCACCGCGCGGGCAGCGATGTCCGTCGGCCGTACGTCCCGTGGGTTGCAAGACCGTGTATACCGACAGTTATAGGGTTGCTCGCCCGATGTCGGGGGGTAGGTTGCTGGAGGCGGCGGGAGACCGTCGTCGTAGATAAATGACAGAGACCCGTCTTCGTCCGGAAGGCGGGAACAGAACCCGGCTTACAGGGCCTGCAAGGATCGAGGGATGCCCCTTTTCGGGGGCTTCCTCTTTTTTTTTGTTCAAGGAACAGGAAACAGCGACACCGAAATGCAGCAGCTCCTTCTGGAGCCGCAAATTCAGAATTCAAGATTCAAAATTATTGCTCGGGCTGCAGCCTGCGGAGCGCGCGCAAGTTCGGGTACGAACTGCGGGCCTCCGCCACCCCCAGGCTGCGGCCCGCCGATGCCTCCGGCATCGAACCCGCCGGAAAGCCCGCAGCGCCGGCCCCTCCCGAAGGAAAAGGACCGGCGCTGCAATACGCGATCAGTTTCTTAAGACTATAACGCTTCGGCCACCACGTAGGTGCTGCCGCCGATGAAGATCATGTCTTCCCGCTCGGCCAGCTCGCGGGCGCGGGCCACGGCGGCCGGCACCTCGGCGACCACCTCGCCGCGCAGCCCGTAGATTGCCGCCTTCGCGCAAAGGGTCTCGGCGGGGAGGGCCCGATCGGTCCGGGCGGCCGTGAAGATGTAGTGCGCCTCCTTCGGGAGCAGGGGCAGGATGTGGGCCAGATCCTTGTCGCGCACGAAGCCCATCACGCAGTAGAGCTTCCGGTGGGGCGTGGCGGCGATCTGCTCGGCCACGTAGCGGAGCCCGTGGGCGTTGTGCCCCGTGTCGCAGATCGTCAGCGGCTCCTCGCCGAGGCGCTGCCAGCGGCCGCGGAGCACGGTGTGTTCCGCCGCCGTGCGGATCCCCTCGACGAAGGCGCGGCGCGAGATGGTCAGCGGCGTGCTCTCGTGCAGGTAGTCGCTCGCCGCGGCCGCCGTCACGAGGTTGTGGAGCTGGTAGCTGCCCAGCAGGTCGAGCTCGACGTCGTACCGGCGGGCGTCGCGCGTCCGTTCGAGGCGGAAGCGCTGCGTCCGCTCCGTCTCGCCCGACTTCTCGCAGCGGAACTCCCGCTCGGCGTAGATGACGCGCGAGCGGTTCGCCGCGGCGATCTGCTCCAGCACCTCGTTGTAGCGGGCATCCCCTTCGCCGATGACGAGCGGAATGCTCTTCTTGACGATGCCGCCCTTCTCGGCGGCGATCTTCTGCAGCGTGTCGCCCAGCAGGGCCGTGTGTTCGAGGCCGATGTTGGTGATGATGCTCAGCACCGGGAGGATGATGTTCGTCGCGTCGAGCCGTCCGCCGAGCCCCGTCTCGATCACGGCCACCTCGACGTCGCTCTGTGCGAAGTAGTCGAAAGCCAGTGCGGCGGTCATCTCGAAGAAGGAGAGCTTCAGATCGACCATGCGGTCGTGGTGCTTGTCGACGAAGTTGACTACCTTCTGCTTGGGGATCATCTCGCCATCGACGCGGATGCGTTCGCGGAAGTCCTGCAAGTGGGGCGAGGTGAAGAGCCCCGTGCGGTAGCCTGCCTGCTGGAGGATCGAGGCCAGCAGGTGCGAAACGGACCCCTTGCCGTTCGTCCCGGCGACGTGGATCGTGAAGTAGTTGCGCTGCGGGTTGCCCAGCACGCGGCAGAACTCGGAGATGCGTTCCAGCCCCGGCTTGTAGGCCGAGGCCCCCTTCACTTCGAACGAAGGGAGCGACCGGAAGAGAAAATCGAGCGTTTGGGTGTAATTCATATATTAGGTACGGGATTATTGAACGAGGTAATTGCGCCGCTTGACGCGGTAGGCGACGTAGTAGAGCACCGAGAGCAGCAGCACGAGCTCGGCGATGCGGCCGAGGTAGTCGCCGTGGCGGGTGTAGAAGGTGAGGCCGCTGCGGAGCGGCACCTCTTCGGTCAGCACGCCGCGGCGCTCCCAGCCGAGGGTCTGCGACACGGCGCCGCAGGGCGAGATGAAGCCCGAACGCCCCGTGTTGGCGGCGCGGGCCACGGCGCGGCGGTGTTCGACGGCGCGCAGCCGCGAGAGGGTGAAGAGGTGGCGGTAGCCGGGCGTGTCGCCCCACCAGCCGTCGTTCGAGAGGATCGCCGTAAATGCGGAGCCGCGGCGCACGTGGTCGCCGAAGAAGTCGCCGTAGAGCCCTTCGTAGCAGATCGCCGGGGCGATCCGCGTGCCGGCGTGGTCGAAGGCTGCGCCGCGGGTGCCGATGCCGAGCTGCCCCACCGTGCCCCCGAGGTCGATCGTCAGGAAATCGAAGAGGTCGAAGATCCAGGTCGGCGTGCTCTCGACGCCGATCACGAGGCGCCCCTTGTGGTGAAGCTGCGTGCGGGCCGCCGAGTCGATGCCGACCGCCGAATTGTAGATGTCGTACCAGAATCCCCACCCGGGGCGGGCCGTCGGCGTGCGGTCGGCCGGGGTGTAGTGCCGGCAGGTGCTCGCACCCGTCACCAGCATCGCACCCGGCGCCCGGCGGCGCAGCGTGTCGGCCAGCTGCCGCCAGATCGGCGCGGCGGCCGCACCGTCGGGCCGCTCGGCGAGCGAAGGCTCCCAGTAGCGACCCGGGAGGGCCGTTTCGGGCAGGAGGATGAAGTCGGCGTCGGCCGGCACCTCGCCGAGCAGGTCGAAGATGTTCGCGATCTGCGCACGGTCGTCGCCGTCGAACTTCTCGTAGCAATCGACGTTCGGCTGGAGGATGCTCACCTTGACCCGCCCTTCGTCGGGCTGCAGGCGGCAGCGGGCGCCGAGCGCCAGCGAGAGGAGCATCGGAAGAACGTATCCTGCAGCGGCGCGGAGGATGCGGCGGCGCGAGGGGGCGCGGAGCGCCTCGAAGAGCAGCAGGTTGACGACGAGCACCCACAGCGAGCCGCCGAAGACGCCCGTCCATTCGTACCACTGCACGGCCCACACGTCGTGCGAGAAGCCGTTGCCCAGCACGAGCCACGGCCACGAGAAGTCGCCCGTGGTGTACCAGTATTCGGTCGCGATCCAGGCGGCGACGAGCGTCGTGTAGGCCAGCGGCTTGGGGGCGTGCTTCGAGACCGTGTGGAAGAGCATGAAGGCGAAGAGGTTCAGCGAGGTCGAGGCCAGCGCGGCCGCGATCGGGCCGATCGGCGTGGCATACCAGATCCACCAGACGGTGGCGGCGTTCCAGAGGAGAAAGACGAGGGCGGCGCGGCCGCACATCCGCCACCAGCCGCGGCGCGTGGGCGCCTCGTCGGCGCTGGCCCGGAGCAGCGGCACGAGCGCTGCGGGCAGCAGCAGCCCCGTCAGGGAGAGCCACCCTGCGGAGAGCAGGACGACCGAGAGGAGCAGGGCGGCGAGCGGACGTTTCATCGGAACGGAATGCACGAAAATAACGGGCCAAAAATAGGAAAAGTTCGCCGAATGGAAAAGCGAATCGCCCCTTTTTCCAAGAAAAAGGGCGCCGCAGGTCGCTTTCCGGAGAAAAACGGCGGCGGTTTGCCGAAAAAATCGTAAATTAGCACCACGTTGTGCCGCGGCACTCCGCCCGAGGCGGGGCCGAAGGCTGCAGACCGAACCCTTTTCGATAAGCCGAAAGCAAAGCCGGACTTGTCCGGACGATGCCGAGGCGAAAAGCCGAACGAGTTCAGGCTGTGCCGAGGCGAAGAAAAGTGCATGAACGAACCGATTACCGACCGATATGAAACCCTGCTGTTCCCACCCCCTGCCCGTCGAAGTGGTCTTTCACCCCTCGTGGTGGAACCGCCATGCCGGCATCGTCTTCGACGAAGATTTCTTTTACGATCCCCGCCGCCGCGTGGCCGACGAGCAGCGGATGGAGCGCACCCTCTACGACCGTTTCGGCGACTGCGGCCTGGGCGGGCACCGCGACGAGGCGCGCCCCGAGATCGGGGTCGTGCATCTGGCGGCGGGCTACCTCCTCTCGGAGATGCTCGGCTGCCGCGTGGAGTATGCCGCCGACGCTGCGCCGCAGGTGATCTGCGCCCACCGCGAGGAGCTCGCGATCGACGAGGAGGCTCCCTTCCGCTCGGAGCCCTTCCGGCGGCTGCAGCGCCTCATCGAGGCCCTCAAGGCGAAGTACGGCTACGTGACGGGCGACATCAACTGGGGCGGCGTGCTGAACCTGGCGATCGACCTGAAGGGCGAGGCGGTGCTCATGGACATGATGATCGACCCCGAGGGGACAAGGGCCTACTTCGAGGCGATCGGCCGCGTCGTCGAGCGCTTCTTCCGCTACATCCGAAGCGAGACGGGTACCACCTCGATCTCGGTAAACCGTATTGTCCGCCACCTCGATGCACCCCTCTTCCTGCACTCCGAGTGCTCGCACACGATGATCTCGGAGCAGGACTACGAGGCCCTGCTGCTGCCGATCGACTGCCGCTGGAGCGAGCTTTACCGCCCCTACGGCATCCACTACTGCGGCCGTGACCCGCACCGCCATGCGGCGCAGTTCGCCCGAATCCCGCACCTCGACTTCCTCGACCTCGGGTGGGGCGGCGACGTGGCGGCGCTGCGGGCGGCGCTGCCCGAGACCTTCTTCAGCCTGCGGCTGAACCCCGTGGAGATCGAGAGCTACACCTCCGACGAGCTGTACCGGATCATCGCGGAGCGCGTGGCCGCCTCGGGCGACCTGCTCCGCACGGGTATCTGCTGCATCAACATGGATGCCGGGGTGAGCGACGGGCGCGTGCGGGAGCTCTTCCGCATCGCGGAGGAGCTGCGAAAGAGGTGAGGCGGACGGGAGGGCCGGTGACAGCCCGAAGCCGCTGGTCGTACCGGTGTTTTGCGACAGATGCGACGTCGCGGACGTCGGCAGCCCGCAGCCGCCCTCGGGCGGAGGGCTGCTCCTCTACGTCGCACGCCCGTCCGCTCGGCTGCGGGGCTGCCTTGGGTAGGAATCGGCCTTGAAAAGGCCGTGCGGGCCGCAGCGTGGGGGCGGCGGAGGCCCGCAGCTCCTTGCAGTCGTGTGCGGCCTCCGCAGGCTGCAGCCCGAGCAATAATTTTGAATCTTGAATTTTGAATGCTGAATTTGCGGCTTCAGTGAAGCCGCAGCGGGCCGCAGCTTCGCCCCGCGAAGGCCCGCTGCTCGCGTCCGCTTTGGCGTCCGCTCGTGCAGGCGCTTCGCAAGCTGCAGCCCGAGCGTAAATGCAGGCCGGCAAAATCGGTCGCTGCGCGACCGGCAGCCCGCAGCCGCCCCTTGGCGGAGGGCTGCATCCCCGCGCCGCTCGAAAGCGAGCCCATCCGCTCGGCTGCAGGCTCGGATCGGGTGAAAACCGGCCTTGAAAAGGCCGTGCGGGCCGCAGCCTGGGGGCGGCGAAGGCCCGCAGCTCCTTGCGTCGCCGGCGGTCTTCGCAGGCCGCGGCCCGACCCGGAATAAACGTCCAGGCGTGTTCTTTGAAACGGAATTTTGAATTTAGGATTTTGAATTTCGGCCTTGGAAAGGCCGTTCGGTCCGCAGCCTCCCGGCGGCGGAGGCCCGCAGCTCGCGTCCCGCAGGTCCGCTTCGGGCGGGCTCTCCGCAGGCTGCGCCCCGAACGGTCGGTTCGCCGCCAAGGCCGGCTGCATTCGAACAGCCGCCTGCGCGGCCGGTGTTCCGGCCGCCGCAACCGCCGCCCCGCAAACAGAAACATAAAAGCCAACCCTAAAAACCATGAAAGATACTTTCGATACCTCGCTGGCCGATTCGCAGGCCACCCGCGTCGATCCGATCGCGCCCGAACGTTTCGACCGGGCCCGCTACGCCGATTATGCCGCAGCCCTCGACGAGCGCTGCGCCGACTTCTGGAAGGCCGACCAGGGAGTCCTGGTCTACCGCCGCATGCGCGTCAAGGAGGTCTTCGCCGAGGAGTGCCGCGACCGGCAGCGCTCGCTCGCCTGGCAGCTGGGCGCCCTCGAACGGAGCATGTGCTTCGAGGCCGACATTCCCAACTTTCTCGAACCCTGGTACGGTTTGGGCACCGTCGCCGCGGCCTACGGCTTCGACTACCGCTGGGAGCCCGGACTGGCGCCCGCCGTGGAGGGCAAGTTCGGCTCGACGGCCGAGCTGGTGGCCGCCCCCTTCCGCCCTGTCGCCGAGACGGCGATCGGCCGCCACACGCTCGAGATGGTCGAATACTTCCTCGAGCAGACCCGCGGCGTGATCCCCGTGTCGTACTGCGACGTGCAATCGCCCCTCAACACCCTGAGCAACATCATCGACTCGAACCAGTTCTACCTCGACTTCTACCTCGATCCCGAGGCGATGACCGCCGCCATGGAGCGTACGGCCGACCTGCTCGCCGACTTCACCGAGGCGCAGCGCCGCCTCATCGGACCGGCGCTCGCCAAGCCGGGCCACGGCTTCGCGTCGAGCCGCCGCTTCGAAGGCTTCGGCATGAGCGACGACACGGTGACGATGCTCTCGCCCGACCTCTACTTCCCCGTCGCCGTGCCGGCGATGCAGCGGGCCGCCGCCCGCTTCGGCGGTCCGGTCTTCCATTCGTGCGGCAACTGGTCGGACAAGAAGGAGGAGATCGCCCGCATCGAGGGGCTCCGAATGGCCGACGGCGCCTTCTCGCTTGCCACGGACCCGGGCGCCAACCCCGTCGAGGGATTCGCCGAAGCCTTCGCAGGAAGCGGCGTGGTGCTCAACGCCCGCATCGTGGGGCCGGCCGAGGTGGTCGAGGAGAAGGTGCGCGCCCTGTGGCGCCCAGGCATGAAACTCATCGTCGTCACCTACTGCGAGACCCCCGAGGAGCAGGCCGCCGTCTACCGCACGATCCACGAAATCTGCCGGTAGCCGTGGCGAAGAAGATCGAGAAGACGAATGCGGCGCGGCTGCTGGACCGGGCGAAGATCCCCTACGAGCTGATCCCCTATGAGGTCGATGAACGGGACCTCGCCGCCGCGCACGTCGCCCGGCAGCTCGGCGAACCCATCGAGCGGGTCTTCAAGACGCTGGTGCTGCGGGGCGACCGCAGCGGACACTTCGTCTGCGTCGTGCCGGGCGACCGGGAGGTCGATCTGAAGCGGGCGGCCCGCGCCTCGGGCAACAAGAGCGCCGAGCTGATCCCCGTCAAGGAGCTGCTGCCGACGACGGGCTACATCCGCGGAGGCTGCTCTCCGATCGGCATGAAACGCCGCTTCCCGACCTTCGTCGATGCCTCGTGCGAGGCTTTCGAGAGGATCTACATCAGTGCCGGCGTACGCGGACTGCAGCTCCGCATCGCCCCGGCCGATCTGCTGCGCTATGCGGAGGCCGCGACGGCGGAGCTGACGCAGCAGCCCGAAACCGAATGAAAACAACCTGAAATACAAACCATGAAACAAGAAAACCGATCCATTCTGCACGACAAGGGCGTCAGCTTCGTGCTGCCGTTCATCCTCATCACTTCGTGCTTCGCGCTGTGGGGTTTCGCGAACGACATCACGAACCCGATGGTCAAGGCCTTCTCGAAGATCTTCCGCATGAGCGTGACGGACGGGGCGCTGGTGCAGGTCGCCTTCTACGGCGGCTACTTCGCCATGGCCTTTCCGGCGGCGATGTTCATCCGCCGCTACTCCTACAAGGCAGGCATCCTGATGGGGCTCGGCCTCTACGCCGTGGGGGCCTTTCTCTTCTTCCCCGCGAAGCTGACGGGCAGCTACTACCCCTTCCTGGCGGCCTACTTCATCCTCACGTGCGGCCTCTCGTTCCTCGAGACGAGCGCCAACCCCTACATCCTCTCGATGGGCAGCCCCGAGACGGCAACGCGCCGCCTGAATCTGGCGCAGGCCTTCAACCCGATGGGATCGCTCGTCGGCATGTGGGTGGCGATGAACTTCATCCAGGCGCGGCTGCATCCGCTCGACACGGCGGGGCGCGCCCAGCTCTCGGAGGCGGAGTTCGAGGCGATGAAGCAGTCCGACCTGTCGGTCCTCATCACCCCCTACCTCATCATCGGACTGGTCATCGCGGCGATGTTCCTCGTGATCCGCTTCGCCCGGATGCCCAAGGACCAGGACGGCTCGCGCTCCGACGGCTTCCTCACGACGCTGCGGCGCATCTTCTCGATCCGCCGCTACCGCTGGGGCGTCATCGCGCAGTTCGCCTACGTCGGGGCGCAAATCATGTGCTGGACCTTCATCATCCAGTACGGCACGCGCGTCTTCATGGCCGAAGGGATGGCCGAGAAGGCAGCCGAGGTGCTCTCGCAGCGCTACAACATCATCGCAATGGTGATCTTCTGCTCGAGCCGCTTCGTCTGCACCTACCTGCTCAAGTACTTCAACCCGGGGCGCCTGCTCTTCCTGCTGGCCGTCGCCGCCACGCTCTTCACCGCCGGGGTGATCCTCTTCCAGGACCGCTTGGGGCTCTACTGCCTCGTGGCCGTCTCGGGGTGCATGTCGCTTATGTTCCCGACGATCTACGGCATCGCCCTCGACGGCATGGGCGACGATGCGAAGTTCGGGGCCGCGGGGCTCATCATGGCGATCCTCGGCGGGTCGGTGCTGCCGCCGCTGCAGGCGATGATCATCGACTGCGGGACGATCGCCGGCTTCCCCGCCGTGAACCTCTCGTTCCTGCTGCCGCTCGTCTGCTTCCTGGTCGTGATGTACTACGGCCACAGCACGGCCCGGGCGGCGCGATAGCGCACCTGCACATTCTCGACTGGCGCCGGTTCCGCATACGCGGCGCCGGCGTTTTTTGTGTTGCCATGCGGAGATGCGAATGAAAAAAAGGGAAATGTGGATGTTGTGGATTCGGATTCAGGTTGCAGCCTGCGGCCCGCTGGCACATTCGGGCGCAAATTCAAAATTAGCTGCGGCCCGCCGACCTCTTGCGAGGTCGATTCCTACGCAAAGCAGTCCCGCAGCCGGGCAGCCGGCGCCTCACCCCGCCCGCCAGCTGCCTTACCCTTATCGAAAATTAATAAATTTCAGTTGCTTTTCATTCTTTTTTCACTATCTTTGCCCCGTCGGACAATTCTATTCATCCATAAATACAGCATGAACATTCTTACCGTAGAACACGTCTCGAAGCACTACGCCGGCCACACGGCGCTCGACGACGTGTCGCTGGCCGTTCCGAAAGGCTCGGTCTATGGGCTGCTGGGGCCGAACGGCGCCGGCAAGACGACCCTGATCCGCATCATCAACCGCATCACGGCACCCGATGCGGGCGGCGTCCGCTTCGGCGACCGGGAGCTCCGCCCCGAAGATGTCTACCGCATCGGCTACCTGCCCGAGGAGCGCGGCCTCTACAAAAAGATGAAAGTGGGCGAGCAGGCCCTCTTCTTCGCCCGTCTCAAAGGGCTCTCGCGCCGCGAGGCGACGCAGCGCCTCAAGCACTGGTTCGAGAAGTTCGGCATCCAGGAGTGGTGGAACAAGAAGGTCGAGGAGCTCTCGAAGGGCATGGCCCAGAAGGTGCAGTTCATCGTCACGGTGCTGCACGAGCCCGAGCTGCTCATCTTCGACGAACCCTTCTCGGGCTTCGACCCGATCAACGCCAACCTCCTCAAGGAGGAGATCCTCGCCCTGCGCGACAAGGGGGCGACGATCATCTTCTCGACCCACAACATGTCCTCGGTCGAGGAGATCTGCGACCACATCACCCTCATCAACCGCTCGAAGAACATCCTCTCGGGCAACGTCGATGAGATTCGCCGCTGCCACGGGGCCAACATCTTCGAGCTCGACTACCGCGGCGACGAGGCGGCTCTGCGCGCACGGCTCGCCGCGTGCTGCGAGGTGATGGAGAGCACCCCCTCCGTCACGGGCTACCACACGCTCAAACTCCACGTCGGGAGCGACGCGGAGGTGCGCGGCGTGATCGCCGCCGCGAACGAGGCGGTCGAACTGCGCTCTTTCCGCGAGGTGATCCCCTCGATGAACGATATTTTCATCCGCGCCGTGAACGGCACGCTTTAACCCGATCGCACCTTTTCGATAAACCGAAAGCCACGCCGGGCTTGCCCGGGCCGGGCCGAGGCGGAAAAGATGCGCGCAAACGAACATCCGCAGGAAACGGAACCGCCGCCGCCCGCCGGCGCGGAGCAACCCGACAACCCGCAAAAACAACCATTGTCATGTCGAACATATCCCTTATCATCGGCCGCGAATTCAACGAACGCGTCCGCAAAAAATCCTTCATCATCACCACGCTTCTCATGCCCGTGCTGATGATCGCCCTGATGGTCGCCCCGGCGCTCATCATGGAGTATTCGCACGGCGAGCAGAAGCGGATCGCCGTCATCGACCGCAGCGGTCTGGTGGCCGGCGCCCTCGAAAGCGACGAGACGATCCGTTTCGAGACGGTCGATCTCGACGTCGAGGCGGCCCGCGACTCGCTCAAGGAGTACTTCGGCGTGCTGCACATCGGCGCCGGCATCCTCGACGACCCCGCCGATCTGCGGCTCTACGCCAACGCCTCGACCTCGCTCATGCTCGAGGGAAAGATCACCTCGCAGATCGAGCACATCCTCGAGACGGAGAAGCTCAAACGCTACGAGATCGAGGATCTGCCCCGCATCATGGAGGAGGTCAAGACCACGGTCAAGATGCGCACTTTCCGCAACGACAAGGAGGAGGATGAACAGAACAACTCCTCGCCCGTCGTCGCCACGGCATTGGGCTACATTCTGGGCTTCATGCTCTACATGTTCCTGCTGCTCTACGGCTCGATCGTCATGCAGTCCGTGATCGAGGAGAAGAACAACCGCGTATTGGAGGTGATGGTCTCGTCCGTACGCCCCTTCGACCTCATGATGGGCAAGATCCTCGGCGTGGCGTGCGTCGCCGTGCTGCAGATCCTCATCTGGAGCGTGCTGATCTGCCTCGTGGGCGCCGTCGTCCTGCCGCAGCTTATGCCCGCCGACGTGCTGGCCGGCGCCGAGGCCGTCCGCCAGGGTGCCGCCGCCGCAACCGTCGAAGGGGTCGACCCGCAGCTGCTGCAGGCTGTGGCCGCCATGACCGATCTCGGCTACATCCTCAAGATCTTCGGCTGCCTCGTCCTCTTCATCTTCGGCGGTTTTCTGCTCTATTCGGCGATGTTCGCCGCCGTGGGCTCGGCCGTCGACAACGTCCAGGACGCCCAGCAGCTGCAGACCCCCGTCACGCTGCCGATCATTCTGGCCCTGTTCATGATGCTGGCCGTCATCAACGACCCCAACTCGCCGGTCGCCTTCTGGTTCTCGATCATCCCCCTCACCTCGCCGATCGTCATGATGGCCCGCATCCCCTACGACATCCCGATGTGGGAGATCGGCCTCTCGCTCGTCATCCTCTACGCCTCGTTCGCCGCCATGGTCTGGGTCGCCGCCAAGATCTACCGCGTGGGCATCTTCATGTACGGCAAGAAGCCCAGCTTCAAGGAGCTGTGGAAGTGGATGCGGTACCGGTATTGACCGGCGGCCGGTAACGGCAGCCCAGCGGAGGGGGCGACCGTAAATTTGCGCCCGAAGGGCGTTGCGGGGCGCAGCAGCTGTCGTGGAGGGTGTTTGCGTCCAGTTCGATTGCGAAGCAATCGGCAGCCCGCAGCCGCCCCCGGGCGGAGGGTTGCATCCTCGCGCTGCTCGTCGCAAGCCCCTCCGCTCGGCTGCGGGATTGCCCCGTGGTTCGATGCCGAAGGTATCGGCCGTCCGCAAGATGCCGAATGCATAGCACGATGTGGGAACCGGTCCGTCAGGACCGAGCGGGCCGCAGCTTCGCCCCGCGAAGGCCCGCTGCTCGCGTCCGCAAGTCCGCTCGCGCAGGCGCTTCGCAAGCCGCGGCCCGAACAGGCACTCATGCATGCCCGGAAACCTTTTAGATTCAATTAATTTTGAATATTGAATTTTGAATCATGAATTTGCGGTTCCGAATGGAACCGCAGCGGTCCACAGCCTCCCGGCGGCGGAGGCCCGCAGCTCGTTTCCGAACCTGCGCGCCCCGCAGGCTGCGCCCCGAATGACGAAGACGCCTCGGCAAAATCGCAAACAAGTTTGCTTTTGCCCTCGGCTTTTCGCACTTTGGCTCCGCCGAAGATACTTCGCCTCGGCAAAATCGCAAACAAGTTTGCATTTTGCGCTCGGCTTTTCGTATCTTTGTCCCGTATTTTGCAACGAAACAAAACTAACGATAAACAACTATGGTTTCAATCGACAACTACGATTTCAAAGGCAAGCGCGCCCTTATCCGCGTAGACTTCAATGTGCCCGTCGATGCACAGGGCAACGTCACCGACGACACCCGCATCCGTGCGGCCGTGCCGACGATCAAGAAGGTGCTCGCCGAGGGAGGCGCCGTGATCCTCATGTCGCACATGGGCCGTCCGAAGAAGAACCCCGACCCGAAATACTCGCTCGAGCAGATCATCCCCGCCGTGGAGAAGAACCTCGGCACGAAGGTGATCTTCGCCGGCGACTGCATGGGCGAGAAGGCCGCCGAGATCTGCCGAAACCTCAAGGCCGGCGAGGTGGCGCTGCTCGAGAACCTGCGCTTCTACGCCGAGGAGGAGGGCAAGCCCCGCGGTCTGGCCGAGGACGCCACCAAGGAGGAGAAGGATGCCGCCAAGAAGGCCCTGAAGGAGGGCCCGCAGAAGAAGTTCGTCGAGCGGCTGGCCTCCTACGCCGACTGCTACATCAACGATGCCTTCGGCACGGCGCACCGCAAGCACGCCTCGACCTACCTCATCGCCAAGCACTTCCCCACGGACAAGATGTTCGGCTACCTCATGGAGAAGGAGGTGCGGGCCATCTCCGAGGTGATGGAGAAGCCGCAGCACCCCTTCTGCGCCATCATCGGCGGCTCGAAAGTTTCGTCGAAGATCGGCGTCATCAAGGCCCTCATCGAGAAGGTCGACTCGATCATCATCGGCGGCGGCATGACCTACACTTTCGCAGGCGCCCGCGGCGGCAAGGTCGGCAAGTCGATCTGCGAGCCCGAGATGTTCCCCGTGGCCCTCGAGATTCTCGAGCTGGCCAAGCAGAAGGGCGTCGAGCTCGTCATGTCGCCCGACGCACTGATCTGCGACCAATTCTCCGAGGAGGCCAACACGAAGGAGGCCCCCGTGATGCAGATTCCCGACGAGTGGGAGGGTGTCGATATCGCCAGCGAGGGCAAGAAGGCTTTCCGCGACCACATCCTCGGCTGCAAGACGATCCTCTGGAACGGTCCGGTGGGCGTCTTCGAGATCGACAAGTTCGCGACCGGATCGAAAGCGGTGGCCGAAGCCATCGCCGAGGCCACGAAGAAGGGCGCCTTCTCGCTCATCGGCGGCGGCGACTCGGTGGCCTGCATCAACAAGTTCGGCCTGGCCGACGAGGTCTCCTACATCTCGACGGGCGGCGGCGCCCTGCTCGAATACATCGAGTTCGGCGATCTGCCGGGCGTAGCGGCCATCCGCGACTAACACGAACGAAGGCCGCTTCCCGCAAGGCGGCCTTCTTCCTTACAAGCTTTACAAGGGGCGTGCGATCGGACAGCCCCGCAAGCCGGCCCTGCCCGACGGCCGGGTCCGGTACCGCGCCCCGCAGGCGAACAACGAAAAAAACAATAAACACCATGAAGAAACTCTTTTATTTAGCGACCTTGATTGCCATGGCAAGCTGTCAGAATACGAAAAACACGCCGGCGATCGATCCGACGAACCTCGACGCCTCGATCGCCCCGAACGAGGATTTCTATCAGTACGCGACCGGCGGCTGGCAGCGGAAGAACCCGCTGAAGCCCGAATTTTCGCGTTACGGCTCCTTCGACGTCCTGCGCGAAAACAACGAGAAGCGCATCAACGAACTCTTCTCGGCGATGGCCGGGAGCCAGGCTGCGGCGGGCAGCGTCGAGCAGAAGATCGCCGACCTCTACAAGATGGGGCTCGACTCCGCACGCCGCAACGAGGCGGGGCTGGAGCCCGTGCGCGCCGACCTGGAGCGCATCTACGCCATCGGCGACGCCCGGGCGCTGGCTCCGGTGCTGGCCGCGATCCACAGCGCATGCGGCAACCCGCTCTTCGCGATGGGCGTCGAGGCGGACCTCATGAACAGCTCGATGAACGCCCTCTACATCTCGCAGGCGGGCCTCGGCATGGGCAACCGCGACTACTACCTCGACGAGGAGCACAGCCCGCTGCGCGAGGGCTACGCCGCCTTCCTCACGAAGGCCTTCGAGCTGGCCGGACTGGAGCAGGCTGCCGACCGGGCCGCCCGCGTGCTGGCTTTCGAGACGAAGCTGGCCGAGAAGTTCCGCTCGAATGTCGAGCTGCGCAACATCGCCGCCTCCTACAACCCGATGACGAAGGAGCAGTTCACGCAGCGTTATGCCAACATCGACTGGACGGCCTACCTCGCCGGGGTGGGCTGCGGCGACTTCGAGACGATCATCGTCGGCCAGCCCGAGGTGCTCGACTTAGTCAATGCGCTCGTCGCCTCGGAGCCGGTCGAGACGCTCCGCGACTATCTGGCCGCCTCGACGCTCCGCAGCGCCGCCTCCTATCTGAATGACGACCTCTACGCCGCCTCGTTCGACTTCTTCGGCCGCCAGATGTCCGGTACGACCGAGATGAAGCCCCGCTGGAAGCGCGCCATGGCCGTGCCCAACTCGATCCTCTCGGAGGCCGTGGGCGAAATGTACGTCGCCAAGTACTTCCCCGAGGAGCAGAAGGCCCGCATGCTCGAGTTGGTGAAGAACCTGCAGACGGCCCTCGGCCAGCACATCGACGCCCTCGACTGGATGTCGGACGAGACGAAGGCCAAGGCCCGCGAGAAGCTGGCCGCCTTCACCGTGAAGATCGGCTACCCCGACAAGTGGAAGGACTACTCGTCGCTCGAAATCGACCCCTCGTTAGGCTACTGGGAGAACATCAAGCGCGCCAACGCCTGGTATTCAGCCGACAACTACGCCAAATTGGGCAAGCCCGTGGACCGCGGCGAGTGGTTCATGTCGCCGCAGACGGTGAACGCCTACTACAACCCCACGACGAACGAGATCTGCTTCCCGGCCGCCATTCTGCAGCCTCCCTTCTTCAACCCGACGGCCGACGATGCGGTGAACTACGGCGCCATCGGCGTGGTGATCGGGCATGAGATGACCCACGGATTCGACGACCAGGGACGCCAGTTCGACAAGGAGGGCAACATGAACAACTGGTGGACGGAGGCCGACGCCGAGGCCTTCAAGGCCAAGACGGCCGTTCTGGTCGAGCAGTTCGACGCCATCGAGGTGCTGCCCGCGAAGGAGGGCCAGCCGGCTATCCACGCCAACGGCGCCCTCTGCCTCGGCGAGAACATCGCCGACCAGGGCGGTCTGCGCGTCGCCTGGACGGCGCTGCACAACGCCCTCGGCGAGACGGAGCCCGCCCCGATCGACGGCTTCACGACGGCCCAGCGCTTCTACTTGGCCTACGCCACGCTGTGGGGGCAGAACATCCGCGACGAGGAGATCGCACGGCTCACGAAACTCGACGTCCACTCGCTCGGCAAGTGGCGCGTGAATGCCACGCTGCGGAACCTGCAGTCGTTCTACGACGCCTTCGGCATCACCGACGGGGCGATGTTCCTCCCGGCGGAGAAGCGCGTGGTGATCTGGTAACACCCCATCTCCGAGACCGAAAGACGGCGGAGCCCCGAAAAGGGGATTCCGCCGTCTTCCGTTTCGATCGTTTCAGAGCCCCATTTTCAAAAAAGCGATCCGGAGTTCCACTTTTGCCAAGATTTTAATTATCTTTGCAAACGTACTAAATTTATTGCAAATGGGACGTTTCTTTCTTAAAAATCCCCCCCCCTCGCAGGGCTCGTTATCGCCGTTTTCGGCATCATGGCGCTGACCGGATGCAGCAAGTCCTCCAATGAACCGAACGGTCCGGCCGCAACGAAAATCGAACTGGACCTTGCGTCCGCCGTCACCTCTTCGTCGGGAGAAGAGAAACAGCTGGTCATCACCTGCAACGCTTCCTGGCGGATCACGGGCGGCGCCGAATGGGTCGCCTGTTCGCAAACCAGCGGCACGGGCTCCGCAACCGTCCGCTTCACCACCCAGCCCAATACGACCTTCGACGAGCGGCGGGCAACTTTTATGGTCGAAAGCGGCACGACGAAGCTGCCGTTCGTCATTGTCCAGAAGCAGCAGGACGCCTTGACGGTTACGACCAACAAAATCGAGCTGCCGACCGCCGGCTGCGATTTCGAGATCGGGGTGAAGGCCAACATTCCGTTCGAATATGAAATCGGTGACGACTGCAAAACGTGGATTTCACGCATCGACAAGACCCGCGCCCTGGAAAGCTCCGTACTGACGTTCCGTGCGCAGCCGAGCGAGGATGCCGAGACGCGCATCGGAACCGTCACGATAAAAAGCGGGCTGAAAATCGAACCGGTGACGATATACCAGGCCGGGAGCCATCTGCTCGTGCTGACCCAGGCGAACTACACGGTGCCGAGCGCCGGGGAGACGATCGCCGTCGAGCTGCGTTCCAATGTAGAATACACCGTGCAAATGCCCCGTGAGGAGTGGATCGAAGCCCTCGACACGCGTTCGGCATCGACGCATACCCTCAAATACCGGATAAAGCCCAACGAAACATACGACAACCGCACGGCGCAAATCCGCTTCACCGACCGGGACGGCTGCAATTCGCAGACGGTTACCGTTACCCAAGTGCAGCGCGATGCGATTCTGGTCGCCCAAACGCAGTACGACTTCGAAGCCGAAGGCGGCGAATTTACCGCTGAAATCGCCAGCAACCTGGATTTCAAGGTTACGGCCGATGTCGACTGGATCGCCTTCGAACAGGTGACCGGAACACGCGCGCTGACCACATCGCACTACCGGTTCACCATCGGGAAAAACACCGGAAAAAGCCTCCGCACCGGAACGATCCTTCTTTCGGACGGCACGCTGAGGCAGACCATTACGGTTCGGCAGCAGGGCGTTCCCGATGCTGCCTACCAAATTCGCTATACCACCACCGACGGAAAACCGATCGACTACAACGATCCGCGGCTCGTGGCGAGCAACGTCTACGAAAACGGCGAGGGGGTGATCACCTTCATAAACCCCGTCGAATCGGTCTACGGCTTCGGATCGCCTACCGGCGTGGCTTACAAGACCTTGAAAACGATCGTCATCCCCGAAGGCGCGAAATGGATCTCCTCCTACGCCTTCGACTCCTGCTCCGGGCTGGAGCACGTCTCCATTCCGGCGAGCGTCGAAACGATCGACAAGTACGCTTTCGGATCTTGCACCTCGCTCGAAACCGTAACGCTTGCGCCGGACTCCCGGTTGACGGAGATCGGCGAAGCCGCCTTTATCGTCTGCAAATCCTTGAAAGAGTTCCGGATTCCCGACGCGGTGACGAAGCTGAACCGGACGTTCCAATCCTGCTATGCGCTGCAGTCCGTCACGATAACCCCGCAGAGCCGGCTGCAGCAGATCGAAAATGCCTTTGAAGACTGCAAAGAGCTGGAGGCTCTGCATCTGCCGTTCCCCGTCATGCCGGAAATATCCGAAAGACAATTCTCCGGATGCAACAAAGTCATCGTCTATGTTCCCGAAACGATGGTCGATGCGTACGTATCGAAATATCCCTTCTGGGCCATTCTGCCGGACAAATATCTGACGACGAAGTATGTATCGACCGACTATTCGGCCGACGGACAGGTCGTGACCGTGCAGACCCACACGCGCGGCAACGGCATCCCGCTCGTTTTGATGGGCAACGGTTATGCGGATTTCCACCAGAAACGGGGCACCTACGATCGGGTGATGAACAAAGCCGTCGAGGAGTTCTTCTCCGTAGAGCCCTACACCTCGCTTCGCCCCTATTTCGACGTTTACTTCGTGCGGACGGTTTCGGCTCACGAGACGATCGCCGAGGGCAATTCGACGGTATTCGACCGCCGCAGCGAGGATTCGAAGGTCTTCGAGTATGCCCGCAAGGTTCCCGGATTGGATCCGGCGAAGGCTGCGATCGGCGTGGTCGAGAATTTTGCAGGCGCGATCGGCTATGGCGGCAAAGAGGCCACGGGAATCTGCTACTGGTACGACGACAATGCAGCCGTTGCATACTTTAGCACGCGATACGTCGGTACATCTCTAATCTTGCATGAGTTATGCGGCCACGGCTTCGGGAAACTCGACGAAGAGTATATCCTCGAGGCGGGAAGCCGCATCGGCGAGGCAGGCATCGCCTCGATCGAGCGCAACCACGCGCGGGGGTGGTGCGAGAATGTCGATGTCACCGACGATCCTTCGGCTGTATTGTGGTCGAACTTCCTCACAGACCCGCTCTATTCGGGCTCGGTGGGCATTTACGAAGGTGCCACATATACCTACGGCGTGTACCGTCCGTCGGAGAACTCTATCATGAACATGGTCGCAACCAGAAGTTTCAATGCACCGAGCCGCTATTCGATCTGGAAGAAGGCGATGACCATCGCGGGAGAAAGCAGTTCGTGGGAAGATTTCGTCGCCTTCGACGCTCCGGCACGCGAAAAGGCTTCCGCCCCACAGATGACGGGCGCCGCCGCAGTACACACCGCAGAAACGTCCGCTTTGCGTCCGGTCGTCAAAAACCGCCGCTGGACAGAGGCCGATTGACAAAAACCGACACCTCCGCCGGCACGGCCGACACGAAACGGCGGCGCCGGACAGTTCCGAACTGTCCGGCGCCGCTCTTTTCATCCGGCGGACGACCGCGGCCGGGCAAAGCCGCGCGAAAGCCGGTCCGAAACAGGAGCGGCTACCCCGTCCCCCCCCCTCTCGGCGGCCCGGTCAATAGAAGGTCGGCTTCGGCGGGAAGATCGGATAACCGAAGTTGAACATGAGATAGGTATTTTTCCAGCCGCGGAAATCGTACTTGACCATCGAGAGGTTCACGGGGCCGATGGGCGTGTGGTAGACGAGCGCCGCCTCCGAAATGTGGTGCAACCGCCGGTCGGCCCAATCGACCAGCTGACTGCGGTCGTAATCGTTGCTGCTGCGGTACATCGTGTAGAAACCCAACCGCAGGAAGAAGTTGGGCAGGAGGCAGAAGGTGGGGTTCACCCCGACCGCCGCATAGCGCCGCGCCCGGAAGTCGGGCAGGCAGATCTGCCGGAGGTGGGGGATCGGCTCGTAGGCGGGTGCCGAAAGGAGCGTCGCCCCGAGGGTCGAGAAGTTCGGGTGGTTCGTGTAGACCCCCTCCAGGTGGAGCCCCAGCGAGAACCAGCCAGCCGACGGCATGTTGAACATTTTCGCATAGCGGAAGCGGGTGCCGAACCACCAGCGGTGCGACCCCTCCGTGAAGCGGCCCGCACCGTAGGGGCGCAGCCGGTCGTAGCCGCCGACGTACATCGCCGAGAGGTGCAGCTCGGAGCCGCGCGTCGGGTAGAGGTATTTGTCGAAGGTGTTGCGCGCCAGCTCGAGCCGCGTCCCGGCGAAGAAAAAGCGCGAGAGATCCTCCTTCGAGGGATTCACGGCGGCATCGTACTGGAAATTCGAGTGGCCGGCGTGGAGTTTCAGCTCGATCATCGACCGGTGCGTGAGGCGGAAGCCCAGGCCGAAGGCCCCGAAGCTGTCGCCGACCTTGCACGAGAGGGTGTTCGTGATCTTCGAGATGCGGCCGAACGAGCCGTGGCGCATGTTCGCCGACGAGAAGTTGTAGGCGTAAGTCAGGAAGAAGGGGTCGTTGAGGTAGAAGTCGACCCGCCCTCCGAGGTTTCCCCACACCAGGGTCGGCCCGAGGTAGAGGTTGGCGCCCAGCTGGTTCGCCACGCGCCCGAAGGTGCGGTAGTCGAGCCCGATGTAGGCCTGGTTGAAGGCCGTCGAGGAGATGTTGCCGCCGATCACGAGGCGGAAGTTGGGCCGGGCGTGCAGCGCAGCCGTGAAGGTGTAGCGCTCCGACACCGAGTCGTAGGCCACGCAGGGCAGGTCCATCGTGTAGTCGCCCCCGGAGAGGACCCGGAAGAGGTTGTCGCGCAGGCGTTCGTAGGTCATCTGGCGCTGGCGCCCCGGGGCGTGGAGGTCGGCCCGGATGTAGTCGCGGATGTAGGCCGTCTGCCGCTCGTTCAGCCCCTCGATATGATAGTCGTTGAAGATGAGCGGCGGGCAGCGCTTGCGGAAGGCCTCGCGCCGGGCGGCGTACTGCCCGGGGCTCCAGCGGCGGTCGATGCGCGCGAGGATCTCGGGCATCTGCCGCATGGCGTCCTCGTAGCCGGCATTCATCGTCGCCTCGGCCTCGTCGAAGTCGAGCATCCCCACCGGCACCGCGCGGCGGATCGTCACGCTCCGCTCCTCGGGCAGCGTGTAGTCGGTCCGCCCCATGGCGATCAGCAGCGCCTGATCCATGAGCGAGACATCGGCATCGGGCTCCACGTTGCCGCCCGTGCAGATCGACCCGATCAGGAGGCTCGGGGCGTAGTGTTCGTCGAGGGGCCGCCAGGGGAAGTTGTCGTAGATTCCCCCGTCGTAGAGCACCATATCGTCCTTGCGCACCGGTTTGAAGGCGAGCGGGATGGACATCGACGCGCGCACGGCCTCCGGAAGCGAGCCGCTGCGGAAGGTCACGGGCTCGCGCCGGTTCATATCGGCCGCCACGCAGAGGAAGGGGACCATGAGGCGCGAGAAGTCGCCGCCGGCCGCCGTCGAGGCCGGGGCGAAGAGGTCGATGAAGGCCATCTCGATCTGCGTCGAGGAGAGGAGGTTCGCCGGCAGGGCGAAGACCTTGTCTTCGGACTTGAAGTCGAGCCAGAGGTTGAAGAAGGAGGGCGAGGAAGCCACCTGCCGGTAATAGGGCTTGTAGCGCGACGGATCGATGCGCCCCGAGACCCACTCCTGCACCGCGCCCGAGCGGACGATCGCCCGCATCTCGGCCGGGGAGTAGCCCGCGGCGTACATCGCCGCAACGATCGAACCCATGGAGGTTCCGGCCACGTAGTCGATGGGCACGCCGCTCTCCTCGAGCGCTTCGAGCACCCCGACGTGGTAGAGCCCCTTGGCGCCGCCGCCGCTCATCACCACGCCGACGCCGCCGCGCTCCGGCGAAAGGGGCGGCGCGGGCGGATCGGCCGCCCGCACGACCGCGAGGGGCGCAGCCACCAGCAGGAGCAGAAACAGCGTGCGGATTGGCATCATATCGTTTTTTTTACTAACTTTGCATGTTAAAAGCAACTGCACCAAAAGTAGGGAAAAAAGAACAAACATTCAACACATGATCGATAAAATCAACGAACTTTTGCGACAAGTCGAAGAGTTCCGGCCCCGTGCGGCGGCCGAAATCGAGGAGTTCCGCATCCGCATGCTCGGCAAGAAGGGCGAGCTCACCGCCCTCATGGAGGAGTTCAAGGGGGTCGCCCCCGAGCTCAAGCGCGAACTGGGCCAGCGGCTGAACGGGCTCAAGAGCGAGACCCTCGCGCGCATCAACGCCCTGCGCGAGGAGCTGCAGAACACCGCCGGGGAGCGCGCCGCGGCCGACGACGACCTGACGCGCCCGGGCACGGCCGAGGAGCTCGGCTCGCGCCACCCGATCTCGCTCGTCCGAAACCGCATCGTCGAGGTCTTCTCGCGGTTGGGCTACACCGTGGCCGAGGGTCCCGAGATCGAGGACGACCGCCACGTCTTCACGAAGCTCAACTTCCCGCCCGAGCACCCCGCGCGCGACATGCAGGACACCTTCTTCATCGAGCGCCGCGGCGAGGAGCCCGCGCCCGACGACATCCTGCTGCGCACCCACACCTCGTCGATCCAGGTCCGCACGATGGAGCGGCAGCGTCCGCCGATCCGCGTCATCTGCCCGGGGCGCGTCTTCCGCAACGAGGCCATCTCCTACCGCGCCCACTGCATCTTCCACCAGATCGAGGGGCTCTACATCGACGAGGGGGTCTCGTTCGCCGACATGAAACAGTCGCTGCTCTACTTCGCCAAGGAGATCTTCGGCGAGCAGGCCCGCATCCGCATGCGCCCCTCCTACTTCCCCTTCACCGAACCCTCGGCCGAGGTGGACGTCTCGTGCAACCTCTGCGGCGGCAAGGGCTGCGCCGTCTGCAAGGGGACGGGGTGGCTCGAAATCATGGGCTGCGGCATGGTCGACCCCAACGTCCTGCAGGCGAGCGGCATCGATCCCGAAAAGTACTCGGGCTTCGCTTTCGGCATGGGGATTGAACGCGTCGCCATGCTCCTCTACGGCGTCAATGACCTGCGGCTCTACTTCGAAAACGACGTCCGCTTCCTCCACCAGTTCCGGAGCGCCCTCTAACGGGGAGGTTCCGGGGGGAGGCCGGGAAGCTTCGGAGGAGACCGGATAAGCACCCGGCAACATCCGCCGGGACGACCGCATCGACGGACCTTTTCCGGAGACGGACCCACATACACCGACCGATGAAACGTCTTGCAGCCATATCGGCCCTTTGCGCCCTCTTTTCGACCGCTTTCGCGGCCGGCTGGGGAGGTGCGGCCCGCCCCGGCGCATCGGACGGAGGGGCGGAGGGAGGACAAGCCGTCGAAATCGCCGCTTCGGCCTTCGGAAAGCGCGGCGACCATCGGAAAGCCGCAGCCGGAGGGGAAGCCGCAGCCGGGGAGAATACCTCCGGGAACGCCGCTGCCCCGGCCGACAGCTGCGCAGCCGGCGAAGCCGACTGGCCCGATTCGCTGCGAAGCCTGCTGCTCTATACCGAGGCGGTCAAGCAGCGGACCATCTACGGCGACTCCACGCAGGCGCGGGCGCTGCTGCGGGAGGCGGTCGCGTGCGACTCGCTCTTCGCACCGGCCTGGTACGAACTGGCCGCCGGCGGCCTCTACGACACCCCCGGCGAGGGGATCGCCCAGGCCCGCCGCGCCTACCGCCTCGACACGGCCAACCTCTGGTACCTGCGCCTCTACGGACAGATGCAGCTGCTGGCGGGCCGCTACCGCGAGGCGCTGCCCCTCTTCCGCCGGCTGCAGGAGCGCGACCCCAAGGAGCCCGACAACTACCGCATCCTCGCCGCCCTCTACGAGCAGAACCGCCAGCCCTTCGCGGCGATCATCACGCTCGACTCGGCCGAGATGCGCTTCGGCCGCATCCCCCTGCTCAGCCGCATGAAGCGCCAGCTGCTCATCGCCACGAACCAGCACGGCCGGGCGATCGACGAGGCGCGCGCCCTGGTCGAGGAGGAGCCCTACGAGGCCGGACACCACACCGTGCTGGCCGATCTCTACGCCCTGACGGGCCGGGATTCGCTCGCCGTCGCCTCCTACCGCGCCGCCATGCGGATCGACTCGACGAACCTCGGGACCCTCACCTCGTTCTACAACTTCTACAGCGACCGCCGCGACTACCGCGCGATGCTCGGCATTCTGCGCCGCATCTTCGAGCGTCCCGAGATGCCCCTCGACGCCAAGATCCGCCGCTTCGAGGCCCTCACGGCCGACATCAACTTCTACCGCGAGCACTACTTCGCCCTGAACGACCTGGCCGCCTGCCTCTCGATCCTCTACCCCTCCGACCCCGAGGTCGTCGAGCTCTACGCCCGTCACCTCGTCGCCTCGGGCGAGCTCGACCGCGCCCTCGAACACTACAAGCTCCACACGGCCGACGAGCCGCCCCGCGAGAGCTACTACCGCGCCATCATCGACATCGAGAGCTACAAGCAGCGGCCCGACTCGGTGCGGCTCTACCTCGACCGGGCGCTGGCCCTCTTCCCCGACCGGCCCGAGCTGCACATCACGGGGGGCAACATCTACTACTACACGAAGCAGTACGACGAGGCGATCCGCGCCTACCGGGCCTCGCTACGCTACGCCGACAGCGACTCGCTGCGCAGCGCCGTCTGGTGCCAGATCGGCGACGTGCGCCACCAGCAGGCCGAGGCCGCCGAGCAGGCGAAAGCCCGCAACCGCTACCGGAAAGCCTCCTACGACGCCTACCGCCAGGCGCTGCGCTACGACCCCGACAACGCGATGGCGCTCAACAACTGGGCCTACTTCCTCGCCACCGAGGGGGGCGATCTGGAGGAGGCGCTCCGGATGGCCGACCGGGTCGACGAGCTGACCGACAACAACCCGACCTATCTCGACACGCGGGCCTGGATCCTCTTCCGGCTGGGCCGGCTGAAGGAGGCGCGCCGCGTCATGCAGCAGGCCATCGCCCTCGACGGGCAGAAGAGCCGCGAGCTGCTGGTCCACTACGGCGACATCCTGCACGCCTTGGGCGAGCAGTTCATGGCCGAGACCTACTGGAAAAAGGCCCTCGAAAAGGGCTACGAAGCCGCGGCGATCGAGGAGCGTCTCGCCAGGCCGCGCGTCGTGCCGCCCGCCGAGCCGGCTGCCGGGAAAGCCGCAGAAACGCCTGCCGAACCCCCGGCAAATCGGGAGCCGTCCCCGGGAAAATAACGCGCAGCCGCTGAAAAGAACTTTTCCCCCGCCAAGCGCCCCCCCTGTACAACCGAACACCCGCCCGACCAACCGAACCCCGCTACTATACAACCGAACACCCGCCGACCAACCGCCCCGCCGTCCAACCCTCACCGAGCCTCTCCGAAACCCATGAAACTGCCGATTTTCCTCTCGATCCTCAGCCTGCTGCTGGCGGGCGCATCCGATGCCGCGGCGCAGAACGACCGCCGCATCGCCGAGCAGCGCAAGGCCATCGCCGCGCTCGAAAAGAAGATCGCGGCCGAAGAGGCCGAGATCGCCAAGATCAAGCGGGGGCGCTCGGCGACCGAAGATCGGGCGCGCCGCCTGGCGAAGCAGATCGAGGCGCGCAACCAGCTGCTCGTCGAGACCGAGCGCGAAGCCGAGCTGCTCCGTGCCGACATCCGCCGCACGGACAGCCTCGCGGGCGACCTCACGATGGCGCTCGGCCGCAACCGCGAGCTCTACGGCCGGCTGGCCCGCGAGAGCTACCGCAATTACCGCCAGAACGGCTACATCGCCTACCTCTTCTCGTCACGCGACTTCACGGAGGCGGCGCGGCGTCTCGTCTCGCTGCGCGAGATGGCCTCGCTGCGCGAACGCAAGCTGCGGCAGATCGCCGAGCAGCAGAGCGCCGTGCGCGAGCTCCGCGACCGGCTCGACAGCCGGAAGCACAGCCTCGACTCGGTGACGGCGAAGACCCGCACGCAGCGCGAGCGGCTCGAGCGCGACGCCGCCTCGGCCAAGCGCGAGATCCGCACCATGTCGCAGCGCGAGCGGGCCGCCCTGCAGCGCAAGATGCAGCAGGAGCAGCAGCTGAGCGTGGCGATCGACGAGCTGCGCAAGCTGACGAAGGGCAACCGCGAGGGCGCCTCGTTCTCGAAGAAGACCGTCGGGCTGAACCTGCCGGTCGTCTCGGGCCGCGTCAAGCGCTACAAGGGCAACATGGCCGAGATCGCGGGCCCGCGGGGCGCCGACGTCCGCTCGATCTACGAAGGGAAGGTGGTCGAGGTGAAGCGCAACCGCATCACGGACAAATACGACGTTTTCGTGGCCCACGGCGAATACATCACCTCCTATGCCAACCTGGGGAGCGTCGCGGTCGAAAAGGGGCAGAAAGTGGCCAAAAACGGCCGCCTCGGCACCATCGGCGCCTCGGTGAACGCCCTGACGATGGAGCCCGAATACAAGATCGTCTTCGGCATCTACTCGCCCGACCCGAAAGAAACGATGTCGGCGGCGAACTGCTTCCGCAAATAGACGCGGGTGCAGTATTTCACGCCCCGCGGCGTTTTACGAACAGACGAAGCGGCGAAGGTCCCGCCCTTCACGGGAAAAACGCCTGCCGCCGCCCGCGAAACCCAAAACCGAACGACCATGAAGAAGCTGTCCTGCAGAGTCCTCGCGCCCGCCGCCGCCCTCGCCGCCCTTCTCGCCACGGGCTGCACGAAAGAGGAGACCGATTTCTCCGACCGCGAAACGCCGGAAAGCGTCGTCGTCGAGGGGCGGCTCCTCACGACGAACGGCGAGCCGTTGGCCGGCATCGGCATCCGCGCGGACTACACCCGGACGATCCCGATGTGCTCGGTCACCATCCGTCACAAAGGGGCGGCGACGAGCGACCGCGAGGGGCGTTACCGCCTCTTCTTCGACCTGCGCGACGACGAACTGCTCGACGAAGAGAGCGTATCGCGCCTCTTCAGCCTCTCGTTCGACCTCGCATCGCTCGACCCCGAACGCTACCTCCTTCCGGACGACCTGACCGAAACGATCCTCCCGACCGATCCCCCCAGCGCCGAAGCGAGCGGGGCAAAACCGGTGCTGGAGCTCTACTTCCTTCCCGAGCGGGGCGGGCGCTACACGCAAAACTGCTACATACCCCGCAAGCAGCCGGTACGGATCACCCTCCGGGGTTTCGTCCCGGAGGCCCCGGGCGACCACTTCTCCGTATCGGCCCTCTTTCCCTACGGACCGGAGTGCGACGAGCCGGACAAGGTGCTGCAGACCCCCTATCAAGTCCGGCGGGCGGGGCTCTACCGCTACACGGCCTCCTCGGCCGAGACGGTCGTGGAGGTTCCTTTCGCCCTAGACGAGGAGAACCTCCTGCAAATCGTCCGCGTCCGCGGCGGGGTCGGATCGACCGAGGTGCTGCCCCTCTTCGTGACGGCCGGCCCCGAACCCCTGACTTTCGATTTCCAACCCGAAAAAAACGAATCATAATGGCTGTTCAATACCATACGGAGGATTGCCGCTACCGCCTCCCCGAAAAGCGCCGCACGGCCGCCTGGCTGCGCGCGGTGGCCGAGGCGGAGGGGTACCGGTTAGGCGAGGTGTGCTACATCTTCTGCTCGTCGGAGCGGCTGCTCGCCATGAACCGCGAGTTTCTCGGACACGACTACTACACGGACGTCATCACCTTCGACTACAGCGACCGGCGGGGCGCGCGCACCGTCTCGGGCGACATCTTCATCGACGTCGGCACGGTGGCCGACAACGCCCGCATCTACGGCGCGCCGCGCCTCACGGAGATGCGCCGCGTGGTGGTACACGGTTTGCTGCACCTCTGCGGCCAGAAGGACAAGACCCCCCGCACCAATGCGCAGATGCACCGCAAGGAGGACAAGTATTTGAAATTCTGGGAAGAAGAGAGATGAAACGGCTCGTCGGAGCGCCATTTTCCGCTGCAGCGGCACTTTTCGCGGTCCTGCTCGTCACGGCGGCGGCCTTTTCCGCAACCCCTTCCGGCGAAGTGCCCGCGGCAGCCGGCCGGACAACTGAACCGTTCGGCAACCCTTCGAAGCCGGGTTGCCGGGCCGCCGGTTTTTCCGCCGGCGCATCGGCTGTTCCCGCGGCAGAAAGAACGACCGGAGAAGCGGCAGGGGAGCGTGACACCCTCCTTCTATATGACTGCGAACGGGTCGAGCCGGACGGTTTCCGCACCGTCGTGAAAGCCTACGCGGTCCGTGACCGCGAGAGTGCGGAATTCCGCCGCTTCCTGAAGATCGCCGATCCGCAGTCGGCGGTGAACCGCAGCGATTTCGAAGCCAACCTGCAGCTCCTGCGGCAGAGCTCCTCGGCGAAGCTGCGGCATCATGATCTGCAGGGTTGTCCGCCCCTTTGGCTGCCGCTCTGCCGGGCCCGCGGAACCTACTATTTCGACGGACTGCATCCCTATCCCGTCTGCATCGCCGACTCGCTCGTCGTTCTGCAAACGCAGGACGGACCCTGGACCGGCCGCCTCGTTAAGTTCGAACGGCCGGCAGCCGACCGGTTCCGGTTCAAGGCCTGCTTCCCGGACCGGGGGGCGGTGTGGTGCCGCACCTTCGACCTTTTCGTGATCGATCCGGCACGCCGGATCGCCGTGCTGCAGGAGGAGGGGGAGCCCCGGTTCCGGCTTATCGCCGCCGCCGAATCGGTCGGCATTTTCGACCTGCTCGCCTGGGAGCTCACCGAACTGACGAGCGGCCGAGAGGTACTCGAAACGATCGACTTCAATGCTCTGTTACGTCCTTTCAAGCTGAAAGCCAACGAATAATGCTATGACACTCGACTACGATATCATCGTCATCGGCGGCGGACACGCCGGCTGCGAAGCCGCTTCGGCGGCCGCGCGGCTCGGCTCGCGCACGCTGCTGCTCACCATGGATATGACCAAGCTGGCCGCCATGTCCTGCAACCCGGCCGTCGGCGGGGTGGCCAAGGGGCAGATCGTCCGCGAGATCGACGCCCTCGGCGGCCGCATGGGGGTCGTCACGGACCGCTCGACGATCCAGTTCCGCATGCTCAACCGCTCGAAGGGGGCTGCCATGTGGAGCCCCCGCGCACAGTGCGACAAAACGCTCTTTTCGGCCCTCTGGCGCCGCGAACTGGAGAACACGACGAACCTCTGGATCTGGCAGGACGCCGCCACGGAGCTGTTGTTCGATCGTTCGCAGGAAAAGCCTCGCATTCAGGGCGTTCGCACCCGCATGGGGGTCGAGTTCACCTGCCGCGCCGCGGTCCTCACCGCCGGCACCTTTCTCGAGGGGCGGATGCACTGCGGCGCCGCACAGGCCGAGGGGGGCCGGGCCGGAGATGCCGCCTCGCACGGGATCACCGCCTCGCTCGCAGCCCTCGGCTTCGAAACGGGGCGCATGAAGACCGGCACGCCGGCACGCCTCGACGCCCGGACGATCGACTTCGAACGGTTAGAACCGCAGTACGGCGACGAGCGTCCTTCGAAATTTTCGTTCTCATCTGAAACAGAAGCAGTTAAAGAGCAACTTCCCTGCTTTTCTGTCTACACGTCGCCTGCCGTGCACGCCATTCTGCGCAGCGGTTTCGACCGGTCGCCCCTCTTCAACGGGACGATCCGCGGCATCGGCCCCCGCTACTGTCCGAGCATCGAGGACAAGCTCCGGACCTTCGCCGACAAGGAGCAGCACCAGCTCTTCCTCGAACCCGAGGGGCGCACGACGAACGAATACTACCTCAACGGCTTCTCCTCGTCGCTTCCGTGGGAGGTGCAGTGGGAGGCGCTGCACCGCATCGAGGGGTTCGAGGATCTGCACATCTACCGGCCGGGCTATGCCATCGAATACGACTATTTTCCGCCGACGCAGCTCGACCATTCGCTCGAGACGAAGCGGGTCGGCGGGCTTTTCTTCGCCGGACAGGTCAACGGCACCACCGGCTACGAGGAGGCGGCGGCGCAGGGGCTGCTGGCCGGCATCAACGCCCACCGCAAGCGGGTGGGGGAGGTCCCCGTGGTCCTCGGCCGCGACGAAGCCTACATCGGCGTGCTCATCGACGACCTCGTGACGAAAGGGGTGGACGAACCCTACCGCATGTTCACCTCCCGGGCCGAATACCGCATTCTCCTCCGGCAGGACAATGCCGATGCCAGGCTGACGCCGCTCGGCCGGAAAATCGGTCTCATTTCGCGCCGGCGCTACGAAGAATTCGTTAAAAAAAATACGCACGTAGAATCGCTTATTTCCTACGCGCACGAGCTGAATATCAGAATAAGCGAAATTAACGACTATCTGAAATCGATCGATTCGGAGCCCCTGACGCAGGGAAAAAAGCTTTACGAACTGTTGATGCGCAACGACGTGACGTTCGAAGGCGTGCGGCGCGCCGTCCGTGCGCTCGACCGTTTTCTGCTTTCGGAGGAGCTGACGACCGAGGAGATCGAGGAGGCGGAGATCCGGATCAAGTACAGCGGCTACATCGAACGCGAAAAACAGATCGCCGAAAAGCTGCACCGACTGGAGTCGATCGCCATTCCCGACGGGTTCGATTACCACGCCGTACAGGCCCTGACGATCGAAGCGCGCCAGAAACTGACCCGCATCCGGCCGAAGACGATCGGGCAGGCTTCGCGCATTCCGGGCGTTTCGCCGGCCGATATCAATGTATTGTTGGTAAAATTCGGCCGATAAATCCGATTATATAAAAAGAGAGCGGAGCTGTTCCACGTGGAACAGCTCCGCCTGCTTTGTTCCACGTGGAACAAAACTACTCGACCAGCGTACACCAGCCGTACCGATCCTCGGTCCGGCCATACTGAATATCCTTCAGCCGCGTATACAATTCCAGACTGACGGGGCCGATCTCCTTGCCGTATTCGATCGTCCGACCCGTCTGCATGTCGTAAATCGTCCCGATCGGAGCGATCACGGCACCCGTACCGCAGGCGCCGCACTCCTCGAAGGTTTCGAGTTCGTCGACCGAAACCGGACGCTCTTCGACCTCCAAACCCATCTCGGCGGCCAGCGTGCGCAAACTTCGGTTGGTAATGGAGGGGAGAATCGTATGCGATTTCGGCGTGATGTATTTTCCGTCACGGATGGCGATAAAGTTGGCAGCGCTGCACTCCTCGATGTATTTGTGTTCGACGGCATCGAGGTAAATCACGCTCGCATACCCCTCGTCATGGGCATGTTCGCCCGAAAGAATGCTCATCGCATAGTTCGCGGCGATCTTCACGTCGCCCGTGCCGCGCGGTGCGGCGCGATCCTGCTCGCGGTCGATCGCCACGCGGATCGGACGGATGCCGCCTTTGAAATAGGGGCCCACGGGCGAGCAGAAGACGAAAAAGAGGGCATCGCGCGACGCCTTGACGCCGAGGCCGGGGGTGGTGCCGATCTCCAACGGACGGATGTAGAGAGCCGCATCGTTGCCGTAGGGCGGGAGGTGACGCAGATTGCGGCGCACGACCTCAATGCACCCTTCGCAGATCATCTCCGCCGTCGGAACGGGCAGGCAGAGCCGGCGGGCCGACGACTGCAGGCGGGCGACCGTATCTTCGAGCCGGAAGATGCGGACACGGCCGTCGATGCCGCGGAAAGCCTTCAACCCCTCGAAAAGTGCCGTTCCGTAATTCAGACACGAGGAGGCGACGTGAACGGGGATCGTATCATCGGCACTGACCGCCATTCCGCTCCAGCCGCACCCGGCGGCCGTGTAGGTATAGCGGATGTTGCAATCCGTCTTGTAAAAATCGAAATCGAGCGATTTCCAATCCCAAGTGTTGTTTTCCATCATTGCATTATGTGAAAATACCTGAAAAAAGAGAGAGGTCCGGCCCTTTCGGACCGAACCCCGGTAGTCTTCCTGTTTATCCGACGACGGCGCCGTTGTCGGTCCGTTCGTCGGGGGTGAGGAGGCGCAGCTTGCCGGAAGCGTCCTCGGCCATGAGGATCATGCCTCGGGAAAGGGTCCCCTTCAGTTCGCGCGGCTCGAGGTTCACCAACACCAGCACCTGGCGACCGACCAACTCATCGGGAGCGAAGTGCTCGGCGATGCCCGAGACGATCTCGCGGCGGTCGATACCCGTATCGACAGTCAGCTTCAGCAGCTTCTTCGTCTTGGCCACCTTCTCGGCCGAGAGGATCGTCGCGACGCGGATATCCATGCGCTGAAAGTCGTCGAAAGTAATTGTATCTTTTTGATTTACAATCGTTTGTTTCTTTTCTGCCGCTAAGTTGGCCGCCTTTGTGGCAGCCAGTTTGTCCAGCTGGCGCCGGATGACGTCGTCCTCGATCTTCTCGAAGAGCAGCTCGGGGGTGCCGATCACGTGGCCGGCCGGCACGAGCTCCATGGAGCCGAGCCGCTCCCAGCCGAACTTCCCGAGCTGCAGCATGCGGAGGATCTTCGCCGACGAGAAGGGCATGAAGGGCTCGATCGCCACAGCCGTGTTGGCTGTGATCTGCAGGGCGATGTGAAGGATCGTGCGGACCCGTTCGGGGTCGGTTTTGACCTTTTTCCAGGGTTCCGTGTCTGCCAGATACTTGTTGCCGATCCGGGCGAAATTCATAGCATCCTTGAGCGCCTCGCGGAAGTGGTAGTGCTCGATGTTCGCCTCGAGCGAGGATTTGATTCCCTGCAGCTCGGCGATCGTCGCGCGGTCGTACTCCGTGAGGGGGCCGCAGGCGGGCACCTCGCCGCCGTAGTACTTCTGCGTCAGGACCAAAGCCCGGTTCACGAAGTTGCCGAGGATGGCCACCAACTCGCTGTTGTTGCGCGCCTGGAAGTCCTTCCAGGTAAAGTCGTTGTCCTTCGTCTCAGGGGCGTTGGCGCAAAGCACGTAACGCAGCACGTCCTCCTTGCCGGGGAAGTCGTCGAGGTATTCGTGCAGCCAGACGGCCCAGTTGCGCGAGGTGGAGATCTTGTCGCCCTCGAGGTTCAGGAACTCGTTCGAGGGAACGTTCTCTGGAAGGATGAAGCCGCCGTGCGCCCGGAGCATCGAGGGGAAGACGATGCAGTGGAAGACGATGTTGTCCTTGCCGATGAAGTGGACGAGCTTCGTATCGTCGCTCTTCCAATACTTCTCCCAATCATTCGTGAGCTCCTTCGTGGCCGAGATGTAGCCGATCGGGGCGTCGAACCAGACGTAAAGCACCTTGCCCTCGGCTCCCTCGACCGGCACGGGGATGCCCCAGTCGAGGTCGCGGCTCACGGCGCGGGGCTGCAGGCCTCCGTCGAGCCAGCTCTTGCACTGGCCGTAGACGTTCGATTTCCACTCCTTGTGTCCTTCGAGGATCCAGCTGCGGAGAAACTCCTCGTAGTCGTTCAGCGGCAGGTACCAGTGCTTCGTCTCGCGCTTGACGGGCTTCGAGCCCGACACGGCGCTGTGGGGGTCGATCAGCTCGTCGGGCGAGAGGGTCGAACCGCACTTTTCGCACTGGTCGCCGTAGGCCCGCTCGTTGCCGCAGCGGGGGCAGGTGCCGACGATGTAGCGGTCGGCGAGGAAGGTCTGGGCCTCCTCGTCGTAATACTGCAACGAGGTGCGCTCGATGAACTTGCCCTCGTCGTAGAGCTTGCGGAAGAAGGCCGAGGCGGTCTCGGCATGAACGGGCGACGAGGTGCGCGAATAGATGTCGAAGGCGATGCCGAGGCGCTCGAAGGAGCGCTTGATGAGGTTGTGGTAGCGGTCCACGATCGCCTGGGGTGTGACCCCCTCGCGGCGCGCCTTGATCGTGATGGGAACGCCGTGTTCGTCCGACCCGCAGATCGAGAGAACGTCGCACCCCTTCAGGCGCAGGTAGCGCGTGTAGATGTCCGACGGAATGTAGACGCCCGCCAGGTGGCCGATGTGGACCGGCCCGTTGGCATAGGGGAGCGCCGAGGTAACGAGGTATCTTTTGAACTCTTTGGCCATAAAGTACAGGTTTGTCGAATGGTGCAAAATTACGATTTTTTGCGGGAACAAGAAGCCATTTCGTACTTTTTGTTCGCACCTTCAAAAAGAGAGGGCCGCAACGCGTGCGGCCCTCCCGGTGTTTGCGGACGCAAGGGATCGTCAGCGGCGGCCGCCGACGATCTCCATCTCGTCGAGCAGCCAGCGGGCGCCGGCGAACCTGTCGATAAGGAAGAGGACGTAGCGGACGTCGACCGCGATGCAGCGCTGCAGCTCGGGCTCGAAGGCCACGTCGCCCGACATCGCCTCCCAGTTGCCGTCGAAGGCCAGACCGATCAATTCGCCGCGGCCGTTCAGCACGGGCGAACCCGAGTTGCCGCCCGTAATATCGAGGTTGGCGAGGAAGCAGGTGACCAGTTCGCCCCGCGCATCGGCGTAGGGGCCGTAGTCGCGCGCGGCGTAGAGCGCCTTCAGCTTCTCGGGCACCGTGAACTCGACCGGGTTCTTCGGGTCCTCCTTCTCCATAACCCCCTTCAGGGTCGTATAGTAGTTGTAGCGGATGCCGTCGGCCGGGGTGTAGGGGAGGACGTTGCCGTAGGTGAGGCGGATCGTGAAGTTGGCATCCGAGGCCCACGCCTTCTTCGGCTGCTGCAGCATGAGGCCGGCGATGTACTTGCGGTGCCCCTCGGCGTATTTCGGCGCCAGCGGACGCACCGTGGCGGCCAGCTCGCGGTACTTCGCCAGGATCGACCGGTAGAGCTTCACGGCGGGGTCGGCGGCGGCCTTCTCGGGGGTGTACTCCTTCAGGAAGGCCTCCAGCTTCTCCGGTGCGGCGACGGCCGTGTTGTCGTAGAGCCAATCCACGTAGCGGCCGATATCGCCGCCGAACTCCTTGTCGACCGTCTCGGCATAGAACGAGGGGAGGGCGTGCATGTTCTCGCGGGCGATCGTCAGCATGCGCTTGGCCACGCGGCGGTCCGTCGGCTCGTCGTAATCCTTGTAGATGCGGGCGGCATAGGCAGTGATCTTCGCCGGATCGACCTCGCTCTTGACCCCCTCCTTCTCCGTGAGGGTCGAGGCGAGCGACAGCAGTTCGACGGCGCGCAGCATCGCCTCGGAGATGTACTGCATATCGGCGCGGGCCCCGCGGCTTTCGGAGACGTAGGAGGCGATCTTTCCGAGCGCCTCCGTATAGCCCTCCTCAGGGAGGGTGTTGCGGGCGGCCCACTCGCTGAACGAAGCCTCCTGGGCCTGCTTGCGGGCCTTCACGCCGAGGCGTTCGATGCCGCGCGACATACCGATCGAGTTCTTCCAGTAGTTCGACGACGAGGCGTATTTCGAGGCGTACTGGATGCGCACCCTGTCGCTCGCAGCCATCTGCTCGGCGAGGATCCGCTGACGCTCGCCGCGGATATAGATGCGCTGCGGGTTGTCCACCTCGAGCATGTAGTCGATCTCGTGCGAGGTCATGTAGCGCTGCGTCGAGCCGGGGAAGCCCATCACCATGGCGAAGTCGCCCTCGCCGACCCCGGCGATCGAGACCTTGAGGTATTTGTCGGCCCGATAGGGGCGATTTTCGGGCGAATAGGGGGCCGGACGGTTATCGGCCCCGGCATAGACGCGAAAGATCGAAAAATCGCCCGTATGGCGCGGCCACATCCAGTTGTCGGTATCGCCGCCGAACTTGCCGATCGACTGCGGGGGCGTCCCCACCAACCGCACGTCGGTGTAGACCTCCAGCACGAAGGCGAAGTACTGGTTGCCGCCGAAGAACGAACGCACGATCACCTCCATGCCGGGGTGCTCCTTTTCGAGCCCGGCGACGACCTGTTCGATCCGCTCGTTCGCGATGCGCTCGTACTCCTCCTGACCGGCGGTCGACGGAACGCTGCCGAGCACCTCGGCCGTCACGTCGGCGATCCGGCGCACGAAGCGCACCTCGAGCCCCGGCACGGGGAGCTCCTCGCTGTTCGACCGGGCCCAGAAACCGTTCTGCAGGTAGTCGTGCTCGACCGACGAGAGCGACTGGATCGACCCGAAGCCGCAGTGGTGGTTCGTAAAGAGCAGCCCCTCGGGCGAGACGATCTCGCCCGTGCAGCCGCCGCCGAAGATGACGACCGCATCCTTGAGCGACGTGCGGTTCATCGAGTAGATCTCCTCGGCCGGGATGCGGCACCCCTTGGCCTTCAGATCCCGGGCATTCATCTTTTGCAGGTAGGGCAGCATCCACATGCCCTCGTCGGCCACCGCCGACACGGCCATCGCCAAAGCGATCGCCAGCGACAAAAATTTCTTCATGGGTAACGTTGTTTTCTTTCTATCTAATATGCCTGGAAGTTTTCCCGCCCGGGGGCCTTTAGCTGCGGCCCTTGACGGCGATCATGTTGCGGATCGACCGTTCGGCGGCACGGCGGATCTCCTCGTCGAGGACGATCTCGGGCTCCATCCGTTCGAGGGTCGAGCAGATGTTCCCGAGCGTGACCATCTTCATGTAGCGGCAGTTGTTGCAGCCGCAGGTCTCGTCGTCGGGCGGTGCCGGAATGAAGCGTTTCGCGGGGTAGCGCTTCCGCATCTCGGCGAGGATTCCCGCCTCCGTGACGACGATGAACTCCCCGGCCTCCGTGCGGCCGCAGTAGTCGAGGATGGCGGCCGTCGAGCCGACGAAGTCGGCCGTCTCGACGATGTAGGCGCGGCACTCGGGGTGGGCCACCACCCGGGCTGCCGGGTGTTCGCGCTTGAGCTGCAGCAGCTTTTCGAGCGAGAACTCCTCGTGGACGTGGCAGGCGCCGTCCCAGATCACCATGTTCTCGCGGCCGGTCAGCTTCCGGATGTAGGCGCCGAGGTTCCGGTCGGGGGCGAAAATAATCGGCTGGTCGGCGGGGATCGATTCGACGACCTGCAGGGCGTTCGACGAGGTGCAGCAGATATCCGTGAGGGCCTTCACAGCGACCGTCGTATTGACATAGGAAACCACCGTGTGGCCGGGGTAGCGCGCCTTGAAGCGGGCGAAGTCGGCCGCATCGCACGACTCGGCCAGCGAACACCCCGCCTCGGGGCAGGGGATGAGCACCCGTTTGTCGGGACAGAGCACCTTGGCCGTCTCGGCCATGAAGTGGACCCCGGCGAAGAGAATCGTCTCGGCATCGACCGACTGCGCCTTGACCGAGAGGGCGAGCGAGTCGCCCAGAAAGTCAGCCACCTCCTGCACCTCGGGCGTCGTATAGTAGTGGGCCAGGATCACGGCACGGCGTTCGCGTTTCAGTTCGGCGATCCGTCGGCGGAGCGCCTCGGAGTTTTCGACCATCGTTTTTATTTTTTTATTTTTTTATTTTTTTATTTTTTTATTTTTTAATTCAATTAAATTCAATTTAAAAGAAAAAAGAGATAAAATAAAGGCTGTTCACCGTGTCGATAACTTTCCGCGGGAGGAGTTTTTCGACAGCCGGGGCAGCGCCCGCTCTCTTTTCTCCGCCCGAAACGGTTGGCGGTCAGGTGGCCGGTGCCGTTATCGACAAATGTTCAAAACCGGTTTCGACATTTCGACAGCCGCTGTTTGTAAACAGCCGCCGGCCGCGGAGTGTTCTTTTGCGCCGGAGAAAAAAAGGAAAACTTTTTTTGGATTTTCGCCGCGGCCGTCCATACGGCGCTCCGGCGGAAAATGCAAGCGGAAAATGTAAAAAGTTCTCCTTCGTTTTTGAACCGGTTATCAACCTTTTTTCAACTCCTTTTCGACCGGTTATCGACCCTCTTTCATCACGCTGCCCACGATCCGGTCGGCGATTTCGCGGTAACGCTCGCCGACCCGCGGGTCGATCGCCGCGGCCGGGCGGCCCTCCTCGCCCCCCTCCATGAGCGAGCGCACAAGGGGAATTTCGCCCAGGAAAGGCACGCCGTACTCCCCGGCCACGCGGCGGGCGCCGCCCCGGCCGAAGATGTAGTAGCGGTTGTCGGGCAGCTCCTCGGGGGTGAACCAGGCCATGTTCTCGATGATGCCGGCGATCGGGATCGCCACCTGCTCGTTGCGGAACATCTCGATGCCGCGCACGACGTCGGCCACGGCCATCTGCTGCGGCGTCGAGACGATCACTGCGGCGTCGATCTTCAGCTCGGAGATGATCGAGAGGTGGATATCGCCCGTCCCGGGCGGGAGGTCGCAGACGAGGAAGTCGAGCGGGCCCCACTTCGTCTGGTGGATCATCTGCTTCAGGGCGTTGGTCGCCATGGCGCCGCGCCAGAGCAGGGCGTCGGTCGGCCGGATGAAGAAGCCGATCGACATGAGGCGGATCTCCTGCGCCACGGCCGGCACGATGCGGTCGACCCCCTCCTCCTGCTCGGCATCGGGGACGTAGCCTTCGACGCCGAACATCTTGGGCTGCGACGGACCGTAAATATCGGCGTCGAGGAGCCCGACGCGGAAGCCGAGATCGCGCAGCGCCACGGCGAGGTTCGCCGCGACGGTCGATTTGCCCACGCCCCCCTTGCCCGAGGCGACGGCGATGATGCGCGTGATATCGGCCGCCGAACTCCGCACCTTCGGCTCGGGACGCGGCGCTGCGCCCCCCTCGCGGACGATGACGAGCACCTTGGCCGACGGAAAGTGTTCGGCGAGCAGCTGCTCCACCGTGTTCTTGATCTTGACGGCGAAGGGGTCGCGGCTCTTCGGAAAGCGGAGCGTCAGGGTGATGGCGGCCTCCGAGGCGGCGATCCGCTCGACATAGCCGCCCGAAACGAGATCGGTTCCGGTTTCGGGATGAATGACGGTCGCAAGCAACCGTTTGATCTGTTCTTCCATGACGGAAATAGTGGTTTGGACAGACAAAGGTAGTGTAAATTTTCGTTAATAAATAAAGGTATCGACGAATATTTATCGTTTTTCGATAAAATATCGAAATTCTTTTTCTATCTTTGTGGCAAAGGAACTTTATTAAACTTTTCTGTTATGAAATTCATCAAAGTGTTTTTGGCGGGAGTGCTGGCCTTCGTGGTCGGTTCGTTCCTGGTAACGTTTATCTGGATCCTCGTTCTGGTCGGCGTGGCCGGCTCGATGGAGAGCACGACGGTCGTCGAGAAGGGCTCTGTGCTGAAGATCGATCTGGGGGAGACGATCACCGACGCCCCCTCGACGGATCCCTTCGCGGGTTTCGACCCCCTCACGATGGAGTTCACGCCGCAGCTTTCCCTCTTCTCGGCGCTGCGCGCGATCGACGCGGCGGCGGCGGATGACCGCATCGAGGGCATCTACCTCCGGCTGAACGGTCCGGGCACGACCGAGGCTGGCGCCGTCGAGGAGCTGCGCGAGGCGATTCTCCGCTTCAAGGAGAGCGGCAAATTCGTCGTGGCTTACAACGAGGTCTACACCCAGGGGGGCTACTACCTCGCCTCGGCCGCCGACCGCGTCTACCTGCACCCGCAGGGGGGTATGGACTGGACGGGTCTGCAGTCGCAGCTCATGTTCTACAAGGGGCTGCTCGACAAGCTGGACGTCAAGATGGAGGTCTTCCGTCCGACGGTCTGCAAGTACAAGAGCGCCGTGGAGCCCTACATCCGCACCGATATGTCGCCCGAGAACCGCGCCCAGATGCAGGCGCTCGTCGATGGCATGTGGGGCACGATGACCGAGGCCGTCTCCGCGTCGCGCAACATTCCGGTCGAGCAGCTCAACCGCTACGCCGACGAACTGGCCGTGACGCTGCCCGAGGATGCCGTGGCCTGCGGCCTGGTGGACAGCCTCGTCTATGAGGACCAGGTGCGCGATCTGCTGGTCGAGGCGGGCGCCGAGCCCGAAGGCGAGGGCGATTTCCGCTTCGTCACCCTCGGTGAGTACGCCGCGCAGGCGGGCGGCGACCTGAAACACCTCTCCTCGCCCCAGGTGGCGGTCGTCTATGCCGACGGCCAGATCTTAGACGGCGAGGGGAGCGGCGATGTCTACGGCAACACGCTCGCCGGACAGCTGCGCGCCGTGCGCCTCGATGACGAGGTGGCCGCCGTCGTGCTGCGCGTCAACTCGCCGGGCGGCAGCGCCCTCGCTGCGGATGTCATCTGGCGCGAAATGGAGCTGCTGAAGGCCGAGAAACCGGTCATCGTCTCGATGGGTTCCTATGCCGCCAGCGGCGGGTATTACATCTCGGCGCCGGCCGATGCGATCCTCGCCGACAAGATGACCCTGACGGGTTCGATCGGCGTCTTCGGGCAGTACTTCTACGCGATCGACGCGCTGAAAAACAAACTGGGCATTACGGTCGATGCCGTCAAGACGAACCGGTCGGCCGGCATGGGCACCGTCGCACCCCTGACGGCTGCCGAGCGGGCTGCGGTGATGCGCGGCGTGGACCGTGTCTACGAGACCTTCACGGGGCTCGTCGCCAAGGGGCGCAACCTGCCGATCGAGAAGGTGCTGGAGATCGCCGGCGGCCGCGTCTGGACGGGCAGCGACGCCCTCGGGATCGGTTTGGTCGATGCCTGGGGCGGTCTTCACAGCGCCATTGCGGTCGCAGCCGACAAGGCGGGCCTCGGCGAGGACTTCCGCATCGTGGAGAAGATCGAGGAGCCGACCGGTTTCGCCGCCTTCTTCTCGTCGCTCTCGGCCCGCGTGAAGGCTTCGGTGCGGCAGAGCGAGCTCGAGAAGATGATGAAGGAGTACAAGGCGGTCGAGGAGCTGCTCTCGCAGCAGGGGCTCGTGATGTACTCGCCCTACCGCGTGGAGCTGGAATAGGCTCGCAGCGATGAAAGGGATAGCGATGAAGAGAAGGATGAGATGGGCGGCGCTCTTCGCCGCCGCGCTTCTGGCGATGCTTCTCTTCCGGCATGCCCGGGAGGGGCGGCCGCAGGAAAAATGCCGGGTGCTCGTCAGCACCGATATCGGCGGCACGGACCCCGACGACAACCAGTCGATGGCCCACCTGCTCATGAACAGCGACCGCTTCCGGATCGAGGGGCTCGTCTCCTCGCCCTCCTACGGGGCGGGCGGCAAGGAGGAGATTCTCCGCATGATCGACCTCTACGAGGCCGACCTGCCCGCTCTGCGCCGCCGCTGGCCGGGATTGGCCGATCCGGCCGACCTCCGGGCCGTGACGAAGCAGGGCCGGCGCGGCGGGGCCCCCTGGTGCGGCTTCGGTGAACCGACGGAAGGGTCCGACTGGATCGTCCGCTGCGCCCGGAGCGACGCCGGGGAGCCGCTCTACGTGTTGGTGTGGGGCGGTCTGGAGGATCTGGCCCAGGCCTTGCACGACGCTCCCGACATCGCGCCGCGGATCCGCGTCTACTGGATCGGCGGTCCGAACAAGAAGTGGAGCGTGAACAGCTACCTCTATATCGTCGAGCACCACCCCGACCTCTGGATGATCGAGTGCAACGCCTCCTACCGGGGCTTCATCGCCGACGCCTCGGACTTTAGCCGCTTCCACAAGGGCTACTACGACTACGCCGTCCGCGGAGCGGGTGCGTTGGGGGCCGATTTCGCCCGCTACTACGGCGGCACGGTCAAGATGGGCGACACCCCCTCGCTGCTCTACCTGATGCAGGGCGACCCGGCCGACCCCGCCTCCGGGAGCTGGGGCGGCCGCTTCGAGCCGCTCGCCTACAGCCCCCGCACCCTCTTCCACGGAGGGGCGACCGCGCGCGACACGGTGGCCCTCTACTCGATCGTCGAGTGGCGTTTCGAGGCTCCGGACATCGACGGGTTGGTCGGCGCCCCCGTGCTGACGGCGACGATCGCCGGGCAGGAGTGGACCGGCTATTATGCCGGCCGGGGAACCTACGTGCTGCGCTACGCCCCGAAGGGGCCCGGCACGCTGCACTACGCGATCCGCTCGACCGTCGCCGGTCTCGACGGGCTGCAGGGGGAGTTCACCGTGAGCGGCGAATGGCCCGGACCCCGCACGGCCGACAGTCGGCCGCTCGGCGCACAGTGGTGGACCGACTGCGCCGACAAGGCCCTCTTCCGGGGTCCGTGGCAGGGCTTCGAGACGGTGGCGCGCTATCGCGAGGAGGTGCTCGAGGATTGGGCGGAGCGGTGGAATACATTGAAGAAATAAAGAATGAAGTTATGGCAGTCATTCGTCTGACCAAAGAGTTTTCGTTCGAGGCGGCCCATGCGCTGGGCGGCTACGACGGTCCCTGCCGGGAGATTCACGGCCATTCGTACCGTCTCTTCGTCACGGTCAAGGGGCGCCCTTCGACCGATGCGGAGGACCCCAAGCAGGGGATGGTGATCGACTTCGGCCTGCTCAAGCGGATCGTGAACGAGGAGGTCGTCGCGCGCTTCGACCATGCGCTCGTGCTGCGCACGACGACGGATCCGAAGCTGCTCGAGCAGCTGGCCGCGCGGTTCGACAACCTCGTGACGGTCGATTACCAGCCCACCTGCGAGAACATGCTCGACGACTTCGCGCGGCGGATCGCGCGGCGCCTCCCCGCCGGGGTCGCCCTTCACGCCCTCCGGCTCCACGAGACGGCCACCTCCTATGCCGAGTGGTTCGCCGGGGAGAACGGCTGAGGCGGCCGGGCGACCGCAGCGCCGCCGGCCGGGAGCGCTGTCCTTGCAGCCGGCCGCTGCACTGGCTGCCTTTTGCATTTTACGAACCGAAAATACCGAAAAGAACCATGAAAACCTGCTACCTCGTCGATGCCTATGCGTTGATGTTCAAATACTATTACGCCTTTCTCGGCAAGCCGATGCGCAACCATGCGGGGATGAATACGTCGGTCGTCTTCGGTATCGTGAAATTCCTGCGCGACATCCTGAAGCGCGAGCGGCCCGACCTGCTGGGCGTCGCCTTCGATCCGAAGGGGGGCAGCTTCCGCCGGACGATCTACCCCGCCTACAAGGCCAACCGCAGCGAGACGCCCGAGGACATCATCCTCTCGCTCCCCTACGTGAAGCGGGTGCTCGAGGCGATGTGCATCCCGATTCTCGAGGTCGAGGGGTTCGAGGCCGACGACGTGATCGGCACCCTCTCGCACCAAGGGGCCGAGGCGGGGTACGAGGTCTTCATGGTGACGCCCGACAAGGATTACGGCCAGCTCGTCGGCGACCATTGCCGGATCTACAAGCAGAAGGGCTCCGACGGACAGGTCGAGGTGATCGACCGGGCGGCGATCCGCGAGAAGTACGGCATCGACGATCCGACCCTCGTGCGCGACATCCTGGCGCTGTGGGGCGATGCCTCGGACAACATCCCGGGGGTGCCGGGGATCGGCGAGAAGGGGGCCTGCAAGTTAGTCGGCGAGTGGGGCACGGTGGAGAACATCCTCGCGAACGTCGCCTCGATCAAGGGGCGGCAGGGCGAGAAGATCGCCGCCTGGCGCGACAACCTGCTGCTGGCCAAGCAGCTGACGACCATTCGGCTCGACGTGCCGATCCGTTTCGATCCCGAGGCGCTGACCATCTGCGAACCGCATATCGACCAACTGCGCGCTCTCTTCGCCGAGCTCGATTTCCGGGCCTTTCTGCTCGACCTGCAGAACCTCTCGCCCGCCGAACCCCTCCCCGACCGGCCGCAGCAGGCCGAGCAGCGCCAGCTCGCGGAGATGGCCCGCGCCAAGTCGGCGGCCGCGAAGGCGGCCCGGCTGGCCGGCCAGGGCGATCTGTTCGGGGCGGCGGCGCCCGAAGCCGGGACGGCGGAGGATGGAGGCGGTGTCGCAGCGGGCGGTCCGGCTGCCGGTTCGCCGGTTTCGGCGCCTGGCCAGGCGGCTGGTCCGACGGGTGGTCCGATGCCCGGTTCTATGGGTGGTTCGACTACCCTTCCGACCGCTTTTCCGCCGGCCGCTGCGGCTGCTTCGGCGCCGGACGGCGGGGCCGTCGTTGAGGAACCGCTCCTCGCCACGGCCCAGACGACCCCCCACCGCTATACGCTCGTCGAAAACGAGGCGCAGCTCGTCGAAGCGATCGCCGCGGTCGGGCGCTATGCCGAGTTCTGCTTCGATACCGAGACGACGGGGTTCGACCTCTTCAACGACCGGATCGTGGGTCTTTCGCTCTCCGTCGAGCCCCACGAGGCGTGGTACATCCCCTTCCGTCCGGAGACGACGGCGCGTTACGCCGAGCTGCTGCGCCCCCTCTTCGAGGAAGAGAAGATCGCCAAGATCGGCCAGAACATCAAGTTCGACTATCTGGTGCTGCAGCGCATCGGCATCGGGGTGCGCGGCCGGCTCTACGATACGATGATCCTCCACTACCTGCTCGATCCCGAGTCGCGCCACAACATGAACGCCCTGGCGGAGCGCTACCTGCACTACCGCCCCATCGAGATCGAGACGCTGATCGGCCGCGGCGCCAAGCAGCTGACAATGGAGATGGTCGGCGTGGAGCGCGTCTGCGAATACGCCGCCGAGGATGCCGACATCACGCTGCAGCTCAAGCGGGTGCTCTACCCGATGGTCGAGGAGGCGGGCCTCGCGCGGCTCTATGCCGAGATTGAGGAGCCGATGATCGTCGTGCTGGCCGACATCGAACGGGCGGGCGTCCGCATCGACTCGGAGGCGCTGGCCGAATACGCCGTCGAGCTCAATGCCCGCCTCGCGGAGCTGGAGCGGGCCGTCCGCGCCGAGGCGGGCGAACCGACCCTCAACATCAACTCCACGCGGCAGCTGGGCGAGGTTCTCTTCGGCAAGATGCGCATCGCCGAGAAGCCCAAGATGACCAAGACGAAGCAGTTCTGCACGGACGAGGAGTACCTCCAGAGTTTCGCCCACCGCCACCGCATCGTCGACCTGGTGCTCGAGTACCGGGGGGTGAAAAAGCTCCTTTCGACCTACGTCGAGGCGCTGCCGCTGCTGGTCAACCGGACGACGGGGCGCATCCACACCTCCTTCAACCAGGCCGTCACGGCGACGGGGCGTCTCTCCTCGACCAATCCCAACCTGCAGAACATCCCCGTGCGCGACGCGCTGGGGCGCCGCATCCGACAGGCCTTCATCCCCTCGGACGGCGACCACCTGCTGCTCTCGGTCGATTACAGCCAGGTCGAATTGCGGCTCATGGCCCATCTCTCGGACGACGAGTCGCTGCTCGCCGCCTTCGAGCACGGCGAGGACATCCACGCCGCCACGGCGGCCCGCCTCTTCGGCAAGCGGATCGACGAGGTGACCGCCGAGGAGCGCCGCCGCGCCAAGACGGCCAATTTCGGCATCATCTACGGCATCTCGGCCTTCGGCCTCAGCCAGCGGTTGGAGATTCCGCGCAAGGAGGCCAAGGAGTTGATCGACGGCTATTTCGCCTCCTATCCCAAGGTGCGGGAGTATATGGAACGCGTCGTCGAGGAGGCCCGCACGAGGGGGTATGTTTCGACCATCTTCGGACGCCGCCGCTACCTGAACGACATCGCCTCGCGCAATGCCGTGGCCCGCGGCGTGGCCGAACGCAATGCCGTGAACGCCCCGATCCAGGGCTCGGCGGCCGACATCATGAAGATCGCCATGATCGAGGTGCACCGGCGGTTCCGCGCCGAGGGGATCCGCTCGCGGGTGATCCTGCAGGTACACGACGAACTGGTGGTCGATATGCTGCGGTCGGAGCAGGAGCGGGTCGTGCGCATCGTCACCGAGGCGATGGAGGGGGCCGCGAAGCTGCGCGTGCGGTTGGTGGCCGACGCGGGCATCGGCGAAAACTGGCTCGAGGCGCATTAGGGGCAGGAGCGATCGACAGGGCGGGCCGCAGCCTGGGAGCGCGAGCCCCGCAGCGTCTTCGCATCGCTGGCGCCTTCCGCAGGCTGCAGCCCGAAAATAATTTTTCATTTTTAATTCTTCATTTTTCATTGCGCCCTTTGGGGCGCTGCAGCCCGCAGCCGCCCCCGGGCGGAGGGCTTGTCTCGGGTAGAAATCGGCCTTGCGGAGGCCCGTGCTCGCGTCCGCAGGTCCGCTCGTGCAGGCCTCTCCGCTCGGCTGCGGGCTTGCCTCGGGTAGAAATCGGCCTTGCAAAGGCCGTGCGGGCCGCAGCCTCCGCCCGGCGGAGGCCCGCAACTCCTTTGCGTCGTTGCGTCCTCCGCAGGCTGCTGCCCGATTTGTAATTTTGAATCTTGAATTTTGAATTCTGAATTTGCGCCCGCAGGGCGCAGCGGGCCGCAGCTTCGCCCCGCGAAGGCCCGCGCTCGCGTCCGCAGGTCCGCTCGCACGTCCTCCGCAAGCTGCAGCCCGCGAACATCGGCCCCCTGCAGTTAATTTTGAATATTGAATTCTGAATTTGCGGCTTCACGGAAGCCGCACTCCCCTCTCTTTTTCCATTTTTAATTATTTGTTTCCGTTTATGCCGGAAATCGCCCTCCGAATAGCCCATAAGGCCGGTTTTGCGAATTATTGGAAGAAAGGCGCGGTTTTTTCGATCCTTTTTGCTATTTTTGCATCAATTGGGAAAAAAGTGATTTAATGCCGAAGTTGTATGATGGGATAACGCGCATCCAAAAACCGGACTGGCTGAAGATTCGTTTGCACCGCACGGCCGAATATGCCGAGGTGCGCCGCATCGTCGAGGAGCACCGTCTCCACACGATCTGCGGCAGCGGACGCTGTCCGAACCAGGCCGAATGCTGGAGCCGTCGCACGGCGACTTTCATGATTCTGGGCGATATCTGCACCCGGGGCTGCCGCTTCTGTGCGACGCAGACCGGGCGTCCCCTCGCCCCCGATCCGGAGGAGCCTGCCCGCGTGGCCGAGAGCGTCCGCCTCATGCAACTCAAATACGTCGTCCTGACCTCCGTAACGCGCGACGATCTCGCCGACGGCGGAGCGGCGCACTGGGCCGCCACGGTCCGTGCCATCCGAAAGGAAAATCCCGACGCAGCCATCGAACTCCTGATTCCCGATCTCGATGCCGACCCCCGTCTGCTGGACGTGGTGCTGGCCTCGAAGCCCGACATCGTCGGGCACAACATCGAAACCGTCGAACGCCTCACCCCCGAGGTGCGTTCGCGCGCCCGATACCGCACGAGCCTCAAGACCCTGCGCTATCTCGGCGACTGCGGCGCCGTCACCAAAAGCGGGATGATGGTCGGCCTCGGCGAAAACGATGACGAGGTGCTGCGGACCCTCGCCGACCTGCGCGAAGCGGGCGTCCGCGTCGTCACCCTCGGACAGTACCTTCGGCCTTCGTTGGAGCACTACCCCGTGGCGGCGTACATCACTCCCGAAAAATTCGATTGGTACCGTCTCAAGGCTTTGGAGATGGGCTTCGACTACTGCGCAAGCGCGCCGCTGGTCCGCTCCTCCTACCTGGCCGAAGAGGCGTTGAACAGCGTCCGCAAGCGTCCCGAACGATGAAAATCGCCTATCGGGACGCCGGAACGATGCCCTATGCCGACTGCTGGCAGCTGCAGCGGGAGCTCTTCGAAGAGCTGCTCGCCCGCAAGCGCCGCGGGGCCGCAGGGTGCGGAGCCGATAAAAACGGCTGCTCCGCCGGCCTCGGTGATTCCGGCGGTATTGGCAACTTAGGCGGCTGCGGCAACTTCAGCGGTCTCGGCGATTCCGCCGGCCTTGGCAACTCTGCCGGTATCGGAAACACTGCCGATCCCGGCAATGCTGCCGGCCCCGGCTGTCCCCCGCCGCCCTCCGACGACCGGATCGGCACGCTGCTCGTGGTCGAGCATCCGCCCGTCTACACCTTGGGCAAGAGCGGCCGGTTGGAGAACCTCCTCGTCCCGGAGGCGGAGTTGGAGCGCCTCGGCGCCCCCCTCTTCCGCATCGACCGCGGCGGGGACATCACTTTCCATGGCCCGGGCCAGCTGGTCGGCTACCCGATCCTCGACCTCGAGCGCATCGGCTTGGGGCTGCGCGACTACATCGACGCGCTGGAGGAGACGGTGATCCGCACTGTCGCCCGCTACGGCATCCGGGCCGGCCGCATCGCAGGGGCTTCGGGGGTGTGGCTCGACGAAAAAAGCGCCTTTCCGCGCAAGATCTGCGCAATAGGCGTGCGCGCCTCGCGTTATGTGACCATGCACGGCTTCGCGCTCAACGTCACGACCGATCTCGACTGGTTCCGCCGGATCCATCCGTGCGGCTTCGCCGACCGGGGGGTGACTTCGATCGCATGCGAAACGGGCTCCGTCCCCCCGATGGAGGAGGTCAAGGAGCTCATTAGAACCTATTTAAGCGAAATATTAAATGTCGAAATATATAAATAACAACGCTTATGCCTATCGAGAAACGCTGGGTGGTGAAGCCGCAGGGCGACCCCGCGCGGGTGGAGACACTCTCCACCGGGCTCGGGATCTCGCCTGTGCTGGCCAATCTGCTCGTACAAAGAGGCATAGACACGGTAGAAAAAGCGAACAGGTTCTTTAGGCCCGACCTCGCCGACCTGCACGATCCCTTCCTGATGAAGGATATGGACCGGGCGGTGGAGCGAGTCGAGCAGGCCGTAGCGCGTGGCGAGAAGATCATGGTCTACGGCGATTACGACGTCGATGGCTGCACGGCCGTCGCGCTGGTATACAAGTTCCTGCGCCAGATCGGGCATAAAAACCTGACCTTCTACATCCCGGACCGCTATACCGAGGGGTATGGCATTTCGGTAAGGGGCATCGATGTGGCCGCCCGCAAGGGCGTGAGCCTCATCATCGCCCTCGACTGTGGCATCAAAGCCACCGAAAAAGTGCTCTATGCAAAGACCAAGGGGGTCGATTTCATCATCTGCGACCACCATCTGCCGGCCGAGGAGATTCCCCGGGCCGTAGCCGTGCTGGACCCCAAGCGGGTCGACTGCTCCTACCCCTTCGACGAACTGTCGGGTTGCGGCGTGGGATTCAAATTAGTGCAGGCCTATGCCCAGAAAAACGGGATCCCGTTCGAACAGATCCTCGATCTGCTCGACCTGCTGGTCGTCTCGATCGCCTCGGACATCGTGCCGCTCGTCGATGAGAACCGCATCCTGGCCCACTTCGGCCTGCAGAACCTCAACCGGCGCCCCTCGAAGGGGCTGCTGTCGATCATCAAGATCTGCGGCCTCGACAAGCACCAGATCACGATCGACGACATCGTCTTCAAGATCGGCCCCCGGATCAACGCCGCCGGCCGCATGCGGATGGACGAGAACGACGAGAACGCCTCGCCCTCGGGCGGCCATGCGGCGGTCGAACTGCTCATCGAGGGCAACGAGGCCGAGGCGGCGAAGTTCGGCGAGGTGATCGACTCCTACAACCGCGACCGCAAGTCGATCGACCGCTCCGTCACGCAGGAGGCGCACGACTACATCGAGCGCAACCCGGCGCTCAAGACGCTCAAAAGCACGGTGATCTACAATCCGAAGTGGATGAAGGGGATCGTCGGGATCGTCGCCTCGCGCCTGATCGAGACCTACTACCGCCCGACGGTGGTGCTGACGATGAGCAACGGCTTCGTGACCGGTTCGGCGCGTTCGGTGCCGGGCTTCGACCTCTACCAGGCGGTCGAATCGTGCTCGGACCTGCTCGAGAACTTCGGCGGACACATGTACGCCGCGGGGCTTACGATGCGTCCCGAGCGGGTCGAAGAGTTCACGCACCGCTTCAATGCCTTCGTCGAGGAGAACATCGACCCGCAGATGCTCGTGCCGCAGGTCGAGATCGACAGCGAACTGCTCTTTTCGGACATCACGCCCGAATTCCGCCGCCACCTGAACCGCTTCCAGCCCTTCGGCCCGGGCAACGCCTCGCCCGTCTTCATGACGCGCAGCGTAAGCAACGAGGGCGATGCGAAATTGGTGGGCATGGAGCGCGAACACCTCAAGATGGACCTGATCCAGCGGCAGAAGCCCAACACGAAGATCCCGGCCATCGCCTTCCAGCAGCCCACCCACTACGAGTGGGTGCGCGCCGGCCGGCCGATCGACGTCTGCTACCAGATCGTCGAGAACCACTACCGCGGCACGGTTACGACCCAGCTGCGGATCAAGGATATCAAGCCCGTGCGGTAGCCGGCGGCAGGCCGCTGGAGGGGAACGAGCCCGGCGTTTTGGCGAAAAGGGTTGCCGGCAGGAGCGGCCGCGGAGCGATCGGAGGGTCGCAGCCTGGGGGCGCGGAGGCCCGCAACTCCTTCGCGTCGCTGGCGCCCTTCCGCAGGCTGCAGCCCGAGTTCGTAATTCTGAATTTTGAATATTGAATTCTGAATTTGCACCCGGAACGGGTGCAGCAGCCAGCAGCCACTTGTAGTTGTAGAGGTGTTTTGCTGTAAATGCGACGTCGCAGACGTCGGCAGCCCACAGCCGCTGTTTGTTTGCGGGGTGTCTTGTGTCAAGATCGGTCGCGAAGCGACCGGCAGCCCGCAGCCGCCCCCGGGCGGAGGGCTGCTCCTCTATGTCGCAGGCCCGTCCGCTCGGCTGCGGGCTTGCCTCGCGGTTTAGTGCCGCAGCTAATCTTGAATTTTGAATTTTGAATTTGCGGTTCCGAATGGAATCGCAGCGGGCCGCAGCTTCCGCCGGGCGGAGGCCCGCAGTTCGTATCCGAATCTGCGTGCGCTCCGCAGGCTGCGTCCCGTTGGAAGAAATGGCAGGACCGCCCGTTCAGACGGGCGGCTGCCGACGCATCGACAGACGGGCGCAGAGGGCGCAGAAGAGCAGCAGCAGGATCATCGGAGGGCGTCGGGTCGTTTACACACGGTTTTTCCCGTTTCGGCAGCAGCCGGGCAGACCCGGCTTTGCAGGCGGTTCTTCATTCGGCTTTATCGGACAAGTTCGGTTTTCCGGGTGCATTCGGAGGCGGGGAAGCGGTCGGCGGCATAGCGGCAGATCGTCTCGGCGATCAACCGGTGCCCCTCCTCATTGGGGTGGATGCCGTCGTCGCAGATGCGGTCGGCGTAGCGCTTGTCGAGCAGGAAGGGGGTGGTGATGTCGATCAGCGGGACGCGGCAGGCGCCGGCGAGCTGGAAGACGGCGAGGTTGTAGAGCTCGTGCCAGTCGCCGATCCGTTCGACCGTGCCGCCGATCCAGTCGAGTACGTTGCGGCGGCCGCCGGGGGTCATGCCGCGCGTCACGTGAGCGAAGAAGCGGTCGGGAACGAGCGGCGGCAGCGAGAGCAGCACCGGCACGGCGCCCGCCTGCCGGATGCGGCCGATAAGGTCGCGGTAGGTCGCCGCGAAGCGGTCGAGCGGCGTCCGCGGGGCGTGCTGGCCGGCAGGGGCCGCGCCGATCTCCTCCCAGTGGAAGTCGCAGTCGTTGCCGCCGTATTCGAGAACCACGAAGTCCGAGGCGGCGATACCTTCGCGGTGGCGCTCCAAATCGCGGAGCCCGCGCGTGACGGTGTTGCCGAAGCGGCCGTAGTTGTCGATCACCAGATCGAGGGCGCGGCGGCACCGTTCGGAAAAGCGTTCGGCCAGCACCGTGTAGCGGGGGCCGGGGTCGGTATCGGTGGGGCGGTCGAGGACGATCCCCTTGAGGATCGAGTCGCCCAGGGCGCTGATGCGTTTCATGACAAGTCGTTTTTGGGATTTCTCTATTGCAAAGGTAGTGCCTTGCGCGGCGGCTCGGAAACGACGGGGACCGGTGGACGAAAAAGGGGATTCAACCTCGCTTTTCGGGATAAAAAACGGATTATCGGGACAAAAAACGTATCTTTGTGCATTCGTCCCGCCCGAAATACGACCTTTGGAGCCATGAACGAACTCCCCCGCATCTTCCGCACTTTCGGCGCGCAGTCGCTCCATGCGATCGTCGTGCCGCTCTTCTTCTTCGCCTTCGTGCTTATCTACCGCCCGCTGGGGATCATGGAGACGCTCGAAGTCGGCTATGCGCCGGCCTCGGTCCACCTCACGATCCTCTCCTGCATCCTCTTCGGGAGCATGGCGGCGATGCGGGGGTTGCTCTATGCCCTGCGCGACCGCATCGCCCCGCTCGCCTACGGCGGCTGGTGCCTGGCCGAGACGGCTGTGGCCGCCTTTTTCGCAGGGCTCTACCTCTGGCTCGTCTGCGGGCGCACCGATCCCTACTTTACGGTCGTCGCCCGCTGCTACGGCTGGATCTTCCCGGCGGCGCTCTTTCCCTACGGCTTCCTGACACTGTGGCTGCTGCTCGCCGACCGGATGCGCCCGGCGCCCGAGAGCGACGAAGGGGCCAAGCTGCGCTTCTACGACGAACGGCGGAACCTCAAGCTGACGGTCGCCGTCTCGTCGGTGCTCTACATCGAGGCGGAGGAGAACTACGTGAAGATCGTCTACACGGAGGGCGACCGGGTGCGCGACTACGTCGTGCGCAGCTCGATGAAGGCGATCGAGGAGGTGTGCGCCTCGGGCGGGCTGCTGCGCTGCCACCGCTCCTACTACCTCAACCCGGCCCGCGTCAAGGTGTTGCGCAAGGGACGCGAGGGGGCCATCGCCGCCGAGCTCGATGCGGGCGGGGTGAAGCCGGTCCCCGTGACGAAACGGTACTACGAGGCGGTCGCCGAACGGATCTGAAACAAAAAACCGGGGAGCTCCCTTGCGGGGGCTCCCCGGTTTTCGGCTGCAGGCCGGCGGGTTTTAGAGCCGGTGCACGTGCGCAGCAGCGTCGAAGGACGGCAGCTCGGCGGGCCGGAAGGTCGAATAGCCGATCGCCACGGCGCAAAGGGGTTCGCACCCTGCGGGGATCGGGAGGAACGAACGCAGGTAGTCGGCGGCCTGCTCGCCGTCGGGCTCCGCCTTGAGGCGGGGGCGGCCGGCGACGTGGACCCAGCACGAGGCGAGCCCCTCATCGACGCAGGCCAGCTGCAGCAGCGTGGCCGAGATCGCGGCGTTTACCTCCCAGAGGTCGGTCGCCGCCGTGTCGCCCAGGACGAGGAGGACGAGCGGGGCATCTTTCAGAAAGGCCGAGCCGTAGTCGCGCATCGCGGCCATGCGGGCGATGAGCTCGGGCCGGTCGACGACGAGCAGATGCGTCGAGCGGGAGTTGCGCGACGAAGGGGCGGTGAGGGTCGCCGCGATGAGGCGGTCGATCGCCTCGGCGGGAACGGGGCGCGGATCGAACCGGCGGATCGATCGGCGCGTGCGGAGAATCTCTTGAAAATCCATGGCTGTCTGTGTATTGAATGGTACGGGCAGGGGCGTCGGCGTCTTCCAGGAAGGAGCCGGCCGGCGGGGTGTGGCGCCGTGCCGTGGGCCGCTTCCTTGGGTCCCGGACGGTCGCCTTGCGCCGATCCCTTTTGCAAAAATAGTGAAAAGCCGGATGCAAAACCAAATTTTTCGAGAAACCGGGGGAAGAGCCGGGCTTGTTTTGCGTAGAAATCGACCTCGTTAGAGGCCGGCGGGCCGCAGCCTGGGTAATTTGCGGTTCCGAGAGGAACCGCAGCGGGCCGCAGCCTCCGGCGGCGAAGGCCCGCAGCTCCTCCGCGTCGCTGGCGTCCTTCACAGGCTGCGACCCGAAAATAATAGTTCATTTTTAATTCTTCATTTTTCATTGCGCCCCTTGGGGCGCAGCAGCCCGCAGCTGCTGTTTGTTTGCGGGGTGTCTTGTGTCATGATCGGTCGCTGCGCGACCGGCAGCCCGCAGCCGCCCCCGGGCGGAGGGCTGCTCCTTATGGTCGCAGGCCCGTCCGCTCGGCTGCGGGGCTGCCTTGAGTTCAGATCGGTCCGTTAGGACCGTGCGGGCCGCAGCCTCCCGGCGCGGAGGCCCGCAACTCCTTTGCGTCGTTGCGCCCTCCGCAGGCTGCAGCCCGAACAGACACCCAAGCAAGCCCGTCCGCTCGACTGCGGGCTTGCCTCGGGTAAAGTTCGGCCTTGAAAAGGCCGCAGCGGGCCGCAGTTCTTTTTGAAGGATGAATTGCGCCCGCAGGGCGCAGCGGGCCGCAGCTTCGCCCCGCGAAGGCCCGCCACTCGCGTCCCGCAGGTCCGCTTCGTGCGTTCCTTCGCAAGCCGCAGCCCGCAAATGCTGGACAAATGCGGTTCCGAATGGAACTACAGCAGGTCGTAGCCTCCCGGCGGCGGAGGCCCGCAGCTCCTTGCAGTCGTGTGCGCCCTCCGCAGGCCGCGGCCCGAGCAATAATTCTGAATATTGAATTTTGAATGCTGAATTTGCACCCGTTCCGGGTGCAGCCGCTTCTCTGCCTCTTTCCCGCGAGCCGTCGCCCGATTTGTCCGGCGCGTGCTTTGAAATGTCGCGGAGAATGGCTACTTTTGAAGCGGAAAGCGAAACAGCAGATGGCAAACAACTATACCCCCGCCTCCCGCAACCGGGAGGCGTTCGATGCAATGACCGAGGCGGCCGGCAACGTGCCGCCCCAGGCGGTCGAACTGGAGGAGGCCGTGCTCGGCGCCCTGATGCTCGAAAAGGACAGCATCATCGCCGTCCAGGAGTATGTGACCCCCGAAGCCTTCTACACCGAGGAGCACCGCTTGATCTACAAGGCGATCAACGAGCTGTCGATGGAGCTCAAGCCCATCGACCTCTTCACCGTTACCGAGCGGCTGAAATCCCGCAAGGAGCTCAAGAAGGTGGGCGGCGCGGCCTATCTGGCGCAGCTGACGCAGAAGGTCGGCTCAGCCGCCAACGTCGAGTTCCACGCCAAGATCATCGCCCAGAAATACGTCCAGCGCGAGTTGATCCGCTCGGCCACCGAGATCCAGAAACGCTCCTACGACGAATCGACCGACGTGACGGAGCTCATCGGCTTCGCCGAGGGGGAAATCTTCAAGGTTTCGGAGGGCCACGTGAAACGCTCGGTGCAGTCGTCGAAGGATATTCTGGCCCGTGCGCTGGCCCAGATCGAGGAGGCCTCGAAGAACACGAGCAACTACAACGGCGTCCCCTCGGGCTTCATGGCCATCGACCGCGTGACGCTCGGCTGGCAGCTCTCGGACCTCATCATCATCGCCGCCCGCCCCTCGATGGGCAAAACCGCCTTCGTCCTCTCGATGGCCCGCAACATGGCGGTCGATTACGAACAGGGGGTCGCCTTCTTCTCGCTCGAGATGTCGGCCGTGCAGCTTATGATGCGTCTGATCATCGCCGAGACGGGGCTCAGCGGCACCGACGTCAAGTCGGGCCGCCTCTCGCCCGAGCAGTGGCGCCACCTCGAATCGGCCACCCGGCCCCTCTCCGCGGCTCCGCTCTTCATCGACGACACCCCCGCCCTCTCGGTTTTCGAATTCCGTTCGAAGGCGCGCCGGCTGAAGATTCACAACGATATCAAGATCATCATCATCGACTACCTCCAGCTCATGACGGGCAACACCGACACGAAAAACGGCAACCGCGAACAGGAGGTGGCCTTCATTTCGCGAACCCTCAAGGCGATCGCCAAGGAGCTGAACGTGCCGATCATCGCCCTTTCGCAGCTGAGCCGCCAAACCGAAATGCGCGGCGGCTCGAAGCGTCCGCAGCTCTCGGACCTTCGCGAGTCGGGCGCCATCGAGCAGGATGCCGATATCGTCGCCTTCATCCACCGTCCGGAGTACTACGGCATCCACCAGGACGAGAACGGCATGCCCACCGACGGCATGGCCGAGATCATCATCGCCAAGCACCGCAACGGCGCCGTCTGCGACGTGAACCTGCGCTTCATCAAGGAGCAGGCCCGCTTCCTCGACGTGGACGAGGCGATGCTGCCCCCGCAGCAGGCTTCCGAGGTCCAGCAGGCCTACGACGACTACGCCAGCGGCGGCAACACGCCGATCGGCGGCGGCCTGAACGGCGTGACGGGCGGCGACGAATTCGGCCTCGGCCCCCAGCCCCCCGTGCGGATGACCCCCGGGGCGCTGGACGAGGAGGCGCCGTTCTAAACGGGGGGGGCACGGGAGTGAGCCGCAGCGGGCCGCAGTTTCGCCAGGCGAAGGCGCCGGATGCACACGCGATATTTTGGAGGATGAATTTGCGGTTCCGGATGGAACCGCAGCAGGCCGCAGCCTGGGGCGGCGGAGACCCGCAGTTCGCAGCCGAAGCTGCGCGCACTCCGCAGACTGCAGCCCGAGCACGTCGGTCATCGCACAGCGACGGAAGGGTAGATTGGAATGTTGGATGCTGTATTTGCGGCTGCAACAGCAGGTTGTGGTGGAAATGGTTGCCGACAAATCGGTCGCGCAGCGACCGGCAGCCCGCAGCCGCCCCCGGGCGGAGGGCTGCAATCTCGCGCCGCTCGAAAGCAAGCCCGTCCGCTCGGCTGCGGGACTGCCTTGGGCAGGGATCGGCCCGTCGGGACCGTGCGGGCCGCAGCCTCCCCCCGCGGAGGCCCGCTGCTTTTGCAAGCAGGCGTGCCCCGCAGGCTGCGTCCGCGAAGAAGAGAGAAGAATCGAACGGAGAGGCGGCTCTCCGAAACAACGTAAAAAATCGACGACAACGCATGTTCGTACGCATCCATACGGCGGCCCTCGCGGGCATCGACGCCCTGCCCGTGACGGTCGAGGTCCATATCGGCGGCGGCGGTGTGGGGCTCTATCTCGTCGGACTGCCCGACAACGCTGTCCGGGAGAGCGAGCAGCGCATCCGCGCCGCCTTCGAGAACACGGGCGAGCGGATGCCGGGCCGCAAGGTGGTGGTCAATCTGGCGCCGGCCGACCTGCGCAAGGAGGGGGCGGCGTTCGACCTGCCGATCGCCGTGGGAATCCTCGCGGCGATGGAGCGGATCGACCCGGCCCGGCTCGAGGAGACGCTCCTCTGCGGCGAGCTCTCGCTCGACGGGGCGGTGTGCGGCGTCCGCGGCGTGCTGTCGCTGGCTTTGGCGGCCCGTGCGGCCGGTCTGCGGCGGATGCTCCTGCCGGCGGCGAATGCCGCCGAGGCGGCCGTGGTCGAGGGGTTGGAGATCGTCGGGGTCTCTACGCTCGGCGAGGCGGTCGGCTATCTGAACGGCGAAACGCCCCTCTGTTCGGCCGAACCCCTCCGCGAGCCCGCTGCCGAAGCGGCCGCCTATGCCGAGGATTTCGCCGATGTCAAGGGGCAGACGCGCGTTAAGCGGGCGCTGGAGATCGCCGCGGCGGGCGGTCACAACCTCCTGCTCGTCGGGGCTCCGGGCTCGGGCAAGACGATGCTGGCGCGCCGCCTGCCGACGATCTTGCCGCCGCTGACGGCCGAGGAGGCGCTCGAGACGACCAAGATCCACTCCGTCGCGGGGTCGCTGCCCGGCGCCGGCCTCATGACCCGCCGCCCCTTCCGCGCCCCGCACCACACCGCCTCGGCCGTCTCGATCATCGGCGGCGGACAGTCGCCCCGCCCGGGCGAGGTCTCGCTGGCGCACAACGGCGTCCTCTTCCTGGACGAGCTGCCCGAGTTCGGCCGCGCGGTGCTGGAGGTGCTGCGCCAGCCGTTGGAGGAGCGGCGGATCGCCGTGTCGCGGGCCCGCTACCGCATCGACTATCCGGCCGATTTCATCCTCGTGGCGGCGATGAATCCCTGCCCCTGCGGCTATTACAACCACCCGACGCGGGAGTGTACCTGCTCCCCCGGCGCGGTGCACCGCTACATGGGGCGCATCTCGGGCCCCCTCATGGACCGCATCGACATGCACATCGAGGTGACGCCCGTCGACCCCGCCGAACTGCAGCGGCCGGCCCCGAGCGAGCCGAGCGCCGTCATTCGCGAACGGGTCGTGCGGGCCCGCGAGCTGCAGCAGCGCCGCTTCGCCGGGGTCGGGGGCGTCCGCACCAATGCGCGGATGACGCCGGCCCTCCTCCGGAGTTGCTGCGCGCTGGATGCGGAGGCGGAGCGGCTGCTGGGGCGGGCGATGGAGCGGCTGGCCCTCTCGGCCCGGGCCTACGACCGCATCCTGAAGGTGGCGCGCACGATCGCCGACCTGGCCGGCCGCGAGCGGATCGAACCGGTCGACGTGGCCGAGGCGGTCGGTTACCGCAGCCTCGACCGGGAGAGCTGGGGCCGGTAGCTCCCTTCGCGGGGCGTTCCGGAGGGGAGCGGATCAGGCGATTCACCCGGCCGGGGCGCTGCACCGGGCTGCCGTACCAGAGTGCCATACGAGAGTGCCGTACCGGGGTCCCATACCGAGGCGGCCGCCGCCCCGAAAAACAACCGATTTGTCGCAACAACGAACGAAACGATAAGATGCCCAAGAAGATCATTCTCTCCGGCGGAGGTACCGGAGGACATATTTACCCCGCCGTGGCGGTGGCCGAGGCGCTGAAACGCCGCCTCGGCGACGACGTCGATCTGCTCTTCGTCGGTGCCGAGGGCAAGATGGAGATGGAGAAGGTGCCCGCCTTGGGCTACCGGATCGTCGGCCTGCCGATCGCGGGGCTGCAGCGGCGGCTCGAACCGAAAAACCTGCTCGTCCCCTTCAAGGTGCTCCGGAGCATCCGGCTGGCCCGCCGGACGATCCGCGACTTCGGCGCCGACGTCGTGGCGGGCTTCGGCGGTTACGCCAGCGCCCCCGTCCTCTGGGCGGCGCAGCGGATGGGGGTGCCGACCCTCATCCAGGAGCAGAACTCCTACGCCGGCCTGACGAACAAGATCCTCGCCCGCTCGGCCTGCCGCATCTGCACGGCCTACGAGGGGATGGAGCGCTTCTTCCCCGCCGCGAAGATCCGCCTGACGGGCAACCCCCTGCGGGGCGGCTTCACGAAGGAGGGGGCCGACCGCGCCGCCTCGCTCGCCCGCTACGGCTTCGACGCCTCGCTGCCGACGCTGCTCGTCGTGGGGGGCTCGCTCGGCACCCGCTCGCTCAACGAGATGATGAAGCGCTGGATCCTCTCGCTTGACGGCGAGGCTCCCGTGCAGGTGATCTGGCAGACGGGCAAATACTACGAGCGCGAGATGCGCGCCTTTCTCGAGGCGCACCCCACCCGCCGCATTTGGCAGGGGGCCTTCATCGACCGCATGGACTGCGCCTACGCGGCGGCCGATCTGGTCGTCTCGCGCAGCGGCGCGGGCACCGTCTCGGAGCTCTGCTTAGTGGCCAAGCCGGTGCTCTTCGTCCCCTCGCCCAACGTGGCCGAGGATCATCAGACGAAGAACGCCCGCGCCCTCGAGCGCGAAGGGGCGGCCCTCGTGGTGCCGGACGCCGAGTGCCGCGAGCGGGCGATTCCGGAGGCGCTCGCCCTTCTCGCCGACGGGGCGCGGCTGCGCGAGATGCGCCGCAACCTCGAACGGCTCGCCCGTCCGCGGGCCGCGGAGGAGATCGTGGACGAAATTTTGAATCTGTTGAAGCAATGAAAGACGCGAACTACTACTTTTTAGGCATCGGCGGCATCGGCATGAGCGCCCTGGCGCGCTACTTCCTCCACGAGGGGTGCCGCGTGGCGGGGTACGACCGCACCCCCTCGCCCCTGACGGCCGCGCTCGAGCGCGAAGGGGCCCTCATCCACTACGAGGAGGCGGTCGAGCGGATCCCCGCCCCCTTCCGCGACCCTGCTGCGACGGTCGTGGTCTACACGCCGGCCGTGCCGACCGACCACGCCGAATACCGCTACTTCCTGGAGCACGGCTTCACGATCGAGAAGCGGTCGCAGATGCTCGGCCATCTGGCGGCGGGCAAATACGTGATGGCCGTGGCCGGCACGCACGGCAAGACGACCACCACGACCCTTGCAGCGTGGCTCAACCGCTGCCTCACGGGGGGCGGCTCGGCCTTCCTCGGGGGCATCTCGAGGAACTTCGGGAGCAACCTCGTGCTCGGCGGCGGCGACCGGCTGGCGGTCGAGGCCGACGAGTTCGACCGTTCGTTCCTGCGCCTCTACCCCGATGCGGCGGTCGTGACCTCGGCCGACCCCGACCACCTCGACATCTACGGGACGCACGAGGCGGTCAAGGAGGCCTTCGCGCAGTTCATCCGCCAGATCCGCCCGGGCGGCGCCCTCGTCATCAAGCAGGGGGTCGACGTACGGATCGACAACCCCGCGATCGCGGTCTACCGCTACGCCTGCGACGCCCCGGCCGACTTCTGCGCCTGCCGCATCCGCCCCGAGGCGGAGGGGCGCTGCCGCTTCGACCTCGTGCTGCCCGACGGCGAGGTGCGGGATTGCACGCTCGGGGTTCCCGGCCGGGTCAACGTCGAGAATGCCGTGGCCGCCGCGGCCCTCGTCTGGTGCGCCGCGCGGCGCGAGGGGAGCACGCTCGATCCCGGGGCGCTGCGCGAGGCGCTGGCCTCCTTCTCGGGGGTGAAGCGCCGCTTCGAGATCTACGTCTCGACGCCCGAGGCCCTCTACATGGACGACTATGCGCACCATCCGCGTGAGCTGGCGGCGACGCTCGCCTCCGTGGCTGGGATGTTCCCCGGACGGCGGATCACGGCCCTCTTCCAGCCCCACCTCTACACCCGCACGCGCGACCTCTGCGACGGCTTCGCCGAGGCCCTCTCGCACGCCGACGAGGTGGTGCTGCTGCCGATCTACCCCGCCCGCGAGGAGCCGATCGAGGGGGTCTCGTCGGAGTGCATCGCCGAGCGGATCACGGTCCCCTGCCGCATCGTCGGGCGGGAGCGGCTGGCCGAGACGGTCGCCGCGATGGATACCGACATCGTCATCTCGTTCGGCGCGGGCAATATCGACGCCTGCTGCGAGGCGGTCGCCCGGGTCGTGGCGGCGAAGGCCGAAAAACGGAAGCAGGCGGAACAGCGAAAACCGGCGGAATAGCGGAACCCGGCAGACCTGCCGGACTGACAACGGAACAGTAAAGACGACCGGGCCGGCGGCGGTTCCGGCATGCAAAGATGAAAAAGATCGGACGAACCCTTTTGCTGGCCCTGCTGTGGGGGGCTGCAGCGGCATACGTGGCGTATGCCGCCGCCCGGGCGTACCGTGTGCGGAGCGCGGCGACGGTCCGCAAGGTGCGGATCGAGGTGCAGGACAGCACGGCGCAGGGGTCGCTCGTCACGGCGCGCGAGGTGCAGGGCTGGATCGCCCGCAGCGGCCTGAAAACCGTGGGGCTTCCGCTCGATTCGGTCGATCTGACGGCCCTCGAGCGCGTCGTCCTCGCCAACGGCTTCGTCGACCGGGCCGCCGCCTACATCGCCGGGGAGGGGGTGCTGCGGATCGAACTCTCGCAGCGCATCCCCGTCGTGCGGCTGCTCGTCGACGGCATGAACAGCTACGCCACGCGCGAAGGGACGCTCTTCGTCGCCCCGCCCCGCTCGGCGCGCTACGTGCCGGTCGTGACGGGCCCCTACTGCCCGCCCGTCCCGGCGGATTATTCGGGTTCGCTCCGCCTCCACGTCGATCGCGAAAAGGCCCGCATCGACACGCTGATCGCCGGTCTCGAACGGTCGAAATACCCCTGCTACGCCGCCGTCCGGCAGAACGAACGCAAGCAGCGCGAGGCGCGCGGCATGCGGGTCAAGCGGCGCTGGTGGAAGTTCGAAAAGGAGGAGGACTTCGATCTGCGGGTCAAGGAGTTGCGAAAGATCAAGGCCGATCTCGCCCGCAAATACCGCTACGAGGCGCGCTGCATCCAGGCCGAAATAGAGCGGATCGGCGACGAGCAGGAGCGGCTGCGGGGGCAGCAAAAAAAGTTGGAAAAAAGCTACGAAGATTTCATGAAACTCCTTACCTTTGTAGATCATGTCGAAGAGGACGATTTCTGGAGGTCGGAACTGGTGCAATTGATCGCCCGTACGACCCCCAGCGGCGCATTGGAGTTGTCGTTCGTACCCCGCAGCGGCGGTTTTACGATCCGTTTCGGCCGTCTGGAGCAGGTGGAGTATAAATTGGACAAGCTGCTGCGCTTCTACGAGCGGGGGCTCCCGGCGATCGGCTGGGAGACCTTCGACGAGATCGACGTCCGCTATGCCGACCAGGTGGTGTGCCGGTGACGCGGCCGCCCGGCCGAGGGGGGGGGAAAAAAAGGAGCGAGAGGAGGAGGGCTGAAACGGCGCTCTTCCGGAAGAGCGCCGGCCTGAAAGAATGGAGGCCCCATGGAACCGGGTCCCGCCGGGAGGGGGTGGAAAAGAAAGGCAGGCCGGTTTTTAAGCGTTAGAAGAAAAATATCATACCGTGGAAAGAAAGAGTTATATCGTTGCCGTCGATCTGGGTTCGTCGTCGGTGGTCGTGGCGGTCGCCGCCCGGGAGGAGAAGGGGGCGGTCGTGCTGAAGTCGCTCGTCTCGAAGCCCTCGCAGGGGGTCAACGCCGGCCGCATCGACAACATCGAGCAGGTGAGCCAGGCTTTGGGCGCCGCGATCGAGGAGGCGGGCGAGGCTGCCGGCATCCGCATCACGGAGGCCTATGCCGGCATCTCGGGCGAGTTCCTCCGCTGCGCCCGCCATACCGACTACGTCTACGTCTCCGACCCCCAGAACGGGGTCGCGCAGGGCGACGTGGCGGCGCTCTTCGACCGCATGCGCAACCTCCAGGCGCCCGACGACGAGACGATCATGGAGCGCATCCCGCAGCTCTATCTCATCGACGACAAGCAGGAGGTGGCCGACCCGATCGGTTCGTTCGGCCGCAAGCTCTCCTCGACCTTCAATTTCGTGCTTTGCCAGCGCACCCCGATGCAGCGCCTCGACATGGCGCTGAAACGCGTGGGGGTCAAGCTGATCGGCACGATTCCCAACCCGATGGCCGTCGCCGAGGCGGTGCTGACGGAGGACGAAAAGGAGGAGGGCGTCGCCGTGGTGGACATCGGCGGCGGCGTCACAGACGTGGCGGTCTGCTACCGCAACGTGGTGCGTTACGTCGCCTCGATTCCCATCGGCGCCTCGGCCATCAACCATGACATCCGCACGATGGGCGTCCCCGAACGCTTCGTCGAGAGCCTCAAGCAGCAGTACGGCTCGGCCGTGGCCGAGCGCGTCTCGGAGGAGAAGCTCATCCGCGTCACGGGCCGCACGGCCCGCGAGTCGCGCGACATCCTGCTGCGCAACCTCTCCACGGTGATCGAGGCCCGCGCCATGGATATCATCGACTTCGTGAACGAGGAGCTCAAGATCTCGGGCTACGCCGGCAAGCTGGCCTACGGCATCGTCCTGACGGGCGGTTCGGCCAAGCTCCGCGACCTCGACGAGCTTTTCCGCCTCGGCACCAAACTCGAGGTGCGCGTGGCGACGCCCGAGGCGGCGCTCGACGCGGCGTCGCAGCCGTCGGCGGCCGATCCGGCCTATGCCACGGTCGTGGGGCTGCTGCTCAAGGGGGCCGAGCGCAGCACGGCAGGGGTTTCCTACGTGCAGGGCGCCGAGCCGAAGCCCGTGCAGAAACCCGCTGCGAAAGGCCCTGCGACGCCTTCGCAGGCGCAGCAGCAGCCGGCCCGGCCGGCGGAGGGCGGGGAGGAGCCCGCGGCATCGTCCGATCCGGCCCGAAGACCCGGCCCCGAGCCGCAGCCGGCGGGGCGGGAGTATTCCTACGTGCCTCCCGTGGTTCCGGCCGCCGAGGCGCAGCCCGCCTCCGGGAAGCCCGGGAAACCCGAGCTCCCCGACGATGCGGACGAGGTGGACGAAGGCCCGACGACGTCGGGACACGGCTTCTGGGGCTGGGTCCGGAGGATTACCGAAAAATTCGAGACGCCGGACAACGAGGAGATTTGATCCGGAACGAAAACCGCACGTGTCGGTAAGCCGGGTGCAGCGCCGGGGTGTCCGGGTGCTGCCGGGGCGGGAGACGGTGCGTGTAAATGAACACGAAAACCGCACTTGTCGGTACGCCTGGCGCGGCCGGAGCGGAAACGGTGCAAGAAAATAAACGAAATGCGGCCGGCCTTCGGGCGGAGTGGCCGCGGATGAAGAGCAAAAAAGTATGACAGCGGATTTGATGGCGGAAGTGAATGCGGCACGCGGCGAGAAGTCGATCATCACGGTGATGGGGGTCGGCGGCGCCGGCGGCAATGCCGTGAACCATATGTGGAACATGGGGATTCAAGGCGTGACCTTCATGGTGTGCAACACCGATCGGCAGGCGTTGAATATCAGCCCCGTGGAACAGAAGATACAGCTGGGCAGGGACGGCCTGGGCGCCGGCAGCGACCCCGAGACGGGCCGCAGCCTGGCCGTCGAGTCGATCGACGAAATTCGGCAGGCGCTCGAGGAGGCCGGCACGCGGATGATCTTCATCACGGCCGGCATGGGCGGCGGCACGGGCACGGGCGCCTCGCCCGTGATCGCCAAGCTCGCCAAGGAGATGGGGCTGCTGACCGTGGCGATCGTCACCTCGCCGCTGGCCGTCGAGGGCAAACCCCGCTACGAGCAGGCCTTCCGCGGCATCGAGGAGCTGCGCAAGACGGTCGATTCGCTGCTCATCATCAACAACGAGAACATCCTCGAGCTCTACGGCCGCCTCTCGCTCAAGCAGGCCTTCGGCAAGGCCGACGATATTCTGTCGCTCGCCACGAAGGGCATCGCCGAGATCATCACGGTCGAGAGCGATCTGGTGAACGTCGATTTCGCCGATGTCTCGAAGGTGATGCGCAACAGCGGCCGCGCCCACATGGCCGTCGCCACGGCCGAAGGCGAAAAGCGCGCCCAGGAGGCGGCCGCCGCGTCGCTGCACTCGCCGCTGCTCGACCACAACCAGATCGCCGGGGCGAAGAACATCCTGCTCAACATTTCGGTGGACCGGGCCGAGAACCTCATCTACCAGGAGGTGATCGAGATCCTGAACTTCATCCAGGCCCACGCCAGCACCCGCGACGAGAGCGGCGCGATCCATACGGCCAACATCATCTGGGGAACGAGCGAGAAACCCTCGCTCGGCGACAAGCTGGAGCTGGTGGTCGTCGCCACGGGCTTCGAGAGCGAGGAGAAGGATGCCGACTCGGCCCTCGACCGCATCGTGAACTCGGTGGAGCACGAGACGCCGGCCGCGGCGGAGCCCGAACCCCCGGTGCTCGAACCGATCAAACCCGTGCCGCCCAAGGTGCCGCAGCGGCCCCAGGAGCCGACGGTGCTGGGCGCCCGCCCGAACCGCTACGGCAACATCGGCGTGCTGCTGGCCAAGCCGGCCTACCAGTCGCGCAACTCGAAATTCATCGTTCAGACCTCCCGGACCCGCAAGGAGGTGCTCCGCGACGAGCAGCTCGAAGCGGCCGACGGGAAGGAGGAACCGAAGGGCGGGTCGCTCTTTTAGGCGGACCGCGCCGCAACCCTAAACCCCGCTGTCGTGATCGCTTCCGCCTCCGTTCCGTGGATCGTTTTCAACGGTTTTTCGCCCCAGGTCCTCTGGATGGGGCTGACGACGCTCGCCCTGCTGTGCATCTCGGCCCTCGTCTCGGGCTCCGAGACCTCTTTCTTTTCGCTCTCGCACCACGACGTGCGGCAGCTTAAGCAGTCGTCGTCGCCCTCCTCGGCCGCCGTGCTGCGGCTGCTGGGAGACGTCGATCTGCTGCTGGCGACGATTCTGGTGGTCAACAACTTAGTCAATATCGCCATTACGATCCTCACGGCCACCCTCATCGACGAGCTGTTCCGCTTCTACCGCTTCGACTTTCTCTTCAAGACGGTGCTCGTCACCTTCCTGCTGCTCCTCTTCGGCGAGGTGCTGCCCAAGGTCTTCGCCCAGTCGGCGCCGGTCGGCATGGCCCGCTTCGCCGCGCGGCCGCTGCTCCTTTTCCGGACGATCTTCCGGCCCCTCTCGCGGCTGCTGGTGCGGGCCGGCAACTCGATCAGCGAGCGCGCCACGCGGCGGACCGAAATTTCGCTCGACGAGCTGGCCGACGCCGTGGACATGACCCGCACGGACAACCGCGAGGAGCACGTCATGCTCTCGGGCATCGTCAACTTCGTCAACACGGAGGCGCAGGAGATCATGAAACCGCGCGTCGATGTGAAGGCCATCGAGCTGACGGCCGATTACGAGACCCTCAAGCGCCTTATCATCGAGTCGGGCTTCTCGCGCATTCCCGTCTACGACGAGGATATGGACAACATCCGCGGCACGCTCTACGTCAAGGACCTCATGCCCTACATCAACCGGGGCAACGAGTTCGGCTGGCAGCAGCTGATCCGCAAGCCCTACTTCATCCCCGAGCACAAGAAGATCAACGACCTGCTGGCCGACTTCCAGTCCGACAAGATCCACATGGCGATCGTCGTGGACGAATACGGTTCGACGCTGGGGCTCATTTCGCTCGAGGACATCATCGAGGAGATCGTGGGCGAGATTTCGGACGAGAGCGACAGCGTCGAGAAGCTCTACACGACCCTCGGTCCGAAGTGCTACCTCTTCGAGGGCAAGACCCACATCGTCGATTTCGAGCGCATTCTGGAGCTCGACGAGGACCTCTTCTCCGACGTGCGCGGCGAGGCCGAGACGCTGGCGGGCCTCATGCTGGAGCTCAAACGCGACTTCCCGTGCGCGGGCGACAGCTTCACGGCGCACGACATCCGCTTTACGGTGAGCGAGATGGAAGCGCACCGCATCGACAAGATCAAGGTGGAGGTGCTCGCATGATTCCGCACCTTACCGCTATCCCGCTGCTGACGGCCGGGGAGGCCGCGTCGCACGTGACGCCCGAGGAGCTCGCCGAAGCGGCGGCCTTCGGCTCCGAGCACCGGCGGCGCGAACGGCTCACCTGGCGCGCCGCGGCGCGGCGGATGTTGGGCGGGGAGCTTCGGATCGCCTACGATGCGGTCGGGGCCCCCGTGGCGCTCGGCCGCCCGGAGCGCCTCTCGGTGTCGCATGCGGCGGAGCGCGCTGCGGTGCTCGTCGCCGACCGCCCCTGCGCCGTCGATCTGGAGCGGTGCGACCGCAACTTCTCGCGCGTGCTTTCGCGCTGCCTGACCCCCTTCGAACAACAGCTTTCCGACGATCCGCTCTTTCCGGCCGCCGCCTGGTGCACGAAAGAGTGCCTCTACAAATACGGTCACGACCGGACCCTTGCGCTGCGGGAGGATCTGCGGATCGAGGGCTTCGAACGGATCGGGGGGGACGAGAGAGGCGAAAGGGTTGAGGTTTTCGGGGCTTTCGGGATTTTCGGGCCGGGGTTGGGCCGGGGGCAGGCTGGGTTAGCCGGGTTTTCCGGAACGGACCGGGCCGGCGAGCCGGCTGCCGGGTTTGCAGGAGGAGCCGGAGCGGCCCTGAATAGCGGGCGAGAGGGGACTGGAACGGTCGACAGCGAGCCGGCCGGCCGTTTCGGAATCGAACGGAGCGTCGTTTTCGGTGGCAGCACCTGCGGCGGCCTTGCTCCAATCCTGGTTACGGCGGTGGAACCGCTTGTGCCGTATGCCGTGCTGACGGCCCGGATCCGGGGCGGAGAGCTTCTGCGGCTTGTCGCCTGCCGGCTCGGGACGGAGTATCTGTTGGTTTATCTGGTATAGGAGGGGCATTGTTCTCGCCGCATGCGGCTGCGGTTCCAGACGGAACCGCAAATTCAATGTTCAAAATTGATTTCCGGGCCTGCTTGGGCGTTTATTCGGGCTGCAGCCTGCGGAGTGCGCGCAAGTTCGGCAACGAGCTGCGGGCCTCCGCTGCCGGGAGGTTGCGGCCCGCACGGTCCTGACGGACCGGCCCCAACGTTGGACAAGTCCGCAGCCGCCGATTTTCACCGAGGTAGTTTGCAGCAATCTCGACTGCGCAGCAGTCGGCAGCCCGCAGCCGCCCCCGGGCGGAGGGCTGTAATCTCGCGCTGCTCGAAAGCAGGCCCGTCCGCTCGGCTGCGGGCTGGTCTTGCAGCAGGGCCAACCGCTTTAGAGACCGAACCGCCGCCCGCTCGGTCCTGACGGACCGGCCATCTATTTCGTCTTTTTCGCCTGGTAGGCAGCGTAGTGCAGAAACCGTTTATCGACCAGTGCCTGCAGATCGGCCGGATCGACCTTTCCGCACGCATCCTGGTAATCCAGATCCGCCGCGGTGACGCGGGTCATCCATGTCACAAAGGGATCTTTCATCGCCAGCAGCTTGTCCAAATTCGACAACTCCTGCTTCTTCTTTTTCCTGAATAAACTCATACCACATCCGATCAAAGGTTGCGACCGTCGTTCCCCGCTGCCGCATCGGGTCTGCGCTCTTCTGTTACGGACAAAAAAAAGGAGGGCGCGGTGTCAGCCTCCTCAATACAGGTCTTGGGAAACCCTAACGCGGCAGCTGTCCTGCGCCCCTGTCTGCCCCCCCCTCGAAAGGGCGGGACATAACAAGGACTGACAACCATTATACCACGTTAAACAACCTCTTAAGAGGCTTCCCAAGTTCGTATTGAGGTATAAAGAGTTGTTTGTCTCTTTATGATATGTTTATCGATCTTGCGATCTATTCTGTGACAAAGGTAACAAAATTTTCTAAAAAGAACTAAATAGCCTCTTCGAATTGTGGAACAATCGGCACATGCTTTCGGAAAAAGTAAGCGGGGCGCAGCCTGCGGAGGACGCTTGCGACGTAGAGGAGCAGCGGGCCTCCGCCGCCCCCAGGCTGCGGCCCGCACGGTCCTGACGGACCGGCCCCAATGCTGGACAAGTCCGCAGCCGCCGATTTTCACCGAGGTAGTTTGCAGCAATCTCGACTGCGTAGCAGTCGGCAGCCCGCAGCCGCCCCCGGGCGGAGGGCTGCATTTCGCGTCCCGCAGGTCCGCTCGTGCAGACCCCTCCGCTCGGCTGCGGGCTTGTCTTGTGGCAGGGTCAACCACTTTAGAGACCGAACAACCGCCCGCTCGGTTCTGGAGGCCCGGCCCCAACACCGGACAAACCCGCCCCCGGGCGGAGGGCTGCATTTCGCGTCCCGCAGGTCCGCTCATGCAGGCCCGTCCGCTCGGTTGCTGGCTTGTCTCGCGGCTGGGGTCAATTGTGCAGCGATCTGCAGGCCGCAGCCCGAACTCGATCAAGGAAGCAACCAAAGGACGCTGCGCCTGCTCTCCTGCCGAAAAAAACGGGCGACAGGATGATTCCTGCCGCCCGTATCCGCAAGCGGGTGCGAATTACAGCCCCAATTTCTTGGCGATCGCCTTCGGAATCGCCTTTTTGTTGACCATGAGGTCCATGCTCTTGTAGGCGACGAAGGGGCGCGAGAAGTACCAGAAACCGCCGTAGGGCGGCTTTGCGTCCCACGAGTTCTGCACCTTGTAGTAGGGGGTGCCGTTCTGGTCGACGGCCGTGCCCACGATCACCATGCCGTGGTCGTCGGTCGTTTCGTAGTTGTCGAAAGCCTCCTGGCGCATCTCCTGCGTGATCGTCCGCTCCTTGCGCGGCTTGTCGAACGAGTAGAGCGCCTCCTCCTTCTCCTTGGCCGTCAGCTGGCCCCAGCGCTCGGCCTCGGTGCCGCTCAGGCCCTTCGGGTCGGTCTCGGGGATGATGCCGATCGCCTTCGTGCGGCTGAAGCCCTTCTCGCTGACATCCGTGCCCCAGGCGACCGTGTAGCCGTTGGCTAAGGCGTTGTCTACCACCTGCATCAGCTCGTCGATCGGCAGGTTGTAGCTGCTGCCCCACATCCAGTTGTCGGGAATCTCCAGCATGACCTGCGTATAGAAAGGATGGTGCGTGAAGGAGGTAAGGTTGACGTAGTCCTCCAGATCGATCGGCAGCGAGGCAGCGAACGACTGCGGCGTGTAGCTCTTGCCGTTCCACTCGAACAGCTCGGGCCGCTCGCCGAAGTAGGCGTCGAGCAGCGCCTCGAAGCCGCGTTTCCAAGCCGTCGTGAGGGGTGCGCGGCGGTCGCCGGTCGTGATGACGGCATCGAGGTAGGCTTTCAGCACGGGGGTGATCTCCTTGAAGTCGGGCAGGTCGGTGCCGTAGTCGAGCCCCTTGTAGACCTCGAACGGCACGATGCCGTAGCGCTTGATCCCCTCCGTGACGTCGTGGGCGGCGCCGCCCTCGGCGAAGTTCAGCGCGCCGTGCAGACGCACGTAGCGTTCGGCCTTCTCCATGAAGGAGTGGCGCACGATCCACATCTCCGAGAGGTGGATCGGCTCGCCGCCGGCCCGCAGAATTTCGCTCTCGAGAAAGGTCATCGTCGAGAAGCACCAGCAGGTGCCGCTGCGGTTCTGGTTCTTCACGGGGGTCGTCTCGATGATCTTGCCGTCCGTGAAGCGGAAGCCCTCCGCCTTGACGGTGTCGGGCTCCTGCGCGGCTGCGAACAGTGTCCAGCACAGCGCAATCGACAGGGTAAAGAGGTTTTTCATGCTATGGGTGTTTTTGGGTTGTTTCATGTAGCTTTTTTAGCGTCTTCGGGCTGCAGCCTGCGGAGGCCGTCAGCGACAGTAGGGAGCTGCGGGCCTCCGCCGCCCCCAGGCTGCGGCCCGCTGCGCCCATTCGGGCGCAAATTCAGAATTCAATATTCAAAATTCTGAATTACGGCTTCGGACCGCAGCTTGCGAAGCGCCTGCGCGAGCGGACTTGCGGACGCGAGCAGCGGGCCTTCGCGGGGCGAAGCTGCGGCCCGCTCGGCCTTTGCATGGCCGAAATTCATGATTCAAAATTCAATATTCAAAATTACCTGCGGCATCGAACCACGAGGCAGTCCCGCAGCCGAGCGGACGGGCTTGCGACTTTCGAGGAGCAGCCCTCCGCCGGGGGGGGCGGCTGCGGGCTGCCGGTCGCTTCGCGACCGATCTTGACACAAGACACCCCACAAACAAACAGCGGCTGCGGGCTGCCGACGTCTGCGACGTCGCATTTACAGCAAAATACTTCAGCAACTCCAGGCGGCTGCGGGCTGCCGCGCTTCCTTTGCGGAAGCGCAAATGAAGAATTCAAAATGATAGCTTCATTCCGAATTACACGCTCGGGTCGCAGCCTGCGGGGCGCGCAGGTTCGGGCCCGAACTGCGGGCCTCCGCCGCCGGGAGGCTGCGGCCCGCTGCGGTTCCATCCGGAACCGCAAATTCAATATTCAAAATTAGCAGCGCATCGAACCTCGAGGCACCCCCCCCGCAGGTTACTTTTTCTTCGACTTTTGGACGATTTCGAGGCACTGGGCGTAGGTCAGCTCCTCGACCTTCGACCCTTTCGGCAGCCGGTAGTTCTTCCCCTTGCAGGTGATGTAGGGTCCGTAGGGGCCCCGCTTGATGACTAACTCGGCATCCTCCTCGAAGGTGCGCAGCGGCGTCCGTGCGGCTGTCGCAGCCGCCTCCTTGGCCCGGATGAGCTCCACGCAGCGGTCGTAGCCCACCGTGTAGGGGTCGTCGCCCGCCTGCAGCGAGGCGAAGAGTTTGCCGTGGCGGACGTAGGCGCCGAAGCGGCCGATGCCGACCGCCAGCTCCTCGCCGTCGAGCTCGCCCACCGTGCGCGGCAGGGCGAAGAGCTCGAGCGCCTCCTCGAGGGAGATCGACTCGATCAGCTGCCCCTTCTTGAGCGAGGCGAAGCGCCCCTTCTTTCCCTCGTCGCCCTCGATCTCGACCATCGGGCCGTAGCGTCCGATGCGCGCCTTGACCGTATGGCCCGTCTTGGGATCGACACCCAGGACGCGCACCTGCGCCGACCGGTCGGTCTGCATGCCGATGGCGTGGTCGACCATCTCGTGGAAGGGGGTGTAGAAGTCGCCGATCATCCGGTCCCACGTGATCTCGCCCTCGGCCACGCGGTCGAACTCTTTCTCGACCGAGGCCGTGAAGTTGTAGTCGAGGATCGGCCCGAACTGCTTCTCGAGGTAGTCGTTCACCACCATGCCGATGTCGGTCGGCGAGAGGCGGTTGCGCTCCTTTCCGTAGCTCTCCGTGAGCCGCTTCGACGTGAGCCGCCCCCCCGAGAGGGTCAGCTGCGTGTAGTCGCGTTTGCGGCTCTCGCGGTTCTGCTTCTCGACGTAGCCGCGGTGGATGATCGTCGTGATGGTCGGCGCATAGGTCGACGGCCGGCCGATGCCGAGCTCCTCGAGCCGCTTGACGAGCGACGCCTCGTTGTAGCGTGCCGGGGGCGTCGTGTAACGCTCGGTCGCCGTGAGCTGCTTGGCCGTCAGCCGGTCGCCCGCGGCGAGCTTCGGCAGCACCCCTTCGGCCTCCTCGGCCGTCGTGTCGTCGTCGCTCGATTCGGTGTAGAGCTTCAGGAAGCCGTCGAAGCGGATCACCTCGCCCTGTGCCGTGAACTGCAGCGGCGACCCCTCGATGCCGATCGCGATCGTCGTGCGGTCGAGCTCGGCGCAGACCATCTGCGAGGCCACCGTGCGCTTCCAGATAAGGTCGTAGAGCCGCTTCTCGGCGGCCGTGCCCTCGATCGTCTGGCGTTCGATGTACGACGGGCGGATCGCCTCGTGCGCCTCCTGCGCCCCCTTGCTCTTGGTTTTGTAGTTGAACCAGCGGTGGTACCGCTCGCCGAAGAGCTTCGTGATCTCCTCCTTGCACTGCGAGAGGGCCTGCGTCGAGAGGTTCACCGAGTCGGTACGCATGTAGGTGATCAGACCCTGCTCATAGAGGCGCTGCGCCACGGACATCGTCTGCGAGACGGACATGCCCAGCTTGCGGCCCGCCTCCTGCTGGAGCGTCGAGGTGGTGAAGGGGGGCGCGGGATAGCGCTGCGCGGGCTTCTCCTCGGCGCGGAGCACCGTGAAGACCGCCTCCCGGCACGAGAGGAGAAACTCCGACGCCTCGGCCTCGGTCTCGAAGCGGCGCGAGAGCTCCGCCTTGAAAAGGGTCTTGTCGGGGTCGTTCTGGGCGTAGAACTGCGCCACGACCCGGAAGTAGGGGCTCGACTCGAAGGCGATGATCTCGCGCTCGCGCTCGACGATCAGCCGCACGGCGACCGACTGCACGCGCCCCGCCGAGAGCGAGGGGCGCACCTTTTTCCAAAGCACGGGCGAGAGTTCGAAACCCACCAGCCGGTCGAGCACGCGGCGCGCCTGCTGGGCGTTCACGAGGTTCATATCGACCGTGCGCGGCTGCTCGATGGCGGCCAGGATCGCCTTTTTGGTGATCTCGTGGAAGACGATGCGCTTCGTCCGATCGACCGGGAGACCCAACACTTCGGTCAGGTGCCATGCGATGGCCTCTCCTTCGCGGTCTTCATCGGAGGCTAACCAGACGGTCTTCGACTTGGCCAGCTTCGTCAGTTCGCCGACGACCTTCTTCTTGTCGTCCGGAATCTCGTAGATCGGCTCGAAGTTCCGATCGATGTGGATGCCCAGGTCCTTCTTCGAGAGGTCGCGGATGTGGCCGAAACTCGAGCGGACCATGAAGTTCTCGCCGAGAAATTTTTCGATGGTCTTGGCTTTCGCCGGAGACTCGACGATGACTAAATTTTCCTGCATAAATCTTTTCTTGCGTTCTCGCCGGTCAAAACACGAAATCCCGAGGGTGCATCTCGGGGTTTCGGCGTCGGCTCGACAGTCAGTTCGTTATTTGATCATGTTGTAGGTCAGTTCGAAGCGGATCGGAGCCGTCAGCGCCGGTTCGGCGTCGTTGTTCGATCCCTGCAGGAAGCTCGCGTCGAACGAGTAGGCGCCGTAGGCCTCCGGACCGAGGTAGATCGTGCGCCCCTCGACCTTGCCGAGGTCCACCGCACGCCCTTCGGCCTTCGCCGCGTCGCGCTCCTTCCGGTAACTGTTCCACAACTTCTGCACGCAGCCCGTGATGTTCATCCCGTAGCGGCCGTGGCTGCGGTTGATGTAGCCGCCGTAGTCGAGCGTCGTGCCGTAGCTCTGCTCGTAGGAGTAGGCGTAATCCGATACGGGGGTCAGCTTCTTGTAGGAGGTGTAGAGCCCCAGCCGGCTCTGCGCGCCGTCCATCTCGTCGAGCAGCGCCCGGTAGCGCTCGTCCCCCAGTTCGGCGGGGGTGAGCGAGAGGTAGTCGTAGCAGCTCGACGGGAAGTAGAAGTAGATCATCGCCTGCGAGAAGGCCAGCGTCGAGAACTCCTTCTTCGTGGCGGCCTTTTCGTCGGCGAGCACCTTCTCCAGCTCATCGAAGAAGGCCTGCGTGAAGGTCAGCTCCGAGAGGACGCCGCCCAACCCCTCGACGATCAGCTGCGACCGCTCGGGGCGCTCCTGCACCGCCTCGTTGACCTCCTCGACCCGCAGCCCGAGCGATCCTTGCGCATAGTCGTGGCGGATCGTGTTGACCGAGACGTTCGAGTTGTCGCCGAAGGGGTCGATGAAGTTGAAGTAGACGCCGATCGTGTCCCGGATCAGCGCCGGGTCCTCCTTGCGGCGGTTGCGTCCGTAGATCGAGAGGGCTCCGGCGTCGAGCTGCGCGACATAAATCGCCCCCTTCTCCGCGGGTTCGCCTAAAGGACGGATGTAGAGCCCCTTGAAGGCGTCGAGCCACTGCGGGATGCTGTCGCGGCTGTAGATCGAGTAGTCGTGCTTGTGCGGCCCCTCCTCGAGGAAGATCCGGCGCACGAAGGCGCGGCCCGCCTCGGTGGGCGTCAGCGTCACGGCTGTGGTGGCGGGACCCCGCTCGCCGCCGAGCGAGAAGGTGAAGAGCGGTTCGGCGGCCGGATCGAAAGTCCCGGCCTCGACGGGGTCGAAGCGCAGGTAGAAGGTCGTGTCCTCGCTCAGCTTGAGGTAGTCGGAGCTGGTGACCTCGTAGACGGCGAACTGCTGGACGACGGTCGTGTCGCCGCCGTAGTCGGCGATCGAGAGGTGCAGCTGCACCGAGTCGAGGAAGGGGCGGAAGCCGAAATAGCCCGAATCGACCGTGTAGTAGTTCGTGTACTGGGTCAGGAAGCCGGCGGTGCGGCGCCCCAGCTTTTCGTGCACCATCGAACCGAAGTAGCCGTAGGAGATGTTCGAGCTGACGATCGAGTCGGTCTGGTAGAGGCGCGTCTCGACGTATTTGCGTGGATGGAGGCTCTCGAGGGCCAGGTAGCCGGCCTTCATCTGCTGGTTTTCGGGAACGATGTTCGACCCGAGCGTGTCGTCCGTATCGAACGAACAGGCCGTCGCCGCGAGGGCGACCGCCAAGCTCGTCGCGGCGGTGCGCAGCGACCGGAGGCCGAAAAGTTCAGAGTTGCTCATAGAATCGCATGTAGTTATCGAAAAAGTCCGCCGAGTCGGGTGCCTGGTATTCGAGCACGGGTTTTCCGCTTGCGCGGACGATCCCGAGCAGTTCGGGCGCCACCTTGTCGGAGGCGATGACCGCACCGTCGGCATAGTCAAGAACGAAACGGCAGAGGTTTTCGTATGAAGGATCGGCCAAAAGCGACAGATTTTCGTCTTTCACCCCTTCGCCGGCGATTTTCGAGCCGATGGCGGGGTCGATGCGGCCGGGGGTCTGGTTGCCGTAGAGCGAAATGACGACCTTCACGTCGCGGAAAATCGGGTCGTCGGTGAAGACGCGCTTGAGGTAGACCGGTGCGACGGCCGAGAACCAGCCGTGGCAGTGGACGATGGTGGGGGTCCAGCGCAGCTTCTTGACCGTTTCGAGCACGCCGCGGGCGAAGAAGATGGCGCGTTCGTCGTTGTCGGCGAAGCCTTCGCCGGTGGCCGGATCGACGAGGGCCGCCTTGCGGGCGAAGTAGTCGTCGTTGTCGATGAAGTAGATCTGTACGCGCGCGGAGGGGATCGAGGCGACCTTGATGATGAGCTGGTGGTCGTTGTCGTCGATGATGAGGTTCATGCCCGAGAGCCGGATCACTTCGTGCAGCTGATGGCGGCGCTCGTTGATGCAGCCGTAGCGGGGCATGAACGAGCGGATCTCGTTCCCTCGCTCCTGCATCGCCTGCGTCAGGGTGCGGCACAGCCGGGAACACTCCGTCTCGGGAAGATAGGGAGCGATCTCCTGACAGATGTACAGAATCTTGTTTGCCATGTTTCGCGTGAATTTACAGGCAAAGATAGTAATAAAAAATGAGATAACGAGCTTTTCGGCGCAAGAAGATTGTGGATAAGGGGGTTAGAGGGGGGGGCGGGGCGGCTGTTCGTTTGGATGGCTTGCTGTTTCGTGTTCCGCTGATCCGCTCCCGCAGGCCCGCTTGACAAGATGCCGGCTCGTTGTCAGAGCCGATGCCGCAGGCCTCGGCGGACGGCGGATGCCGATGTTTTCGCTGTATATTCGACCTCGTCAGAGGTCGGCGGGCCGCAGCCTGGGGCGGCGGAGGCCCGCAGCTCGTATCCGAACCTGCGTGCTCCGCAGGCCGCGACCCGAAATCGCCTCTTCATTCTTCATTCATCATTCTTCATTTTTCATTTGCGCCTGCAGGGAGCAGGCCCGTCCGCCCGGCTGCGGGGCTGCCCCTCCGCAATGTCGCTGTCGCAGGCCTCGGTGCGACCGCTTCCGGCGGATGCCGAAAAGGAAGAAAAAAATGCGAGAATCGTTTGGAACCGGCCGAAAAAACGTATATCTTTGTAAAGAGTTAACAACCTTAATCACCTTACTAAACGATGAAAAATCCCCCCCCTCGCCCCGGACGGCCTCACGCGCGACGAGCGGATCGGCCGGCATGCAGCCGGAGTGCTGTTGATCTTGCCGGCAATTACAAGCATTCTTCATCTCTTTACTGTTCCTCTTTTTCTTTCTTCGTTTGAATTTGAAGAATTAGATCTTTTTTTTACGGTTGAGGATCTTCTTTGTATCTTTCTAGACCTGATTGCCTATTTTCTGTTGTGGCGGATCGCCTCCGATACGCCGGCGAAAACGGCAGTCCTGTTGCTCGGTACATGCGACTCGCTTTTGAACATCCTGAACATCTTGGACCTCTTGGATGTAAACCTGAACCTCTATCTGGTTTCCTGCGGTCGGGTTTCCCTCTGTCTTGTCTTCGTTTATGCACTTTCGCTGCTGTTGCGCAACCGGCGGCTCGGAGCGTCGGACCGATCGTGGATCGGACTGCTTGCCGTCGGCCAATGTATCGGGATCGTCTTTTCTTTTTCCATGATTTGGAGGGGCTACCTATATGCCTCTGATTTGTCCGATTTGCATCATTGGTCGGATTCGAGATATTATCAAATCTTTGAATATGGCTGGCACATTTTGGGTGCTATCGCCTCTTGGCGCCTCGCCCACTGCCCGCTCTTTGCGGGTCGCCGAGCCGCGACGGAACCGCTCCCGGCCGGCTTCTATTCGCCGCTGAACCGGTATCTGGCGGCCGTGGTCATCGCATCGGCGGCCGCAGTCGGCGGCCTTACGCTGCTGTATGCGAATGCAGCGCAGATTGTCGGATAAATCCATCGAACGAACGGAATCATGAAAGCATTGATAAACTGGTTTTGGACTTGGGAAAAGTCCATCTGGAAAGAGAAGATCGAGGCGAACCGCTATTTCGCCACCCTGTCGGTGCTCTTCGCCGCCCTCGTGGGGGCCTGCGTCGTCGGCGGAAATACGCTGCACAGCTGGTTCGGCTGGGAGCTGCAAAGTTCGGCGCTGGCCGTCTCCGGGCTGCTGCTCTATGTCTGGAGCCTGAATCTGGCCGAGTCGATCATGGCGGCCGAAGGCGCCGCGGTGGCGGTGCTGCGGGCGCTACTGGTGACGGTCTGCCTCGCGGCGGCCTACGGAATCGGCTACCTCGGCTCGATCGTCATTTTGGTCCTGATCGCCCTTTATGTCTCCCTCACGGTGCTCGGCGCCGTACTCTCGTCGATCGGGGAGTCGCCCGAGAAGGGCGGCGGCTATGTCCTCGAAGACGGGACCCGCGTGAAGAAACGGACGGGCCTCTTCGGCGAGGCCTCCTATACGAGCTCCGACGGCAGCAGCTACGACACCGACGACAACGGCCATACCTTCTACAAGAAATAACCCCCGCCCGGCCGCAGTGCGGAGAGGGCCCGGAACGAGACCCGGCGAGAAATTGTCTCTGCCGGGCTCCTTTTCTTGTACTTGAAATGAAAACCGGCTGTCTATTCCTGCCAGGGGGTGCGGTCGGTTCACGGTTCGCGACCCTCTCAAAAAGCGACCGTCATGTCCGGCACCCCGCCCGCGGCATTCGCCTCCCTATTCCAGATTGGCACTGTAAGGCAGGCTTTGTATGTATGTTTCCATGAATTCCAGATCGAGGCGCCCCTCCTGAGTGACCGGGAGTTTTATCCGGGCCCCCTTTATTTTCGTCTGGCTGCACTTCCGACCGTAATTGTACCGGTATTGCTCCATGTTGATGACTGTCACGATGAACATGGCGATATAATTGTTGCATCTGAAATGCGGGATCAGCTTTTCTACGTGGTCCGAGGCTGAAAAGGGCTCTTCGTGCCAGGAACAGAATCCGTTGACGGCGCTGTCGATCGTAAAGCATCCTCCCGGTTCGGTATGAAAATCGTAAAAACCCTTTACGCCGTTGTAGGTCGCCTGGGTCGTGACGTAGGGGAAATCGCCGTCGCCGGTCAATTCCAGCTCCTGCACCGGCGTCGTTTTGGAGCCGGAGATGGTGAAGAGATTCGATCCGTGCAGACGAACCCACCGCCAGCGGCTCGTATCCAAATCGATCTGCCGGTCCGAAACCGGCGCATACCGGATATCCGAGGTGTTCTTGTTGTAGTGGAGTTTATAGGAAATGTAGTCCCGGATCGTTTTTTCGAACCGCTCGCGGGTGAGCGATTCATATTCGGTCGTCATGTACGCCTCCGCACACCAGTCGTCCGAAGCCGACACGCGGTGCATGACGCTTTTTCCGACAACCTCCTTCCGATTGCGGTACAGATAGACCCATTCCTGTTTGATCCTCTTTTCCCACAGGCCGTGCACATCGATGCGCCCCAGCTTTTTCCGCTTCTCGAACCCGTCGTCCTTGAAATAGCCGAAAAACGTCTCTTTGTCTGCCGGGTGGGGTTTATGGGCCGTAAAGACCATGATGCAGGTTACGACACTCTTGTCCGAGTTGTAAAAAAGTTCATCCGGCATGGAGAGCACGGCTTCCAGCGTGTGCTTGGCCAACAGCTCTTGTTTCAACTGTGCGATCCGCCCCTTGACGGAGATGGCGCATTGCATGGGGACGATGGCCACGCAGGTCCCTCCTTCGACGAGCGCTTCGAGGTTCCATTTGACGAATTCCAGCTCTTCGACATCCTTTTTCTTGTCCGACTTGTAGGGCGGATTGAGCATGCCGACAGTCGGCTTCAACTTCTTGATCTCGGCGATCCGCGCTGGGTTCAGCCCGTTATCCAGATAGATGTTCGTCTTTCTGTCGCCGTGGATCGCCATGTTGGAGGCGGCGAGGCAGTACATCTTGTCCCCCTTTTCGATGCCGATAAGCTGCCTGCTCTTGATCGACTTCTCGATCGCCTTGTCTCCGTTGGCATCCTGCATCATCTTGCTCATCGAAGCGATCAGGAATCCGCAGGTGCCCGTGCAGTTATCGAAAACGACGGAGTGTTTGTTCACGCCGGCGATCTCCGTGAAAAAATCCGTAATATGCGTCGGCGTCAGGACGACGCCCAAGTCGTTGCTCGTATTGGCATATCTTAAAAAGGCGATATAAAGCTGCCCCAGGACGTCGTAGTATCGGTTGGTCTTTTCGAAGTTGTCGATGTTCTCCTCCATGTCCTCGATCAGGTCCCGCAGGTGGTTGTGACCGTTTTCCTTGGTGAACATGCCCCGGATGGTCGCATATTTGGATTCGAGGGTTTGAATTTTGTCATAGCCGACGTTGTTCTTGCGGAACCAGTCCATGACGTCGTTTATCATGTGATTGGCCAGCAGGAACTGCTCCTCTTCCGTTTTGTAATAGTTCTTGAAGTGGGGAAGCCGCAGCGCCAGCAGGATGCAGCTGGCCAGGATGCACCGTTCGGCTTCATCGATATTCATGAGATGAAGCCGCGTGTTCAGGTCCCGCGTATAATCCAGCAGTTTGTCGTAATCCTGCCGCTTTTTTTCCTCCGAGGCGTTCATGCCGTCGTAGTACTCCGTCGGCGAGAGAAGCCGGTCGCCGAAGTAGCCGAAAGCGCGAGGCTCCTCCTTTAGGTGCAGGTAGTGCGAGATGCGGAGCTCCTCTTTTCGGGTGCCGCTTACCGTGATTGCGAGGACATCGAACGATTTGGCGAGGCAGGATGCGTATAACAGGGCGCCGTCGACGGCGTAGTCGCCGTAATGTTTGCGGTCCGCGCTTTCATGGAATCGTTTGTCGGCCTTGCATTCGATGACAATCAGAAAATTCAGGTCCTTTTTGTATCGGATCATGAAATCGGGATACCCTTTTCCATTTCCTTTCTTGGAGGCGTTGCGAAGCAACTTGTCGATGAGAGGATCGGCCGAGGACTGTTGCTCGACGATCGCCTCATTTTCATATTGCTTGAAATAATCCCGAATCAAATTGTCCGTTATGATTTCACGCCGGCCTCCTGTCGTGATGTTCAAGGTATCCATTCCGGTTCTTCTTTGAATAAATCCGTGCGATGCCCGGATATGCAAAGGTAAAGAAAAAAAACAAGAAACCAAGAGAGAGGCCTGCTGTTCAGCGGACATCCCTCTTGGTTGTATTTACTGATTCACCCCCCCCTCTGCACCGCGGCGTCAGAGGATGAGCATCGCGTCGCCGTAGGTGCCGAAGCGGTAGCCCTCTTCGTGGGCCGTCCGGTAGGCCTTCATCACCAAATCGTACCCGCCGAAGGCGGCCACCATCATGAGCTGTGTCGAATAGGGCAGGTGGAAGTTCGAGACCATCGCGTCGGCGACCGAAAATTCGTAGGGGGCGAAGATGAACTTGTTCGTCCAGCCCGTCTCGGACTTGATCGTGCCGCCCGTCGAGACGACCGATTCGAGCGTCCGCATCACCGTCGTGCCGATCGCCGCGATCCGCCGTCCTTCGCGTTTGGCCCGGTTGACCGCCTCGGCGGCCTCCGGCGGGACGATGTACTGCTCGGAGTCCATCTTGTGTTTCGAAAGGTCCTCGACATCGACCGTGCGGAAGTTGCCCAGGCCGATGTGGAGCGTCAGGAAGGCGCTCTCCACCCCTTTGATCTCCATGCGCTTGAGCAGGTGCTTCGAGAAGTGCATGCCGGCCGTCGGCGCCGCCACGGCCCCCTCCTTCGCCGCGAAGATCGTCTGGTAGCGCTCGGCGTCCTCGGGCTCGACCTTCTCGCGGACCCAGCGCGGCAGCGGCGTCTCGCCCAAGGCGAAAAGCGCCTTCTTGAAGTCGTCGTAGGGACCGTCGAAGAGGAACCGCAGCGTGCGGCCCCGCGAGGTGGTGTTGTCGATCACCTCGGCCACCAGCAGGTCGTCGTCGCCGAAGTAGAGCTTGTTGCCGATGCGGATCTTGCGCGCCGGATCGACCAGCACGTCCCACAGCCGCAGCTCGCGGTTCAGCTCGCGCAGCAGAAAGATCTCGATCTCGGCCCCCGTCTTCTCCTTGTTGCCGTAGAGCCGGGCCGGGAAGACCTTCGTGTCGTTGAAGACGAAGAGATCCCGCTCGTCGAAGTAGTCGAGAATATCCTTAAAGATGCGGTGCTCGATTTCGCCCGTGTCGCGATGCAGCACCATGAGGCGCGAATCGTCGCGGTTCGTGGCCGGGTATTTCGCCATCTCGGGCGTGAAGTCGTAGCCGTATTGCGAGAGTTTCATGAAAATCGTCGGTTTTGAAGGTAAAGCAATCTAAAACAATACGCAAAAAAACTCAAAAGGTTTCAAGCTCCTGCAATTTTTCCAAAAAACGATCCACTTGCCAGCCGTTTTCGGCCGTGAAGCCGCCGCTGCGCGTGCGGCGCAGGCCCGTCAGATGAGCCCCGCTGCCGAGCGCCTCGCCGATCTCGCGGGCCAGCGAGCGGATGTAGGTGCCGCGGCTGCAGCGGATCCGCAGCCGCAGGTCGGGCAGCTCGAACCGTTCGACCGTCAGCTCGTAGATGCGGATCAGCACCTGCTTCAGTTCGATGCTTTCGCCCGCCCGGGCGATGTCGTAGGCGCGCGTTCCCTCGATCTTCTTGGCCGAATAGAGGGGCGGCTCCTGCAGCCGCTCGCCCATGAGGGCGGGGAGTGCCGCGTCGAGCGCCTCGCGCGTGATGTGTTCGTAGGGGTAGGTGCGGTCGATCGGGTGTTCGAGGTCGTAGCTCGGGGTGGTGGCTCCGAAGCGGATGTCGGCTACGTACTCCTTCTCCTCGCTCTGCAGCGCCTCGACCATCTTCGTGGCGCGGCCGATGCAGACGACGAGCACGCCCGTCGCCAGCGGGTCGAGCGTCCCGGCGTGGCCCACCTTGATCCGGCGGTAGCCGAGGTGGCGCAGGGTGAACTTGATCTTGCGCACCACGTCGGCCGAGGTCCAGTTCAGGGGCTTGTCGATGACGGCGATGTAGCCCTCCTCGAAGTTGATGCCCCGCAGGTCGTGTTCTTCAGCCATGGTGTCAAAGGGTGCTTGCGATGGCGATGAGACCGGCTGCCAGACAGTAGAGGGCGAACCAGATGAGGCGGCCGCGCTTGACGACGGCGATCATGAATTTGCAGGCGAGGGCGCCCGTGACGAAGGCGGCGATGAAGCCTCCGATGAGGGCCGGGGCGGGCACGGAGAGAGCGGCCATCTCGCCCGAGCAGATGTCGAGCAGCATTTTGCCGAGGATGACCGGGATCACCATGATGAAGGAGAAGTTGGCCACGGCCGATTTCTCGTTGCCGAGCAGCAGCCCCGTGGCGATCGTCGAGCCCGAGCGCGAGAGGCCCGGCATCGTGGCGGCGGCCTGGGCCAGACCGATCACGAAGGCGTCGCGGTAGGAGATCGTCTCGCGGCGGCGCGGCTTGGCGTAGTAGGCGAAAGCGAGCAGGGCGGCGGTCAGCAGCAGCATCGCCCCGACGAACCGCAGCGACGAGAAGAGCTCCTCGATGCGGTCGGCGAAGAGGATGCCGACGATGCCGGCGGGGATCATCGAGAGGAGGATCTTCGCGATGTAGGCCTGCTCGTCGTTCCAGGGAGCGGCGAAGAGGCCGCGGAGAAGCCGCCACAGCTCGCGCCAGAGGACGACGATCGTGCTCAGCACGGTGGCGGCGTGGAGCGTGACGTCGAAGGTGATGTTGTTTTCGATTTCGACGCCTAACAGCTCCTTGGCGATTTGCAGGTGGCCGCTGCTCGAAACGGGGAGAAACTCGGTAATGCCTTGCACGATACCGAGCAGAATGGCTTGCAGGGTGTCCATGTGGGGTGTGTGATTAAAGATTCGGTCGGCGGTTCCGCCAGATGAGGGCCGCGGCGCCCGGGATGGCGGCATTGCGGCCCGTGAGGCCGCTCGGCAGCAGCTTCACCTTGCCGCGGTAGGGATACATCATCCGCTCCTCCATGTAGCGCTGCGTCGGTTCGAAGATCCAGCGGCCCGCCTTCGCCAGCCCGCCGAAGAGGAAGATGGCCTCGGGCGAGGTGATCGTGACGGCGTCGGCCAGGGCATAGCCCAATCGTTGGCCGGTGCGGCGGAAGGCCTCGCGGGCCAGCGGATCGCCCGCCTCGGCCGCCTGGGTGAGCATCGCGGCGTCGAGGTCGTCGAAGGCGATCGACCGCAGCACACTGGGTTCGGTCCTCTCGGCCAGCAGCTCGAAGGCGGTGCGCCGGATGCCCGTCGCCGAGACATAGGTCTCGAGGCAGCCGCGCCGCCCGCAGCCGCACATGCGCCCCTCGGGCTCGACGATGACGTGACCCAGTTCGCCGGCGAAGCCGTCGTGGCCGCAGATGAGCTCGCCGTTGGCCACGAAACCCGAACCGAGCCCCGTGCCGAGGGTGACCATGATGAAGTCGCGCATGCCGCGGGCGTTGCCGAAGACCATCTCGCCGATCGCTGCGGCGTTGGCGTCGTTGGTCATGCGGACCTCGATGCCGCCGAAGAGGGCCGAGAGGTCGGCCGCCAGGGGGAAGATGCGGCGCTGCGCGTCGCGGTCGGGCTCCTCCTCGCGGAACTTCCAGAGGTTGACCGGCTGGGCGATCGTGCCGGTGCGGTCGTCGGCGTTGGGGGCGCCGATGCCGATGCCGATCACCTCGCAGTCGAACGGGAGCCCCTCGACGAGGGCGTGCAGGGCGCGGCCGAGATCGGCCACGTAGCGCGGGTAATCCTCCAGGAGGGGGTACTGACGGGTCGAAAGAAGCGATTCGGCGAAGAGGGTCCCCTCCTCGTCGACCACGCCGAAGGCGGTGTTGATGCCGCCGATATCGATGCCGATAGCGAGTTTTTTCATCGGTGGAATGCCGAAAATCAGGTTTGTGCGGCCAAAGGTACGCGAAAAATCGGCGAGTTCAAAGTTTTTTCGCGATTTTGGCGGAAGGAGGAGGCGGGGCGGGGGCTGCGGCCCGCTGCGGTTCCATTCGGAACCGCAAATTCAGAATTCAATATTCAAAATTCAGAATTACAATCGGGCCGCGGACTGCGGAGGGCACGCAGATTCGGCGACGAACTGCGGGCCTCCGCTGCCGGGAGGCTGCGGCCCGCCGATGCCTGCGGCATCGAATCCGTTTGAAAAGAGCCCGCAGCCGAGCGGACGGGCTTGCGACGTAGAGGAGCAGCCCTCCGCCCGGGGGCGGCTGCGGGCTGCGGCGCCCCAAAGGGCGCAATGAAAAATGAAGAATTAAAAATGAGAAATTATTTCGGGCTGCAGCTTGCGAAGGGCACGCACGAGCGGACTTGCGGACGCGAAATGCGGGCCTTCGCGGGGCGAAGCTGCGGCCCGCTGCGGTTCCATTTGGAACCGCAAATTCAGAATTCAGAATGGCAAATTCGGGCTGCAGCTTGCGGAGGGCACGCGCGAAGCGGACTTGCGGACGCGAGCAGCGGGCCTCCGCGGCGGGAAGCTGCGGCCCGCTCGGTCCTGACGGACCGATTCAAGCCCGAGACAAGCCCGCAGCCGAGCGGATGGGGCTGCGACGCAAAGGAGCAGCCCTCCGCCCGGCCTTTTCAAGTCTGAAATCCTGCCGCAAAAAGAGCGGCGCCGACCGCCTCCCCAAACCTAAAACCGCGGCTTGACGAACTTGTCTTTCGGCGAGGTGAACCGCAGCCCCCGCCAGGAGCGGTCCGGCGTCGGGATGGTCAGCGAATCGAGCAGCGTATAATCCTCCGCCGAGAGGGCGTAGAAGCACTTCTCCCCGCCGCGGTCCACCTTGACCGTCCAGTCGAACAGATTGCCGAAGATGAGCATCGACTCCTCCCTGGGATCGAAGGAGGGAAGTTCCGTGCGGACCACCGCATACGAATCGCGCTCGACGACCCAGAAGCCGCCCCCGGTGTCGGTCAGAAAGCAGAGCCACCGGCGGGAGGGGAATTCGGTGATGAAGAGATACTCCGGCACCAGCCCTTCGGGCAGCTCGATCGCCCGCACGTACGGGCGGCCGACCGTCTGCTTGACGTGGAAGAGCCTGCGCGCGGCATCCAGCATCACATACCCTTCGTCGTACTCCTTGCGGGCGGTCGGGTTGCCCGAGATCCGGCAGGCCGGGAAGTGGAAGCCCTTGCGCTTCATCGCCTCCGTGAAGCGGGCGCTTTTCTCTTCGTCGATCTGGTTGGTTTCCATCCGGACGAATTCGATCCCGGTATCGGTGATGCGGAACACGTCGTCGGGAAGCGTCAGATCCACGCGGCCCGACATCGACTCCAACAGCTGCTGGAGCCCCACCTGCGGGGCGTTCAGATTCGACGGCGAGAGCCGGAGGTTGAAATTCGCCTTCTGGATCTGGCGAAGGGTCACGGCCCGGCCGCAGATCGAATCGGGGAAGCGGCCGTCCGCCACTAACTGGCGGCAGTAGAAGGCCGGCAGAATGGAGTCGAATTGCTCCTTCGTGTATTCCCGTCCCGAAGCATCCGTATAGCGCATCCGCTTCTCCTCATCGAAGCGGAGCATGGCGAAATCGCCGATCACCGGACTGTAGAGCGTAAAGGGGGCGTCGGCGGGCTTCACCGCGAAGAAATTGTAGCACGACGGAATTTGCCACAGGACCAGCAGGGCGGCCAGGGCCCAAAAGAACAGTTTGCTTGTTTTCCACATAATCGTTTTTTGTTTTATCGTGTCAATCCTGGCGCCCGTCGCGGAAACGCGTGAGGGAGAGCATCGCCAACAGGCCGTAGCAAAGCGTCACGGCGGTCAGAAGCGGCAGGAACCCGTTGTAGGCCTCGGGGGCCGGTGCGAGAAAATAGAGACGGAGCAGCAGCAGCGCCATCGCGCCGTCGATCAAACGGCGCCCCCAGGTCGGTTCGAGGGCGATCCACGCCGTCAGCAGATAGGCGGCGATGCCGGCCAGATACCACGGCAGCGTGCTCCACAGGATGTGCTGCCACAACTCGGGCGCCAGAATCGACTGCAGGTAACCGCCCATCGCAGCCAGCGCCGGCAGAAAAACGGCCGCGAGCGTCGCGACGCCGTATGCCAGCATCGCCGCCACGGCCCGGTCGGCGCGTAGGGGGAGGTGCAGCGTCAGTTTGAACGATTTGCGATACATCTCCGGGGCGAACTGCACGACGGCGAGCCCTAAGCCGATGAACAGCGGCACGAACTGCAACAGGTCGACGAAGATCGCGTCGCGCTGCAGCATGACGATCCAGAGGTGATCCGCCCCCTTGAGCGAGCAGACGCGCGCCATGCGCAGCATCGCATAGCCTGCAAAACCCGTCGAGAGCAGGAGGGCGAGCAGCCCGTATCCTCCCGTCTTGATCCATTCCTTGTAAAAAATCGCTTTTATCATCTTCTTCCTAATATTTGCCGGTCAAACCGATAAACGCATCCTCCAGCCCCACGCGCTCGGCCGCGAGCTCCGTTACGCCCGCCTTCGCCAGCCGCGCCCGCACCTCCGCTTCGGGCTCCATCGAGAAGCACTCGAGCGTCGAGCGGATCACCGAGGGGTTGCGGATCCCCGCCGTCTTTGGGAGCACGAAGCCCTCCCCGACGGGCGCCGTATAGCGGCGGAAGCGGTCGAGCAGCTCCCGGACGGGCATCTGCACCAGAATCTTTCCGTAGTCCATCACGATGCAGTCGTCCACCAGACGCTCCATATCCTGAATGATGTGCGAGGTGAGGAAGACGGTCTTGTTCTCCGCCTTGGCGTACTCGCGCAGGTAGTCCACGAAGAGCCGGCGGTAGCCGGGGTCCAGCCCCAGCGAGAAATCGTCCAGCACGAGCACCTCGGGGTCCTGCGCCAGAATGAGCCCCAGCGCCACCTGCGAGCGCTGGCCGCACGACATGCGGTTGATCCGCTGGCGGGGCGCCACCTGCAGCCGGCCCATCAATTCGTAGTAGGCCTCCCGCTTCCAGCCGGGATAGAACGATGCGTAGAAACGCTCGATCTGTTCGATCGTCATGAACTGATACTGCACGTGCCCTTCGATCAAAAGGCCGATCCGGCGCCGCGTCAGCGGGTTCATCTCGCCGATCTTCTCCCCGAGGATGCGGCACTCGCCCGAGCGCGGCCTGAGAAAGCCGCTGAGGATGTTGATCGTGGTCGTCTTTCCCGTTCCGTTCTTGCCCAGCAGGCCGAGGATCCGGCCGCGCGGCACGTCGAACGAGAGATTTTCATAGATAAGCCGCCTGCCGTAATAGTGGGTCAGGTTGCGGCATTCGATGACATTTTCCATTGATCGGAGTTTTTTATCGGACAAAAAAGAACAACAGCAGCGGCAGCAGGATCCCCGCCGCCAGCTCGACGCCGCCGCGTCCCCGAAGCCCGCGCTTCCCCTTGAGCAGGACGAGCCCCGTCGCGGTGATCGCGAGCAGGGCCGCGGCGAACAGATCGGCGAACCAGGTCCACCAGCGTCCGGGGTTGTAGTGCAGCGTCGTCAGGGCGCTGAGGATCGGCCGGCGCCGGAGCGATTCGTAGACCACCTCGCCCGAGGCGAGCTCCGCTTCGAGCGTCGAGCCTCCCTTCAGAAAGACTTTCAGGTGCCCGGGTCTCGGGAAGTAGTGCTTCGTATAGCGTTCGGCGGCGCCCGCCTTCGCCAGCAGCCGCTCGACGGCCTCCCGGTCGAAATCGGATTGCGCCGGCAGCCCCTCGACCGTACACGCCGTGCGCACGACCGAATAGTGGGGATCAATCGTGTCGCGGTGATTCATCGCCAGCCCCGAAACGGCGTAGATGAGGACCGTTCCCGCGAAAAAGTACGAGAGCTCGCGGTGGAGGTTCCGGCACCAGCCCCGCAGGCGGCTACTCGACAACTTCATACGAGAGCGCCTCCACGAAATAGAACGACAGATAGGCCTTGCCCGCTGCCGCCTGACGGGCGGCGATCTTCGTGCGGAAGTCGGCGATCCGCTCCGCCGCGGAGTTCCCCGTCTCGCCGCGGGCGGCCTTCTCCGAATCGCATCCGGCGGCGGTTTCGCCGTGCTCCGCGGCCGCTTGGGCAGCCGCAGCCGCCTCCCAGCGCTGCAGATAGGCCTCGTCGATGCGCTCCTCGCGCAGGATGCCCTTCACCCGCACGATGCTGTTGACGCACTTCCGGTCGAACGATCCGAGCCCGGCCGCCTCGATGCGGAGGCTTTTCGTGTCGTCGCTGCCCATCACGAAGATCTTCGTGCCTCCGTGTTTGCAGATGTGGGTGCAGATGCCCTCCAGTTCGATCGTGCGGCCGGCCAGCGTGTCGGCCCCCGCCAGCACGGCGTCGATCTCCAGCGCCGGCGAGGCCTCCGCGGCTTCGCGCGGCGCCTTGTCCCGGTTCGCACTGCCGCCGCACGAGGCGAAGAGCAGGGCCGCGGCGGTCCAGATAAAGAAGCAGTAGTGTTTCATCGTCTTTGACTGTTTTGAATCGTTTTGTTTTTGGGTTTCATCAAAATCGGCAGCCGAGGCGAAGCGACACGACGCGGCGCATGGCATCGCCTGAGAAGCCGGTGTCGAACGCCTTGTGCAGCTCGCAGCGCAGCGCGACGCAGATGCGGTACCCCCGATCGCCCAGGAGGCGCGAGTAGCCCGCATCGATTCCCGCACCCGCACGCGGTGCGGTGAGGTATTCCCACTCCTGCATGAGCAGGTCGTCCCGCGTGCGGGTCAGCGCCTCGCTCCCGTCCGCCGAGGCGTAGCGGCCGTCGCGGCACGCCGCGCCCGCGCCCGCACCGCAGGAGCCGCTGAGCGATACCGTGTAACAGTTCCGCCCCGCGGGGATGTTGCGCGCGGCCGAGGCCGTCACGCGCCACCAGGTGAGCGTCTGACGGCGGTAGTCGGGGTAGTTGGACGCCTTCGTCTCGCGGCGGTCGAGCGAGGCCTCGAGCGAAGCCTGCCAGCGCGGCAGGCCTCCCTCGAGGCCGAAACGCCCCGTGTAGCGCGCCTTGAGGCTCCGGCGGGTGCGTTCGCCCACCTCCCGTTCGCCGAGGTACTCGATGTAGCTGCGGCCGGTCTCCTCGTTGCGGTAGACGTAGATGTTTTCGACATTCTCGACCCGGTCCCGGCTCCAGTCGAGGAGAAGCGTATGGGCGCTGCGGCTGCCGGAGAGCGTCAGGACCCCTTTGCAGAAGAGGCTGCCCCCCTCGTGTTCGGCATAGACCACCGTCGCGTGCGACGGGTCGCCGTAATAGCCGCTGCGCCGGCGGAAGCCCGCCTCGCAGAACCACGCAAGTCGATCCGCGATGCGCCACGACAGCTGCAGGGCCGCGCCGCGGTATTCTTCGAAAAGGGGCTTGTTCTCGTTTTCCTTCGTGTAGCCCACCTCGCCGAAGATCTCCTGCTTCCCGAAGAAGGCCCCGTAGTCGAGCAGCGACACGAAGCGTTTGTCCTGCGTGCCGTAGGAGCTGAGCAGCAGCGTCTCGTTCCGACGGCGGTAGCGGTAGTCTATCCCCAGCGAGACCCGCTCTGCGAGGCGGAACGCTCCGCCGAAGACGAAGACCAGGTCCATCAGCGAGTTGGTGTGCCGCAGGTCCTTGTGCTTGGCGTAGTCGGCCGCTGTGTAGTCGAACGAGACCCCGAGGGCGAAACCCCGCGCGAGACGGGCTCCGACGCCGCCGAAGATCCGGTACTCTTCGAGCTGCTTGTCGCCCGGATTCTCGTCGGTGTACTCCACCAGATCGAAGGGCGTCTCCGTCGGGTCGATGAAATAGGAGCCGGCGAGCCGTTTGGCCGAAAGGCGGCGGTAGCTGACCTCTCCCCGCACCGCGACGCGCTCCGAGAGCCGGCACAGCGAAGCCGCCCCGGCTCCGAACTCACGCACCTCCTCCGACGCATAATAGGGTTTGAGGCCGCCCTGCTCGAGCGTGCCGCCGAGCGTGACTTCGGAGAGGGCCCCCGCATCGAAGGCGAGCAGCCCCGCCGCATTCTCGCTCTCGAACCAGCCGTTGTCGAGGCGCAGCTCCCGCCACTCCCGCCACTCCGGAGAAGCGGCCGTCTGCGCCCGGCAGGCGGAGCCGGAAGCTCCGCCCGTCAGGGCCGCAGAGAGCAGGAAGAGCGGTATGAGGTTTCGCGATCGCATCACCTGGGCGTTATTTCTTCAGGCTCGCCCGGGCCCGCTGGTGGAAGTCGTTGGAGGAGTTGTTCGTATCCTTGAAGACGATATGGGCGCCGTTGGCCATCGAAGCCTCGGCATCGATGCCGCTCGGATCGGTCGATGCGGCGCCCTGGTAATCGGTCGTGCCGAGCGCATAGCCGTAGACCAGCTTGCCGGCATTCTCCGGGAGGGCCTCCGTCGCCTCCTTGTCGACGTTCCGGTAGATCGAGTAGCCCTGCTTGTTGGCCATGGCGATGGGACCGCTCTCGAGCACCGGGGAGAAGCGGGGCAGGGATTGGGCGACATAATCGGCGCCGTAAATGTCGACGGCATCGAAAATCCAGGCGTTGGGAATCTTCGCACCGGCATAAACCGCATTGTCCTGACGGCCGGGCATGTAGTAGCGGTTGCCCGCATCCTGGCTGTAGGCCAGCGGATCGTTGTCGCCGGTCGAGAAGATGAAGATGCCGGGGCCTACGCCGCTCCAGGCCATGGCGCTCTGCGTCGCTATGCAGTACTTCGACGCGAGCAGGTAATTTTCGGCGGGGATCGCGGCCGACGGTGCGGGGTGGTAATTCGTAGCCCAAAAATCCTCCGGATCGTAGCAGACGTAGTCGGCCCCGCTCAGATCGACGGAATTTTTGTAGGTCGCCGTGTGGTCGATGGCGCCGCACAGGGCGATCACAGCCGACGTGTAGGGCTCCAGCACGAGGTTCTTCGGCAGATAGCAGAGGTAGGCGTGCGCCGGAGTGTAATCCTCTTCGCCGTAGACGAGTTTGCCGTCGACGTAGTTGTTGGCCGGGGCGTTGGCGTTGTACGGCCCGGCGTTGGAGATGCAGAAGTGTTTGATATCGGCCCTCTGGTCGGAGTTGTTGTAGATCACGACATACTTGTCGAACTGGTAGACGCCGGAGCCGTCATCCTTCTGACATCCACCGACGTAGATCTCTTTCAGAATGATCTGTTTGCTTCCCGCGCCGACGATGGGGGCCATCGTCAGCGACAGGGTCGCGCCGCCGGCGAAGTCCTGCCTCGAGACGGTGCGCTGGAGCGAGTAGTTCACCGTGTAGACACTGCCGTCCGCCGAGAGCTTGTGCGTGGCACTGAAAGTGTAGACATCCTCCGGCAGCGCGAAGAGGGCGACGCCCGAAGCGTCGGTCGCGGCCTTCAACTCCGTGCCGACCTGCCCCAAGGCCGTCACCTCGACGCCCGCGAGCGGGGAGGCCGCGAGCTCGGGCGTTTCCAGCCGCACCGCGACTTCGTAGGTGCGGTAGGCGTCGTCCGTGTCATCCGTACAGGCCGTTTGGCCGATCATCGTCGCGGCAAGCGCGAACAAAGCAATCCATTTTTTCATTTTTTTCTGTGGTATTTATCGGTTAATGTTCAGAATTTGAGGCGGACAGAGAGACCGTAGTAGAATTTCGGGATGCGGCTGCTGTCGAAGAGCGACGTTTCGAGCCCCGTCTGCGAGGAGCGCACCTTGCCCATCTGGTAGAAGAAATTCCGGGCGTAGAAGGTGATCGAGGCGGTGTCGCCGATCTCCTTCGTCAGGTTGAAGTTGGCGGCGTAGCAGGCCGAGATGCGGTTCTCGTCGAAATAATAGGTCGTGTTCGACTTGACCACTAACTTCGAGAGGTCCGAAAAGAGCGCCGGATCGTGCTCTTTGGCCCACAGGAACTGCTGCAGGAAGGGGATCCGCTGCTCGGGCGCATCCCAGGCGGTGTAGTACTCGGGATAGACGGCGACGCGGGCGCCACGGTTGTAGAGGCCGCCCTCCTGCGTGCCGGTGAAGTCGTCGGCCGCATCGAGCCGGTACCCCCGCAACCGGCCGTCGCCGTATTCGCTGAGGGCCTGCCGGTAGTCGTAGAGCGAACTTTCGATGCGGACCGAGAAGATCAGGCGGAGCTTCGGAATGTGCGTGACGATCGTGAAGTTGGCGTCGACCTGACTCGAGAGCGAGCCGTTGCTGGCCGTGCTCGACCCGGCATAGTAGCCGATGTATTTGTACGGGGTGCCGTCCATGGAGGCCGAAGCCTGCCCGGTCGAGGCGACGAGCGTCTCGTTCAGCCCCTTGTACCAATAGTAGCTGCCGTCGAAGCGGATGCGGGTGCGCAGGGGGCGGATCTGCGCGAAATCGACCACGACGTCGATGCCGCGGCGCTCGACCGCCGAACCGTTCGTGTATTCGGTCTGGCCGGCGAAGGCGTTGCGCTCCCGGTAGCCCAGCACCTGATCGGGGAGCGCCCCGGTGCGGTCCTTCACGGTGACGATGCCGGTCTGGCGGTCGATCGTATACTGGCGGTTCGGCGAAGGAATCGTGCACCCCGCCTCGATATCCGCCTGCGTGGTCAGCTTATAGGTATAGGGGGTGTAGTGCGTGCGGCTCATGTAGGGATGGATGGTCCTGTTGCGGAAGGCCGATACGGAGATGCGGGTCCCGGCTGCCGTCGCCTCGATGCCGATCTCGTTCTGAATCGTGTACTGCCACTTCAGACCGGCATTGCGCAGCGTCGGCGTCGGCTGCGTGTAGTAGGCGTAGAAGGTCTTGCCGTCGGCGGTCGTGCCGGGCGCGAATGCCAGCTTGTCGCTGTAGGCCGGTGCGGGATAGAGAACCGCGAAGGAGGGCTGCTTGACCGCCTTTCCCCAACCGGCGTAGATCGCCAGGTCGCTCACCGTGCCCCGGGCCCCCTCCAGGATGCGGTATTTGGCATTTACGCGGGGCGAGAGGGTCGCCACCGTGCCGTACTCCGAACCGCGGAGGAAGGTCATGTCGGAGCGAAGCCCCGCCGTCAGGTGGAGGGAGGAGCGCTTGCCGACGGGCGTCGAGAACTTCTCCTCCACGAAGAGCGCCGCATTGTTCATGAAGGGCAGCTCGTCGTAGCGGTACTCCCGCCAGGTGGGGGCCGTGCGCCGCTCCTCGTAGAAGAGCCCGCGGCCGAGGTTGCCGCTGCCGCTGAACTCCGCGCCCGCCAGCAGCCGGCTGCGGCGCCCGGACCAGCGCTTCGACCAGTCGGCCTTCGCCTTCACGGAGTAGGTCACAGGCTTCGAATCGGTCGATGCGTGGACGTACCAGTAGCCCGTCGGGCCGAGGATGACGGCGGCATCGGGATTCTCCTCGTACAGCTCGCCGACGTAATAGCCGGCCGCGGTGGCGTGGATGTAGGGCTGGGTCGAAGCGGAGCTCTTGTTGGTGTTCGTCTCGTTGAGGCGGTCGCTGTACGAGGCCGATGCCTGCAGCGAAAGGTTCGAAATCCACGGCTTGTCCAACAGCCACTCTAACTTCAGGTTGCCGCGCAGCGAACAGTCGCGCGTCTTGGTGTAGGTCTCCTGAAACTGGTCGGGGTCGGCTTTCGAATCGTAGCCGCCGAGGTTGCCGGAGAGCGAGGCCAGGAACTTCAGCGGCCGGCCCCGCCGGTCCCGGAAAGTGTTGCTGTAGGTCAGGTTCAGGTTGTTCCGGTCGTAGGCCGTAAAGGGCGAGGCGAGCGCCGTGATTGAACGGGTGTGCTCGGCGTTGATGTTGAGCGCGGCCCCCGTCCCCCACGCGAAGCCCTTGCTCAGGGCGATCTGTCTGGTCTTGGGTTCGACCATCAGCTCCACGCTCCAGGGGCTTTTGCCTTTGCGGGTGTTGATCTTCACCATGCCGTTCGAGAGATCGCCGTACTCCACCGACGGAATGCCGGTCACCACCTCGACGGATTCGATGTTCGAGGAGCCGATGCTGCGCAGGTCGGCGCCTTTCGTCTCGTTCAGGACGGCATTGTTCTCTATACGCTGGCCGTCGATGTCGATCGCGGTGCCGAACGAGGCGTTTCCGAGTTCGCCCGCACCTCCCGCGTGGAGGGCGATGCGCTGGGCGGCGGATGCCAGATTTTGATCGCCGGAGCTCTTGCCGCCGGGGAGGAGGGCTGCGATGTGGTCCAGATTGAACATCTGGGCATGGTCGAGCGTATGGCGATCGACTAAATAGGAGGAGGTCTGGCTCTCGGAGCGTTTTTGCGCCGTCACGACGACCTCGTCGAGCGAGAGGTTGCTCTCCTCGAGGGCGATGTCGCAGGTATTGACGCCGCTGCGAGGGGTGATCGCAAACGTCTGGGTCCGATATCCCAGCGAAGTGCATTGCAGCGTGACCGCCACGGTATCGACATTCTGAATGGCGAAACGCCCCTCGCCGTCGCTTACCGCCCAAAGACGGGCGCCGTCGAGGACGACGGCCGCACCCGCCACCGGCTCCGAGGTCCGGGCGTCGGTGATGCGTCCCGCAATCGACGCCCTGGATTGCGCCGGGCAGCGCACCGTGCCGCCCAACGCAGCGTATGCTGCCAGAAATAATGCTATGTAAACGCTTTTTGCCACCTTCTGTCCGCCCGTTTTCGGCGGGCTCTTTCCGAAGTGCAAAAGAACACGAAAACGACGATGCGGACAATCGCCAGTTTTGAGTATTTTGGCGCCTTCCGGCACGGCGGCCTTACTGTTTTTAGGGGATGCGGGGGGCATCCGTTGTTCCCTGCCGGCTGCACCTGGTCCCGAGCGTCTGTCTGGGCCGGGGCGGCGTTCCCTATAAAAAAGCGGCTGCCAGTCGGCCGCCGTGAAATAGGAACGGAAAAAACGCCGTATCTTTGTTCCATGGAAAACGAAGTGAAAACCGCGCGCGAAGCGTGGAAGCCGGGGACACTGCTCTACCCCGTGCCGGCGGTGCTGGTGAGCTGCGGGGCGGCGCCCGAGGAGTGGAACGTGCTGACGATCGCCTGGACGGGAACCGTCTGCAGCGATCCGCCGATGTGCTCCATTTCGGTGCGGCCCGAGCGGTATTCTTACGAGATCATCCGCCGCACGGGCGAGTTCGTCATCAACCTTACGACCGTTCGGCTGGCCCGTGCGACCGACTGGTGCGGCGTGCGGTCGGGGCGCGAGCACGACAAATTCCGCGAGGCGGGGCTGACACCGCTGCAGGCCGCCTATGTCTCGGCGCCGCTCATCGCCGAATCGCCGCTGCATATCGAGTGCCGCGTGAAGCAGGTGCTTCCGCTCGGATCGCACGATCTGTTCCTGGCCGAAGTGGTCGGCATCGAGGTAGACCCCGCCTACATCGATCCTGCGACAGGGCGGTTCGATCTGGAGCGTGCCGGGCTCCTGGCCTATGCGCACGGCGCCTATTACGAACTGGGGCGGCGGCTGGGGCAGTTCGGCTGGTCGGTTCGCAAACGGCCCGCCGTGCAGCGCCGGAAGCGGATGGGGAAGCGGGAACGGTAGCGAGAGCGATTTTTGGAGGTGGCTTTTGCGGGCCGCAGCTCGCTGCGGCTTCTTTCGAAGCCGCAAATGAAAAATTAGTTGCGGCAGTGAACCCGACAGCAAGCCCGCAGCCGCTGATTTTGGTGGAAATGCTCGGCGGCGGGCATGTCCTGAGTTCGGATCGGTCCGTTAGGACCGTGCGGGCCGCAGCCTCCGGCGGCGAAGGCCCGCAACTCGCGTCCCGCTCGTGCCGTCCCTCCGCAGGCTGCGACCCGAAGACGAATTAGTATTGGGTGCAGCAGCTCCTTTTAATTTTTCATTTTGAATTTTTAATTAGCAACTTCGCAAGAAGTCGCAGCAGCCCGGTCATTGGCAAGGTATTTCGCGGCAGATTTCGGTCCATCAGGACCGGCAGCCCGCAGCTGCCCCGGGCGGAGGGCTGCTCCTTTGCGTCGCAAGCCCGTCCGCTCGGCTGCGGGCTTGCTGTCAGGTTCGATCCCGCAGGGATCGGCGGGCCGCAGCCTGGGGGCGGCGGAGGCCCGCAGCTCCTTGCAGTCGTGCGCGACCTCCGCAGGCTGCGCCCCGAGCAATAATTTTGAATCTTGAATTCTGAATTTGCGGTTCCAAATGGAACCGCAACGTGCCGTAGCCGCCACCGCGCGGAGGCCCGCGGCTCGTTGCCGAACTCGGCGTACTCCGCAGGCTGAACCCTCGAAATTTCAAACATACCACCTCTTTGCAGAAGGGTGGACCGAACCGAAAAAACGACTTAACCCATTATCTCCGTGCCGCTATCCTCCATGCCGGTTCTCAAGGCGCTTGTCCCGTTCGCCTGCGGCATCGCTCTTGCCGCCTATGTCGTCCTGCCGGCATGGTTGATCGTCGCGGCCGTTGCGGGGTGCGGTGCGGCCGCCCTGCTGCTGCATCGCAGCCGCTATCTCGTCGTGTTTTTGGTGGCGGCGGGATATGGGGCGACCCTGCTCCAGCCGACCCGGCTTACGATTCCGCTCGACCGAACGACCCTCTTCGAGCTCCGGATCACGGAGCCGGCGACCGAAACGGGGGCTTTTCGCCACGCTGCGGGCCTTGTGACCGCCTGGCGCGATCCCCTTTCGGGCCGCTGGTACGGGGCCCGGTCGCTCGTACGGCTGCACGGCGACTCGCTTCTTGCCTTGGAGGCGGGCGAGCGGCTGTGCTGCCGGATGCGAATCCGGCCGATTGCGGGCGGCGCGGCGAGCTATCGCCGGTTGATGCGTCGCCGAGGATATTTCGGCAGCGGATGGCTGACCGAACGCAATCTCCTTGAACGCGAAGCGCCCCGCCGGCAAAGTTTACACCACCTCGCTTCGAATGCCCTTGCCGAGCGGCTCTCGCGGTACGGTACAACGAACGCCGGTTCGGATGCGGCCGAGCCCGATCCCGGAACAGCAGCCGCTGCAACTATCCCCGCCGCCAGCCCTGCCGCCGCCAAAGCCGCCGTCAAACCCGCCGCCAAAACCCGCTCCACCTCCGTGAAAACCCGCTCCGATGCCGCGGCCGTGGTGCGGGCCATGACCGTCGGCGACCGCCGCGCCCTCACCCCGGCCCTGCGCGAAGCCTACGCCCGCAGCGGCATGGCCCACCTGCTGGCTGTCTCGGGGCTCCACACGGGCATCGTCTTTCTCTGCGTCCACCTGCTTTTCGGGGTGCTCGCGCTGCGGCACGGCGGCCATCGTCTGCGCGATCTGCTCGTCATCGCGGCCGTCTGGTGCTACGTGGCGGCGGCCGGTTTCCCGCCCGGTGCCGTGCGGGCCGCCGTGATGTGTTCGATGCTGCAAATCGCCCTCGCCACCTCCTCGACCTACCGGGCCCTGAATGCCTGGGCCGCGGCGGCCCTGCTGCTGCTCGCCCTGCGCCCCGCCTGGTTGGGCGACATCAGCTTCCAGCTCTCGTTCGTCGCCGTTGCGGCGATCCTCGCCTGGGGCATCCCGCTGGCCCGCCGCTGCCGCACGGGACGGTGGTACGTCGATCGCCCCCTGCAGGCGCTGCTGGTCGGCCTCTCGGCTTCGGTAGCCACGGCACCCCTCATCTCGCACACCTTCGGCATCGTCCCTGTCGCCGGAATTCTCCTCAATTCGATTGTCGTCCTGACGGGCACCTTCGTCGTGGCGGGCGGCCTGCTGCTGCTTCTGCTGCCGCCTCTCGGCGGGCTGCTGGCGCCTCTCGTGCTCGGAGCGGCCGAGGGACAGAATCGGCTGGCCGGGGCGGTCGCCAGTCTCGACGGCGGGACCCTCGACGGGAGCCTTTCGACCGCGGCGACGGCGGCGATCTACCTCGGTTTTGTCGCTGCGACACTGCTCGCGTGGTCCGTCGAACCGAAAAAAAGCGTACATTTGCCCGTATGATGACCTCCGAAGAGTTCCGGATGCTTTGCAGCGCCTCCGTCCGCGACGCGATTGCTGAAAACCGCGGGCGCGACCCGCTCGCCGTGGCGCTCGACCGCCGCATTCCCGAAGCGCGGCTTGTCGCCACCCAGCTCAAATACCTCGCCCGTGCCGCGGCGAAGCTCCCGAGCTACGCCGCAGCGGGCTGCATCCTGCCGCCCCGCGCCTTCGAACAGGCGTCGAGCGAGGCCTGCGCCGCCCACAAGCCGATCGCGGGCGGCCGGCTGCTCGACCTCACCTGCGGGCTCGGGGTCGATACGCTCTTTTTGAGCCGCCGCTTCCGCGAGGTGGTCGCTCTCGAACGCGATCCCGTGCTGGCCGACGTGGCCCGCGAGAACTTCGCGCGGCTCGGCGTCGCGAATGTCGAGGTGGTCACCGCTTCGGCCGAGGAGTTCATCGCACGCCCCGGGCTGCACTTCGACTGGATCTACGCCGACCCTGACCGCCGTTCGGCCGAGGGGCGCAAGCTGGTGCGGCTCGAAGCGTGCTCGCCCGACGTGCTGGCCCTCCGCCCCCGGCTGCGGGAGATCGCCCCGCGGCTTTGTCTGAAAAATTCACCGCTCTTCGATGTCGATGAGGCGCTGCGGCTTTTTCCCGCGAGCCGGGTCGAGGTGGTCTCGCTGGCGGGCGAGTGCAAGGAGGTGATGATCTACGACGACGGAGCGGGCCCGTCGGTAACCGCCACGGCCCTCGGGTTGGGAAGCTATACAAGTTATCCAGCGGCCCTCGGGACGACGGCCGGAACGGAGAAGCGGGGGTGCGGAGCGCTGCATCCGGCGGGGAGGACTTCCGGTGGCGTGCCTGGAGGCGCTTTCGATGGAGGGGCCGGCGGGGTTTCCGATGAGGACTTTTGCAGGGCCCTCGGCGAGGCTCTATCCGGAGCCTCTGGCGGAGCTTCCGATGGGACCTTCTGCGGGGTTTTCGCCCCCGACCGGTACCGCTGGCTTGTCGTTCCGGATGTCGCCCTGCAGAAGGGACGGCTTGTCCGGCGCCACTTGGCGGGCAAGGCCGACTGCTGGAGCGAAAACGGCTACGGTTTCGCGGCGGAACGCCCCGAAGGGGTGCTGGGGAGGCTGTTGGAGATCGAGCGGATCGAGCCGTTCGATCCCCGGGCGCTTCGCCGCGAGCTGAAGGGCTGCGGCGTCGAAGTGCTCAAACGCGACTTTCCGACCCCGGTCGAGGAGTTGCGGCGCCGGCTCGGCGTGCGGGCGGGGAATGCGGCGCGGATCGCGCTGACGAAGATCGCCGGCCGCAGCTGGGTGATCTGGCTGAAATAGGGAAACTTAAGATGAAGCGTGTTGCAGCGGTTTCGGGCGCTTCGCAAGCAGCTGCAGCCCGTTGCGCCCGTTCTGGCCGCAAATTCAGAATTACGAAATCGGGGCGCAGCCTGCGGAGCACGCTTGCGACGTGGAGGAGCAGCGGGCCTCCGCTGCCGGGCTGCGGCCCGCTCGGTCCTGACGGACCGATTCCTGCTGCAAAACCGTCCCGCAGCCGAGCGGACGGGCTTGCGACGTAAAGGCGCAGCCCTTCGCCAGGGGGCGGCTGCGGGCTGACGGTCCTGACGGACCGATTTTGCCAGCAAGCACTTTCACCGCAATCGGTACTGTGGGCTTTGCTTCTCCGTAATGACGTCACGGCTTGGCCGCTGGCTTCTTTGTGTGGAATCGATCGCGGAGCGATGGCGGGCCGCAAGATCCCGAATGGATAGCACGGTGTATCATCCCGGTCCGTCAGGACCGAGCGGGCCGCAGCTTCGCCCTGCGAAGGCCCGCTGCTCGCGTCCGCTATTGCGTCCGCTCGGGCAGGCGCTTCGCAAGCTGCGGCCTGAAAAACGGGGCGCATTTACTTTTGGAATTCGGCCTTGAAAAGGCCGTGCGGGCCGCAGCTTCGCCCCGCGAAGGCCCGCTGCTCGTTGCCGAATCTGCGTGCGTTCCGCAGGCCGCGGCCCGAGCAAGAATCTTGAATTCTAAATTTGCGGCTCCAGCCAGGAGCCGCAGCCGCCCCACCCCGGGCGGAGGGCTGCATCCTCGCGCTGCTCGAAAGCAAGCCCACCGCTCGGCTGCGAGCTGCCGTAACAAAATCGATTCCGCAGGCTGCCGCCTGATACTTAGCATTGCGCCGCAGAACGCCGCAGCCGCCGTATCCATCCGACCGCCAGCGCCGCGGCGCCGAGCAGAATCGTCAGCGAGGCGGCCAGCGTGATCCCCTCGACCGCCCTCCACGCCGGGGCGCGGAAGCGCCACTCGATCGTGTGGTCGCCGGCCGGCAGCTGCATGGCCCGCAGTACGTAGTCGGCACGGAAATAGGGGGCCTCGACCCCGTCGATGTAGGCCTTCCACCCCTTGTCATAATAGATTTCCGAGAAGATCGCGACCGCCTCCGTCGCGGCCGAGGCGGTATAGCGCAGGTAGTTCGGGCGATACTCCGCCAGTTCGATCCGGTTGCCGGCAACCTCGGCCCGCGGGGTGGCGACCGCCTCGGCATCCTTCCCCGCCACGACCGCCGTCGTGCGCAGATCGACCGCATCGAGCAGGTCGATCTCGGCCCCGGCCGTCGGGGCGAAGCGGACCTCCCCGACGAACCAGGCGGGGCCGAAGGCCGTCTCGCGCAGTTGGGCCGTCGGCTTGCCCGCCGCATCGGGGACAATGACGTAGCGCGTATTGAGCATGTCGAGCACCGCCTCGTCGTAATTGCCGAGGTAGCGGTCGATCAAGTCCTGGTAGCGGGAGAGCTTCGCCCCGTGATAGCCGCCCACCGAGCGGTGGTAGTAGGAGGTCGTCGCGTCGTTGAAGGGGCTGACCGTGCGGTTGAGCACGCGGAAGCCCGGGGTTTTGTCGGCCAGAATGGCCCGGTCGGCCGCCGTGGCAGCGATCCGGCTCCGCGCGGGAGTGGTGAAGTCGTCGTGCGAGAGGAAGCGCAGATCGACCGGCACGAGGTCGAGCAGCACGATGCCCGTCAGAAGCGCCGTGAAACCGATGCGGCCGATCCGTCGGCCGGTGAAAAGCAGCACGGCACCCGCCGCCAAGACGATCATAATGAGCGAGCGCCAGGCGTCGGCCTGCATCATCGAGCAGCGTTCGGCGGCCATCGCCGCGCCGATCTGCCCACCCCACTCGGCATCTAATCCGCGGGCGAGGTAGCTCTGCAGGCCGTTCGCCTCGAAGAGCCGGCGCAGGTAGTCCGAGAGGAGGGCGGTAGACTCGGTTTCACCGAAGGAGAAGAGCGACCGTCCGAAGAGGATAAAGAGAAGGCAGATGCCTCCGGTGATGCCGGCGGCGATAAAGACCGCGCGCCCCAGCTCCCGATGCGACCGGGCGGGGGCGCCGTCGATCAGGCAGGCCGGCTGGTTCCCGGAGGGCGTGCGCTGCGCGGCGAGCAGCGCGCAAAGTCCCAGCGCACCGAGGAAGGGCACGGCCCACTGCACGACGACGAGCGTCATCGAGACGGTGCGGAACTTGTTGTAGCCGGGCAGATAGTCGAAGAAAAACTCCGTGAACCCCATGAAGTTGCGGCCCCAGGCAAGCATCAGCATGACGAGCGAGGCGGCGAGCAGCCACCAGCGGTTGCGCCCGCGAACGAGCAGCGCCCCGAGCAGGGCGAGGAAGATCGCCGCGGCGCCCAGATAAGTCGGGCCGGCGGTGTAGGGCTGTCCGCCCCAGTAGACCGGCAGCTGGTCGGCGAGGCCGTCGAGGCCCACTTCGTGCACGGCAGCGGCGGCCTCGCCGTTGCGGGAGAAGGTCATCCCCGAGTCGCGGCCCGCGAAGTCGGGGACCAGCAGGTTCCAGCTCTCGGCGCGGCCGTAGCTCCAGGCCGTGGCGTAGTCGAGCGCCAATCCTTTCGGCGCGGCGCCGTCGGCCGTTGCGGCCAGCTCCGAGCCGCCGCGGATCGTATCGGGCGTGTGCTGGGCCGTGTACCAGAGGGGGGCGAAGTTCGAAAGAAGAGCCAGCACGCCCGCCGCAGCCAGCACGGCCGAGCGGCGCAGGAAGTCGCCCGCGCGGCGGGAGCGCAGGGCGACGATCCCCTCGCTGATCCAGAAGGCAGCCATCGCCAGCAGGAAGTAGTAGGTGATCTGGGGGTGGTTGGCGCCGATTTCGAGCGAGGCGGCGACAGCCGTCAGCACGGCGCCGGGCCATAGGCGCCCGCGCAGGGTCGTCCAGGCGCCGGCCATCATGAGCGGCGCGTAGACGAGCGCCCACATCTTGGTGACGTGGCCCGCGCCGATGATGAGCGGGAAGTAGGTCGAGAAGCCGTAGGCCGCGGAGGGGACGATCGCCAGCCACGGATCGACGCCGCAGCAGACGAGCGAGAGCCACATGGCCAGCATCGCGAAGAAGAGAAAGGCGGCCGGCGTGTCGAGCACGCCCCGGACGGCGGCACCGAGGGTGTGCTGGACGAGCTGCGCGGGATATTCGATATTGATGAGGTAGGCCGGCATGCCGCCGAACATCGCCCCCGTCCACTGGGGGTCTTCGCCCGTTGCAGTACGCATCTCTCTAATCTCCTGTGACATGCCGTCGTACTGCATCGTGTCGTGCTGCACGAGCCGGTCGCCGGAGAACTGGGGCGCGAAGTAGGCGGCCCCGGCCACGAAAAAGAGCACGACCGCCGCCAGTGCGGGGAGCATGCGGGGAAGAAGGGTTTTCAGCCGATTCATGGTATCGAAGATCTGGTGGATTTGTCGTCAAAGATACGAATAAGTCGAGGGCAATGCCAAATTTATTTGAGCATTGCCGAAGCGAAGTATCTAAGGCGAAGCCAAAGATACGGATAAGCCGAGGGCAAAAACAAATTTATGGATATTTAAATTGGAAATCGGGCCGCAGTCTGCGGCGCCCATTCAGGTGCAAATTCAGAATTATGCCCGGGCTGCAGCCTGCGGAGCGCACGCAGATTCGGTGACGAACTGCGGGCCTCCGCCGGGCGGAGGCTGCGGCCCGCTGCGCCCTTGCGGGCGCAAATTCATCATTCAAAATTACCGATCGGGCTGCAGCCTGCGGAGGAACGGCACGAGCGGATGCGAATGGCGGGTTTCCGCTGCCCCAGACTGCGGTCCGCCGATCGCTGGGCGATCGAATGATTTGGACGATTTTGTATTGTGGAACAATCCTATTTGGACGTGTTTTGCTGCAAATTGGGTCCGTTAGGACCGGCAAGCCGCAGCCGCTGTTCGTTTGCGGGGTGTCTTGTGTCAAGATCGGTCGCTTTGCGACCGGCAGCCCGCAGCCGCCCCCGGGCGGAGGGCTGCTCCTCTGCGTCGCACGCCCGTCCGCTCGGCTGCTGGGCTGCCTTGGGTAGAAATCGGCCTTGCAAAGGCCGAGCGGGCCGCAGCCTGGGGGGCGGCTGCGGCCCGCAGCTCCTTGCAGTCGTGTGCGGCCTCCGCAGGCTGCAGCCCGATCGGTAATTTTGAATGATGAATTTGCGGCTTCGTGAAGCCGCAACGGGCCGCAGCTTCGCCCCGCGAAGGCCCGCAGCTCGCGTCCCACAGGTCCGCTCGCACGTCCTTCGCAAGCCGCGGCCCGATTTGCAATTTAAGTGTCCATAAATTTGTTTTTGCCCTCGGCTTATCCGTATCTTTGGCTTCGCCTTAGATACTCCGCCTCGGCAAAATGCAAATGAATTTGCTTTTGCGCTCGGCTTATCCGTATCTTTGACTTCGTCTTAGATACTCCGCCTCGGCAAAATGCAAATGAATTTGCTTTTGCGCTCGGCTTATCCGTATCTTTGACTTCGTCTTAGATACTCCGCCTCGGCAAAATGCAAATGAATTTGCTTTTGCGCTCGGCTTATACGTATCTTTGGCTTCGCCTTAGATACTCCGCCTCGGCAAAATGCAAATGAATTTGCTTTTGCGCTCGGCTTATCCGTATCTTTGTCGTATGTTACCCGAATTTATCCGCTATCTGGAGGCCGAACGCCGCTATTCGCCCCTTACCGTGCGCAACTACCGCCGTGACGTGGAACGGTTCCTCGATTGGCTCGGGGTCGACGAAGCCTCGTTCGATCCCCGGCAACTGACCTCCGCGGAGTTGCGCGAGTGGATCATCCTCCGCAGCGAGGAGGGCCGCTTGTCGGCGGCCGCGATGAACCGCGAGATCGCATCGCTGCGCACCCTCTTCCGCTGGCTGCTGCGCGAGGAGCGGATCGATCGCGACCTCTTCAGCCGCATTCCGTCGCTGCGCACATCGCACCGCCTCCCCGTCTTCGTTCCCGAGAGCCGCATGCGCGAGGTGCTCGATGACTGCGAAGCGCCCGCCGGAGCGTTCATCGCCGAACGCGACGCCCTTATCGTGCTGCTTTTCTATGCCTGCGGTTTGCGCCTGGCCGAACTCGTGGGGATCGACCGCGACGACTTCTCGGACGATTTCCGGAACCTGCGCGTACGCGGCAAGGGCGACAAGGAGCGCCTGCTTCCGCTGCTCGATCCGGTGCGCGAACGGATTTTACACCATATCGAGACGATTCGTCGGCAGCAAATTTGCAAAAACGACGAAAAAGCACTATTTTTATCCAGGCAAGGGCGACGAATCTCCCGTACGACCGTTTACCGCATCGTGCAGGAGCAGCTGGCGAAGAGCGGCGTGCAGGGCAAAAAGAGCCCCCACGTTCTGCGGCACACCTTCGCGACGCATCTGCTCAACGACGGGGCCGACATGCGTGAGATTCAGGAGTTGATGGGACATGCCTCGCTGCAGGCGACCCAGGTCTACACCCACAACGACATCGCCCGCCTGCAGGCGGTCTACGCCCTGGCCCATCCGCGCAACCGGACGGCGGCGGAGACCGGCGGCAGCGGCCGGCCGATTTGCGGCGCCTCGTGCGAACCGGCGGCACCCGCCGAAGATGCGACCGACGGCGGTCCTTTGCGAAGGACCCCGGACAAATAACAGTAGTAACCCTTAACAGAAAGGCTATGGACGTACAGATTCAATCCGTGAAATTCGATGCCGACAAGCGGCTGGTCGAATTCGTGAATGCCAAGATGGCGAAATTAGATCGTTTTGCCGAACGGGTCACCGGCGCCGATGTGGTGCTGAAACTCGACAAGGATCCCGAGAAGGGCAACAAGATTGCCGCTGTTACGCTCCACATGCCCGGCGGCGACCTGCGGGCGCAGGAGCAGGCCCGCACCTTCGAAGAGGCGTTGGACGAGGCGATCGACGCCCTGAAGCGCCAGATCGAAAAACAGAAGGAGAAGTAGCCCGACGGGCTGCCGCTCCGGCGACCGAGGCCGTCCCCGTTTTCGGGACGGCCTTTCTTGTTTTATCGGGGCCGGAGACTTTCGGGGGCTGAAGAATGAGAAATCAATTACGGCATCGGACCCGACGGCAGCCCCGCAGCCGAGCGGTGGGCCTGCACGAGCGGACCTGCGGGACGCGAAATGCAGCCCTCCGCCCGGGGGCGGCTGCGGGCTGCTGCGGCTTCGTTGAAGCCGCAAATTCAGCATTCAAAATTCAAGATTCAAAATTCAAAATTAAAAGGGGCATTCGAATACGCTTGGGTATATATTTCAGGTCGGACTGCAGCCTGCGGAGGAATGCTTGCGACGCCAAGGAGCAGCGGGCCTCCGCGCCGGGTAGGCTGCGGCCCGCTCGGCCTTTTCAAGGCCGAATTCCAAAAGTAAGTGCGCCCGGTTTTCAGGCCGCAGCTTGCGAAGCGCCTGCGCGAGCGGACTTGCGGACGCGAGCAGCGGGCCTTCGCGGGGCGAAGCTGCGGCCCGCCCGGTCCTGACGGACCGGGATGATACACCGTGCTATCCATTCGGGATCTTGCGGCCCGCCGATCGATTTTGCTTGCGGCAGCGCCCCGCAGCAGCTCGCTGCACCCCCAAGCGCGCAACGAAAATAAAAATGAGCCCGCTGCGTCCGAGCCCTCCTCCTCTATTCGAAGAGCCCCTCGAGCCGCTTTTTCTGGCCGTAGTCAGTCAGATCGACCTGCACGGGCACCACCGAGACATAGCCGTGGTCGAGGGCCCATTCGTCGGTGTCCTCCGCCTCGGGTTCGGCGTTCACGAAGTCTCCCGTGAGCCAGAAGTAGGGCCGCCCGTGGGGATCCTCGCGGCGGAAGAACTCCTCGCGCCAGAAGCCGCGGTTCTGGCGGCAGATGCGGATGCCCTTGAGCGTCTCGGGCCGTCCGACGGGGATGTTGACATTGAGGCAGCAGGGCAGCCCGATCCCCCCGCGGAGAACCCGCTCGACGATGCGGCGCCCGTAACCGACCGCCGCGTCGAAGTCGGCATCGGGGGCGTGGTCCGTCAGCGAGAGGCCGATCGACGGACAGCCGTAGAAGCTTCCCTCGATCGCGGCCCCCATCGTTCCCGAGTAGAGGACGTTGACGGCCGAGTTCGAACCGTGGTTGATCCCCGAGAGGACCAGATCGATCCGCTCCTCGCGCAGCAGGTGGTCGAAGGCCATCTTCACGCAGTCCACCGGCGTGCCGGAGAAGGAGTAGATCGCGAGCCCCTCCTCCTCGTGCTGCTTCTTGAGAAAGAGCGGCCGGTACATCGTGATCGCCTGGCTCATGCCGCTTTGCGTGGTCTCGGGGGCGATGGCGACCACCCGTCCGAAGGGGCGCGCCACCTCGATTGCGGCCTGGAGCCCCTTGGCGTTGTAGCCGTCGTCGTTCGTAAGGAGAATCAATCGTTCGTTCATCTTCATCCGTTTGTTCGTGCGGGCAAAGATAGCGATTTTTTCGCGGTCGCCGCAGCGGCCTCATCCCCGTCGCAGTCGTGTTCGCATTTTTTTGTCCCTTTTGTTGCCGTTGATGATTTTTTCGCGTATCTTTGCCCTCCCTTACAGGGCGCAGATCAACCTCTTTCATTGGGTGTCGGCGTTCGGAGGCAGCGTGCAGGGGGCCGGAAGCAGGGGGCCGGAAACTGGAAGACGAGGGGCCGAAAGGCAGGGAGTTGGAAAGCGGAGGGCCGACCGGGCATGGAACCCGAAAGGCCGGGAGCTGGAAGGCGGACAGCCGGAAAGCCGAAAGGCCTTTGCGGCACGCGGCGGGATTGCGGTCGGAGCACCGCATGGTAGAACGGACACAGCGGGAATGTTGGATGCGGAAATCAAAAACATGTTGCAACCATGAACAAAGATGCAATCATCAAGCTCGTAAACGAGCAGATGTGGCCGAAGACGGATGCCGACGTTCCGTCGTTCAAGGCCGGTGACACGATCACCGTCACCTACCGGATCGTCGAGGGTAACAAGGAGCGTCTGCAGAGCTTCCGCGGTGTGGTGATCCAGATCAAGGGCTCGGGCAAGACCAAGATGTTCACCATCCGCAAGATGTCGGGCGGTGTAGGCGTCGAGCGCATTTTCCCGCTCTACTCGCCCCACATCGACAAGATCGAGGTGAACAAGATCGGTGTCGTTCGCCGCGCCCGCATCTACTACCTCCGCGATCTGACCGGCAAGAAGGCCCGCATCAAGGAGAAGCGCATGACCTCGGCGAAGTAGTTCGAAGCTCTTCGCCGCAGCGGCCGTGCCGCCGAAAACGGAGCATCCCCACAATCCGGGGGTGGCTCCGTTTTTTTGTGCGGACAGGCCGCGGCGGCCCGCATCCGGCAGGGTGTCCGTGGGGGAGGGAAATACTCCGGTGTTACAGCAGCGGCGAGAAGAGGCGGAGGATCGACTCTGCGAGGCGGCGCAGGCGGGGCCGGTGGAACCACTCGGCGGCATTCAGCGGATGGCTTTGTGCGCTGTCGCGTTCGTAGAGCGCCGCGAGGCGGACGACGAGCGGCTGGTCGCAGATGAAGGCGCTCACCTCGAAATTGTGTTCGAAGCTCCGGAAATCCATGTTGGCCGAGCCGATGACGGCCAGCGAGTCGTCTACGAGCAGCTGTTTGGCGTGGAGGAATCCCGCCGTGTAGAAGAACACTTTCACACCGGCGCGCATCATGTCGTCGAGGTAGGAGTGGACGGCCAGATCGACCATCCGCGAATCGGAGTGCATCGGCAGCATCAGCCGCACGTCGATGCCGGCCAGAGCGGCGGTCTGGAGGGCGTTGTTGAAGACCTCGGAGGGAAGATAGTAGGGGGTCTGGATCCAGATGCGCTCGCGGGCGCGGCTGACGGCTAAGCAGAGGGCCTGCAGCAGCGACCGCCACTTGCCGAAGGGGCCGCTGGCGAGGATCTGCGTGATGTTGGGCTCCCCGAGATCGATCGGCGGGAAGTAGTCGGCCGAGGCGATGCGCTGGCGCGTGGTGGCGAACCAGTCGTTCAGGAAGACGGTCTGCAGCCCCGCGACGGCGCCTCCCTCGATGCGCAGGTGGGTGTCGCGCCAGGGGCCCAGCTCCGAGCCGTAGAGATAGCGGTCGGCGATGTTCATCCCCCCGATGAAGCCGATGCGGCCGTCGATGACGGCGATTTTGCGGTGGTTGCGGTAGTTGACCTTGCTCGTGAAGCGCGGGAACTGCACGTGCAGGAAGGGCCGGGCCTCGATCCCCTCGCGGCGCATCGCCTCGAAGAAGCGCTTGCCGACGCTGCGCGATCCCACGTCGTCGTAGAGAATGCGCACCTCGACCCCCTCGCGGACCTTGCGGAGCAGCGCTTCGCGCAGCCGGCCGCCCGCGCGGTCGTCCTCGATGATGTAGTACTGCAGGTGGATGTGGTGCCGGGCCTCGGCGATCGCCGCGAGCAGGGCGCTCATCTTCGAACGGCCGTCGGTGTAGACCTCGAAGCGGCTGCCGTAGAGGGGCTGGGCGTGCGCGCTCGCGGCGAGCAGCCGTTCGAGCGGTGCCAGGGGCTCGGGCACCTGCGGCCGCTCCCGCCGGGTGGCGGCCTCGATGCGGGCGTCGATCTGCTTGCGCGTGCGGCGCGAGATGTTGCGTCGCTTCGAGAGGTTCTGGCCGAAGAAGAAGTAGAAGAGCAGCCCCACGAGGGGTGCGAGCAGCAGCACGATGAGCCACGGCATGCTCTTCAGCGGGTTGCGGTTCTCGGAGATGATGACGAAGATCACCCCGGCGACCGTCAGCGTGTAGAGCGTCAGCAGGAGATATGATACGAATCCCGACATGCGGCAGCTCCCCGTGCGGGGGTTATTCGGCGGCCTCCTTCGGGAAGGAGATCGTGTAGAAAAGGTGCTCGAGACCGCGCATCAGGTTGCGCTTGTGGGGCGGCAGCTTCGGGGCGTAGACGTAGGCGTCGTAGGTGAAGACGTAGCCCGTCGCCGTGTCGATGGTCGAGTAGCTGACGAAGGGGCCGCCCATGAAGTCGTTCTCGACATCCCAGAAGCCGCGCAGTTCGACCCACAGCCGCCCTTCGAGGCGGAACATCCGCATTTCGGGCGGGAAGACGGACGAGGTGGTCATGTAGCTGCCGTCCGAGGGGCCCGGGATGCGGGCGGCGAAGCGTTTGCGGGCGGCGAGCAGTGACTCGTAGCTCAGCGCCTTTTCGTCGGCGGGGTAGCTGTAGACCAGAAAACCCTGGCTGGCCGTGGGGTATTCGTAGCGGGCCCAGACGAAATCCTTCTGGTCGGCGGCCAGCTGGTAGCCCGTCGGAACGTGCATCCCGACGCCGAAGCGTTCGCGCACGGCCCGTTCGACCCCCGGGGCGCCGAACTGCTGGGCATAGGCGACGGCGCGGTCGCGCTCGGCCTGCTCGAGGATCTGGAGCAGCTTCTCGCCGTTCGCATCGAGGTAGGCGGTCATCGCCTCCTCCGAGGGGGCCTGCAGCGTCAGGACGATCTGCGGCTTGGCGGTCACGTCATAGGCGACGCCCGCAGCGGCCTCTTCGAGGGCGGGATCGACGAGGACCTTGAGGATGTTGCGGTGATCGACGACCATGTTCGTGAAGCCGTCGGGTGTAACGCGCAACACGTCGAAGAGGGGTTCGGTCTGCGGCAGATAGGGGATCGGCTGGGTGAGCAGCGCGCGGAGCGAATCTCCGACAGCGCCCGTCCAGAGCGGCTGGTTGGCGACGACGATCAGTTCGTAGGGGCGCCCCTGGGCCGTCTTGAGGGTCGAGCCCGAAAGGGTGCGGAACGCTTTGCAGCCGCCGAGGGTGAGGGCGGCTGCCAGAAGAACGGCGAAGAGGCGGAAGGATTTCATGACAGGTGAATTTAGGAATAGCTGGAGCAAATATAGCAAATTTTCGGAGGATGTGCAATAATCGTACTAAAATTATCGGAGAGCTTAACGGTTGTGTAGTGGCTGCAGGCAGCTCCTTGCTCCCACTGCCGAAAAAACGGGCTGCGGCGCTTCCTGTGGAAGCGCAAATTCAGAATTCAAAATTCAAGATTCAAAATTACTGCTCGGGCTGCAGCCTGCGGAGGACGCTTGCGACGTCAAGACGTCAAGGAGCAGCGGGCCTCCGCGCCGGGGAGGCTGCGGCCCGCCGACCTCTTCGAGGTCGACATCCGGCATGAAACATGGACGAATGCGGCCCGCCGATCGTTGCGATGCCAAGTTTGCCGCAAAACTCCTCGGCGCCAATCTGCAGCCCTTCAATCCCGCCGCCCGCGCTGCGCCCGAACGCCGCGTCCGCCCCCTCCTCCCGCTTTTTATTTTCCGTTTTCTATTTTTCCTATTATCTTTGTCGCCGCCATGCGTCTCAAACCGCCCAAAATACTCCGCCGCCTCCTGCCCGACCTGATCTGGGAGATCGAGGACGAGGAGGGGATCTACCTCACTTTCGACGACGGTCCGACCCCCGGCGTGACGGAGTGGGTGCTCGCCACCCTGGCCCGGTACGATGCCAAGGCCACCTTTTTCGTGCTCGGCAAGAACGTCGAACTCTACCCCGACCTCTACCGGCGCATCCTCGATGCGGGCCACCGCATCGGCAACCACACCTATTCGCACCAGAAGGGGTGGAAGATGAGCCTCGAACGCTATACCGAGGATGTCGATTTCGCCAACGACCTGCTCCACACCGATCTTTTCCGACCGCCCTACGCCCTGATCACCCCGGCGCAGGCCCGCTTCCTCGGACAGCGCTACAAATTGGTGATGTGGGACGTCGTCTCGCGCGACTACAACCGCCACATCTCGCCCCGCACCTGCCTGCGCAACGTCGTGCGCTACTTGACGCCCGGCACGATCATCGTCTTCCACGACAGCGAGAAGGCCTTCCGCAACATGCGCTACGCCCTGCCCCGCACGCTCGATGCGATCCGGCAGGCGGGCCTGCAGTGCAAGGCGATCGAATTGTAGCGCCCGTACCCCAGCCTCCCCCAGCCCCAGCCGCCGTTCCCTAACCTCCCGAAAATCCTCCGTGCATCCGCCGTCCGAAAACCCGCTGTCTTCCCGCCAGCCCTCCTGCTCCCCCTTACCGTCTGAAACCCCGCTTCGCACCTGCCGATCGCTCCCGCCGTACCGCGTCGCACTCCCGCCGCCCGAAAGCCTGCCGGGCACCCTGCCGGCGCCCCGCTGTACCCCGCCGCAAGTCCCGGCCGCACCCCGCCTTCGCCGTTTTTTTCGGCAAAATTTTGATATGCGCGCGCCATGTACTATCTTTGCGTCCGGAACATAGAACCTATAAAATCATATCACCATGCAAATTACAGCCGCCGATATCAAAATCGGCATGTGTATCGAGATGGACGGCAAGACCTATTTAGTCGTCGATTTCCAGCACTGCAAACCCGGAAAGGGTCCCGCCTTTGTCCGTTCGAAGCTCAAGAACCTCGAAAACGGCCGCGTCGTGGAGAACACCTTCTCGTCGGTCGGGATCAAGATCGAGCAGGTGCGCGTCGAGCGCCGCCCCTACCAGTTCACCTACGAAGATGATCTGGGGGCCCACTTCATGCACACGGAGACCTTCGAGGAGATCAACATCGAGAAGAACCTCATCAACAACTACGACCTCATGGCCGACGGCCAGGTGGTCGAGGTGATGTACCGCACCGACAACGATGCCATTCTCTCGGCCGAACTTCCTCCGATCGTCGATATGGAGGTGACCTACACCGAGCCGGGCATCAAGGGCGATACGGCATCGACCAACTCGCTCAAGCCCGCCACGGTCAACACGGGCGCGACGGTCAAGGTCCCCCTGTTCATCAACACGGGCGACAAGATCCGCGTCGATACCCGCACGCGCGAGTACTACGAGCGCATCAAGTAGTAGCGTCCGAAATGGCGCCGCCCGCCCGCGGCGCCGCAGCGTCCCGAATGCCGCAAGGCGTTCGGGGCGTTTGCGTTTCGGCACGAAAGATGCACTTTCCGGACCGTATGAAACACATTCGGACAGGTTGGATCGCCGTGCTGCTGGCCGCTGCCGCTGCGGCGCAGGAGGGGCTCCGGATCCCGGCGTCCGCCCCGCCCGCGGCGTTCTCGCAGCGGCGGGCCGATTCGTCGTCGCTCGCGCTCCCGCAGGCCCCGGACGGCGCGCCGTTCCGGAAAACCTCGCTGCCGCCTGCCGATCCCGTTCCGCAGTCCGATGCCGGGTTCTCCTCCCGTGAGAAATCCCCGCAGTCCGATGCCGCCTTTTCCGCCGGGCAGGAACGGCCGTCGACCCCGACCTTCCCGTACGATCCGTCTTTCCCGTACGATCCGGCATTCTCGCCCGCCCCGACGTTTCCGCCCCGTCCGGAGCGCCCACCCCGCGTGGTCTGGCGGCCGCCGCTCGCTGCGCCCGTACTTCCCTCGGTCCGCCGCCGCGACGGCCTCCCCGCACGGATCTACGTCATCAACAACATCTCCCTGCAGATCGGCGGCTACGTCAACCTGACCAACGGGCAGGCCTGGATCTGGAGCCCCTATCCGAACGGCTACCTCGACGCCCGGACCCTCTCGATGCCCCTGCCGCGGTAACGTCCTGCCGTCCTGCCCCGGCCTCCCCGCCGCTCCGCAACCGGCAGCCCGGCCGCCCGAACTCGGCCTCCTCCTCTGCCCTCTGCCCACTATCCACTATCCACTGCCCCCTTGTTTTTAGGTATTTTCGCGTATTGCCGTTTCGTATCCGTTTGCCGAACTTTGCCGTGTCTAACACAAAAACAGACGGAAAGATGAAAAAATGGATTCTCGGGCTCTTCCTCTTCGCAACGGCCGGTGCGCAGGCGCAGCGAATGACGGCCGAAGAGCAGGAAGCCGCCATCCGGCAGCTCACCGAAGAGGTGCAGAGCCTCAAAAAGGAACGTTCGGCCCGGGCGAAGATCAAGGCCGCCCTGCCCGTCTTCTCGGGCTATATGCAGGTCCGCTATACCTACGGCACCGACGTCTCCGAGTTCAAGATGCGCCGCGTGCGCCTCTCGCTCGCCGGCTCGATCACGCCGAAGATCGACTACAAGCTGCAGGCCGAATTTTCGGGCTTCAAGCTCCTCGACGCCTATGTCGATTATAAACCTTTCGATGAGTTGAAGATCAAGGCCGGACAGTTCAAGGTTCCCTTTTCGATCGAGAATACGGATTACTCTCCGACCCGCATGGAGCTGCTCGACTACCCGCTGGCCCTGCAGAAGCTGATGGGCTACTCCGAGACGGTCGGCAAGGAGCTTCTCAGCGCCACGGGCCGCGATACGGGTCTCTCGCTGCGCGGCTCCTTCTTCGATGGCGGCCTCTCCTACGACCTCGGCATTTTCAACGGCACGGGCGTCTCCGCGAGTGAGAACAACAAGTCGAAGGATGTCGCCGCCCGCCTCATGCTCCGTCCCGCCGCCGGGCTGACGATCGCCGGCTCCTGCTTCTGGGGCGAATACGGCGCGGCCCACTACAAGCGGCAGCGCTCGAGCTTCGGCGCCTGCTACGACCGCGGCCCCGCGGTGTTGCGCGCCGAGTGCTTCTTCGGCACGACCGGCATCGAGGGGCGCGGCGACGTGAAGAGCGACGGCTTCTATGCGCTGGCCGGCTGGCGCTTCAGCCCGAAGTGGCTCGCCGCCCTCCGCTGCGACACCTTCACGGCCGATACCGACGCCCGCTCCGGGACCCGCCAGACCAATTACACGGCCGGCATCTCGTGGGTGCCCGTGAAACACCTGCGCCTCCAGGCCGAATACGCGCACGAGGACCTCTCGGTCCGCCACGCCAACGGCGTGCGGATGCAGCTGACCGCCTCCTTCTAAATCCGATTCGAAAAAACGCTATCCGAAAAACACCATGAAAAACCTGCTGGAAAAACTCCGCGCCGAAGATTGGGTGACCGTCTGGATGAGCATCCCGCTGCTGCTGCTCGCCATCTTCATCCCCAATCTGGTCCCCAACGTCCCCTCGACCCTTGTCGGCGAGGTGGCCTGGTACAACATCGCCCTGCTCTTCGTCATCGTGCTGGCCGTCCTCTACGCCGGCTGCGTGCTGATGAAACGCCCTCTCCGGGGGCTCTTCCCCTCGCTGGTGGCCGTCTTCGCCCTCTCGCTGCTCGCGCAGGTCGTCGCCAAGATCCCCGCCGTGAGCTACTACGGCTTCGAGTCGGTCTTCTTCTCGGTGATCTTCGGCCTCATCGTCCGCAACGTCTGGCACGTGCCCGCCTGGATGAAACCCGCCGTACAGGGCGAGTTCTTCATCAAGATCGGCGTCGTCTGCCTCGGCGCGACGATCCTCTTCAGCGACGTGATGAAGTCGGGCGCCTTCGGTCTGGCGCAGGCCTGCATCGTCGTGGCGCTTGTCTGGTTCTGCGCCTTCTTCCTGGCCCGGCGCATGGGCGTCGACGAGCGCAGCGCGATGATCCTCTCGAGCGGCGTCTCGATCTGCGGCGTCTCGGCCTGCATCACCGCCGCCCGCGTGGCCGGCGGCGACGACCGGAAGCTCTCCTACATCGTCTCGGTGGTCCTCATCATCGTCGTGCCGATGATCTACCTCATGCCCTGGCTGGCGGGGACGATCCTGCCGCGGCTGATCGACGACCCGGCGGTGCTGCAGGAGGTCTCGGGCGCCTGGATCGGGGGCACGATCGACACCACGTCGGGCGTGGCCGCCTCGAGCGCCATGGTCAGCGACACGGCCAACGGCCAGGCGATGATCGTCAAGGGGACGCAGAACGTCCTGATCGGCGTCGTGGCCTTCTTCATCGCCCTCTACCTCGCCGCCCGCAGCGAATCGGGCAGCGTGCAGCGCCCCTCGCTCGGCATCGTCTGGGAGAAGTTCCCGAAGTTCATCCTCGGCTTCGTCCTGGCGTCGCTCCTCTTCTCGCTGCTCCACTCCAACGACTACTTCACGGGCGAGCAGGCCGGCGCCGTCAGGACCGCCAAGATGTTCTCGTCGCTCTTCTTCTCGCTCGCCTTCGTCTGCATCGGCCTCGATACGCGGCTCAAGGAGATCGTCTCGAAGGAGAACCGCAACGTCCTCTACGCCTTCCTTTCGGCACAGTGCTTCAACATCGTCGTGACCTTCGCCGTCGCCTACCTTTTCTTCGGCGTGCTGAAACCACTGTGGGCATAGCGCACCCCTGCCGACAGACACAACGCCATGCGGCGGCCCTTCCGTTGATTCGGAGGGGCCGCCGATTTTTATGCAGAAGGTTTTGGATGGAAGACGCCGTGCCGGGGCGGCCGCAGCCTGCAGGAGCCGCTTACGGCGCTATTTGCCGGATCACGCTGCGGTCGGTGAGGGTCAGCCGGCCGTAGTCGAGCCCCGAGAGGAGCAGGAGCACGCCCCCTTCGGGGAGCAGCAGCGGGGCGAGCAGCTGCGGCAGCGGGGTGGTGCGGTCGCCGCGCAGCGCCTCGAAGCGATCGCGCCAGTCGGCCGGAAAGTGGGGGACGAGGAGCCCGGCATGGAACTCCGTGAAGGGCGAACGGTCGGCTTCCGCGGCCTCGCCTGTCCGATGGACCGCGAGAAGACGCCCCTCGGCCGAGAGGCAGACGAGGGGGTCGCGCACGAGGTCGCCCGCGGCGGTGAGCAGCAGGTTAGAGGCTATCTTTCGGCAGGGCGGCATGGAGAAATTCGTCGGCGAAGATGCGCAGGTCGAGCTGCTGCCGGTAGAGGGTGCGGAGGGCCTCCTCCTCGGGCAGCGTGCGGGTGATCCGCAGGTCGTAAAGGGTCAGCGAGGGCTGGCGCGGCGTCTCGGGGAAGGCCAAGAGGTGCAGGTGGAGCCGGCGGGCCGCCGTGTCGGCCTTGAGGACGCGGCGCACCTGCTCGCGGGTGTTGCGGCGCAGGGAGATGTACTGCGGCATGGAGCGGCGGCCGTCGCCGTATTCGAGCCACATCCGGCTCTGGAGCCGCTCGTTGCGATCAAGCGAGTCGATGCGGTAGCCGTACGAGACGGTGTATTCGCCCGGCTCGGCTTCGAAGTCGAAGCTGAGGCGCACCGTGTCGCGCAGCGAGCGGATGCGGAGCAGCGAGTCGGCGTGGAGCGTTTGGACGGTTTGGCGCAGCGCCGCCGCGCGGACCGTGTCGAGGATCGCCACCTCGCGGTCGTAGCGGAGCCCCTCCTCCTCGAGCAGGGCGATCGCCGCCTCGACCACGTCGCTGAGGCGGGCGCTCTTGCGGCGCGAGAAGTTGCCGATCGTGTACTGTACATCCTCGGTCGTGTAGCCGTAGCGGGCGAAGATCGGGGCATAGAGCAGGAGCGAGTCGGTTTCGATGTTCCGGTCGCTGAGGTAGGCGTTCGTGAGGAAGGCGTCGCGGAAGATGCGGGCCAGTTCGTCGTCGGGGATGACCGTGTGGCGGCGGCAGGCGGCGGCCGAGAGGAGCAGCAGGGCGGCGAGCAGGGCCCGCCGGAAGATTCGTGACATCATGGGGTGGGATCTTTTTTCAGCATGTTGTGTACCGTGAGGGTCGTGAGGCTCCACGCCACGAGGACGAAGGCGGGGAGGATCGCGAGCAGATCGCTCCAGCGGAAGGCGATCGGATAGCTTTTGGTCAGGAAGCTGTCGGCGGGGATCTCGATCAGGCCGAAGTGCTGCTGCGCGAGGCTGAGCCCGGTGCCGAGCAGCAGGCCAAGGGCGCCGCCGAGGGCGCAGATGAGGTAGCCTTCGCAACGGAAGACGGTCCGGACGAAGGCGTCGGTGGCGCCGAGGGCCCGCAGCGCGGCCCGTTCGCCGCGCTTTTCGAGGATCAGCATCGAGAGGGCCCCGACGATCGAGAAGGCGGCGTCGACGAGGACCAGCAGGGCGATGAAGAAGACGCCCCACTTCTCGTAGCGGACGAGCCGGTAGACCGAGGCGGAGAGCTCCTCGCGGCTCTCGATGCGGAAAGCGTCGCCGAGCCGTTCGCCGAGCGTGCGGCGGAGGCGTTCGGCGGCGGCGGGTTCGGCGGCGCGCACGAGGATCGCCGAGACGCGGCCCGGACGGTCGAGAAGCCGCTGCACCGCCCGGAGCGGCGCCACGAGACAGGCGTTCTCGGTGTCGTAGTCCACCTCGAAGAGCCCCCCGACGGGGAGGGTCCGCGCGGTGTAGTTGTCGAAGGGAAGGAGCGGTGAGAAGCTGTTGCGGCGCACGGCGTAGAGCCGCACCTCGGCGCCGGCGAGCGAGCGGATCGCCAGCCGGCGGGCCATGGCGCGGCCGAGCAGCAGGTAGTCCAAATCGCCGAGGCGGAGGCGGGCGTCGCCCTCCGTGACCTGTCCGGCGAGGGGCAGCACGCTGCCGTAGCGGTCGTCGGCGCCGCGCAGCGTGGCGGTCGCCTGACGGTCGTTGGCTTCGAGGAGGATGCGCTCCTCGAGGATGGCCGACCAGGCCGCGAGCCCTTCCGTGCGGCTCAGCGCCGCGGTGTCGAGGACTGCCGGATCGAAGGTGCGCCCCTCGCGCGGGGTGATGCGCAGATCGGCGTCGAAGATCGAGCCGCTGTTGCGGATGAGCGCCTCGAAGCCGTTGATGACCGAGAGCAGGATGACCATCGCCGCGACGGGGACCGCCACGGCCACGACGCTCAGGGCCGCGATCAGGTTGACGACCGATCGCGACTTGCGCGAGAAGAGGTATCGACGGGCGAAAAAGAGGGTAAGCATCGCGGCAGCGGGTTGTCGGGGTTGTTAGCGGGTTGTCGGGGTTTTGGAATCCGGGGTTACCGGGTTGCTGGGTTACCGGGTTGCTGGGTTACCGGGGTCGTCGGGGCAGCCGGGAAACGGGAGCTGCGGCAGCGGCCGGCGGGGCCTTTCGGTGAGCCGGCGGGGGCGGCGCGGCCGGTCTGGCGGTGTCGCCGGCCCGTCCGCGAAAGGGTGAAACGGCGCTGGCGGCTAATGGCGTTTCAGCGCCTCGTCGATCTGCTCGATGTATTCGAGCGAATCGTCGAGGAAGAATTGCAGCTCGGGGATGTTCTTCAGCTGGTTGCGGATCCGCCGGCCCAGTTCGCGGCGGATCAGCCACGTGTTCTCTTCGAGCGTGCGGAGCAGGGCCTCGTGCTGCTCGAAGGGGAAGACGCTCACGTAGATCTTCGCATAGCCGAAGTCGGGCGAGACGCGGACGGTCGTAACCGTCACGAGCAGCCCCCGCACTAAGTGCGCCCCCTCCTTCTGGAAGATGTCGGCGATGTCCTTCTGAATCTGTTTGGCAATTTTCTGTTGGCGTGTGTTTTCCATCTATGCGTATCGTTTTTTGTTTCGTTTTTTTATTCGGGCTGCAGCCTGCGGAGTGCTCGCCTGCGACGTTGAGGAGCTGCGGGCTTTCGCCGCCGGGAGGCTGCGGCCCGCACGACCTTTGCAAGGCCGATTTCTACCCGAGGCAAGCCCGCAGCCGAGCGGATGGGCCTGCTTTCGAGCAGCGCGAGGATGCAGCCCTCCGCCCGGGGGCGGCTGCGGGCTGCCGATCGCTGCGCGATCGAATTTGCGGGCAACCATTTTCGCCACAGCCAGCGGCTGCAGGTTGCGCCGCGGCCGATTTTGCTGGCCTATGTTTACACTCGGGCTGCAGCTTGCGAAGTGCCTGCACGAGCGGACGCGAGGAGCGGGCCTTCGCGGGGCGAAGCTGCGGCCCGCTGCGCCCTGCGGGCGCAAATTCATAATTCAATATTCAAAATTCAGAATTATGAAATCGGGCAGCAGCCTGCGGAGTGCCCGCTTGCGACCTTAAGGAGCTGCGGGCCTCCGCCGCCCCCAGGCTGCGGCCCGCTGCGCCCTCACGGGCGCCGATCGCCATAGTTGCAGTCGCCCGGCCTTTTCGCCTCGCCCCCCCCGCTATTTCGCGAACTCGAACACCTCGCGGTTCTTCTCTCTCTTGCGGCGCGGCTTCCACGCATCGAACCCCTCCTTGTTGAAGCGGTAGTTGAGGCCGATGGCGATCGTCAGGTTGTCGAGCGGCGAGCGGAGCGGCGTCGCCGTGAACCCCTCGATCGTGCTGTTGTACTTGTTGCGGTTGCGCAGGATGTCCGAGTAGCCGAAGTAGTAGCGGATCCGGAGGTTGAGTTCGAACTGCCGGATGAGCACCGCCACGCCGCCGCCCCCCACCAGACCGTAGCCCCAGCGGTTGTCGCGCACGGTTTGGAAGTGGTAGTCCCCCTTCTCGACCTCGACCGCCCCGTCCGCGAGCCGCTCCATCTCGTACTCCGACGAGAGGTTGTAGGAGAAGGTCACGCCCGCCTCGCCGTAGACGCGTACGCGGCGGCGTACGAGGTAGGCGTGGGGCTGCCAGACGATCGGCAGGACGATCGAGTTGATGCGGCGCGTATAATAGAGGTAGTCCTTCTCGTCATCCACGCGCGAGGCGTTCGTCGCCATCGAGAAGGCGCGCTGCAGGAACTCCAGATCGGCGCCGACGCCGCCCACGACGCGCTGCGGCGAGTAATAGCGCCACGAGAAGCCCGCCGTGAAGGTGCCCCACACGGGTTTCGTCTCCTGCTGCGGCTCGAAACGGCCCGTGCCCATGCCCGAGCCGACCGTGAAGCCGACGGTATGCTGCGCTGCCGCCGGCAGCGCCGTGCCGGCCGCTCCCGCGACGAGCAGGAGCGCGGATAGGATCATTCGTTTCATCTCGCTCGTTATCGGAAAGTGTCGAACATGTTCCCCGTCGAGAACATGTTGCTGTTCATACTGTTGGAACCGTGGTCACCGTCGGGCTTCTTCCGCCCCTCCTTGCGGCGCTTCTCCTCCTCGCGCAGCAGCCGCTGCCGCTCGCGTTCGTCGAGGAGCCGCTGCAGCGACTGCATCGTCACGGGGGCGAAGAGGCGGTCCATGTCGATCGTCAGCTCGACCTCCCAGTTGGGACGCGTGACGAAGCGGTCCTCGCCCTTCTCGTTCGTGTAGCGCTCCGAGCGCTCCGGCTGGCGCCGCTCGACGACGCTGCCCGTGTCCCAGACGCCGTTGCCGTTGCGGTCCTCGACGACGCGGATCTGCGCCTCGCCCGGCGCCACGTAGTTGAAGCGCAGGTCGCCCGCGCCGACGTCGCGCCGCTCCTGCACGAGCTTGCCGTTCTTGTCGAGCAGCTGGACGATGTAGCGCATCGCGGGATTGCGCGCCTCGACGTGGAGCAGCAGCGTGGCGAACTTCTCGGGCTGGATCACGTCGTACTGGCCGACGATCGAGTCGTTCCGTTCGCCCGCGACGTTCTCTAAGGCCCCGGCCGGAATCGTCAGCGTGTAGTGCCCGCCCGTCTGCCACTCCGCGCGGATCTGGTAGCGGCGCAGGGCCGCCGTGTCGCGGACGAAGTGCACCTCGCGGTCGGCGATCGCCCCGTCGTCGAGCGTCTGCGTGAGGAGCACGCCCGTCGAGTCGAAGCGCGTCAGCGGGTAGTCGAACTCGATCCAGAGGTGGTTCTCGGGGTTCACCTCCCCCTTGAGCCCCAGCTGGAAGGCGAAGGGGTTCTTCTTCGCGGGCTCCTTCCACTCCTCGCCCGCAGCCTCGGCGCGCCGCCGCTCGCGTTCGAGCCGCTCGCGCTCCTTCTCCTCCTCCTTCGTCTCGATCTTGCGCCAGGGGAGCTTCAGCTCCTCGCTGACGGGCTGCAGGCGGTTGGCCGTGTCGTGCTTGAAGTAGTCGATGCGGCCGCGGATCGTGTCGGGCAGCTCTTCGGCCGGCACGGCGAACCAGACGGCCAGCGTATCCTTGCCCGGGGTCAGCGGCTCGACGATCACCCGCTCGTCGGGGATTCCCTCGAACGTGAGCGCCTCGATGCGCGGATGGGCCGCCGCGAAGGAGAGCAGCGCCTGGTGCTGCAGCGGCCGCTTTTGCTCCTGCAGCAGCTGGCGGCGGAAGGCCTGGTCGGTGAACATGCGCAGGTAGAGCTGCGGCTCGGCCGTCACGTAGCGGCGCAGCGAGTCGTACCAGATGGCGAAGTCGGGCATTTCGGCCGGGTTGCAGGCCTCGTCGAGGAAGCCCACCCGATCGGTCCCCGGGTCGTAGATCTGGTTGTCGTTCTGGTCCTGCACGGCGTAGACGCGGTAGCGGATCGGCTTGAGGTTCTGGGCGATGAAAATGCCGTTGGTCTCGGCGCGGGCGATCTGTGCGGGCTTGTACTTGAAGATCGTCGAGTCGTATTCGCGCACCGGCTCGATCGAATCGACCGGGAAGAACCAGAGGTAGCTCTTGCCCACCGAATCGACGCCGTAGCTGTCGGCCGTGTAGCCCGAGAGGAACATCGAGTCGATCTCGGGCCCCGTCGAGAAGACGTAGCGCATGGAGTGGAGCGGGTTGCCCTCGTTGTTGTCGCGGACGGCGCTGCCGAAGTTGAGCGAATAGGTGGTGTTGGGCTCCAGCGTGTCGCGCAGCTGCACCACGATGCCGCGGCCGCGCTGCGTCACGAGGGGTTTCTTCTTCATCGCCGGCGAGGTGTAGAACTCTTTCTGCTGGTCCTTGAGCTGGATGTACTCGTCGAACTCGATGTAGATCTTCTCGTGCCCCGTCAGCGGACGGTTCGTCGAAAAGTTGTCGGGCGAGAGGCGCACGATGACGGGCGGCAGCGAATCTTTCGGTCCGCCCGTCGGGGTGCCGATGCTGGCGCAGCGGCTCAGCAGCGCCGGCGCGAAGAGCAGCGCCGCGGCCGCCCGCAAGAGGTTCGTATGGAGGTGTTGTCGTCGCATCATGGTCGTTGGTTTTCAGCCGGCCGCACCGCTGCGGGGAGCGTTTCGGAGGCTGTCGGGCGGGTTGCGCCGGCCGCTGCTGCGGAGGCCGGCTCGGGGGCGGGCTCCGGCGCCGGTTCAGGCTCTTCCTCGGGGTTCACGATCCGCCAGCCGTTCTCCTCGACGATCCACCCCTGCTGCCAGAGACGGAAGAGGACGCCGAAGGTGGGGCTTTCGCCCGTGAGGTCGATCTCCTGCTTGACGTAGGCGTAGCGCTTGTGGGTGCGGTCCACGACGACGAGCATCAGGGGCGAGCGGTCCGCCACGAAGCGGTAGAGCCCCGCCTCGTCGCTCTCGTAGGCGTTGAATTCGGGGGTGTCGCGCGTCAGCCCGGGGTCGCTCTTCGAGGTGAGGATCCCCGAGACGGCATCGTCGTAGGAGGCTATCCGCCACTCGGTCGTGTCGGCGGCGAAGGCGTAGGCCTTCAGGCTGGGGATCGTCTCCGCCGCGCCTCCCTCGACCGCCTCGGCGGCGGCGCGGACGAAGCAGACGAGCTGCGGCGCCGGCTCGTAGAAGGGGTTGTAGAAGGACCACTTTTCCTGGTAGGCGGTCCCCTCGCGCCAGGGCTTGAAGACGAGCGAGACGTAGAGCGTCCCGAGGTTCTCGACCAGCTCCTGCTGCGTGTAGGCGTAGAGCCGGTGCTGGGTGTCCACGGCGAGCAGCATCAGCGAGCCGGCCGGCAGCGACATCCGGATGCGGTCGGTCATCCCCTCCGTCTCGCAGGGGGCGGCCGTGGCGAGCGGCGTCTCGATCCGCTCCGCGGGGTCCTCCTTCGCCGTGACGATGCCGGCCAGGGCATCCTCGTAGGAGGCGACGCCCCACTCGGCCGTGTCGGCCGCGAAGGCGTAGGCGACCACCTCGCCGAGCGGTTCGGCGAGCCCGCCCGAAGTGTACTGCACGAGCGGTTTGAGGAGGTATTCGGTCCGGTCGTTCACCTTCTCGAAACACCCTGTGGAGAGCAGCGCCGCGGCGAGCGCAGCGAACAGCGTCTTTAGCGTCTTCATCGGACAGGCGTCGTTTCAGGGGTTTTTGCGGCGGACGGGGCCCCGGAGGCTGCCTCCCCGGGAGTTTCGGCGCCGGCGGCTGCCTTTTCAGAGGCCGCCGTCCCGTCCGCTTTCGCGGCGCGGACGGCCGCGAGCATTTCGCCCACGGTGCGCCCGGTGACGGGGTGGCGGAACGCGCGCATGATCTCGTTGAGCGGCGCGAGGGCGAACTCGCGCTCGGCGAGCTGCGGATGGGGGATCTGCAGCCGCTCGTCGCCGATCACCCGGTCGCCGTAGAAGAGGATGTCGATGTCGATCGGCCGCGAGGCGTAGCGGGCCCCCGTCGCCGCCTTTTCGATCTGCTCGGCGGCGCGGTTGCGCCCCAGCTCGCGCTCGATGGCCTGCACGGCGTCGAGCACCTCGTGCGGCGTGAGGTCGGTCGAGATCTCGAGGGCCTGGTTGAAGAAGGGCTGCGCGGCCTGGAAGCCCCAGGCCTCGCTTTCGTAGCGGTGCGAACACCGCATGACGGCTCCGACACGCGCGTTGATGAGCCGCTGTGCCTGCTGCAGGGTGCGCTTGACCTCCCCGCAGTTGCCGCCTAAAAGAAGTGCTACACGTGCCATCAGTCTAAAGGTGTTTTATCATCTTGCTGACCGCCAGCGCAAAATGGGTGAATACGATGATCGGATTGCCGTTCTGGGTGATCTGCGCCCGGGCGCTTTCGATCTCGGCAATCAGCGGTTCGATGTTCTCGCTCCCCACGAAGGGGGCGAATTTCGTGCAAAAGGCGAGCTCCTCGCCCCAAAGGTAGGAGATTTCGCCCAGCCCCGCATGGAGCATGAAGCTCTCGCGGAGCAGCCGGGCTGCATCCTGCAGCAGCGCGCGCTGCTGTTCGCGCGCGAGCCCCGCCGCCTCCTCGGCCCAGCCGATGAGCTCGAGATGGCGGTCGTTGTACGAGAGGCGCATGAGACGGCAGAAAAGCCCGAAGTTCTCGCGGCGCCGCTCGTCGCTCTCGCCCGCCGCGAGGTGCTCGAGCTCCAGCAGATCGCCGTCGGCCAGCCGCGCGAGGTTGCGGGCCTGGCGGGGATCGGCGACCCCCCGCTCCGCCGCGACGCGCTCCAGCACCTCGGGGGCGATGCGCGGCACGGCGACCTCCTGCGTCCGCGAGAGAATCGTCGGCAGCAGCAGCGCCGGCTGCTCCGAGACGAGCAGGAAGAGGGTCTTCTCCCAGGGCTCCTCGAGGATCTTGAGGATCTTGTTGGCCGCCTCCTCGTTCATCGTCTCCGGGAGCCAGACGAGCATCGTCTTGTAGTCGCTCTCGAAGCTCTTGAACGAGAGCTTGCGGATGATTTCGTCCGCCTCGCGGGCCGAGATCATCCCCTTGAGCGTCTTGCCCAGGTCGAGCCGGTCGTACCACTGCTGGGGCGAGAAGCAGCCCCGCCGCTCCTCGAAGAGGGCGCGGAAGGCGGGCAGGAACTCGTCGCTCAGCATCGCCTCGCCCGACTTCTTGCCCTGCTTGTTGACCGGGAAGACCAGATGGAGGTCGGGGTGGGCCAGCGCGGCGATCTGCCGGCAGTCGGGACACTCGCCGCACGAGTCTCCGTCGCGGCGGTGGCGGCAGCAGAGGTACTGCACATAGGCCACGGCGAGCGCCAGCGCCCCCGACCCCGCCCGTCCCGTGAAGAGCTGGGCGTGGCTCACGCGGCCCGCATCGACCGCGCGCACGAGGTGGCGTTTGAGCTCCTCCTGACCGATGATATCCTTGAACTGCATCTTTTTCCTTCGGTTTATCGTTTGCGCAGGGCCCGGGCCATCGCCCGCACGTCGATTCGCTCGCGGCGGACGAGGTAGCAGACGTATGCGCAGAAAATCAACAGATTCATGCCATAGACGAGCCCCCGGCAGGGGAGAAGCCCGCCGAGCCGCTCGCTCGCGAAGAAGAGCGCGAGCGCGGCGGCTGTGTACTCCGCGATGCGGCCCCAGGCATAGGGGGTGGGGCAGTAGCGGCGGTTGAGCCAGAGGCTGACGGCGACCATCGTCGTCTCGCTGGCTAACCGCGCCCAGGCGGCGCCGTAGTAGCCCCAGCGGGGGATCATCGTGCAGCCGGCGAGGAGCATCGCCGCGAGGCCGGCGCCCGTCACGAGGATCGCCAGCGAGGTGCGCTCGGCCCGCTTGTACCAGAACGAGAGGTTGAGCCAGACGCCCGCCAGGACGTTGGCTCCCAGCACGACGGGCAGCAGGTCGATTCCCTCGCGGAAGTCGCGCCCGACGATGAGGGCGAAGAGGTCGCGGAAGAGGGCGATGCCGAGGAAGATCACCATCGAGGCCATCACGTAGTACTTGAGGGCCGCGGCGTTCATGGCGATGAACTCCTCCTTCTTGAAGTTGGCTAAGAAGAAGGGCTCGGCCGCGAGGCGGTACATCTGATAGAAGAGCATCATGACGACGGCGATCTTCGTGACGGCGCCGTAGATGCCGAGCTGGGCCATGGCGCCGGCGGGGACGAGGTATTTGATGAGCTGACGGTCGATGAACTCGTTGGCCGTGCCGGCGAGGCCGCCGACGAGCAGCGGCAGCGAGTAGAGGAGGATGGCGCCGAGCAGCCGGCGGTCGATGCGGGCGGCCGTGCAGCGGGCTGCGGGGAGCAGGACTGACCACGTGAGGAGGCTTGCCGCGAAGTTGGCCACGAGGACCCAGCCCACGCCGAACGGGGTGTCGAAGAGACCGGCGGCGCCGAAGGCGAAGGCGAGCGCGACGTTGACGGCGACGCTGAGGAGCTTCAGCTCGACATAGGTCATCGAGCGCCCCTCCTCGCGCAGCCGGGCGAAGGGGATGGCCGAGGCGACGTCGAAGAGGACGATCGCGGCGACCCACACGACATAGGCGGGATGGGCGGCGTAGACGGCGCCCATGCGGAGCGAGAGGGGTTCGCGCAGCAGCGCGGCGGCTGCGAAGAAGAGGAGGGCGGCGAGCGAGGTGGCGCCCCAGGTGGTGGCGAAGAGGCGGCGTTTGGCCGCGGCGACGTCGCCCCCGGCCGCCTCGGCGCGGGCCGAGAAGCGGAAGTAGCTCGACTCCATGCCCATCGTCAGCAGCGTGAGGGCCAGCGGGATAAGGGCGTAGAGATCCGTCACGATGCCGTAGGTCTCCTGGCCGAATACGCGCGTGTAATAGGGCGTAAGCAGGTAGCTCAGGAAACGCACGAGAATCGTGCTGATGCCGTAGACGGCGGTCTGTTTTGCCAAACGTTCGAGCATAGTGGTCCGACTTATCGGACAAAGATACGAATAAGTCGAGCGCAATGCCAAATTTATTTGGGCATTGCCGAGACGAAGTATCTTCGGCGAAGTCAAAGATACGAATAAGCCGAGCGCAATGCCAAATTTATTTGGGCATTGCCGAGACGAAGTATCTTCGGCGAAGTCAAAGATACGAATAAGCCGAGGGCAATGCCAAATTTATTTGGGCATTGCCGAGACGGAGTATCTTCGGCGCAGCCAAAGATACGCTTTTTCTCCGATACGGGGCCTCATTCGGCGAAAAAAAGCATCCGGCCCCTTCCGCCGCCCTGCTCATCTTTTTATCGACAAAAGGAAAGGGGAAGACCGGTCGCCCGGGAACCGGAGCGCCGGGGTGCGGATCGCTGAACCCGAAGAAAGAATTTTTTCAAAGAGAAAGACTTCTCTTTTGAAGCTAAAAAGTTTTCACAAACATAACGAAAAAGATTCGGAAAAACAAACCCGGACGGCACGCAGCGCACGAAAAAAATATTTTCCCCCGCAGAAGATCCCGAGCCGGCGACGCGCCAAAAGGGCGCTGCAATCGTCTAAAAGGGCTGTTTCGATCGTCTTTTTAGCTTCAAAACCGAACGAATCGTTTGCAGAAACGAGATAAATCCAAATCAACCAACAGTCTAACAACTAAATGACAGGAAACATGAAAAAAACTTCTACGAATCATGTCTTCGCGCAATGGGTTCGGAGGCTATCGCTGGCGATCGCTTTCGTGACCTTTGCGGTGTGCTCGTACGCGCAGCAGCGCGTTACCGGTACGGTCCTCGATGCGAAGGGCGAACCGGTGATCGGTGCGAGCGTCGTGGTCGAGGGTACGACCAACGGTACGACGACGGGCATCGACGGCAAGTTCGCCCTCAACGTTCCGGCGCGGGCACAGCTGACGGTCTCGTTCCTCGGCTATAAGAGCCGGAAGATCGACGTGGCCGGCAAGACCGACCTCGCCGTCACGCTCGAGGAGGATGTCGCCATGCTCGACGACGTCGTCGTCATCGGCTACGGCACGGTCAAGAAACGCGACCTCACGGGCGCCGTCGCTTCGGTCAAGAGCGCCGAGCTGGTCGCAACGCCGACGTCGAACCCGATCGAGGCCATGCAGGGCCGCGTCGCCGGTCTCGACATCACCCGCAGCTCGGGCCAGGCCGGTTCGGGTGCCAGCATCCTGCTGCGAGGCAACCGTTCGCTGACGGCCGGCCAGGAGCCGCTCTACATCATCGACGGTATCGCCGGTTCGATCACCAACCTCAACCCGAACGACATCGCCTCGATCGACGTGCTGAAAGACGCCTCCTCGACGGCCATCTACGGTTCGGCCGGTGCCAACGGCGTTATCATGATCACCACCAAGCAGGCCGAGGCCGGCAAGGTGCAGGTCGATTTCGACGCCTACTACGGGGTGAACGGCTTCGCCAAGTTCCCCGGCGCCATGCAGGGAAAGCAGTGGCTCAACTACCTGGAGGAGGGCTACTACGCCACCAACGGCATGCACTCCTCGTCGCAGCGGGAGCTGCTCGCCGCCTGGGGTATGCAGGCCGACGTGCTGATGCCCTACATCGAGGACAACAAGTGGGTGGACTGGGTAGATGAGACCCTGCACACCGGCACGCAGCAGAACTACTCGATCTCGGTGCGCGGCGGCAACGACAAGGTCCGCGGCAACTTCTCGCTGGGCTACAACTCGACGAAGGGCATCTACAAGAACGACAAGTCGGACATGTACACGGCCCGTCTCGGCGTCGAAGTGAACGTCAACAAGTGGATGAAGGCCGGTATCCAGAGCGGTCTGACCTTCACCGACAGCGAAACGCGCGGCAGCCGCGTCAACAAGACCTACGGTCTGGTGCCGCTGGGCGATGTCTACGATGAGAAGGGGAACATCAACATCTACCCGGTCGAGGGGATGCAGGACCTTGTCAGCCTGATCAACGACGACCGTCCGGGCGTCTACAGCAACAACTCGAAAGGGATCGCCGTCACGGCCAATCCCTACATCGACATCACCTTCCTGCCGGGGCTGACCTTCCGTTCGATCCTGGGCACCTCGCTGTCGAGCTCGCGCGGCGGCGTCTTCAACAGCGATGAGACCTACATGATGCTGACCGGTTCGTCGCAGGCCATCCGCAACGCCACCTACAGCACGGGGCTGAACTACAACTACACCTGGGAGAACATCCTGAACTTCAACCGGACGATCCGCGAGAACCACGATATCGGCGTGACACTCATCACCTCCTACTCGAAGAATCAGAGTGAAAACGCTTCGGCCTACAACGAAGGGTTCCTCTACAACGACTTCCTGTGGTACTCCCTGAAGGCCGGCACGAATCCCGGCGTCTCATCGGGCTATTCGCACAAGAACAAAATGTCGATCGCTGCGCGCGTGAACTATTCTTACAAGGGCAAGTACCTCTTCACCGCTTCGGTGCGCCGCGACGGCGTTTCGCAGCTCTACAACCACTGGGATACCTTCCCCGCCGCCGCCATCGCCTGGCGCATCTCGGACGAGCCTTTCATGGAGGGAGCCAAGGACTGGCTCGACAACCTCAAGCTGCGTCTCGGCTACGGTGTCTCGGGCAACCCCAACGTGGGCGCCTACGTATCGCGTACGGAGGTCACCTCGGACGGCCTGGACGCCCTCAACTTCGGTTCGGGCCCCGTTACCTCGAGCGTGCTGACGCAGGCCGTCGGTAACCAGCAGATGGGTTGGGAGAAATCCTACAACCTCAACGTCGGTCTCGACTTCAGCTTCTTCAAGGGCCGTCTCGACGGATCGGTCGAGTTCTACGACACCGATACGAAGGATGTCCTCTATTCGCGCAGCCTTCCCGCAACGGGCGGCCAGTTCAACGCCAAGAATCCGTACCAGATGGTCGGCAACATCGCCCGCATGTCGAACCGCGGTGTCGAGCTGACGCTCAACTCGCGCAACATCGTCACGAAGAATTTCCAGTGGTCCTCGACCCTCACGTTCGCCTACAACAAGGAGAAGGTGAAGGAGATCGACCTCGGCAGCAACACCTCGGTCAAGGACCTCATCTCGCTGGGTCTTTTCATGGGTCATCCGAAGAACACGCTCTACGGCTACAAGAAACTGGGCATCTGGCAGAAGGGCGAAGAAGCCGACGCTGCCGTCTTCGGTTTGAAGCCGGGCGATGTGAAGATCCAGTCGCGCCTGGAGAAGCAGTCCGCCGGACTGTGGACGCTCACCGACGAGGAGGGCAACGTGACGGAGTATTCGGCCGAGAACCCCTACACGATCGGTTCGGACGACCGCATGATCCTGGGACAGGGCTCGCCGAAATACACGTGGGGCTTCAACAACTCGTTCCGCTTCTGGAATTTCGACCTGAACATCTTCATCACGGGCCGTGCCGGCTACAAGATCAACGGCGATCTGCTCGGCTACTTCGGCTACGGCAACAAGAACCTGCCCTCGTTCTACAACTACTGGACCGAGGACAACCCGACCAACGACTTCCCGCGACCCTACCTGTCGCGTTCGACCGACCATTCGTCGCCCACGCAGGGTCTGAACACGGTGGACGGCTCCTACTGGAAGATCAAGACCATCTCGCTGGGCTACACGCTGCCCAAGAAGATCGCCTCGAAGCTCTCGATGAGCAACTGCCGCATCTACGCCACGGTCAGCAACCCCTTCATCCACGCCAAGAGCCACCTGCTCGACGAGGTAGACCCCGAGACCGGAGCCAGCGACTCGTTCCCGCTCTACAAGCAGATCGTCTTCGGTGTCAACCTGTCATTCTAAAACCAATCTAAAACGACAAACAGATGAAAAAGATCATAAAAGCCGCATTTGCGCTCCTCCTGGCGTCGGGCACTTTCGTCTCGTGCGACCTGGACGAGTGGAACCCTTCGACGGTCGATTTGGAGACCGCCTACAAATACCGGGACGGATTCGAAAGTCTGGTGAACTACTGCTACGACGGCCTCTACTACTTCTACGGCAAGATCGACGGCGTCGGTGCCATGGAGATGGGTACCGACCTGTGGGCCAGCGAAACCTATGAATCCGGGTTCACCCTCTACAACAGCAACATGAACACCGAACTGGGAACGCTGAAGACCTTCTGGAACGGTTTCTATGCTACGATCAACTATTGCAACACGGCGTTGCAATACGCTCCGACGGTCGAGGGTTACGCCACGCAGGCGGAGCTCGATGCCAAGCTGGCCGAGGTCTACTTCCTGCGCGGCTGGGCGAACTGGCACATCGTCGAGCAGTTCGGCGGCGTGGTGCTCCGCACGCAGCCGTCGACCGTCACCGGTCCGGACAACAACCCCGTGCGTTCGTCGGAGGCCGACTTCTACGACCTGATCATCAGCGACCTGAAGTTCGCCGTCGAGCACGCTCCCATTTCGCAGGGATCGGACCGCGGCCGCGTCTCGCGCAAGGCTGCGCTCGGCATGCTGGCCAAGGTTTACCTGCAGCGCACCCGTCTGAACGAACCCGAGGCGGCCGAATACGCCCGTCTGGCATTGGAAACGGCCAAGGAGCTGATCGACAACGCTTCGGCCTACGGCTGCGGCCTCTGGACCAGCACGGCCGAGAAGTCGGGCTACGCCCAGCTTTGGGACGGCGGCAACAACAAGGGCAACAAGGAGTTCCTCTTCTTCGAGGCGATCGACGAGGTGGATTCGAAGAATCCCGATGGAACGAACCGCGGACGTACGCGCCAGTTCTACGAGATGGACCTGAAGACCGTCGGCGCCGCCTGGGGTACGACGGAGAAGAACTGCGCCTGGTACGGCCGCGCCAACAACCGCGGTTTCAAGCCGACGAAGTACCTGCTGACCCAGATCTTCGAGCCGGTGAAGGATCCTGCCGACACGCGTTTCGAGAACACTTTCTTCACGGAGTACTACAACTCGAAATGGGCCGATCACACGATTACGGAATCGATGGTCGAGACCTATAAGAAAGACCCGTCGCTGATCGGCCACGTGATTCTGAACACGGCCGGCACCTATACGGTCGGCCAGATCTACTACGGCGGCCGCCAGGTGCGGATCAAGAACACCAACGCCTCGGGCTGCGTGAACATGGTCGATGAAGACGGCGACGGCTATCTCGACGGTCTTTCGGTCTTCACGCCCAACTATCCGATCGATGCCGCCGCGAAGGCCAAGCTGCCCTTCCTCTGCGTCGATCCGTCGGACATGTTCGCTGCGGACGGCCGCTGGGTAACGGCCGCCACCTCCGATATGGGCTCCTACTACAAGGACTGCTACCCGTCGCTCAACAAGTTCTCGTCGATCGACTGGATTCCGAACAACAACCAGTACTGGCTGGGCGACTACCCGATCCTGCGGCTGGGCGAGGTCTACCTGATCGCTGCCGAGGCCGCTCTGCGCTACAGCAACGACCAGGCGACGGCCCTGAAGTACGTGCAGCCGCTGCGCGACCGTGCCGCCGTTGCGGGCCGCAAGAGCGAGATGGCGGTTTCGCAGTCGGACATGACGCTCGACTTCATTCTGGCCGAGCGCGCCCGCGAGCTGGCCGGCGAGCAGACCCGCTGGTACGACCTGAAGCGTATGGGCAAACTGACGAAGAGTTACCTGGCACAGACGAACCCCGATATTCTGAACTTCGACGAAAGCAAGCACACCGTACGACCGATCCCGCAGTCGTACCTCGATGCCATTGCCAACCCCGATGAGTTCGGCAACAACGGCTATTGATGTGCAGTTAAGTAACAAGGGAGGGAGGGACCGATCTTTCGATCGGTCCCTCTTTTTTTTGTGTCCGGCGGCGGGCTGCGGCGCCCGTTTCACCGCGGGAAAAAGTCGTTTGACCCCGTTTCGTTTGGTTTTCTTGTGGGAAAAGGCTTACCTTTGTAGAGACTTTGGCCCGAAAACGACCCGACCGAGCCCCGAAATCGGGCCCGGTCAATCTCCGGATTCCGGCCGACTGAACCCCGGAATCCGGACTGGCACGCCCCCGGAAACGGCGCCCGAACCCCGACCCTGAGACGAAACTACGAAAGATACATAAAAGCCTATGAACAAGAAACTGATTCTGCTGGGACTCGCCCTCGCGGCGAGTGCGACGGCTGCCGTCGCCCAGTATCCCGCCGTCACCTCCGAGGCGGGAGCCGCCTATCGCCGCATGATGGAAAAGGAGCGCCGCCTCTCGGACGAGGCGTGGGAAAAGGCGCTCCCGATCGTCCTCAAGGAGGCCAGGGAGGGGCGCCCCTACGTGCCCTGGGCCCATCGCCCCTATGACCTGCCGCAGGCCCAGATTCCCGCCTTCCCGGGTGCCGAGGGGGGCGGCATGTACGCCTTCGGCGGCCGCGGCGGCAAGGTCATCACCGTGACGAACCTCAACGACCGCGGCCCCGGCTCCTTCCGCGAGGCCTGCGAGCAGGGCGGCGCGCGCATCGTCGTCTTCAACGTGGCGGGCGTCATCCGCCTCGAATCGCCCATCATCGTCCGCGCCCCCTACATCACCATCGTCGGTCAGACGGCCCCGGGCGACGGCGTCTGCATCGCGGGCGAGTCGTTCTGGGTCGACACGCACGATGTGGTGATCCGCCACATGCGCTTCCGCCGCGGCGAGACGAAGGTCTGGCACCGCGACGACTCGTTCGGCGGCAACCCCGTGGGCAACATCATGATCGACCACTGCTCCTGCACGTGGGGGCTCGACGAGAACATCTCCTTCTACCGCCACATGTACGACCCGAGCGAGGGGCAGTACAAGACGACCCAAGAGAAACTGCCGACGGTGAACGTCACGATCCAGAACACGATCTCGGCCAAGGCGCTCGACACCTACAACCATGCTTTCGGGTCGACCCTGGGCGGCGAAAACGCCTCGTTCATGCGCAACCTCTGGGCCAGCAACAGCGGCCGCAACCCGTCGGTGGGGTGGAACGGCGTCTTCAACTTCGTCAACAACGTGGTCTTCAACTGGGTGCACCGCACGGTGGACGGCGGCGACTACACGGCCATGTTCAACATGATCAACAACTACTACAAGCCCGGCCCGGCCACGCCGAAGGCGACGCCCGTCGGACACCGCATCCTGAAGCCCGAATCGGGCCGCAGCAAGCTCAACTACAAGCAGTACGGCCGCGTCTATGCCGACGGCAACATCGTCGAGGGCTTCCCCGAGATCTCGGACGACAACTGGAAGGGCGGCATCCAGGTCGAGGACCAGCCCGACACGGAGGGGTATACGGAGCAGATGCGCGCCTACGTCCCCTTCGAGATGCCCTACGTGCGCATCCTGTCGGCGGTCGGCGCCTATGACTTCGTCTTGGAGAACGCCGGTGCGACGATTCCCTGCCGCGATGCGGTCGACCGGGCCATCATCGAGGAGGTCCGCACGGGCGAGGCGGTCTACGACGCCGCCAAGGCCGAGGGGACGCGGGGCGATCTGTGGGGTCTCGCCGACCGCTCGAAGGCTCCGGACGGTACCTTCCGCTACCGCCGCCTGCCGAACGACTCCTACAAGCAGGGCATCATCACCGACATCCGGCAGATGGGCGGTTATCCCGAGTACAAGGGCGAGCCCTACGTCGATACGGACGGCGACGGCATGCCCGATGCCTGGGAGGAGGCCAACGGGCTCGATCCGAACGATCCGTCGGACGCCAACGGCGACTGCACGGGCGACGGCTACACGAACATCGAGAAGTACATCAACGGCATCAGCACCAAACACAAGGTGGACTGGCGCGACCTGAACAACAACTACGACACGCTGGCCGCCAAGGGCAAGCTGATGTAGGGAATCTTGCGCGGGCCGCCGGGAGTGGGCCGGTTGCGGCTTCTCCCTACACGGCCGCAGCCTGCGGGGCGCGCCTGCTTGCAAAAGCAGCGGGCCTCCGCGGGGGGGCGGCCGGCTGCGGTTCCTTTCCGGAACCGCCAATTCATAATTCAAGATTCAAAATTAAGCGGGGTTGTTTGCCACGTTTGGACATACGTCTCGATTCGGGTCGCAGCCTGCGGAGCGCACGCACGAAGCGGACCTGCGGGACGCGAGCTGCGGGCCTCCGCCGCCGGAGGCTGCGGCCCGCCGACCTCTTGCGAGGTCGATCTTGACGGCGGTCCCGCAGCCGAATTGCGACTGCTTTGTTAAGTGGCAGCCCCGCAGCCGAGCGGATGGGCCTGCGACGTAGAGGAGCAGCCCTCCGCCCGGGGGCGGCTGCGGGCTGCCGGTCGCTGCGCGACCGATTTTGCTTGCAAGCACTTTCACCAAAACCGGAGGCTGCGGGCTGCCGATCCCTGCGGGATCGAACCTGCCCCCCCAAAAAACTCCCCAACCCCGCATAGAACCAACTGAAAACCAACCAACACCCATCCACCCATGAAACGAATTCTGTTGAGTGCGTTCCTGCTGCTGGCCGTCGCGACGACCGCCGCAGCCGTGGAGCTGAAGAGCGAGGGCCGCGACGCCTCCTACGTAGAGACGATTCTCAAGCGGTCGCAGAAGATCGTCGACCGGCTCGGCATCGCCGACGCCGCGACGGCCGAGACGGTGCGCAACATCATCGCCAACCGGTATTTCGAACTGAACGACATCTACGAGGAGCGCGACCGCCGTCTCGCCGCCGTCAAGGAGCAGGGGCTCGAGGGCGAGGCGAAGCGGATGGCGACGGAGCAGGCCGGCTATGAGGCCGACAGCAAGCTCTACCGCTCGCACTTCGCCTTCCCGGCCGCGCTGGCCATCTACCTTACGCCCGAGCAGGTCGAGGGGGTCAAGGACGGCATGACCTACGGCGTGTTGGAGGTGACCTACACGGCGACGCTCGACATGATCCCGTCGCTCACCGACGAGGAGAAGGCGCAGATCCGGGCCTGGCTCACGGAGGCCCGCGAGCTGGCGATGGACGCCGAGAACTCGAACAAGAAACACGGCGTCTTCGGCAAGTACAAGGGCCGCATCAACAACTACCTCGCCAAGCGCGGATACGACCTGACGGCCGAGCGCGCCGCCTGGTACAAGCGGATCGAAGCCCGCAAACAGGCCGAACAGAAGGCCGAACAGAAGCAATAGTCCCGAACAGCAGCAGCCGGCCGAACAGCCGCAAAAAGCTGAACAGTAGTAAAAAGCCGAACAGCCGCAGTGGCAAGCCGAACTGCAGCTGCAAAAATCCGAATACTCCGTAAGTGCGGAACCGCCCTCCCGGTTCCCGCCGCACAGCGCGGCCCGAGCGACAAGCCCGGGCCGCGTCTTCATACCCCCCCCCAAAAAAATAATTTTGAATTTTTAATTTTCAAAAAGCCTCCACCCCTCGGCGACTGCCTCGGCATCGGCCTCCGTGCCGTTTTCGATGCGCGTCATGGCGGCGGCGAGGGGAAGCATCGTGCTGCGGTCGTGCGGGTCGATCTCCTGCCCCGGCGCGAAGCCCGTCATCCGGCAGAGGCCCCGCACATAGGCTTCCGTGTCGTTCTCGACGGGCGGCGCCCAGCGGGCGATCATCGCATCGAGCCGCCGCAGGCCGTAGCGCCGCCGGTAGGTGTCGAAGAGGACGAAGAGGGCCCGGTAGCCCCAGGCGAGGCTCTCGAACTGTTTGAAGGCGGGATCGCGCGAGGGGACCACCTCGCCCCGGAAGCGGGTCGCCGAGCGGCGGATGTTGCCCGGGTTGCAGTTGGCGAGCCCCCTATTCATCGCCCACCTCCTTTCGGATGCGGCGGCGCACGCAGCGGCGCAGCCAGCGGAAGACGGGCGTGTCGGCGAGCTGCGAGGCGTTTTCGAGGAAGGACCACAGCTCGACCGAGCAGGTGAAGCCCGCGAAGAGCCGCGCGAGCGAGAGCCCCGGGGTTTCCAGCAGGAAACACTCCATGAGCCAGAGCAGCGCCAGCGCCGTGATCGTAAGGGCCGCCTTGGAGACCGTGCGCCAGGCGAGGCGGCTCTCGAAGTACCAGCGGCGCCCGGCGCGCCGCGCCGCGGCGCAGTCGGCGGCCACGCCCGTGAGGAAATCGACCGCGATGAAGGTCATGAGACACCCCGCAAGGGGGCCGATCGGCGCGAAGAGGGCCGCCAGGGCGGCTGCGGCGCCGCTAACGGGTTTGAACAAAGCCTCCATCAGTCGTACAGCGGTGCAGCGGGTTGCGGTCGGGATCGTATTCGGGGAAGTCGGCGCCGTGGGCGTCGAGGTAATCCGCGGCGCGGCGCAGGAGGGTCTGCGCCTGCCGGCGCAGCGCGCGGAGCCGATAGCGGAGCGCCTCGGCGGAGGGTTCGGCGCCGTCGTCGCTGCGGGGCGCCAGCGTGCCGATGCGTGCCGTGCGCAGGTCGAGCCGCGGCTGGACGAGCAGCCGCGTCCAGCAGGCCAGCGCCGGGGCGAGATAGTCGGCCGTGAAGTCGGGATAGGCCCCCTCGAGGAGGCGGTCGTGGAGCGCCGGCCCCAGGACGGGGCGCAGGTAGCGGGCCTCGGCGGCGGCGATGTCGGCCGCGGCGAGGGTTTCGGGTGGCAGGGGCTCGCTCGCGCCGAAGGCGAGCCGCAGCACCTGCACGGGAGTGAGGAGTGTTTTCATCCGTCGATGGATCTGATGTTGTACTTGGTGATTTCGGAGAGGAACTGCTGTTGTTTCGGGTCGTCGGGATCGTAGGCGAGGCCGTCGGCCTTGCGGGCCTCCCAGACCTTCATGTAGATGGGTTTCGAGCGGGTCGGCGGGCGGTTGACCACCGCGAGCGACGAGCAGTCGAGCCCCAGCACGGCGGCGATCGCCGCCCGGACGGGCTCCAGCAGCTCGGCCTGCTCGGCGAGGATCACCGTGTTGAGGGCCACCTCGTACTCCTGGAGGATCCGCTCCGAGTCGAACCCCGCGGCATAGTCGAGACCGCTCAGGGTGCGGAACCAGGAGTGGGCGACGACGATGTCGGTCACGGCCTGCTCGTGCAGGGCCCGCCAGTCGCCGTCGTTGGAGGACTCGATGGGGATGAAGCGCGAATGGTCGTTCTCGGCGCCGTCGCGCAGGACGAACATCACCTGCCCGGGGTTGCCGGCGAACTTCCGCTCCGCGAGGCGGACGATCCGTTCGGCGTCGGTGTCGTTGTCCACGGTCGAGTCGAGCATCATGACGCCCGAGAGCTGGAAGGCGTTGTCGAGCCGCGAGATGTTCCAGCAGTCGGTCTTGTAGGCGATGGCCGAGACGTTGAGGCCGGCGATGTAGGAGGGGACGCCGTAGTGTTCGAACATCGGCTCGTAATCCCGGTAGTGGATGACCGCGCGCAGCGTGCCGTCCGCCTGCGGCTCGTAGCGGGGGTAGAGGGGAAGCGTCCGCGCCTCGGCCGGCCGGAAGCGGCGCCAGTCGTGGTGCAGCAGGAGGTGGCAGCCGTCGCGGGCGAGGCGGCAGCGCGAGGCGTCCTGGTGGTAGAGGGCCAGAAAGGTATGCGAAGGGTCGGTCACGACCTCCAGAAAGGCGTTGCCGAAGAGGGCCTTGTCGAAGGCGAGCTTGTTGAGGACCTGGCGCAGCGATTCGCCCGCGCCGTTCACGCAGCGGAGGAAGGCCGCCAGACGGGGCTCGTTCTCGTCGCAGACGCACCCCTTGCCCGAGATGTAGTCGGCCTTGTCGTTGATGATGCGGCGGTGGGTGGTCGAGCGCCGCGCCATGAGGGCCAGCGCATAGGGGAAGAGGTTGTCGTCGCCCCAGCGCCAGAAGCGGTCGCTCTCGACGCGGGCGGCCCCCAGCAGGTAGGGATCCGTGCGGTTTGCCGGGGCGGCCGTACGGGTCCGGATTCGGTTTTTCTTGTGCATGGTCGGTTGTGGTTGGGTGGAAAAAGGGGCCCGGGAGGGGGGGGATCCCTCCCGGGGCCCCGCTGAAGGGCTTTCAGGGGGCTTTAGGCCGTGCGGTGGGCGTAGATGAGCATCCCCTCGTCGAGCACCTCGCAGCCGGCGAGGAAGACGGCGCGCTGGCGGTTCTCCATCTCGTCGGGGTTGTACCACATGCGCACCTCGTTGCCGGGGGCGTCGGCCGTGTTGACCGCGAGGATCAGGTTGCGGCGGTCGGTGAGCAGACAGAAGGATTTGTGGAACGAGGTGTTGTTCAGGTAGGCTTCGAGCCGCACATCGACGACCGGGATGCCGTGGTAGGTGAGCTCGCGGCGGCCGTCGATCCGCTCGCGGTAGGCGGCGTCGCCGCCCTGCGCGTCGAGGTACTTCTCGTAGAGGTAGTAGAGGTCCGAGGTGACGAAGAAGGCGAGCTGCCCCTCGGCCTTGGCGTCGCGCAGACGGGCGTCGGCCTGCTGCCACAGCGCATCGAAGAGGGTGATGATGTAGTCCTTCTCGCCGAGGTTCGCCGCCGTGTAGCTCTTGTAGCTGATGCGCTCGTTGTCCACGGCGTCGCGGAAGAACTTCAGGAAGCCGTCGAAGGTGTTGTAGCCCGTGGCGGCCGAGCTGTCGCCGATCCACATCGTGGCGCGGATGTTCTCGGCGATCACCTGCCGGAAGAGGCTCGTCTCGGCCTCCTCGAGCACGGTGCCCGTGAGGTCCTCCATGTTGACGTCGGGGCGGGCGGAGATCTGCTCGTAGACGAGCGAGAAGTAGTCGGCGGCCGAGAAACCGAGCTCGGCCTTGACGCGGTGCATGGCGATCTGCTTCTGGTATTTCCGCGCCGGGTCGCCGCCCGTCCAGCCTGCGGCGGTGAACTTCTGCAGGGCGTTGCGCTGCCCGTCCCAGAGCTGCACGACGGTCGGCAGCGGCATGTTGTAGAGCACGCGGATTCCCAGCGCTTCGGCCGAGGGGCCCGTCAGCATCGGGCGGAAAAAGATACGTTCGACATCGTTGCCGGTGTACTGTTTGGCGGTTTCGAGGTAGTTCATGGTGGAAATGAAAAATGAAAAATTAGAAATGAAAAATTAAAAATGGGGGCGCAGCCTGCGGAGCGCTTGCACAAGCGGACCTGCGGACGCAATGGATTGGGTGTAAAAGCCCGCAGCCGAGCGGACGGGCTTGCTTTCGAGCAGCGCGAGGATGCAGCCCTCCGCCGGGGGGCGGCTGCGGGCTGCTGCGGCTTCTCGGAAGCCGCAAAGGCTAAAAGCAAAAGGAAGCGCGGTTGTCCGGTGTTCGCGGGCTGCAGCTTGCGAAGTGCCTGCACGAGCGGACCTGCGGGACGCGAGCAGCGGGCCTTCGCGGGGCGAAGCTGCGGCCCGCTGCGGTTCCGTTCGGAACCGCAAATTCATAATTCAAGATTCAAAATTATGAAATCGGGCTACAGCCTGCGGAGTGCTCGCCTGCGGCATAAGGAGCTGCGGGCCTCCGCTGCCGGGAGGCTGCGGCCCGCTCGGCCTTTGCAAGGCCGATTCCCAAGCGAGGCAAGCCCTCCGCCCGGGGGCGGCTGCGGGCTGCTGCAGCCTTTGCAAGGCTGCAATTAAAAATGAAGAATTAAAAACGATCCCCGGATCGCAGCCTGCGGAGTGTGTAAGGAGCTGCGGGCCTCCGCCGCCCCAGGCTGCGGTCCGCTGCGCCCTCCCGGGCGCAAATACTTGGCGGAGGGCTGCGTCCCGCCCTTCGTTTGCGGGTTCCCGCTTCGCGGCTATCCGCGGCTGAAAGCGGCGGCATCTTCGGCATAGGCGCGTTCGTTGGGCGAGCGGCAGGGCTCGCCGAAGGAGGGATCCTCGGTCGGAAGCGTCCGCGTCGGTTCGATGCGCTGCAGCGCCGCCGAGGCGGCTGCCTCGCGCCGGGCGGCGATCTCCCGCTCGAAGTGCAGCACGTTGCGGTCCGCCGGCAGCGGCTGCGGCTTTTCGAGCCCGACGGCCGTCAGCAGCCGGCGCCAGCCGCTCACGAGGTTCCGCACGGCCCGCGGCTGCTCCGCCGCCCCGGCGGGATCGATGAGACGGTCGGCCAGCCCCGCCGCGATCGCCTCCTCGGGCGAGAGCCAGCGCCCGTTGCCGCTGTTCTCGGCCATCAGGACCCCGAACTCCTCCGGGGTGCGCCCCGAACGGGCGGCGTAGAGGGCGGCGAGCCGTTCGTCGGTGGCCTGCAGCAGTTCGAGCTGCGCCCCGAGGTCGTCGGCGTTCCCCTCCGTCGCGCACGAGGCGCGGTGGATGAGATAGAGGGCGTTGGCCGAGAGCTCGCGGCACCCCTCGGAGGCGGCCTGGGCGATGATCGTGGCGGCCGAGGCGGTGTAGCCGTAGCAGCGGGTGGTGATGCGTCCGCCGAGCTGGCGGAGAGCGTCGTGGATCAGCAGGGCGTCGTTCACGTCGCCGCCCGTCGAACGGATCGTGACGATCACTTCGGGGGCCTCGATCGCGGCGATCCGGGCCACCGTCTCGCGGAAACGCTCGTAGGTCGCCACCCGCTCGGCGGGTTCGTCGAACTGCCACGCTTCGGGGACGCCGATCGTCCCCTCGATTTCGATGCGGCAGACCTCGTCCGCCCGGTCATCGATGTGGATGTGGGTTTTCATCTGGGTTCGGTAAAAGGATTTGACAAGAAAAGGAAGCTCACCGGTCGGTCCGGTCGAAGGTGCAGCGGAGGATGCCTGCCTCGGGATCGAAGGGTTCGATCCGCCGCAGCGTGCCGCAGGTTTCGCCGAGCGGGCTCCGCAGCCGGAAGCGCGACCGCAGGTCGAAGGGGCCGCACGCGGGGGTGAAGAGCGTCTCGACCTCGTGCGGGGCGAGGCGGAGCGAGAGCGTGACGGTGCCCGCGAGCGCCTCCTGCCGCACCTGCCGGTCGTAGTAGCGGTGCAGCCCCGCGGCGCCGTCGCGGTCCTCGAAGCAGAGGGTGCAGGGCGGCTGCGCGGCGTCGCCCGCGAAGTGGAAGGCCGCCAGCGGGTAGCGCGTTTCCGCCCCCTCGGCCGCGCCGCCCCACCGCTCGCCCGCCGGCAGCGGGTGCAGCCCGAAGTAGCGGACGATGCGCGGCGTGAAGTTCGTCCCGTCCCCCTCGTCGAGCCGGTCGCGGTCGCCCACCTGCAGCAGCAGGGCCGACGGGGCGCCGGCATAGCCGCCTGCAGCGCTCAACGTCGGGTGGAAGAGCGGGTTGCGGCGCACCTCCTCGCCCTGCAGGGTGCCGAAACCGGGCGTCGCCGTCCGCCAGCACCCGAAACTCTGCTCCTCCTCCGCCTCTTTTCGCCGCACGGCCCCGTCGCCTGCGCCGTAGCACCAGCTCCGCAGCTCGTGCAGTCCGGTCGCCGTGTCGGTCAGACAGACCGGCTGCGAACGGTCGACCCGGTCGCGCCAGTCGATCTCCGCAACAGCAGCTGTTTCGGCCGCCTCCGCGGTTATGGCCGCCTCCACGGTTATGGCCGCCTCCACGGTTACGGTCGTCTTCGCAGTTGCGGTCGCCTCCGCGGCCTCGGTCGCCGCACTGCCCGCTCCGGCTGTCGCTGCACCGCCCGCTCCGGTCCCGGCGGCCGCACCGTCCGCCTCCGCCTCGTCGAGCCGGTAGAAGGCGTCGCGGGGCTCGACCCGCACGCAACGCCGCTCCTCGTCGGTCAGGAAGCGGAGGTTGAAGAGGTGGGCCACCGCTTCGAGGAGCTCGATCGGCCGGATCGCGTGGCGCGCCACATCGGCGAAGGAGAGCATCGAGCCGAAACCCGGCCCCGCGCTGAAGGAGGGTTGCACCGCACACTCCTTGTGCAGGGTGATCCGCTGCCCCTTCTCGGCCCCGAAAAAGTAGATGCGGTCGAAATACTTCGGCGCCTCGGGCGAGAGGGGCTCGGCCGCCGTGCGGACCCTCAGTTCGACGGTCGTCTCGCCCGTCTCCCCGATGTGGCCGTCGTAGAGGGCCCAGTCGCCGGCGTAGTCGACCCAGAGGCTCCCCAGCAGCTGCTGCAGCCGGGGTTCCTGCACGCTCCCCTGCGCGGGGGTCGTCACGAGGGCCGAGCGGGCCTCGAACTGCGTCCAGGTGCGGTCCGCCACGCCGTCGAGCGTGTAGAGCAGCCGGTAGCGGCTCCCGGCCGCGTGGTCGAAGACGATCGCCCGGTAGGTGCGGTTCGCAGCGATCTCCGGACGGCGGTCGATATACCGGTTCGTCAGCGAGAAGCGCATCTCGCCGCCCGTGTCGAGGTAGAGCGAGTCGAACCCCGCGAGGCGGGTGCGCGACAGGATGCGGTGGTCGGTGGTGTAGCGGAGGCGGTATTCGAATCCCGCGGCGATCGCAGTCGTCGGCCGGAAGAGGATGCGCCCCTCTTCGACGGCGAAGCAGCCGCCGTTGTTGCAGAGGTCGTTCATCGGTTCGCCGTCGGCATCGGGGGTCCCGGGTGTCGCCGTCTCGACCAGGTTGCCCACCGTGTGGTAGAGCGCCGCCGGGTCGGCATCGACACGCCCCCGGTAGTCGGCTTCGGCCGTCACGTCGCCGCGCCGTCGGGCCAGGAACCCCATGCGGGCCGCGGCGGCGGCCGTGTCGCGCGAGGCGTAGGCGCCGCTCAGGTAGAGCGACCGGAAGAAGTCGCCCGCGAAGAAGTCGCTGCGGAGCGTGTAGCCGCCCTCGGCGAAGATTCGCTCGACGAGCGTCGCGAGGTGCAGGAAGGGGTGGTAGTCGTCGACCGAGAGGAAGCGTTCGGCCGGGAGCAGGTCGCTGCCGCCGCTCTGCTGCGGGTAGCCGTCGTGCAGGACCGGGAAGAACTTCACGGGCGACGCGTCCGTCCAGCTGTTGCGGATGGTCGTCGGGGTGAGGGGCGCCGCATAGTCGATCGCGAGGGTGTGCAGCAGGCCGCGGGCTGCCTGCGAAGCCCAGCCGGCGCCCCCTTCGCGCAGCTCGACCGTATAGCCCGCCTCCGAGGCGGCGAGCAGCCGCACCGTGCCGTGCAGCAGGCGGGCTCCGGCCGATTCGAGCGAGGCTTCGTGGCGGTCGTCGTTGAAGCGGCCGGCCGCCTCGGGGTCGCGGCCGAAGCGGAAGATGCGGTCGTTGGCCGGGGTGGCGGGGAGCTGCAGCCGCAGCGTGCGCCCCTCGCGCGCCGCGCCGATGTCGGCGAGCTTCGTGGCGTCGAAGCCCGGCAGGCGGAGCGGTTCGAGGCCCATATCGCACGGCACGCCGTCGATCAGCAGCTCCATAGCGGTTCGCTCGGTCGGGTGGAACGGACGGTGAGGGCGAGGGAGCGCATTGCGCCGCAGCGATGGAGCTCGGCCCGTTCGGTGACGACGTCGACCGGCCGGTAGCCGCCGGCATCGAGCCACCAGACCTGCCGGGCCTCGACGAGCTCCGCGAGGGCGGCCGCCATGCCGGCGGTCTCGTAGGCGGAGTGCAGCTCGACGCACTCCTCCGCCTCGGCGGCGGCGACGAGCAGCCCCTCTCCGCTGCGGGCGCGCTGTTTCGAGACGCTCCGTTCGACGTGCTGCACGACGGGGAAGGTGTAGTGTTCGATCGATCCGCACCGCGAGCGCCAGGCGATCCGCTGCGCCCCGTCGGGTGCCGGCATCACCGTGTAGACGACGCTGCCGCAGGGGCCCAGGTCGACCGTCAGCCGTTCGGCCTCGGGAAAGTCGGCCGCCGAGAGGCGGAAGCGGAAGAGCCCGGCCGCGGGGAGGGCGTAGCTCTCGGTCAGCTGCGTGTCGCGCCGTTCGGCCGTGACCGTGATCCGCATCGGCGCCGCGGCGAGGAGGGTCAGCTCGTCCGTCTCATCGGGGGCGAGGAGGCGCGCCGGCGGGAGGGCGGTCAGCAGCGAGGGGGCGGCCCGGGCGCGGTCGGCGGCCAGGAAGGTCCGGGCGGCGGAGCGGCACCCCTCGTCGTAGCTCTCCGCTTCGACGACGATCGTACGGGCGCGGTCGGCGGCGGCTTCGACGCCCGACGGGCCGGTCTGGGGCGTGAAGAGGAGGTCGCTGCGGAGGTAGGGGGCGATGTCGAAGGCGATGTCGCGCCGGCCGACGAAGCGTTTCGTGCCGAGGAGGCGGTTGTCGGCAGTCCGGATCCGGACGAGGGTCTCTGCGGCCGAGGCCTCGGCGAGGGTGTAGCGAAGCGGGGCGCCGATCGGCGCATACGCCTCGGGAAGGGAGGAGAAGTACATGGGAATGAAAAATGAGAAATGAAGAATTAAAAATGGGGAGGCGGGGTCCGGAGGGTTAGGCCCCTGGTTCCAGGGGGTGATTTTGGATGCGGAAGCCGGGGGAATCGGCCGCAGTATGGGCGATCGGGTTGCAGCCTGTGGCCCGCTGTGTGATTGATTTGGAGCAACAAGCCCGCAGCCGAGCGGACGGGCCTGCTTTCGAGCAGCGCGAGGATGCAGCCCTCCGCCCGGGGGCGGCTGCAGCTCCTTCCGGAGCTGCAAATTCAGCATTCAAAATTCAAGATTCAAAATTATGGCTCGGGCTGCAGCCTGCGGAGGACGCGAGCGACGTCAAGGAGCTGCGGGCCTCCGCCGCCGGGAGGCTGCGGTCCGCCGACCTCTTGCGAGGTCGATTCCTTTGCAACGCATTCCGCAGCTGAACAGTAACGGCATTACTGAAAGGTAGTCCCGCAGCCGAGCGGACGGGCTTGCGACGTAGAGGAGCAGCCCTCCGCCCGGGGGCGGCTGCGGGCTGCCGATCGCTGCGCGATCGGGCTTGCAGACAAAACATCCCAGTAAGGACCCGGGGCTGCAGCCCGCATGGCTTCATGCGAAGTTGCAAATTCAGCTATCAAAATGCAAAATTCTAAATTTGGTAGAGTTATCGGACATGCTTGGGTGTATGTTCCGATTCGGGCTGCAGCTTGCGAAGCGCCCGCACGAGCGGACCTGCGGGACGCGAGCAGCGGGCCTTCGCCGGGCGAAGCTGCGGCCCGCCGGTCCTGGCGGACCGAAACAACCCTGCTGACTGCAGTGCCATTCAGGCACAATTAAAAATGATCGGTATTTTACTCGGGCAGCAGCCTGCGGAGGCCGCACACGACTGCAAGGAGCTGCGGGCCTCCGCCGCCCCCAGGCTGCGGCCCGCCGATCCCTGCGGGATCGAATTCTCAAAAACAGTTGAAAACGGGTTGAAACGTGTTGATTATTGTTGAAAACTTGCCGCAACCGGCTCATTTCCTGCCTGAATACGCTGTTGAAAACAGCAGGCGTCTTGTCGAACGACGGGGCAAATATACAACATCCGAACCCCCTTTGTCAAGAGGCAGGCGCACTTTTTTTACTTTTTCGGGCGTATTTCTCCGATTTTTGTGTACTTTTGCTTTTGCAAACCAAGCTGTTTCAATTCGTATGGATGATGGTCATGGGTCCGGGCATAGTCGCTGCATCGTATCGCGTTACGATGCCTTGCCTCGCTGGTGCGTGCGAAGTTGATCGCCGCACCGCCTTGTCATACCCGTACCCGCCGTATTCCCAGCACCCGTCACATCCGTCGCACCTGACTGCCAGGACCGCCCGGCCGTTCTTGCCGCATCCGTGGTCTCCGGCGTGTCTCTCCGGCAGCTTCATCATCGTTTCCTCCCGCCCGGCTTCCCGTCCGGCCGCCCGTCGAACGGCGACAACCGGTCGAGTCGCAATGGCAACCGCAATGGCAACCGCACCTGCATCCGCCGTCATACCCGCCGCCGCCGTCGAACTCGCAACTGCATCTGCCGTCGCGTCCTTCGTACAAGCGCGCCCTCTTGTCCGGCAGGGCCGTTCCGCCGCATCGCTTGCAACGTGCTGGGAAACGGGGCTCCGTGTGGCTCCCGTTCCCAATCCCGGCTGAAGAGATTGATCGGGTCCCGCCTCCGGGCGCCCCGTCTCCGTCAAGCCATCGGATTTACGCACCTTCAAGCGAGCCATGCCATGATTACCATCTACCTCAAGCAATACAACAAGATCATCCGCAATGCCGATACCAAGCTCTTCGACGAACTGGGCTACGACGACATCCTGTGGATCGACCTGATGCAGCCCACGATCAAGGAGCAGCGGGCCGTCGAAAACTTCATCGAAGTCAACCTCCAGTCGCGCCAGCAGGTCGAGGAGATCGAGTCGACCTCGAAATACTCCGAGAACGAGAACGCCATCATCTCCAACTCGAACTTCTTCATCCCGACGGGCGAAACCTTCCTCGTCGAGCCCGTCTCGTTCATCATCTCGAACGAGGGCGTGCTGGTCTCGGTGCGCAACGCCGAGTCGCGCACCTTCCGCGAGACGGAGAAGCGCCTCCAGATGAACTACCGCAGCTATTCGACGGGCTACCACCTCTTCATTTCGCTGCTGGAGGTGCGCATCGACTTCGATGCCGACCTCGTCGAGTTCGTCGCCAAGCAGGTCTCGGCCCTCTCGAAGGATATCAACTCCGAGAACGCCATCAACAAGGAGGTGCTGCACCGCATCAGCGCCCTGCAGGAGAGCTCCATGTCGCTGCGCGAGAACATCTTCGACCGCCAGCGCGTCCTCTCGGGCATCCTGCGCTCCGAGCGCTTCCCGAACGATATTTACCCCCGTCTGCAGTTGATGATCAAGGACGTAAGCTCGCTTATCAACCACGCCGACTTCAGCTTCCAGCGTCTGGACTACCTCCAGGATGCGGCGCTCGGCCTCATCAACATCGAGCAGAACGAGATCGTCAAAATCTTCTCGGTGGCCGCCGTCATCTTCCTTCCCGCGACGCTCATCGCCTCGATCTACGGCATGAACTTCAAGGCGATGCCCGAGCTCGACTGGCAGTGGCGCATCACCGAAACGTGGACCCTCCCCGTCGGCTACCTCTTCGCCATCGGGCTCATGATCTTCTGCTCGGCCATGACGATCTGGTACTTCAAGTATAAAAAGTGGCTGTAGCCGCCCGGTGAATGGCGGCGGCATAAACGACTGACGGATGCAGCGAATCCCGCTGCACCCGCTGCACCCGCCGTATCCTGTTGCCTGTTGCACCCCGTCGCACCCCGTTGTGTCCGGCGGCCCCCTGCGCGGCAGCTGTTGGAATTTACCGGCGCAGCCGCTCCGTCTCGGCCGACTTCGTGCGGACGACGATAGCGCCGTTTCCGCCGCGGAATCCGTAGATCGTGGCATCCTTCATCACCACGACATAGGCGACCTGCGCCAGCTGCAGATGGTCGATCGAGGGGACGATCACCCCGTCGATGACGTAGAGCGGCGTCGGGTCCTTCTGGTAACTGCCGCTGCGGATGCTCACCGTGTAGCTCCCGTCGGCGGGGTTCTCGGCGATGTTCAGCCCCGGGATCAACCCCGAGAGGGCAGACAGGATATCCGTGCAGCCCGTCCGGATCAACTCCTCGCCCGTGATCCGGCTGTCGTAGCCGATGTATTCGCGCTGGCGCACGTAGCCGGCGCCGTAGTCGAGCAGCTGCGCCGACTCCTCCGTCTCGCTCCGCAAATCCTCCAACAGCTTGATCCGCAGACTGCGCCGCCCCGCGACGGGGATGAGGTAGGTGTGCTTCTCGCAGCGCACCCGCAGCGTGTCGTCCGCGCGGACATCGGTCAGCCCGAAACGCCCCTTCCGGTCGGTGCGGGCGTATCGCCCGGCATCCTGCGTCCAGATGCGGGCCCCGCGGATCGGGCGCCCGAGGGCGTCGAGCAGCAGGCCGTTGAAGGGGACGGGCTCCTGCGCCGCGGCCGGCAGGGCGCCGAACCAGCCGCACCCCAGCAGACAAATGAGCAGAAAGATCGGTTTCATGGTCGGTGTTTTTTGCAAAGATAGGGCTTTTCCCGGAACGGCAAGCGGTTCGTCCCTCCCGGCTCCGAAAAAGAGGGCCCGACTGCTCCGAAAAAGGCCTCTCCCGCTCCCGAAAACGCCCCCTCATAAAAAAAACGGACCGCGACCCGAAAGCCGCGACCCGTCCCCCTGTTTTACTTAAAAGCCTATCTGTAGCCGGGGTTCTGCCACATATCGCCGTTCGAGATAACGTTGATGAAGCTTCTCGGAATCGGCCGGAGCGCATATTCGGGCTTGAAGTACTGCGCCAGATCCGGATGGGTCGCCTGCAGGTAGGAGGCGTCCTTGAACATGCCCGTCCGCTTCAGGTCGAAGAAGCGGCAGTACTCGCCGCAGAGCTCGCGGCCGCGTTCGTCGAGGACGGTGCGGATCGTCGCCGTTCCCGTCAGCGGCTTGGCGCCGGCCCTCTGGCGCACCTTGTTGATGTAGTCCATCGCCTTCGAACCGCCGTTGAGGTAGATATCCAGCTCGGCGGCAATCAGATAAATTTCCGACATGCGCATGATGAAGGTCGCATTCTGGTTGCCGAGACGGTCGTAGCGGACGATGTTGTAGTTCGACGAGTTGTGCTTCGAGAGCGAGGGGTAGAAATCCTTGAGCAGATTCTCTTTGCCGTTGTAGGTCATGATGACGTTCTTCTTCGCGTCGTCGTACACGTCCTTGTAATCCACCAGCAGGTAGGGCGAAGTGGCGCGCTTCGCGATCTCGTCGGCATAGTCGGGATCCTGCGGCATCACGAACTTGATGGCCAGGTCGTTGGCGGCATAGCCGCTGGGATTCCCCTCCCAGTCGTCGATGCCGTGCAGCCTGGTGCCGACGATCGACGGCGCCTTGCGGAAGTTCGCGGCGGCATCGGCGTCCCACTCATAGTCCTGGTTGGCGTTCCACGAGGTCATGAATGAGGCGTGGAAGCGCGGGTCGAGCGTGCCGTCGGCCTGCACGAAGAGGCTCAGCAGGTGCTGCGTCGGCATGAACCAGCCGGCATTGCGGCTGCCGTCCCAGGCCGAATTGGCCTCCTTGGTGGCGTTCTGGCGGGCGCCGAACTTCGTGACGGGCGCCATGAAGAGCTGGTCGTTCTGGTTCATGCGGTAGTTGCCCTGGCTCGAACCCTTCTTGTGCCAGCGGTGCTTCCAGAGAGCCTCCTTGTTCAGGTAGTTGTTCGATTCCTTGAAGACGTCGGCGAAGTCGGGGTACATGTAGGCGCCGTACTTGCCGCCGCCCGCCTCGCAGTCGTCGATGAGCTCCTTGGCTGCGGCTGCGGCCGTCGCGAGGAACTCGGTCGTGCCGTAGGCGTAGGTCTGCAGGGCCGCCTTGGCCAGGAAGCCGTAGGCCGCCTTCTTGGTCGGACGGGTCGTCGTCGCATCATCGCCCTTCGCGAGCCACTCGGCGGCGAACTGAAGGTCGGGGATGATGATGTCGCGGTAGATCGTCAAAGGCTCCGTGCGGACGGGGGCGTTGTCGGCCTGCGCCGCCGGTTCGGTGAGCTTGTAGACCGCACCGACCTGCTCGACGGCGTTGAAGTAGTAGACGGCCCGCATGAACCGGGCCTCGGCGAGCAGCGCATTGAGCTCGCTGCCCGTATAGGGCGACAGATTGGCCTTCGCGATGGCGAGGTTGCAGGCGCCGATGCCGTCGTAGATCACGTTCCAGATGTCGTTGAAGATGTCGAGGTTGACCGTGGCGTTGGCGCCGAACCAGAAGTAGTCCTGGTAGCTGATGATATTGCCGCTGTAGGTCCACAGGTCGGTGTCGGCCTCGGTGAGGGGCATGTAGTACGACGATCCGCGGCCGCCGCCGTAGAGGTAGCGCTCCATGCCGAAGTAGCAGTTGTTGATGAGGGCCTGGTAGCCGTCCTTGGTGACCGCCACGTCATCCATGGTGTAACCCAGCGGATTCTCCTCTTCGAGCGAGCAGGCCGAGAAGAGACCCGATACGGCCGCGGCGGAGAGCATCAAGAGGGTTTTCAGATTCTTTTTCATAGCGTATGTTGTCTTGAAGTCGGTTAGAAAGTGATGTTAAGACCGAATACGAACTGCTTGTAGGTCGGGAACGCGTCCGAACCGTTCGTCTCGGGATCGGCGTCGAGCTTGCGCAGGTTCTTGTCGAATGCGTAGATGAAGGGGTTGTAGCAGGTGGCGTAGAGACGCAGCCGCTCCATGCGGAGCTTGCGCGAGATGGCCTGCGGCAGGGTATAACCGAGGGTGATGTTCTTGATCTTGATGAACGAGCCGTCCACGATGTTGAACGAACCGAATCCGGCCGACTGCCGGTCGCCGACGCCCGGACGCGGGTAGTAGGCGCCCTGGTTGCCGGCCGTCCAGTAGTCGACGCCGGCGGGCTGGTTGCTCGTCACGCTCGCCTTGGCCGTGTAGCGGCCGATCAGATCGCTGGCGATCGTCTGGCCGGTACGGGCCATGACGTAGACGGTCAGGTCGAAGTTCTTGTAGGTGAACGTATTGTTCAAACCGATGATCCAGTTCGGGTTGCTGTGGCCGAGAATCATCTGGTCCTTGTCGCCGTAATTGTGCACGCCGTTGTCGCTTACGCCCTCATCGTCCACGTTCGGAATGGTCTGGACCTTGACGAAGCCGGGTTCGCAGCCGTACTTCGCCGCCTCCTCCGCCTCATCGGTCCCCCAGATGCCGAGGTACTTGTACCCGTAAATCGCGTGGATCGGCTGACCGACGAAAAGATTCTCCTTGACGATGTCGCCGTCGGGCAGCGATTCGATCTTCTCGCGGCTCCAGGTTACTGTCAGTGCGGTGTTCCATTTGAAGTTCTTCTTCTGGATCGTGCGGGCGTTCAGCGTCACCTCGATGCCGCGGTTGCTCGTCTCGGCGAGGTTCTGCCAGCTGCTCAGCGGCGAGCCCCAGCCCGTCAGACCCGACGTGATGGGCAGCGTGCGCTTGAAGAGCAGGCCGTCGGTCTTGGTCCGGAACCATTCGACCGTACCGTCGAGACGGCCCTTGAAGAGACCGAAGTCGAGGCCGACGTTCCAGTTGTGCGACTTCTCCCAGCTGATCGAACCGCCGAAGGTGCCCGTGTACTGGGTGAAAGCGACCGGTTCGCCGTCGATCGTGATGCCGCTGCCGGTATAGCTGTAGGTCTGCGTGGTGGTGGCGTAGGCGCCCATGCCGCCGGCATTGCCCGTTACACCGTAGCTGACGCGCAGTTTGAGGTTGTCGAGCCAGTTCTCGGCCCCCTTCATGAACTTCTCGTCCGAAATGCGCCAGGCGAAGGCTGCAGAGGGGAAGCTGTCCCACTTGTCGCCCTCGGCGAACCACGATACGCCGTCCCAGCGGTTCGAGAAGCTGAAGAGGTATTTGCCCTTGTAGGAGTAGTTCAGACGCAGGGCGAAGCTCATTTGCTGCGTCTGCGAGAAATCGGAATAGATGTATCGGTTGCCCGAGGCGGTCGAGAGCATCTGATTGTAGCCCCACTTGTCGAGCCAGGTCACATCCTGGCCGCTGCCGCCGGCGATGGTCGATTCGTCCTGGCCCTTCTGCCACGAGGTGATGAACTGGGCGCCGACCGTGTGGTTTTCGGCGAAGGTGCGGTTGTAGGAGACGATGTTCTCCCAGATGTACTTCCACGCGTTGGCGTGCGTCTTCTCGGCCCAGGGCAGGGCTGCATAGGAGCGGGGGTTGGCCGAGGCGTTGAGGCCCCAGTACTCGCCGCGGCGCGAGTTCGAAAGACGGGCGCCGAACTGCGTCTTGAGGCTCAGCCCCTTGAGCGGCATGATCTCCAGATAGGCATTGGCGTTGACGTAGGTCGAAATCGTGTTGTTCTTGAACTGTCCCGGGATGAAGTCGCCCATCGGCGTGTTTCGGCCGTCGATGTAGATGGGCCGGAAGTTCCCGTTCTCATCGCGGGCTTCGCCGAGCGGGAAGGCGGTCAGCGCCCCCGTGAAAGTGTTCTGCACGCCGCGGTCGTGGTCCGTATAGGTAAGGTGCGACGAGAAGCCGGCGCGCGCCCAGGTGAAGATCTCCTGGTCGATGTTCATGCGCAGCTGGTACTGGTCGCGCTCCTCGTTGCGGAGCAGGCCCTGGTCGTTGGCATAGGAGGCCGAAGCGAAGACCTTCGTCTTGTCGTTGCCGCCCGTCACCGAAATGTTGTATTTCTGCGTCACGGCGGTGTGGCCGGCAGCCTCTTCCACCCAGTCGATCCATTTGCCTTCGTTGTAGGCTTCGATATAGGCCTGGTTGCCGAGGAGGCTCGATATGTTGTCGGGTGCGGCTCCGTGCTGCACGGCATAGGCCTCGGACTGGTAGGCGACCCACTCGGCGCCGGTCATGCCGTGCGTATAGTTGGGCGAGCCGCTGATGCCGTAGTACATATCGAGGTTCACGGTCGCCTTGCCCGCCTTGCCGCGCTTGGTGGTGATCATGACGACGCCGTTGGCACCGGCCGAACCGTAGATGGCCGTCGAGGAGGCGTCCTTCAGCACGTCGATCGACTCGATGTCCGAGGGGTTCACCTGGTCGTAGCTGCCGGGGAAGCCGTCGATGATGAAGAGCGGCTCGTTGCTGCCGTAGATCGAACGCGAACCGCGCAGCTGAATCTGCGGATTGTCGCCGATCTGGCCGCTGTTCTTCACGATATCCATACCGGCCACCTTGCCCTGGAGCGCCTCCATGGCGTTGCCCGTCGGGGCGATCGTGATGTCGCCGCTTTTCATCGAAGCGACGGCGCCCGTGAGGTCGCGTTTCTTGACCGTACCGTAGCCGATGACGACGACGTCGTCGAGCATGGCGACATCCTCCTCGAGCGTGACGGCGAGGTCGGTCTTGCCGGCCACGTCGATCTTCCGGCTCTTATAGCCGAGGAACGAGACCGTCAGCTGTGCCCGCGCCGGAACGTTGAGGGCGAACTTGCCGTCGATGCCCGTCGTCGTACCGTTGGTCGTACCCTCGACCACGACGCTCGCACCGATCACCGGTTCGCCCTTCGCATCGAGGACCGTACCGGTAACGCGCTGCTGCGCGTACGAGCACACCGCAAAGGTCACGAAAGCGATCGCCAGCGATAGCCTCCGAACCCATTGCGCGAAGACATGATTCGTAGAAGTTTTTTTCATGTTTCCTGTCATTTAGTTGTTAGATTGTTGATTGATTGGGTTTTATCTCGTTTTATGAAAACGATTCATTCGGTTTTGGGGTTAAAAAGATTATACAAAATTAACATTAATTTTCGAAAGAGCAAACAAATCCAGCTCATTCCGCATAAAAAAGCCTTTCGGTCTGCGGTGCCGCTGGAAAGCCAGCAGGGTGGAAAATCGACCGGAAAAAGGGCTCCGATCGCCCGGGCGGACGGGTGCCGGATGATCTTTTTAACCCCAAAAGTGAAGCGGGGAGGTCCGGAAAATCCGGACCTCCCCGCTTCGCAATCGTCGGCCGCCGCCGACAAAAAAAAGCCGCACCCCCGAAAGGGTGCGGCTCCGGTATTCCCGGCGGGCGGGGTTACTCCTCGGCTGCGGGGTCGAAAGTGCCGTTGGCGCCGGCATTCTTCGAATCCTCCCAACCTACGGTCTGCGGCAGGGTCGGGTTGGCATCCTGGTTGCCCTGCGTCAGGCCGAAGAAGTAGTAGCGCGGCTTCCACGTCATCGTCAGCTGTGCGTTGTTCGAATCGTAGGCGTCGCCCTTCTTCGTCTTGCGGACGAGGTACTTGTCGTAGAACTCCTTCAGGTGGTCGAGCTGCTCGGCCAGCGGCTGCGTCTTGATGGCGCTCTCGCTCAGGTCGACGGCATAGGCGTCACGCTCGGCGCGCGTCAGACCGCCCATGTTCGCCTTCAGAACCGGGTCGGGGTTCGCATTCTCGCGCTCGGCGGGCGTTGCTCCCGTCACTTTCCACTCGCGGCCGCTCGTGCCGTCCGTGTAGTTGTACTGGTCCTTCAGGCGGAACTCCATGTTCTCGCGGCGGGTGCCGACGGGCGATTTGAAGCCCAGCCAGGTCAGCGTGTTGCCGCCCCAGCCCGTCAGCGCGCGGCCGCCGATCGCAGCGAAGCCCGTACCGCCGTCGTAGAGCAGCCAGCGGCGCATATCCTCGGCGCGCTTGCCCTCGTAGGCGAACTCGATCTGGCGCTCGTAGAGGATTGCCGCCATGCAGGCCTGCTGGTCGCCCGACAGGCTGTTCTGCAGACCGTAGCTGGCGCCGCTGTGCTGGCCGTCCTCGGCCTTGTAGCCGGCGCGGGCGCGGATGCGCTGCAGCTGGGCCACGGCCTCCGGCATGTGGTTCGTCATGCAGGCCGCCTCGGCGAAGTTGAGCAGCACCTCGGCGTAGCGAATCTCGAAGGTCGAGGTCTGGTTGCAGCGGAAGCCGATTTGCTTGCCTGAAGTCATGAATTTGTAATTCGGGGACGCATTCACGTCGAGGTCATCCGAGAACTTGCGGATGTACATGCCCTTCGCGTTGGCGAGCAGGTTGTCGGCACCCCAGCAGTCGCCCGACGTCACGTCGTTGTACTTGGCCGGATCGTTGTACCAGACATAGTTCCAAAGCACGTACTTTTCACCCGTGTAGGGGTTGCAGGTTTCCCCGTTATCCGAGTTCGGGTTGCCCTGGAAGCGCCAGTAGACGCCCGGGAAGGCGAAGGTGCGGTAGAAGCGCGGGTCGCGGTTCAGGAAGGGATGCTCGGCGTCGTAGGAAATCGACGAAGCATCCAGTTTGCTGTAGGCATCGTAGGTAGCCGGACGCTTGCCGTCGCTCATCGGGAAGAGATCGACGATCGCAGCCGAAGGAACCTTTCCGTTGTTGCCCAGCGTGTTGGCCGGACGGGCCCCCTGCTCCCAAAGGTTGTTGCGCTGGTAGTCGGGCGACTGGTCGGGAAGGTGCGTGTTGTAACGCGTCACGTAGATGCCCTCGACGCTGTTGGCCAGATCGAGGAAGGTCATGGCCCAGCCCGAACCGTTCACGCCCGGATTACCCTCGTAGGCGAGGCCGAAACCGCAGGAATTGATCGTGTTGAGGGCCTCCTTCTGGAAGTTGTAAGCATCTTCCCAGCGCTGCGGGTCGTTCGAGCGGTTGAAGAGCGGGCTGGCCCAGAGGTTCAGCACGCGGCCCTTCAGCGCCAGCGCCGTGGCGGTCGTCACCTTGCCGTAGTCGGTCGTGCTCCAGCGCCCTTCGACGGTCTTTTTGTGAAGCATCGCAGCGGCCTTGTCCAGATCCTCGCAGATGAAGCCGATGCACTCCTTGGTCGTCGAACGCGGCGTGACGGAGCCGGCGACGGGATCCTGCACGGTCGTTACGTAGGGGACACCGCCGTAGTAGCGGACGAGGTAGTAGTAGCACCAGGCGCGGAAGAAGTAGGCCTGCCCCAGCAGCTCGTCCTTCTCGTCCTGCGACAGCGTGCTGCCCTCGATGCCCTCGATGGCGTCGTTCACGTTGCGGATGCGCTGGTAGGCGTAGGTGAAGTAGTCGGGGCACTGGCTGTTGCCGCTCATCGTGTTGAGGTCCTTCTGCGGATCGACGAAGGGGCTGAAACCGGTATACTCCTCGGTCGCCTGCGAGTGCTCGTCGGCGTAGCCCATCGAGGGAAACTGATAGGTGCGCGACGCCTGGATGTTCGGGTTGCAGGCCTGGTAGAGGTCGCTGATGCGGGCGTTGGCCGAGCTGTAATAGTTGTAGATTTCCTTATTCTCCGTGTCGTAGTTCCTCTTCTCCTGGAGGAAGTCGTCGCTGCAGGCGGCGAGTGCTGCGGCCGACGTCAGCACGAGACCGAGAACCAGTTTGGAATTTATGATCTGTTTCATACTCGTTGTTCGTTTCAATTAGAAGGTTACATTCAGACCGACCGTGAACTTGCGCAGCGTCGGGTAGGCGCCGTAGCCCATCATCGGGTCGATGAAGTTGTCGGGATAGGGGTTGTAGAGGCTCCAGAGGTTCTGGCCCGTCACGTTGATGCGGCACGACGAGATGCCGATCTTGTTCATCCACTTCTGCGGCAGCGTGTAGGCCAGCGTCAGACGGTTGAGCGTCACGCGGGTGCCGCTTACGCGCCAGAAGGTCGAGACCTTGCTGTTCACGTCGGCATAGCGGAGGTTCGGATAGTGGCCGTCGAGATTCTGGGCCACCGTCAGGTTGCCCGCCCCGTCGTAGATGTCCTGGTAGACGAACATGTTGTCCGGATTCCAGAACGAGGGCATGTTGAGGTATTCGAGGGTGTTCCAGCCCGAGTTGGTGCCGTCCGTCGGGTTGAGGGCCGACGAGGGGATCGTGCTGTAGCCGCCCCACGAGGCGTTGATCTGCGCCGTCAGCGAGAGACCCTTCCACTCGGCGTTGAGGTTCAGCGTGATGTGGTAGGGGTTGGCGCGGTTCGAGAGACGCACGAGGTCGTCGCTGTCGTTGATGTTGCCGTCGGGACCGAGGTAGGTGCCGTCAGGCTGCATGGCGCTGCGGATATCCTTGTAGATCAGCATACCGGGACGCATCTGGTCCTTCGTCTTGCCGAGGTAGGAGGTGATGTTGTACTTCTCGAAGTACTCCTCGATATCCTGGAACGAACGGAACATGCCGATGCACTGCAGACCCCACGTACCCATGTCGGTGCGGTGGCCCTTGTAGACCGAGCGGTAGAGGTTCGAGGTCGGCCAGTCCATCTCGAGGACCTTGTTGTCCGAATAGCCCGTGTTGAGCTGGATGCGGTACTTGAAGTCCTTGCCGATGCGGTCGCGCCACGTAGCCGAGAACTCGACGCCGTAGCTGTCCATTTTGCCGTAGTTCTGGTCGGCCGATGCAGCACCCACGGTGCCCGGAACCGAGCCCTTGTACTTGAGCAGCATGTCGCGGTCCCAGACGTAGTAACCCTCGATCGTGAAGCCGAGGCGGTTGTTCAGGATGTTCCAGTCGATACCGATATTGCCCTTGTAGGACTTGTCCCACTTGACGCCGCGGTTCACGGCGCTGCCCTGCTGGAAGTGGTTGCCGGCGGGGCCGTCGATACCGAAGACGCCGCCCTTGTCGCCTGCCATCTGGTAGGTCTGCATCCACTGCCATGCGGCGATGTTGTCACGACCGGTCAGACCGAACGAAGCGCGCAGCTTGAGGAAGTCGACCCACTTCACGTTGTCGGCGAACCAGTTCTCCTTCGAAATAACCCAGCCGGCCGAGAGCGAGGGGAAGTAGCCCCAGTAGTTCTCGGGGGCGAACTTCGTCGAGGCGTCCGAACGGATCAGGAACTCGAGCAGGTATTTGTCGTCGTAAGCGTAGTTCAGACGGCCGACGTAGGAGAGGGTGCCCGACTCGGAGCGGCCCCACGTCGAAGAGGTGGTCTTGTCGCCGGCGATCGCCGTGTTCAGCGAGTTCGACTGGCCGTTCGAGAACTCGTAGGGGTTGATACCCTCGGCGTGTACGTTCTCGTATTCCGACTCGGTCTTCTCGATCGAGAAGAGGGCGCTTACGGAGTGCTTGCCGAAGTCGCGGGCGTAGCTGGCGGTGAAGTTGAGCTGGTAGTTGTCCGAGCGGGTCATATCGCGCTGGATGTAGCCGCCGTCCTTGCCGTTCGAGATCTTGCCGCCGTGGGCCAGCGTGAAATTGTCCTCGGCCAGCAGCACATCGTTGTAATACTGTTCGCTGCCCTCCGTCGGAGTATAGAGGTGCTTGCCGCTGCCGGCGCGCTCGACGAGCTTGTAGAGGCTGAACTGGGTGCCCATTTCGTTGCTCTTCGTGGTCGAGATGGCCTTCGAGTAGCTCAGCCGCAGGTTCAGCCCCTTCAGAATGCGGCTCCAGCCGAAGTTGTACTCCAAGGCGCCGTTGATGTAGGTGTTCTGCGACATGCTGCTCATGTAGTCGCTCGAATTCTGGAGGTAGCCGTAGTTGTAGCACTGCGTGGCGTTGAGCTCCTCGTTCGAGATGCCGTAGGCGGCGATGGGCTTGCCGTCGATCTCCTCGGGAATGTACTGCGGGTGGGTGAGCAGCATGGCGTAGTCGCGCTCCGCCGAACTGCTCTGCACCTTCATGAGGGGCTTGTTCGTCTTGCCGTAGTCGCCCGATACCTGCAGACTGGCCTTCAGGTACTTGCTGACCTTGACGTCGACGCCGGCGCGGAAGTTCCAGCGGTCGTAGTCGAGCTTGCCGAGGTTACCGTCCTGGTTGAAGTAGGAGATGTTGGCGAAGTAGCTGGCGGCCTCCGTGGCGCCCGAGATGTTGAGGCTGTGCTGGTGCGTAACGGCCGTCTTCCAATACTTGTCGAGCAGGTCGTAGTGCAGCCCGCGCATCGCCTCCAACTCGTCGGCCTGGAAGATGTCGTAGGTGGGGTTGAGGTCGAGCTCCGTGGGGTCGGCGAAGCGCACGGCGTTCCACAGGCGGCCATAGTTATAGGTGCTCAGCATCTTGGGGGTCGCTACGGCGTCGGTGATACCCACCGTGCCGCTGTAGGAGATCTTCGGCGCGCCGAGCTTGCCCTTCTTGGTCGTCACGAGGATGACGCCGCCGGCGGCACGCGAACCGTAGACGGCGGCCGAGGCATCCTTCAGCACCGAGATCGACTCGATCGAGGCGGGGTCGAGGTTGTTGAAGGCCGAGGCGTTGAGGATGAAGCCGTCGATGACGTAGAGAGGCGACACGCCGCCCGAGATCAGATCGCCGTTGTTGCGGATCGTGATCGAGGCGCTCTCGCCCGGGCGGGCTTCACCGCCGCTGACCGAGACGCCGTTCATGAGGCCCGAGAGGGCGGTGGCGAGGTTGCCCGTCGAGATGTCGGCGATGTCGTCCATCGGGACGCTGGCGACCGAACCGGTCATGTGGGCCTTTTTCTGGACGCCGTAACCGACGACGACGACCTCTTCGATCTGCTGCTTGTCCTCCTTGAGGACGACGTTGGCGGCGGTGCTCAGGTCGGCGACCGTCTCGGGAATGTAGCCGAGGAACGAGATCTCCAGCTCTCCCTTGGCCGGCACGGCGAGCTGGAATTTGCCGTCGACGCCGGTCGTCGTACCGATGGTGGTTCCCTTCACGATGACCGAGGCGCCGATCACCGGCTGACCCGCTTCATCGACGACGGTACCCTGTACCGTCTGCTGCGCCCAGGCCGACACGGATGCGAAGAGCGCGAGCAGGCTGAGGCAAAGGCTGTATATGAAATTTTTCTTCATACGTTCTGTGTTTCTTGTTTAGTGGGTTATTACTTCCAACGCGGGTCGCCGATCGTCGAGGAGATCGCGCCGGTCGCCTTGAAGTTCACGCCGCCGTCCGCTTTCGAGAGGTCCCACGGCTGGTCGGTCGGGCCGACGAACTGGGGATCCTCTTCGGTGGCGTACTTCGACTTGTCGGTGTCGTCGGCCGGGTTCTTCACGCCCCAGATCGTGTTTGTGGTCATGTCGACGTTCTTCGTGCAGTTGCTCTGGATGAACTTCTGCAGACGGAAGACGTCGTAGCAGATGTTGTTGTTGAAAGTGATCGTGTACTCGTTGCGGTTCGGGGTGTTGTTGCCGAACTCCTTGTCGTTCATGATCTTGGAGATCGTGCAGTTCTCGAAGGTGGCCGAGCCGTACTGCGAGTCGAAAATGCGGCCCATCTGGTTCGACCAGAAGCGGACCATGCGGTTTTTCGAGTTGTCCTTCAGGTTGTAGAGGGTCGAATTCTTGACCGTGAGGTTGCGGATGGCGCCCGACCACGATTGCGATCCGTTGGGGGCGTAGGTCTCGCCGCAGGTGCAGAAGACGGCGGCATCGCCGAAAGTCGTGCCGTCGTTGGAGAGCTGCACGACGCAGTCCGTCACGCGGAGGTCCTCGATGCCCCATGCGCAGCGGCCCGTGAAGAAGAGACAGCGCTGCACCTGACGGAAGTTGCACTCCTGGATGAGGATCGGGTCCTGGAGGATGTAGGCCTTGCCTGCACCGGCATATCCGGGGAAGTTGGCGGCGTCGAGCGATGCGTCGGGATTCTCCGAGCACTCGATGACGCCTTTCGAGTTCATCGATTCGCAGTCGAAGTTGATGAACTTGACCTTCAGGCCGGCCGAGGTGCGGATCACGCCGTCGTAGCCGAACGTGACGGTCGGACGGTTCACCTTGTCGCCGCGGAAGGTGACGAGGCGCTTGCCGAAGTCGAGCGGGGCATTGATTTCATAGGCGGCGCCGGCTTCGAGCTCGAAAGCCTGCTCCTTGTCCTGGTCGAGGATGTTGGCCTCGACGAAAGCCACGATGTCCTGCCCGGCGGGAATCAGCTGCGCCGGCACGAGGGTGCTGTAGGGAACGACCGTGGCCGAGGCGGCCCCGGTGTTGTCGAGTTTCTCGTTGCCGAGCGTGCGGACGCGGACCTCGTACTTCGTGTCGTCGAGTTTCCCGAAAGAGAAGGAGGTGCCGTCGACCGTCTGGTTGACCAGTTCGACGGGGTTTTCGGGATCATCGACGATCGCGGCATAGCACTCGTACCCGCCGGCTCCGGGGACCACGTCCCACGAAACCTGTACGCTTTCCGAACCGTCGGCGTTCACCCGGGTCGAGAAATTGGCTTCGGTCAGAGCGGGCGATTCCAGCTGTGCGCCGGTGACGTCGCTTCGCCAAGTTTCGTTGTCGTCGAAGCCCTGCGCGCAGGAGACTGCGAACAGCGCGGCGGCGACACCGACGAAACCTCCGAAGAGCCTCGATTTGAATGTCATCTTTTTCATAGGCTGATAATTTTAAGTTAAGTAAAAAGGTTTGTTGTTCGTTCTGTATCGGCACTTGTCTTTTGTCGATAAAAAGACGATACGGGGAATCTCGACCCGGAACGAGTTCGGACGCGCCCCCGGGGAGCCGCTTCGCGGCTGTACCGCACTGTCGGTTACCGGAATCTGCCGTCTATCCGGCTTTTTTCCAACGCAATAGGCAGACACCGCCACACCCGGTGACCGTTCCGGGGGTGGCAGTCCGGGCATCCATTTGATTAAATTTTTTTAATAACAGGATATTCTGTTTCCGGAATTGACGAAAATATTTCGAACATTGCTTTTTGTATCAGGATTTTTTTCGAAATACTTTTTTATAAGAATGGAATTTTTATAACTTTGTATTTCGGACGCGGGAAAATAGACCCTTATGGGTTCCCCGTGCGGAGAACCGCCCTGCAAAAAGAGGGGGAAAACGGAGCTGACAACTTTTTATCGACAAATGCAGTCTGGCGCGGAGCTCTGCGAAACGCCTCGGGGCGAGCGGCCTGCCGGCGGAGGGCAAACGAACGCGGAACAACGGAACGATACAAAACCGAACGGAACCGAACGAATACAATAACCTTTTTACTTAACTTAAAATTATCAGCCTATGAAAAAGATGACATTCAAATCGAGGCTCTTCGGAGGCGTCGGCTGTCTGTCGCTCCTGCTTGCGGTCTCCTGCGCGCAGGGTGTCGATGACGAGTCGTACTCGGTCGGCGTGACCAACCAGCAGATGGTTTCGCCCGCCGCCGAATCGATTACCTTCTCTTTCGTGACCGATGCGTCGGGCAACGAGAAGGTGAAGGTCGAGTGGCCCGTGTCGATGGGTGCGGGCGGCTACGAATGCGTGGTCGAAAACGTCAACGACCCCGCCAACCCCGAAGCCGTAGTGGATCACGAAGTGATCGACGGCTGCTCGCTCCTCTTCCCCTCGGCCGAGGACACCAACTTCACGGTGAGCATCCGCACGCTCGGCAACGAGAAACTCAACAACACGCCCGCCGAATCGGCGACCTCGGTCGCTTTCTCGACGGTGATCGCCGGCATCAGCGTGCCCGAGGGGCAGGAGCTCGGCGCCTTCATCACGAACTACGTCGCCGAGCATGCCGCCGAGCTGCAGGCGAAGCGCGCGGCCGATCCCAACTTCGAGATCGCCTTCGACCTGAAGGGCGGCGCCACCTATGCGCTCGACACGAAGGCCGATTTCGACATGCAGCCCACGCGTCTGCGCGGCGACCGGCTCAACCGCCCGCAGGTGATCGTCGGCGAGGAGGGCGGTTTGGTGACGGCTGCCGGTCTGAAGATCAAGCACACCAACTTCGACGCCGCCGCCATGACGCAGCGCGGTCTGATCACGCTGAAGATCGATCCCGACGAGTCGATCGCCGGTCCGAACGGCTACATCGTCGAGAAGCCGATCCGCTTCGAGTCGTGCTGGGTGAAGGAGCTGACCCGCTCGATCATCAACTGCGACGTGACGGCCTACGGCGTGAAGGAGTTCCGCATCTCGGACTGCATCGTCCAGCTCAACATGGACGGTTCGGACCAGTGGCTGACCTTCATCAACCTGTGGCAGAACAAGGGCCGCTTCCTCGGTCAGGACGGCAAGTGCTGGTATGGCGCCGCACTCAACACGATCGTCGTCAACTCGACGATCTACAACCGTTACGACCCCTCGAAGATGAAGGACAAGGCCTACTTCCTCCGTTTCGCCAACCAGGGCATCGACAAGGTATTCGGTTCGTACAACGGCACCTTCGACATCAAGAACTCGACGATCTGCCGCATGACGCCCAACAAGGACTTCGGCAACAACATCGCCAACAAGCCCGCCTATGTCATCACCTTCGCCGAGAGCATCTTCTACGACACCTACCGCCTGCAGAAGGTAAAGCGCGGCGGCACCTACGTCTGGTCGAAAAACTTCATCTGGGGCGTGACCAAGTCGGTGGACAACACCGACAAGACGGAGATCGCCACCGAGGCCGACCCCGGCTTCACGGCGGCGAACCTCGACAAGGCGCTCGACTTCTCGCAGCCGAACGGCGGCGTGAACTTCACCCCCTCGGGTGCGGCGGCCGAAGCCGGCGACCCGCGCTGGATCAATCAGTAGTAACACAAATCAGAAACAGAGAAAGATATGAAGAAAAATCTCATATTCCGTATTTGCCTGGGTCTGGCGGCGCTCTTCTGCGTGCTCCCGCTCTCGGCGCAAACGCAGTACAAGGCGACGGTGGTCGATGAAGCCGGCCAGCCGGTGATCGGCGCCTCGGCCGTCGTGAAGGGTACGACCATCGGTACGACGACCGGCATCGACGGTACGTTCACGCTCGCCGTGCCGGCGAAGGGGATCGTGACGGTCTCGTTCCTCGGCTACATTCCCGAAGAGGTCTCGGACTTCGCCCGCACGCAGATCGTGCTGAAAGAGGACAAGCAGCAGATCGAAGAGGTGGTCGTCGTGGGTTACGGCGTCCAGAAGAAGGCCCACCTGACCGGCGCCGTCTCGACGGTGCCGATGGACGACATCCAGGACCTCGCCTCGGGCAACCTCGCATCGACCCTCTCGGGCCTCATCAACGGCGTCTCGGTCAGCGGCGGCGAGTCGCGTCCGGGTTCGGCGGCCAAGATCTACATCCGCGGCACGAACGATCTGGGCGCCGTGGGCGTAACGGCCCAGGAGCCCCTCTACGTCATCGACGGCTACATCTACCCGAACGACGTGAAGGTGGGCAACACCTACCAGAACCTCGGCTCGGAGGCCTTCAACAACCTCGACCCGTCGATGATCGAGAACATCTCGGTGCTGAAGGATGCCGCGGCAGCCGTCTACGGCGCCCGCGCAGCCAACGGCGTCATCCTCGTGACCACGAAGCGCGGCAAGATGGGCGCTCCGCAGATCTCCTACAGCGGATCGGTCGGTATCGCCGACACCTTCTCGCATCCCAAGATGCTGAATGCCTACCAGTACGGAAAGCTCTACAACGCCGTGGCGGGAGCCGACCCCTACAATACGAACCTCGACGCCCGCTACGACCTCTTCCAGGCGGACGAGCTGAACGCCATGAAGGGGCTCAACTTCGACCTGCTCGACCAGTACTGGTCGTCGGCCGTGACCCACAAGCACGCTCTCAACCTCTCGGGCGCCACGGAAAAGGCCAACTACTTCGCCGGCATCTCCTACTTCAACCAGGACGGCAACCTCGGCCGGCTCGACTACGACCGCTGGACCTACCGCGCCGGCATCGACGTGAAGATCGGCAAGGGGCTGAAGGTCGGCATGCAGGTGTCGGGCGACTACGGCGACCGGACTTCGCCTTTCATCAAGATCGCAGGCACGAACAGCGAAACGGACTACAACACGCTGTTGATGCACCCGCGCTACATCCCCGAGTATGTGAACGGCTACGCCATGTCGGCCTACGGCATCAGCAACGAGCAGATAAGCCGCGACCAGGAGTACCACTTCGGCGCCCTGCAGAGCAACGGCGACTACCAGAACAACATGTCGTCGAACCTGAACGTCGGCCTCAACCTCGACTATGATTTCGGAACGCTCTGGAAGCCGCTGAAGGGGCTCTCCGCCCGCGTATCCTACTCGAAGTCGATCTCGACGGACAAGACCAATCAGGTGGGTTCGTCGTACAGCGTCTACCAGATGCGCACCCGCTCGGGCAGCGGCGAGCACCTCTACACCCCGATCCCGGGCGAGGAGGAGGCCTACGATGCCCTGATGGACCCCAGCAACTTCCAGCTCGGCAACAAGAATGCCGTCGTATCGAACGGCAAGGGTTACAAATACGTCGTCAAGGACGGCGAACTTACGACCGAGGAGACGCCCGGTTTCCTCGGCCGTACGATGACCCGCACGGACAACTACCAGCTCAACTTCCAGCTCAACTACGCCCGCGACTTCGGCAAACACCACGTGGGCGCCATGTTCGCCATCGAGAAGTCGGAGACCGAATCGGAGTACAACTACACCGCCGTGTCGGATCCCTATCCCTTCGGTACGGGGCAGTCGAACTCGACCGCTTCGGATGTGGCCACCGAGGGTGAGTTCAAGCGCTACGAGGCGGGTTCGCTGTCGTACCTCGGCCGTATCAACTACTCCTATGACGACAAGTACCTCGTCGAATTCCTCCTCCGCTCGGACGCCTCGACGAAGTTCGCCCCCGGCAACTACTGGGGCTACTTCCCCTCGCTTTCGCTCGGCTGGGTGATCTCGCGCGAGGGTTGGTTCGACGTGAAGTGGATCGACTTCCTCAAGGTGCGCGGATCGGTCGGTCTGACCGGCCGCGACAACACGACCGCCTGGCAGTGGCAGCGCACCTACGGTATGGACAAGGACAAGGGCGGCATCTTCGGCGACCAGCCCGGTTCGCCGGCCGGAAACCGTCTGACCCTGAACAAGAACAATGCAGGCGTCAATCCCGACGTACATTGGGACAAGTCCTACAAGGCCAATATCGGCATCGACTGGAACATCCTGCGCAACCGCCTCGGTTTCACCATCGATGCCTACCATCAGTGGGACCGTGAGATGCTCATGCCCTACAGGGCGTCGATCCCCGGCACCGTCGGCAACCAGTCGGCCAACCAGAACATGGCCGAGATGAACAGCTGGGGCGTCGAGTTCTCGGCGACGTGGCGCGACAAGATCGGCAAGGACTTCTCCTACCGCATCGGCATCAACACGGGCTATTCGGACAACAAGATCCTCGTGATGGACTGGGCGACCGACCAGCTCTACATGAATCCGCACCGCGGCAGCCGCACCGATATCGGTACGTGGGGCATGCAGTGCATCGGCATGTTCCGCTCGTTCCAGGAGATCGAGGAGTACTTCGCCAAGTACAACATTACCTCCTACATGGGCATGTCGAAAGACAAGGTGCGCCCCGGTATGCTGATCTACAAGGATATCCGCGGCACATTGGACAAAGAGACGCAGACCTACGGAGCCCCGGACGGCAATATCAACGACAAGGACGACCTGGTGCGCCTCTCGAACCGCGCGAACCCCTACGGCTTCACGCTCAACTTGGGCGCCGACTGGAAGGGGCTCTCGCTGACGGCGCAGATCAACGCCTCGTGGGGCGGCTACTCGTTCGTGCCGTCGTCGGCCCTCAAGCCGAGCGGCAGCCTCGAGTATTCGAACATGCCCTCGTTCTGGAATCCCGACAACATGTTCGTCTACCAGGATGTCGTCGATGCGGGCGGCAACGTGGTCGTGGCCGAGAACCGCGAGGGCCACTACCCGAACCTCGCCTATGCGAACGTGAACTCGGTGACGTCGTCGTTCTGGCGCGTGAGCGGCACGCGCGTCCGCCTCAACCGGCTGACGCTGGCCTACTCGCTGCCGAAGCGCTGGCTCAAGCCGATCGGCGTGCAGGCCATCCGCGTGAACATCACCGGTCAGAACCTCTTCGATTTCTACAACCCCTATCCCGACAAGTTCATGGATCCGATGTCGGGCAGCTACGGCTCGTATCCGACGCTGCGCAAGTTCACGATCGGTCTTAACGTAACATTCTAAAACCGCTGAAAGTCTTATGAAAAATACTTTGAAAACGGGCGTATTCGCGTTGTTGGCCGCCTGCGGTCTCTCGTCGTGCAGCGACGATTTTCTGAAGGAGAAGATCAACTACGACAATGCCGACCCCACCATCTACAACTATTATGAGGGCTGCGCCGCCCGCGTGAGCGACTGCTACCGCTACTCGCTGCCCGACCCCAACGCCGCGATGAACTGGCAGTACCCGAGCACGGGCTCGAACGACGATGCGGGCAAATCGACCGAGGAGTACGCGGGCTTCAGCCCCTTCGTCGATCCGAAGGGGGAGATGAACACCGTCTCGGGCATCAAGCAGCAGCCCGACTACTTCCTGGGCGCCGCTCCGGACAACATTCAGAACAACCCGTGGGGGCAAATCCGCAACATCAACGATGCGATCATCGGCATCGAGGGCGGCGCGATCACGCGCGAGGAGAAGGACGAGCTCCTCGGCCAGCTCTATTTCCTGCGTGCCTGGCGCTACTTCCTGATGGTGAAGTGGTACGGCGGCGTGCCCATCATCACGGATCTGCCGCCGATCGAGGCGGGCTCCGTAACGCCCCGCTCGAGCCTCGAGGAGTGCATCGAGTTTATCCTCAGCGACCTGCGGACCGCAGCGACGATGCTCGAAGCCGCTTCGGGAGCCGGCCAGTGGCTCTCGGGCAGCAACTACGGCCGGGTGACGATGGCTTCGGCCCTCGCGCTCAAGGGCCGCGTGCTGACGTGGTGGTGCTCGCCGATCTTCAACCGCACGGGCGACACGGCGCGCTACCGGGCCGCCTATGAGGAGATGAAGGCCGATTTGGAGAAGATCGACGGAGCCGGACACGGCCTCTACAAGCCCGAAGGCGAGGGCAACACGATCCGCGACTGGGCCGACATGTTCCAGGTGGTCTCGGGCAACATCGAGGGCGTCTTCATTGCCCGCTTCAACAACATCGCTCCGGGCGGCCGTCCCGACTATGCGCGCAACAACCCGTGGGAGCAGCGCATCCGTCCCGCCAACACGAAGGGCGGCGGCGGTCTGAACCCCTCGGCGATGATGGTGGACCTCTTCCCGATGAAGGACGGCAAGCGGCCGGCGACCTACGACAGCTACACGAAGCTGGAGGCCTCGACGATCGCCTATGAGCCCGACTATCCGTTCATGAACCGCGACAACCGCTTCTACCGCACGTTCGGTTTCCCGGGCATGCAGTGGAACTGGACCGGTGACATTACGCAGGCGGCCGACTATCCCTATGCGGCCGGCTCCTACGAGCTCTGGAACTACGTCTGGTACTACGAGTCGGGGCAGGTCGAGGATGAGAATGCGACGAACACCTACGGTGCCGACGGTTTAGGCAAGAATGCCAAGGGCATGTACGTCACGAAGCGTTCGACGGGCGAGCCGGGGATGTACGCCTTCTCCTACAACGACGGCGGAGACAACCAGGGCTTCCGGCTGTCGCACGCCTCGTATCTCGAGCTGCGCTATGCGGAGGTGCTGCTGAACCTCGCCGAGGTGGCCTGCGGCGCGGGCGATATGTCGTTCGCCGCCGAGCAGCTGAAGGCGATCCGCAAGCGCGCCGGCTACAAGGAGAGCGCCGAGGCCTACCAGGGCGGCGCCGACAACTACGGCCTGCCTGCAGCGGTCTCGAGCGATCCGGCCGTCTGCATGGCATCGATCCTCTACGAGCGCCAGATCGAGCTCGCCTACGAGGGCAAGCGCTTCGACGACATGCGCCGCTGGCTTTTGTTCGACGGCGGTGCGAACTTCGCGTCGATCGAGGGGGCTCCGCAGTCGTGGATCCTCACGGGCTGGGGCGGCAACACCTGCACCTACCTCGGCTTCAAGCCCTTCAACGGACAGCGCCGCGAGAATCTGGAGTTCCGCGTGAAGTCGACGATCGACGGCGGTCTGGGCGGCAACAAGTGGAACCAGCTGACGGACGAGATGCCCGATCCGATCGCACGAAAACTGGCAGCGGAAAAGGGCTGGTCGAAAGAGGAGATGTGGAGCGAGTACCAGAAGTGGCGTTCGGGCTTCCTGGTGAAGTTCAATGGCATCAAGCGCTCGAACAACAAGCTCGATCCGGCTCTGGAGAAGCTCAAGAACAACTTCTACGAGCCCTACCTCCAGCGCAAGCTCAAGCGGGGCGATGCTTCGAACAACGACCACACGGTGACGGGCATGGTCGTGACGTTCCTGCCCCGCTACTACATCCTCGGTCTGAACCAGGCTGCGCAGACGAAGAACCCGACGTTGGAGCAGACGATCGGTTGGGAGGATTACAACGGCAGCGTCGGCACGTTCGATCCGTTCGCACCGACGAAGGCCGAGTAGCGCGTCTTCCGAAGAGAATCGGCGGGCCGTTCCCCAGGCGGGGAACGGCCCGCTGTTTTTTTGGGGGGGCTTGCTTTGAGATAGGATCGGTCCGTCAGGACCGTGCGGGCCGCAGCTCCGCCCCGCGAAGGCCCGCAGCTCCCTGGCGTCGCTGCGCCCTCCGCAGGCTGCAGCCCGAAGCGGGAGTAAGCGCAAGCATGCCCGGTCGAGTTACTTAATTCTGAATTTTGAATCTTGAATTTTGAATTTGCGTCCGAATGGGCGCAGCAGCCCGCAGTTGTTATTCGTAGTGGAATGGATTGTGTCCAGTTCGATCGCGGAGCGATCGGCAGCCCGCAGCCGCCCCCGGGCGGAGGGCTGCATCCTCGCGTCCCGCAGGTCCGCTCGTGCAGGCCCACCGCTCGGCTGCAGGCTTTTGCAAAGAATCAATCGCGCAGCGATTGGCGGGCCGCAGCCTCCGGCGGCGGAGGCCCGCAGTTCGCGTCCCGCAGGGCCGCTTCTGCGCTCTCCGCAGGCTGCGCCCCTCCCGATTTACAGCTTCAGATGCTCCTCGATTGTCCGGCGCAGGTGTTCGCCGTCGAGGTGGGTATAGATTTCGGTCGTCAGAATGCTTTCGTGTCCCAGCAGCTCCTGCACCTGGCGGATGCCGGCGCCCCCCTCCAACAGGTGCGTGGCAAACGAATGGCGGAAGGTGTGGGGCGAGATTTTTTTCTCGATTCCCGCCCGAAGCGCCGCCTCCCGCAGGATCGTGAAGACCATGACCCGTGTCAGCTGCCGGCCGCGGTTGTTCAGAAAGAGCACCTCCTCGCTGCGGCGGGCCGTGCGGCGCTCCTCCAAATAATATTGGATCTTGTCGCGCGCCAGGTCGCTGATCGGCACCAACCGCTGTTTGTCCCCCTTGCCCGTCACACGGATGTACCCCTCGCCGAAGAAGAGGTCGCCCATGCGCAGCGAGACGAGCTCCGAGACCCGCAGCCCGCATGAATAGAGCAGTTCGAGCATGGCGCTGTCGCGGCGCCCCTTGACCGTCGAGGTGTCGATCGCGGCGATGATGCGGTCGATTTCGTCGGTGGTGAGAATATCGGGCAGATGGCGGCCGAATTTCGGCGTCTCGATCGACTCGGCGGGCGAGCGTTCGATCTCGTCGCCCAGCAGCAGGAAGTTGAAGAAGCTGCGGATGCCGCTCAACGCCCGGGCCTGCGAGCTCTTCTCGCGCCCCCGCTCGTAGAGCCACCCGAGGTAGCGTTCGATCATCTCGCGCTCGACCTTGCGAGGCGGCACGTCCCAGAAGCGCAGCACGAAGTGGGCGAACTGCCGGTAGTCGCGCATGTAGGCCTCGACCGAATTGGCCGACAACCGCTTTTCGAGTTTCAGCGAGGTACGGTAGCGGCGCCCCGTCTCCTCCCATTTTTTCAGATTTTCGGCCATTTTTCCCCTTTTATCCGTACCTTTGTCTTTTGCGAAAGGCTTCCGCGAAGATACGGATTTTACATAATATTTACAACTGCCGTCGGATGCGGAACGGGCCGGAACGGGAGAAGATGAAGAGTTACAAGGGACGCGGCATCGTGCTGCACACGATCAAATACGGCGATTCGTCGATGATCGTCTACCTGCTCACCGACATGGGCGGGCGCCGCAGCTACATGGTGCAGGGGATCCGCAGCCGTTCGGGGCGCGGTTCGAAGCAGGCGCTGTTCCAGCCGGTCTTTCCGGTCGAGTTCGAGGGGCTCGAACCCGCGCAGGCGCAGCAGTTGCACCGATTCAAGGAGATTCGCTGCGGCTTTCCGCTGCAGGGGATCCCGTTCGACGTCCGCAAATCGACCATGGCGCTCTTCATGGCCGAGGTGATCTACCGCCTCGTGCGCGAGAGCGAGCGCAACGACCCCCTCTTCGAGTTCGTCTGGAACTCGGTCGCCGCCCTCGACCAGATGCGCGAGGGGGTGGCCAACTTCCACCTCTGGTTTTTGGTGCAGCTCAGCCGCCTGCTGGGCTTCTGCCCGGGCAACGACTACACCGAGGGGGCGCTTTTCGACATCCGCGAGGGGCTCTACACCCGCACGCCGCCGCTCCACACGCTTCTTCTCGCCCCGGAGGAGGCGCGCATCCTCGACCGGCTGCTGCGCAGCAACGTCTTCGACCTCGCCGCCATCGCCCTCAACCGCACGCAGCGCGTCGCCTTCCTGAATGCCATGCTCACCTACTTCGGCTACCACTTGGACAGCATCGACGCCGTCCAGTCGGTCCGCATCCTGCGGGAGGTTTTTTGAAGGCCCTATTCGGGAACGGCAAATTCGGAATTCAAAATTAATTGGATTTGCCGGGCACGCTGGGTGTCTGTGTCCATTCGGGCTGCAGCCTGCGGAGCGCACGCAGATTCGGTAACGAATTGCGGGCCTCCGCCGCCCCAGGCCGCGGCCCGCACGGTCCTGACGGACCGATCCCAACTCAGGTTAAGCCCGCGGCCGAGCGGATGGGCGGCATCGACTGTAAGGAGTTGCAGCCCTCCGCCAGGGGGCGGCTGCGGGCTGTCGATCGCTCCGCGATCGAACTGGACACAATCTATTCCACTACAAATAGCGGCTGCGGGCTACTGCGGCTCGCCGACCTCCGAAAAGGCCGATTTTCCCCCTTGCTCAGGCTATCTTTTTTTCGGTTTGCGGAATGGGACCGCCTTATGGTTGCTGCGTGCCGCCGGGCCCTGGCCGTGAGCAGCATCCCCTCTCCCGGGCTTCCAGGCCGCGCCCGGCCGGCCCGTCTTCGTGCGGCGTTCGGCCCCGGCCGCACCCCGGCAGGGAGGCGTGGCGAAGAACCAGCTCTTCTGCCGGCGCTTTTCCTCCTGCGAGCGGGCGACGTAGACCTTCTCGTGCGTGTAGGGATTCTCGCCCGTCCAGAACATCACCGACGAGAGGGTCATCGGCGTGGGGGTGAGGTCCTGCACCTGCTCGAGGGTGAAGTGCAGCTTGCCGAGCACCTTCTCCGAGAGGGCCCGCATGTCGTGCTCCGTGCAGCCCGGATGCGAGGAGATGAAGTAGGGGATCAGCTGGTAGGGCAGCCCCTCGCGGCAGCAGATGGCGTGGAAATCGGCGTTGAGCTGCTCGAAAAGGGCGAAGGGGGGCTTGCGCATCAGCTGCAGCACCCGCTCCTCGGTGTGCTCTGGGGCCACCTTCAGCCGTCCCGAGGTGTGGTGGCGGAGCACCGTCTCGAGGTAGGGCGAATCGTCGAAGAGGTCGTAGCGGATGCCGCTGCCGATGAAAGCTTTCCGGATCCCCTTCACGGCGCGGATCTTCTCGTAGAGGGCCAGCAGCGGCCGGTGGTCGTTGTCGAGGTTGGGGCAGCGCTTCGGATGGAGGCACGAGGGGCGCCGGCACCGTTCGCAGAGCGTCCGGTCGCGGCCGCCCATGCGGTACATGTTGGCCGAGGGGGCCCCGATGTCCGAGAGGCAGCCCCGGAAGCCGGGCATCGCGGCGATGCGCTGCACCTCGGCGAGGATCGACCGCTCGCTGCGCGACTGGATGAACTTGCCCTGGTGGGCCGAGATGGTGCAGAAGGAGCAGCCGCCGAAGCAGCCGCGGTGGATGTTGACCGAGTATTTGATCATCTCCCAGGCGGGAATCGGCCCCCGGCCCGCGTAGCGCGGGTGCGGCGCCCGCTCGTAGGGGAGGTCGAACGAGCGGTCGAGCTCCTCGGTCGTGAGGGGCTCCCCGGGCGGATTGACCACCACGAAGCGGCCCTCCGCCTCCTCGACGAGCGTCGCCGTGGGGCGGAGCAGGTTGCTCTGGGTCTCGATCACGGTGAAGTTCTCGCCGAAGGCCTCCTTCGACCGGCAGCACTCCTCGAAGGAGTGGAGGCGGATCGTCTCCGCCGGGTCGAGCCGGTCGACGCAGGCGGCGTCGGCGAGGTAGGCGACCTGCGGGAGGCGGCGCAGCAGCTTGGCGTTGTAGCCGTTGCGGAGCGTGCGGGCGATCTGCGGAATCGTGCGGTCGCCCATGCCGTAGCTCAGCAGATCGGCGCCCGAGGTCAGCAGGAGCGAGGGGTGGAGCGAGTCGCTCCAGTAGTCGTAGTGGGTCAGACGCCGCAGTGAAGCCTCGATGCCGCCGATGACGACCGGCACGTGCGGAAAGAGCCGTTTGAGAATCTGCGTGTAGACCGTCACGGCCCGGTCGGGGCGGAACCCCGCGGCGCCGCCCGCCGTGTAGGCGTCGTCGTGGCGCAGCCGGAGGTTGGCCGTATAGTGGTTGACCATCGAATCCATCGCCCCCGCCGTCACGCCGAAGAAGAGCCGCGGCTCGCCGAGCTTCGTGAAGTCGCGCAGGTCGTCGCGCCAGTTGGGCTGCGGGACGATCGCCACGCGCCACCCCTCGGCCTCCAACAGCCGGCCCAGCACGGCCGCCCCGAAGGCGGGGTGGTCGATGTAGGCGTCGCCCGTGAAGAGAATCACATCCAATCGGTCCCAGCCGCGGGCGCGGACCTCCTTGAGGGTTGTCGGAAGAAAAGACATCTGCCTGGCGAAATTAGGAATCGAAGTCGTCGAACGTATCCGTTGCGGCGGTATAGGTGTCCCAGCGGGCCAGCACGGCGCGGAAGTCGTCGGGCAGCTCGCTGTCGAAGCGCATCTCGCGGCCGGTCGTCGGGTGGACGAAGCCGAGCGAACGGGCGTGCAGCGCCTGCCGCGGCATGAGGGCGAAGCAGTTCTCGATGAACTTCCGGTACTTGGCGAAGGTCGTCCCCTTCAGGATGCGGTCGCCGCCGTAGCGGGCGTCGTTGAAGAGCGGGTGCCCCTGCCAGGCGAGGTGGACGCGGATCTGGTGCGTGCGGCCCGTCTCCAACCGGCACTCGATGAGCGTCACATAGCCGTAGCGGCGCAGCACGCGCCAGTGCGTCACGGCGTGCTTGCCCTGCGAACCGTCCTCGTAGACGTACATCTTCTGGCGGTCGCGCGGCGAGCGGCCGATGTGGCCCGTGATGGTCCCCTCGTCCGCGTCGAAGTCGCCCCAGACGAGCGCCACGTAGCGGCGGTGGATCGTGTGGTCGAAGAACTGCTTGGCGAGCCGGGCGTGGGCCGTCTCGTTCTTGGCGATCACGAGGAGCCCCGACGTGTCCTTGTCGATGCGGTGCACCAACCCCGCGCGCGCCTCCCCGTCGGCCGCCTCGCCTCCGCCGCCGAGGTGGTGGAGCAGGGCGTTGACCAGGGTGCCGTCGTGGTTGCCCACCCCCGGGTGGACCACCATGCCGGCGGGCTTGTTCACGAGGAGCAGGTCGTCGTCCTCATAGGGAATGTCGAGCGGAATGGGCTGCGCGACGAGCGTGCGGTCGCGCCGCGGGTAGGGCATCACGACCTGGATCCGGTCGAGCGGCTTCACCTTGTAGCTCGACTTCGAGGGGCGGCCGTTCACCAACACGTTGCCCGAGTCGATCGCCGCCTGGATGCGGTTGCGCGACGAATGCTCCATGCGCACCTTGAGGAACTTGTCGAGCCGGATCGGGGTCTGGCCCCGGTCGGCCGCAACGGCGAAGTGCTCGTAAAGCCCCGCCTCCTCGTCGTCGTCCTCCTCGGCGGCCGCGGCTTCGTCATCCTCGATGATGCCGGCCTCGATGTCGCCGGCCGCGGCTTCGTCCTCGGACGCCGCCCCGCCGGCCTCGTCGACCTCCTCGAAATCGGGGGCGGCCGCCGCCTCGCCGTCCTCCTCGATCTCATCCTCCGGCCGCTCCGCCGCATTGGCGCACACCGCATCGGCGGGGGTCTGCGCCTCCCCGCCGGCCGGCTGCAGCTGCAGCTTCTCCTCCTCTTCCATGCGCTCCGCGGTCATCCTCTCTTCGTGCTATTCGAAAAATTCATCGGCCGGGCCGTTCGCCGCATCGGCTGCCGCCGCCGGCTCCGCACTCCGCTGTTCGAGCGCCGCGCGGGCCAGCGAGTCGGCCCGCTCCTCCTCGGCGCGGAGCCGCTCCTCGGCCGCCGTGCGCGCCAGCTTCTCCGCCGCCTCGCGCTCGCGCTGCACCGCCTCGCGGTCGAGCGTCAGGTGCAGGGCGACCGCCGTGCCGAGCAGCGCCGCATGTTCGGCGCCGATCTCCTGGCGGCTGACGCAGGCCTCCTTGCGGTTGAGCAGGTCGATCCCCTCGTCGAAGGTGATCCGCCCCACGTTGAGGCCCGACTCCCACAGGCGCCCCTTCGCCTCGTGCAGCCGAAGGCCGATGAGCTGCGGCACGGCGGTCGTGTTCTTCGTCGGCTCGGCCCCCACGTGGAGCGTGATGCCCGACCCGATCTCGGCCTCGAGCTTGTTGCCCGGACGGATCGAGTCGCCCTCGAAGAACTCGGCCAGCACGTAGTTGGTCGCCATGTCGGGGCGGTAGACCAGTTCGGCGATCTCCAGCCCGGCGATCTCGAGCATGTTCTTCGCCTGCCGCAGCGAGCGCTCCGCCACGTAGGGGATCGGCACGCGCTTCTGGCGGAAGGAGTTGATCGTGATGTAGACGGTGCGGCCCGGCTTCACCTCGACCCCCTCCTTCGGGAGCTGGTCGAGAACCGTGCCCCCTTCGTAGGCGGGAACGAACAGCGAGTCGTTGATGTGCAGCTTCAGGTCGTTTTTCGCGGCCAACCGTTCGGCGTCGGCCAGGCGGATGCCCGCCAGGTCGGGAACCGTGCGGCGGGCGCCGTGGCGCGTGCCGAGCTGCATGAGCAGGTGGGCGGCGAGGGCCAGCGCCAGCAACAGCGCGGCGATGGCCAGCAGGTTCATCGCCAGCCGGTTGCGGCGGAGCTTCGACCGGAACGAAGCCTCGTGTGCGGTATTCTTCATCATCATGGTTGCGATGCGTTTTTTCGGTTTTCGGGGTTTCTGCCGCCGCCCTCTCCGGCGCCGGCAGCGCTACTTCGGCGCCTTGCGGTAGAGGTAGACGGCGATCAGAAGGTAGATCAGGTTGGGCAGCCAGATCGCCAGTCCGGGGGGCAGCGAACCGCTCTTGGCGAACTCCTCGAAGAAGCGGTAGAAGAGGATGTACGAGAAGCAGAGCGCGATGCCGATGCCGATGTGCAGCCCCGTGCCGCCGCGCACCTTGCGCGAGGAGAGCGAGACGCCGATGAGCGTCAGGATGAAGGTGCCGATCGGGTAGGCGTAGCGGGCGTGGCGCTCGACCTCGATGAGGTTGATCTCGTCGGAGCCCTTGGCGCGCTGCTGCCGGAGAAAGTCGTTGAGGGCGTGGATGTTCATCGTCTTGATGAGTTCGTTCACGCGTCCCAGCTCGGCCTCGTCGAGGTTGATGAGCGTGTCGAGGTTGCGGTATTGGGTGAAGGTCTCGACTTCGAGCGAGTCGAACGACCGCGTGGTGTAGCGCGGGGCCGACCAGCGCTTCGTCTCGGGGTCGAACGTGACGTCGGCCGCCTCGAGCGAGCAGACCATCGTGCCGCCGTCGTAGCGTTCGAGGGCGAAGAACGAGGCGTGCTGCGAGGAGCTCTGGTAGCCGCGGATGTAGGCGAAGACGCCGGGTTCGATCTGGCGGTAGATGTGGCGGTCGAACTGCACGTTGTGTTTGCGCTTGATGTACTGCGATTCGAAGCGGACGATCTTCTGCTGCGAAATGGGGATGACCCAGAGGTTGAGCGCGAGCGAGAAGGTGCCGATGAAGAGCGCCCCGAGGAAGTAGGGCCACATGAGGCGCCGGAACGACATGCCGCCCGAGAGCATCGCCACGATCTCGGTCTGGTAGGCCAGCTTCGAGGTGAAGAAGATGCAGGCGATGAAGGTGAAGAGGCCGCAGAACTGGTTGGCGAAGTAGGGCATGAAGTTCAGGTAGTAGTCGAAGATCACCTTCGACACGGGGGCGTGCAGCTCGGTGAAGTCGTCGATCTTCTCGACGTAGTCGAAGAGGACGACGATCACGATGATCATGGCGATGGCGAAGAAGTAGGTCGTCAGAAACTTCACCAGGATGTAGCGGTCCAGGATCTTGAATCCCGGAAAGCCGAACTTCGGTATCTTGCCCTGCGGCGTCTGTTCCTGCGGTGTCTGTTCCATACCGGCGCGGATTAAAGTCGTTGGGTGAGCTTCGGCACGATGCGCTCCTTCCATTCGCGGAAGTCGCCCGCCGCGATCCGTTCGCGGGCCGTGCGCACGAGCCGCAGGTAGAAGGCGAGGTTGTGCAGCGAGGCGATCTCGGCGGCGAGCATCTCGCCGCAGGCGCTGAGGTGGTGCAGGTAGGCTTTCGAGTAGAGACGGTCCACGAAAGCGGTGCCCTCGGGGTCGATCGGCGAGAAGTCGGCCTCCCACTTGCGGTTGCGGATGTTGATGATCCCCTCGGCGGTGAAGAGCTGGCCGTTGCGGCCGTTGCGGGTGGGCATCACGCAGTCGAACATATCCACGCCGCGGTCGATCCCCTCGAGGATGTTGACGGGGGTGCCGACCCCCATGAGGTAGCGGGGGCGGTTCTCGGGGAGGATGGCGTTGACCACCTCGATCATCCCGTACATCGTCTCGGTGGGTTCGCCCACCGCCAGGCCGCCGATGGCGTAGCCGTCGGCATCGTACTGCAGAACGTTCTCGGCGGCGCGGGCGCGGAGGTCGGCATAGGCGCACCCCTGCACGATGGGAAAGAGGGCCTGGTAGTGGCCGTACTTGGGGGCGGTCTGCCGGTAGCGGTCGAAGCAGCGGTCGAGCCAGCGCTCGGTGAGGGCCAGCGAGCGGGCGGCGTAGTCGTAGGGGGCGTCGCCGGGGGGGCATTCGTCGAAAGCCATCATGATGTCGGCGCCGATCGTCCGCTCGGTGTCGATGACGCTCTCGGGGGTGAAGAGGTGCTTCGAGCCGTCGATGTGCGAGCGGAAGTGGCATCCCTCCTCCTCGAGCTTGCGGCAGGCGGCTAATGAGAAGACCTGGAAGCCGCCGCTGTCGGTCAGCATCGGGCCCTCCCAGGTCGAGAAGCGGTGCACGCCCCCCGCCTGTTCGATGATCCGCATGCCGGGGCGGAGGTAGAGGTGGTAGGTGTTGGCCAGGATGATCTCGGCTCGGACCTCGTCGCGCACGTCGCGGTGAAAGAGCCCCTTGACCGTGGCGGCCGTGCCGACGGGCATGAAGATGGGGGTGCGGATCGTGCCGTGGTCGGTCACGAGGAGGCCTGCCCGCGCCTTCGAGGCGGGGGCTGTCCGTTCTATGGTGAATCGCAAACTCATATCGCCCCGCAAAAATAGGGAAAAATAATGGGAAATCAAAGGCGGGAGCAGCCTCGGCCTTTGGCTGCGACTGCTCCCGCAAATTCAAAATTCAAAATTCAAAATTAAATTGGTTTGTTGGGGCACAATTGGGTTTATTCTCAGTTCGGGACGCAGCTTGCGAAGGACGTGCGAGCGGACTTGCGGACGCGAGTGCGGGCCTTCGCGGGGCGAAGCTGCGGCCCGCTGCGCCCTTGCGGGTACAAATTCAAGATTCAGAATTCAATATTCAAAATTAGCTGTGGCGTCGAATTATCTCGGGACTTGCCCGCAGCCGAGCGGTGGGCTTGCACGAGCGGACCTGCGGGACGCGAATTGCAGCCCTCCGCCCGGGGGCGGCTGCGGGCTGCTGCAGCCTTTGCAAGGCTGCAATTAAAAATGATAAAATGAAGAATTAAAAATGATCCCCGGGCTGCAGCCTGCGGAGTGCTCGCAAGTTCAGGTACGAACTGCGGGCCTTCTCCGCCCCAGCCTGCGACCGGCCCTCCTTTCCCCGCAGCCCCTCCCCTGTTTTTATTGTTTCGAAAACGTTAAGTCTATGTTACCTCTTTGTTAAGTTTTGTCCGCGGCGGCGGTCGAGGGGGATTTTCGATTAACTTTGTGTCGCTTCCGGGCAGAAAAATCCATCTCGTATGAGTGAAATCTATACTGTTATTGTGGTGATTCTGGGCATCCTGGCCGTCTCGGGCCTCTTTGTCGGAGTGACCAACGACGCCGTGAACTTCCTCAATTCCGCCATCGGCTCGAAGGCCGCCCCCATGCGGACGATCCTCGCTGTCGCCTCGGTCGGCATCATCATCGGCGTCCTCACCTCCAGCGGCATGATGGAGGTGGCGCGCAGCGGCATGTTCAACCCCGGGCTCTTCACCTTTCACGAGGTGATGATGCTCTACCTCGGCGTCATGTTCGCCAACATCATCCTGCTGGACCTCTACAACTCGCTGGGGCTGCCCACCTCGACCACCGTCTCGCTCATCTTCTGTCTGCTCGGCTCGGCCATCGCCGTCTCGATCTTCAAGATCTCCAACGACCCGGCCCTCGTCCTCGGCTCGCTCGGCGACTTCATCAACACCTCCCGCGCCCTGGGTATCGTCTCGGCGATCCTGCTCTCGGTCGTGATCGCCTTCACCTGCGGCTCGATCGCCATGTACATCTCGCGGGCGATCTTCTCGTTCCGCTACACCGCCATGCTGCGCCGTCTGGGCGCCCTCTGGTGCGGGGCCTCCCTTACGGCGATCATCTACTTCGCCCTCTTCAAAGGCCTTAAGTCGCTCCTTGCGGACCACCCCGCCGTCCTCTGGATCAACGACCATTTGCTGCTCTCGCTCGCCCTCTGCTGGATCGTCTGCTCGCTGGTGCTCCGTTTCATCCAGCTTTTCAAGGTCAACATCCTCCGCATCACGATCCTCTCGGGTACCTTCGCCCTGGCCCTCGCCTTCGCCGGCAACGACCTGGTGAACTTCATCGGTGTGCCGGTCGCCGGCTTCGACTCGTTCCGCATCGCCCGCGCCGCCGGCGATTCGTCGATGCTCATGGGGGCCCTCAACGAAAACATCCCCGCCAGCCTGCCGATCCTTCTCACGGCGGGCGCCCTCATGCTCGTGACGCTCTGGACCTCGAACAAGGCGATGCACGTCACCGAAACCGAGCTCAAGCTCGCGTCGCAGGATGATTCGACCCCCCAGTACAACAACTCGTCGGTCTTCTCGCGGACCATCGTGCGCATGGCCGTGCAGATCAACTCGGCCTTCGAACGGGTCGTCCCCGCCTCGCTCCGCCGCCGGATCGAGCGCCGCTTCGAATTCGAGGACATCGAACACAGCGGCGCCCCGTTCGACATGGTCCGCGCCACGGTCAACCTGACCACCTCGGCCCTGCTCATTGCGCTGGCCACCTCGCTCAAACTCCCCCTCTCGACCACCTACGTCTGTTTCATGGTGGCCATGGGTTCGTCGCTCGCCGACCGCGCCTGGGGCCGCGAGAGCGCCGTCTACCGCATCTCGGGCGTGATGACCGTCGTCATGGGGTGGTTCGTCACCGCCCTCGGCGGCTTCCTCATCGCCTTCGTCGTGGGGCTCGTGCTCATCTACGGCGGGATCGCCGCTTTCGTCGTCGTGACGATCCTCTGCGGCTACATGTTGATTCACAGCAACTTCATGAAGAAAAAGGAGGAGGAGCACGCCGATGCCGCCACGGAGACGACCGAAGATGTGATCCGCTCGCTGCGCGAGGAGGTCGAACACACGATGCTGCGCGCCACGAAGATCTACGACCGCACGCTGATCGCCACCATGCGCGAGAACCGCAGCGAGCTGCAGGCGATGGTCAAGGAGGCCAACAGCCTCTTCTACCACTCGCGCGACCGCAAATACACCCTCATGCCGACCCTCAAGAAGCTGCAGCACGTCGATATTTACGCCGCCCATTACTACGTGCAGGTGGTCGATTACCTCAACGAGGTGACGAAGGCGCTGCTGCACATCGCCCGCCCCGCCTTCGACCACATCGACAACAGCCACGAGGGTTTTTCGGCCGATGAAACGCGCGACCTGATGGCGATCAACGACGACGTGGAGGTGATCAACCGCTCGATCAACCGGATGCTTCGCGAGGGGGATTTCTCGGAGCTCGAATCGGTGCTCTCGATGCGCGACGACCTTTTCGAGCGGATCTCGGAGGCGATGCTGGCCGAGCTCTCGCGCATCGACGCCTCGAAGACCAACACGCGCGCCTCGATGCTCTACCTCACGATTCTTTCGGAGACGAAGAACATGGTGCTGCAGTCGCGCAACCTGCTCAAGTCGCAGGAGTATTTCCTCAAGCACCGCGAGCAGCAGCCCGAAAAAGTCTGGATTAAATAAAAAGTATGAAATATCGTTTGTTGCTCATTTGCTGCTTTCTTGCAGGGCTTTCGGCGGTCACGTCGCTTTGTGCCGCCGAAATCGACAGCTGGAAAGTCGTCGTTTCGGACGCGTCGGTTTATCACGGGCCCGACGAGCGGTCGGGCACCATGTGTTCGCCGTATCGTTACGGCGATGTGCTCGACGGGGTCCGCGTCGAGAACGACGACTGGATCTCGATCCCGTTCAGCGACCGCCGCGGATATCTGCGCCGCGGCTGCGCCGTGCCGCTGACCGGGGAGGAGTATGCCGCCCATGCAGCTCGCAGGGCCGAAAGGGCGGCGGAAGAGCAGGCACCCGATTGGGGCGAGGAGACGGAGCCGGTGAAAAAGGTCTATCCGTTTTTCGACGGTATCGGAGCGGGCCGCAATGCCGTCTGGTTCATCGCGGTGCTGCTGGTCGTGCTGCTGGTGCGGGTATGGCGCGGTATGCACCTGCCCCAAGAGGCCCTGCGTGCGTATTGGTGCCGCACGGGATATGGGATGATCCTGCTCGCCGCAGTCGAGTGGTGGTATTTCTGTTCGCTGGGATTCAACGAATCGCTGTGGTTCCTGCTGGAGCGTCAAACAGCTCATGATGAGTGGCTTCTGCTGGGCTTCGGTGCCGCTGCCGTGCTTCAGGGAGCTGCCGCGCTCTTTTATCTCAGCAAGGTGACGGGGCTCGATAGCTGGTCCGCGGGGTTCTCGCGGCGCAGGCTCGTGCTCGGCCTGCTGTTGGCCGTCGTGCTCTACGGTGCGGCTGCCCTGACGGATACCTACGTGATTTCGAAACCTTGCACCTGTCTGCTCGCACTCGCTGTGGGGCTGACGCCTCATGTGTGGAAGATCGCCCGTCGCACATCGGGACGCGTGGCTGCCGTCTACGGCATTGCGGCGATCGGTGCTGCGGCGCTGTTGACGGCGTCACTCGTCTATATCGTGGTGGCCGTGATTTGCGGCGTGCTTCTGCTCTTGCTGCTGGTTGCGTTTTTGAAGGATGCGGACCATACGCTGACGCATATGGAGGAAATAGGGCACGGTGCGTTGAGACAGGAGTTGCGGAACGCCGAAAAAGCTTATGGAGAAGGCCGTATCGAGGCCTCGAAGCTGGAGGAGATCCGCCGCCGGGTCGAATCGCAGCTGGGATCGAAAAAATAAGGCGCTATGGATATCGCTCTTTCGAAACGCAAGGAGAACATCGCCGAATACATCCTCTACCTCTGGCAGCTGGAGGATCTGCTGCGGGCGCTGCAGTTCAGCCCCGAGGCGGTCTATTCGACCCTCATCGCCCCCCGCAAGGAGCTCGACGAGCAGCAGAAGTCGGCCTTTCTGATCTGGTACATGGACATCGCCAACCTGCTGCGGCAGGAGGGCAAGGAGGAGAAGGGGCACCTCGAACACACGCTGCACCTCATCCGCGACCTGCACGATCTGCATCTGCAACTGCTCAAGCTGCCGGTCGGCGAGCACTACCGCGCGACCTTCGCACGGCTCGAACCCGAGTTGCCGCGGCTGCGGGCGATCATCGGCAACCCCGGCATGAACGATACGGAGCTCTGCTTCCGGGCGCTCTATGCTGCCATGCTCTACCGCATCAAGGGCGACGGGGGCCGCTCGGCCGTGACGGACACGATCGAATACATCTCGCCCGTCGTCGCCGAGCTCGCGGCGCTGCACGGCAAGGTCGAGCGCGGCGAAGTGGACCTTTACAAGGAGAAGTAATGGCTCTATGAAGCGGCGCGGATGCAATCTATGAAGCGGTGCGGCTGTAAGAAGCGAGCTGCAAGAAGCGACACGGCTGTAAAGTGATGCAGCGGTAAGAAGCGATACGGCTGTAAGGAGCAATGCGGCGGAGGATGGATGTCTTCGCAAGCGCGCCCCCTTTCCGAAAGAAAGGGGGCGCGATGTGTTTTTTTGGGGGGGGTAGGTTTGGCGGGCCGACTTCGGGGCAGGTGCCCGTTCGGCAACCTGCAGCCTCGCGCAGCTTGTCGCACACCTCTCCGCTTGGCAGCGTGCTTGCGTTGAGTTAGGATCGGTCCGTCAGGACCGGGCGGGCCGCAGGCTGCAGCCCGATCTATCATTTTGAATCTTGAATTTTGAATGCTGAATTTGCGCTTTCGCAAGGAAGCGCAGCAGCCCGCAGCCGCTTGTAGTTGCTGAGGTGTTTTGCTGTAGATGCGACGTCGCAGACGTCGGCAGCCCGCAGACGCCCCCGGGCGGAGGGCTGCAATTCGCGTCCCGCAGGTCCGCTCGTGCAGGCCCCTCCGCTCGGCTGCGGGGCTGCCTCGAAGTCCGGTGTTGCAGCTAATTTTGAATCTTGAATTTGCGGTTCCTATCGGAACCGCAGCGGGCCGCAGCCTCCCGGCGGCGAAGGCCAGCAGTTCGTACCCGAACTTTGCCCTCCGCAGGCTGCAGCCCGAATCGAATTCGCCGTTTAGGAGGGTGGCGGATTATTCGACCGCAATCCCCATGATATAGTCGTTCATGAAAAAGCCGTTGCCGATCGGGTCATCGACCGCACGGAGGCGCTGCATCCCCATCCGTTCGTAGAAGCCGAGGGCGCGGTTGTGGCGGTTGACGTTGAGCTCCAGCCGGCATGGCAGGGCGCCGTGCGTGCGGACGTGTTCGACCGCCTGGCGAAAGAGCATCGCGCCGACGCCGCGGCCCTGCGCCTCGGGCAGCACGTAGAGTTTTTGCAGGTGGAAGAGTGAGGGGCCCTGCCGTTCGACGGAGAGGTAGCCGAGCGGGTGTTCGCCGGCGGGCGAAGCCGCTTCGGGAAGCGCTTCTGGGGCTTCTTCGCGGGCGATGTAGAAGGTTTGCCCTTCGTCGAACTGGCGGCGGAGGCTCTCTTCGGAGTACATCCACGCCATCATATAGTCGATTTGCGCCGGTGTGAGAATGGCGGCGTAGGTGGCGGGAAAGGCTGCATCGGCCAGACGGCGCAGCAGCGGAATGTCGGAAACGGTGGCTTGTCGGATCGTAGTCATCTCTAATTTATTGTCGGTTTTAGAATAGCGGGGGCGATGTTGACGAGTGCGGCAGTCGCCGGTCGTCGTCGGAGTGCTTTGCGGCAAATTCGACGTCGTAGACGTCGGCAGCCCGCAGCCGCCCCCGGGCGGAGGGCTGCAATTCGCGTCCCGCAGGACCGCTCGTGCAGGCCCGTCCGCTCGGCTGCGGGCTGCCTTTCTGCGATGCCGCTCACGGCTCGACTGCGGGTTCGTTTTGGACGGGAATCGGTCCGTCAGGACCGAGCGGGCCGCAGCCTCCGCCCGGCGGAGGCCCGCAGTTCGTTGCCGAACATGCGTATCCTCCGCAGGCTGCAGCCCGAGATAGAAATTTAGGAGAATGGACGCCGCATTTTTAATTCTTCCTTTTTCATTTTGAATTTGTGCCCGAAATGGGCGCAGCGGACCGCAGCTTCGCCCCGCGAAGACCCGCAGTTCGTACCCGAACTTTGTCCTCCGCAGGCTGCAGCCCGAGCTCGGACGCTGCATTTTTAATCTTTCATAGATTTGCGCCTGCAAGAATGTCCCAGACGTGCCCGCAGACCTCGAGCACCCGCCCCCCCCGAAACAGAAAAAGACCGACTTGCGGGTCGGTCCTGTTCTTGTGCGGCGGTGCGTCGGATTAGTACTTGAACGTCGTCTCGTCCGAAACCGTCAGCTTCTTGCGCCCCTTTGCGCGGCGCGCAGCCAACACCTTGCGGCCGTTCGCCGTAGCCATGCGAGCGCGGAAGCCGTGCTTGTTGATGCGCTTGCGACGCGAGGGCTGGTAAGTTCTCTTCATTGCCATAGCTGTATCGTTTTTATTGTTTTAGACTTTTTTACGGAATGCAAAAGTACAACAAAAAACTTATTCGCAAAAATTTTTCATGAATTTATTTCAAAAATGCGGCGAAAAGTCCGAAATCGCTTATCTTTGTCCTAACGGCTGTCGGCCGGCGGCATCGGGGTTTCCGGCCCCTTCCGCCCCGGTCGCGCGGAGGTCCCGCCCGTCGAAACGATTCGTATCATGGCTGTTTTCCAGGTCGAGGGCGGACACCGCCTTCACGGTTCCATCACGCCGCAGGGCGCCAAAAACGAGGCCCTGCAGATCCTTTGCGCCACGCTGCTCACCGACGAGCGCGTGACGGTGCACAACGTCCCCCGCATCCTCGATGTGCTGCAGCTCATCGAGCTGTTGCGCCACATGGGGGTCGAGGTCGAGCAGCTGGCCGAAGACACCTATTCGTTCCGGGCGCGGGAGATCGATTTCGACTACCTCCGCAGCGAGGATTACCGCCGCCGCGGCATGAAGCTGCGGGGCTCGGTGATGCTCATCGGTCCGATGCTGGCGCGCTTCGGCGTGGGGTACATCCCCAAGCCCGGCGGCGACAAGATCGGCCGGCGGCGGCTCGACACCCATTTCTTAGGATTCCAGAAGCTGGGGGCGAAGTTCAACTTCGACCTCGGCGAGGATATCTATGCCGTGGAGGCCGAGGAGCTGAAGGGAACCTACATGCTGCTCGACGAGGCTTCGGTGACCGGCACGGCCAACATCATCATGGCGGCCGTGCGGGCCAAGGGGACGACGACGATCTACAATGCCGCCTGCGAACCCTACATCCAGCAGCTTTGCCGCATGCTGAACCGCATGGGGGCCCGGATCCGCGGCATTGCCTCGAACCGCCTCGAGATCGAGGGGGTCGATGCGCTGGGCGGCACCGAGCACACGCTGCTGCCCGATATGATCGAGGTGGGCAGCTTCATCGGCATGGCGGCCATGAACCGCTCGGAGCTGACGATCCGAGATGTCTCGTTCGACGACCTGGGCATCATTCCCGCCCAGTTCGCCCGCATGGGAATCGCCTTCGAGCAGCGGGGGGACGATATTTATATTCCGCAGCAGGAGCACTACGGCATCGAGACTTTTCTCGACGGGTCGATCATGACGATCGCCGACGCCCCGTGGCCGGGGCTGACGCCCGACCTGCTTTCGATCTTCCTCGTGGTGGCCACGCAGGCCCGGGGCTCCGTGCTGATCCACCAGAAGATGTTCGAAAGCCGCCTCTTCTTCGTGGACAAGTTGATCGATATGGGGGCGCAGGTGATCCTCTGCGATCCCCACCGCGCCACGGTCATCGGCCATGACCACCGCATCCGCCTCCGGGCGACGCGCATGTCCTCGCCCGATATTCGGGCCGGTGTGGCGCTGCTGATCGCCGCCATGTCGGCCGAGGGGACCTCGACGATCCAGAACATCGAGCAGATCGACCGCGGCTATTGCAACATCGACGGCCGGTTGAACGCCCTCGGCGCGCATATCAAGCGGATCGAGGAGTAGGCCGGCGGGCCGCATCGGCCGCTTGGCGGCGGGCTTGCCCGGAGTTAAGGATCGGTCCGCCAGGACCGAGCGGGCCGCAACCGCAGCCGGACGGGGTGAAAATGGTTGCGTGCGAATGCGATCCCGCAGCCGCCGGGCGTGACGGAAGTGTGTGTTGACAAAATCGGTCCGTCAGGACCGGCAGCCCGCAGCCGCCCCCCCCGGCGGAGGGCTGCATCCTCGCGCTGCTCGAAAGCAGGACCGTCCGCTCGGCTGCGGGCTGGCCGCGGTCGGGAATCGATGTCGCCGGCATCGGCGGCTCCCCCGGTGGAGGCGTGTACCCTCGTTGAAGCTCGTAGCAGGCCCGTCCGCTCGGCTGCGGGCTCGTCCCGAGAGGAAAAAGGTGCCATCGAGCGCCGGATGGCCGCAGGCTGCGACCGAATTTAATTTTGAATTTAGAATTTTGAATTTAGAATTTTGAATTCTGAATTTCGGCCTTGAAAAGGCCGTGCGGGCCGCAGCCTCCGGCGGCGAAGGCCCGCAGTTCGCGTCCCGCAGGTCCGCTCGCGCGGTCTCTTCGCAGGCTGCGTCCCGAAGCTGGATTTAGATTTGCGCCCGCATGGGCGCAGCAGCCCGCAGCCGCCCCCCCCGGCGGAGGGCTGCATCCTCGCGCTGCTCGAAAGCAGGACCGTCCGCTCGGCTGCGGGCTCGTCCCGGGCGAACCCGGTGCTGTCGGGTATTGCACAGGGGCAAGAGAGAAAAGAACCGATAACAGAACGACTATGTTTCTTGAAAATACGAATCGAAAGGGGTGGATCGAAGTGGTCTGCGGCTCGATGTTTTCGGGCAAGACCGAGGAGTTGATCCGCCGGTTGAAACGGGCGCAGTTCGCCCATCTGCGGGTCGAGATCTTCAAGCCGAAGATCGACGTCCGCTATTCGGAGGCCGAGGTGGTCTCGCACGATGCCAATGCGATCCGCTCGACGCCGGTCGAGTCGCCGCAGAACATCCTCCTCATGACCTCGGACGTTGATGTCGTGGGGATCGACGAGGCGCAGTTCTTCGACGACAGCCTCGTCGAGGTCTGCCGGAAGCTGGCCGACAGCGGGGTCCGCGTGATCGTCGCCGGCCTCGATATGGATTACACGGGCAAGCCCTTTGGCCCGATGCCGACGCTGATGGCGACGGCCGAATACGTGACGAAGGTCCATGCCATTTGCGTCCGCTGCGGCAATCTGGCCCACCATTCGCACCGGCTCACGAGCGACGAGAAGCAGGTGCTGCTCGGCGCCCAGGACAGCTACGAGCCGATCTGCCGCCACTGCTTCAATGCTCTCCGGGCCGCCGAGCAGGCGAAGGAGTGACCCGTTCGCCCGGTCATAGGCTTCCACCCCGCTGCAGAGAACTGCGCTGCAGGAAACCGCCGCAGGCCTCCGTCGTTGAGCGGAACCCCGCCGTCGAACAGTCCCCCGTGTCGCACGAAACCCCGTGTCGCAGGCCCTGCGCCGGCCGAACCCAACGTGTTGCAGGCTCCGCCGGGCAGGAAGCCCCGGGCTGCCCCGCAGTCCGCTTATCGAATCGAAACAAAAAAAGGACGCCGACAGATCGCGGCGTCCTTTTTTGTCGTCGGGCGGCTCTCGGCTACTGGGCCTTTTCGGTCAGGTGCAGGGCTATTTCGAAGTCCGCCGTGTTCGAATTCCAGACCGGTTCGAGGGCGGCGAAATTCTCGATGCCCAGCATGAAGAAGAGCATCGGCAGCATCTGGATCATCTCGTCGTCGGGATTCTCCGCCACGAGTTTCGCGATCACCTCGTCTAACTTCGGCAGCGCCGGCAGCAGGGCTTCGATGACCGGTGCGCACAGCTCCTTGTCCGCATAGAGTTTCAAGGCGCCGTTCTCCTTGGCATATCTCAGGGGAATGCCCGTCTGCATCCACTGCTGGACGAGCGGCAGCAGCAGATCGACCTTCACGCCGTACTCGGCCAGCGTACCCAACAGCCCCGTCAGAGCCTCCGGATCGACGGCCGCGCCGTTCTCCCCGCCGGTCTCGGCAAGGATCGCCGCGATGTTCGGAACGATATAGAGCCGGTCGCCCCGGACAAACCAGAAAGCGAGGTTCTTGGGCGAATCGAGCCACGGTTCGCTCTCATGCAGATTGACTATATTTCCTGCCTCGTCGATTCCGTAGAAGATGCAACTCATCAAATCGGGCTCGCCCGACCAATATTGCGCCGTGATGTTTCCGTCGGGCGCGAAGGTGACCGAATGCAGCACCTGGTAGAGCAGCGGACTGCCGAAGGTGCGCAGGGTCAGGGCCAGCTGTTCCGCATTGGGCTGTGCGGGATCGATCGCACTCCAGGTGATCCAGAGCGGGGCCGACGTCAAATTAGAGTCTTCGTCAAACGACATTTTATCCAACAGATTCCACGTCCCGGTCAGTCCGCCCTGGGCCTCCGTGCTCAAAGCCGAGGTCAGGTCGATGACCGCCTTCCCTTCGGGGGTCAGGCTGCCGCTGACCGTGAGGTGGAAGATCTCGGCGGCCGCCTCCGCTTTCGCGAGCATCGAGGGGGGCGTCGTCAGCCCCGTTTCGCCCTGCAGGTCGAACGAGCCGTCGGCACGCTCGGCGAGGGTGACCGCCATGGAGACTTCGTCGTATCCGGGCAGCACGTTCGTCAACAGCAGGGTCCCCTGCGTGGCGCTCGTCGCCGTCAGCTGGACAGTTCCCGCCGTCGCGTCGCCGTTGACGGTCAACACCGCATTCTCGCCCGAGATCGGCGTCGCGGGCAGTTTCTCCCAGGCGGCCGGGCCGTCGTCGCTGCTGCAGGCCGCGAAGGTCATCGCTGCGGCCAGGGCCAATAAAGTAAAGAGTTTTTTCATGGTTTATAGATGTTGAAAATGAAGTCGTTTATCGTATGGACCGCCTCTCCGCCGCCCCCTCCCGTCAGCCGCCGTCCGTCAGAAGGCGTAGCCGAAGCCGATGTTCAGGTAGATGGGATACATGTCGAACGAGATGGTCCGGAATCCCTTCTTGAAGATGTCCGTGACACCCCACGTCAGGTCGCCCGAGAGGGTCAGATGCTTGAAAGCCTTCCAGTTCACGCCCGCCTGCACGCCCCACTGGACGCTGCGCAGCTCGTCCGAGAAATCGTAGGTCGCCCGCCGGTCCCCCTCGAAGACCACCTTGTTGCCCGTGGGGTCGTTCTCGCGCAGATAGCCGTCGTAGACGTGGCCGGAGAAATCGCCGCTGCTCTGGAACGAGACGTAGGGGCCTGCGTGCAGCCGGAGCCGCGGATTGATCCGGCAGGCCGCCAGCAGGGGGATCGAGAAGAAGGTGCCGCGGTATTTGGTCCGGACCATGCCCGTCCAGTTGCCCTTGAGCCGCTCGCCGCCGTCGCCGATGATCTCCATGCCGTAGTTCTTCGTCCGGGCCCCGGCCTGCATCCCCTTGTTCTCGAGGCGCAGCCCCAGGATGAGCCCCCAGCGCCGCTTCTCCCCGAACCACCGGATGACGTCGCCCTCGAGCGAGAAGCAGAAGGTCGGCGAATAGCTGTCGATCCGGCGAATCTCCGCGGGCAGCGGCAGCGGCGATGCGCCGCCGATGTTGATGCCGGCCCGCACTTCGTATTCCAGCCCCATCAGGGCGGAGCGGATGATGCCCGGTGTGCGGTCCTGCTGGGCCCGGGCGCCGCCGCAGCCGAGCAGGAGCGCGAGGGCCGTCAGGAGAAGCGTGATCGTTGTCCTTTTCATGGTGTTCCGGTTATTCGTATTCCAGGGTTACCTCGTCCACGCGGAGCGTGCTGCCCGGCGCCCCCTCGAAGCGGTCGCCGCAGAAGGAGGAGGTGAAGACGATCGCGAGGCTGTATTTTCCCGCCGCCAGCTTCGCGGGGTCCGGCTGCTTCCCCTCGCGGAAGACGAAGTCGATCTCGAAGGGGCTCCATGCATCGCACTCCACGGCCTTCTCCGGCGCGATTCGCGCCACGGCGAGGATGTTCGGATTCTCCTCCGAGAGGGCGTTCGTTCCGTCGAGGTGCTTCCGGTCGTCGGTGCTCTCGAAGAAAACGGCGTAGATGTCGAAGCGGTCTTTCCGCCCCGGTACGGGCTTCAGCTTGTCGGAGGCCGAGCGGTCCAGCTCGTAGAAAGTCTCGCCCGAGCGGTATTGGTAGTAGCCGCGCAGATGCGACGGCACGTGTTCGAAGGGGATGCCGAAGCGGGTCGCCGTCAGGGGATCCTTCAGGGCGTTCACCACGTCGAATGTCCCGAGAAAGAGATTGCCCGCGGCGATGGGCATGTTCATCATCGTCCCGAACGAACCCGTCCGGCGGGTCGTGAGGGCCAGACACTTGTTCCGGTAGCCGGTGCCGGATTGGTAGGTGGGGTAGTCCGTGCAGTCGTCGCCGGCGCCCGTCAGGGCGAAGCCGGGGTTGCCGCTGGCCCACGTCAGGATCTCGGCCCCCGCGGCGTCCGTCTCGTAGAAGATCTGGTACTTGCCGTTGCTGTCCATCCGGGCGTTTTCGAAGCGGAAGGTGCCGGTCGTCATGCCCGATGTCGTGGCCTCGACCCGGTAGCGCTTCTTCCAGCGGCCGTCCTCGGAGGTCACCTCGTAGCTTTGCGGCGTGGTGAAATCGCGCGTCGAACCGCTTGCGGGGAGGATCGTGGCCCCCGGCGTCAGCGTAAATTCGGGTGCGAGGGCCGTGAGGTCGGTTCCCTTTTTCAGGATGAGGGTGATCCGGTCGTTTTCGATGATCGGATCGCGGTTGAGCACGTCGCCCGCGAGCGTGCAGCTCTCGATGTCGGCCTCCGCGTTGGGCGCCTCCTCCTTGATGCACGACGTCGCGGCGAGCGCCGCACATGCCGCGAACAGCAAACTTGTCGTCAGGGGTTTCAGTCTCATCATGGTGAATTTCTGCGGCAAAAATAAAACCCTGCTGCGAAACGGCCAATTAAAATCATCGGGGGGGGGGATTTTGATAACCAAGAGACTGTTTTTCATCATGAACCGGATGGACGGCGGGGCGGCGCATAAAAGAGACCGCCGCTGCCTTTCGGGTGCAGCGGCGGCTTTGTCCGGTCGGAGGGGGAGCGGTCAGATGCCGAGGAGGCGTCGGAGCGGGTCGGCGAAGAGCTCGCCGAGGGCCAGAAGCACGCCGATCACGGTCAGCACGATTGAGATGAACTTCAGCCGTGCCGAGTTGTGGAGCAGGTCGGTCGTCCTTCGGAAAATTTTGTGCTTGACGCGGTAGACGTGGCGGTCGTGCTGCCGCAACTCCCCGATGGCGATCTCCAGATCGGTCGAGAAGTCCTTCAGCAGCTCGGCCTTGATCTCTTCCAGCTCGGGGTAGGGGCTCCGGGCGATCGCCTCCTCCGCCTCCTTCCGCTTCTCGTTGATCTTCGTTTGCAGCGCCTCGGGGAACTTGGCAATCGAGGAGGCGGTCGCCGGATCGGCCGCCGCTTTGCCCTTCGGCCCTTCGGGCTCCTCGGGGGCTGCCGCCGGGTCGCGCAGGGCGGCGGGGGCATCGAGGCCCCGTTCGAGGGTCGGAAGGTAGTTGTAGTAGGGGTAGCCGACGAGCCGTTTCGAATAGGCCCCGAGCCGCACGATGTTGCAGCGGCGCGATTCGTCGGTGCTCGACACGAAGTGCAGGCGGATGTAGCGGATGCGGACGGGCTGTTCGAGGTGGAAGACCTGCCAGCCGTTGTAGCTCTCGCGCAGCGTGTCGTAGAGCACGTGCCAGCGGACCGGCCGGCCGTCTGTGGCCGCGAGGCGCCCCTGCGCATCGTAGGCGAGGTCGCCGTCGAAGTTCGAGACTAACAGCCGGTAGCGGGTGGCTATGTCGCACGCCTCGCGCTTGTCGCAGCCGCGGTTGTCCCACAGCAGGAACTGGATCGTCTGCACGCGGTGCAGCACCGTGCCGCGCGGATCGTTCTGCTTCAGGTCGAAGGTGAGGTAGTTGGGCGCCAGCAGCGTCGTGCAGCCGCTGAACTCGGAGTAGTCGAGGGCGTAGTTCTCCTGCTCGTCGACGAGCGGCGAGGTGACGATCTTCGGCGAGAGAACCCGGCGGCAGACGGCGCTCTCCGGGCACTCCCGGCAGCGGATGCGGTCGATCGCCGGGTCGTAGCGCTCCTCGTTGCAGGAGCGGCCGGCGAAGGGGGTCCCCTCGGGCCAGATCATCGGGCAGGGCTGCTCGAGCAGGAGCATCGGCAGGCCGGCGTCGCTCCGCTCGGCGAGCATGAGGTTGCGGTTGTAGTCGGGGCAGCTGCGCTTGTCGCAGCGGCAGTTGAGGTCGCAGATCGCCTTGTTGCATTCGGCCGGCGCCTGCTGGTGAGCGCAAGGGGCGGCGGGGGCCGCTGCGGCGGCGGAAATGGCGGGGGTGTCCGGGGTTGCGGGGCAGCGGGCGGGTTCGTTCGTGTTCATGGTGCGGCGGCGTTAGAGCAGGTGGTGGAGCGAAGGTTAGAGGTAGTGGAGCAGCAGGGAGAGCAGGTAGGGCAGGACCATGGCGAAAATCGACCAGTAGAACGACGAGAGATCCTGCCGGTACCCCTCGTCGAGTTGCCCGTTGACGGGGTCGAGGACCACGCGCTCCATGTTCTTCGGGTCCTTCTCGACGATCGCGATGTCGTCGGCGATGCTGGCCAGAATCTGGTAGATGTTGCGCCAGTCGAGCCGGACGAGGTCGCTCCCCGCCTCGCAGCGGTAGGCCTCGATCTTCTTCGAGATGGTCGTATTGATCCCTTCGAGGTAGCGCCGCTCGATCGTGAAGGTCATCCCCTGCGTCAGGGCCGCCTCGCGCGCCTCCCCGCGGCTGTCGCCCCGGCGGATGCTGCGGTGCGCCTCGCCGATGATCTGCCGGATGCGGGCGTCGCGGTCGGCGATCAGCTGGATGAAGTTCATCGTGTCGTAGATGCGTTTCGAGAGGGGAAAGCCGTCGCCGATCTCGGTCACGGCCGGCCCCTCGGCGCGGATGTACTGCGCCTTCGCGCAGGGGTCGATCGGATGCAGGGCGCCGTCGGGTCCCGGAACCGCGGGCTTCTCGCGCAGGGAGGCCATCAGACGGTCGTAATCGACGGTCTCGGCAACGGCCGGGGTATAGGCGCCGAGCCGCACGATGTGGAAGCCGCCGTTCTTGAGGCTGGCGACGCAGTGGATGCGGATGTAGCGGATGCGCTGCAGCCCGCCCGGGATGTGGATGAACTGCCAGTTGCGCGTCCCCCGGGCCGTGCAGTCGGCGACGACGCGCCACTCCCACGCATCCTTGTCGCGCCGCTCGGAGGCGAAGTCCTCGGCGGCGAGCACGCGGTAGTAGTAGAGCCGCTCCCGGTCGCCGTGGTTGTTGTCGGCGACCGAGTCGAAGAGCAGGAAGCGGATGAGGCCGATGTCGCGCCGCTCGTCCGGAGCCGGCGCTCCGAGATCGACAGTCAGGCAGGCGGGCGCGTGGACGCCGCAGTAGCCCGACTTGCCGTCGTAGCCGTCGAAGCGGGGGGCGGTGAGCTGTTCATAGTGGTTGCAGAGTTCGAGGACGGGCTTGTCGGCGGCCAGGTCGCGAATTTCGTCGCGCGGCAGCTCGCAGAAGTCGCTTAAGTCGACCTCCTGGCAGCGGTTGGCCGCCTTGACGTCGAAGAAGGGTTTCGGTGCGGAGTTCATGGAAGGGGTGCGGTTCGGGTCGCTTGGTGGGTTCGGTAGGTTTAGTAGGTTCAGTGGGTCCTGTGGGTTCAGTGGGTTCGGTGGGTTCGGGTGGCTCGGTTTCGGTTTCGGTTTCGGAGCGGGGCCGGTCGGCGGCGGGTCGGGTGGGCCGGTCGGCGGGTTTGGATCAGCGGCGGGCCGGGCGGCGGGCCGGCGGGGGTCAGGCCTCGACGATGCCCGTGCGGATGGCGTAGACGACTAAGGCGGCGGTGTTCTTGCAGCCGGTCTTCTCGAGGATGTTGGCGCGGTGCTTGTCGACCGTGCGTTTCGAGATGAAGAGCTCGTCGGCGATCTCCTGGTTCGACAAGCCGCGGCAGATCGCCACGAGGATCTCCCGCTCACGCTGCGAGAGGGCGTCGTCGCCGCCCGTCGTGCGGGTCTGCATCGTACGGGCGAGCGAGGCCATGAGGCGCGGGGCGAAGTAGTTGCCGCCGGCCGTCACCGTCTCGATCGCCTCGATCACCTCGTCGATGGCCGAGTCCTTGAGCAGGAAGCCCCGTGCGCCGGCCTTCACCATGCGCGAGTAGTAGCTCTCCTCGCCGAACATCGAGAGGGTGATGATCCGCAGGTCGGGGCGCCGGGCGAGCGCCCGCTCGGCGGTCTGGGCGCCGTCGATCCCCGGCATGGCGAAATCCAGAAAGACGACGTCGGCTTCGAGCGCCGGCAGAAGCTCCAGGAACTCCTCGCCGCTCGCCGCCTCGGCGACGACGCGGCAGTCGAGGCTGTGTTCGAGCAGCCCCCGCAGTCCGGTGCGGAACAGGGTGTGGTCATCGACCAGTGCGATACGGTACATGGCTACGGTGCGTGTGAGATTTGTCTATTTTTGATCGGTTTTCCGGCGGCGCGGGCGGGGGCGCAGCCGTTTGGGCGGCTGCTCGCTCCGCAGGTCGATGCGCACTGCGGCGTGCATCCCGCGCCCCTTCGCCGAGGTGATCTCGCAGGTGCCTCCCAGCGATCCCACGCGCGAGGAGATGTTCGAGAGCCCCATGCCGCAGTCGATCATCGCCTGCGGGTCGAAGCCGCGCCCGTCATCGCCGTATTCGAGCTGCAGCACCGTCCCCGAGTAGGTGAGCGAGAGCTCGATCGTGCGGCAGGCGGCGTGTTTGAGCGAGTTGTTGATCAGCTCGCAGATCACCCGGTAGAGGATCACCTCGACATCCGTGTCGAAGCGCTCGGGGCCGAGGTTGGTCGTGAAGCGGATCGCGACGCGGTGCATGGCGGCGCTCTTGTCGATGAAGTTGCGGACGCCGCGCGCCAGCCCGAAATCGTTCAGCACGTGGGGCGAGAGGTTGTTCGAGATTTCGCGCAGCGAGCGGATCGCCTCGTCGATCACGTAGCTCGTGTTGCCCAGCAGCTCGCGGCGCGCCGCGTCCTGCTCGTCGCGCGCGAGGGCCGAGAGGGACATCTTGGCCGACGAGAGGAGGGGCCCCAGTCCGTCGTGCAGCTCCTTCGAGAAGCTCGACCGCGCCTTCTCCTCGGTGCGCAGCACGGCCGTCAGGATGCGGCGGTTCCAGAGCTGGCGCTGGTAGTTGAGGCGGTCGATGTACTTGAAGAGCTTGTGGGCGTACATGACGCCGATCGAGAGGCAGATCGAGATGACGACGCCGAGGTCGGCGAAACAGTAGCGCGGCACGGCGTGGCCCGAGAAGACGAAGAGCTGGACGATGCGTTCGACCGAGAGCAGCGAAAAGCCGATGATGAAGAGGATCCAGACCGAGTTGTACTTGGTCGCGCGCACCAGCTTGAGGGCGTAGACCGTGGCGATCGTCTGGACGATGACGGCGATGACGAGCAGGATCTTGAGCAGCATGGATCGAGGCGTTTTCGGATAGACAAATATACGGAAAAATTGGGGATTTCCGAAAATATCCCCTATTTTTGCATGATGGGGCCCTGCCGGCCTGCCGCCCGGGCGGCGGAGGGGACGGGGTCTTGCAGACGACAATACGCCCGACGACAATGAAAGAGGACAAACGGCTTCGGCGCAAGGTGCGCAATTCGTACATCGTCTCGACGGTCAGCATGGCTTTGGTGCTGTTCCTGCTCGGGTCGGTGGGTTATTTGATGATGGCGGCGATGAAGGTGGCCGACACGCTGCAGGGCAGCATCGTGGTGATGGTCGAGCTCGACGACGCCTGCACGGCGGCGCAGCGCGATGCCGTGGCTGAATTTCTGGCCGGGGAGCCGCTCGTGGCCGAGATCCGCTTCGTCTCGAAGGAGGAGAAGGCTTCGGATGCGGAGTTTCGGAAGATGTTCGCCGGGAGTTTCGAGGAGATCCTCGGCGAAAATCCGCTCTTCGACTCGTTCGAGGCGACCCTCACGGCGGCCTCCTCCGAACACGACGCGGTGGAGCGCTTCATCGCGGCCGCCGAGCGGCTCGAGGGGGTCGACCGGGCCTCCTACCCCGCGCAGCTCGCCGAGCGGCTGCACCGCACCGTGGGGCGGATCCGCTTCGTGCTGCTGCTCTTCGGCGGGGCGCTGTCCGTTATTTCGCTCATCCTGCTCAACAACACGGTGCGGCTGGCCATCTACTCGAAACGCTACCTCATCAACACGATGAAGCTCGTCGGGGCGACCAAGTGGTTCATCATGCGCCCTTTCCTTGCGAGCAGCATTTCGCAGGGCATCCTCTCGGGCTTCGCGGCGGCGGCCCTCTTCGGCCTCTCGGTCTACGGGCTGGGAGAGACGGTCCCCGAGCTCGCGACGCTCACCGACCCGGAGCGCGTGGCGATCCTGCTGGCCGCGATGGTGGGGGTGGGCATCGCCGTCTCGCTCCTCTTCACCGCCTTCGCGGTCAACAAATTCGTCAACATCAAGTCGAACAAGATATACCTCTATTGATATGAAACGATTCCGGAACGCGGCGGCGCCCGATCCGCAGGAGGATCCGCGCATGCCCCTCACGCGGCGCAACTACTTCGTCCTCGCCGCCGGCTTCGGGGTGATCCTCCTCGGCCTGCTCCTCATGGCGGGCGGCGGCAGCGACTCGCCCGACACCTTCGACGCCTCCATCTTCTCGTGGCGGCGCATCACGCTGGCGCCGATCTTGGTCGTCGGCGGCTTCGCGCTGGAGATTTACGGCATTCTGAAACGCTATTGCTGATTCGTATGAAACGCCCGTCTTTCGCGGCCGCCTCTTTCCCGGCGGCCTTTTCGGCTGCGGCCTTTTTCGGGGCCGTTCGGCAGGCGGCCGCCTCGTTTGCGGCCTTTCTTTTTCCGGCCGGCTCGTTTGCGGCCCTCCTTTCCGGGGCTGCGGCCCTGACGCTCGCGGCCTGCGCGGCCGATCCGGCCTCCTCGACCCCTTCGCAGCCGCTCTTCCTGCGCTACGACCGCCCTGCGGCGCAGTGGGTCGAGGCGCTGCCGCTCGGCAACGGCCGGTTGGGCGCCATGGTCTACGGCGACCCGCTGCACGACGAATTTCAGCTCAACGAGGAGACCGTCTGGGGCGGTTCGCCCTACAACAACGTCCGCCCCTATGACCGGGCGGGGCTCGACTCGATCCGCCGGCTCCTCTTCGAGGGGCGCAACGAGGAGGCGCAGCGCCTCTGCGGCCGCTACCTCAGTGCCGAGCGGGCCAACGGCATGCCCTACCAGACGGTCGGTTCGCTGCACCTCGACTTCCGGCTGCCGGAGAGCGGGGATGACGGGGCGACAGACAGCCTTTATACCGACTATGAACGGCGGCTCGATCTCGGGTGCGCCGTCGCCGAGACCCGTTTCACGGCGGGCGGCGTCACCTACCGGCGCGAGGCCTTCACTTCGCTGGCGGACGGCCTCCTTTTGATCCGGCTGACCGCCTCCGAGCCGGGGGCGTTGACCTTCGCGGCGCGTTATACGACCCCCTACACCGAAGGGGTCGTCCGCCGGGCGTCGGGCGACCGGCTGCGGCTCGACGGACGGGCCGACGACCACGAGGGGATCGAAGGCAAGGTCCGTTTCACGGCCCTTGCGCGCATCGTGCCCGAGGGGGGCCGGATGGAGACGGCGGGCGATTCGCTCGTGTGCGTCACGGGGGCCGATGCGGCGACGATCTGCCTTTCGATCGGGACCAACTTCGTGAATTACAAGGATGTGTCGGGCGACGCGGAGGCGGCGGCCGAACGCTTCCTCGCCCGCGCCCCGCGCGACTACGACCGGGCGCTGGCGGACCATGTGCGCCGCTACCGCGAGCAGTTCGACCGTGTGCGGATCGATCTGGGCCATACGCCGCAGGAGGCCTGGCCGACCGACCGGCGCATCGCGGCCTTCGCCTCGGGCGACGATCCGCAGCTCGCGGCGCTCTACTTCCAGTTCGGCCGCTACCTGCTCATCTCGTCGTCGCAGCCCGGCGGGCAGGCGGCCAACCTGCAGGGGATCTGGAACTACCGCCGGCATGCCCCCTGGGACGGCAAGTACACGACGAACATCAATCTCGAAATGAACTACTGGCCCGCGGAGGTCACGGCGCTCGGCGAGACGCACGAACCGATGGTGCGTCTCGTGCGGGAGTGTGCCGAGACGGGGCGCGCGGCGGCGGCCATGTACGGCTGCCGCGGCTGGACGCTGCACCACAATACGGACATCTGGCGCTCGACGGGGGCTGTAGACGGCCCCTCGTACGGCATCTGGCCCACCTGCAACGCCTGGTTCTGCCAGGATCTGTGGGACCGCTACCTCATGACGGCCGACCGGGCCGATCTGGAGGAGGCCTGGCCCCTGATGCGCGAGGCGGCCCGCTTCTACTTCGACTTTCTGGTCCGCGATCCGCAGTCGGGCTACCTGCTGGTCGCCCCCTCGTTCTCGCCCGAGAACCGGCCGGCGCTCGAGGGGCGCGAGCGCTTCTCGGTGGTGGCCGGCACGACGATGGACAACGAGCTCGTCGCCGATCTGCTGCTCAACACGGCCGAGGCGGCGCGCCTCATGGAGGCCGAGCCCGCTTTCATCGACTCGCTCGAACGGCTGGCGGCCGCGCTGCCGCCGCTGCGCGTGGGGCGTTGCGGCCAGCTGCAGGAGTGGCTCGAAGACTGGGATTCGCCGACGGACCGCCACCGCCACATCTCGCACCTCTGGGGGCTTTTCCCCGGGCGGCGCATCACGGCGGCGACACCGGAGCTGATGGCGGCCGCACGCCGCACGCTCGAACAGCGCGGCGACCACTCGACGGGGTGGTCGATGGGGTGGAAGGTCTGCTGCTGGGCCCGGCTGCTCGACGGCGACCGCGCCTACAAGCTCATCACCGAGCAGCTGACCCCCACGACGGCCGAGTCGGGGCAGGCGGGCGGCACCTATCCCAACCTCTTCGACGCCCATCCCCCCTTCCAGATCGACGGCAACTTCGGCTGCACGGCGGGGATCGCCGAACTCTTCGTGCAGAGCCATGCCGGGGCCGTGCATCTGCTTCCCGCACTGCCTGCACGCTGGCGCGAGGGAACGGTCGAGGGGCTGCGCTGCCGCGGCGGCTTCGTCGTGGAGCACCTCGCCTGGCGCGACGGCCGGCTGACCGAGGCGGTGATCCGCTCGACGGCGGGCGGCGCGCTGCGCCTGCGGACGGAGGTGCCGCTCGCAGGGGAGCGGCCGGTCGATGCGGCGGTGCCGACCGGGAATCCGCTGCTGCGGCCCCAGCGGCTGCCGGTGTTCGAGGTGGCAGCATCTGCAGCGGCTGGAGCTGGGGCGGCTGGGGTTTCGGCTTCGGCCGGGGTTGCTGAAGCTGGGACTGCGGGGGCCGAGGCTGGGGTTTTGGCCGAGGCTGGGGCGCCCGGGGTGACGTACGAGCTGCCGGAGTGGTACGAATACGAGGTGCCGACCGTGGCCGGCCGGAGCTATACGTTCCGGGCGGAGCGGTAGGTTTCTGTGGCGATATGTGCCTGTTTGCGGTTTTTTTTGTAAGGAATCGATGCCGTTAGGCATCGGCGGGCCGCAGCCTCCGCCGGGCGGAGGCCCGCAACTCCTCTGCGTCGTTGCGCCCTCCGCAGGCTGCGACCCGCAGACGAATTAGTTTTGGGTGAAGCAATCCATTTTTAATTCTTCATTTTTCATTTTGAATTTGCGCCCGAACGGGCGTAGCAGCCCGCAGCCGCCCCCGGGCGGAGGGCTGCTCCTTGGCGTCGCAGGCCCGTCCGCTCGGCTGCGGGCTTGCCGCGGGGTCTGGTTCCCGCAGTTTTCGCCCGGCGGAAGTCCTCAACACGCGTCATGCAGGTCCGCTCGTGTAAGCCCATCCGCTCGGCTGCGGGCTTGCCGCGGGGTCTGGTTCCCGCAGTTTTCGCCCGGCGGAAGTCCTCAACACGCGTCATGCAGGTCCGCTCGTGTAAGCCCATCCGCTCGGCTGCGGGCTGGCCGCGGGTTGTAATCGGTCCGTTAAGGCCGTGCGGGCTGCAGCTTGGTGGAATTTTGTAATTCTGAATTTTGAATATTGAATTTTGAATTTGCGGCTTCAACGAAGCCGCAGCGGACCGCAGCTTCGCCCCGCGAAGGCCCGCACTTGCGTCCGCAAAACCGCTCGTGCGGCCGCTTTGCAAGCTGCGTCCCGATAACAAAGGAATGCCGGCACCGCGGGCTGCCTCCCGAAGCGGAAATGCGGCCGAGAAAAACGATACGGGCATCCGTCGGGATGTCGCGAACCAAAAAAAAAGGAAACAAGATGACAGCACTTTTCGAAGAGGTGATTTTCGGCCCCGTCCATTCGCGACGGCTGGGCCTTTCGCTGGGAGTCAATCTCCTGCCCGTGCACGCCAAGCTGTGCACGTTCGACTGTGTCTACTGCGAATGCGGCTGGAACGCCGAACGTTGCGGCGACCGTCGCTTCAACGATCGGGCGATGGTCCGCGAGCGGCTCGAAGAGGTCTTGTCCGGCATGGTCGGGGCTGGAACGCCGCCCGATGTGATTACCTTCGCCGGCAACGGCGAGCCGACGCTGCACCCCGATTTCGAGGGGGTGATCGCTGACACGATCGCCTTGCGCGACCGTCTTTGCCCGTCGGCGAAGATCTCGGTCCTCTCGAACGCCACGCAGCTGCACCGCGAGGAGGTCTGCCGGGCGCTCGACCGGGTCGACAACAACATCCTCAAGCTCGATTCGGCCTTCAACGAGACGGTGCGGCGGATCAACCGACCGCAGCAGCCGGCTTACACGGTGGACGGAACGGTCGGGCGGCTCGAACGTTTCGCTGGCCGCTTCATTCTCCAGACGATGTTCCTGCGCGGCGTATGCGACGGCGCGCCGATCGACAATACGACCGAGGAGGAGGTGTCGGCCTGGCTGCGGCTGGTCGAACGGCTGCGGCCGCGTCAGGTGATGGTCTACTCGCTCGATCGCGATACCCCCTGTCAGACCCTCGAACGGGTGCCGCGCGAGGAGCTGCAGCGGATCGCCGACCGCGTCGAGGCGCTCGGAATCGCCTGCTCGGTGGCCTGACGGTCTCTCCGCGATGAAGTGCATCGCAGAAATCTGCACGGCGGGAGTCTCTTCTGATCTGCTTGCGAACGTCCCTCTTCTCGGGGCGTTCGGCTTTTTTTTTGGGGGGGGGACTTATTCGGCGGGGGCGTTGTGTGCTTCGCTCCGAGTGGCGGCGGGGTGGTCGACGAAGAGCAGGCGTGAGGTGGCGTAGCCGCGGTTGCGTGCGAGTTGCAGAATGCGGTTGGTGGTCTCGATATCGAGGAGGGGCGTGCGCGAAAGAATCCACAGAAAACGGGGCGAGCGGCTGCCGATCAGCATCCAGTCGTAGTTGTCGCCGATCTCCAGCACGTTGTAATCCGAATAGAAAAACCAGAAGAACGAGACGCGGAGCCGTCCCGGCGTGCGGGTCGTGTGCGCCTTGCCGAGGGCTCGCTTGCGCTGGCCCGTGCGGTCGTGCGTACCGCGGTTCTCGACACGGATCGAACCGTCGGGCCGAAGCGTGTAGTCGGTTTCGACCGCTTCGAGATTGCGTTCGAAGCGGTGATCGAAACGGGCGATTTCGTACCAGTGACCCAGGAAACGGTCGAGATCGAGCGACGGGACGGTGGTCCGGTCGATACAGTCGGCGGCCGGCGAGCAGACGACGCACGTCAGCAGCAGAACGAGCAGCAGAAGGATAAGCACGATTTTCATAGCGGGCTCTTCGCTGCACGGATCGTGCCAGGGGGTTGCGGAGGTGCAAATTTGACGTCGATAGATGTTAGCTGCCTGTTTTGGAATGGAAGATCGCCTGCAACCTCGATGCCGCAGGCATCGGCGGGCCGGAACCCGAGGTAGGATAGGGCCGCAGTATAGCCGAGGATGTCGTTTCGGCAATCGTTGTGTAGTGTGTGGAACCGGTCCGTCAGGACCGTGCGGGCCACAGCCTCCCGGTGGCGGAGGCCCGCAGTTCGTATCCGAACTTGCGTGCTCTCCGCAGGCTGCGACCCGCAGACGAGTTAGTTTTGGGTGAAGCAATCTATTTTTAATTCTTCATTTTTCATTTTGAATTTGCGCCCAAAGGGCGCAGCAGCCCGCAGCCGCCTATTTTGACGGAATAATCGTCTGTAAAATCGGTCCGTCAGGACCGGCTGCCCGCAGCCGCCCCAGGGCGGAGAGTTGCTCCTCTACGTCGCAGGCCCGCCGCTCGGCTGCGGGTGTACTTTGCGAAAGAGTCAACCTTTTTAGAGGTCGACGGGCCGTAGCCTTCCGGCGGCGGAGGCTCTGGCCCGCAGTTCGTTGCCAATCTGCGCGTCCTCCGCAGGCTGCGACCCGAACCGGAATAATATCCAAGCGAGCCTGGCAGCCCGTTTAATTTTGAATTTGCAGCTTCAACGAAGCCGCAGCGGGCCGCAGCTTCGCCCCGCGAAGGCCCGCTGCTCGCGTCCCACAGGTCCGCTCGTGCAGGCACTTCGCAAGCTGCGTCCCGAGTGCATTTTGAATTTGCGACCCGAATCCGAAGCCGTGAACGAAGTTGCCGAAGGCGTCAGGCGGCTGTCGCCAGCATCGCCAGCGCAGGGATGTTATTGAGCATATGGGCGGCGAGCGCCCAGCCGAAGCCGAGGTTTACGCGCAGGTAGACGAAGACGCACCCTGCGCAGGCGAGCATGAAGCAGATGCAGAGGGCGAACGGCAGGAGCGTCCAGCTCAGTCCCGGCATGGCGAAGAGATGGGCCAGTCCGAAGCCGATCGCCGAACACCATCCTGCGGGCAGCTGCCAGGCCGGCTGCTTCGACAACCAGAACGCCTCGCTCGTCGTGCTCCAGACGACCGCTGCGACTGCTGCTGCGACGATCGCTCCGCCGCCGTAGCCGGCAAAGAGGCTCTCCGCGGGTGCCAGCCGCATGACGAGGAACCCCGCGAGCGTTCCAAGACCGATGGCGACGTGCGGCCGCCGGAACGAGAGGGCGAGGCGAAAGGCGCACTCCTCGAGCAGCGGCGCACCGACCAGCAGCATCCACCAGAGGTTCGCGCCGAAATTCTTGACCGCCACGTCGGGCATGCCGCCGAATTGAAGCGCCGCCAGCGGATCGGCACACCCTGCCAAGCTGTACAGCATCGAGGCCGCCCCGATCAACAGCCCCGACAGCAGGCGCGTCGCCACGAAGAAGCCGAGGGCGTAAAACAGCACGCGCCCCACGGATTTCGCGGGGCGTTCGTGCATGCGGGAAAGGATGAAAGGTCCCATAGCAGGGGGGGCGATCGGCCGAACGAAGGCTCCGTCGAAGGACGGGCTGCAGAGATAGCCGGGCATCTTTCGGAAGCGATCGTCGTCCGACGGCCGATCGGTCAGACGGTCATGATCTCCTTCTCCTTCTTGGCCACCAGCTCGTCGAGCTGCTTCGAGAACTTCTCGAGCAGCTTCTGCGACTGCGTTTCGCCATCCTTGGATTCATCCTCGGGCATTCCCTCTTTCTGCGCCTTCTTGAAGGCCTCCACCGCATCGCGGCGGGCGTTGCGCAGGCTGACGCGCGCCGTCTCGGCCTCGCCGCGCACCCGCTTCACCAACTCCTTGCGGCGCTCCTCCGTGAGGGGCGGCATCGTGAGGCGGATCGACTCGCCGTTGTTCGAGGGGGTCAGTCCGATGTTCGAATCGAGAATCGCCTTCTCGATCGTGCGGATGAGGTTCTTGTCCCACGGCTGGATCAGGATCGTTTTGGCATCGGGGACCGTCACGCTCGCCGCTCCCGAAACGGGCACCTGCGAACCGTAGTACTCGACCATCACGCCGTTCAGGACATTGATCGACGCCTTGCCGGCGCGGATGTTGAGCAGCTCCTCGTCGAGGTGCTCGACCGTCTTCTGCATGCGAGCGGAAGCATCGTTGAGAATCGTTTTGGTATCCATAATCGCTGTTTTTTGGTTATTCGCTTTGTGTGTCTGCCGCTTCGCCGCGGGGCTGGGGGCGTTTTTCGCACCGGACCGGTCGCGCAGCGATCGGCAGGGCTGCAGCCTTTGGCTTGGAGTGTGCTAATCTGACTATTCGCAGACGTCGGCAGCATGCGGCGGCGTTTCGGTCCTGCCGGACCGGCAGCCCGCAGTCGCCCCCCGGCTGCGGGCTTGTCTCGAATTAGGTCCAGTCCGTTAGGACCGAGCGGGCCGCAGCTTCCGGCGGCGAAGGCCCGCTACTCGCATCCGCTCGTACGGGCCCTTCGCAAGCTGCAGCCCTTTGCAAGCTTGGCCGCTTGGCTGCGGGCTTGTTGCGAGTGAAATCGAGCCAGGCATTGGCGAGCTGCCTTCGTCGATGTTTTATGCTGTACATTCGACCTCTTTAGAGGTCGGCGGGCGCAGCCTGGGGGCGGCGGAGGCCCGCAGTTCGTTGCCGAACATGCGTGCACTCCGCAGGCTGCGCCCCGTATTTCAAAGAATCTTGCATTACGCCCGCAGGGCGCAGCGGAGCGAAGCTGCGCCCCGAGCTTACTCGCGAAATCTTTTAATGTTTCATTTTTAATGGCGGTTTCATCGAAACCGCCGCAGCCCGCAGCCGCCCCCCCCGGGCGGAGGGCTGCTTCCTCGCGCTGCTCGAAAGCACGCCCGTCCGCTCGGCTGCGGGCTTGTCTCGAGTTTAGTCCGGTCCGTTAGAACCGAGCGGGCCGCAGCTTCCGGCGGCGAAGGCTCGCTCACTCGCGTCCGTTCGTAGGGGGCTTTCGCAAGCCGCGGCCCTTTGCAAGCTCGGCCGCTCGGCTGCGGGCTTGTTGCGAATGGAATCGAGCCAGGCATTGGCGAGCTGCCTTCGTCGATGTTTTATGCTGTACATTCGACCTCTTTAGAGGTCGGCGGGCCGCAGCCTGGGGGCGGCGGAGGCCCGCAACTCCTTAACAGTCGTGCGCGACCTCCGCAGGCTGCGGCCTGTATTTCAAAGAATCTTGAATCTTGCATTTGCGCCCGCTGCAAGCTTGGCCGCTCGCCTGCAGGCCTCCCCCGTTACTCGGCCGCGCCGGCCTGTTGCAGCAGCGTCTCGATCTTCGCCACGAGGGCTTCGAATTCGGCGGGTTCGTAGCCGACCGTCGCCAGCACGACGCGCCCTTCGGGATCGATCAAAAAGTTGCGCGGAATGTAGTTCGAGGCGTAACGGTCGTAAATCTTCCGTTCGGGGTCGAGCCCCATCGGGAAGGTGTAGCCCATCTTTTCGCGGAAGGCGGCCACCGCATCGCGCTCCTCCCCGCGCGAGATGGGCAGGAAGGTGAAGGGGCGCCCGGCGAAGCGGTCGATCAAATCGGCCTCGACGCGCGTCAACTCCTCGCGACAGGGCGGGCACCAGGTGGCCCAGAAGTTCAGGAGCACCACGCGGCCGCGCAGCGAGGCGAGCGAAAGCTCCGTGCCGTCGAACATCGTGACCGTGAAGTCGGGCGCCTCGGTCCCTTCGGCAACGAGGGTCGTCTCCTCGACCGAGGGCTCTTCGCCGGCTTCCGAAGCAGGCTTGCCGCCGAAAAAGTCCGACGGCAGGCAGATGTAACCGCCGATAAGCAGGATCAACAGCAGCATGACAGCCAGTTGCCAGGTGCTTTTCTTTTGTTTGCGATTAGCCATAACAGGTTGATTTCAAACGTTTCTTTGTCGTAAGTTCCGGGACCGGCCCGCAGCCGCCCGATTCGGAAGGGTTCGCGCCGCCGACAGCCGGTCCTCGTTTGCCGGCCGCTGCCAGCCGCCTGCCGTCCGTCATCCGCCGCAACCGCCGCCGGCCGTCATTCGTCCGCCGCGTCCGCCGTGCGCTCTCCGCTGCGTGGCTTTTTTCCCCCCCCCGGCTTGCCGCCGCGTCAGAGCTTCACGAGCGTGCCGATCCGCTCGCCCGCGAGGAGCTTTTCGAGGTTGCCCTCGGTGTCCATGTCGAAGACGATGATCGGCAGGCGGTTTTCGCGGCAGAGCGTGAAGGCGGTCTGATCCATCACCTTGAGCCGGCGGTCGATCACCTCGTCGAAGGTGATCTCGTCGAACTTCACCGCCGTCGGATCCTTCTCGGGATCGGCCGTGTAGACGCCGTCCACGCGCGTCCCCTTCAGCAGCACGTCGGCCTCGATCTCGATGCCGCGCAGCGCCGAGGCCGAGTCGGTCGTGAAGTAGGGGTTCGACGTGCCGCCGCCGATAATGACCACATAGCCCGCCTCGAGGTACTCGAGGGCCCGCGCCTTCGAGAAGTATTCGCCGACCGGCTCCATGCGGATCGAGGTGAGGACCTTGGCTTTCACGCCGTTGTCCTCCAAGGCCGACTGCAGCGCCAGCGAGTTGATGATCGTCGCCAGCATGCCCATCTGGTCGCCCTTCACGCGGTCGAAGCCGCGCTTGGCCCCCGTCATGCCGCGGAAGATGTTGCCGCCGCCGATCACGATGCCGATCCGCACGCCCGTTTCGGTCGCCCGCCGGATCTGCTCGGCATAGGATTGCAGCACGGCCGGATCGAGCCCGTATTTCTGGGATCCCTGGAGCGATTCGCCGCTCAGCTTGAGCAGGATTCTGTTGTATTTCATAGGTGCGATGCTTGTTTCGTTTGGCGAAGATAAAAAAAATCTTTGACAAAACAGGCATAAATCCGTATCTTTGTGCTGCCATGGGCGAACGGAACTACCTCTATCTCGAACGCATCGACTCCCCGGCGCAGCTCAAGAAGCTCGACGGGGAGCAACTTCGCATCTACTGCGACGAGCTGCGCCGCTACATCATCGAGGCCTGCTCGGTCAATCCCGGCCACCTCGCATCGAGCCTCGGAGCCGTCGAACTCACCGTTGCGCTGCACTACGTCTTCGACACCCCCGACGACCGCATCGTCTGGGACGTCGGCCACCAGTGCTACGCCCACAAGATCCTCACCGGCCGCCGCGAAGCTTTCCTGCACCAGCGCATGCTCGGCGGCATCAGCGGCTTCCCGCGCATGGACGAGAGCCCCTACGACGCTTTCGGCGGGGGGCACGCCTCGGTATCGATCTCGGCCGCCTTCGGCATGGCCAAGGCCTGCGAGCTCCGCGGCGAGCAGCGGCGGATCGTGGCCGTCATCGGCGACGGCTCGATGACGGGCGGACTGGCCTTCGAGGGGATGAACAACGCCGGCGCCAGCCGCAGCACGGACCTGCTGGTGATTCTCAACGACAACAACATGGCGATCGACCAGGCCACGGGGGCGCTCAAGAGCTACCTCGTGAAGATCACCTCGTCGGTCCACTACAACCGCTTCAAACAGCATCTTTGGGCGCTGCTGTCGCACACGCCGCGGCTGCTGCGGCTGCTGCAGAAGACGGGCAACGCCGCCAAGCAGGTGCTGCTGAACAAGAGCAACCTCTTCGAGAGCCTCAATTTCCGCTACTTCGGACCGATCGACGGCCACAACCTCCCCGAGTTGGTACGTACGCTGCGGGCGCTGCGCGATATTCCGGGTCCCAAGCTGCTGCACGTGCTGACGGTCAAGGGCAAGGGGTATACCCCTGCCGAACGGGACCAGACGACGTGGCACGCTCCGGGCCGTTTCAATCCCGAGACGGGCGAGCGGATCGCCGCCCGCCACGAAGCGGCGCGCTACCAGGATGTTTTCGGCGAAACGGTCGTCGAGCTGGCGCGGCAGGACCCGCGCGTGGTGGGCATCACGGCCGCGATGCCTTCGGGCTGCGGATTGAGCCGCATGTTGGAGGAGATGCCCGACCGCTGCTTCGACGTCGGCATCGCCGAGGGGCACGCCGTCACCTTCTCGGCCGGACTGGCCGCCGCGGGGATGGTCCCTTTCTGCGCTATCTACTCGACCTTCATGCAGCGCGCCTTCGACAACGTGATCCACGATGTGGCGATCCAGCATCTGCCGGTCGTCTTTTGCCTCGACCGCGGCGGTCTGGTGGGCGAGGACGGCGTCACGCACCACGGGTTCTTCGACCTGGCGGCCTTCGCGACCATCCCCTCGCTGACGATCGCCGCCCCGATGAACGAGCGCGAGCTGCGCAACCTGCTCTACATGGCGCTGCACGCCGGGAAACCCTACCTGATCCGTTATCCGCGCGGGTACGGCGAGGGGGTCGCCTGGCGGGGTCTGCCCTTCGAAACGGTCGAGGAGGGGCGCGGCCGCCGGCTGCGCGACGGCGAGCGGGTCGCCGTGCTCTCGATCGGCACGGCGGGCAATGCCGCCGCCCGGGCTGTCGAGCGGGCCGATGCCGCCGGTATCCACGCCGCCCACTACGATCTGCGCTTCGCCAAACCGCTCGATGAACAGCTGCTCGACGAAGTTGCCGAACGATTCGAGCGAATCCTCACGGTCGAGGACGGCATGCTGCGTGGCGGCGTGGGCGAAGCCGTCACGGCCTGCCTCGCCGATCGCGGTTACCGCGGCCGCATCGAACGGTTGGGCATTCCCGACCGCTGGATCGAGCAGGGAAAGCCCGAGGAACTCTATGCCCTCTGCGGGTACGACGAGGAGGCGATCTATCGGAAGGTGGTAGAGGCGGGAGCGTGACGGGTGAGGCTCGGGCGGCTCCGGGGCAGGGCGCCCGTTCGGGCGCAAATTCAGAATTCAAAATTCAAGATTCAAAATTAAACAGGCGCACGGGAGGTGCCTATTTTTGTTTGGGGCGCAGCCTGCGAAAGTCCGCTGCTTGCGTCCGCAAATGCGCTCGCACGTGCTTCGCAAGCTGTTATCCGAAGTCGAATTAAAGTTAAATTTGCGCCCGTATGGGCGCAGCAGCCCGCAGCCGCCCCAGGGCGGAGGACTGCTTTTTCGCGCAGCTCGTCGTATGCCTCTCCGCTCGGCTGCGGGCTTGTTTCAGGTCGTAATCGGTCCGTTAGGACCGTGCGGGCCGCAGCCTCCGGCGGCGAAGGCCCGCAGTTCGCGTCCCGCAGGGCCGCTCGCGCGGTTCCTTCGCAGGCTGCGCCCTAAGGCTTATTGAATGAAAGGGGCGGAGTACGAAATGAACGGTTGACTTGGGCGGGGATCAGTCCTGCTCCCCCATCTCGGAACCAGCCCGCAGCCGAGCGGATGGGCTTGCGACGTAGAGGAGCAGCCCTCCGCCCGGGGGCGGCTGCGGGCTGCCGGTCGCACAGCGACCGCTTTTACCAGCAAGTATTTCGCAACTGTGGGTACTACACCCGGAAAATGAACAAAAAACGGGCTCGGCAGGAGCGGCTGTTTCTGGCCCTCCTGCCGAGCTCGAACTTGTTACACACGGTGCTATTTAAAGATGTCACCGATCTTTATCGAATCGTCTATACTATTATTAAGACATAGTTTCTCCCGAACCATTTTTTGTTTGTATTCGAGATGCAGTTTATGGTTCTTGAATTTATACCATTTCTTTCCGCCGTATTCGATGGCATAGAGAATCATCGAACTTAGCACCGACAAGGTGCAGACAAAGAAAAGGATGGTACAAAGACAACTGACAAAGGCAGCGAGACAATAGAAACAGCGGTTGCCGATATCGGCCTGCACGGCATAAAAGACGCCGGCATAGCTGATAACCAAACAGAGGATATTTTGATTGATCGACAAGTTGTCGAAAATCTTGATATCTCCGGATACCATGTTCTTTTATCGGATTCGTCGCTCTTGCAATACCGAAATACTGCAGGAACGTGTGAATCTAAAAATTATAGCCTTCGATCTTTGAGGCATATTTCCGCCAAACTTTCGCCTGCTTGTATGCGCTGACAGTAGCTTTCGGCACGTAGATTTTGGAAATAGGACAATCTTCAAACCAGAAGTACTCATTTTCAGATGCATCTGTAATTATCTTAACAGTCAGGTCATTCCCTATCCCGCGATAATCGCACAAAGATGTTGGTGGTACGGATGCTTTGCAATACACCGTCGTTAAGTTGTCGCAACTAAAAAAGGTTTGCATGTCCATAGCGATCACTTTTTCCGGCAAAACGACTTCGTTCAAATTGTCGGAATGTATATGCACGGCTATGAGCTTAGTATTATAGCTTAAATCGATTTTTTTTGTTTTAATATCTGTACAGCGAAAATGTTCCAAATTAGGGAAATAGCCGATTCCCTTTAGTGACGTAATGAGACGGGTTCGAGATTCTTCTTCGAGGTCCATTATTCTTACAACATCCGCCTCAGCACGTGAAACGGCACCATCTTTATTGATGTCGAACTTGTCATAACAGAACTTCATGAATTCTGCGTCATCCATAGCGCTGCAGACGTCGTTCGGATTGGGCAGCGGCGGCAGTGCGGAATTGTTGTTCTCTTCCTCGTCCTTGCTGCATGCGGTCATCAGCATGGCGACCATCGACAGACAAAAAAGTACCTTTTTCATAAAAAATAGTGTTTGGGCGCCACATCAACTCCACTGTGGCAGGTTTACAATATAAAATAAAAAAGTGTGGAACCATTCTATACTTAAAATCCGTGCAAAGAAGAGCCAAACAAAGGAAAATAATGAAAGCAAATGCAAATTAAACTACTGTT
>CANQIF010000004.1 GCA_947623965.1 uncultured Alistipes sp.
TAACTATTTGTTCTTCTGCGCTTTATTCCTCCTTTTCCCCTCTCTTCAATTTTCACTCTTCGTTTTTACCCCCATAGCCGCCTCCCCCCTGACTTCGATGTGTATGACTTGATTTTGCGGTTTCAGCAAAGGCTATTTGCCCCAGTCGAGGGTTACATTTTTATTGACCAAACGCCACGACAAGATATTGACCTGAGCGGCGATATAGACATCGTCCGGATCGACCTTTTCGGGGATGATCTTCTGACCGGGGTCGTATACCGGCGTACCCAGTCCGTAAATGCCGTCGATCGTGATGTCGTACACGTGATTGCGGACCACACCGAATTCGGTATCCGAACCTTTGGTGCCCAGATGAGGGATGTCGAGGTAATAATACGTCTTACCGTTGTTCCAAATTTTGATATGCTCGAATCCTTTCAAAATATCATTCAATTCCGTTCCTTTCCAAGCTTCCGAGGTCTCTTTCGAAAGGTCGTGCTTGTACCAGGTCAGCCCTTTCGCAGCCTTGGTCAACCCTGCTTTCGCGTAATAGCGGTGCGGTTTTGTTTCATCGGCAGAATCGTAAAAGGTCGTGAATTCGATGTCGGACTTACCTATTTCACGATATTTCGTTTCCGTCTCGGTCTGAGACTCCACCGTCCAGAATTCGTTACCGCCGGCTTTCATCATATCGAGAACGAGATCTTTCATTTTGGCATAATCTGCGTTGTCGACAAAGCGCTGGCCGGCAAATTCGCAAATCATAAGAGGATCTGCGTTCTTATCGCAAAGAATCGCGGGAATGATCACACTCGTCGGCTTAATACCCGTTTCTCCTCGGCCGGCATTTTCATTGCAATAGGTGTAGTTAGTTTCGCTCTCGAAGTTTTTGGCGGCACTTCCATCAAAATCGAAATACGTATTTGTCGTCGATCCCGTATAGCGTGCAGCCCAGAAACAGCGGTGGAGCGCCGGAATATTCCATTCCGAATCCATGCCGTTAGGAGCGTTTTTTGTCCAATCTGCGAGGAGCGATTTGAGCAGCCACGCAGCCGGACGCACGGAAGTCGGATTCCAACCCTGCAACTCCACATAGACCTGTTCGGCGTTTTCTCCCTCTCCGATCGTCAGGTCTTTATCCGTACCGTCTTTATACTTCAATTTAATAAGCTGATGCGTCGTTCCATCATCCTTCGTCACAGTCAGGTTTTCGTTGGGTGTCGCATCCTTGGCTGCAGGCTTCAGAGCGGCAGCCAGATTTACGCGGACTTTGGCGACAACGCGTTCTACATAAATCGGCAGCGGGTTCTTCTTTGCCGCCTCTTCGCTGTCACAATAATACTGAGCATCGATGCTCGTTGCGTCTACAATATTTTCCGAACCGTTGACATAGACGGCATTGGACATGATAAATCCGTTTTTTTGCACGTCGTCGCCCTGCTCGTCTTTACCCGCGTAATCACCAGACACCTGACGTAAAACCGGCAGATTAATCGAACCGGTCATCGTCGAAGGAGGATTGATGACAGCCACGAGCTTGGCCGGCAGTTTATCGCCCTTATTGGTATTGACAACCAAAACAGCCTTCAGCCGGTCTGAGACTGTCTCCCCGTGAGAATCATCCGTAGGATCCTCCAACGCCGGATTATCGACATCAATATAATTTACCGAGCTGCCTGCTGCGACATTAACGGCGCTATTATTCTCCGAAAAGAAGTAGAAGCGCAGTTTATTCACCTTATTTTCATTGTCCAAACCATCCTCATACTGACCGCCGGACTGCGTATATTCATCCGCACGACCGCCCATACTCGGAGTTGTAACAATGCTGACAGCAAGGTAATGCGTGTCGCCGTTTCCGGTGCCGCCGGCATCTTCGGATTCCTCCTTCGAGCAGCCGGCCAGGACCAGCGCTGCAAGAAGCGGCAAGAAGAAAAATTTCTTTTTCATTTGTTAAAAAGGTTAATGAATAAAATGTGTTGTTGTGTTCGTCTATTTGTTCCGGTAGTCGAGCTCGGCGAGCGTCGTGGCGGCCTGCACGACACCGAGCTTCTTCGCCTCGCCGAGGTAGCGGCGGGCCGTCGCGCAGTCGCCCGTGCGGACCGCCAGCGCCCCGCGCGCATAGACCGCCTCGGGCGAATTGCCCGCCTTGGCCAAGTAGCGCGCCGCCGCCGCATTGTCGCCCCGCCGCATGGCCGCATTCGCGGCATTGAGGTTGGCCGTCTCGTCGGACGGGTACATGCGCACCGCCGTCTCGAAGACTTCCGTAAACTCGTCCGTGCCCGGCTCGTACTGCTGCGCAACCAAGTAAAACTCGTTCAGGCTCAGCTTCTGCGGCTGCTCGGCCATGATGCGGCCGATCTCCGCCGGATCGCTGTAGGCCCGGATCGTGTAGGCGATCCGGTAGTCCGTGTGGCGCAGCGCCGGGTAGCAGTTCTGCAGCAGGTAGCGGTACTCCTCGGGGTAGTACCGCTTGATCGCCCACTCCCTGTTGTCCGGCTCGCGGTCGCTGTCGATCAAGGCGAGAATCTCCTGTTTGTGATTTATATTCGACTGCTCCACGTAGCGGCGCAGACCCGCCCAGTCCTCGGGCTCGTAGTCCGTGGCGATCACATCGTCATCGAAGCGGTAGAGCTGCCCGATGTAGTGTTTCAGCGCCGCCGTGCGGCCGATGGCCAGCTCGCGGTTGTGGGCATAGGGGCTCTCGGGCGAGGCATAGCCCTTGAGCCATACCTGCGTAATGGTCACGTCGCGGTCGCTGCGCACCGAATCGATCGTCGCGCGAATCTTGCCTAACTCCGCGGTGTTGCGCCGGTAGTCGGGATAAATCGTCGTCTTGTCCACCGGGAAGTCGATGTAGGCCGACCCCTCGAGCGAGCGGCTCTTGACCCGCTCCGCCGCGGGGCGCACGTAGAGCAGCTCGGGGAAGAAGGGCTCCGTGTGACGACCGAGCACCCCCTCCTGCTCGGCCAGCAGCGTATTGCAGCAGCCGTAGTCGCCGCGCCAGAGCTTCAGGGAGGCCCCGTCCATCCACTCGCGGAAGGGAACCAGCTTGTCGTAGCCGACGCTCGCGGGTTTGTCGGCCGCCTTGTAGCTCCGCTCCTCCCGGTCCGTGAGCAGGCTCTCGCCGTTGCGGACATAAACGTAGTAGCGGCGTCGTCCGTAGATGCCGACCGAGGGGAGAACTAACGAATCGGGGCCGTTGACCAGTCGGGGCGTCAGGAGCACGGCGCGGTTGGGCTCCACCTCCAACTCCCCGAGGTCCAGAAGCATCCCGATGGAGAGATAGCCGCCGTCGCGCGCGATCTCCACGTCGCGGATCGTCACGTCGTCCACGATCTCCTTCGGTTGCGTTTGGGTTTGTTTTTGGGTTTGGGCCTGCACGGCGGGGGCCGTCAGGGCTGCGGCGGCCGGGGCGCACAAGGCGGCCGCCAGATAGAATAAGATCTTGTTCATCCGTCGCAAAGATTAGAATACGTAAACTAAATTGAGGGCCGCCTTGGTGGGACCCACGTAGTGATGCGGCTTGTCCGTCTCGACCTTCTTGCCGCAGCCGGCGCAGCGGAAACGGTCGTAGCGCGTGTAGGAGTAGCCGAAGCCGAGCTCCGCCTCGAGGTTCCAGTGGCGGCCCAGAATCCAGGCATAGCCGTAGGCCACGCCCGCACCCACGAACCAGCCCTGGTAGCGCGAATCTTTCAGCTTGCGGGCGTCGGTGCCCAGAAAATGGAGCTTGCCGTCGATCCCGCCGATGTTGTACTGGCCGCCGTGAACGTGCAGCCCCACGAAGTGACCCGCAAAACGGTCGCAGAACCAGTAGCGCGCTTCGGGCTGCACGAACCAGTGCTTCCACCGGCGATCGCGCGAGAGCGTCCATCCGTTGAACTGGCCCGAGACGTCCAGCGTCCACCGCGGAGCGAGGCCGATTTCCAGGCCCAGATTCGGGTTCAAAAGAGCGTCGGAGACCAGATTCGTCTTCAACGCGGCATTCTGTGCCGAGGCGTTATGGCAGATTCCGGCCAGCAGCAGGACCGCGCATAGAAACAGGTATTTCCGCAAATTTTTCATGCCCCAATATCAATTTGACATTCAAATCATTAACGTCGTGGAGGGGCTGCGCGACAACCCTTTGTCGGGCCGTCTCTCCGCAAGAGAAGGTCCGGATATTTTCCTGCTTGATATTCAACGCTTTTCGAGCCGGAATCGATAAAATGCACAACAAAAGAACCGTCATTTATAAAAAAAGGCCCAAAAAAATGTGCAAAATGCTTTCTTTTTTGATATTTTTTGTATTTTTGCGCCTCGAAAATCTTTCTCTTGCGGAGATAAGGACACTTTCGCTCAACATTTTCGGGATGGGCGAATACCTTTATTCTATATACTGGGGCGTTTCATGCGATTTTTAGCCTCAGCGGAGCGGGGCTTTCTCGGCGCTCGGGGTTCTCACGGCTTTCGGGGTTCGGGGCTCTTTCGGGGTTCGGGGCTCTTTCGGGGTTCGGAGTTCGGAGTTCACGGCTCGCGGCGGCGGATTTTTTTACGCGGGATGGATCGCTGCGCGATCGGCGGACCGGTCGGTTCGTCGCGGATCGGGTTCGTCGCGAAGCGACGGCGGGCCGCAGCCTGGGGGCGGCGGAGGCCCGCAACTCCTCTGCGTCGTTGCGCCCTCCGCAGGCTGCAGCCCGAAAATGGAAGATAGGCCAAGCATGCCCGGCAAAATCTTTTAATTTTGAATCTTGAATTTTGAATTTGCGCCCGAATGGGCGCAGCGGGCCGCAGCTCCTCTGCGTCGTTGCGTTCTCCGCAGGCTGCAGCCCGAAACGGAAGATATGCCAAGCATGCCCGGTAAAACCTATTAATTTTGAATCTTGAATTTTGAATGCTGAATTGGCGGTTCCGAACGGAACCGCAGCGGGCCGCAGCTTCGCCTGGCGAAGGCCCGCTTCTCGCGTCCGCTCGTATGCGGTCTCTTCGCAAGCTGCAGCCCGATTCTATAATGCTGAATTTGCGGCTTCAACGAAGCCGCCGCAGCCCGCCGCACGCTCCGTTATGCCCGCAGCCGTACCGGCCGCCGTGCAGCTCGTACATGAGGTACAGGCCGGCGAAACACTCGCTTCGATCGCTGCGGCCTACAAGGTCTCCGTACGCGACCTGCTCACCTGGAACCGCCTTTCGTCGAATGTCGTCAAGGCCGGCACGCGGTTAATCGTCTATCTGCAATAGGCGGAACGGCCGCCGCACAATGGGCCCCGGGACGCAGCGATTCTGCGTCCCGGGGTCTTTCATGCGCCATCCTTCCCCGCTCTCCTTTCCCCGAAAAGCAGTTGAAAAATGGCCGAAAGGCAACCGGCTGAAAGCGAGCAATCCGCCGCTCCGCCGCCCCCTTTTCACCGATCCGGCAACCCGCACGCAGGAGGCGGAAGTCCGAAAAGTGTCATCAAAAACCCCGTTTGTGGCAAAAACAGCAACCGAAAAAACGATTCGCAAAACAAATCGTCGTATTTTGTATTGCAAGACCGATTTTGTTTCGTATCTTTGCGAGGAGGAATGCAGTCAAAACGTCCCGCACGAAATGGAAAAGAGAGACGAAAGGTAAAAAAAACGCGGCAACTGCTGCTGCCGCGCCGGTCGAAGCCGATCGATCCAAGTGATCCCGAGGTGATTCGAACACCTATCGTAAGAACCGGAATCTTAAATTCTATCCATTGAACTACGGGACCGGGACTGCAAAGGTGCAAAAAAAATTTAAATTAACAAAAAAAATGGAAGAAAAACAGCAAAATTGGCAGCGCCTCGAAGCGGTGATCCGCTGGGCAAACATGTCCACGAACTATTTCGCCCGTCATATCGGGCTCGCTCGCGGCGAAAATCTCTACCAGATCAAACGCGGGAACAACGGCATCTCGCTCAACCTGGCCGACCGAGTCGTAAAGGCCTATCCCGAGATCAACAAGCTCTGGCTCCTGACCGGCGAAGGCGAAATGTTCATCGCCACCAAGGGCCGCGGTTCGCAGATTCCCTTCTACGACTCCGACCTCGAACTGACCATCCGCGAATACGAAGATCGCGAAGCCGACTGCCGGCTGGCCATCCCCGACATCATCGACTGCGACCTCGCCATGCGCTACATGGGACAGGCGATGGGAAGCTATCTGCCCGCCGGAAGCGTCGTTTTCCTGAAAAAGTTGGACTTAAATACGATTATTCCCGGCCGGGAGTATGTGATTGTCGGCCGAAAAATCATAACTTTGCGTACCGTACGCACCGCCGACTCGCCGAAGCAGCTGCGGCTGGTGGCCGCCGACAGCGAGCACTTCGACGAGATGAGCATCGCCAAGAACGAAATCGAGGCGGTTTTTGCCGTACAGGGAAAACTGATTATCAACAACTAAGCTATTCGAACGCAGTATGTTTTCGGGAATCATAGAGGCCCTGGCCGAAGTGGTCGAGATCCGCGCCGATCGTCAGAACAAGGATTTCACCCTCCGCGCCCCGTTCGCCTCGGAACTCAAGATCGATCAAAGCGTCGCCCACAACGGCGTCTGCCTCACGGTGGTCGCCATCGACGGCGACCGCTACACGGTGACGGCCATGAAGGAGACGCTCGACCGGAGCAACCTCGGGCTGCTCCGCGCGGGCGACCTCGTCAACGTCGAACGGTCGATGCGTCCCGAAGCACTGCTCGACGGACACATCGTGCAGGGGCACGTCGACCAGACGGCCCGCTGCACGGCCCGCGAAGAGGCCGGCGGCAGCTGGTACTTCACCTTCGAGTACGAACCGCAGGGCGGCGGGCTCACGACGGTCGAAAAAGGGTCGGTGGCGGTGAACGGCGTGAGCCTCACCGTCTGCGACCCGACCCCGTCGTCGTTCCGCGTGGCGATCATCCCCTACACCTTCGAACACACCAACTTCCATTCGATCGGCGTGGGGTCGGTCGTCAACCTCGAATTCGACATCGTGGGCAAGTACATCGCCCGCCTTATGGAGAACTACCTGAAGCGCTAAATCCATCGCAGCCATGATAACGATCAAAACCAAAGAACTCGCTTCGCTGCTCGTCGCCTTAGTGGCGGCGGCGATCGTCGCCGGCGTGCTCGCCGCCGTGCATGCAGCGTGGCTTCCGGCGCTCATCATCGTTCTGGGCACCTTCGCGGCCATGATGATCCTCTCGCTCTTCCTCATCCGCAAGTACGTCGCCTACAAACTCAAACCGATCTATTCGATCGTGAGCGCGCGCGACGTGCACACGCACGAGATCTTCGACGAGCTGCAGGACAAGCGGGTCGAGAACATCGGCGAGGAGCTGACCGCCTGGGCCGACACGAACGACCGCGAAATCGCCCGCCTGAAGGAGGCCGAACACTTCCGCAAGCAGTATCTGGGCAACGTGGCCCACGAGCTCAAAACGCCGATCTTCAACATCCAGGGCTATATCTCGACGCTGCTCGACGGCGGTTTGGAGGACGAGCTCATCAACCGCAAGTACCTCGAGCGGGCCGAGAAGAGCATCGACCGGCTGATCAACATCGTGAACGACCTCGATACGATCAACACGCTCGAGAACAACATGAACCGACTGAAGCACGAGACCTTCGACATCGTGGCGCTGGCGCGCGAGATCGCCGAGCAGGCCGAGATCGAGGCCGACCGCAAGCACATCCGGATCCAGGTGAAGGGGGCCGAGAACCTCCCCTCCGCCTTCTGGGTGCAGGCCGACAAGCACTTCATCGGGCAGGTGTTGGTAAACCTCATCATCAACTCGATCCACTACGGCCGGGAGGGGGGCCTCACGCGCATCCACTTCCGCGACCTGCTGGACAAGATCCTCATCGAGGTCGAGGACAACGGTCAGGGAATCGCCAAGGAGGACCAGAAGCGCATCTTCGAGCGTTTCTACCGCGTGGACAAGGGCCGCTCGCGCGAGCAGGGCGGCACGGGGCTCGGCCTGGCGATCGTCAAACACATCGTCGAGGCGCACGGCGAGCGGATCACCGTCCGCAGCGAACCGGGCGTCGGCTCGACCTTCTCGTTCGCGCTGAAGAAGGTTCCCCTGCACGATCTCGACAAACAGTAACGCACGACGACCATGCTGCACACGCTCTCCATCGTCTGGGACGTCGATCCGGTCTGGATCCGGATCGGTACCTTCGACATCCGGTACTACGGCCTCATGTGGGCCCTGGCGATCCTCATCGCCGCCAAGTTCTTCGACAACTTCGTCAAGCGCGAGGGGCTGCCGGCCGAGGTCTCCGAGTCGGTCTTTCTCTACGGCACGCTGGCGACGATCATCGGCGCCCGGCTCGGGCACTGTCTTTTCTATGATCCTGTGGGCTACCTCTCGCAGCCGTGGACGATCATCACGGGCTTCCGCGACGGCGGCATGGCAAGCCACGGCGCGGCGATCGGCCTGCTCATCGGCTTGTGGCTCTTCTCGCGCAAGAACCGGCTGCCCTACCTCTGGTCACTCGACCGCATCATGGTCGGCGTGACGATCGGCGGCGCCGCCGTCCGCTTCGGCAACCTCCTCAACTCGGAGATCTTCGGCACGGCGACCGCGCTGCCGTGGGGTTTCGAATTCGTCCGCTCGGCCAAATGGCTGCACGAATACGCCCCGGCGGCGGTCCACCCGACCCAGATCTACGAGGCGATCTGCTACCTGGCGACCTTCGCCGTGATGCTGTGGATGTACTACGGCCGCGACCTGGGACGCCGGCGGCCGGGGATGATGTTCGGCATCGGGTTGATCGGCATCTTCCTCACCCGCTTCGCGATCGAGTTCATCAAGACCGAGCAGGAGAGCTTCGAGGTGGGCTGGGCCCTCGATATGGGGCAGTGGCTCTCGATCCCCTTCATTCTGTTGGGCGGCTGGATGATCTGGCGCGTCGCGACGCGGCCCGCCGCTGCGAAGGGCTCGACGGCCTCCACGGCTTCGGCAAAGCCCGGGACGGAGCGGGGCGCGCGACCGGCGCGGAAGCCGCGGCGCAGACGCGAGCCGAAGCAGGAGGCAGGACGCGACGCGGGACCGGGAAACGGACACGGATCGGCGTCGGGCGCCGGGCGCCAAGCCAAGCCGGGAGCCGGGCGCAGCTCGGAGCAGAAGACCCGGAGCCTGAACGCGGGCGCGAAGGCGGAAACGAAGGCCGAATCGCAGACGGCCCGAAGGTCGAAACCGAAGGCGGAGACCGAACCGGGAAAGAACGGCGAGCCGGAAACGGCACGGAAGCCGAAGGGGGCACCGGAGCCGGAGCGGAAACCGGAGAACGCACCGGGATCGGGACAGATGCCGGAGAACGCATCGGATTCAAGGCGAAAACCGGAAATGGAGCGGAAGCCGGAGACGGAGGAGGCTTCGAAACCGGCGCGGAGGCCGCGGCGCAAACGCGGGCCGAAACCGGAGACAGGGGCGCAACCGAAGCCGGAGGCAGGGCAACAGCCAAGGCCCGAAGCAGGGCAACAATTAAGGCCGGAGGCTGGGCAATTAAGGCCCGAGGCTGGGCAACAGCCAAGGCCAGAGGAAGCCGATGGCGCCCCGAAGCCGAACCCGACATCGCAGCCGGAGACGGAACAGCGGCCGAAGCAGACGCCACAGCCGAAAGAGACGCAGCCGGCCACCGAGCAGCAGCCGAAACCGGCGCGGAGACCGCGGCGCAGACATGGACCGAAGCCCGAGGCGGGGGCGCAACCGAAGCCCGAGGCTGAACAATCCGCGAAGCAGGGGGCTGGGGTCGAGCCGATCCCCGCCCAGACGCCGAAGTCTCAGCAGGAACAAAAACCGAGACCCGTCCAAACGCCGAAGCCGGAACAACTGCCGAAACCGGTGCAAACGCCCGAGCAGGCGCAACGACCGAATCCCGAGCCGGCGCAACGGTCGAACCCGGAGCAGGAGCCGAAGGCGTAGTCTCCCTGCGAAGCGCGGCGGGGAACACCGGCCGATAAAGCGCCGGAACAAACAGAAACAATGGAAATTATGGAGAGTACCGTACATCCGATGGTCGCCGAGGTGAACCGCCTCGTGGGCGATCTGCTGGCCGGCGGCCAGCCGCTTGCACTGCCCGGGATCGGGACGCTGCGCCCTGAGGCGCGCCCCGCCCGCCGCATCTCGAAAAAGCAGGTCGTCCCCCCCTCGCGGGCGATCGACTTTTCGTCGGAGGTGCAGGGTACTACCCTGCCTCAGCGGCTTGCCGCAGCCGCCCGCTGCAGCGAAGAGCAGGCCGAGGAGATCTACCGCCGCTGGTTAGGCCATACGCTGCAGGAGGGCGTGCTGACGCTCGCCGGCATCGGGGTGCTCAAGGAGAAGCATTTCGCCCTCGACGCCGAGTTCGACCGGCGGATCAACCCCCAGGGCCACGCGCCCCTCACGATCCGGCACCGACGCCGGCGCTTCGACTGGGCGCTGGCGCTCGGCATCGTCGCGATCGTCGCGGCCATCGGCATCGGCGGTTATGGCTACCGGAGCTGGCGGGAAGCCGGCGGCTCGCTGCCCTGGTTGGAAAAGAAGCAGCCGGCCGCCGCGGCGCAGCCGGCGGAAACCGCATCGACGATGGAAGCCGGAACGGTCGCTGCTGCGACAGCGGAGGCTGCAACGGCAGCGGCTGAAACGACCGGATCGACCGCCCCGGCGGCTTCGGTCGCCGGAATGCAGCCGGCGACGGCTCCGACCCAAGCGCCGGCCGGACAGACCGGACAGACTGACGCAGCGAAAACCTCGGCGAACAGCACGGCGAACGTCGCAGCGAACGGCAGCCGAGCCGCCTCGCCGGGCGGAACGCAAGCCGCCGCACCGGGCATCGCAAAGACCCCGGCACAAGCTGCCACGCAACCCGCCTCCCGCAACGGTGTAACGGCGATGACCCCGGGGCGGTATTACGTCGTTCTGGGTGTCTTCTCGACGGTCGAGAATGCCGAACGGGCCGTCGCCGAGACCGCCCGCAAGGAGGAGTCGATGCGCTGCGGCATCTACCGCTTCGGCGCCAAATGGATGGTCTCGCCCTTCGAATCGGCCGATGCCGAGGCCTGCACGCTCTTCCGCCGCGCCCATCGCGAGCTCTTCCCCGATCTTTGGACCTATCGCGCCCGCTGATGCAGCTCGCCGAACGAATCACCCGCTTGATCGATCTGGGATATATCGGTCCCGTCGCGGCCTGGGTGCCGCGGCAGACCTACCGGTATGCCCTCTGCGGCGCCCTCAACATGGGGCTCGATGCGGTGTGGTACGCCGTCATCCACAATTTCATCGTCGCCCGCCGCTTCTTCGATCTGGGGTTCGTGCTCCTCTCGCCCCACATCGCCTCGATGATACTGGTCTTTCCGATCACCTTCTTCAACGGCTTCTGGCTCAACCGCCACGTCGCCTTCCGCCGCTCGCCTCTCCCGCCGCGAAAGCAGCTCGGCCGCTACGCCCTCTCGATCGCGGGGTCGGTGGCGCTGACCTACGCCGGCCTGAAATTCTTCGTCGAGGTGTGCCACATCTGGCCCACCCCCTCGAAAGTGCTGACAACGGCCGTGACGGTCGTCTACAGCTACCTCGCCGCAAAGCATTACACCTTCCGCGGCAGCGAACCGGCATGAATCTTGCCATTACCATTCATCCTCAAATACAACAAACTATGAAAAGACAACTTCTTCACCTGATGCTCGGCCTGCTCGCCGCCTGCGCGGCGACCTCCTGCGAGAGCGACGATGACGGCTACAAAGCCCCCGAGGCGGTCCAAAAAGCCTTGCTGGCCCGCTATCCCGATGCCACGCGCATCAACTGGAAACAGCAGAACGGCTACGAAAAGGCCGACTTCGAACGTCCCGACTCCCAACTGCCCGGCGGCTACAGCGACTGCTCGGCCTGGTTCGACGGCAGCGGCGACTGGTACATGACCGAGAGCGAGATCGCCGTGGGTGCACTGCCCCAGGCGGTCCGCGCCGCCTTCAACGCCTCGGAGTACGCCGCCTGGCGGATCGAGGAGGTCGAGCGCATCGAGCGCAAGGGCATGGAGACGCTCTACAGCATCGAAGCCGAAGGCCGTTCGGCGACGGGTGCCGAGAGCGACGTCGAGCTCTACTACACGGCCGACGGCATTCTGGTCCGCACCGTCGTGGATCGGGACGATGACGAGGTGCTGCTTCCCGAAGCGCTGCCGGAGGCCGTCCGAAGCTACATCGCCGCCAACTACCCCAATGCCCGCATCGTAGAGATCGGCCACGACCAGACCCTGGGGCTGCTCGAAGTCGAGATCCTCGACGGCCGGACGGAGCGCGAGCTCTACTTCGCCGGCAGCGAATGGGTCCGCACCGTCACCGACATGCAGCCGGCCGACCTGCCGGCAGCCGTACGGGAGGCGATCGCCGCTTCGGAGTATGCCGCGTGGACGATCGACGACGTGGACTTCGTCGAGGAGCCGACCCGCTCGTACTGGCGCATCGAAGTCGAATCGGGCGGCCGCGAGATGCGCCTCGCCTACGACAACGCCGGGAACCCGGTCAAGCAGTAACCGGCCGAGCCGGGATGCGGCCGGATGTGCCGGCCGATGACGCCGGATGATGACCGGCGGACTGGCGGCCGGCGAAGCTGCGGCCCGACAATCGCTACGCGATTGATTTTGTGTAAAAAGCCCGCAGCCGAGCGGACGGGCCTGCGACCATAAGGAGCAGCCCTCCGCCCGGGGGCGGCGGCGGGCTGCCGGTCCTGACGGACCGATTCTGCCGGCGGGCATTTTCGCCAAAATCAGCGGCTGCTGGCCGCTGCGCGGCCGAATTTGCCGCAAAACACTTCGACAACGACCAGCGGCTGCAGGTTGCCGATTGCTCCGCAACCGAATTCCGCCTCGGCAAAATTGCAAACAAGTTTGCATTTCGCCCTCGACTTATTCGTATCTTTGGCTGCGCCTTAGATACTTCGTCTCGGCAATGCTCAAATAAATTTGGCATTGCGCTCGACTTATTCGTATCTTTGCCCCGCAAAACGAAAGTTCTCAATACGGAAACAAGATGAAACACGCGTATGTATTCCCCGGTCAGGGTGCCCAGTCGGTCGGCATGGGCAAAGACCTCTACGAGCAGAACGCCGAAGCGAAGGCCCTCTTCGACAAGGCCAACGAGATTCTGGGCTTCCGCATCACCGATCTGATGTTCGCCGGTACGCCCGAAGACCTCAAGCAGACGAAGGTCACGCAGCCCGCCGTATTCCTCCACTCGGTCGCCATGGCCAAGGCCCTCGGCGTAAAGCCCGATGCCGTCGCCGGCCACTCGCTCGGCGAGTTCTCGGCATTGGTCGTATCGGGCGCCCTCTCGTTCGAGGACGGTCTGCGTCTCGTATCGAAGCGTGCGATGGCCATGCAGGCCGCCTGCGAGGCCGTGCCCGGAACGATGGCCGCCATCCTGGGGATGGCCGACGAGCAGGTCGAGGCGATCTGCGCCGAGATCGAAGGAGTCGTCGTCGCAGCCAACTACAACTGCCCGGGCCAGCTGGTGATCTCGGGCGCCAAGGAGGCCGTCGAGGCCGCCTGCGCCAAGGCCAAGGAGGCCGGCGCCCGCCGCGCACTGGTCCTTCCCGTCGGCGGCGCCTTCCACTCGCCCCTGATGGAGCCCGCCCGCGAGGAGCTCTCGAAAGCGATCGCCGAGGCGCCGTTCCGCACCCCCGTCTGCCCCATCTACCAGAATGTCGATGCCGAACCCCACACCGATCCCGAGGAGATCAAGCGCAACCTCATCGCCCAGCTGACAGCCCCCGTGCGCTGGACGCAGATCGTTCGCCGCATGCTCGGCGACGGCTTCGAAGCCTTCACCGAACTCGGCCCCGGCACCGTGCTGCAGGGGTTGATCCGCAAGGTGTCGGCCGACGTGCAGGTCGAGTCGAAATCGACGCTCGAAGCTTAAAACGCTCGAAGCCTGAAACCTCGAGGCCTGAGACGGCTCGAAGCCTGAGACAGCTCACAAATCGCAAGCAAGCTGGAATGAATTGGTTATCAATTCGTTCCAGCTTCTTTTATTCAGTCGCAGAAAATAGATACTAATAAATTTAAGATAATTGTTGTATTATTTTAATATCCTTACTATATTTGCGCGGTTAGTTACAAAAATAGAGTACCCTGTGACATGACTTCGCTTACCGAATTTTTCGTCAAACACGAAGACGAAACGCTGAAGGGCGTTTCGCACAAGAACAGCATCATCAAGCGCAACATCATCGCCCACATGGCCGCCAACGGCGAATGCACCCTCTCCGAGCTGACGAAGGAGCTGCATATCAGCGTTCCGACGATCACCAAATTAGTGCAGGAGCTCGTCGAGGAGAACATCGTCTCGGATCTGGGCAAAGTCGAGACCCCGGGCGGCCGCCGGCCCAACATATTCGGTCTGGCCAGCTCGGCGATCTACTTCGCCGGCGTCTACGTCGGCCGCGACAGTATGCGCTTCGTCATCACCGACCTGCAGAACAACATCATCGTCGAGCATGACGACACCGACTTCGAGCTGCAGGACCGCCCCCAGTGTTTCGAGCGGCTTTGCCACAACGTCGAGCAGTTCATCGCGACCTGCGGCGTCGACCGCGCCAAAATCCTCGGCCTCGGCCTCTGCATCGTGGGGCGCGTCAACCCCGAAACGGGCCGCAGCTACAAATACTTCACCTCCTCCGAGCAGTCGTTGCGCGACATTCTCGAAGAGCGTGTCGGCATCCGCGTGCTGGTCGAGAACGACACGCGCGCCCGCTGCTACGCCGAGTACACCTGCGGCAAGTCGAAGTCCGAGAGCAACGTCATCTACCTCCACATGGGCCGCGGCGTGGCGATTGGTATCGTGATCGACGGCCAGCTCTACTACGGCAAGAGCGGTTTCGCTGGCGAATTCGGCCACATTCCCTTCTTCGACAACGAGGTGATCTGCTCGTGCGGCAAGAAGGGGTGCCTCGAAACGGAGGTTTCAGGCGTGGCGATCGAGGAGAAGATGTGCCGCGAAATCGAAAAAGGGGTCAACACGATTCTGCGCGAGAAGTACGTGCAGCAGAAGCGAATCCACATCGACGACATCATCGCAGCGGCCAAGAACGACGACAACCTCTCGATCGAGCTCATCGAGGAGGCGGGCGAAAAGGCCGGCAAGGCGGTCGCCTTCCTGCTCAACACCTTCAACCCCGAGACGGTGATCGTGGGCGGCAACTTAGCCGCAGCGGGCGACTACATTATGCTGCCGCTCAAGTCGGCCACGAACAAATACTCGCTCAATCTGGTCTACAAGGACACGAAGTTCCGCGTCTCGAAGATGCCCGAGAACGTCGGCGCCTGGGGCGTGGCGATGCTGATCCGCAACAAGATCATCGGATTGTAATGAACATCGAGGGGAGGATCGTCCGGCTCAGGGCCGTCGAACCGGCGGACATCGACCGGATGTACCTCTGGGAAAACGACGCCTCCGTCTGGGAGGTGAGCGGCACGCTGGTGCCCTTTTCGCGCCACACGCTGCAGCGTTTTCTCGACGAGCAGGCCTACGACCTGCTTCAGACCCGCCAGCAGCGGCTCATCATCGAGGTGCCGGAAACGACCGGACAGACGGATGACGGACAGGAGGCCATGCAGGACGGGCAAACGGGACAGAACGGGCAGACCCGGCAGGCAGGACAGACCGGGCTGGAGATGCGAGCCGTGCAAGCGAGGCAGGCCATGCGGGCGGTCGGGGCGCTCGACCTGTTCGAACTGGATATGCTCCACCGGCGGGTTGGCCTCGGCATTTTGATCCATGCCGAGGCGGACCGATTGCACGGCTATGCCCGGGATGCCGTCGAGACCATCTGCCGGCATGCCCGCGAGGTGCTGGGGCTGCACCAGGTCTGGTGCAATGTGGGGGCCGCGAACGAAGCGAGCCTGCGGCTCTTCGCCGCCTGCGGATTCCGCGAAACGTGCCGCAAACGCGACTGGCTCCGCACCGCAGAGGGGTGGCAGGACGAAGTGCTGCTGCAGCGGATTCTCTGAACGGCAGCACAGCGGAAGCAGTGTGTGCAAACCATTTCCCGACGAGAGGAGCTTGGAACAAGCGGCCCCGGACTTTCAGGTCCGGGGCCGCTTGCCGTTTCAATCCGCCGCCTCCCGGCAGACCAGCTGTTCGGGAAGCGGGACGGCGGGATCGAGCCGCAGCACCATGGCGCGGTCGCCAGCCGGATCGCCCGTTCCGAAATCGAAACCGTCGGCCGAACGGAAGCTGACCGGCACCTCCCCCTCGAAACCGAAACGGGCATAGAAACCGCGGAGCGACGCATCGCCCGCGATCAGAAATAGGGCCGCATCGCCCGCCTCCCGGCTGCGGCGGACCGCCTCCTGCACGAGTTCCGAAGCGTAGCCGCGCCAGCGGCAGTCGGGATCGGTCGCCACGCCGTAGAGATAGGAGAGACGGCCGATGCCGCTCTCGAAGGGGATTCGGTGCAGCATCGCCGCAATCCGCCCCTCCTGCCGGCGCACAAGCATCCGCCCCCGCACGTAATGCACGAGCAGGAAGCGATCGACAAAAGCTTCGTCGTCCTCCGGGAAGCAGCTTTGCCAAAGCCGTTTGCAGGCGAGCTCCTCCTCTTCGGGGAAGAGCGCCCGCAGCTTGTCGGAGAGCCGGCAGGGCTCGTAGGAGAGCTTGGCCCGGCGCAACCCCTCCACGCCGAGATCCTCCTCGCGGTTGATGTAGCGGTACTGCTCGGGGAGCGTCTCGGCAAAGAGGCGGTTGATCATCGCGAAGGCCCCTTCGTAGCTCGTGTCGGCCTTTTCGACGTGGATATCGAAGGTGTCGCGGTTGACCGCCGACCCGTAGGTGAAGGCGACCATCCGATCGCCCGCGTAGAGGCATCCGCCCCGCAGCCCCAACGCCCCGAAAGCGCCGAAGGCCCGGCGGATCGCCTGCCGCTCGGCCTGAATCTCCTCCTCGCCGTCGACCCCCTCGTGGCGGCGGTACCACGCCTGCTCGAGGCGCATGCACTCCTCGAAGCGGTCGGGCGTCAGCGGTTCGAACCGGTAGTCGGGATAAGCAGCCAGGAAACGGTTGATATGGTTGCGCTTGGGCTGGTAACGGCGGCCGCTGAGGCGGCAAAGATCCTCGCGCAGATAGATGTAATCCGCCAGATCGCGATCGGCAGCCAGGATGGGGTGTCCGACTCCGTCCGGGAGCCGAAGGCGCCCCGGGGCCGCGCCGAGCGCCCGCAACCGTTCGGCTGCCTCGTCCGTCAGGCCGACTAACCGCAGCGGCTGCCTCCAGGCGGCGGCATCGGCCGCCAATCGGGGCAGAAGCGGCGTAAAATCCCCTTCGCCGACAGGTTGCATGTAGGCGACCCGCGCCCCGCCGTCGATGCGGAAGCGGATCACCAGAAAGCCGTCGATCTCTGTCCATTCGCTCCGGTAGGTCGGCTGCCAGCAGTACATGTTGGCGAAGGCGAGATCGCAGTTCGTCAGCGGGCTCGGGATCGTGTAATGCTCGATACGGGCCTGATCGCCCAGTTCGAGCGGTTTGAACGACAGTTTCGTATCCGGTTCACACATAAGTTTCGTTTCAAGAGGATTCTCGTCAAACCCGGGCTGCAGCGTCCTTACGGGTGCAAATTCACGATTCAAAATTCTGAATTTAAAATCCGGGGCGCTGCCTGCGGAGGGCATGCAAGTTCGGGGACGAACTGCGGGCCTCCGCCAGGGAACGGCTGCGGGCTGCCGGTCGCTGCGCGACCGAGTTTGCCGGCAGGCATTCTCACCACAATCAACGGCTGCGGGCTGCGGCACCCGTTCCGGGTGCAAATTCAGAATTCAAGATTCAAAATTCAGAATTGCCCAATCGGGCTGCAGCCTGCGGAGGGCGCGCTCGAAGCGGCCCTACGGGACGCGAGCTGCGGGCCTCCGCCGCCGGGAGGCTGCGGCCTGCTCGGCTTTTTCAAGGCCGATTTCCATCCGAAGAGAGCCCGCAGCCGAGCAGTGGGCTTGCGACGTTAAGGAGCAGCCCTCCGCCCGGCGGAGGCTGCGGCCGACCGCTGCGCCCATTCGGGCGCAAATTCATGATTCAGAATTCAAAATTATATTCGGGTCGCAGCCTGCGGAGTGCACGTCAGCGACGCCAAGGAGCTGCGGGCCTCCGCCGGGCGGAGGCTGCGGCCCGCTCGGTCCTGACGGACCGATTCCGGCTAAGGACAAGCCCGCAGCCGAGCGGACGGGCAGCATCGACCGCAAGGGAGTTGCAGCCCTCCGCCCGGGGGCGGCTGCGGGCTGCTGCGGTTCCTTATCGGAACCGCAAATTCATCTTCCGACACGAACCGCATGCTCCCGCCGGCCGCGCACCCGCTCCCCTACTCGCACGCCTTGAGCGACATATCGAGCGAGCGGATCTGGTGCGTCAAGGCGCCGACCGAGATGAAGTCCACCCCGCATTCGGCATAGCTGCGCATCGTTTCGAGCGTGATGCCGCCGCTCGATTCGGTCTCGCAGCGGCCGGCGACCTTCGCAACGGCCAGCCGCGTCATCTCGGGCGTGAAGTTGTCGAACATGATGCGATCGACACCCCCCGCGGCGAAGACTTCGTCGATATCCTCCAAAGAACGTACCTCGCACTCAATCGGCAGCTGTTTGCCATGCTCCGCAAGGTAGCGTTTCGCCCCCTCGATGGCCGGGCGGATACCGCCTGCAAAGTCGATGTGGTTGTCTTTCAGCAGGATCATATCGAACAGCCCCATGCGGTGATTCTCGCCGCCGCCCAATTTGACGGCCATTTTGTCCAGCACGCGCATGCCGGGCGTCGTCTTGCGCGTATCGAGCACCTTCGTATGAAGCCCTTCGAGATGCTTCACGTAGAAAGCTGTCTGCGTCGCCACGCCGCTCATGCGCTGCATGATGTTCAGCAGGATGCGCTCGGCCTGCAGCAGCGAGCGCAGCCGCCCCGAGACATAGAAGGCCACGTCGCCCGGACGGACGCGGTCGCCGTCCTGCAGCAGCTGCTCGAACCGCATCTCGGGGTCGAGCCGCTTGAGGACGATCTCGGCGATCTCGATGCCGGCGATGACGCCCTCCTGTTTGCACAAAAGCCGCATGCGGCCGTGTTCCTCGGCCGGAATGCAGCAGAGCGACGTGTGGTCGCCGTCGCCGATGTCCTCCTTGATCGCGAGCTCGATCAGCTCGTCCACGAAAGGTTTGTATGCTGCTTTCATAATACCATGAAATTTAAAGATGAATACTCAGAGTGATTCCGAACTGCTGCGGCCGGCCGCGCTGCACGAAGCGGTTGCCGATCGATTCGAAATAGAAGACGTCGTAGCGCTTGTCGCCGAGGTTGCGCCCCCACAGATCGAGCGTGTAGCGCGCGTGTTCGAGCCGCACGGAGGCATCGAACAGCGTGTAAAAGGGTTGCGAGAGGGTGTTGGCCTCATCCCAGTAGATGCGGCCCGTGCCGCGCAGCGACCCCGACAGCACCACATCGCCTAACCACGACACGCCGGTCGGGATGCTCCAGACGAAACCCGCCGCGAGCGTCTCGCGCGGTGCATACGGAAGGCGGTTGCCCGCATGATCGGCCCGGCCGTCGTCGTAGCGGCGGAAGGTAGCCTTCGTATAGCCGTAGGCGGCGTGGAGCTGCAGCGAACGGCAGGGATAGAGCTGCAGCGCCGCCTCGCCGCCCACCGAGCGCGTGCGGCCCGCGTTGGTCATCATGCGGCCTGTCGACTGTGCGTCGGGAAAGACCGTCAGCTGCTGGTCGCGGCAGTCGATGCGGAACACCGCCGCATCGCCGCGGATCCGCCCTCCGGCGCACGAGAAGTGAACCCCGGCCTCGTAGTTCCAGCTGTACTCGGGTTTGTAGGAGAGGATGTCCTCTTCCCCGGCGGAGGTGTGCATGGCCGCGGCGCGGAGCTTCTCCTGCATCCAGTCGGAGAAGATCTGCGTGTTGAAGCCGCCCGCCTTGTAGCCGCGCGCGACCGAGACGTAGAGGTTGCGGTCGCTGTCGAAACGGTAGACGAGGGCCGCCTTCGGGAGCAGCTCCGTGTAGGTGTGCGAGAGGCGGCCCCGCTCCTCCAGCTCGACAGCCGGCTGCGGCACGGGGTGCGGCATGGCGCCCGCCTGCAGGCTGTAGCGGAGCGCGCCGCGGCAATCGTAGCGCAGGCACGTGCGTTCGCAGTCGATGCGCAGCCCCGCCTTCGCCTCGAAGCGGCCGAAACGCAGCGACGACTCGTGGTAGAGGGCGCCGCCCGCAACGGGGAGGCGGAAAGCGCTTTCGAGGGGCATGTCGTCCGTCGCCGCCAGCTGCATGCGGCCGGCGGCCGCCGCGTTGGCCGCCGCGAAGATGAGAGCGTCGATGCCGTCGCGCTTGAAGTTCACGGGAGCCTGCATGCGGCCCATGCGGTAGAAGCCGTAGAGGCCGAAGAGGTAGTTGTAGCGCCGCTCGCCGCGCGAACGGAAGATCAGGTCCTCGGTCAGGACCTGCTCGCACAGCGCCTGCCGCAGCGTGAAGTAGTCGAGCGGCAGGAAATCCTGGTCGAGCCGCATGTCGTCGTCGGTGAACTGGTAGCTCGTGATCGACGAGAGGGTCCAGCGCTCGGCGGCGTACTGCACGGTGAGGCCGTCGGTGACCGTCGTCCGCTCGTAGGAGCAGGGATCGTTGTAGGCGATGCGGCCCGGGACGATCCGGTCGTCGCCCGAGCCCTCCGAGCGGCCGCCGACGAAGGCGTAGGGATAGCCCCCCTCGTCGCCGACCGTGAACGAGAAAGTATTGTCGATCCGGAGCCCCCGGCCGTTGCGCCACTGCGTCTTCCAGCGGCCGCCGACGAAACGTTCGCGGTCGCAGCGGCGGCCCGTCTCTCCGTTGCGGAAGAAGCCGCCGCGCCGGCCGTAGAAGCCCGTGAAGGCCATCGCCAGCCGCTCGCCCATGCGGCGGTAGAGCGAGGCGCGAAAGCGCTGTTCGTCGCCGCCGGCCGTTTCGGCCAGCAGGCGGACTCCCTGCCAGGCGAAGGGCGAGAGGGTGTAGACGTTCACCACGCCCCCCATCGTGTTGCGGCCGTAGAGGGTGGACTGGGGGCCGCGCAGCACCTCGATGCGGTCGATGTCGGCCAGCTCGGTGTCGAATCCGTTCTTGTTCAGCACGGGGACGTTATCGACGTTCAGTCCGATGACCGGATGGTCGATGCGCGTTCCCATGCCCCGGACGTAGACCGACGAAGTCATGCGCGAGCCGTAGTCGGGCAGATGGAGGTTCGGCACGAGCGTGCCGAGGTTCTTCAGGGCGTTCACGCGGCTGCGGCCCGCCGCGAGGCTGCCGACGATGGTCGAGGCGACCGGCTCGCCGCGCAGCGCCATGCCCTGCTTGATGGCCGTGATCTGAACGCCGTCCACCGTGATCGTCGTGTCGGCCTCGGACGGAGCGGGAACAGCCGGGCGGGCCGAAGATGCGATGGAGCCGGCAGGATCGGCAGAGACGGCGGGATCGGCAGCGGCAGTGCGGTTTGCAGCGGCCGGACGGTTTGCTGCGGCCGGGCGGTTCGCTGCGGTCGGGCGGTTCGCTGCGGTCGGGCGGTTCGCAGCAGCCGGGCGGGCTGCAATTGCGGCGCGGTCGGAGCGGTCAGCGACAGCAGTGAGGACGGATTCGGCGGAAGCAGCCGGGAAGCAGTCGGCAGAAGCAGCCGGAAAGCGGCCGGCGGCAGCGGCCGGAAGGATCGCCGGCAGCGCGAAAAGCAGCGGAAGGATAAAACGTTGCATGGTGCGTCTTTCTCTTTTTTCGGGTGAATAGCGGTGCAAAGTAACGGTTTTATCCGATTCGTGTCAATCCTTATTTATGGGGAGGCTCACACGGTCTCCTCCTCGACGTAGCCCGCCCGGAGGGCGTAGAGCATCAACTCGGCCACCGAGCGGAGCTGCAGCTTCTCCATGATGTTGCGGCGGTGAGTGACGACCGTCGCGAGGCCGATGCCCAGTTCGTCGGCGATCTGCTTGTTGATCCGTCCGCGGGCAAGGGCGCGCAGCACCTCGGCCTCACGTTCGGTGAGCAGCGGGCGGGGCATCGCCGGACCCTCGCCGGAGCCTTCGCGCCCCGGCAGCCCGGCATGGCCCTGCGGATGACCGGACGGATGGCCTTGCGGATGGCCGCCGCGGTGGAGCTGCAGGAGGTCGTGCACTAACCGCTCCTCGCTGTCGCAGACGTTCAGGGCATGAAATCCCGCCTCCCCCTCGTGCGGCCGGCCGCTCGTCAGCAGAATCACCTTGCGGCGCAGCGGCGCGAAGAAGGCCGCGTGACGGCGGTAGAGCGCCGCCGAGACGAAGAAGTGGACAAAGCGCCCGGGGACCGCCTCGGCCAGACGGTCGAAGTCGGCGAAGAGCTCGACCTCTGCCATCGGAATGACGCGGTCGAGAATCGCTTTCAGCCCGATACCCGTGAGGATATTGGGGGTCAGGACGGCTATTTCGGGACGCTGCTGCATTTTATATCTTATCTATATCGTTTCGCTTGTGGGGTGTTTTTTCGGACTGCAGCCTGCGGAGTGCACGCTCGAAGCGGCCCTGCGGGACGCGAACTGCGGGCCTCCGCCGCCGGAGGCTGCGGCCCGCTGTGCCCTGCGGGATCCATTTTTTGCGTTCAAGCCCGCAGCCGAGCGGAGGGGCGGCATCAACCGCAAGGGAGTTGCAACCCTCCGCCAGGGGGCGGTTGCGGGCTGTCGGTCGCACAGCGACCGTATTTACAGACGATCATTCCGCCAAAATAGGCGGCTGCGGGCTGCGTTTGCAGTAAAACACCTTGGCGACTACCGGCCTTCTGTCTCCCAAGGAGCCGTTCTCATCTTCTACTCATGGTGATACGGCTCGTTCCCGAGGATCGAAAAGGCGCGGTAGAGCTGCTCCGCGAAGATCGCCCGCACGATCTGGTGCGAGAAGGTCATGCGCGAGAGCGAGATCCGGTAATCGGCCCGGGCATAGACCTCCTCCGAGAAGCCGTAGGGACCGCCGATGACGAAGACGAGCCGCCGGAGACCGCTCGCCATCCGTTTGCCGATCCACTGCGCGAACTCGATCGAACGCAATTCTTCGCCCCGCTCATCGAGCAGCACCACGCAGTCGCCCTCGCCGAGGAGCGCGAGGATGCGCTCCCCCTCGCCGCGGTTCTGCTGGCGGGCGCTGAGGCTCTTCGTGTTGCGCAGGTCGGGCAGCACCGTGAGGGCGAACCGGCAGTAGCGGTTCACCCGTTTGGCATACTGCTCCACGAGCGACGCCACCTCTTCCGAGTCGGTCTTGCCGACGACGATCAGTTCGATATTCATCTTCCTTGTCGGTTCGTTTCCCGTATCATCCTCTTACCGGCGGGGCTGCCATCCGATGAAGCGCGGGGCGCGACCGTCTTCCAGCTGCGAAAGCCCCCAGCGGGAAACCATCCCAGCGCCGAAGCCCCCAGCGGTCAGTCTTCCCGGCGGTCGAAGCCTTCAGCGTCAGTCTTCCCGGCGGCCGAAGCTCCCCCGCTGCCGCCCCGTCAATCCAGCTCCAAGTCGCTGTTCCACTCACCGTCGGCATCCTCGTAGAGGACGGGGCGGTGCCGCTCGACCGACTTGAGCCACTCGTAGGCCTTGTACATGTTGTACCCGTTGCCCGAGGGGCTGCCGAGCGCCCAGGCCACCACGCAGGGGTAGTTGCGCGTGCGGTAGTACATCGCCTTCACCCGTTCGAGGTACTCCTGCGTGAGGCGCGGATCGTTCGAGGGGGTTCCCCCCACGCTCCGGTCCGTCCGGCGTTCCGGGGCGTCGATGGCGGCCTGGTCGATGACGTAGAGCCCCTGTTCGGTGCAGAGGTCATAGAACCAGGCCGGCTGCGGATAGCTCGGGCATAGCGTATTGTACCCCTTGGCCTTCAGCGCCTTGATCTCGGCGAGCGTCTTCGTCCGGTCGGCGGCGGCGTTGTAGGGAGTGCGGCGCAGCTGCAGCACCTCGTCGTGGCGCAGGATGCGGCCCGCGGAGAACTCCGTCCGTCCGAAGCCGATCCGGAGCGGCATATACTCCTTGTAGGTGCCGTTGCGGCGCGTGAAGAGCATCACGCGGTAGACGGGCGGCGCTGTCTTCGTGTCGGCCGTCCAGCGGTTTTCGTTCACGTGGTAGATGAAAGGGTGGAACCGCACGGTGTCGGTCGAGCGCCCCGGGATGGGAATCTCGCGGATGTTGAAGTCGAGCAGCTTGCCTTGCGGAGAGTAGATGTCGTACCCCGCCTCGACCTTCTCGTCGTAGTTGTAGGCGTTGAGCGTCAGAATCTTCAGGTCGAGGATTCCGTCGCGCCGCATCGAGTCGGGCACGAGGGCGATCTCGAAGTCGCGGATCGACCGCCCGTTCTGGGCGTAGAGGTAGCTCTCGGCGAACCGCGGGCGCCGCACGGTCGGCTCGGGGTCGATCTGCGGGGTCCGCGAGGGGCGCAGCAGCAGGCGGAATTCGTTCCGGCCCTGCCGCACGAGGGGCGTGAGGTGGAATTCGGCAGGGGTCAGCGCATCTTCGACCTCGGCCACCCGCTCGCTGTTGAGAAAGAGCGTATAGGCCGAGCCGACGTTTTCGAGGTGGAGGTAGACCACCCCGTCGGTCCACTCGAAGGGAATCTCGACCGAAGCGCCGGCGACCGTGCCCCGCTCGCCCCTCTCCAGCTCGGCGGGCGCGAAGGGGATCGTCGAGCCGGCCTGCTCCGCGCGGCGCGCCTCGGCGTCGTGGCGCAGCTCGTAGGGGACGACCTCCGTGCGGTAGATGCGACCGGCCGAGAGGTCGGCCTCCTGCGGGTCGAGTTCCCAGAATTCCTGGGCCGAAAGCGGAGCCGCCAGCAGCAGCGCAGCCCCCAAAATAAGCGCTTTTTTCATCGTTTTCCGTCGGTTGAAGAGGTGCACAAAGGTACCTTTTTTTTTGCCGAATCGCAAATTTTCCGTAACTTTGACGGTTCCATGGAAAATTCGAAAAACGAGATACCTATGAAAACGAAACGCATTGTAGAGATACTGGCCTCCGAAGCCGTTGATACCGATGTGGTTGTCAAGGGCTGGGTGCGCACCAAGCGCGGCAACAAGAACGTGGCGTTCATCGCGCTGAACGACGGTTCGTGCATGCGCAGCATCCAGATCGTGGTCGATCTGAACAAGATCCCCGAGGAGACGCTCAAACCCGTCACGACGGGCGCCTGCCTGCGCGTGGACGGCCGTCTGGTCCGCTCGCTCGGCGCCGGCCAGGGCGTCGAGGTGCAGGCCGAGCGCATCGAGGTCTACGGCACGGCCGATCCCGAGAGCTACCCCCTGCAGAAGAAGGGCCACTCGCTGGAGTTCCTGCGCGACATCGCCTACCTGCGCCCCCGCACGAACACCTTCGGCGCCGTGCTCCGCATCCGCCACGCCATGGCCTATGCGATCCACGAATACTTCAACAAGAACGGCTTCTACTACTTCCACACCCCGATCATCACCGCCTCCGACTGCGAAGGGGCCGGCGCGATGTTCCAGGTGACGACGCTCGACATGGCCAACCCGCCGCGGACCGAAACGGGAGCGGTGGACTACTCGAAGGATTTCTTCGGACGCTCCTGCAACCTGACCGTCTCGGGGCAGCTCGAGGGCGAGCTGGGCGCGCTGGCGCTCGGCCGCATCTACACCTTCGGCCCCACGTTCCGCGCCGAGAATTCGAACACGCCGCGCCACGCCTCGGAGTTCTGGATGATCGAACCGGAGGCGGCCTTCTATGAGCTGGAGGACAACATGGAGCTGGCCGAGGACTTTCTCAAGTACCTGATCAACTACGCGTTGGAGAACTGCCGCGAGGACCTCGAATTTATGAACAAGATGTGGGATCCGCACCTTCTCGAACGGCTGGAGTTCGTCCTGAAGCACGATTTCAAGCGGCTGGAATACACCGAAGGCATCGAGATTCTGAAGGCATCGGGCCGCAAGTTCGAGTTCCCGTGCGACTGGGGCTGCGACCTGCAGTCGGAGCACGAGCGTTACCTCGTCGAGGAGCATTTCAAGCGTCCGGTGATCCTCATCAACTACCCGAAGGAGATCAAGGCCTTCTACATGAAACAGAACGACGACGGCAAGACCGTACGCGGAATGGACGTATTGTTCCCCGGAATCGGCGAGATCATCGGCGGCTCGGAGCGCGAGGCCGACTATGGCAAGCTCCGTGCAAGAGTCGAGGAGCTCGGCATGAACGAGCGGGAGCTCTGGTGGTACCTCGACACGCGCCGCTGGGGTTCGGCCCCGCACTCGGGATTCGGTCTGGGATTCGACCGACTGCTGATCTTCGTAACCGGCCTGACCAACATCCGCGACGTGCAGCCCTTCCCGCGCACGCCGCAGCACGCAGACTTCTGACATTCGGCCTCGCACGGAACGGACGGGAAGGACTGCGCACGAGTTTTTCCCGTTCTTTTTTAAGGTGTAAGACAAGATGGCAATCGCACAGAAACAACTGCTCTCGCTTCAGCAGAAGCTCTCTCCGCAGCAAATTCAGATGATCAAGCTGCTGGAGCTGCCCACCGTGCAGCTCGAACAGCGCATCAAGCAGGAGATCGAAGAGAACATCGTGCTCGAAGAGGAGGAACATGCGGCCGACGAAGAGAACCAGCCGCAGGAGATCTCGGTCGAAGAGTACCTGCGCGAGGACGACACCCCGTCGTACAAGAGCCGCCTGAACAACTTCTCGCGCGACGACAAGCAGCGGCCGGTCTACCTCACCGAAGGGCGCTCGCTGCAGGAGTATCTGCTCGAGCAGCTCGGCTACCGCGACCTCACGGAGCGCGACCGCCGGCTCGCGGGCTATTTGGTCGGAAGCATCGACGAGGACGGCTATCTGAGGCGCGACCTGGAGTCGGTAGCCGACGACATCGCCTTCACGCTCGGCATTGAGACGACGGCCGACGAGCTCGAACGGCTGCTGGCGGTCATCCACGAGCTGGAGCCCGCCGGTGTCGGGGCCCGCAACCTGCAGGAGTGTCTGCTGCTGCAGATGAACCAGCAGCCCCTCAACACGCGGGCGCGGCGGCTGGCGCGCCGGATTCTCACCTCCCACTTCGACGAGTTCGTCAAGAAGCACTACGAGCGTCTCATCGCCCGCCTGCAGATCACGGAGGAGGATTTCCGCGAGGCGATCGCCGAGATCCGGCGCCTTTCGCCCAAGCCGGGCAACCTCTACGCCGAAGGGGGCACCAACACGACGCCCTACATCATCCCCGATTTTCTGCTCGACTACCAGGACGGGCGGTTCCAGCTCTCGCTCAACTCGTACAACGTGCCCGAGGTGCGTGTGAACCGGCGTTACGTGGAGATGATCCGCGACATGGTGCAGCCCGACGGCAAGGTCCGCGAGGCGGATCGCGAGGCGCTGCAGTTCGTCAAGAGCAAGATCGATTCGGCCAAGTGGTTCATTTCGGCCATCAAGCAGCGCCACGACACGCTGATGCGCACGATGCAGACGATCCTCGACTACCAGCAGGAGTATTTCCGCACGGGCGACCAGTCGAAGCTGCGGCCGATGATCCTGAAGGACATTGCCGACCGCACGGGGCTCGACGTCTCGACCATCTCGCGCGTGGTGAACAGCAAGTACGTGCAGACGCAGTTCGGGATCATCCTGCTCAAATCGCTCTTCTCGGAAGCGATGCAGACCTCCTCGGGCGAGGAGGTTTCGTCGTACGAGATCAAGAACCTGCTGCAGAAGTGCATCGACGAGGAGGACAAGCGGCGGCCGCTGACGGATGAGATCCTGATGAACATGCTCAACGACCGCGGCTACTGCATCGCCCGCCGCACGGTGGCCAAGTACCGCGAGATGCTCGGCATTCCTGTCGCCCGGCTGCGGAAACAGATCTGACGAAGAGCAAGCAGCCCCTTCGGGGCTACAAATTCAAAATTCAAAATTCAAAATTCAGAATTAATTACGGAATCGGGCCGCGGCCTGAGCAACGTGCATGGGTGGGTCATTGCAGTTCGGGCTGCAGCCTGCGGAGGTCACGCTCGAAGCGGACCTGCGGGACGCGAAGTTGCAGCCCTCCGCGGCTGCGGGCTGCCGGTCGCTGCGCGACCGATAAAAATGCACAAATTATACTCGGGCTGCAGCTTGCGAAGCGACCGCACGAGCGGACGCGAAATGCGGGCCTTCGCCGGGCGAAGCTGCGGCCCGCTGCGGCTTCTTTCCGAAGCCGCAAATTCATGATTCAAAACTCAAGATTCAAAATTAAATGGGTTCCAGTTCGGGACGCAGCCTGCGGAGGGCACGCACGAAGCGGACCTGCGGGACGCGAGTTGCGGGCCTCCGCCGCCCCCAGGCTGCGGCCCGCCGACCTCTACGAGGTCGATTGCCTCAATGCCGTCCCTCTCAACCGGCCGCCGTCAAAGCCCTTTCTCAAAGATAGAAGACGATCGCCGCGAAGTGGCAGGCAGCGGCAAGGTCGATCAACAGGTGCCAGACGAGGTGGTGGTAACGGAAGGCCTTCATGGCGTAGAAGACGGCCCCGACCGTATAGCAGATGCCGCCCGCGGCGATCAACGCGATGAAGGGCATCGAGGCGTGGCGCAGAAAGATCGGGAAAAAGAAGAGCACGGTCCACCCCATCACCAGGTAGATCGTGAGGCTCACGGCGGGAATCGACCGCGAGCAGCACGACTTGTAGAAGATGCCCGCCACGACCATCGCCCACTGCAGGATGCAGATCAAGAGCCCCTGCCAGCCGCCGATGATGACCAGCGCCACGGGCGTATAGCTGCCGGCGATCGCCACGTAGATGAAGATGTGGTCGAGGATGTGGAACACCTCCTTGTGCCGCGACGCGGGCGACATGCTGTGGTAGAGGGTCGAGATAAGGAACATGAGGAAGATCGAGATGCAGAAGATGCTGACGCTCGCCGCCGCGAGGGAGCTGCATCCGCTCCGCACGAAGCTCCAGATCGCCGCAAAGGGGAGCGCTGCGAGGACGGCTGCGCTCATGACGCCGTGCGATACGGCGTTGCCGACCTCCTCGCCGAAGGTCGGGATGTAGGTTTTGGCCATGGCTTTCGAGAATGGTTACTGCAGCAAAGGTAACGATTTTCCCTTCACCGGTGCGCACACGTGCCGGATTCGACCGACAATCGTTACGGATCGGCCGTTTTACCGGCTGCCGCAGAAGCAAAAGGGGCCCCGAACGACCGATCGTTCGAGGCCCCTCCGTTCGTTACCGACGCTTCAGGAAGCACTCGATCGTGTTTTCCATCAGGCAGGTAATGGTCATCGGGCCGACCCCGCCCGGAACGGGCGTCAGCACCGAAGCCTTCGCTTCGACGGCGGCGAAATCGACGTCGCCGCACAGCTTGCCCGTCTCGGGATCGCGGTTCACGCCCACGTCGATCACCACGGCCCCCTCGGCCACCATATCTGCCGTCACGAACTTCGGCCGGCCGATCGCCACCACCAGAATATCGGCGCGGCGCGTCACTTCGGCCAGGTTCTTCGTGCGGCTGTGGGCGATCGTCACCGTCGCGTTGCGGTCGAGCAGCAGTTTCGAAACGGGCAGCCCCACGATGTTGCTGCGGCCGATCACGACCGCCTCCCGGCCGGCGATCTCAACGCCGGCGCGCTCCAGCATGCGGATGATTCCCTTGGGAGTACAAGGCAGCGTGCAGGGCTGTTTCTGCCACAGTGCCGCGACATTCGACGGGTGGAATCCGTCCACATCCTTCCTAACGTCGATCGCCGCGATCACCCGATCCTCGCGGATATGCTTCGGCAAAGGCAGTTGCACCAGAATGCCGTCCACGCCGTCGTCGGCGTTCAGTTCGGCGATGAGCGCCAGCAGCTCCTCCTCGGTGATCGACGCCTCGCGCCGGATCGTCGTGTTGCGGATGCCCACCTCGGCCGAAGCCTTCGCCTTGCCCGTCACATAGGAGACGCTGGCGGGATTGTCGCCCACCAGAATCACCGCCAGATGGGGCACCCGGCCATACTTGGCGGGAAATTCGGCCACCTCGGCGGCCATCGCGGCCTTCAGTGCGGCCGAGAGCTCTTTTCCTGAAATGATTGTTGCCATAATCCGATTGTTTTTCGAACGGTATCTAAACGTGCAGCGATTCGGCCGGCCGTGCTAATCCAGCGCCCAGTGTCCGATGTCGGTGCGGTGGAAGAGGTTGTCACAGTCGATGCGGGCCACGTCGGCAAGCGCCTTCGCACGCGCCTCGGCGAGCGTGGCGCCCTCCCCTACGACGAAGAGCACGCGGCCGCCCGCCGTCAGCACGCGGTCGCCGTCGGCCCGGGTTCCCATGTGGTAGACCCGCCCTTCGACACGATCCAGCCCGCCGATTTCAATCCCCTTGTCATACGCCCCGGGGTACCCCTTCGAAGCCAGCACGATGCCGAGCGTCGCGAAGTCGTGCCAGACCAGTTCGGCGTCGCCGCCGTCGGCCACGGCCCGAAAAATATCGACGATGTCGCTCTTCAGGCGCGGCAGGACCACTTCGGTCTCGGGATCGCCGAAGCGGGCGTTGAACTCGATTACCTTGATTCCCTGCGGGGTTTTCATCAAACCTCCGTAGAGCACCCCTTCGAAGGGGCACCCCTCGGCGACCATCGCCCGCGCGACGGGTTTCAGGATCCGCTCCAACGCGTACTGCTCGTCCTCGGCCGTGATGAAGGGCAGCGGCGAGTAGGCGCCCATACCGCCCGTATTGGGTCCCTTGTCGCCGTCGAAGGCGCGCTTGTGGTCCTGGGCCAGCTGCATCGGCCAGACCCGTTCGCCCGAGACGAAGCACATGAACGAGAACTCGGGGCCCGTGAGGTACTCCTCGACGACCACCTTGCCGTGGCCGAACTTGTCGTCGAGCAGCATGTCGCGCAATGCGGCATCGGCCTCCTCCATCGTTCCGGCGATCACGACCCCCTTGCCGGCGGCCAGACCGTCGTACTTGAGGACCGTCGGGAAGGAGCCGGCAGCGACGTAGGCGCGCGCCTCCTCGTAGGAGGTAAAGGCCCGGAATGCGGCTGTCGGAACGCCGTAACGGGTCATCAGCTCCTTGGCGAACTCCTTGCTCGATTCGATGCGGGCCGCAGCCTGCGTCGGGCCGAAGATGCGCAGTCCGGCCCGTTTGAAGGCATCGACCACGCCGGCAGCCAGCGCCGCCTCGGGGCCCACGACCGTCAGGCCGACCGCATGTTCCCGGGCGAAGGCGACCAGCCGGTCTATCTCCGTTTCGCGGATCGGCACGCACTCCGCCTGACGGGCGATTCCGGCATTTCCAGGAGCGGCATAGATCTTCGCCGCCTGCGGCGAACGGGACAGGGCATCGACAATGGCGTGCTCGCGGCCGCCCGATCCGATGACAAGGAGATTGAGTTGTTCCATGGGTTGTTGTTTCTGTATGGTTGTTTTATCTTTTCTTCTGTATATGCCGGCGGGGCAAAGTCAAGCGGGCTGCAGCCTGCGGAGCGCACGCAAGTTCGGCGACGAACTGCGGGCCTCCGCCGGGCGGAGGCTGCGGCCCGCCGGTCGCTAACGCGATCGATCCTACTTTGCAACCAGCCCGCAGCCGAGCGGACGGACTTGCACGAGCGGACCTGCGGGACGCGAGCTGAAGCCCTCCGCCCAGGGGCGGCTGCGGGCTGCGGCGCCCTATGGGCACAAATTCAGCATTCAAAATTTCCATTCGGGCCGCGGCTTGCGAAGCGCCTGCTCGAGCGGACCTGCGGGACGCGAGTAGCGGGCCTTCGCCGGGCGAAGCTGCGGCCCGCTGCGGCTTCTGCAAAGCCGCAAATTCAAAATTCAAAATTAAAAGAGGCCTCCGGACACGCTTGGGCATATATTCCGTTTCGGGTCGCAGCCTGCGGAGGTCGCGCACGACTGCAAGGAGTTGCGGGCCTCCGCCGCCCCCAGGCTGCGGCCCGCTGATCGCTAACGCGATCAATCCTACTTTGCAACCAGCCCGCAGCCGAGCGGACGGGCTGTACGAGCGGACCTGCGGGACGCGAGTTGCAGCCCTCCGCCCGGGGGCGGCTGCGGGCTGCCGGTCGCTGCGCGACCGAATTCGGATCGGGTTGCGGACTTTTCTCTTCCCCGCTCTTCCGGCTTTCTAATGCTTGAAGTGGCGTTCGCCCGTGAAGCACATCGCGATGCCCAGTTCGTCGGCCTTGCGGATCGAATCCGCATCGCGCACCGAGCCGCCGGGCTGCACGATCGCCCGCACGCCGTATTCGGCAGCCAGCGTCACGCAGTCGTCGAAGGGGAAGAAGCCGTCCGAAGCCAGCACGATCCCCTCCGAAGCTCCCGCCGCGCGGGCCTCCTTGAGGGCGATTTCGGCCGAACCGATGCGATTCATCTGTCCGGCCCCCACCCCCAGCGTACAGCCGTTCTTCACAGCGACGATGGCATTCGACTTGACGTGCTTCACGATGCGCCAGCCGAAGTTCAGATCGGCCAGATCGCTCTCCGAGGGGTGTGCGGCCGTAACGCACATGTCGGACGTGACGCACTTGGTCGTCCGGTCGAGGTTCTGCACCAGCAGACCACCCATGACGCTCACATACTGGCGGCGGGACCGTTCGTCGCGCGTCATGTCCACCTCGACCAACCGCAGGTTCTTCTTGGTCGCGAGCACCTCCAGCGCCCCCTCCTCGAACTTCGGCGCCATAATGATCTCCAGGAAGATCGGCTTCATCAGTTCGGCCGCCTCACGCGTCAGCGGGCGGTTCACGGCGACGATGCCGCCGAAGATCGAGACCTTGTCGGCCTCGTAGGCCTTCGTCCAGGCCTCGACCACATCGCGGCCCGTCGCAGCGCCGCAGGGATTCATGTGCTTCAATCCCACGCAGAACGGCTCGTCGAACTCGCGGACGATCTGCAGGGCGGCATTGGCATCCTGGATATTGTTGTAGGAGAGCTCCTTGCCGTGCAGTTGGCGGGCCGTCGCCAGCGAGTAAGGCACCGCCTCGGCCTCACGGTAGAAGGCGGCCTGCTGGTGCGGATTCTCGCCGTAGCGCAGCGACTGCACACGGTCGAATTCGAGGAACAGTTTCTCGTTCAGCCCCGCCTGACGGCGCATATAGGCAGCGATCATCGTGTCGTACTCGGCCGTGTGGGTGAAAGCCTTGGCCGAGAGCTCGAGGCGCGTGGATTTCTCGGTGTTGCCGCAGCGGCCGATCTCCTCCAGCACGCAGGCATAGTCCGCCGGCTCGCAGAGGACCGTCACATCGACCCAGTTCTTGGCAGCCGAACGCAGCATCGAGGGGCCGCCGATGTCGATATTCTCGATCGCCTCGTCGATCGTCACGCCCTCCCGGGCGATCGTCTGACGGAACGGGTAGAGGTTCACGCAGACCAGATCGATCCACTCGATGCCGTTCTCCCGGAGGGCGGCGCAGTGGTTCGGATCGTCGCGGCGCGCCAGCAGGCCGCCGTGCACCTTCGGGTGCAACGTCTTGACCCGGCCGTCGCAGATCTCGGGAAAGCCCGTGACGTCGCTGATGTTGATGACCTCCACCCCGCTCTCGCGCAGGAGTTTCATGGTGCCGCCCGTGGCGATCACCTCCCAGCCCAGCGACCGGAGGCCCTTGGCGAACTCGACGACTCCCGTCTTGTCGCTCACACTGATCAAAGCTCTTTTCATCTTCTATCTGTTTATCTGTTTCTTCTTTTCTTAAAGGCGCCTTTGCGACGCTTAAAATCGAATTCGGGGTGCAGCCTGCGGAGCGCACGCAAGTTCGGCGACGAACTGCGGGCCTCCGCTGCCTGGAGGCTGCGGCCCGCCAATCGCTGCGCGATTGATTTTGCGTGGGGCAAGCCTGCTCGGGTGCAAAACAAAAATGACAAACTCGGGCCGCGGCTTGCGAAGGAACCGCAGACGAGCGGTAAGCGAGCAGCGGGCCTTCGCGGGGCGAAGCTGCGGCCCGCTCGGTCCTAACGGACCGATTCCTGCTGCAAGGCCAGCCCGCAGCCGAGCGGACGGGCCTGTTTTCGAGCAGCGCGAGATTGCAGCCCTCCGCCCGAGGGGCGGCTGCGGGCTGCTGCGCCCTTTCGGGCGCAAATTCAGAATTCAAAATTCAGAATTCAAATCACCAATCGGGGCGCAGCCTGCGGAGCACGCATGCGACGTTAAGGAGCTGCGGGCCTCCGCCGGCGGAGGCTGCGGCCCGCTCGGTCCTGACGGACCGATTCCTGCTGCAAGACCAGCCCGCAGCCGAGCGGACGGGCTTGCGACGTAGAGGAGCAGCCCTCCGCCCGGGGGCGGCTGCGGGCTGCCGACTGCTACGCAGTCGAGTTTGCCGCAAAATATCTCGACGAAAATAGACGACTGCGGGCTGCCGACGTCTCCGACGTCGAATTGGCAGCAAAACACCGCAACGTCCGGCAACGGCCTCCCCCGCTACTCGGAGGTCAGCAGCCAGCGGATCGTCTCGACGTAGAGCCCATGCTCCACCTCGTGGATCCGGCGTTCGATCTCGGCCCGGTTGCCGCCGTCGTACTCGAAGGCGCGCTGGGCCAGGATGCGGCCCCCGTCGAGCGAGGCATCCACCTCGTGGATCGTCACGCCGAAGACCTTTACCCCCGCCGCGATCGCCTGCTCGATGGCGTGCGCCCCGCGGAAGGCAGGCAGGAGCGAGGGGTGGATGTTGACGATCCGCCCGCCGTAAGCCTCCAGCAGAGTCTCGCCCACCAACCGCATGTACCCCGCGAGGCAGACCAGCGAAATCCCTGCGGCATCGAGCCGCGCGACGATCTCGCGCTCGTAGTCCGCCTTCGAGGCGTACTCCTTCGGCGAAAAGGCGAAGCAGTCGATTCCGCGCCGTGCGGCGCGCGCGACCACTTCCGCATCGGGGCGGTCCGAGACGACCAGCGCCACCTCGGCGGGCAGGTCGCCCCGCTCCGCCGCCGCGGCGATCGCCTCGAAGTTGCTCCCGCGCCCGCTGGCGAATACGGCAATCCGCTGCATCGCGCTACCGGATGACGACCCCTGCGGTATCCGTGACACGGCCGATCACCGAGGCGCGTTCGCCCTGCCCGCGCAGGATCGCGATCGCCGCGTCGGCCTCCGAGGCGTCGAGGGCGATCACCATGCCGATACCCATGTTGAAGATGTTGAACATCTCGCGGTGCGGGATGCCGCCCCACTTCTCCAACGCCCGGAAAACGGGCAGAATCTCCCAGGAGCCCTCCTCAATCTCGATACCCTGCCCCTCATGGAGGATGCGCGGGATGTTCTCGTCGAAGCCGCCGCCCGTGATGTGGCTGATGCCGTGCACGTCGCAGCGGCGGATCACCTCGAACACCTGCTTGACGTAGATGCGCGTCGGCGTAAGCAGCCGCTCGCCCAGCTTCGCACCTGGCAGTTCGGGGTATTCGCGCTGCAGGTCGAGGCCGCAGTCGGCCAGCACCTTGCGCACGAGGCTGAAGCCGTTCGAGTGGACGCCGCTCGAAGCGATGCCCACCAGCACGTCGCCCGTGCGGACCTTCGAGCCGTCGATGAGCTTCCGCCGCTCGACGACGCCCACCGTGAAGCCCGCGATGTCGTACTCGCCCTCGGCATACATGCCCGGCATCTCGGCCGTCTCGCCGCCCACGAGCGCACAGCCCGCCTGGCGGCACCCCTCGGCCACGCCCGCCACGATCTGTTCGATCTTCTGCGGTTCGTTGCAGCCCACGGCCACATAGTCGAGGAAAAGCAGCGGCTCGGCGCCCTGCGCCAGCACGTCGTTGACGCACATCGCCACGGCGTCGATGCCGATCGTGTCGTGCCTGTCCATGGCGAAGGCCAGCTTGAGTTTCGTGCCCACGCCGTCCGTGCCGCTCACGAGCACCGGCTCCTCGATCTTCAGGGCCGCCAGATCGAACATGCCGCCGAAGGCGCCGATGTTGCCCATGACACCCGTGCGGGCCGTCGAGGCGACGTGTTTCCGGATGCGGCGGACCACTTCGTATCCGGCTTCGAGGTTCACGCCGGCCTTTTCATAGGATTGTGCCATATCTCTCTCTGAATGTTTCGTTCGTTAGAATTTACCGTCCTTGTTGGCCTGCTCCTTCTCGGCATAGAGCGCCGTCGGGTAGCGGCCCGAGAAGCAGGCGGTGCAGAGCTCCTCGCGGCGCCCCGCCTTGTAGAGCGCCTCCTCGGAGAGGAAGGCCAGCGAGTCGGCGCCGATCGTGCGGCAGACCTCCGCGACCGACTGGCGCGCCGAGATCAACTCCTCGTAGGTCGAGGTGTCCACGCCGTAGAAGCAGGGGGCGATCATCGGGGGCGAAGCGATGCGCACGTGCACCTCCGTGGCGCCCGCCTCCTTGAGCAGCGCGACGATGCGCCGCGAGGTGGTGCCGCGCACAATCGAGTCGTCGACCAGCACGACGCGCTTGCCCCGGACGATGGACCGCACGGCCGAAAGCTTCATCCGGACACCCTTTTCGCGCAGCTCCTGCGTGGGCTGGATGAAGGTGCGGCCGATGTACTTGTTCTTGATGAGCCCCATCTCGTACGGCAGGCCGCTCGCCTCGGCGTAGCCCATCGCGGCGCTGAGGCTCGAGTCGGGCACGCCGACCACGATGTCGGCCTCGGCGGGCGACTCGGCGTAGAGCAGCCGTCCCGACTCCTTGCGGTAGGCGTGGACGTTGCACCCCTCGATGTCGCTGTCGGGGCGGGCGAAGTAGATGTACTCCATGGCGCACATCTGCTGCCGCCGGTACTGCGAGTAGCGCGTTGAGCGCAGCCCGTGGTGGTCGATCGTCACCACCTCGCCGGGCTCGACGTCGCGCACGAACTCGGCGCCGATGACGTCGAAGGCGCAGGTCTCGCTCGCCACGACGTAGGCGTCGCCCAGCCGCCCGATCGAGAGGGGGCGCAGGCCGTACTTGTCGCGGCAAGCGTAGATGCGGCGCGAGGTCATGATGACGAAGGCGAAGGCCCCCTCCAGCATGTTGAGCGCCTCGAGGATGGCGTGGATGCGCGGGCGCTCGATGCCCCGGTTCTCCTTCTTGATGAGGTGGGCCAGGATCTCGCTGTCGGAACTCGACTGAAAGAGGCTGCCGCGGTTTTCGAGGTAGAGCCGCAGCTGGGCCGAATTGACGATGTTGCCGTTGTGGGCCAGCGAGAAGTCGCCCGAGTTGTGGTGGAAGAGGAAGGGCTGGACGTTCTCCAGGCGGCTGCCCCCCGCCGTCGAGTAGCGGACGTGGCCGATGGCCATGCGGCCCTGCAGCCGGGCGAGCTCCTCGCCCTTGAAGACCTCCGTCACGAGCCCGCTGCCCTTGTGGCGGCGAAACTCGCCCGCGTCATCGACGCTGACGATACCGCACCCCTCCTGCCCGCGGTGCTGCAGCGCATGCAGCCCGTAGTAGGTCAGCGAGGCGGCCTGCTCGGCACCGTAGATGCCGAACACGCCGCACTCCTCGTGGAGCTCCCGGTCCGAATAAAGATTCATCATCGGCCGGCAGCTTATTTCGTGATCTGCTCCAGACGCGAGAGAATCTCCTCGTAAGCTTCGCGCACGCGGCCCAGGTCGCGGCGGAAGCGGTCTTTGTCGAGTTTCTCGTTCGTCGCGGCATCCCACAGCCGGCAGGTGTCGGGCGACACCTCGTCGGCCAGGACGATCTCGCCCTCCGACGTCTTGCCGAACTCGATCTTGAAGTCGATCAGGCGGATGTTCATCTTCAGGAAGAGCGCCTTCAGCACCTCGTTGATGCGGGCCGTCATGCGGTAGATCTCGTCGAGCTCCTCGTAGGTGGCCGCACCGAGGGCCACGGCGTGGTGGTCGTTGATGAGCGGGTCGCCCAGCTCGTCCTTCTTGTAGCAGATGTCGAAGACCGTGTTCGGGGGGACGGTGCCCTCCTCGATGCCCAGGCGCTGCGCCATCGAACCGGCGATCACGTTGCGCACGATCACCTCCAGCGGGATGATCGACACGCGGCGGCAGAGCTGGTCGCGGTCGTTGAGCGTCTCGATGTAGTGGGTCTTGACGCCCGCCTTCTGCAGTTCGTGGAAAATCAGCGTCGAGATGGCGCAGTTCAGGACGCCCTTGTTCGCGATCGTCGCCTTCTTCACGTTGTTGAATGCCGTGGCGGCATCCTTGTAGTGGATGATGATCTTGTCCGGATCGTCGGTGAGGAATACCTGTTTTGCCTTGCCCTCGTAGAGCATTTCGAGCTGTTTCATAGCAATTGAATATTTAAAGGTTTTTCGTTTTCATTTTTTCCGGCCGGAAAGCGCGCCCGCTACCGCTTGCGGAAATAGCGGACGGCGTTCTCGAAGAGCGGCTGGCGCTTGTTGCCGGCGATGTTCTTGTAGAGGAGCTCCTCGTAACGCTCCGTGTGGCCCATCTTGCCCAGGATGCGGCCGTCGGGCGAGATGAGGCCCTCGATCGCATAGGAGGAGCCGTTGGGGTTGTAGGGCGCCTCGGCCGTCGGGTTGCCCGCCGGATCGACGTACTGGAAGGCCACCTGGCCGCGCTCGAAGAGCTCGCGGGCCAGCTTTTCGTCCACCACGAACTTGCCCTCGCCGTGGCTGACGGCGATGGCGTGCTGCTCGCCGAGGGTGAACGACGAGAGCCACGGCGAACGGGTCGTCGCCACGCGCGTCGTGACGATCTGCGAAATATGGCGGTTGATGTCGTTGCGGAAGAGCGTCGGCGACGCCTCCGTCACCTGTCCGAGGCGTCCGTAGGGCAGCAGGCCCGACTTGACGAGGGCCTGGAAGCCGTTGCAGATGCCGAGGATGAGGCCGCCGCGGTCGAGCAGGGCGTGAATCTCGCGGCGCACCGCCTCGTTGTTGAGCACGCTGACGATCAGCTTGGCGCTGCCGTCGGGTTCGTCGCCCGCCGAGAAGCCGCCGCTCAAGACGAAGATGTGGGCCCGGCGGATCTCGCGGCACATCGCCTCGATCGAGCGCAGGATGTCGTCGCCCCCGAGGTTGCAAAGCACGCTCGAGCGCACCTCGGCGCCCGCGGCGCGGAAAGCCTTGGCCGTGTCGTAGTCGCAGTTCGTGCCGGGGAAGACAGGCAGGTAGGCGACCGGATGTTCGACCGCCTCGCCCGGGTAGGTCACCGTGCAGGGGGCCGGCTCGGAGGTCATCACCTCGGCGCGGTTCTCGCCCCGGTCGGGATAGACCGTGGCGAACTTCGCCCGGTTGGCCTCGTAGAGGGCGTCGAGCGGCAGGCGGACCCCCGCCACGACGACCGCTTCGTCGGCGATCGTGCGGCCGATCTCCTCCGCAGCGTCGAAGTCGAGCTCGCCGGCACTCTCGACGAGGATCGAGCCGTAGGCGTAGTCATAGAGACGTTCCTCCGGAGCCGTCACCTCGACGCCGATGCCGTTGCCGAAGGCCATCTTGGCGATGCCTTCGGCCACGCCGCCCGCGCCGACCGCCCAGGCCGCGCGGATCGTGCCGTCGGCGATGCGGTCGCTGACGAAGCCGAAGTTGCGCTTCAGCTGCTCCGTCGCGGGCATGCAGCACGCGTCGGGGGTATGGCGGATGAGATAGAGCCGGTGGCCCGCCTCCTTCAGATCGGTCGAAATGACGCGCGCGGCATCGACCGTCGTGATGCCGAAGGCCATGAGCATCGGCGGCACGTTGATCTCCTGGAAGGTGCCCGACATCGAGTCCTTGCCCCCGATCGAGGGGAGCCCCAGGGCGATCTGCATCTTGAGGGCGCCGAGCAGCGCCGCCAGCGGCTTGCCCCACGAAGCGGGCTGTTTGGTCATGCGCTCGAAGTACTCCTGGTAGGAGTAGCGCATCTTTTCATAGCGGGCGCCGGCCGCCACGACCTTCGCCGCCGCATCGACGACGGCATAGGCGGCGCCGTGGTAGGGGCTCCACGAGGCGATCTCGGGATTGTAGCCGTAGGCCATGATGCTGGCCGTGGTCGTATAGCCGTCGACGGGGAGTTTCTGCACCGAGGCCTGCGTCTCGCTGCGCTGCGTGCAGCCGCCGAAGGGCATGAGGACCGTCGAACGGCCGATCGTCGAGTCGAACATCTCGATGAGGCCCTTCTGCGAAAGGACGTTGCGGTCCGCGAGGTTGTTCGCAAAGCGCTCGGCGGGCGTCGCCCCGGCGACCGTGCGGCGGAAGGGGTCGCGCGCCTCGACGGCGCCGACCGCCGCCTCGGCGTAGTGTTTCGCACCGGCCGAGTCGATGAAGGCGCGGCTCAGATCGACCACCCGTTCGCCCTTGTAGTACATCCGCATGCGCGCCGTATCCGTGACGTCGGCCACCTCGACCGCCTCGATGTTCTCCTCGCGGCAGTAGCCGAGGAAGGCGGCCGTGTCCTTCGGTTCGATCACGACGGCCATGCGCTCCTGCGACTCGCTGATAGCCAGCTCCGTGGCGTTCAGGCCGCTGTATTTCGTCGGCACGCGGTCGAGCCAGATGTCGAGACCGTCGGCCAGCTCGCCGATCGCCACGCTCACGCCGCCGGCGCCGAAGTCGTTCGATTTCTTGATGAGGCGCGTCACCTCGGCGCGGCGGAAGAGGCGCTCCAGCTTGCGCTCCTCGGGGGCGTTGCCTTTCTGCACCTCGCTGCCGCACGTCTCGAGCGAACGGGCGTCGTGCTCCTTCGACGAACCCGTGGCGCCGCCGATGCCGTCGCGGCCCGTGCGGCCGCCCAGCAGGATGATCTTGTCGCCCGGCACCGGCCGCTCGCGGCGCACGTGGTCGGCCTTGACGGCCCCCACCACAGCCCCCACCTCGAGGCGCTTGGCGACGTAGCCGTCGTGGTAGATCTCGCGGACGTGGGTCGTCGCCAGACCGATTTGGTTGCCGTAGCTCGAGTAGCCCGCCGCGGCCTTCTTCGAAATGACGCTCTGCGGGAGCTTGCCCGGCAGCGTCTCCGCGACGGGGCGGTAGATGTCGCCGGCGCCCGTGACGCGCATCGCCTGGTAGACGTAGCTGCGGCCCGAAAGCGGGTCGCGGATCGCGCCGCCGAGGCAGGTCGAGGCGCCGCCGAAGGGCTCGATCTCGGTCGGGTGGTTGTGCGTCTCGTTCTTGAACTGCAGGAGCCAGCGTTCGGTCCGGCCGTCGACATCGACGTCGACGAAGATCGAGCAGGCATTGTTCTCCTCGCTCTGCTCCAGATCGTCCAAGAGGCCGCGCTTGCGCAGCACGCGGGCGCCGATCGTCGCCAGGTCCATCAGGCAGACGGGCTTCGCCTCGCGGTTCAGCTCGCGGCGGATATCGAGGTAGAGGGCCAGCGAGGATTCGATCTCGGGTTTGACGAACGACTCCTCGACGGTGATGTTCTCCAGTTCGGTCGTGAAGGTGGTGTGGCGGCAGTGGTCGCTCCAGTAGGTGTCGAGGATCCGCAGCTCGGTCTCGTAAGGGTCGCGCCTCTCCGACCGGAAGTAGCGCACCACCTCGCCCAGGTCGTCGGCATTCATCGCCAGCCCCAGCCGCTTGCAATAAGCCGCCCACTCCGATTCGGGCATCTCGCAGAAGCCCATGAGCTGCGCGACGGGGCGCACCTCGGCCTGCTCCTGCTCCGAGAGGCGCGAGAGGTCCTTTTCGCGCGCCTCGACGGCGTTGATGTAGTAGTGGCGGATGCGGGCCAGCTCCTCCCCGGTGACCCCCTTGTCGAAGATCAGCAGCTTCGACGAGCGGATGCGCACGTCGGCCGTCGGATCGACCAGACGGACGCAGTCGACCGCCGAGGCGGCCCGCTGGTCGAACTGGCCCGGCAGGAACTCCACGGCGAGGTAGGGATGGCCGTCGAGCGGCAGCGAATCGGTGACCGTGTCGGTGACCACCTCGCCGAAGACACCGTAGCGGCAGCGCTCCACGAGCTCCTCCGAGAATCCGAAGAGGTCGTAGACGCAGACGTAGCGCAGGGATTCGATCCGAAGATCGAGATGCTGGTTGAGCTCCCGTTTCAGGCTCTCGGCCTCGACGCGGAAGCGGGGCTTCTTCTCGACAAAAATGCGGTAATTCTTCATTATATTGGTATCCTGTTTTCGGTTTTCGTTCGTCGTTTCCTGTCCGGGCGCGGTCCGTATCCCGCGGCGGCTTTCCGCGGTTTCTGCCACCCCTCCCCTATTTCACGAAGCGATCGGCCCACTCCGCGGCATACCGCTCGGGGGTCATGCCGACGAAAGTGATGTGGCCCATCTTGCGTTTCGTGCGGCACTCCGTCTTGCCGTAGAGGTGTACGTAGACCTGCGGGAGGCCTTCGGCCGCCACGCGCCGCGCCGCCTCGAGGTCCTGGCCGAGGATGTTCTTCATCACCGTCGGCGCCACGAGTTCGGGACGCTGCAGCGGCTCGCCCACGAGGTAGTGCACCAGCTCGCGGAACTGGTTGGTCGTCGCCCCCTCGATCGTGTAGTGGCCCGAGTTGTGCGGGCGGGGGGCCATCTCGTTGAACCAGAACTCCTCCCCGCGCACGAACAATTCGATGGCGAGGATCCCCTCGTAGCCGGCGCTGCGCATGAACCGCTCGGCCGTCCGGCGGATGCGGGCTTCGAGCGCGGGTTCGATCGCCGCGGGGACGAAGCAGAGGTCCAGGATGCCGTCGCGGTGGACGTTGCGGCCCATCGGGAAGGAGACGGCCTCCTGCCGGTCGGCCACGACGACGACGCTCGTCTCGTAGTCGAAGGGGATGAACTGCTCGAGGATGCAGGGCACGGCGAGCAGGCGGCGGGCCGCCTCGAGGTCGGCCCCGGAGCGCAGCATCTGCTGGCCGTGGCCGTCGTACCCCAGCGTGCGGGTCTTGAGCACCGCGGGATAGCCGATCCGCGCCAACGCCGACCGCAGGGAGGCCTCGTCATCGACCGCCGCATAGTCGGGGGTCCGGAAGCCGTGCCGGCGGGCGTTCTCCTTTTCGCGCAGGCGGTCCTGCGAGTCGTACAGCGGCTTGTAGCCCTGCGGGATCCGGTATTTTTCGGCGAGCGGGACCAGCACGTCGCCCGGCACGTTCTCGAACTCGTAGGTCACGGCGTCGCAGCGCCGGCAGAGGGCCTCGAGGGCCTCCCGGTCGTCGTATGAGGCCACGATCCGCTCGTCCGTGACGGCGAAGGCGGGCGCGTCGGGCGCCGGGTCGAGCGCCACGCTCCGCACCCCGAGCAGGCGGGCCTGCTCGGCGATCATCAACCCCAGCTGGCCGCCTCCGATGATACCGATCGTCTTCATGCTACAACTCGATCTGCAACACGTCGGCCGTCTGCTTCGCGCGGAAGGCCTCCAACTTTTCGGCCACCGCGCCGTCGTGCAGCGCGAGGATCGAGGCGGCGATGAGGGCCGCATTCTTCGCGCCGTTGATCGCCGTCGTCGCCACGGGGACGCCGCCCGGCATCTGCACGATCGAGAGGAGCGAATCGAGGCCGTTCAGGGCCCGCGACTTGACCGGCACCCCCACGACGGGCAGCGTCGTCATCGAGGCGACCATGCCCGGCAGGTGGGCGGCGCCGCCCGCTCCGGCGATAATGACCTGCAGCCCGCGCTGCTTGGCCGTGCGGGCGTATTCGAAGAGCAGTTCGGGGGTCCGGTGCGCACTCACGACGCGTTTCTCGAAGGCGATGCCCAACGCTTCGAGCATCGTGCAGGCCTCCTGCATCACCTCGTAGTCGCTTACCGACCCCATAATCACACCGACTTGTATCATAGCTGATTATTCGTTTTGTTCATTCCCTTTCCGGCTGTACGGCCAGCCGCTTTTTCCAACGCCCATCGGCCGTTGCCTCCAACCGTCTTCTCCGCCTTCTCCGCCCCCTCCGCTACGGTTCGCACCCGGGATAAAACAGCGCCGCCACGACCTGTTGCGTCATGGCGGCATGCGGTTATCTGTCGGTACGGCCCGACCGTTTCAGGCGCGCGGCCATCCCCTGGATGCTGCGCGACGAAGCGGCCGCCGACCCGGAGAGGGATCGGCTGCGTCGTTGGCGGAAATCCATATAGCCGTGGAAAGTCATCGTTGCAAAAAAAACGGACGTACAAAGGTAACACCATTCGCCGACCTGCGGAGCCGGACGGGAAATTATCTACTGACAATTTATCAACAATTCGGCCGCCGGCCCTATTTCGCCTTCGTCTCGCAATAGGCGCACCGCAGCGTGCCGTCCTCGGCGTAGCGGAAGAGCTGGTCCACGTCCTCGGTCGCCGAGATGCAGCGGCGGTTCGAGCAGGTGCGGCCGCCCACGACGTACTCACGGTCGAAGACGGGCGTGCGCTCGTAGGGCCGGTTCTCGTCGGCCCATTCGAGCAGTTTGTAGATCAAGGCCATGCGGACGAACTTGCCGTTCTCGACCTGCCGGAAGTAGACGGCGCGCGGGTCGTTGTCCACCGAGCGCGCGATCTCGTTTACGCGCGGCAGCGGGTGGAGAATGATCATATCCCCGCGGGCTGCGGCGAGCTTCGAGGGGTCGAGCACGAAGCTGTCCTTCACGCGGTCAAACTCCTCCTCGTCGAGAAAGCGCTCCTTCTGCACGCGGGTCATGTAGAGGATGTCGAGCTCGGGCATCGCCTCCTCCATGGTGCGGACTTCGCGGAATTCGAGGTTCGAGTGGGCCCGCATCTCCTTGAGCATGTAGGTCGGCAGGCGCAGCTCCTCGGGCGAGATGAGCAGCACGCGGATCCCCTCGCAGCGCGAGAGGGCCTTGATGAGCGAGTGGACCGTGCGGCCGAACTTCAGGTCGCCGCAGAAGCCGATCGTGAAGTGGTCGAGCCGTCCCTTCTCGCGCTTGATCGTCAGCAGGTCCGTCAGCGTCTGCGTCGGGTGGGCATGACTGCCGTCGCCGGCGTTGATGACGGGGATGCCGGCATACTGCGACGCCACGAGCGGCGCCCCCTCCTTGTAGTGGCGCATGGCGATGATGTCGGCGAAGCAGCGGATCACCCGCACCGTATCGGCGACGGTCTCGCCCTTCGAGACCGAGGAGGAGTTGGCATCCGAGAAGCCGATCACCTGCCCGCCCAGCTCGAGCATGGCGGAGGTGAAGCTCAGACGGGTGCGGGTCGAGGGCTCGTAAAAGAGCGTGGCCAGTTTTTTGCCCTTGCAGGCTTCGCGATAGCGGTCGCGATGGGCGATGATGTCCTCGGCAAGGGTCAGGATTTCATGGATTTCCGCCACCGAGAGGTCGGTCGGATCGATTAAATGGCGCATGGGTCTTCGTTATGGATTGATTGTTGGGTTATCTATCGGAACAGGGCCGCCGGAAGCCGCCGGAGCCCCTCCCGGAGGGCCGACGCCCTGCCCGCCGGGAGGCGGGACAAGGTGCGGCGGGCGGGTTGCTGCGGAACGCCTCGGCGGAGTGCTGCGGGCCGCCTCAGCGCATGGACGGCCCAGCGGCGTGCGGAGGGCCGGCGACGTGCGGAGGGCCGGCACGCGGGCGGTTCGGCGACGGGCGACAGGTTGCCGGCGGGCAGCTTTTCTACCGCGCCATCCAGCTCTCGTCCGAGGGGTTGTCGCGGAAGCGCAGCAGGCGGGCCTTGTCCTCGGCCCGGATGTAGCCCTCTTCGGCCGCCACCTCGACCAGCGCGTCGAGGTTCGAGAGCGAATGGTTCGTCACGGCGGCGGCAGCCAGCCGGTCGAGCCCCTTCTTCATCCCGTAGGTGAAGATCGAGGCGACGCCCAGCACCTCGGCACCCGCCTCGCGCAGCGCCTCGACCACCTCGATGCACGAGCCGGCGGTCGAGATGAGGTCCTCGATGACGACCACCTTCTGCCCCTTCTCGAGCCGGCCCTCGATCCGGTTGCCGCGGCCGTGGTCCTTGTTGCCCGAGCGGACGTAGCCCATCGGCAGGTCGAGCAGCGTCGCCGTGATGGCGGCATGGGCGATGCCGGCCGTCGAGGTGCCCATCAGCACCTCGGCCTCGGGATAGTGCGTGCGGACGATCTCGGCGAGACCCGCCTCGACGTGCTTGCGCACCTCGACAGCCGTCAGCGTCAGCCGGTTGTCGCAATAGATCGGGCTCTTGATGCCGCTGGCCCAGGTAAACGGCTGTTCGGGGCGCAGGAAGACGGCGCCGATCGACAGCAAATCCTTCGCAATGAGTTTTTCCATATCTTTCGTTTTTTCGGTTTTCAGTTTCATGTCCGGCAGCGGAAAGAGCCGCTTGGGCCCGCCGCACGGGTCTTTCTTTGGGGCAGTATGTCTGCCGGCGCGTTACAGCGCCTTGCGCAGCAGCGGCTCCACCTCGTCGGGATAGATCGCCCCCTCGTGCTCCTTGCGGCCGTCGATGTAGAAGGTCGGCACGTAGTAATAGTCATAGCGGGCCGCGACTTCGGGCTCCTCCGATTCCTCGACGAGTTCGATCCGGAGATCGGCCAGCTCGGGGTGCGCCGCCCGCACGGCATCGATATAGGCGAAGGCCTTGCGGCAGAAGGGGCAGTTCTTGAGGTAGAATAGCTGGATGCGTTTCATATCTTTTGTTTTTTATCGGTTCCGGACCGGCGGTTTATGCCGGGAGCGCAAGGGGGCAGGCACGGAGGCAGACGCAGGCATAGTCATGGAACCGGTCGCAGGAACGACCCGGCGCTACTCGCCGAGGAACTCCCGGACACAGCGCCGGTAGGCGGCGACGGGATCGGCGGCGGCCGTGATCGGGCGTCCCACGACGATGAAGTCCGAACCGATCTCGCGGGCCCGGGCCGGGGTCGTGACGCGCACCTGGTCGGCCACGTCGCCGTCGGCGAAGCGCACGCCGGGCGTGACGGTCAGGAACTCCCTGCCGCAGGCTTCATGAACCATGCCGGCTTCGAGCGGCGAGCAGACCACGCCGTCGAGACCCGCCTCGCGCGTGTTGCGGGCGTACTGCACGATCGTCTCGCCGATCGAGGCGTCGATGAGCAGTTCGCGGCGCATGCGCTCCTCGCTCGTCGAGGTAAGCTGCGTGACGGCGATCAGCAGCGGCCGCGTGCCGTCCGGGCGGGTCAGCCCCTCGCGGGCGGCCCTCATCATCTCGATCGTGCCGGCTGCATGGACGTTGCACATGTCCACGTCGAAGCGCGAAAGGACGGCCATCGCCTTGCGGACCGTGTTGGGTATGTCGTGCAGTTTCAGATCGAGGAAGATGCGGTGGCCGCGGCGCTTGATCTCGCGCACGATCGCGGGGCCTTCGGCATAGTAGAGCTCCATGCCGATCTTGAGAAAGGGTTTGCGGGCCTCTTCCTCGAAAAGATCGAGGAAACGGAAGGTGTCCTCCGCCGACTTGAAGTCGCAGGCGATGATGACGTCGTGTTGTTGCATAGCTTGTTCTGCTTGTTTTTTGTTCGTTTTCGTTCGGGGCGGCTGTGGGGCTTTGTTGCACCGGATCAATCGAGCAGCGATCGGCGGGCCGCAACCTTATTTCGGTCCGTCAGGACCATGCACCATTTTTAATTTTTCATTTTGAACTTTTAACTTGCGGTTTCCACGAAACCGCCGCAGCCCGCAGCCGCCCCCCCCGGCGGAGGGCTGCTCCTTTTCGTCGCAGGCCCGTCCGCTCGGCTGCAGGCTGGCTTTTGCGTAGGAATCGACCTCGCAAGAGGTCGGCGGGCCGCAGCTTCGCCCCGCGTAAGCCCGATGCCCGCTTACCGCTCGGCTGCGGGCTGGTTCCGAGTTGGGGCTGGTCCGTCAGGACCGAGCGGGCCGCAGCCACCCCAGGCGGAGGGCTGCTCCTCTAAAGTTGCAAACCCCTCTGCTCGGCTGCGGGCTGGGGCCGAGTTAGGGCCGGTCCGTCAGGACCGAGCGGGCCGCAGCCTCGGCGCGCGGAGGCCCGCTGCTCCTATATGTCGCAAGCGTCCTCCGCAGGCTGCAGCCCGAGGAAGCAGCGCCGCTTTCTCCTCTCCGCTCGGCGCATCCGCTACTCCACGCAGCCGATAATATCCTGCAGCCGTTCGATGCCGAGGCGCTCCATTTCAGCGGGCAGCGTCTCGACGATCCGTTTCGAGGCATAGGGGTCGCGCAGGTTGGCGGCACCCACCTCGACGGCCGTGGCGCCGGCCATCATCATCTCGATGACGTCGTGCGCCGTCTCGACACCGCCGCAGCCGATCACGGGAACCCGGCAGGCCCGGGCCGCCTGGTAGACCATGCGCACGGCCACGGGGAAGATCGCCGGGCCCGAGAAGCCGCCCATCGTGTTGGCGATGACGGGACGGCGGCGCTGCGTGTCGATGCGCATGCCCAGCATCGTATTGATGAGGCAAAGTCCGTCGGCACCCGCCTCCTCGCAGGCGCGGGCGATCGCGACGATATCGGTCACGTTGGGCGAAAGCTTGATGTAGACCGGCTTGGTCGTCACAGCCTTCACGGCCCGCGTCACCGCCGCGGCCGCCTCGGGCGAGGTGCCGAACGACATGCCGCCGTGCCGCACGTTGGGGCACGAGATGTTCACCTCGATGAGCCCCACCTGCTCCTCGCGGTCGATCCGTTCGCAGCAGTAGGCGTACTCCTCGATCGAGAAGCCCGAGATGTTGGCAATCACCGGCTTGTGAAAATAGCGCTTCATGCGGGGCAGCTCCTCGGCGATCACGCGGTCGATGCCCGGGTTCTGCAGCCCGACGGCATTGATCATCCCCGCGCGGCATTCGGCGATGCGCGGCGTGGGATTGCCGAAGCGCTCCTCGCGCGTCGTTCCCTTGAAGGAAAAGGTGCCCAGTATATTGATGTCGTAGAAATCCTTGAATTCGTTGCCGAATCCGAAGGTTCCGCTGGCCGGGATGACCGGATTGTCCAGCCGCCAGCCGCTCAGGACGACCGATGTGTCTGCATTCATAAACTCATATCATTCTTTGCGACCGTATGATTCGCATAGGTATTCCAGTCCGGTTCATAATCATCGGTGGCCTGATTGCCCCACATATCCCAACCAGGACGGCATCCCCGTGCAAACAATTCCAAGAACGGGGCTGGAGAACAATGCTCGATCAATGAAATGAACTCATCGGGTTTTCTCGAATGCTCCCTTTTAATCGATCGGATCAAGTTCACCTGCGATCTTCCGGCATCCAAAGTTCGATTCTTATCCCCCTTTATACCGAACAACAGGATTTCCGTTACATTTCGAAAATAAAATCCGACACCCCGGCCGTCGGGCATTCCATCCTTCCGGACTTTTTCCCAAATAATATTCGTTTTGTATTCGAACCCCCATGCTTTCATGACCTCCAAACCCTCCGGAAGCAAAGCATTGGGAATCCATAAATACAGATGGCTCTTTTCCGCTGCGACGTCGGAAACAGGCAGCTGTTTTATCTCCTCCAGCGTCATTGTTCCATAGCGGGAAAGCCGTTTGTGCTCGGGCGCGACCTTGCCCGTCCGATTCTGAAACTGCCAGGGAGGATCCGCATAGATTGTTCTGTAGACTTTCCCTGCCGTATATTGCTTGAACGAATCTATCGTACGCTCCAATTCATCCTGCTTCATATTTCATAGTCGTTTACGCATGACTTTCTAATTCCGACAGCAAAACCGGGCAACCTCCATTCCGGCGGGATTTCAATCTGTATTCCAATTTACCCATCCACGTCGTACTCGCTCCATATTTCGAGATCAGCGGCTTTCCTTGATCATCGGAAATTTTTTTGAAAAGATCGTTCAACTCCTCCGATCTGGTAACGATAATTCCCACTTCGATCAATCCGCAATCGAAATAGGTACACATGGCAAGCAAATCCCGATCGAATGTTTGATCTTTGCTGTTCCATTCCAAATCAAAGGCGACCTTATCTTTGATAAAATCGATGTTGTGACCATCGATATATCCGCGTATGACCTTTTCGTCGTTTGGAGTGTCGGCGAAACGGCCTCTTTGAGCCGCTTTTCTCGGATAAATTTTTACCAGCAAATCACCCGTAATTCTAATCTCGCGCCAACCTAAAGGATATAAGACCTCATCGAATTTTTCAGGTATCGCCGTTTCATTGCCCCCTGAGGCTTTCAAATCGGCGACGGAAATCGACAGCCGCTCCAAGCAATCCTGCAATTCGTTCCATGCCTCGGGATATGCTTCATTCAAGATTTCCAGTGCATGGCCGTAATTGTGAAACTCGAACCTATCGAATAAATTCGCTCTTATGTATTTCGTATACTCCATCTATTCAAGTTTTCAAGCTCCAAGGCAAAAATAAAGATAAGTTTTTGTTTCTGCAATCTGCCTCTATCTTTATCGAGACAACAACAAGCTACGGCGCCGCCCGCCGCCGCATTACCAAATCACTTCGCTCTTTTCGAAGACGGGGCCCTCCTTGCAGACGCGTTTCGTTCCCTGCTTCGTCCGGCACGAGCAGCCCATGCAGGCACCGAAGCCGCAGCCCATGCGCTCCTCGAACGAGAGCTGCCCCTCCTGCTCCACCGTATCGCACAGCGCCCGCAGCATCGGCAGCGGCCCGCAGGCGTAGAAGTAGCCGAAGTCGGGCACCCGCTCCGCAATGGCCGTCGTCACGAAGCCCTTTACGCCGCGCGAGCCGTCGGCCGTCGCGACGACCGTCGTGCAGCCCAGCCGCTCGAACTCGTCGGCATAGAAGATCTCCGCGGCGGTGTTGAAGCCTAAGACGACCGTCACGCGGCGGCTGGCGGCCAGAAGCGCCTTTGCCAGTCCGTAAAGGGGCGGCACCCCCACCCCGCCGCCGACGAGCAGCGTATGCGCCGCCGCCTTCGCCGTGTCGAAGCCGTTGCCGAGCCCCGTCAGCAGGTCGAGCCGTTCACCGGGCTGCATGGCAGCCATCTGGCGCGTGCCCTCGCCGACTACCTTGTAAATCAAGGTGACGGTCCGTTCGTCCGCGTCGCAGACCGAGATCGGCCGCCGCAGGAAACGCCCTTCGAGGGCGATATCGACGAACTGACCCGGGCGGGTGATCCACTGCGTATCGCCTTCGAGCACGAGGCGCCACACCGCATCCGTCAGCGGTTCATTCCGGAGAATCGTATAGATCACATTCTTGTACATGCCTGTTTCTCTTTTCCAATCGGTCTGGTACGGCTTCGGCGAAACCGCAAATCCATGATTCTAAATTAAATTCGGGTCGCAGCCTGCGGAGGACTGCTCGACGCGGACCTGCGGGACGCGAGCTGCAGCCCTCCGCCGCCCCAGGCTGCGGCCCGCTCGGTCCTGACGGACCGCTCCAAACCGAGGCGCGCCCGCAGCCGAGCGGATGGGCTTGCGACGTTAAGGAGCAGCCCTCCGCCCGGGGGCGGCTGCGGGCTGCCGACGTCTCCGACGTCGAGTTTGCGGCAAAACATCTCGGCAAGAGCCGGTCCGCCTCTCCGAAAGCCGCCTGCCCCGCCCTACTTCGCGTCGATCGTCGAGACTCGCAGCGTGATCTCCTCCAGCACGTCCAGCAGCACGCGCACCGTTTCGAGCGCCGTGAAGACCGTCACGTTGTTCTCGACGGCCGTGCGGCGGATCTCGTAGCCGTCCAGCCGCGTGTTGTGCTGGTTGATGTCGATCGTGTTGATGACGTAGCTCACGTGGCCCTGCCGCAGCGCGTCGATGATCTCCGAGGAGCCCTCGCGCAGCTTGCGGCGCGTGCGGGTGCGGATGCCGTGCTTGCGCAGGTACTCCGCCGTGCCGGTCGTCGCCTCGATGTTGAAGCCGAGGTCGTAGAAGCGGCGGATGAGCGGCAGCGCCGCCGGCTTGTCCGGATCGGCGATCGTCACGAAGATCGTCCCGTAGTTCGAGACGTTCATCCCCGTCGCCTGCAGCGCCTTGTAGAGCGCGCGCGTCAGCTTGTCGTCGTAGCCGATCGCCTCGCCCGTCGATTTCATCTCGGGCGAGAGGTAGGAATCCATGCCGCGGATCTTGGCGAACGAGAAGGCCGGCGCCTTGACGTACCAGCGCGTCTTCTCCTTGCCGTAGACCTCCGTGATCCCCTGCTCGCGCAGCGAGCGGCCCAGGATCACCTGCGTGGCGATGTGGGCCATCGGCACGCCCGTCGATTTCGAGAGGAAGGGCACCGTGCGCGACGAACGCGGGTTGACCTCGATGACATAGACCTCGTCGTCGGCATCGACGATGAACTGGATGTTATACAACCCCACGATGCCGATCCGCAAACCGAGGCGCACCGTGTAGTCGATGATCTTCGCACGCGCATGCTGCGAGACGCTGAAGGTCGGGTAGACGCTGATCGAGTCGCCCGAGTGGATGCCCGTGCGCTCGACATGCTCCATGATGCCGGGGATGAAGACGTCCCTGCCGTCGCAGATGGCATCCACCTCCAGCTCCTTGCCCATGATGTAGCGGTCGACCAGCACCGGCGAATCGACGTTCACCTCGACGGCCGTCTGGAGGTAGTGGCGCAGGCGCTCCTCGTTCGAGACGATCTGCATGGCGCGGCCGCCCAGCACGTAGCTCGGGCGCACCAGCACCGGATAGCCGATGCGGGCCGCGGCGCGCACGCCGGCCTCGATGTCCGTCACCGCCTCGGCCTCGGGCTGCGGAATCCCCAGCTCCTCCATGATCTTCTCGAAGCAGCCGCGGTCCTCGGCGTTGCGGATCGCCTCGCAGTCCGTGCCGATGATGGGCACGCCCAGCTGCGCCAGCGGCTCGGCCAAGTTGATGGCCGTCTGGCCGCCCAGCGAGACGACGATCGCCTTCGGCCGCTCGAGGTGCAGGACGTTCATCACATCCTCGACCGTCAGCGGCTCGAAGTAGAGCTTGTCGCTGGTCGTGTAGTCGGTCGAGACGGTCTCGGGATTGTTGTTGATGATGATCGCCTCGTAGCCCGCCTCGCGGATCGACCAGATGGCATGCACGGTCGAATAGTCGAACTCGACGCCCTGGCCGATGCGGATCGGCCCCGAGCCGAGCACCACGATCTTCTCCCGGCCGCTCACCACCGATTCGTTCTCCTCCTCGTAGGTCGAGTAGAAGTAGGGAACGTAGGAGTCGAACTCGCCGCCGCACGTGTCGATCATCTTGTAGACGGGGAAGATGCCGTGCTCGCGGCGCAGGAGGTAGAGGTCGTGTTCGCTCATGCCCCACAGCTGCCCGATGTACTTGTCGCCGAAGCCCATGCGCTTGGCGTCGCGCAGCGTCTCGATGTCGCCCTTGTGCGCGCGGACGACCTGCTCCATCTCGACGATGTTCTTGAACTTGTCGAGGAAGAACATGTCGATCTTCGTGTTGTTGTAGATCATCACCAGATCGACCCCGTTGCGGATCAGCTGCGCGATGGCGTACAACCGGTCGTCGGTGGCATCCTTGATGTAGGCGAGCAGTTCGTCGTTCGACCAGTTGTCGAACTTGCGGTGGTAGATGTGGCAGACGCCCGTTTCGAGCGAGCGCACCGCCTTGAGCAGCGACTCCTCCATCGTGCGGCCGATGGCCATCACCTCGCCCGTCGCCTTCATCTGCGTGCCGAGCTTGTTCGAGGCGTCGGAGAACTTGTCGAAGGGGAAGCGCGCCACCTTCGTCACGACGTAGTCGAGCGTCGGCTCGAACGAGGCGGGCGTATTGGCGATGCGGATTTCGTCGAGCGTGAGGCCCACGGCGATCTTGGCGCTCACGCGGGCGATCGGGAAGCCCGAGGCCTTCGAGGCGAGGGCCGACGAACGCGACACGCGCGGGTTGACCTCGATCAGGTAGTACTGGAACGAGAGCGGATCCAGGGCGAACTGCACGTTGCAGCCCCCCTCGATCTTCAGCTCGCGGATGATCTTGAGGGCCGACGAGCGCAGCATCTGGAACTCGCGGTTGGTCAGCGTCTGGCAGGGGGCCACGACGATCGAGTCGCCCGTGTGGATGCCCACCGGATCGACGTTCTCCATCGAGCAGATGGCGATGGCCGTGTCGTTGCAGTCGCGCATCACCTCGAACTCGATCTCCTTGTAGCCCTTGATGCTCTTCTCGATGAGCACCTGGTGCACGGGCGAGAGGAAAAGGGCGTTGCGCATCATCTCGCGCAGTTCGGCCTCCGTATCGACGAAGCCGCCGCCCGTGCCGCCCAGCGTGAAGGCGGGGCGCAGCACCACGGGGTAGCCGATCTCGGCGGCGATCTTGACCCCCTCGTCGATCGAGGTGGCGACGGCCGACGGCAGCACCGGCTCGCCCAACGACTGGCAGAGCTCCTTGAAGAGCTCGCGGTCCTCGGCGCGCTCGATCGAGGAGAAGCTCGTGCCGAGAATCTCGACCTGACACTCCTCGAGGATGCCCTTCTTGGCGAGCTGCACGGCCAAGTTCAGCCCCGTCTGTCCGCCGAGCCCCGGAACGATGGCGTCGGGACGCTCGTAGCGGATGATCTTGGCCACGTATTCGAGCGTCAGCGGCTCCATGTAGACCTTGTCGGCGATGTGCGTGTCGGTCATGATCGTCGCCGGATTCGAATTGGCGAGGATCACCTCGTATCCCTCTTCGCGCAGCGCCAGGCAGGCCTGCGTACCTGCATAGTCGAACTCGGCGGCCTGACCGATCACGATCGGGCCCGAGCCGATGACCATCACTTTCTTGATATCGGTTCTCTTAGGCATTTCTCTTTCCCTCCTCCATTAAATGTGCGAACTTCTTGAACAGATGACAGCTGTCGAGCGGCCCTGCGGCGCTCTCGGGGTGGAACTGCATCGAAAAGACGCGGTCGGCCTTGCAGGCGATCCCCTCGACCGTGCCGTCGAGCAGGTTGACGTGCGTCACTTCGAGCCCCGTGCCCTGCAGCGAGCCGGCATCGACGGCGTAGCTGTGGTTCTGGCTCGTGATCTCGATGCGGCCCGTTTCGAGGCACCGCACAGGGTGGTTCGCGCCGCGGTGGCCGAACTTCATCTTGCGCGTGCGGGCGCCGTAGGCGAGCGCCAGGAGCTGGTGGCCCATGCAGATGCCGAAGATCGGCAGACGGCCGCGCAGCCGGCGCACGGTCTCGATCACGGGCTGCACGTCCTCGGGGTTGCCGGGACCGTTCGAGAGGACGATGCCGTCGGGACGGAAGGCCATGATCTCCTCGACCGTGGCGTTGTAGGGGACGATCGTCACGTTGCACCCCACGCGGTTGAGCTGGCGGATGATGTTGTTCTTGATGCCGCAGTCGATCGCCACCACGTCGTAGCTGTGGTTGGGCACGCGCGACATCCAGCGTTTCTTGCAGCTGACGCGCGCGACCATATCGTGCGGCAGGTCGTAGGCCTCGAGGCGGGCGAGGGCCTCCTCGCGCGGGGTCGCGGCATCCGTCACGATCACCTTCTGCGTCCCCTCGTCGCGGATCACGCGCGTCAGCGCCCGCGTGTCGAGCCCCCAGATGCCCGGGATGCCGTACTCCTCGAGCACCTCGCTCAGCGTCCGCGTATAACGGAAGTTCGACGGAAGGTCGTTGTACTCGCGGACGATCATGCCGCCGATGGTCGGGGTCTTCGTCTCGTAGTCCTCGTCGGCCATGCCGTAGTTGCCGATGAGCGGGTAGGTCATCACCACCATCTGGTCCGTGTACGAGGGGTCGGACATGATCTCCTGGTAGCCGACGATCGAGGTGTTGAAGACGATCTCGTTGATCGCCTCGCGGTCGGCGCCGAAACCGTAGCCGTAGAACTCGCGACCGTTCTCCAGGACGATTTTCTTCGTAAATGCTTTCATCGTATCTGTTTGGTATTCGTTGTATCTTCGTAAACGCAGCGACCGCCGACGTAAGTCCGGACGGCACGGCCCGTGACCCGCCGGCCGGCGAAGGGGGTCGAGCGGCCCTTCGAGCGGAAGGTCCCGGGGTCGATCGTGTAGGGGGTGTCGAGGTCGAGCACCGTGAAGTCGGCCGTCTCGCCCGCGGCCAGTCCGCCGCCGAAGCCGAAGAGGCGCCGCGGCGCGACAGACATCAGGTCGATGAGCCGTTCGAGCGGGAGGATGCCCCGCCGGACGAGCCCCGTGTAGAGGACGCCGAAGGCGCATTCGAGCCCGACGATTCCCATAGCGCTGCCGGCCAGTCCGCGCGACTTCTCCTCGGCCGAGTGGGGGGCGTGGTCCGTGGCGATCACCTCGATCGTGCCGTCCAGGAGCCCCGCGACGAGGGCCTCGCGGTCGGCGCGGCTGCGCAGCGGCGGATTCATCTTCCAGCGACCCTCCTCCTGCAGGTCCTCGTCGGAGAGGAGCAGGTAGTGCGGCGCCGTCTCGCAGCTGACCGCGAGGCCGGCCGCCTTGGCGCGGCGGACCAGCTCGACGCTCTCGGCAGTCGAGACGTGGCAGACGTGGTAGCGGCACCCCGTCTCGGCGACGAGGCGCAGATCGCGCTCGACCTGCCGCCACTCGCTCTCGGAGGAGATGCCGCGGTGACCGTGGGCGCGGCAGTAGGCGCCGTCGTGGATGTAGCCGCCGCGGAGCAGTTCGTTCACCTCGCAGTGGGCGACGATCGGTTTGTTCAGGCGCGCCGCCTCGATCATCGCGCGGCGCATATCCTCCTCGCTTTGCACGCCGCAGCCGTCGTCCGAGAAGCCAGCCACGTAGGGGGCCATCGCCTCCAGGTCGGCCGTCGGACCGCCGCCGCGCCGGCCGCGCGAGATGCAGCCGTAGGGAATCACCCGCACCACGGCGTCGCGGGCGATCAGCGCCCGCTCGACGTCGAGCGTCTCCAGCGAGTCGGGCGCGGGGTTCAGGTTCGGCATCGGGCAGACGAGCGTGTAGCCCCCGGCAGCCGCGGCGGCCGTGCCGGTGGCGATCGTCTCCTTGTAGCCGTAGCCCGGCTCGCGCAGGTGGACGTGGACATCGACCAGCCCGGGGACGACCGTAAGCCCGCCGAGATCGACCGTCCGGTCGCCGGGGGCAGGGGATGCAGGGGCCTTCGGGGTTGCTGAAGATGCCGGGGATGCCGGAGTGGCTGAAGCCGACGAGGATGCCGAAGCTGCAGGGGCTGCAGGGACCGACGAGGCTGCAGGGACTGCCGAATCGACGAAGCGGCCCTCTTCGACGACCAGGGTGCGCTCCTCGAAACCGCTGCCGGTGTAGCAGCGTGCGTGCGTATAGAAGGTTTTCATCGTTCGATTCCCGTTTTTCGTTTTTCGTTCCATTTTTTGCACCTTTTCTCCCCCAGCATCGTCCGAGCAAGTTCGGCTCTGCTTTCGGCTTATCGAAAAGGTTCGCTCCGTCCCGGCCCGGTGCCGGCGGAGGCATCAGCCGCCCTACCGCGGAGAAGAGCAAGGCGCAAAAAAATAGGGTAACTAAACAGCTACCCTATCGAGACGATTCTTCCGGCACGGAACCCGACGCGCTCCCCGACCAACAAGCGGCCTGCCACTGTTTTTCGGAAGGGGATATGGGGCGGTTCTGGATCATGTCGCGTGCGGAATCGTTGTTTTCGTTGCGTGTGGACAAAGGTAAGGCCTTTTCAGCGGCCGTGCAAGCGATGCCGGCGATTTTTTTCAACATTTAATCATCCGGACAAGGCTGGGCGGCTCCATACAGGAACCGCAAATTAAAAATGAAAAATTAAAATTAAAAAAGCTACATTCGGGACGCAGCCTGCGGAGTGCTCGCATGTTCGGCGACGAACTGCGGGCCTCCGCTGCCAGGAGGCTGCGGCCCGCCGATCCCTACGGGATCGATTTTGTTTTGACCAGCCCGCAGCTACCGGTTAAAGTTGCGATGCTTCCGACAAAATCGGTCGCGGAGCGACCAGCAGCCCGCAGCCGCCCCCGGGCGGAGGGCTGCATTCTCGCGTCCCGCAGGTCCGCTCGTACAGCCCGTCCGCTCGGCTGCGGGCTGGCCTCGGACGGAAATCGGGGCCGCAGATTCCTTATATTAAATACCCAACCGCAATGCCGCCTCGGCAAAATCTGCAAACAAGTGTATATTATGCCCCCAGCTTTTCGTATCTTTGGCTTCGCCGAAGATACTTCGCCTCGGCAAAATCTGCAAACTTCGTTTGCATTTTGCCCTCGGCTTTTCGTATCTTTGTCCCTCGATCCATCCCGATTGCCGATGAAAAACTGGAAACATCCGACGAACCTCTGGCGCGCCCTCTTCCGCAAGCGCCGCTTCGTCATGCAGAACGCCGCCGACGGGAGCGAAGAGTGGCACATCCACCTCTCGCCCGCGGGCTGCATCGCCGGCTGCGTCGCCCTGCTGCTCATGCTCTTCATCCTCGTGCTGACGCTGGCGGCCTACACCCCCGCGCTGGAGCTGCTGCCCGGCTACCGCACCGAGGCGAACCGTTCGCGCGAAAGCCTCGCGCAGAACATCATCCGTCTCGATTCGATGGAGCGCGTCCTGAACGACATGCTGACCTACAACCGCAACATCGCCATGATCATGGCCGGCAAGTCGCCCGTCGTCCGCACGATCGTCTCGGCCGACAGCACGCGCACGAGCACGATCCTCGTCATGCCCTCGGCCGAAGATTCGCTCCTTAGGGCCCAGATGGAGGGCGACGGCCCCTACGCCCTGGCGGGCAACGGCCCGCGCCGCGCCCTGCGCGAGGCGATCGAGCTCGCGACCCCCGTCGAGGGAATCGTCACCGAAGGCTTCAACATCGAGGAGGGGCGCTTCGGCATCCGCATCGCCGCAGCCGCCTCCGACCGCGTGACGGCGATCGATAACGGCACGGTCATCGCCTCGCTCTGGACCCCCGACAACGGCAACCAGCTCGTCGTCCAGCACCGCGGCAACCTCATCGCCATCTACAAGAACCTTTCGCAGCCCCTCGTGACGACCGGCCAGGCGGTCCGCGCCGGCGAGCTCATCGGCCACACGGCCACGGCCGAGGGGGGCAAGCCGATCCCCTTCGAGCTGGAGCTCTGGAACAACGGGCAGGCGGTCGATCCCGAAGGATATATCGTCTTCTAATGAACACGCCGCACCCGAACGCTGCGAAGCACCCATTCAGAACCGCGGCGGGCCGCACGCAGGCCGCCGCACCGAAACACGAAGCAACCGCATGAAACAACGCTTGGCCATTCTCGGATCCACGGGATCCATCGGCATACAGACGCTCGACATCATTCGGGCCTATCCCGACCGCTTCGAGGCCCGCGTCCTCACGGCGAACCGCCAGTGGGAGCGGCTCGCCGAACAGGCCCGCGCCTTCGACGCCGACACGGTCGTCATCGCCGACGACCATTATTATGCCCCGCTGAAGGAGGCCCTCGCCGACACCGACACGAAGGTCTACGCCGGCGAGGAGGCCGTCGCCCAGGTAGCCGCCGGCGGCGACACGGAGGTGGTCGTCAACGCACTGGTGGGCTACGCCGGGCTGGCTCCCACCGTGGCGACGATCGAGGCGGGCAAGAAACTCGCCCTCGCCAACAAGGAGTCGCTCGTCGTCGGCGGCTCCTGCGTCATGCCGCTGGCCCGCGAGCGGCGGGCCCCGATCCTGCCGATCGACTCGGAGCACTCGGCCATCTTCCAGTGTCTCGCGGGCGAGCGGTCGCCTCTCCGGCGGCTCCTCATCACCTGCAGCGGGGGGTCGCTGCGCGACCTGAAGCGCGAGCAGCTGGCCGGCGTCACGGTCGAGCAGGCGCTCCGCCACCCGCAGTGGAACATGGGAGCCAAGATCACGATCGACTCCTCGACGCTCGTCAACAAAGGGTTCGAGGTGATCGAGGCGCACTGGCTCTTCGACGTCCCCGCCGACCGCATCGCGGTGCTGCAGCACCCGCAGTCGATCGTCCACTCGATGGTCGAATTCGAGGACGGCGCCATCAAGGCCCAGCTCGGCACCCCCGACATGCGGATGCCGATCAGCTATGCGCTCCTCTTCCCCGAACGGGCCGTGCGCCCCGAGGAGCATTTCAGCTTCCTCGACCACCCCGAGCTCACCTTCGCCGAGGTGGACCGCGTGAAGTATCCCGCCCTCGACATCGCCTACGACTGTCTGCGCCGGCGCGGTACGGCCGCCTGCACGATGAACGGCGCCAACGAAGAGGCCGTCGCCGCCTTCCTGGCCCGCCGCTGCGCCTGGACCGAGATCGTCCGCGCGATCGAATACGCCCTCGAACGGGCTTCGTTCGTCGCCGAGCCGACCCTCGCCGACTTCGCCGCCTCGAACGAGGAGGCGCGCCGTCTGGCGGCCGAATATTTGCACCTGTAACCCGCGACCATGGAAATCCTGATTAAAATTCTGCAATTCTTCCTCTGTTTCACGATCATCGTGGGACTGCACGAGCTGGGCCACTTTCTCGTGGCGCGGCTCTTCAAGATCCGCGTCGAGAAGTTCTACATCTTCTTCGACCCCTGGTTCTCGCTCTTCAAGTTCAAGCGCGGAGAGACCGAATACGGAATCGGCTGGCTCCCGCTGGGCGGCTACGTGAAGATCGCCGGCATGATCGACGAGTCGATGGACAAGGAGCAGCTGGCGCAGCCCGTCCGCGCCGACGAGTTCCGCGCCAAACCCGCCTGGCAGCGCTTCCTGGTGATGATCGCCGGCGTCGTGGTGAACCTCGTGACGGCCGTCGCGATCTACTGCGCCGTCTGCTACACCTGGGGCGACGCCTACTTCTCGAACGAGGACGCCCGCTGGGGATATACTTTCAACGAGGCGGGGCACCGGCTCGGCTTCGAGGACGGCGACCGCATCCTCGCGATCGACGGCGAGCCGGTCGATGACATCCGGCAGATCGTCAACGACCTCATCATCACCGAGGGCGACCGCCGCGTCTCGGTCAATCGCCGCGGCAGCCGCACCGAGCTGCTGCTGCCCTTCGAAGAGCTCATCGCCTTCCGCCGCGACAAGGGCTACGAAGCGCTGCTGACGCTGCGCATGCCCTTCCTCATCGACAGCGTCGTCGCTCCGACGGCCGCCGCCCTGCAGCGCGGCGACGAGATCGTCGGCATCACGGCCCCAGGCTCGGAGGAGTACTGCGAGGGGCTGGATTTCAGCGGCTACAAGGCATTCCTGCAGCGTCATGCGGGCGATACGGTGCGTCTCGAGGTACTGCGCGGCGGGACGACCTTCGAGACGCCGGTGCCCGTCTCGGCCGAGGGGCTGCTCGGAGTGATCTCGGCGAGCCCCTACACGCTGCGCACGCAGCGGTACACCCTCTTCGAGGCGATTCCCGCCGGGTTCCGCAAGGCGGGCCGCGTGCTGGCATCCTACTGGGAGCAGCTGAAACTGATCGTGCAGCCCCGCACGAAGATGTACGAGGAGCTGGGCGGCTTCATCTCGATCGGCAGCATCTTCGCACCCCAGTGGAACTGGGAGGACTTCTGGATGAAGACCGCCTTCCTGTCGATCATTCTGGCCGTGATGAACATCATCCCTATCCCGGGGTTAGACGGCGGGCACGCCCTCTTCACGCTTTGGGAGATCGTCACGGGCCGCAAGGTGAGCGACCGGGTATTGGAGGCGGCCCAGTGGGTCGGGCTCCTGCTGATCCTCGCGCTGCTGCTCTACGTCAACGGCAACGACGTCTACCGCTTTTTCCTGAAATAAGACCGAACGCCATGAACGAACTCGAAAAAATGGCCGCGGGCGAGCTGTACGACTTCTCGTCCGACGAGATCGACGGCAGCGTCCGCGCCGCCCGGCACAAGCTGCAGCGCTTCAACCGGTGCGTTCCCGGCGACGCGGCCTACCCCGACGCGCTGCGCGACCTGCTGCCCGCCGCGCACCCCTCGGCCGTCGTCGTGCCACCCTTCTTCTGCGACCACGGCTATCCGATCCGTCTCGGCGAGGGGGTCTTCGTCAACGGAGGCGCCACGATGCTCGACGGCGGCGGCATCGAGATCGGCGCCCGCACGAAGGTCGGCCCCGACTGCAAGCTCTACACGCCGCAGCACCCGATCGACTACCGCGAGCGGCGCCGGCCCGTCGAACGCGGTCTGCGGATCACGATCGGAGAGGACTGCTGGTTGGGCGGCAACGTGACGGTCTGCCCCGGAGTGCGGATCGGCGACCGCTGCATCATCGGGGCGGGGAGCGTCGTGGTGCACGACATTCCCGACGATTCGCTGGCTGCGGGAAACCCCGCGATCGTCAAACGAAAACTGCAATAGCGACGATGGAACGACACGACCCGAAATCCGGCGGCCGGCCGGAAAGCCGGAAGCTGCAGGGGCTGAGGAGGCCCCTTGCGCGGCAGCTTGTACAGCCCTTTGCACGGCGCCTCGTCCGGCAGCTTGTACAGCCCTATGCACGGTCCTTCGCAAAGCCCTTCGCACGGCCCTTCGCACGCGCTTTCGCGCCGCTCGGCAGGCTGCCTTTTGCGCTGCTGGCCGTACTGCTCGCCGCAGCGTGCAGCGAGCCCGTCGATGTTTTCTACTCGACCGAATACCCCGTTCTCCGCGTCGAGGCCGAAGTGACCCTCGACGGCGTCAGCAGCGGGGGCGGGGAGACGGACGACGGTTCGGACGAGGCCGGGACGCCCGGCGGCACGGGGACGAACGAGCCCTCCGGAGACGGCACGGGCGACAACCCCTCTGACGACGGCACGGGAACAGGCACGGGCGATTCCTCCGGAGACGGCACTGGCACGGGAACGGGCTCGGGAACGGGCACGGGCGATGCAGAGCCCCCCGCCGATACGGAGGCGCTCGTCGAAGCGATCCGCGCCGCAGTCCTCAGTGAAGCACCCGTCGCGGCGGGCGGCAGCTACCGGCTCGACTTCAACCGGGCCGACGGCGGCGACCTCTACGTCACCGCCGCCGCGGGGGCCGAACCCGTCGCGGGCTCCTTCACGAAGATTCCCGCCTCGACCGAGCTCACCTTCGCCTACGGCGACCACACCTACACGGCGCACCTCTCGCACTACACCGACGGCGGCGGCCCCTCGCGCGTCCGCTTCGCCGTCGACCTGACCGCCCTCTACCGCGAACGCTACGGTATCGAAAGCGGGCTGCGCGTCGTACGCTACGAATACACGGACCATTTGACCGATTGAATAACATCATGGCCAAGGTAAAAAAGGCTTTTTTCTGCAAGGAGTGCGGCTTCGAAGCGCCGAAGTGGTTGGGTAAATGTCCCTCGTGCGGCGCCTGGAACTCTTTCTCGGAGGAGATCATCGCCCGCGACACGCCCCCGTCGGCCGCCGCGGGGGCGCAGCTGCGCACGAATGCGGTGCCGCAGCGCGTCGGCGAGATCCGCGAGACGGACCGGCGCCGCATCGACACGGGCGACGCCGAGGTGAACCGCGTGCTGGGCGGCGGCGTGGTGCCCGGGTCGCTCGTGCTGTTGGGAGGCGAGCCGGGGATCGGCAAATCGACCCTCTCGCTGCAGCTGGCCCTCTCGGAGAACGGCCTCCGCACCCTCTACGTCTCGGGCGAGGAGTCGGCCGAGCAGATCCGCATGCGGGCCGACCGCATCGGCATCCGCAACGAGGAGTGTCTGATCTATCCCGAGACGCTGCTCGAACACATCACGGCGCAGATCGTCGAGCAGCGCCCCGATCTGGTGGTGATCGACTCGATCCAGACGATCTACACCGAGCTCATCGAATCGTCGGCGGGGAGCGTCTCGCAGATTCGCGAGTGCGCCGCCACGCTGCTCAAATACGCCAAGACGACCGGCACGGCGATCTTCATCATCGGCCACATCACGAAGGACGGCACGATCGCCGGCCCGAAGATTCTCGAACACATCGTCGATGTCGTGCTCCAGTTCGAGGGTGACAGCAACAACTGCTACCGCATCCTGCGCGGCATCAAGAACCGCTTCGGGGCCACGTTCGAGATCGGCGTCTTCGAGATGCTCGACAGCGGCCTGCGCAGCGTCGAGAATCCCTCTGAAATTCTTCTTTCGCACTACGAGGAGCCGCTGAGCGGCATCGCCGTGGGGGCCGCCGCCGACGGGCTGCGCCCCTACCTGATCGAGGTGCAGGCGCTCGTATGCGGAGCCGCCTACGGAACGCCGCAGCGCTCGACGACGGGTTTCGACGCCCGCCGGATGAACATGCTGCTGGCCGTGCTCGAGAAGCGCGTCGGGATGAAGATGTTCCAGAAGGATGTCTTCCTGAACTTCGCCGGCGGCTTCAAGGTGGCCGATCCCGGGCTCGACCTGGCTGTCGCGGCGGCGGTGATCTCCTCCTACTACGACCGTGCGGTCGGCGAGAGCATCTGCTGCGCGGGCGAGATCGGCCTCTCGGGCGAAGTGCGCCCCGCTCCCCGCACCGAGCAGCGCATCAGCGAGGCGGCCCGCCTCGGCTTCCGCCGCATCATCGTCTCGGGCTATCTCTCGAAGTCGCTCAAACGCCCCCGGGGAATCGAAATCGTCGCGATCAACAACATCGCCGAGCTGCCGCGGGCGCTCTTTACCGAGTAAGACACGCGCTGCGGGCAAGGTGCCCGGCGCCCTGCATCCGGTGTCCGGTGTCCGGTGTCGGCGGTGCAGCCGGCGCCGGATGCATTTGTATCAGCCAGACAAGTTCGTTTCCGCCGGCCGGCACTCTATTCGGCGAAGCGCATCTTGGCGGAGTGCATCCCAATAGAGAGTGTCCCGGCAGAGTTCTTTCCTGCAAAGCGCATTTCAGTGAAGCGCATCCCGGCGGCCGATCGTGCCGGGGCCGGTCGATTCCGGAATAGTATTTGCTTTCGAAGTTTTCAAAAAGAACTCCGAAATGCAAAAAAGAATCGTTGTCCTGGGCGGTGTGGGATTCATCGGCTCGCACCTTTGCCGCCGTCTGCTCGATGCGGGCCACGAGGTCTTCTGCATCGATGTGCGCGACATCACCAATGCCCCGGTGCTCCGCGGCCTTCTCAAGCAGCCTTCGCTGCGTTACATCCACCACAACATCATCCATCCGTTCGGCATCCGGTGCGACGAAATCTACAACCTCGCCGCGCCGACCATGGTCCGCTACAGCAAGGCGCTGCCGGTCGAGACCCTCAAGGTGAGCATGCTCGGCTCGATCCACGCGCTCGACACGGCGCGCAGCGAGCATGCCCGTGTCGTATTGGGTTCGACGGGCCACGTCTACGGCCTGCACAAGCGCTGCGGCGAAAACCTCTCGACCCAGCGGATCATCGCCGAAGGGAAGCGCGCCGCCGAGGCGCTGCACCGCGCCTACCGGGCCGATTACGGGCTCGACACACGCATCGCCCGCATCTTCAACACCTACGGCAGCGGAGCCGACCTGCTGGACCAGCGGGTGGTCGTCAAGATGATCGTCGCCGCCCTGCAGGGGCACGAGGTCGTCGTCGAGGGGAGCGGCGAGCAGACGCGCACCTTCTGCTGGATCGACGACCTCGTCGATGGCCTCGTCCGCCTCATGGAGGCTCCGGCCGGCGAGCGGATCCGGACAGTCGATCTGGGCAGCGACCATGAGATTTCGATCCTGGCGCTGGCCGAAAAGATCGTCGCGCTCTGCGGCAGCCGCTCGCGCATCGTCCACACCGAGCCGCGGTCGGACGAACTCCGGCGCCGTGCACCCGACCTCGCCGCCGCCCGCAGCGAACTGGGCTGGCGCCCGCAGACGACTCTCGCCGACGGATTGAAGCGGACGATCGCCTACGTCGAGAAGGCGCTTTGCGATCGGGCGGGGCTCTTCCGGACCTGGGTAGAAATAAACAATTAAAACCATCCATCACCCCATGAAAAATTTCGATCAGATCATCTGGCAGGAGAAGTTGACCTTCGTCGATTTCTACGCTTCGTGGTGTGCCCCCTGTCGTCAGATGCAGCCGATCATCGACCGGTTCGAGGATCGCATGCGCGAGCGCACCGATGTCTGCCGCATCGACATCGAGGATCCCGAGGTGCGCGACCTCGTACACCGCTACCGCATCGTGTCGATTCCGACGCTCATGTTCTTTCGGCGGGGCGAAGTGCTGTGGCGCCAAAGCGGCAGCGTCAGCTACAACCACCTCGTGCAGGTGCTCGAAGAGCTCGAGCTCTACGAACTGGCGGGAGCGCGGTAGCGGGGCGGCTTCCTGCTGCCGCCGGCCGCGGCGAGTGTGCTTGCCTGAAAAAATCGGTCCCGCAGGGACCGGCAGCCCGCAGCCGTAATTGCGATCGGAATCCTTGCTGACACAATCGGTCCTGCAGGGACCGGCAGCCCGCAGCAGCCCCCCCCGGCGGAGGGCTGCACCTTTACGTCGCAGGTTCCTCCGCTCGGCTGCGGGACTGCCTTTCTGCAATGCCGTCCACCGCTTGGCTGCGGGCTTTTGCACCGGATCGATCGCGCTGAGATCGACAGACCGCATTCGCCGATGTTTTATGCGGTACATTCGACCTCGTCAGAGGTCGGCGGGCCGCAGCCTCCCGGCAGCGGAGGCCCGCAGTTCGTGCCCGAATCTGCGTGCGCTCCGCAGGCTGCGCCCCGAATTGGGAGTAAGTCCAAGCGTGCTCGGTAGATTAGCTTAATTTTAAATTCTGAATTCTGACTTTGCGGTTCCGAATGGAACCGCAGCAGCCCGCAGCCGCCCCCTGGCGGAGGGCTGCTCCTCTACGTCGCAGGCTCCTCCGCTCGGCTGCGGGACTGCCTTTCTGCAATGCCGTCCACCGCTCAGCTGCAGGCTTTTTTTGCACAGATTCAATCGCGCAGCGATTGGTGGGCCGCAGCCTGGGAGCGGCGGAGGCCCGCTACTCGCGTCCTGCAGGTCCGCTTCGTGCGGTTCCTCCGCAGGCTGCAGCCCGAATTGGAATAAATATATGCCCAAGCGTATCCGGAGGCCTCTTTTAATTTTTAATCTTTAATCTTGAATGCTGAATTTGCAGTTCCGGAAAGGAACTGCAGCGGGCCGCAGCCTGGGGGTGGCGGAGGCCCGCAACTCGCGTCCCGTAGGTCCGCTTCGTGTGCGTCCTCCGCAGGCTGCGACCCGATTCCGTAATTCTGAATTTTGAATCTTTAATTTTGAATTTCGGCCTTGCAAAGGTCGCAACAGCCCGCTCCTCGCGTCCGCAAGTCCGCTCGCGCACGTTCTTCGCAAGCTACAGCCCAAGAATCATTTTTCATTTTTAATTCTTCATTTTGAATTCGCGCCCTCTGGGCACAGCCGCCACCCCTAAAACAGGTATTTTCGCCGCATCGCGCTGCTTCTTCGGCAGCCCGTTCCGGTCGTTTCGATTTTTGTACTATCTTTGCAGCGACGAAAGCACCATGCAACAGAACATGCTCTTACCGCTGCTGCTGACACTCGGCGCCGGCATGGCGACCGGAATCGGCAGCACTATCGCCTTTCTGGCTCGTCGCACGAACCGGCGTCTGCTCTCCTTTTCGTTGGGGCTGTCGGGCGGCGTGATGGTCTATGTCTCGTTCATGGAGCTTATGCGGCAGGCCGACGGAGCGTTGGCCGCCGTGTGGGGCGAGCGGCTCGGCAGCCTCTGGTGCGTAGCGAGTTTCTTCCTCGGGATGCTGTTGATCGGCGTAATCGACCGGCTGGTCCCCACCGTCGAGAACCCGCACGAGGCCCATGCGGTCGAGGAGATGCGACACCGTCCCCGCAACCCGAAGTTGATGCGCATGGGGTTGATGGCCGCCCTGGCGATCACGATCCACAACTTTCCGGAGGGGATCGCCACCTTCGCCTCGGCGATGGAGAATCCGACCCTCGGCGTGGCGATCGCCGTCGCCATCGCCATCCACAACATCCCCGAGGGAATCGCCGTATCGGTGCCGATCTACTACGCCACGGGCAGCCGCATGAAGGCTTTCGGCTGGTCGCTGCTTTCGGGGCTGGCCGAACCGCTCGGCGCCCTCACCGCCTGGTTAGTGCTGGCTCCCGTCATGACACCGACCGTCATGGGGTGTCTGCTGGCGGGCGTGGCGGGGATCATGGTCTTCATCTCGATCGACGAACTGCTGCCCGCCGCCCGCGAATACGGCGAGGCGCACACGGCGATCTACGGCGTCGCCGCGGGGATGGCCGTCATGGCCGCCAGCCTGCTGCTGCTGAAATAGTGCGAACAAAAAACGATTTCGACCTGTTATGGATATTCTGCTTCTTTTAGTCGGCTTGGGATTGATCCTCGCCGGCGCCAACTACCTCACGGACGGCGCCTCGGCACTGGCGCAGCGGCTGCGCATGCCCGAATTTTTGATCGGCCTGACGGTCGTCGCCGTCGGCACCTCGATGCCCGAACTCATCGTCTCGCTCCTCTCGGCTATCGAGGGCAAGAGCGACATGGCGATCGGCAACGTCCTCGGTTCGAACCTCTTCAACGGATTCTTCATTCTGGGAGTCTGCGCCCTCATCCGCCCCATCCCCTACACGCGCGACAACGTCCGCTACGACATTCCGTTCGGCATTCTGGCCTCCGCGCTGCTCATCGCCGCCGTCCTGCTGCCCGTCGGAGCGCCCGCGACGATCGGACGCTTCGAAGGAATCCTGCTGCTGCTCTGCTACGCCACGATCCTGCGCTTCACGATCCGCCATGCCGAACGACCCGCGGAGAGCGGAACGGCGCAGCGGAGCAAGGCTGGCTGGTTGATCGCCGTGCTGCTGCTCGGCGGTTTAGCGGGGCTCATCTTCGGCGGCGACCTCTTCCTCGACAATGCCACGAAGCTCGCCCGCCGGCTCGGTGTCTCGGACGCCGTAATCGCCATCACGCTGCTTGCGGGCGGCACCTCGCTCCCGGAGCTGGCCTCGTCGGTGGTCTCGCTCATCAAAGGCAAATCCGCTCTGGCGCTCGGCAACGTCATCGGCTCGAACATCGCCAACATCTTTTTGATCCTCGGCCTTTCGGCTACCGTCCACCCCCTCTCGACCGGCACGCTTACGCGGATCGACTTCGGGGCCGTGCTGCTGTGCGCCGTGCTGCTGTGGTTCACCAACTTCACCTTCCGCCGCAAGGCGATCGACCGGCCCGAAGGGGTGCTCTTCCTGGCGCTCTACGCCGGCTATCTCTGGCTGCTGCTGCGTTAAGCGGCTTTTCCGCCGTGCGGAAGGTGCGACCGCCCGGGAGGTTGCCCGGAGAATCGATCGCATCTTCCTTGATTTTGCTATTTGCCGTCGAAAAAAAGTCGTGTACGCTTGCTGTTTTGTAAAATTTACTTTACATTTGTAGCAATGAACGGGATGAATGGCCACATCCGACGGTTCGTCGAACCTTCAAACAAGACACGAAGATGAACAAGGATTTTTTACTGCCCTACGGCTTTAAACGAGTCGGCTGGGTTCTGTTAGTGCCGACGCTGGCACTGGGCATCTATTCGACGGTGCACGGCTTCGACTATCCCGGGTTCGAAGCCCATGCAAGCGTACTGAACAACGTGGCGATCATCGGCATCCTCGCAGGATGCCTCCTCGTCAGCTGCTCGCGCGAACGGATCGAGGACGAAATGATCGGCCGGCTGCGGCTCAATACGCTGCTGGCGGCACTCTACCTCCAGGTAACGATTCTGATCGTCTCGGCGCTGTTCGTCTACGACTTCGCCTATCTGTGCATCATGGGGTGCAACCTCGTCACGCTGCCGATCTTCTTTACGGTGTTTTTCCGGACGATGCTGTGGCAGCAGAAATGCCGGTCGAACGATGAATAACAGGATTCGCGTGGCGCGCGCCGAGGTACGCATGACCCAGCAGGAACTCGCCGAACGCTGCGGCGTCAGCCGCCAGACGATCAACGCGATCGAGAGCGGCAAGTTCGTTCCCTCGACGCTGCTGGCACTCAAGATCGCCCGCACTTTCGGCAAACCCGTCGAGGCGGTTTTCGAACTCGAAGAGGGAGATTGAACACGGTCCCGCTCCCGGGCAATTTCGAACAACCCCCGTAAAGTTGTGTGCACAAGCTTTACGGGGGTTCGTTAAAATGGGCGGGAGTTTTTCAGGGCCGAATCCAGCACTTATTATATCGGGGCGCGGCTTGCGAAGCGCTCGCACGAGCGGACGCGAGTAGCGGGCCTTCGCGGGGCGAAGCTGCGGCCCGCTGCGTCCTGACGGACCGGCTTGCGGCATTAATTCCACCCAATACAGCCCCACGGCCGAGCGAAGACAGCATCGAGGTCGTCCGAGGCAGCCTCGCAGCCGAGCGGACGGGCTTGCGACGTGGAGGAGCAGCCCTCCGCCCGGGAGCGGCTGCGGGCTGCTGCGCCCGTTCGGGCGCAAATTCAAAATGAAGAATTAAAAATGTGCATTCGAAATCGGGGCGCAACCTGTGGAGGAACCGCACAAACGGCCCTGCGGAACGTGAGTTGCTGGCCTCCGCCGCCCCCCCCCAGACTGCAGCCCGCCGATCGTTGCGCGATTGATTCTACGCAAAAAGCCCGCAGCCGGAAAAATCGACGCCCGAGTGCAATTCGCCGCACCCTTCCACAGCTCCGCCGCGCCGTTTCTATAGAAAGCCTGCGGAGGCCTCACTCCTCGCTCTCGGCCTGCTCCTGGAGGGCGGCCGAAAAGTTCTTTTTGCTCTCGATGCGGGCCGTCTCCCGGAGTTGCAGCCCGACGCGGACAATGTTGTTATTGCCCGAGGCGAGCCGTTTGCGGGCATCGGCATAGGCATCCTGCGCCTTGCCGAGCGCCGCGCCGACCGCTTCGAGCGAGGCAGTGAAGGCGACGGCCTGTTCGTAAAGTTTCAATCCGCATTCGGCAATGCGTTTCGTGTTCTTGTCCTGGGCATCGTATTTCCAGAGGTCGGCAACGAGTTTCAGCAGGGCGAAGAGATTCGTCGGCGACGAAATAAGCACCTTGCGCTCGTAGGCCTCCGCCCAAATCGTCGGGTCGGCCTTCAGGGCTTCAAGGTAGGCCGGTTCGTTCGCCACGAAGAGGATCACGAAATCGGGCGAATCGAGCAGGCGCTGGTACTCCTTGCGCCCCAGCTCCTGCACATGCTGTTTCACCGAGGCGAGGTGGGCGGCCAGATGGCGGCGGCGCTCCTCCTCGCTCTCGGCCGCCGCGTAGGCGACGTAGGCCGTCAGGGAGACTTTCGAGTCGATTACGATGCGTTTGTTCTCGGGCAGCTTCAGCACCACGTCGGGCCGCAGGTTGCGGCCCTCGGCATCCTTGAGGTTGTACTGCGTCTCGTAATGAAGCCCCTTGACAAGCGACGAACTGTCGAGAATCGTCTCGAGCATCGTCTCGCCCCAGTCGCCCTGCACCTTCGAATTGCCGCGCAGGGCGTTCGTCAGGTTCGTCGTCTCGGTCGTGATGCGGCGGTTGAGCTCCATGAGGTTCCGCAGTTCGTTCTTGAGTTCGCCCCGCTGCTCGTTCTCGTGCGAATAGATCCGCTCCACCCGCTCGCGGAACTCCGTGATGTTGTCGCGGAAAGGCTTCAACAGCACGTCGAGCGATTCGCGATTCGTCTCGCGGAACCGTTTCGACTGCTCGCCCAGCACCTCGTTGGCGAGGTTCCGGAACTGCGCCTTGAGCTGCTCCTCCTGTTGCTCGCGCCGTTCGCGCTCGGCGGCACGCTCTTCGTCGTTGTGCCGCTTCAGGGCGGCGATTTCGGCCTCCGCGGCAGCACGCGCAGCAGCCAGTTCAGTCTCGACACGGGCACGCTCCTCACGCTGGTGCAGCGCCTCGGCCTGCGCATCGCGGGCTGCGACATCGGCGTCCCGACGCTCGCGACGGGCGACAACAGCCGTCAGGAGGGAGACGACGGCCATGACAGATAGAACGATCAAGGTCAGAATAATTCCGGTATTCATAGTGTATATGTTTCTTGCTCAATGCTGCAGGTGAGGGCGGGATTTCACCCACCGCCGTGCATTCGACAAACGTACGTTGCATCGCAACGAGGCTCGGGAGGCAACGGTTTCACCCCTTCAGAATGACAAAATCGGGCCGCGGCTTGCGAAATGCATGTTCGTGTTCATTGTCGTTCGGGACGCAGCCTGCGGAGGGCGCGCACGACTGTAAGGAGCTGCGGGCCTCCGCCGCCCCCAGGCTGCGGCCCGCCGGTCGCTGCGCGACCGATTTTGCCGGCAAGCACTTCAACCGCAACGGGCATCGATTCCTAACCGAGGCATGCCCGCAGCCGAGCGGTGGGCTTGCACGAGCGGACCTGCGGGACGCGAGCTGCAGCCCTCCGCCCGGGGGCGGCTGCGGGCTGCCGATCGCTTCGCGATCGATCTTGACACAAGACATTCCGCAACAAACAGCGGCTGCGGGCTGCCGGTCTCTGCGGGACCGATTTTGTCAGCAAGCATTCCGATCGCAATTACGGCTGCGGGCTGCCATTGCTGCGCAATCGAATTTGCGGTAAAACACCTTCCCCAAAAACCGACCGTTGCGGGCTGCCGGCATCTGCGATGCCGCGAATGATAGCATATAACAGCGTATCGCTCTGCAAAGGTAATCGTTTTCTCCGAAAGAGCGATGCCGATGGCATAAATCTTCGCCGTCAGTCCGATTATATTATGTAGTATTCTCCTAACATCTTGCCCCAGTGGAGGCAGACGATCGCGCAAGATGGCTGCCGGCATCGTCCATACGAATTTTTTCATGATTGTCAATCTTGTTGCTCTTCGATGCCTGACGAGCGGTTGCATAACAAGAAGCGTGGCACCGATACGCTGCATCTTCAATCGGAGGTTGTGAGAAGACCTTGGGTCGGAAGATGTCGCAATCGGTCCACGCCAAACGCGCGAACCATCACGCCCCCTTGCCGACTGTTGGAAGTTTCTCACATTTCCGATTGCAAGAGAAGCCTAACGCTTCGTTATTCTATTACCTTGTGCATGTTCCCCGCGGAAACACCGATGACAAAAATACGCATTTTCTCCGATATTTCGCCCGCCGTCGGAACTTTTCACAAAAAATCCGGCCGGCGCCGCATCCGATGCCGCATCCGAAATTTCACCCGTCATCGCCCCTATGCCGCCGCATCCCCTCCCGCAAGGCATCTTCTTTCCGTACACCGTTCGAACTCTCGTTTTTTATCCTTACCTTTGTCCCTGTCAAAGCAGATTTTTATGACACGCATCATAGCTCCTTCGGTGCTGGCGGCCGACTTCGGCCACCTCGACCGCGACGTGCGGATGATCGATCGCAGCGAGGCCGCCTGGGTCCACATCGACGTCATGGACGGCCTCTTCGTCCCCAACATCTCGTTCGGATTCCCCGTGCTGCGGGCCATCCGGCAGGCGACGGCCAAGCCGCTCGACGTCCACCTGATGATCACGGCCCCCGAGCGCTACGTCGCCCGCTTCGCCCACGACGGTGCGGACCGGATCACTTTCCATCTCGAAGCGACCGACGACGCAGCCCACTGCATCGCCCTCATCCGCGACAGCGGCGCCTCGGCCGGCCTCTCGATCAAGCCTGGCACCCCCGTCGAGGCGCTGCGGCCGGTGCTGCCGCTGGTCGATATGGTCCTCATCATGAGCGTCGAACCCGGCTTCGGCGGCCAGCAGTTCCTCCCCGCATCGCTCGACCGCATCGCCGCCCTGCGCCGGATGGCCGACGAACTGCACCCGCAGCTTCTCATCGAGGTGGACGGCGGCATCTCCGCCGCCAACGCCCGCACCCTCTTCGAGGCGGGCGCCGACGTGTTGGTCGCGGGGAGCTCGGTCTTCAAGGCCGCGGATCCAGCGGCGGAAATCGCACACATGTTACACGCCTGAAAGACAACATGATCTCATTGGACAATCTTACCGTCTCCTACGGCGGCTGGACTCTTTTCGACAACATCTCCTTTTTGATCAACCCCAAGGACCGCATCGGTCTGGTGGGAAAGAACGGCGCCGGCAAAACCACGCTGCTGCGCCTCATCACCGGCGAGCAGCAGCCCACGTCGGGCGCCGTGACGATCAACGGCGACTGCACGATCGGCTACCTGCCGCAGACGATGCGCGTCGCCGACACGACGACACTCGTCGAGGAGGCGGGCAAGGCCTTCGAAGAGGTGCTCGCGCTCGAAGCCGAGGCGGCGCGTCTGACGGCTGAAATCGCCGAGCGCACCGACTACGAGAGCGCCGCCTACGAGCAGCTGCTCCACCGGCTCGACGAGGCGCAGGAGCGCTACCGCCTGCTCGGCGGCGACACGCGCGAGGCCGACATCGAAAAGACGCTCCTCGGCTTAGGCTTCCGGCGCAGCGACTTCGACCGTGCCACGAGCGAGTTCTCGGGAGGCTGGCGCATGCGCATCGAGCTGGCGAAGCTGCTGTTGCGGCGCCCCTCGATCTTCCTGCTCGACGAGCCGACGAACCACCTCGACATCGAATCGATCCAGTGGCTCGAGGAGTATCTGAAAAACTACAGCGGCGCCGTGCTCCTCATCTCGCACGACCGCGCCTTTCTCGACAACGTCACGACGCGCACCGTGGAGCTCTCGCTCGGCAAGGTGACCGACTACAAGGTTCCCTACTCGAAGTACGTCGCACTCCGCGCCGAACGGCGGGCCCAGCAGAAGGCTGCCTACGAGAACCAGCAGCGGATGATCGAGAAGACCGAGGAGTTCATCGAGAAGTTCCGCTACAAACCCACGAAGTCGAACCAGGTGCAGTCGCGCATCAAGCAGCTCGAACGGCTCGAGCGGCTCGAAATCGAGGAGGAGGACCTCGCCACGCTCAACATCAAGTTCCCGCCCGCGCCGCGCTCGGGGCAGATCGTGGCCGAAATCCGCGAGGCGGGGATGTCGTTCGGTCCGAAGCACGTCTTCAGCGGTGCCGACTTCACGATCGAGAAGGGCGACCGCATCGCCTTCGTGGGACGCAACGGCGAGGGCAAGACGACGCTGGCCCGCATGATCGTGGGGCAGCTCGCGCCGACCGAGGGGTCGATCCGCCTCGGCGCCAACGTCAACATCGGCTACTACGCCCAGAACCAGGACGATTTGATGGACGGCGACTTCACGGTCTACGACACCCTCGACCGGGTCGCCGTGGGCGATATTCGCACCCGGCTGCGCGATATTCTGGGGGCCTTTCTCTTCCGCGGCGAGGATATCGACAAGAAGGTGAAGGTTCTCTCGGGCGGCGAGCGGGCCCGGCTGGCGATGGCCCGCATGATGCTCGAACCGAGGAACTTGCTGGTGCTCGACGAGCCGACGAACCACATGGATATGCGCTCGAAAGATATTCTGAAGAACGCCATTCTGAAGTACGACGGCACGGTGATCGTCGTCTCGCACGACCGCGAGTTCCTCGACGGGATGGTCGACAAGATCTACGAATTCCGCGACGGCGGCGTGCAGGAGTATCTGGGCGGCATCTACTACTTTCTCGAGAAACGGCGGCTGGCATCGCTGCAGGAGATCGAACGCCGAGACCGGCCGGCGAACGCATCGGGCCGGAGCGGCGGGGGCACAGGCTCCGGCGCCGCCGCTCCGAAGAACGGCGCGGCTGCCGGAGCTCCGGCGGGCACGGCTTTGGCGGCCGGGAGCGGGGCAGCCGTTCGAAACGGGGCAGCAGCCAAGGGGGCCGGGACAGTCGCTGCTCCGGTTTCGGGCAAAGCCTCCTACGAACAGCGCAAGGAGCAGGAGAAGCTGCTGCGCAAGCTCCGCAAGGCGGTGGAGACGATCGAGGCTTCGCTCGCCGATCTCGAACGCCGCATCGCGGAGTACGACGCGAAATTCGCCGCGGCGAGCAGCTACGACGAGGCCGACTACAAGGCCTACAACGACCTCAAGGCGCAGTACGACCACCAGATGCACGAGTGGGAAAAGGCCTCCTACGAACTGGAGCTGACCGAGGAGGGGTGACGCGGACCGGGGAACGGCCTCGGCAGCATGTTCGGTTCCGCAGGGGTGACGCGGTGCATTTGCAGCAAGGTATTCTGAAAAACTATCGGTCCCGGAAGGCTCGTTTATTGCGAGGTATTCTGAAAGGCTATCGGTCCCGCAAGGGACCGGCAGTTCGCCGCCGCCCCACGCGGCGGACTGCAACTCGCCGAATGGCTCGTGCCGTCCTGCCGCCGGCGGCGAACATTCAGTAAAATCCCGCCGAAAGGCTCACACCGTCTTACTGCCGGCAAGATATTTCGGTTGAAGAAGTTCTTCGACAGTCCGTTCGGTCCTGCAGGGGTGCAGCGGCGCGTTTGCAGCAAGGTATTCTGAAAAACTATCGGTCCCGTAGGGACCGGCAGTTCGCCGCCGCCCCACGCGGCGGACTGCAGCTCGCCGAATGGCTCGCGCCGCCCTACCGCCAGCGGCGAACATTCAGTAAAATCCCGATGAAAGGCTCACACCGTCCTGCCCCGGCAAGATATTCCATCCGACGAAGTTCTTCAACCGCACGTTCGGTCCCGCAGGGACCGGCAGTTCGCCGCCGCCCCACGCGGCGGACTGCAACTCGCCGAATGGCTCGTGCCGTCCTGCCGCCGGCGGCGAACATCCGTTCCCCGATTCCCGAAGCCCGAATAAATCCCGCACAAAAAATCCGACCGAACCGACGAAAAACGAAGAAAAAGCGATAACTTCGCCGAACGGGGCAGCCCATCCGCCACCCCGGAGCACTCCCCTCCCCGCCGGAAAGGGCCGAAAAAGAGAAGAACCGCCTATGAATGAAAACCTGATTTTCGGGATTCGTCCCGTGGCCGAAGCGATCGAAGCCGGCCGACAACTCGAACGCCTCTTTATCCGCAAGGGAGCCGAGGGGCGTCTTATGCAGGAGCTCAAGGATCTTTGCCTGCGCCACCGCATCCGCTACCAGGAGGTGCCCGTCGAGAAGCTCGACCGCCTCACGCGCGGCAACCACCAGGGCGTCGTGGCGCTGACGGCTGCGATCGCCTACGTCGAACTGTCGGATATTCTGGAGCGCGTGCCCGAGGACGAGACGCCCCTCATCGTAGCCTTCGACGGCGTGACGGACGTCCGCAACTTCGGCGCCATCGCCCGCTCGGCCGAGTGCGCCGGCGTCCACGGGCTTATCGTGCCGCTGAAAAACGCCGCCCCGGTCAATGCCGAGGCGATCCGCTCGTCGGCCGGGGCCCTCACGACGATCCCCGTCTGCCGCGTCGGCTCGATCCGCATGGCCCTCGCCCAGCTGCAGCAGGAGGGCTTCCAGGTGGCAGCCGCCACCGAAAAGAGCCGCAAGCTCCTCTACGATGCCGACTTCCGCCGCCCGACGGTCCTCGTCATGGGTTCCGAGGAGCGGGGCATTTCGCGCGAGGTCCTGAAACGCTGCGACGAGCAGCTGGCTATCCCCATGATCGGCCATATCGAGTCGCTCAACGTCTCGGCCGCGGCTGCCGTGATGCTCTTCGAGGCAGTGCGCCAGCGCATCGGCGACTGACGGCCGTCCGCCTCTCCTCCCTCACCCCCAAAATCCACTCCGCTATGAAAAGCTTGAAAGGCAAACTCGGCATCCGTCTGTCCGACCTCCGCAGGGGGCTCGGGCGGGTCCTGCGCCGTTATCCGGTGGAAACGGCGCTCTGGACGCTTCTGACCGCCCTCTACATCTGGTGGACCGAAGCGGACCATTTCCCGCTCTTCCCCGCCGCAGGGCTGTGGCTCTTTCCCCTCTTCGCCTTCGGGGCGCTCATCCTCAACACGCTGGCCGGGTGCGGCCCCTGGCGCCGCATCTACTTCGTCTGCTGGGCGCCGCTCCTCCCGCTGCTCCGCTGGCCGGGGCTGCAGGCGTGGACCGCCTCGGAGCAGTTCGGTCTGACCCTCGGCCTCCTCGTGCCACTGGCGCTGCTGCTGTGCCGCCGGACCCGGGACAACCGCCGCTTCGCCGACGAGGCCTTCCGCTACCTGCGCGCCGCCGCCGTGGCGCTGTTCCTCGCCAACACCGCCCTGGCTCTCTTCGAGGCGACCCTCTGGTCGGCCGCCTATATCTTCGGATTCGACGAGGTACACTGGGTCGAACAGCTCGCCGTCGATGCCATTCCCGTCGCCAACCTCCTCGCCGCGCCAGCGCTCTTCCTCCTGCTGCTCGACCGCTGGGAGAACCGCGCCACCCGGCTCGACCGGCTCGGCGAAGTGCTCGTGAACCGGCTCATCACACCCGCCCTCGTCGTCTACGCCCTCCTGCTGCACCTCTACGCCGCCCGGATCCTCCTGACCTGGTCGCTGCCTCGGGGCGGCGTGGCCTACCTCGTCTTCGGCTTCATGTTGCTGGCCTTCGCCGTGCGCATGCTGCGCGAACTGAACGAACGACGGACCGCCGAGTGGTTCTACGGCCGCTTCGGGTTCTATATGCTCGTCCCCGTGCTCCTCTTCTGGATCGGAGCCGCCCGCCGCATCGGCGAATACGGCCTCACCGCCCCGCGCGTCTACCTGCTCGTCTCGGGAATCGTCATGACCCTCGCCGTGTTCTTCTTCTTCCTCCGCACCGGGCGTTACCTGCGGCTCTTCACCGCGGCATTCCTCCTCTTCGCCGCCGTGGCCTACCTGCCGCCCCTCTCGCCTGCACGGATCGGGCTGCGCTCGCAGCAGGCGCGCTTCGAACGGCTGGGCCGCGAGCTGGGCATGCTCGATGCCGCAGGCCGCTTCCTCGAACGCCCCGTTCCGGCGGCCGACTCGGTGCGGCGGAATGCCTATGCCGACCTCTTTTCGGCGATGCAGTACGTCGAGCGGCGCGATACGGCTTTCATGCGTTCGATAGGGCTCGACAACAACACCTCCTCCTGGAGACTGGAATACGAGTTGTGCCCCTGGAATACTACGGATACCGCGGTGGTGGAGGTCTCCGACAGTCTCGTCCTCGTCGAGGTGGAGCTGCCCGACAATTTTCGCGTCGCACCGGATGCCGCCTATCCGCACCTCCGGGCGAACATCATGCAGACGTGGCGCAATGGCTATGAGGGGGTGCGCTGGAGCGGCGATTCGCTCGTGCTGACCCTCGACGGCCGGCGGCTCGCGGCCCTCACGGGCGAGGAGCTCGTCCGCCGGCAGCTGGAGCAGGCTGGCGCGACCTTCGAGGAGCTTCCCGGCCTCGACGCCGAACGGACGGCGCAGCTGCTGGACTACCGCGGCGATGAGGTGCGCATCCTCTTCCGCTCGCTGAAGATCGCGCGGCGCGACTCGCTCGCCTGCGGATGCGACGGGGCGGAGGTCGAACTGGTGATGACGCGATGACGGCGGAGCTGCCCGATATCGGCGCGGTCGAGGTGGTCCGGTCGCCGCGAGCCCGCCGCATCGCCCTGACGGTGCGGCCGAGCGGGAGTGTGCGGCTGAGCTATCCCTACGGGGTGTCGCGCGAGCAGGCGCTGCAGTTTCTCGCGGCGAAACGGGCATGGGTGCTGCGGGCCCGCGAACGGTTGGCAGCCCGCCGGGCGGCGCTTCCCGCCCCGCTGCCGCCCGAGGAGGAGCGGGCGCGGATCGAGAGGCTGCGAAGCGAGGCGAAACGCGATCTGCCGCCACGCCTCGAACGGCTGGCCGAGGCGGCGAGGCTGCATTACGAGAAAGTGACGATCCGGGCCGCCCGCACGAAATGGGGCAGCTGCACGGGACGGAACCACATCTCGCTGAGCCTCTATCTCATGCTGCTGCCGGAACAGCTGCGCGACTTCGTGCTCCTGCACGAGCTTTGCCACACGGTCCACCACGACCACTCGCCCCGTTTCCATGCGCTGCTCGACCGGCTGGCCGGCCAGCTGCTCGGCGGCGGCGAACGGGAGCTGCAGCGTGAGTTAAGGCGGTATGCGGTTCCATTCGGAACCGCAAATTCATGATTCAAAATTCAAGATTCAGAATGACGGAATCGGGCCGCAGCCTGCGGAGGCCATGCACGACTGCAAGGAGTTGCGGGCCTCCGCGCCGGGGAAGCTGTGGCACGCTGCGCTCTTTCAGGCGCAAATTCAGAATTCAAAATTACCGTTCGGGCCGCGGTTTGCGAAGTGACCGCACGAGCAGACGCGAGGAGCGGGCCTTCGCCGGGCGAAGCTGCGGCCCGCTCGGTCCTACGGACCGATTTCAATTCCAACTCGAGACAAGCCCGCAGCCGAGGGGCCTGCGACGTAGAGGAGCAGCCCTCCGCCCGAGGGCGGCTGCGGGCTGCCGGTCCTGACGGACCGATTTTGCTGCAACTACATTTTCATCACAGACAGCGGCTACGGCCCGCTGCGGTCCCTTTCGGAACCGCAAATTTAAGATTCAAAATGAAAAGGGTCTGATGGATGTGCTTGGATAGATTCTAATTCGGGACGCAGCCTGCGGAGTGCGCGCACGAAGCGGACCGCGGGACGCGAGTTGCGGGCCTCCGCCGCCCCCCAGGCTGCGGCCCGTCAATCGCTACGCGATTGATTTTGTGTAAAAAGCCCGCAGCCGAGCAGATGGGCCTGCACGAGCGGCCTATGGGACGCGAAAATGCAGCCCTCCGCCAGGGGGCGGCTGCGGGCTGCCGGTCCTGTCGGACCGATTTTGTCAACAAGCATTTCCGCCAAAACCGGTGGCTGCCGCTTCCCGCACAAAAAACGATGCCGTCCCGCGGCCCGTTCGCCAAAGCCCCTTCGGAATACCGTTTTTTCGCTCCGTTTTATTTCGGTTTTTCAATTATCTTTTCTACTTTTGCGGCTGAAATTCTCATCCAACGAGAAATGAAAGTAATCACAACCGTCCAGGAGCTCCGCACGGAGCTCGCACGAAGGGCTCCCGCAGAAGTCGGTTTCGTCCCGACGATGGGGGCCCTGCATGCCGGACACCGCTCGCTCGTGGAGCGGGCCCGTCGCGAAAACCGCACCGTCGTGGTGAGCGTATTCGTCAATCCCACGCAATTCAACGACAAAAACGATCTGAAGCACTACCCGCGCACTCCCGAGGCCGATGCCGCCCTGCTCGAAGCAGTCGGCGCCGATCTGGTTCTGATGCCTTCGGTCGAGGAGATCTACCCCGAACCCGACACGCGGCAGTTCGACTTCGGAGCCGTAGACAAGGTGATGGAGGGCGCCACACGCCCGGGCCATTTCAACGGTGTGGCGCAGGTCGTAAGCCGTCTTTTCGACATGGTCCGTCCCGCCCGCGCCTACTTCGGTGAAAAGGATTTTCAGCAAATCGCCGTCATTCGTGCCATGGTGACACAGCTGGCGCTTCCGGTAGAGATCGTCGAGTGTCCGATTGTCCGCGATACGGACGGTCTGGCCCTATCGTCGCGCAACCAGCTGCTGACGCCGGCCCACCGCGCCGCCGCGCCCCGTATCTACGCCGTTCTGCGCGAGGCCGTCGAGAAGTCGCACACGCTTTCGCCCGCCGAACTGAAAGCGTGGGTGAAGGCCGAAATCGAGCAGAATGAACTGCTGAAGGTGATCTACTACCAGTCGGTCGATGCCCTGACGATGCAGGAGGTCGGTGCGTGGAGCGATGCCCCGCGCATTCAGGGCTGCGTCGCCGTCCAGGCCGGCGAGATCCGTTTAATCGACAACATCCGTATCCGATAGTCATGAAATTCGAGATTGAAGTCATCAAGTCGAAGATCCACCGCGTGACCGTCACGCAGGCCGATCTGAACTACGTGGGCAGCATCACGATCGACGAAGCGCTCCTCGAAGCGGCCAACATCATCGAGGGGGAAAAGGTGCAGATTCTGGACATCAACAACGGCGAGCGTTTCGAGACCTACGTCATCAAAGGGGCCCGCGAAAGCGGCTGCATCTGCCTCAACGGCGCCGCCGCCCGCAAGGTGCAGGTAGGCGACGTGGTCATCATCGCCTCCTACGCCCGCATGGATTTCGAAGATGCCAAACAGTTCCGTCCCTGGATCGTCTTCCCGGACACGGCGACGAACCGGTTGATCGGATAAGGGAATCTCTTTACGAATAACAGGAGCCTTTGCATAGCGCAGCAAAGGCTCCTTTTCTGTTTTCGAAGAGAAAGAGGTCGGAGGACGGCGAGGCCGCAAATTCAAAATTCAAGATTCAAAATTCAAAATTACACAAGTTTCGGGACGCAGCCTGCGGAGGGCGCACACGAAGCGGACCTGCGGGACGCGAGCTGCGGGCCTCCGCCGCCCCAGGCTGCGGCCCGCTGCGGTTCCATTCGAAACCGCAAATTCAGGATTCAAAATTCAAGATTCAAAATTAAAAGAGGCCTCCGGATACGCTTGGGCATATATTCCGATTCGGGACGCAGCCTGCGGAGGTCGCGCGCGACTGTTAAGGAGCTGCGGGCCTCCGCCGCCCCCAGGCTGCGGCCCGCCGATCCCTGCGGGATCGATTTCGCTTGCGGGCAGGCCGTGGCATTGTTTCGGTTCGTCAGGACGGTAGTCCGCAGTCGCCGATTTTCGTCGAGATATTTTGCAGCAAACTCGACTGCGCTGCAGTCGGCAACCCGCAGCCGCCCCCGGGCGGAGGGCTGCAATCTCGCGCTGCTCGAAAGCAGGCCCGTCCGCTCGGCTGCGGGCAGCAGAGGCCTATACGTAACCGCGAATTATAAATCAAATTCTTCACCCAATTGTCATTCGATTTTGGACTGCAACCTGCGGGCCTCCGCGCCCGAAAGGCTGCGGCCCGCCGATCCCTCCGGGATCGATCCGGACAACAAATCCCTACTGCCAATCGCTGCGTGTTCGAATTTGCCCCAAAAGCCCTTCTCGGAGTTCAACAACGATGATAAAAAGATGCAGGAGCGGCCGGCGAATGGTTCGCCTTGCGCTCCTGCACTCCTTTTCAAACGGTTGCACAAACATTTAAAAACCGCCACGACCTTCTTCGAACCAGCTTCGCTCCGCAGCTGCACGGTTCTGCAACCGCCCCGCGCCGTCTCGAGCCTCAGGACCGAGCCACGCTACTCCGCCGGCGTCAGGTTCGCCAGCAGGTTGTCGATGCGGCGCAGCGTCTCCTCCTTGCCGATGAACGAGGTGACGTCGTACATCCCAGGCCCTTTGCCGGCCCCGACGAGCGCCAGCCGCAGCGTGTTCATCACCTGGCCGACGCCGTAGCCCTGCTGCTCGATCCAGCCGTGCACGACCTGTTCGGTGTGCTCCAGCGAGAAGTCGTCGATTGCGGCCAGCACCTCGCGAAGCTCGCGAAGGATGCGCGGATTGTCGCCCTTCCAGTATTTGCGGGCCTGTTTCTCCTCATACGCCGCCGGCGCGACGAAGAAGAACGAGGTGAGGTCCCAAAGGTCGGTGATGAAGGCGGCGCGCTCCTTCATGATGCCCGCCGCGCGGCCGGCCCGTTCGTCCGAAACCTCGATGCCGTGCGCACGCAGGATCGGCTGGTAGAGGGCTGCCAGCTCCGAATCAGTGAGCCGGTGCATATACTGGGCGTTGAACCATTTCGCCTTGTCGGGCTGAAAGCGGGCGCCCGACTTCGAGACCCGTTCGAGCGAGAAGCCGGCGATGAGCTCCTCCATCGTGAAGAGCTCCTGTTCCGTGCCGGGGTTCCAGCCCAGCAGCGCCAGCATGTTGATGAAGGCCGCGGGCAGGTAGCCGTCCTCGCGGTAGCCGCGGGCCGTCTCGCCCGTCGCGGGCGAACGCCAGAAGAGCGGGAAGACGGGGAAGCCCATCTTGTCGCCGTCGCGTTTCGAGAGTTTGCCGCCGCCCGTCGGCTTGAGCAGCAGCGGCAGGTGGGCGAAGGCGGGCTGCGAGCCGCTCCAGCCGAAAGCGCGGTAAAGCAGGTAGTGCAGCGGCAACGAGGGGAGCCACTCCTCGCCGCGGATCACGTGCGTGATCTCCATCAGATGGTCGTCGACGATATTCGCCAAGTGGTAGGTCGGCAGCCGGTCGGCCGATTTGTAGAGCACCTTGTCGTCGAGCGTCGAGGTGTTCACCGACACGTGGCCGCGGATGAGGTCGTCCATCTCGACCACCTCGTTCTCGGGCATCCGGAAGCGGATCACCCACTGGTCGCCGCGGGCGATGCGGGCCTCGACCTCCTCTTTCGGAAGGCGGAGCGAGGTCTCCAGCCGCTCACGGACCTCGTAATTGTAGGCGAAGGCCCGGCCGGCCGCTTCGGCCTCTTTGCGCAGGGCATCGAGCGCCTCGGCCGAATCGAAGGCGTAGTAGGCCCATCCCGCTTCGACGAGCTGCAGCGCGTATTTCAGGTAGATTTCGCGGCGTTCGCTCTGCCGGTAGGGAGCGTGCGGACCGCCGACGCCGACCCCCTCGTCGATCTCGATGCCGCACCACTTCAGCGATTCGAGGATGTACTCCTCGGCTCCCGGCACGAAGCGCTGCGAGTCGGTGTCCTCGATGCGGAGGATCATTTTGCCGCCGTGCTGGCGGGCGAAGAGGTAGTTGTAGAGGGCCGTACGGACGCCCCCGATATGCAGCGGCCCCGTCGGGCTGGGCGCGAAACGTACACGAACCGTTTTTTCCATCTGTTCAGTGCGATTTTATGGGTTAGTGCCGCCCGCCTCGTTGGGGCGGGCGGCGGTTTTCATTCGACAATTTTTCGGGCTGCAGATTTCCTGCGGCAGCCGGCCGGCAGCCATTCTACGACCGTTCGACAGCCTTCAGACGGCCATCCGGCAACCGTTCGGCAGCCGTTCGGGCTATTTCACCCGGTACTCGATCCGCATCGTAATGCGGGCCTTCTTCAGCCGGGCGGAGGTGTTGAACGACCCGCCGGCCGAGAACTCCTCGTTCGAGTTGGCCCCCGTGATCTGGAAGACGCCCATGCGGGCCGACTTCACGGCACCGAGCTTGGCGCCCGCATTGACGGCGATCTTCTCGGCACGCTGCCGGGCATCGGCCGATGCGGTCTCGATAAGGCCCATCTTCACGTCGTCGAGCTTCGTATAGTAGTAGTCCGGAGCGTAGGCCTCGATCGCCACTCCCTGGGCGATGAGCGACGAAATTTCGCGCGAGATCTGCTCGACGAGGGCCACATCCGACGACTCGATCACCAACCGCTGGCGCAGCTCGTAGCCCACGAAACGCTGCCCGGCCCAGTTGCCGTTGGCTGTGTAGTTCGGAGTGTACTGCTTGTTCGCATTGACGAACTCGTAGACGACGGCCTCTTCGGGCAGTCCCTTCGAGGCAAGGTAGGCGGCCACCTTGCGCTTGCTCTGCTCGATCTGGGCATAGCCGGCGGCGGCGGTCGGCGCCTCGGCGGTCAGCTCGGCCGACCAGACGATCTTGTCCGACGAGAACTCCGTCTCGCCCAGACCCGTTACGACGATCGTCTGCTGCGAACGGTATTTGTAGGTGTAGGCGCGGGCTACGAAAGCCGCTGCAAGAACGATCGCCAGACCGACGATCAGGTACTTCGTGTTTTTCATGCTATTGCGTTTTTGTGGTTTATTCATTTCATTCATTTGCGGTTCCGACAAGGAACCGCAGCGGGTCGCAGCCGCCGCCGGGCGGAGGGCTGCATCCTCGCGCCGCTCGAAATCAGGTCCGTCCGCTTGACTGCGGGTTGGTCGCAAGCAGGATCGATCGCGTTAGCGATCGGCGGGCCGCAGCCTCCCGGGCGCGGAGGCCCGCAACTCCTTAACAGTCGTGCGCGACCTCCGCAGGCTGCGCCCCGAGTGTTTCGGTCCGTCAGGACCGGCAGCCCGCAGCCGCCCCCTGGCGGAGGGCTGCTCCTCTACGTCGCAGGCCCGTCCGCTCGGCTGCGGGACTGCCTTTCTGCAATGCCGTCCACTGCTCGGCTGCAGGCCTTTAAAAGGCCGCGGCCCGAGCCTCATTTCTTTAATTTTTCATTTTAAATTTCAGTTTCAACGAAACCGCCGCGCCCCGGGCTTCCATCAAACAGCCCGATTCCGTCTGGCCGGCTGTCTAAACGTTGAAAAGGAAGTGCATGATGTCGCCGTCCTGCACGACGTACTCCTTGCCCTCGATACCGATCTTGCCGGCGTCGCGGCAGGCCTTCTCCGAACCGAGCGTCACGTAGTCGGCATACTTGATGACCTCGGCGCGGATGAAGCCGCGCTCGAAATCGGTGTGGATGATGCCCGCCGTCTGGGGCGCCTTCATGCCGCGCACGTAGGTCCAGGCGCGGCTCTCGTCAGGACCCGTCGTGAAGAAGGTCTCCAGATCGAGCAGCTTGTAGGCCGACTTGATCAGCCGGGCCACCCCCGACTCCTTCAGCCCCAGGTCCTCGAGGAAGAGCTGACGCTCCTCGTAGCTCTCGAGCTCGGCGATGTCGGCCTCCGTCGCGGCGGCGATGATGAGCATCTCGGCCTTCTCGCCGGCGATCGCGCGGGCCACGGCCTCTGTGTGGGCGTTGCCCGTCACGGCGCTCTTCTCATCGACGTTGCAGACGTAGAGCACCGGTTTGTCCGTGAGCAGGTTCAGGTCGGCGACGAGCTTGTGCTCCTCGCGGTCGAGCTCCAGCTCGCGGGCGTTGCGCCCCTGCTCGAGCAGCGCCTTGTACTGCAAAAGCAGTTCCACGGTGCGTTTGGCCTGCTTGTCGCCGCCGACGGCCGCCTGCTTCTGGGTCTTGGCGAGGCGGTTTTCGACCGTCTCGAGGTCCTTGAGCTGCAGTTCGGTGTCGATCACCTCCTTGTCGCGCACGGGGTCGACCGTTCCGTCCACGTGGGTGATGTTGCCATTCTCGAAGCAGCGCAGCACGTGGATGATCGCGTGCGTGTTGCGGATGTTGCCGAGGAACTTGTTACCCAACCCTTCGCCCTTCGAGGCCCCCTTCACGAGGCCGGCGATGTCTACGATCTCGATCGTGGTGGGGATGACGCGCTTGGGCTTGTCGATCTCGGCCAGCCGGATCAACCGCTCGTCGGGGACGGTGATGACCCCCACGTTGGGTTCGATCGTGCAGAACGGGAAGTTGGCCGCCTGCGCCTTGGCGTTCGACAGACAGTTGAAGAGGGTCGATTTGCCGACGTTCGGCAGACCCACGATGCCGCATTGTAATGCCATATCTTTCGGTCGTTTGTTCGGTGATGAATCGCTGTTTAACTCACAAAGATAATGATTTCTTCCGATATGGGCAATGAAAAACGCAAAAACGGCCGCGGACGGCGAGTAGCCCCGAAGCAAGAGGTGCGGCAGCCGGGCGGAACGGCAGCCGGGCGGAACGGCAGCCGGAGCAGGCCTGCCACCCTACTCCGGTAATGCGCCGTACCGGGCGGCAGCGAGCCGCACAAAAAAAACGGGGCATCCGGCCCGCAGACCGGATGCCCCGAAAGGATGAACGGCGGAGGTTATTCGACCTTCCACGTGGCGCCCGAACGGAGCAGGTCGTCCACGCAGGTGATCTTGCGGGCGGCCCGGACCTCCTCGACCTGCCGCTGAACCCCCTGGTCGTAGACCACGGGATCCTCCACGTCGCGGATAACTCCCACGGCGACCGGATAGTCGGGATACTTCATCGCCGCCAGCATCGTGTGCAGCGTCGTTTCGGGGGTGTGGGCGTCGTGCGTCAGCACGTCGTCGATCGTGTAGCCCTCCTCGCCCACGGTCACCACCTTGAGTTTCATGTTCTCGAAGACGAGCCCCTTCTCCCGCTTCTCGCCGAAGAGCATCTTCTCGCCGTGACGCAGCGTAATCGTGTGCTTGGCGCGCGTCGCCTTGTCGCCGGCGAAGAGGGCGTGGGTCTTGTCGTTGAAGATGACGCAGTTCTGCAGCACCTCCACGACCGACATGCCCTTGTGCCTGGCGGCGGCCACGAGGCACTCCTTCGTCAGCATCACCTCCATATCGACCGAGCGGGCGAAGAAGCTGCCCTTGGCGCCGATCACCAGCTCGCCCGGGTTGAAGGGCTTCTCGACCGTCCCGTAGGGCGAAGTCTTCGTGATCTTGCCCAGCTTCGAGGTGGGGGAATACTGCCCTTTCGTGAGGCCGTAGATCTCGTTGTTGAAGAGAATCACATTCAGGTCGATGTTGCGGCGGATGGCGTGGATGAAGTGGTTGCCGCCGATGGCGAGCGAGTCGCCGTCGCCCGTGGCGACCCACACCGAAAGGGCCGGATTGGCCGTCTTGACGCCCGTGGCGATGGCGTTGGCACGCCCGTGCACGGAGTGGAACCCGAAGGTCTTCATGTAGTAGATGAAGCGCGACGAGCAGCCGATGCCCGAGACGAACGTAAAGAGGTTGTGCGGCGTGTCGGTGGCGTCGGCGACTTCGGGCAGCGCCCGCTGTACGGCGTTCAGAATGGCGTGGTCGCCGCAGCCGGGGCACCAGCGGACCTCCTGGTCGCTCTTGAAATCCGCGGGGGTATAGTTATAGGTAGCCATGGGTTGTTACTGCATTAAGGATTCGAAATGACGTTTCAGCTCGACGATCGTGAAGGGCTGGCCCTCGCACTTGTTGTACTGCAGGTAGTCGAACTCCTGCAGCTGCTGGCGCAGATAGCCGGCGAACTGGCCTTGGTTCAGCTCGCAGACGACGATCTTCCGGAACTTCGCGAAGATCTCCTTCACGCCGTGCGGCAGCGGGTTGATGTAGTTGAAGTGGCACAGCGAGATGCGGCGCCCCTCGGCGCGCAGCTGATCGACGGCGTTCTGCAGGTGGCCGCGTGTGCCGCCCCAGCCGACGACGAGCAGGTCGCCCTCGGCCTCGCCGTAGACGCTCTGCACGGGGATATCCTCGGCGACCATGCGGACCTTCTCGGCGCGCAGGTGCGTCATGAGCTGGTGGTTGGCCGGATCGTGCGAGATGGATCCCTTCACGGCATCCTTCTCCAGACCGCCGACGCGGTGTTCGAGCCCCTTCTTGCCCGGGAAAGCCCAGCCGCGGGCGAGGCGTTCGTTGCGGACGTAGGGCATGAAGCCCCCCTCGGGCGCCTCTTCGACGATCGGCGGGGTGATGGCCGGATAGTCGGCCATCGAGGGAATGCGCCACGGCTCGGAGCCGTTGGCGATGAAGCCGTCGGAGAGCAGGACGACGGGGGTCATGTGCTCCATGGCGAGGCGGCCCGCCTCGAAGGCGTAGTGGAAACAGTCGCTCGGCGACGAGGCGGCGAGAACGATGAGCGGGCATTCGCCGTTGCGGCCGTAGAGGGCCTGCTGCAGGTCGCTCTGCTCGGGCTTGGTCGGCAGACCCGTCGAGGGGCCGCCGCGCTGCACGTCGATCACCACGAGAGGCAGCTCGGTCATCACGGCCAGCCCCAGCGCCTCGCTCTTGAGCGAGAGACCCGGGCCCGAAGTCGAGGTGACGGCGAAGTTGCCGGCGAAGGCGGCGCCGATGGCGGTGCAGATGCCGGCGATCTCGTCTTCGGCCTGCACGGTCTTCACGCCGAGGTCCTTGCGCTTTGCGAGCTCCTCGAGAATGACCGTGGCGGGGGTAATGGGATAGGAGCCGCAGAAGAGCGGCAGGCCGGCCTTCTCGGCGGCGGCGCAGAGGCCCCACGCCGTGGCAACGTTGCCCGAGATGGTGCGGTAAGTGCCCTTCTCGAGCTTGGCGGGGGCTACGCGGTAGTTGTTGGCGAACTGGTGCGTGTTGGCCGCGTAGTTGTAACCGGCCTTGATGGCGAGCTTGTTGGCCTCGGCGACGACGGGGTTTTTCTTGGCGAACTTGCCGTCGAGGTAGGCGAAGGCGTGCTCCTCGGGCCGGTCGAAGAGCCAGAAGCAGATGCCCAGCGCGAACATGTTCTTGCACTTGACGACGGACTTGTTGTCGAGGCCGGTCTCCTTGAGGGCTTCGCGCGTCATGGCGGTGATGTCGGGGACGACGACGTTGTAGTCGCCGATCCCGAGCTCGGCAATGGGGTCGAGCGTGGCGAAGCCCGCCTTGCGGAGGCTCTCCTCCGAGATCGAGTCGCCGTCGAGGATGATCGTGGCACCCTCCTTGAGCCACTTGCGGTTGGCCTTCAGCGCGGCGGGGTTCATCGCGACGAGAACGTCGCAGTAGTCGCCCGGATTGAGCTCACGCGAACTGCCGAAATGGACCTGGAAGCCCGAGACGCCGGCCACGGTACCCTGCGGAGCGCGGATCTCGGCCGGGTAGTCGGGGAAGGTCGAGATGCCGTTGCCCACGAGGGCGGCCGTGTCGGAGAAGAGGGTGCCCGTCAGCTGCATGCCGTCGCCCGAATCACCCGAGAAGCGAATCACGACGTCCTGCAGCGCCTGCACGTTTTTTTGTTCCATGTTGCGTATTTGGTTTTAGGTTAGTTCCGTAACCGGAGGGGCTGCGAGCGGTGACCGCGCGCAACGCGTAAAAAAACACGTCCACCAGTGTTTTGCGCCGGGGCGGGTTTCCAAAACAAAGTCAAAGATAATAAAATAATTGTTAGTTCTTTCACAATAGCCGAAAATTTTTATCGGGGCTTGGGAAGCGGAGGGTGTGGGAGGCTTTTTGTTCCTGCCGGAGGCGCGGGAGCAAGCAGCCGGCCGAGGTCATGGTCGCGATCGCGGTTGCGGTCGTGGTTGCGATCGCGGTCGTGGTTGCGGTCGCGGTCGCGGTCGCGGTTGGCGAGATCGCCTGCAAATTCGATCGCGCAGCAATTGGCGGGCCGCAGCCTCCCCGGCGCGGAGGCCCGCAGCTCGCGTCCTGCAGGTCCGCTTCGCGCGCGACTTCCGCAGGCTGCGCCCCGAATCGGAATATATGTCCAAGCGTGTACGGAGGCCTTTTTTAATTTTGAATCTTGAATTTTGAATGATGAATTTGCGGTTCCGAATGGAACCGTAGCGAGCCGCAGCTTCGCCCCGCGAAGGCCCGCAACTCGCATCCACCTTTGCGTCCGCTTGTGCGTTTCTTCGCAAGCCGCGACCCAATTATAATTTTGAATATTGGATGGAAAATTTCGACCTCGCAAGAGGTCGTGCGGGCCGCAGCCTGGGGGCGGCGGAGGCCCGCTGCTCCTTATCGTCGCAGGCGTGCACTCCGCAGGCTGCGCCCCGAATCGGGATATATGCCCAAGCGTATCCGGAAGACCTGCTTAATTCTGAATTTTGAATCTTGAATTTGCGCCCGAACGGGCGCAGCAGCCCGCAGCCGCCCCCCCGGCGGAGGGCTGCATCCTCGCACGCTCGTCGCAAGCCCATCCGCTCGGCTGCGGGCTGGCCTTGAATTCGGAACGGTCCGTCAAGACCGTGCAGGCCGCAGCTTCGCCGCGCGAAGGCCCGCTGCTCGCGTCCGCCTTTGCGTCCGCTTGTGCGTGCCTTCGCAGACTGCGACCCGAATCGGATTAAGCACCCAAGAGCCTCGGATATCCATTCAATTTTGAATATTGAATCTTGAATTTTGAATTTGCGGCTTCAAAGAAGCCGCCACAGCCCGACCGACACGACAAAAAAATCCCGAAACTCCGTCAATCGGAGTTTCGGGATTTTTCGGTACAGGACCGCAGTGGCAACGGATTACTCGCCCAGCGCGAAACGCTTGTAAGCAACGACCGTAGCCTCCTTGTCGGCCTTGCGGATGTACTCGGCGATCGTCTCCTTCTCGCCTACGACGCACTGGTTCAGCAGCGTGTTCTCCTCGAAGAACTTGCGCATCTTGCCCTCGGCTATCTTCACCAGAATGGCCTCCGGCTTGTTGGCGTTCTTCGGATCCTGCTTCATGGCCTCAACGGCGATCTTGCGCTCGTGCTCGACCACCTCGGCCGGGCAGTCGGCCTCCGAGATCGAAACCGGCGCCATGGCCGTAGCCTGCATGGCGACGGTGTGGGCGACCTCCTCGGGGACCTCCTTGTTGAAGCCCAGCACCGTACCCAGCTTCTTGTTGAAGTGTACGTAAGCGTGGCAATAGGGAGCCTCGATGCGGGCGTAGTAAGCCAGTTCGATCTTCTCGCCCGTCTGGCCCGACTTCTCGGTCACGAGCTCCTCTACCGTGCGGCCCTCGGCATCCTTCACGGCCAGCAGGGCGTCGCGATCGGCGGCATCGGCCGAAACGGCCAGCTCCAGCATCGCATTCACCGACTTGGTATACTCTTCGTTCTGTGCGACGAAGTCCGTCTCGCAGGCCAGGCAGAGAATGTAAGCCTTCGAGCCGACGACCTTCGTAGCGACGACACCTTCGGTAGCCGTCCGGTCGGCACGCTTCGCCACGACCAGCTTACCCTTCTCGCGAATGATATCCTGGGCGCGGGCGTAGTCGCCCTCAGCCTCGATCAGCGCCTTCTTGCAGTCCATCATGCCGGCACCCGTCATCTTGCGGAGCTTCATGACATCAGCAGCCTTGATTTCCATCATCTTAATCGATCTTTAAGTGAAACACTTTTTTGTTCGGAGGCGATTACTCGGCCGGCTGCTCCGCGGGAGCCTCGACAGCGGCAACGACCTCTTTCACGACGGCCTCCTCGGCATCCACGACCTCCTTGACGGCCTTCCGGATGCGGGGCTTGCCCTCCTTCTTCGGAGCCTCGGCGGCAGCGGCTGCCTCGGCCTCCTGCGCCTCCTTCTCCTTTTCGAGGCGGCGCTCCTCGGTACCTTCGGCGATGGCGGCGCACATCACGTCCAGCACGACCTCGATGGCCTTCGTGGCATCGTCATTTGCAGGGATCACGTAATCAATGTCGGTCGGATCACAACAAGTATCAACCATTGCAAATACGGGGATGCTCAAACGCTTGGCCTCCTTCACGGCGTTGGCCTCCTTCTGTACGTCCACGACGAACAGAGCGGCCGGCAGACGCGTCAGGTCGGCAATCGAACCGAGGTTCTTCTCCAGCTTGGCGCGCTGACGTGCGATCTGCAGCTTCTCGCGCTTGGAGAAATTATCGAACGTGCCGTCGTTGGTCATCTTGTCGATAGTGGCCATTTTCTTGACGGCTTTACGGATGGTGGGGAAGTTCGTCAGCATACCGCCTACCCAGCGCTCCGTCACGTAGGGCATTCCGACGGCTGCCACCTTTTCGGCAACGATCTCCTTGGCTTGTTTCTTGGTGGCCACGAACAGCACGCGGCGACCGCTCTTGGCGATCTGCTTGATGGCTGCAGCGGCCTCATCGAGCTTCAGCACGGTCTTGTGCAGGTCGATGATGTGGATGCCGTTCTTCTCCATGAAGATGTAGGGAGCCATTTTCGGGTTCCACTTGCGCTTCAGGTGACCGAAGTGGGCACCGGCTTCCAACAATGTATTAAAATCAGTACGAGACATGTTTTTCAACTTGATTTGTTAATTTTAATCCTCTTTTCTTCAATCCCCGGGCAGCGGCCGTCAGCAGCCGGTCTCGACGGATTTTCCGCGGTCGGGCAACACGGAGGTAATACGCATATAACAAGGTAGTCCCCGATGTTTGAAACCCGAACCGTGCTTTGCCGAAATTTCGGTCTGCAAGCATTAACGCTTGCTGAACTGGAACTTGCGGCGTGCACCGGGCTGACCGGGCTTCTTACGCTCTACCACACGCGAATCGCGCGTCATGAATCCGGCCTTCTTGAGGGTCGGACGCATCTCGGCGTCGATCTCGCAGAGGGCGCGTGCGATGCCCAGACGTGCGGCCTCGGCCTGACCCTTGATACCACCACCCACGAGGTTGATCGTGATGTCGTAGTTTTCCAGCGTGTCGGTAGCCAGCAACGGCTGCTTTACCTGGAACTGGAGAATATCCAGCGAGAAATAGTCGGCGAGTGCCTTGTGGTTGATTGTAATCTGACCCTTGCCCGGCTTCACGAATACGCGAGCCACAGCTGCCTTGCGGCGACCTACGGTGTTTACAACTTCCATGCGATGTGTTACTTAATCTCGTTCAACTTAAGGACCTTGGGGTTCTGGGCGGCATGGGGATGCTCCTCGCCGGCGTAAACCTTCAGGTTCGTCAAAATGTGCTCGCCCAGGCGCGTTTTGGGGAGCATGCCCTTTACGGCCTTCTCGATGAGGAAGGTCGGTTTCTTGGCCAGATAATCGGCCGGCGTAGCGAAGCGCTGGCCGCCCGGATACCCGGTGTGGCGCGTGTAGACCTTGTCGGTCAGTTTCTTGCCCGTGAGCTTCACCTTCTCCGCGTTGATGACGATGACATAGTCGCCGCAATCCGCGTGGGGGGTGTAGCAGGGCTTGTTCTTGCCTCGGAGGATCTTCGCGATCTGCGATGCAAGACGTCCCAGTACCTCGTTCGTCGCGTCGATCACGTACCAATCCTTGGTAACGGTCGATGCATTGCCCGAGATAGTCTTGTAGCTTAATGAATCCACTGTGTTTTACGTTTAATTGAACTTGTTGTAATCCATCCCGCACTTTGCGGGTGCGCAAAGGTACGAATAATTTTCTAAAAAACAGCACGGCGGATGAAAAATTCCGATCTCCGAAGCGGGACGGGCGGCTTCTTTGCGAAGCCGCAAATTCAAGATTCAAAATTCAAGATTCAAAATTAAGGACTGCTGAATGCGCTTGGACATATTCTCCAATTCGGGGCGCAGCCTGCGGAGCACGCATGTTCGGGTACGAACTGCGGGCCTCCGCGCGCGGGAGGCTGCGGCCCGCTGCGGTTCCTTGCCGGAACCGCAAATTCAAGATTCAAAATTCAAGATTCAAAATTAAATGGGTTCGCAGGCATGCTTGGGCTTCCAATTCGGGTCGCAACCTGCGAAGCACGCAGGTCGACAACGAACTGCGGGCCTCCGCAGGGGGGGGCGGCCCGCCGACCTCTTGCGAGGTCGATCTTGGCAGCAGTCCCGCAGCCGAGCGGACGGGCTTGCGACCATAAGGAGCAGCCCTCCGCCTGGGGCGGCTGCGGGCGGTTGCGGCTCCTTTTCCGGAGCCGCAAATTCAAGATTCAAAATTAAATGGGTTGGCGACATGCTTGGGCATTCTCCAATTCGGGTCGCAGCCTGCGGAAGGCCTGCACGAAGCGGACCTGCGGGACACGAGTTGCGGGCCTCCGCCCGGGAGGCTGCGGCCCGCACGGTCCTACGGACCGATTTCAATTTCAACTCGAGACCAGCCCGCAGCCGAGCGGACGGGCCTGCGACCATTAGGAGCAGCCCTCCGCCTGGGGGCGGCTGCGGGCTGCCGGTCGCTGCGCGACCGATTTTGCCGGCAAACACTTCCACCAAAGTCGGCGGCTTCGGTCTGCCGAGAACCGACAGATCTGCAATCCCGCGGAGAATAAACAGACCCGGACACAAAAAAAGCGGGACCGCAACCGTCTCGAACGATCGCAGTCCTGCCCGTTTCTCGCGGATCGGCCGGCTATTTTTCCGCGGCCTTTCCAGTCTCCTTCGCAGCAGGCTTCTCGAAGCCCTCCTGCGTGGCGCGCTCCTCCATGCGTCCGATGCGGGTCTCCAGTTCGGGGTGGGTCGAGAAGAGCTGGTTCAGCTTGCTGCTCTTCTGCGCCCCGGCCTCCTCCTGCATCTGCTTCAACCGGCGGAACGAGAGCGCCATGGCCCAGGGGTTCTTGCCTCCCTTCTTCAGGAACTCGTAACCGTAATCGTCCGCCTCGCACTCCTGCTTTCGCGAGTAGGTGGACTGCACGAGCGCCTCGCCCAGATCGCCCAACTGCGAATCGGAGAGCGCCGCCGCCGTTCCGCCATTCGCCGAGACGCCGTCCTTGAGCGCCGATGCCAGCAGCGCCGTGCGGAAGGCCTTCTTCGAGTGGCGCAGGGCGATGTGGCCCACCTCGTGGCCGATAACGCCCAGGAGCTCTTCGTCGCTCATGATGTCCATCAGCGAGGAGAAGACCCGGACACTTCCGTCGGCACAGGCGAAGGCGTTCACGTCGACGACACGGAAAACTTTGAAGTTCAATTTGATACCGTTGGCATCCGACAGTCCTTCGGTCAGGCGTTTCAGGCGGATCGTGTAGGGATCGTCGTCGGGGCAGACCGGGTTGTGCGTATCCACCCAGTCGATGTACTCCTTGACGTAGGCGGCCATCTGTTCGTCGGTCAGCGTGATGGCCTGCACGGCCTTCGTGGCGCCGCCGAGCGCTCTTTTGAGGTTGAATTGCGCCTGGGCCGGCATCGTGCAGGCCAGGCTTGCCAGCAGGGTCAGACACCCCGCAAAGAAGGTTTTCTTCATGCTGTTCGGATTTTCATCAATCGTTTCTCTTTTGTCCATGCAAAAGCCGCATATCGCGCACGGCAGCGCGGCCTCGCAACAACGCAGTGCCACAGCGCACGGCTTCGCAACCCCCAGGCCTCGCAGCGGCATTGCAGCGGTCAATACCGGTAGTGCTCCGCCTTGTAGGGGCCCTCGGGCTTCACGCCGATGTATTCGGCCTGCTCGGGGGTCAGAACCGTCAATTCGACGCCGAGGTTTTCGAGGTGCAGGCGCGCAACCTCCTCGTCGAGGTGTTTCGGCAGGCGGTATACCCCTGCGGCAAGCGGATTCTCCCACAATTCGAGCTGGGCCAGGCACTGGTTCGTGAAGCTGTTCGACATGACGAACGACGGGTGTCCCGTAGCGCAGCCGAGGTTCACCAGGCGCCCTTCGGCCAGGATGAAGATCCGGTGTCCGTCGGGGAAAGTGTACTGGTCCACCTGCGGTTTGATCTCGCACTTGACCGCCCCGGAGGCGTTCAGGCGCGCCATCTGGATCTCGTCGTCGAAGTGGCCGATGTTGCAGACGATCGCCTGGTCGCGCATCCGCTCCATGTGTTCGAGGGTGATAATATCGCGGTTGCCCGTGCAGGTGACGTAGATGTTGCCCTCGGCCAGAGCGCTCTCGACCGTCTTCACCTCGAAGCCCTCCATCGCAGCTTGCAGGGCGCAGATCGGGTCGATCTCCGTCACGATCACGCGGGCGCCGAACGAACGCATCGAGCGGGCGCATCCCTTGCCCACATCGCCGTAGCCGCAGACGACGACCACCTTGCCGGCGATCATGACGTCCGTGGCGCGCTTGATGCCGTCGGCCAGCGATTCGCGGCAGCCGTAGAGGTTGTCGAACTTCGATTTCGTGCAGGAATCGTTCACGTCGATCGCCGGAACCAGCAGCTCGCCCGCCTCCTGCATGCGGTAAAGGCGATGCACGCCGGTCGTGGTCTCTTCGCTCACGCCGCGCCACTCGGCCACCGTGCGGTGCCACTTCCCGGCATCCTCCGCGAGGATCGAACGCAACGTCGAGAGGATCACCTCCTCTTCGCGGGAGGAGGGGGCGGCATCGAGCGTCGCGGGATCGTTTTCGGCCTTGTAGCCCTTGTGGATGAGAAGCGTGGCATCGCCGCCGTCATCGACGATCAACTGCGGGCCCTTGCCGCCCGGGAAGGACATCGCCATCGCCGTGCACCACCAGTATTCGGGCAGCGTCTCGCCCTTCCAGGCGAAGACGGGGATGCCGCGCTTGGCCATTGCGGCGGCGGCGTGGTCCTGCGTCGAGAAGATGTTGCACGAGCACCAGCGCACCTCGGCGCCCAGCTCGACCAGCGTTTCGATCAGCACGGCGGTCTGGATCGTCATGTGCAGCGAACCCATGATCCGCACCCCCTTGAGCGGTTTCTGCGGGCCGTATTTGCGGCGTACGGCCATCAGACCGGGCATCTCGTGCTCCGAGATTTCGATCTCCTTGCGTCCCCAGTCGGCCAGCGAAAGATCGGCCACCTTGTAGGGAATAGTAGTGTCTAAAAATGCCATGTTATGCAATTTATTTATGGTTTTCGTTCTTTTTATCATTATTAGGCGGGCGGAGGCCCGCAGCTCGCGTCCCGCAGGTCCGCTTCGAGCGGCTCTCCGCAGGCTGCGTCCCTGCCCCCAAATCTCCAGCAACCCGATCCCCGATTCTCCGAACCTACCGACCCAGGATCGTCCGTTTGTCCCGTTCGAGCTGCTCCCGCAGCTCCTCCACCGACCCGAAGGTCCGCTCATCGCGAATCCGCTCCAGCAGGCGCACGCAGATCCGGCGGCCGTAGAGCGACCCCTCGAAATCGAACAGATGTGTCTCCAGCCGCCGGCTGTTGCCCCCCACCGAGGGGTTGCAGCCGAGGTTGGCCATGGCCGCGAAGCGCCGCGCCTCCCCCTCGATCTCGACCTCGGCCCGATAGACGCCGTCGGCCGCCGCCAGATCGGCCGCCACGGCGAGATTCGCCGTCGGAAAACCGAGCGTGCGCCCCAATCGGCGCCCATGCTCCACCCTGCCGCAGACTACCGTTTCCATCAAATCTTTTCAGTCAGTTTGCGCACCAGGCTGAACTGCGAGAAAAACTCCTTGGCGAAGACGCGCAACACGGTGTAGGCCGGGATGGCCAGCAACATACCGAGGATGCCCGCCGCCGAGCCGGCGATCAGAATCACGAGGAATATTTCGAGCGGATGAGCCTTGACACGCTCCGAATAGAGGGTCGGCTGCAGCACGAAGTCGTCGAGCGACTTGAGGCCGAGCAGCGAGCAGACGATCACGAGGGCCGTCTGCCCCACCGTCATCCCCTCGATCGGCGAGACGAGCCCCACGAAGAGCGAGAGGCTGGCGCCGATCAACGGTCCGGCGTAGGGGACGACATTCATCACCCCCATGACAAGCCCGATGAAGGCGGCGTCCGAAGCGTGCATCCCGAAAGCGGTCATGACCACCGAAACGGCGATCATCAGCAGAAGGCTCTCGGTCAGGATGCCGCGGAAATAGCGCGAGAGGAGGTAGGTCACGCTGTCGAGGGCGCGGGTGATGTTCTCCGAATAGCGCTCGGGGAAGAGCCCCGTCACCATCGCATAGAAGAGCCCGTCCTCCTTGAGGAAGAAGAAGGTGATGAACGAAATCGAGAAGAAGGCGATCGCCACCGAAAGGGTCAGGCCGACGATCGACGAGAAGAACTTGTTGATCGATTCGAGGTTGATCCATTCGCCGAGGGCCGAGATGATCGATTCGCTCAGCGAGAAAGATTCCTGCGGCAGAGCGAAGAAGTTCGAAAGGTAATGCTGCAGCCGCACGACAGGCGCCTCGATGCTCTCCATCACGGCGGCGAAGTCGAGCCGCACGAGCTCGTTCAGCTTGTCGAAGACAAGCGGGATGAACAACATGCCGCAGACGATCGCCACGACCCAGATGACGACGAGGGTCAGCAGGGCCGCCAGCGAACGCGGGATCCGCCAGCGGCGCAGGTGGAACCGTTCGATGCGGCGCACCAACGGGCGCCCCATCACGGCCAGCACCGCCGCGACCAGAATGTACCAGACGATCGCCGAGAAGTACCAGACTAAAAAGAGGACGAAAGCCGTCAGCAGGCCTCCGAAGATGAATTTCCAAACCGTTTGCGGTGTCATATCAACGTGTTTTTATTCCGGCTCCCGCCGCGCCCCGGCAAGCTCCGGCCTTCGCGCGCGCACCGCTGCAAATTTGCGGCCTTTTCCGCCGGACAGAAGGCGGGCTGGCGAAGCTGCGATCCGCTGCGGTTCCAGTCGGGACCGCAAATTCATCATTCAAAATTCAAGATTCAGAATTATGAACTCGGGGCACAGCCTGCTGCACTCTTTCGGGTGCAAATTCAGAATTCAAAATTCAAAATTACGCACTCGGGGCGCAGCCTGCGGAGCACGCATGTTCGGATACGAACTGCGGGTCTCCGCCGCCGGGAGGCTGCGGGCTGCTGCGCCCATTCGGGCGCAAATTCAGAATTCAATATTCAAAATTCAAAATCACGCGCTCGGGCGGCAGCCTGCGGAGAAGCCGTTCAAAGCGGACCTATGGGACGCGAGCTGCGGGCCTCCGCCCCCCCCCAGGCTGCGGCCCGCCGACCTCTAACGAGGTCGAATGTACAGCAAAAAGCATCAATAACTGCGACCCACCGATCCCTACGGGATCGATTTCACTTTCGCGACCAGCCCGCAGCCGAGCGGATGGGCCTGCACGAGCGGACCTTCGGGACGCGAGCATGCAGCCCTCCGCCCGGGGGCGGCTGCGGGCTGCCGACGTCTGCGACGTCGAGCTTGCTGAAAAATATCTCTGCAACAGCTGGCGGCTGCGGGCTGCCGATCGCTTCGCAATCGAACCGCAAGGCGCCGGACCGGACACCCCGGCCGTCGGATCAGCGGTCGTGATGCCGGAAGCGGGCGATCGGCGTTTGCGAGCCCGTTACGGGGTCGCCGATCTCGACCAGCAGTTCGCTCTCCTTCGGCAGCAGCACATCGACGCGCGAGCCGAACTTGATGAAGCCCGCCACGCTGTTCTGCTCGATATCGGCCCCCACTTTCATATAGGAGATGATGCGCCGGGCGATGAGGCCCGCGATCTGCCGGAAGAGGACCCGGTCGCCCGAGGGCATCCGGACGACGGTCGTCGTCCGCTCGTTCTCGCTCGACGATTTGGGATGCCAGGCCACCAGGAAGCGTCCCGGATGGTATTTGAAGTATTCGACCCGTCCGCCCACGGGAACCCAGTTCATGTGGACATTCGTGATCGACATGAAGATCGAGATCTGCAGCATCTCCTCGTGGAGGTATTCGTCGGCGCGCACCACCTCCGTCACGACGACGCGGCCGTCGCAGGGGGCGAAGACCAGATCGGCATCGTGGATCCGCACGCGGCGCGGCTCGCGGAAGAAAGCGACGACGAAGAACCAGAAGCAGAGCAGAAAGAGCGTCGCGGCCCAGATCAGCAGGCTGTCGTCGCGGCTGGTGAGAATCCGGTAGAAGAGCAGCCAGATCATGACGCAGAAGAGCCCCGAGAGCAGGATGATCTTATAACCTTCCTTATTGATTTTCATGGTATGAGGCGTTTTTTATCAAAAGACGAACAACAGGTAGACGAGGATGAAGGGCGCCGAGAGCAGCAGCGCGTCGAAGCGGTCCAGCACACCGCCGTGGCCCGGAATCAACGTCCCCGAATCCTTGACGCCCGCAGCCCGCTTGAACATCGACTCGGCCAGATCGCCCAGCACGGAGACGACGGCCGTCAGGGCGGCCAGACCGCACCATGCCGCCGCCGAACCGTCGAGCAGGTACGACGCCAGGAAGCCGGCGGCGACAGCCCCGGCGACACCGCCGAAGAAGCCCTCCCACGACTTTTTGGGCGAGAGGCGCGGGAAAAGAGGCCGGCGGCCGCAGGTCATGCCGACAAGGTAGGCGAAGACGTCGTTCGACCAGACGATGCAGATGCAGGCGATCAGCGTCCAGGGGTTCCAGCGCGCATCGCCGAAGAGGGGCACGTAGAGCAGCAGCGAGAGGGGCAGGGCGACATAAAAGAGGCCGAGCAGCGTCGCGGCGATATCGGCGAGCGGGTCCGGCTGCCGGCGGTAGAGTTCGCAGACGAACATCGCCATCGGCAGAAGCAGGAGCAGCGCCAGTCCGCAGGCGAAGAGACGGTAGTCCGCCGCCCCGAATCCGGCGCCGGCGCCGACGATATGGCGCACGACGAAAGTGCAAAGCGCCACGAGGAGCAGTGCAGAGAGCGTTCCGAGGAAGCGCTGCGGCCGCAGTCCGCGGCATTCGGCCAGATCATAGAGTTCCTTCAGACCGCAGGCCGTCATCACCGCGACCAACGCGGCAAGGCTCCACGGCGACCACAGAATGGCGCCCCACACGACGGCGACCAGGCAAAGGCCGCTCAGGGTGCGGAGCATCAGATTTTTCCATTTATCGTTCATCGGGTAACAGAAGTGTTGCAGGTTGTTCGTTCATCACAGGCGGTTCCGGAGGTTCTTTTTTTCCCCCCCCCTCCCCTTCCGTCATTCGGGCTGTCCGGAGCGCGCGGGCGGTTCGGAGGTATCGGCCGCGGCGTCAGTCGTGCCGGAGGCGACGGCCGCCGGGATTTCCGGGGCGTTCGAAGGTTCAGCGGTTTTCGGGGTTTCGGCCGAAGCCTTCGGCTCCGTCGTCCCGGCTGTCTCGGCCGCTTCCGCCGCGTCGGCTCGAGCCGCAGCCTCCTTTCGGGGCGCAGCCGGCGATTCGGGCATTGCAGCGCCCGGCTTGCGCGGGCCGAAGATCCGCTCGACATCCTCCGTAAAGACTACCTCGCGGGCGAGCAGCAGTTCGGCCAGCTCGCGCAACCCCTCGCGGTGCTCGGTCAGCACCTGCGAGGCGGCGGCGTAGGCTTCGTCGATCAGGCGGCGCGCCTCGGCGTCGATCGACTGGGCCGTCCGCTCCGAATAGGGCTTTGTGAAAGCCATATCGCTCTGACCCGTCGAATCATAATAGGAGAGGGTCCCCACCTCGGGGCTCATGCCGTAATAGGCCACCATGGCGTAGGCCTGCTTCGTGGCGCGCTCCAGATCGTTCAACGCCCCGGTCGAGACCTCGCCGAAAGTGAGCTGCTCCGAGACGCGGCCGCCCAGCGTCGCGGCCAGCTCGTCCATCATCTGTTCGCGCGTGGTGATCTGCCGCTCCTCGGGCAGGTACCAGGCGGCGCCGAGGGCCCGGCCGCGCGGGATGATCGTCACCTTGATGAGAGGGCTGGCGTGTTCGAGCAGCCAGCTCACCGTCGCATGGCCCGCCTCGTGGTAGGCGATCGTCCGTTTCTCGCTGTCGGTGATGATCTTGTTCTTGCGCTCCAGACCGCCGACGATGCGGTCGATGGCGGCCAGGAAATCCTCCTTGGCAACGCATTTCTTGTTATGACGCGCAGCGATCAAGGCCGCCTCGTTGCAGACGTTGGCAATATCGGCACCCGAGAAACCGGGGGTCTGCCGCGCCAGGAAGGCGGTGTCGAGCGCCGGGTCGAGCTTCAGCGGGCGCAGATGGACCCCGAAGATCTCCTCGCGCTCGCGGACGTCGGGCAGCCCCACCTCGATCTGCCGGTCGAAGCGGCCGGCGCGCATCAACGCCTTGTCGAGAATATCGGCGCGGTTCGTCGCCGCGAGGACGATCACTCCGGCGTTGGTCTGGAAGCCGTCCATCTCGGTGAGCAGCTGGTTGAGCGTATTTTCGCGTTCGTCGTTGCCCGAGAAGCCGGCATTCTTGCCGCGGGCGCGGCCGATGGCGTCGATCTCGTCGATGAAGACGATGCAGGGGGCTTTCTGCTTGGCCTGCTCGAAGAGGTCGCGCACGCGCGAGGCGCCCACGCCGACGAACATTTCGACGAAGTCCGAGCCCGAGATCGAGAGGAACGGCACGTTCGCCTCGCCCGCCACGGCCTTCGCCAGCAGGGTCTTGCCCGTTCCCGGAGGGCCGACGAGCAGGGCTCCCTTGGGGATCTTGGCCCCCAGTTCGCGGTATTTGTCGGCCTTCTTCAGAAAATCGACGATCTCCATGATCTCCACCTTGGCCTCCTCCAAACCGGCGACATCCTTGAAGGTGATCGGGCGTTTGTTGTCCTTGTCGAAGACCTGCGCGCGCGCCTTGCCGACATTCATGATGCCGGCACCGCCGCCCGCGCCGCCGCGCGAGAGCGAGCGCATGATGAAGAACCAGGCGCCGATGAGCACCACCCACGGCAGCAGTCCGCCGAGGATATTCATCCAGTCGTTCTTCTCATTCAGGTAGACGATCGGCACCTGCTCGCCCGAGCGGGCCTCGGCCTCCTTCAGGTCCTCGCGGAACGAATCGACCGAGCCGATCGTGAAGACGATCTGCGCCCCCTGCGCCGGCAGGCGGTCGAGCCGCTTGTCGGAGGGGTGCTCGCGGCGGTAGCGTTCGCCGGCATCCTGCTTGAGGAATACCTCGGCATGTTCGCGGTTCACGATGCGGATCCGCTCGACCGCACCCTCCTCGACGAGAGTCTCGACCAGCGCCCAGTCGCCCTCGACAGGGGCGTTCTTACCATTGCCGAGCAGTCCCCAGGTGACGATGAGGATGCCCATGAGCCCATAGAACCACCAGATCGTGGGACGCGGCACATTCAGTTTGTTTTTCTGCTTATTGTTCTGTTTTGCCATAAGTTACAATTCGTATTCGTAGCGTTTCATCGGCGCATCGGCCCACAGCTCCTCCAGTTTGTAGAAGGAGCGCAGATCGCTCTGGAAGATGTGGACCACGACATCGACATAATCCATGGCCACCCACAGGCCGGTCTGCTGGCCCTCGATGCGCCAGACCTTTTCGCCGAGCGTTTCGAGCACCTTTTCCTCGATGCCGTCGGCGATGGCGCAGGTTTGCGTCGTCGAATCGGCATGGCAGATCACGAAGTGCGAGCAGATGGCCCCGTCGAAATCCGAGAGGTCCAACGATACAATATCCTTACCTTTTTTGTCCTGGATCGCCGAAACGATCGTATCGATCAATTGCTGTTGTTTCTCCATAGAATATACGTAGGTTCGCTATAATTTTGCAAAGATACGAAAAGTCGAGCGCAGAAACAAGCGCCAGCTTGATTCTGCCGAGACGGAGTATCTTCGGCGCAACCAAAGATACGAATAAACCGAGGGCAAAAGCAAATTTATTTGCATTTTGCCGAGGCGAAGTATCTTCGGCATAGTCAAAGATACGAATTAGACCGGGAATAAAGAAGCATTCCGGCCGAAAAATCCCTTTCGGCCGGAGGATCGGCCGCCGGGAGGGGCGGAAGAGGCGGAAGAGGCGAGCAGGCGGACGGCAGCCGCCCGATCCTGTTCGGGCGCGGCGCCGGTAAATTCGGTCGCGCAGCGACCGGCAGCCCGCAGCCGCTGGCGATTGTTAAAGTGTTTTGCTGCAAACTCGACGTCGGAGACGTCGGCGGGCCGCAGCCGCCCCCGGGCGGAGGCCCGCAACTCGCGTCCCGCAGGTCCGCTTCGTGTGCGCCCTCCGCAGGCTGCGACCCGAATTGGAATATATGCCCAAGCGTGCTCGGCAACCTTTTTTAATTTTGAATCTTGAATTTTGAATTTGCGCCCATAGGGCGCAGCGGGCCGCAGCCTGGGGCGGCGGAGGCCCGCAGCTCCTTGGCGTCGCTGGCGAGCTCCGCAGGCTGCGACCCGATTCTGGAATTCTGAATTTTGAATTTCGTCACGACCGCTTCCCGGCACACGAGACGATCGTCTCGGTCAGCGCCTTGATGATCGAACTTTTAACATAGGTGCGGCGCACGGCGACGGCGATCTTGCGCGAGGTGGCCCCCTTGGCCAGCATCTTCACGCGGTCGCGCCGGTCGGCAGGGATGAACTCGATCGCCATCTCGGGAATGATCGTCAGCGACGGCGTGCAGTCAACGATGCGCATGAGGGTTTCGAGCGATCCCGACTCGAACGAGAAGTTCGACGGCAGGGCCCGTTTGGCCTGGCACAACTCGATGATCTGGTCGCGCATGCAGTTGCCCGGGCTCAGAATCACCAGGTCTTTCAGGTCGATATCCTCGATCCGGACATTCTGCCGCTCGTAAAGCGGATTCTCGGGCGAGACATAAAGGAAGAAGCGGTCGTTGAAAAGCTCGTGCTCCTGGATCCCCTCGCCGCAGGTGCCCCCCGCCACGAGCGCGGCATCGAGCCGGTCGCGCTTGAGGGCCTCGACGATATCGGCCGTCTTCATCTCCGAAATCTCCAGCTCGACCCGCGGATAGCTGCGGACGAAGGCGGGCATGAAGCGGTGCATGAGGTAGGGGGCGATCGTCGGGATCACGCCGAGCCGCAGCCGGCCCGCCGTCTCACCCTTCAACTCGCTGACCGCTTCGCGAATGCAGTTGAAGGCGCGCAGCGTCTCGCGCACCCGTTCGAGAACCGCCTCGCCCGCCTCGGTCGGCACGACGGGTTTCTTCGAGCGGTCGAGCAGAATCACCTCCAACTCCTCCTCGAGCGCCTTGACCTGCATCGAGAGCGACGGCTGCGTCACGAAACAATGTTCGGCCGCCTGCGAAAAGCTGCCGCAGTTGGCCACCGCCAACAGATATTCGAGCTGAATGATCGTCATAATATCGAATTATTAAATAGGACAAAAATATAAAATAAAGTAATACGATCAAACTTTTTTGGCCGCGGGCGCGCTTTTTCGTACTTTCGCAGCAAATTGAATCATTGTACTTGCCATGGCCAAGATCATCCTTACGGGCGACCGCCCGACCGGAAAACTTCATCTGGGACACTATGTCGGCTCGCTGCGCCGCCGCGTCGAGTTGCAGAACTCGGGAGAGTTCGACGATATCTTCATCATGATCGCCGACGCCCAGGCCCTCACCGACAACTGGGACAACCCCGAAAAGGTGCGGCAGAACATCATCGAGGTGGCGCTCGACTACCTCTCGGCCGGTCTGGATCCCGCGCGCGTGACGATCTTCGTCCAGTCGCAGGTGGCCGAACTGTGCGAGCTGGCCTTCTACTACCTGAATCTCGTCACGGTCCAGCGGCTGCAGCGCAACCCGACCGTCAAGACCGAAATGCAGCAGCGCGGCTACTCGGAGCAGGCCGAGACGGGCGACACGACCCAGAAGCAGGGACTGCCCGTCGGCTTCTTCTGCTACCCGATCTCGCAGGCGTCGGATATCACCGCCTTCCGGGCGACGACCGTTCCGGTCGGCGAGGACCAGGAGCCGATGATCGAGCAGACGCGCGAAATCGTCCACAAGTTCAACGCCCTTTACGGCGAGACGCTCGTCATGCCCGAGATCCTGCTCCCGGACAATGCGGCCTGCCTGCGCCTGCCGGGCACCGACGGCAAGGCCAAGATGTCCAAGTCGCTGGGCAACTGCATCTATCTGTCGGATACGGCGGCCGAGGTGAAGAAGAAGGTGATGGGAATGTATACCGATCCGGATCACCTGCGCGTCGAGGACCCGGGCAAGGTCGAGGGCAACGCGGTCTTCACCTATTTGGATGCTTTCTGCCGTCCGGAGCACTTCGCCAAATACCTGCCCGAGTACGAGTCGCTCGACGCGCTGAAGGAGCACTACCGCCGCGGCGGACTGGGCGACGTGAAGGTCAAGAAGCTGTTGATCGCGATCCTCAATGAGACGCTCGACCCGATCCGCGAACGCCGCCGTTACTACGAGGAGCGCATCGAGGAGGTGTACCGCGTGTTGGAGGAGGGATCGGCCCATGCCCGCAAGGCGGCAGCCGCCACACTGCGCGACGTACGCAACGCAATGAAGATCAACTACTTCGAAGATAAGGAATTGATCGCGGCGCAAGCCAAAGCGTACAAGGAGAAGCACGCATAAGGGCGTCGCGCCGCGCGGGCGGCGGAGAGGGGCTGTTGCGAGACGGGATTTCGGGTCGGGCTGCAGCCTGAGGAGTGCGCGCACGAAGCGGACCTGCGGGACGCGAACTGCAGGCTTTCATCGGCCCAGGGTGCGGCCCGCCGATCTTTGAAGAGGTCGCATTTTATGCGGACCTGCCTCTAAAGCGGCACAGCGCATGAGGATAGGGGCGATTACGATGGTGTAACGAATCGCGAAGCGATCGGAAGGTTGCAGCAGTCAAGGTAGGAATACTTGCTGATAAAAATCGGTCGCGGAGCGACCGGCAGTTCGCAGCTGAATGGTCCATGCTGGGATGTTTTGCAACGAAATCGGTCCGTCCGGACCGGCAGCCCGCAGCCGCCCCCGGGCGGAGGGCTGCTCCTTAACGTCGCAAGCCCACCGCTCGGCTGCGGGCCGCATCGGGACACCAATTGATTTGAAGAGGCACTTAGGCGGCAAATTCGAGTTCGGGACGCAGCCTGCGGAGTGCGCGCACGAAGCGGACCTCCGAGACGCGAAGTTGCGGGCCTCCGCCACCCCCAGGCTGCGGCCCACCAATCGCTGTGCGATTGATCTCGTGCAAAAAGCCCGCAGCCGAGCGGACGGGCTTGCTTTCGAGCTGCGCGAGGAAGCAGCCCTCCGCCAGGGGGCGGCTGCGGGCTGCCCGACGTCTCCGACGTCGAATTTACCAGCAGGCATTTCCTCCACAACCGGAAGCGGCTGCGGCCCGCCGATTGCTTCGCAATCGAACTACAAGCGGAACTACTGCCAAAGAGCAAAGCTGCGGGCTGTTGCCAGCCCCGAAACAAGCGAACGAACACAAACGACCAGATGATATCGACCGATCGGATCTACGAAGGTTTCCTGCGCCTCACGCGGAGACTCTCCACGCAGCAGATGCTGATGCTGTTAGCCGTGGCCGTCGGTGTCGCAGCCGGCTTGGGGACCTATCTCTTCGAAATGCTGCTTTACACGATCGAAGAGAGCCTCACCCGCTGGTTCCCCGTTGACAAGGCCCATTTTCTCTACTTGGTCTATCCGGCTGCCGGCATCGTGCTGGCGACCCTCTTCGTCCGGTACATCGTCCGCGACAACATCTCCGAGGGGGTTACGCGGGTGCTCTACGCCATGTCGAGCCGCAATTCGCACATCGCCGGCCACAACTGCTGGACCTCGATCGTAGGCGGCGCCACGACGATCGGATTCGGCGGTTCGGTGGGTCCCGAGGCGCCGATCGTGCTGACCGGTGCGGCGATCGGCTCGAACATCGGCCGGCTGTTCCGGCTCAACTACAAGCACACCACCCTGCTGCTCAGCTGCGGCGCCGGGGCGGCCTTGGCGGCGATCTTCAAGGCGCCGATCACGGGCGTGATCTTCGTCTTCGAGATCCTGATGCTCGACATCACCGCCTCGTCGGTCATCCCGCTTCTCATCGCCACCGTCACGGCGACCACGATGGCCTTCATGCTGCGCGGCTTCGACCCGATCATCGCCGTGACGCTGCGCCCCGAGGACGCCTTCGAACTGTGGCAGATTCCCCTCTTCATCCTGCTCGGCATCCTCTGCGGCCTTATGGCGTGGTACTTCACCTCGATGAACTCGCGCGTCGGCGCCTTCTTCAAGCGCCAGAAGTCGCAATACCGCAAATGGCTCCTCGGCGGCGCCCTGCTCGGCATCCTCATCTTCATCTTCCCGCCCCTCTACGGCGAGGGTTACGAAGGATTCACGGCCCTTATGCACGGCCGCACCGAGACCCTCTTCAACAACTCGCTCTTCTACCGCTTCAGCAACGTCGACTGGGCGGTGATCCTCTTCATCATTGCCACGATGTTCTTCAAGGTGGTGGCCATGGCGACGACCAACGCCGCAGGCGGTGTGGGCGGTACGTTCGCTCCGTCACTCTTCGTCGGCGCCTTTACAGGGGCCTCGCTGGCCCTCGTCTGCAACGCCCTCTTCGGCTGGCAGGTCCCCATCGCCTCCTTCACGCTCGTCGGCATGGCCGGCGTCATGGCCGGCGTCATGAACGCCCCTCTCACCTCGATCTTCCTCATTGCCGAGCTCTCGAACGGCTACGGCCTCTTCATCCCGTTGATGATCACCTCGTGCATCGCCTTCGCCGTCGATTACTGGCTCGACCCCGACTCGATCTACACGAAGCAGCTCCGCCAGCGGGGCGAATTGCTGACCCACGACAAGGACCAGTCGGTCTTCGTCTTCCTGAAGCTCGACGATTTGATGGAGACCGACTTCATCCGCATCCGCGAGCACATGACGCTGGGCGATCTGATCGCCATCATCTCGACGGCCCGCCGCAACATCTTCCCCGTGATCGACGACTTCGGCCGGCTGCTGGGTGTGGTGCAGCTCGACGATCTGCGCAAGGATATGTTCAAGCGCGAGAAGTACGGCGCCCCGATCTCCTGCTACATGATCCAGCCCCCCGACCGCATTCTGCAGCACGAGGCGATCCAGAGCATCCTCCCCAAATTCGAGGACAAGCACACCTGGATGCTGCCCGTCGTCGATAAACAGAACCACTATCTCGGCTTCATCTCCAAGTCGCGCATCCTCAACGCCTATCGCGAACAGTTGGTGAAGATTCAGCAGTAACGGCAAGCGTCCCCGCTGCAAATGCGACGTAATAAACGCCGGCAGCCACAAGCCGCAAGCAAATCAATCGCGCAGCGATTGACAGGCCGCAGCCACTGTTCATTGCAAGGTGTTCCGTGTCGAGCTCGGTCGCGCAGCGACCGGCGGGCCGCAGCCTCCCGGCAGCGGAGGCCCGCAGTTCGTACCCGAACATGCGTGCTCCGCAGGCTGCGTCCCGAATTGGAATATGTGCCCAAGCATGCTCGCAAATCCATTTAATTTTGAATATTGAATTTTGAATCATGAATTTGCGGTTCCGGCAAGGAACCGCAGCGGGCCGCAGCTTCGCCCCGCGAAGGCCCGCTGCTCGCATCCCGCAGGGCCGCTTCGAGCGTGCGCTCCGCAGGCTGCGCCCCGAATCCGGATTGGGACCCCTCCAGCTACATTTTTAATTCTTCATCTTACCCCCCCCCTAAAAAAAACGACCAAAAAAAGGGGCGGCCGCAAAACGGTCGCCCCTTGCAAAATCTTGCTGCTCGGCAGGCATCAATAGCCGAAGATCTCCTCCTGCGAAACGGTCCGGATCGGGCCGAGGGTCTTGAGGTAGTTCAGGTCGATGTCCTCGATGTCGCCCAGAATGCCGTAGACGTAGTGACGACCCTTGACCCACTGCTGCTGCGTGGCCTTCACATCGTCGAGCGTCATCGACTGCACCTGCTCGAACACCTGCCGGTTGCGGTCCTGCGACAGCCCGAGGTGGCGCAGCCGGATGTAGCTGTACAGCACGCCTTCGCGGGTCGTGCGCTCCGTACGCAGACGCGACAGCAGCCCCTCCTTGGCGATGGCGAAGGCGGCCTCCGATTCGGGCATGTTATTGATGATCTCATCGAAAGCCTCGATCGCCTGCTGCATTTTGTCGTTCTGCGTGGCGATGAAAGCGTAGTAGCGATAGTCGCCCTCGTCGTGGATCGGCGCCGTCAGCGTCGCCCAGGCCGAGTAGGCCAGGCCGCGCGCCTCGCGCATCTCCTGGAACACCACCGAGTTCATGCCGCCGCCGAAGTACTCGTTGTAGAGCGTCAGCGCGGGGTCGTTCTTCACATCGAACTTCTCGCCGCGGTTCGAATACTGGAGGTAATAGAGCTGCTTGGCATCGTACTGGGCCAGCACCACTTCGGGCTTCTCCGTGCGCTGCGGGTTGCTGTACTTGGGCTCCAGCGGCTCGAGCTCCCCTGCCGTGCGGTGGTGTGCGGCGAACGTCTCGCGGAAAGCCGGCTCGCTCTCGGGACCGTAGTAGAGGGCCTCGTGCTGCTTGCCCATGAGGTCGCGCACCTTGCCGAGCAGCTCTTCGGAGGTCAGCGCCTCGAGGGCCGGATCGGTCAGCGTCGTGCGGGCGATGAACTCCTTGCCGTAGAAGATGTAGTTCTGCAGGGCGCCGAAGCAGCGGGCCTGGCTGAGCTTGGCATCCGCACGGCTCTTGAGCATGTCTGCCTTGAGGTTGGCCAGAATCGCCTCATCGGGTACGGCGTTCTGCAGCAGGTCCTCCAGGATATCGAGCGCCTTGCCCATGTTCTCGCTCAGACCCGACAGACGGATCGAGCACTGGTTGGCGCCGGCGCCCGTGCCGAACGAGCAGGCCAGGCCGTACATCTCCGAAGCGATCTGCCCGGCCGTCATCGTCGGCGTGCCGAGGTACTCCAGGTAGCTGAACGCCAGGTTGAGGGCGGGATCATCCTCCGTGCCCTTGTCGAACAGCAAGGTGAGGTTGAAGAGGTCGTTCGTCTCGTTGCGCTTGTAGAGCACGTGCACGCCCGGGCGCAGGTCGAACTGCTGCATCTCCTTGTCGTAGTCCACGAAGACGGGCTCGATGGGCTTCACGGCCGACTCCTTCACCGCGGTAAGGAAGGCGCTCTGATTGTCGCGGTTCGTCACGATCGGGGTGATCTTCGGTGCGGCGATCTTCTGCTCGTTGGGGTCCTTGCCCTCGCGCTTGTAGACAATGGCATAGCTTTCGGCGCCCAGGTACGTGTTGGCCCAGTCGACCACCTCCTGCTTCGTCACTTTCGACAGCCGGTCGAGGCGTGCCACCTCGTCAGCCCAGTCGGTGCCGTTGATGAACGACTGCACGTAGAGGTTGGCACGGCCGTCGTTATCCTCGTAAACCCGCATCAGGTACATTTTATATTGGTTGATCGAGGCCTCGAGCAGCTTCTCGTCGAAGTCGCCCGCCCGCAGCCTGGCCACCTCGGCCAGCAGCAGGTCGCGCACCTCCTCGAGCGACTGGCCCGTCTTCGGACGGCCGGCGGCGAGGAAGGTGCCGTAGTCGGGCTGCGCCGAGGCGCCGGCATAGCACGAGAGGACCTTCTGCTGCTGGTTCAGATCGAGGTCGATCAAACCGGCCTGGCCGTTGTAGAGGATCGCGCTGACGAGCTCCGCCACGTCGCTCGACGCATCGGCGGCACCCGGCAGACGCCAGCCCAGCATCACGTTGGCGGCCTCCAGGCCGAAGACCTCCTTCACGATCGGGGCCGTGATCGGCTCCTCGGCAGGGAAGTCGAGCTTCGGCAGATTCTCGTTGGGCTCCATATCGCCGAAATACCTGTCGATCGCGGCGATCATCTCCTCGGGGTCGAAGTCGCCCGAGAGGCAGACAGCCATGTTGTTGGGGACGTAGTAGGTCTTGTGGTAGTTCTTGACGTTGGTGATCGAGGGGTTCTTCAGATGCTCCTGCGTACCCAGCACGGTCTGCGTGCCGTAGGGATGGTGGGGGAAGAGCGCCGCATCGAGCGCCTCCCAGACCTTGCGGCTGTCGCGCGTCAGGGACATGTTCTTCTCCTCGTAGATCGTCTCCAGCTCGGTGTGGAAGCCGCGGATCACGGGGTGCTTGAAGCGGTCGGCCTGGATCTTGGCCCAGTTGTCGATCTGGTTCGAGGGGATATCCTCGACGTAGACGGTCATATCCTGCGAGGTGTAGGCGTTCGTGCCGTTGGCGCCGATGGCCGCCATGAGCTTGTCGTACTCGTTCGGGATGGCGATCTTCGACGCTTCGTAGCTGATCGAGTCGATGCGGTGGTAGATGGCCGCCCGCTCGGCTTCGTCCGTGGTCCGGCGGTAGACCTCGAAGAGCTGCTCGATCTCGTCGAGGAGGGGTTTCTCGGCGGCGTAGTCCGAGGTGCCGAACTGCTCGGTCCCCTTGAACATGAGGTGCTCGAAGTAGTGGGCCAGGCCGGTCGTCTCGGCGGGGTCGTTCTTGCCGCCGACGCGCACGGCGATGTAGGTCTGGATGCGCGGGGTCTCCTTGTTGACCGTCATGTAGACCTTCAGACCGTTGTCGAGCGTGTAGATACGCGTCTTGAGCGGATCGCCGGCCACCGATTCGTACTTGTACTTGCTACAAGCCGCGGTCAACATCGCTGCGACGAGGACCGCCAGGGTGAGGAATCTTTTCATTTGTTTGTATTAAGGTTTGTTAGAGAATCGTTCCGATCCAGTTCGTGAAGGCCGGCCACACGGCGGCGATGACGACGCCGAAGAGCCAGAGCGCGACGAGGAGTTTGAGGCCCGTGCCGACGACGAAGGCGAGGAACGAGCCGAAGCCGCTGCGGAGGGCGCGGGACGCGTCGCGGCGGTCGTGGGTCAACTCGCCGAGCACAGCGCCGAAGAAGGGGCCCAGGAGGATGCCGAAGGGCGGGAAGAGGAAGATGCCGGCGAAGACCCCGACGGTGGCGCCGACGGCGCCGGCGCGCGAGCCGCCGAAACGGCGGGTCATCCAGGCGGGAAGGTAGAAATCGGCGGCGATCACGAGGAGCGTGAGGACGAACCACAGCACGAGCGAGGCGGTGTCGATCTCGGCATAGCCGGTGCAGGCCACGAGCAACAGCCCGATATAACTCAGGACATTGCCCGGCAGGGCGGGCACGATGCAGCCGATGATCCCGACGACCGAGAGCAGAAGCGCCAATATGGCTAAAAAGAGATCCATAACCTAACCTGCGGGCCGGCGGCGGAGCGCCACGCAGCACGACTTTGCAAAAATAGTAAAAAAATCCGAACAAGCGACCGAAAAGGGCTGTAATTCGAGCGGCTTCTGTGAAGGCGCAAATTCAGAATTCGAAATTAAGGACTGCTGAATGCGCTCGGGCATATTCTTCAATTCGGGGCACAGCCTGCGGAGGGCACGCACGAAGCGGGCCTGCGGGCTGCAGGCCTTCGCCAGGCGAGGCTGCGCCCGCACGGCCTTTGCAAGGCCGATTTTACCCGATGCCCCTCCGCAACCGAACCGCGACAGCTTTGCAGATAGGCCAGCCCGCAGCCGAGCGGACGGGCTTGCACGAGCGGACCTGCGGGACGCGAAGGTGCAGCCCTCCGCCCGGGGGCGGCTGCGGGCTGCCGGTCGCTGCGCGACCGAGTTTGCGAACAAACATTTCCACCAAAGCCGGCGGCTGCGGGCGTTATTAATTTCGCCTCGGCGAAATGCAAATAAATTTGCTTTTGCCCTCGGCTTATTCGCATCCTTGGCTGCGCCGAAGATACTCCGCCTCGGCAAAATCTGCAAACTTCGTTTGCATTTTGCCCTCGGCTTTTCGTATCTTTGTCCCACCTAAAGCCTTATCGAAGATGGAACCCATGCTCAAATGGCTGCGCCACTACGTCTCGCCCGTGTTCATCACCCTGCTCGTGGCATCGTTTATTCTGTGGTATATCGCCAAGCTGAACCACACCTACACCACCGAGCAGGTGATGCGGATCAACATCAGCGGCCAGACGTTCCCCGTCACCTGCGTCGTCGAAGGGGTCGGAACGAACCTCTTCGGCTACCGCGTCTACATGGACCGGACGCTGCGCATTCCGCTGTCCGAGCTGCGGTTCACCCCCTCGTACGAGGAGGGCCACTACGGCAAATTAGTAATCGACCCGCTCTCGCTGCAGCACGCCATCTCGGTGCGCTGCACCGACATCAAGATCGTTTCGATCGGGGCGGTCCCCGAAATCGACAAACCCGAAAACTGACCCCGCCATGTTCCGAATCGGCATTACGGGCGGAATCGGCAGCGGCAAGAGCACCGTCTGCCGCCTCTTCGCCGAACACGGCATACCGCGCTACGACTGCGACCGGGAGGCCAAGCGGCTGATGGTCGAGGACGAGGCATTGCGCGAGGCCATCCGCAGCCGTTTCGGCGAAGCCTGCTATAACGATGCCGGAGCCCTGAACCGCCCCTATCTCGCCCGGCAGGTCTTCGGCAGCCCGGCGAAGCTCGCCGCCCTCGATGCGCTGGTCCATCCGGCCGTCATCGCCGACTTCGAGCGGTGGGCCGAGGCGCAGAGGGCCCCCTACGTCCTCGTCGAGAGCGCCATTCTCTTCGAGGCGGGGCTCGATCGCCGCGTCGACCGGACGGTGGCGGTGCTGGCCCCCGCCGCCTTGCGGCTCGAACGGGCCGTGCGCCGCGACGGGGCCGACCCCGAGGCGATCCGCCGCCGGATGGCCGCCCAGGCGGACGACGACACCCTGCGCGACCGGGCCGACTTTTCGATCGTGAACATCCGGGAGGAGGAGCTCGCACCGGCCGTTGCAGAGCTCGACCGCCGTTTCCGCCAATTCGCGCTCCGCCATGCAGATTGATCTTTCGAAACCGCAGGTGATGGCGATCGTCAACATCACCCCCGACTCCTTCTACGCCGGGAGTCGGACGACCGAAGCGGCCGCCGTCGAGCGGCGTGTGCGCGAAGCGCTCGACGAGGGGGCCTCGATCCTCGACATAGGGGGCTATTCGTCGCGCCCCGGAGCCGGCGAGGTTCCGCCCGACGAGGAGTGGCGCCGCGTGCGGCTGGGGCTCGACACGGTGCGCCGCCTGGCGCCCGGGGTGCCGGTGTCGGTGGACACCTTCCGCAGCGAGGTGGTCGAACGGGCCGCCGCAGCTTTCGGCGACCTCATCGTCAACGACATCTCGGCCGGCGAGCTCGACCCCGCGATGGCCGGGACCGTCGCCCGGTTGGGGCTTCCCTACATCGCGATGCACATGAAGGGCGACCCGCAAACGATGCAGTCGCTGACGGCCTATCGCCGCGACATCGTCACGGAGGTGGTCGCCTACTTCGAGCGGAGGACGGCCGAACTGGAGGCGGCCGGCATCCGGCGCGACCGTCTCGTGCTCGACCCGGGCTTCGGCTTCGCGAAGAGCGTGGAGCAGAACTACGCGCTGTTGGCAGGGCTGCCCCGCCTGCGGGCGCTGGGCTATCCGGTGCTGGCGGGACTGTCGCGCAAATCCATGATATACAAAGTTCTTGGGACGACACCCGCCGAAGCGCTCGCGGGAACCGTCGCGCTCGGGTGGGAGGCGCTGCGGGGAGGGGCTACCCTGCTGCGCGTACACGATGTGCGGGAGGCGGTCGAGACGATCCGGCTCTACACCTTTTACGAGCGGGTCGGGCAACAGCCGGGGACAGCGGAATAGCGGACCGCAGAACAGCGGGCAACAGCCGGGGACGGCGGAATAGCGGGCTGCAGAACAAGCCGTTCCGGCGGCGAAGGGCGAAAATAACAAACAACAAATGAGGAACGACCAATCCGGATTCGAACGATGATTCGCGTAACCGATATACACAAACGCTTCGGCACCCTCGAAGTCCTCAAGGGGATTTCGTTGGAGGTGGCGCGCGGCGAACTGGTCTCGATCGTCGGGGCCAGCGGAGCGGGCAAGACGACCCTGCTCCAGATCATGGGGACTCTGTCGCGTCCCGACGCGGGGCGCGTCGAGATCGACGGCACGGAGCTCTCGGGGCTGAACGACAACGCCCTATCGCGTTTTCGCAACCGCCGCATCGGTTTTGTCTTCCAGTTCCACCACCTGCTGCCCGAGTTCACGGCCTTCGAGAATGTCTGCATCCCGGGGTTGATCGCCGGACGCCGCCGGGCGGAGGTCGAGGCGCGGGCCGCGGCCCTCATCGAACGAATGGGGCTCACGGCGCGCCGCGACCACAAGCCCGCCCAGCTCTCGGGCGGCGAGCAGCAGCGCATCTCGATCGCCCGTGCCCTCATGAACGAGCCTGCCGTGCTGCTGGCCGACGAGCCCTCGGGCAACCTCGACAGCCGCAACCGCGAGGAGATCCACCGCCTCTTTTTCGAGCTGCGCGAACAGACGGGCCAGACGATCGTCATCGTCACGCACGACGAGGCGCTGGCCGACCGCACCGACCGCTGCATCCGTCTGGCGGACGGGATGATCTGCCGGCCATGACCTGCTTCCGCTTCAAACGATTCGCCGTCCGTCAGGACGAGAGCCCGATGAAAGTCGGCACCGACGGCGTCCTGCTCGGGGCCTGGGCGCCGGTGCGGCCCGACGACCGGCGCATCCTCGACATCGGAACCGGCACAGGGGTCATCGCCCTCATGCTGGCCCAGCGGGCCCCCGAAGCGTCCGTCACGGGGGTCGATATCGCCCCGGTGGAGGAGGCCCGCCGCAATGCCGAGGCGTCGCCCTGGAGCGGCCGGCTGCACTTCGAGCAGTCGCCCGTGCAGCGTTTCGCGCCGGCCGAGCCGTTCGATCTGATCGTCTCGAATCCCCCCTTTTTCGTTGAATCGCTCACCTGCCCCGACCGCAACCGCACGACGGCGCGCCATGCGGTCGAACTCCCCTTCGAGGAGCTGCGCGATGCGGTCCTCCGGCTCCTCGCCCGCGACGGCCGCTTCGCCCTCGTGCTGCCCGTGAACGAGGCGGCCCGCTTCGCCGCCCTCTGCGGCGAGCGCCTGCATCTCATCCGGCGGACGGAGGTGCGCACCACCCCGCGCCACCCCGCCAAACGGGTCCTCCTGGCGTGGCAGCGCGGCCCTGCGGAGACCCCCTGCGAGGAGGCGACGCTGACGATCGGCACGGGCGAGCACGAGTGCTACACGGCCGAATACCGCGCCCTGACGCGCGATTTTTACCTGAAATTTTGAAAGTCGGGGATTTTCCGCTACCTTTGTACAAAGGAACAAAACCGAACATGCCGCTATGAAATGCCTTATGCCGACCCTGGCGCTGCTGTTGGCTGCGACGGGTCTCTTCGCCCAGAACCGAAATCCCTACATCGCCCCGGTGGGTGTGACGGACGGTGCGACAGCCGCCGAGCCCCGCACGGTATTGGCCGTCGATCTGCAGGTCGAATGCGAACGCACGATCTGCGGTCCCTATGCCCGCTATGCGCAGAAATATTTGGGCGTGCGGGCCCCGCTGGCCGACAAGACCGACTGGCGCGTCACAGGCGGCCGGATCGCCTTGGCGGCCGACGACTACTATGCGGCCGCGGCGCCGGAGGCCGGCGAGACGACGGTCGTCTCGCACGCCGCCCAGGACGATGCTTTCACGCGCGTACTGCCCGACCGCCGCTCGTCGCTCATGCCCGGCACCGAGGCGGCAGCCGAAGCGGCGGCCGCGACCATCTTCTCGCTGCGCAAGCACCGGATGGAGCTCATCACGGGCGATGCGGGCGAGAATGTCTTCGGGGCCGGTCTGCAGGCAGCGCTCGACGAAATCGCCCGGCAGGAGCAGGCCTACCTCGAACTTTTCCTCGGCAAACAGATCGTCACGAAGAGCTCGCGCCGCTTTTTGATTCATCCCGACGGCGGGAAGCGCCAGTATGTCGTCTGCCGCTTCAACCCCGAGACGGGGCTGCTTCCGTCGAACGATCTGACGGGCAACCTCGTGCTGCTGCAGATCATTCCGGCCGAGAAAACGCCGTCGTCGATTCCCGAGGCCGGGGCCAAGGATCTGAACGTCGCCAGCTGCCGCGTGGCCAACGAGGCGACCTGCCAGCTCTCGGTATCGGGTGAAACGTTGGTCGAGGCGGTGCTGCCGATCTTCGAATTCGGCCGGACGATCACCTACGCCCTGCCGCGCAAACGCTAATTGCTTTCTCTTCGCTGATCGTTTTCTCCTCGCTGCAATGGATTTTACCGCGCGCATGGTCTCCCTGCTCGGGGCCTTTCGGCGTGAACGCAACGGGTTGGTCGCCGATACGATGCACTGCGACGGCGCCCGCTACGGGCTGAACTTCGGCGTCAGCCTCCCCACGGTCCGCATGATCGCCCGGCGCGAGAGGCCGGACCATGCCTTTGCCTGCTTCCTCATCGGGCAGCAGGTCCGCGAACTGCAGCTCGCCGCCTTTCATCTGGCCGACCCCGACCGGCTGACCGAGCCCGCGGAGGCCGAGCGCTGGCGCCGAACGCTGAACAATACGGAGCTCGCCGAGGAGGCCGCCTTCGCGCTGCTGAGCCGCTCGAAAGCGCTGTCGCAGCTGCTGCCGGCATGGCTCTCCGACGCTGTTGCCGCGCCGCTGCCCGCCTATGCCGCGATGCTGGCGGCCGCCCGGTGTGAGGAGCCGTCGGCCGAGTGGCTCGAGCCGATGCGCCGCGCCCTGCAGGAGGCGGGAAAAGCGAAGGGGGACGCGGAGGGTTCGATAGCGAAGGCGGAGGTCGCGGAGGTCTCAGCTGCCGGGGCTGCGGTTGCAGAGAAGGAGGTTACAGTGGAGGCTGCAGCGGCAGCGGGGATTGCGGAGGCAGCGGCTGCGGCGGAGGTTCCGGCGGAAGTTCCGGCGGCTGCGATTGTTCTGCCACCCTATGCCGTCCGCCGACTGGCCGAAGGTGCAGTGGCTTTCGCTGCCCGCCTCGCCGAAACGGACGAAGCGGCCCGCCTCCGTGTCATCGAATGGACGGACCGCCTCGGCTCGACCGCGGCCGAGCGATATGCCGCCAAAGAACTCGCCTGGCGCCTGGCGCAATAATCGCAGAAACATGGTACCCCTTCGGGTGCGAATTCAACATTCCAAATTCCTATTAAATACGCAAGCTCGGGGCGCAGCTTGTGGAACGGTGCGGGCATTCGTCCGGTGTTTTTCGGGACGCAGCTTGCGAAGGACGCGCGCGAGCAGACTTTCGGACGCGAGCAGCGGGCCTTCGCCGGGCGAAGCTGCGGCCCGCTGCGGCTTCGTTGAAGCCGCAAATTCAGCATTCAAAATTCAAGATTCAAAATTACAAAGGTCTGCCGAGCACGCTTGGGCTTACTTCCGGTTCGGGTCGCAGCCTGCGGAGGACGCATGTTCGGGTACGAACTGCGGGCCGCCGCCGCCCCAAGCTGCGGCCCGCCGGTCGCTGCGCGACCGATTCCGCGCAAAAAAACTGCGGCCGAGGAATGACGACACTTACAGAAAAGCGAGCAGCCTGCAGCTGCCAATTGTGGGCGAGGAATCACCAGCAAATTCGATCCCGAAGGGATCGGCAGCCCGCAGCCGCCCCCGGGCGGAGGGCTGCTCCTCTACGTCGCAGGCCCGTCCGCTCGGCTGCGGGCTCCTTTCAAACGGTTCGATGCCGTAGACATCGGCGGACCGCAGCCTCCCGGGCGCGGAGGCCCGCAACTCGCGTCCCGCAGGTCGGCTTCGAGCGTGCCCTCCGCAGGTTGCGAACGCCCGTAACGCTTCAGCGTCGCGGGCGTTCGTTCGCAAGGTACAGCCCGATTTTAATACATTTCTTTCATCTTGAATTTTTTAATTTGCAGCTTGGCGAAGCCGCACGAACTCTCCGAAAAAATGCCTATCTTGTGCGAAAATCGGATCCGTATGAACGAATCGCATTTCCGCTGGCTGCTGGCGCTCCTCTGTTGGGCCCTCGTGTTGCCGGCTGTCGCCGCAAAGCCTCGGCAGCGGGGCTATCTCCCCGTGCCGGAGGGGCGTCTCTATTACGAAAGTTACGGCGAGGGCGAGCCGCTCGTCTTCGTCCACGGCCATTCGCTCGACCGGCGGATGTGGCGCGAGCAGGTCGCGCACTTCGCCGACCGCTACCAGGTGATCATCTACGACGCCCGCGGCTACGGCCGCTCCTCGGCGCAGCGCGAAGGGCTGCTCTTCACCCATGCCGACGATCTGGTCGCCCTGCTCGACGGGCTCAGCATCGAGCGGGCCCACGTCGTGGGGCTCTCGATGGGGGGCTTCATCACGGGCGATCTGGTGGCCATGTATCCCGAGCGGCTTCTTTCGGCGACCCTCTCTTCGGGCCATATCCGCTCGACGCCGAGCGTGCACGAGCCGATGACAACCGATGAGATCGCTGCCAAGGAGCAGGCGATCGCCGCCTTGCGTCAGCAGGGGGTGCGCCGGATGAAGCGGGAGTGGCACGCAAAGTTGATGGCGACGTGCGGTGCGGAGCGCGAGCGGATGCGGAAGCCGCTGTGGCGCATGATCCGTCGCTGGAGCGCCTGGCAGCCACTGCACCACGAGGTACATTGTTACTATGCCCGCGAGGCGATGCGCCGGCTGCAGGAGCGCCGGCCCGCCGTGCCGGTGCTCTTCCTCGACGGTCACGAACCCGGCAAGGGGCGCCCCGCCGAGCCGACCATGATGCGTTATCTGCCCGACAGCCGGCAGGTGGTGATCGACGACTGCGGCCACATGCTCAACATGGAGCGCCCCGAGGCCTACAACGAAGCGTTGGAGGCTTTTCTGCAACAAGTCGGGGGACCACGGTGACACGGCTGCCCTGTCTGCAATAGGGCAACCGGACTGTCTTGCAATCGGTCCGCATTGGGGGAACCAGCCCGCACGGCCCGCATCGAGAGGCCCTGCAGGCGTGGCATAGCAGCGTGCTGCTACCATAAATAAGAAAGACCGTCTGGCAAGATATACTTGTCAGACGGTCTTTTTCCGGTTGCGGACCGGCGGGCCTATTTGGGCTGCTTGCCGATGTAGGCGAGAATACCGCCGTCGACGTAGAGCACGTGGCCGTTCACGAAGTCCGAAGCCTCCGAAGCAAGGAAGACGGCGGGACCCATCAGATCCTCGGGCGTACCCCAGCGGGCTGCGGGGGTCTTGGCGACGATGAAGGCGTCGAACGGATGGCGCGAACCGTCAGCCTGACGCTCGCGCAACGGGGCGGTCTGGGGCGTGGCGATGTAGCCCGGGCCGATACCGTTGCACTGGATGTTGTATTCGCCGTACTCCGAGGCGATGTTGCGGGTCAGCATCTTCAGACCGCCCTTGGCGGCTGCATAAGCCGACACGGTCTCGCGGCCGAGCTCCGACATCATCGAGCAGATGTTGATGATCTTGCCCTTGCCCTTCTTGATCATCGAGGGAATGACCGCCTTCGATACGATGAAAGGTGCGTTAAGATCGACGTCGATCACCTGGCGGAATTCGGAAGCTTTCATCTCGACCATCGGAATGCGCTTGATGATACCGGCGTTGTTGACCAGAATATCGATCGTGCCGACCTCTTTCTCGATGCGAGCGACCATGGCGTTCACCTGCTCCTCGTCCGTGACGTCGCAGACGTAACCGTGGGCCTCGATGCCCTTCTCCTTGTAGGAGGCCAGCCCCTTGTCAACCAGCTCCTGTTTGATGTCGTTGAAGACGATCTTGGCGCCCTGGGCGGCATAGGCCGTCGCAATGGCGAAACCGATACCGTAAGATGCACCCGTTACCAGCGCTACCTTACCTTCCAGTGAAAAATTGACCATAGTTTTTCGGTTTAATAGTTAAACGTTTTTGTTCTCAGTTTTACAATCGCCCTGCGGGTGAGGGCGCTTCGCATTGCGCTCCGAGGTTCCTCGCAGTTCGGGGCGCAGCCTGCGGAGGTCGCCAGCGACGCCAAGGAGTTGCGGGCCTCCGCCCGGCGGAGGCTGCGGCCCGCACGGTCCTAACGGACCGATCCTAATTCAAAGCAGTCCCGCAGCCAAGCGGATGGGCCTGCGACCATAAGGAGCAGCCCTCCGCCCGGGGGCGGCTGCGGGCTGCCGGTCGCTCCGCGACCGAATTTACAGACAATCATTCCGCCAAAATAGGCGGCTGCGGGCTACTGGTCGTTGTGCGACCGAACCTTTCGGCACCCGCCACACCCCATTTTTACGGCTGCGAGCTGCCGGTCCTGACGGACCGAAACAACACCGCAGACGTCGAAGCCGCCGCAAGCCCCCGCGAATGAGGACCGCCGCCGGACTACTTCAGATCCGTGATCTTCGAGAAGTCCTGGTCGCCGTAGTCGAGGTTCTCGCCGCCCATACCCCAAATAAAGGTATAGTTGTGCGTGGCGGCGGCGCTGTGGATCGACCACTCGGGCGAGAGGACGGCCTGGTCGCCCTTCATCCAGATGTGGCGCGTCTCATCGACCTCGCCCATCAGGTGGCAGACAGCGTGCTCCTCGGGCACCTCGAAGTAGAAATAGGCCTCCATGCGGCGCGAGTGCACGTGGGCCGGCATCGTGTTCCAGACGCTGCCCGTAGCCAGCTCGGTCATACCCATCTGCAGCTGGCAGGTCGGCAGCACCTGGTTGACGAGCATCTTGTTGATGTTGCGCTCGTTCGATCCCTCGAGCGAACCCATGTGAGCCACGACGGCTTCGGCCTTCGTCACCTTCTTGTCGGGATAGCTGCAATGGGCCGTCGTCGAGTTGAAGTAGAACTTCGCGGGGCTGGCGGCGTCGAGGCTCTCGAAGGTGACCTCGCGGTCGCCCGAGCCGAGGTAGAGCGCCTCCTTGTAGCCGAGCTCGTAGACGGCATCGCCGGCTTTCACGCGGCCCTTGCCGCCGACGTTGAAGATACCCAGCTCGCGGCGGGTCAGGAAGCAGGGCGCCTTCAGCGGATCGATCGCCTCGAGCTTCAGCACCTCGCCCACAGGCATAGCGCCGCCGACGATCATGCGGTCGTACATCGAGTAGACCATGTTCACCTCATTGGCTGCAAAGACCTTCTCGATCAAAAAATCGCGGCGCAGACGCGCCGTGTCGTAATGCTTCGCATCTTCGGGATGCGCGGCATAGCGTACTTCGTAGTTGGTTTTCATCTTTTTCGTTGGTTGTTAGATCGTTGCTTGTTCTGTTCGCTCTTGCGGAGCCTTCCCCCGCAAGATTCTAACAAAGTTACGCAAAGGTTTTCGAAATTCAAAACGTTTATCCGGAAAATCGCAGCGAATCCGGAGCGTTCCTTCCGTTCTTTTTATAACAGCCGGCTCCGTTTCGGAAGTGCGTCTCCGATCGGCCGGACCGATCGCTTCCGGCCGGCAGGAGCTGTCGGCGCGGCGTCTACCGCAGCGAATTCATGCGGATCGAGGCCTTGACCAAGGCAAGGGCGCGGATGCGGCCGACGGCCACCTCCTTGTCGGCGTGATGGGGGTTCTGGCTGACGAGCTTGACGTACCCTTCGCGTTCGGACTTCTGGATGTATTTCACCGTGACGTACTCTTCGCCGTCGAGGTCGATCGAGAGCAGATACATGTCGCCCCAGAAAATATCCTCGATATGCTGGAGCTGCTTGTAAAGGACGATGTCGCCGCTCTTGAGCAGCGGGTACATCGAGTCGCCCACGATGTAGATCGCCCCGTCGCACTTCGGCAGGTTGGGAATATGGATGTAGTTGATCGGCTTCTGCTCCTCCTGCCGCGCGAAGAGCGGTACGAGCCCGGCAGTCCCCTCGATCGAGTAGAGCGGAACGCTCTGCATCGGCAGCGAGGCGTCGGTGCGGTGCATGAAGGCCTGCAGGTCGGGTTCGGCGTTGAACATCGCCCCGCGCCCCTCTTCGAGCCACTCGGGGTTGACGTTCAATTCCTGAACCAGGATGTTGCGGTTGCGGGTCGAGAGGCCCGCCTTGCCCGTTTCGATCATCGAGAGGGCCGCCTTTCCGATGCCAAGACGCTGTGCGAGTTGCTCTTGCGTCATCCCGAGCTGTTTCCGTATCAATTTTACCCGTTCGTTCATGGATTGCTTATTGGAAAAAACGATATAAAAAATAGAACGTAATTGATCAAAAATACAATTTTTGAACTATCTTTGTCGCTGCAAAGTTAAACAATTTATTTCAAACTCCGATCCGTTTTTCGACAAAAAAACGCATTTTCAATGATTTATTCCGTTTCATCCGAATTGTACGAAGAGGTTCAACGCCGCTTGGTGGAGCAGATCGCCGACCGCGGTTATTTTTCGGGCTCCGTCGCTTTCACCTTCGAAGGGATGGCCTGCCGGTTAGTCGTCTCGTGCTTCGTCCGGCGGCGGCACGTCGTCAGCCCCGAGGGCGAGGCCGATCCCGTGTCGGACCTGGTGCCCGTCTGGTGGGAGTTCCACACAACGGATGCCGAGGCCGAGCGGCTCAACGACTTCTCCTTCGAGGAGCTGCGCGCCTGCATCTAAAGGCATTTGCGGCCTCGGACAACGCATTCCGACGGGTGCGGCGACACCCCCGAGGCCTCCTCTTCGATCGGCTCCGCCCGCCGCGTCGCCGCGCATGGGAGCCTGCGGGTCCGCCGTTTTCGGCGGGCCCGTTTTTTATGGGGAGGCACGATTTAGAATTCAAAATTTAAAATTAAAAATTAAAAATTAAAAATTCAGAATCACAAGTTCGGGCCGCGGCCTGCGGAGAGCACGCTAAGGTCAGCTACGAGCTGCGGGATCGATTTTGCCTGCGGCATAGCCCGCAGCCGGGCGGACGGGCCTGCAACGTAGAGGAGCAGCCCTCCGCCCAGGGGCGGCTGCGGGCTGCTGCGACTTCTTGCGAAGCCGCAAATTTACCATTCAACATTAAATTCGGGCTGCAGCTTGCGAAGGGCGCGCACGAGCGGACCTGCGGGACGCGAGCTGCGGGCCTCCGCCGGGCGAAGCTGCGGCCCGCTGCGGTTCCTTGCCGGAACCGCAAATTCAATATTCAAAATGATGGAATTGGATTGCAGCTTGCGGCCCGCCGATGTCTGACGGCATCGGAATCGGCTTAAAACATGCCCGCAGCCGAGCGGACGGGTGTGCGACGTAGAGGAGCAGCCCTCCGCCCAGGGGCGGCTGCGGGCTGCGGCGACTTCTTGCGAAGCCGCAAATCTGCCATTCAACATTAAATTCGGGCTGCAGCTTGCGGAGCGCACGCATGTTCGGGTACGAACTGCGGGCCTCCGCCGCCGGGAGGCTGCGGCCCGCTCGGCCTTTTCAAGGCCGAAATTCATGATTCAAAATTCAAGATTCAAAATTAAAAGGGTCTGCCGGTGCACTTGGGTCTATATTCCAATTCGGGCTGCAGCCTGCGGAGGTCGCACACGACTGTTAAGGAGCTGCGGGCCTCCGCTGCCGGGAGGCTGCGGCCCGCTCGGCCTTTGCAAGGCCGAAATTCATGATTCAAAATTCAAGATTCAAAATTAAATGGGCTTGCAAGGCTCTTGGGCCTTCAATCTGATTCGGGCAGCAGCCTGCGGAGCGCACGCAGATTCGGATACGAACTGCGGGCCTCCGCTGCCGGGAGGCTGCGGCCCGCTCGGTCCTACGGACCGATCCGAAATCAGGACAAGCCCGCTACCGAGCGGACGGGCCTGCGACGTAGAGGAGCAGCCCTCCGCCCGGGGGCAGCTGCGGGCTGCCGGTCCTGACGGACCGAAACAACACTGCGGCCCGCCAACCTTGAGAAAGATCCATTCCCAACCTGCAGAACCAATCGAAGCCCCCTCTTTTTTTCGAACCCTTTATTCCTTTTACCTATTACCTATGAATCCAGCAACCGTTTCTTTTTCCGATTTCGCGCTCGCGGTCTATCCGTTTCTTGAGCTGCACCCGTTCCACCGCACCTATTACCGCCTGCTCGAAGCCTTCGCCGAGGGGCGCATCCGCCGCCTCATCATCACCATGCCGCCCCAGCACGGCAAGAGCGTCGGCGCCACGACCCTGCTGCCCGCCTATCTGCTGGGGCTCGATCCCGACTGTCGGATCGCAATCGCCTCCTACTCGGGGATGCTCGCCTCGAAGTTCAACCGGCGTGTGCAGCGCATCCTCGAATCGCGCGAATACGGCGCCCTCTTTCCCGAGACCACCATCAAATGCGGCACGAAGCCGGCAGGCTACATCCGCACGGCCGACGAGGTGGAGATCATCGGGCGCCGCGGTTCGCTGCTCTCAGTGGGGCGCGAGGGGTCGCTCACGGGCAACCGGGTCGATTGTTTCATCCTCGACGACCTCTACAAAGATGCCTTGGAGGCCCACTCGCCCCTTGTGCGGGAGAATTGCTGGGAGTGGTACACCTCGGTCGTCCGCACACGCATGCACAACCGTTCGCGCGAGCTCATCGTCTTCACGCGCTGGCACGAGGAGGATCTGATCGGCCGGCTGCGGAAGCTCGAGCCCTGCGTCGATCTGACCGCGTGGTCGCAGCTGGAGACAATCCCCGCGGACACGTGGCTGCACCTGAATTTCGAGGCGCTGAAAACCTCGGCACCGACCGAGATCGACCCCCGTGCGCCCGGCGAGGCTCTATGGGAGGAGCAGCAGGGAGCGGCGTTGCTGCTGCGCAAACGGCAGCTCGATCCGCTGCAATTCGAGGCGATGTACCAGGGGAATCCCGCCTCCGAAGCGGGATTGCTCTACGGTACGCAGTTCGCCGAATACGACAGTCTGCCGCACGAGATCGTCCGGCGGGCCGCCTATGTCGATACGGCCGATACGGGCGACGACTACCTGTGCGCCCTGGCCTATGCGGTCGATGCCGACGGGATGATCTACCTGACCGATGCCGTCTACTCGCGCGACCCGATGGAGGTGACCGAGGGCGAGGTGGCGGCGATGCTGGAACGCTCCGGCACCCGGCATGCGGCAATCGAAAGCAACAACGGCGGCCGCGGCTTCGCCCGGGCCGTGCAGCGGCTGGCACCTGCCGTGAAGGTCGAATGGTTTCACCAAAGCGGCAACAAGGAAGCCCGCATCCTCTCGAATGCCGCTACGGTGCAACACCTCGTCCGCTTTCCGCGGGAGTGGCGGCAGCGCTGGCCCGAGCTGTATGCCCATCTGACCACCTACCGGCGCCGTTTCCGGGCGAACCGCTGGCACGATGCGGCCGACGTGCTGACCGGCATCGTCGAACGCGAGGCGGCCGACCGCCTGAAAGGGCGCGTGCGCGGGGTGCGGTTTCTGTAGCAGCATGCGACTTTCAAATAAAAAAAGGGTACATTGGGCCTTCGCGGGGCGAAGCTGCGGCCCGCTGCGATTCCTTGACGGAACCGCAAATTAAAAATTCAAAATGAAATATTAAAAATGATATTGCGGCCTATTCTGATTCGCATTCGGGTCGCAGCCTGCGGAGTGTACGCATGTTCGGCGACGAACTGCGGGCCTCCGCCCCCGGGAGGCTGCGGCCCGCCAATCGCTACGCGATTGATTTTGTTCAATAGAGCGCGAGCCGGACGAAGAGCGCGGCCCGCTCGGTCCTGACGGACCGATTACAAACCGAGACAAGCCCGCAGCCGAGCGGAGGGGCTTGCACGAGCGGCCTACGGACACGAGCATGCAGCCCTCCGCCAAGGGGCGGCTGCGGGCTGCCGATCCCTGCGGGATCGAATTTACTGGAGATCAAGCTCCAACTATCAGCTGCGACTTCTTGCGAAGCCGCAAATTCAGAATGAAGAATGAAAAATGAAATATTAAATGCAGCAAATGGAAGCTGCTCACTCGGGTAAACATTCAAACTCGGGACGCAGCCTGCGGAGGAACCGCCCGAAGCGGACCTGCGGGACGCGAACTGCGGGCCTCCGCCGCCCGGGAGGCTGCGGCCCGCCAATCGCTACGCGATTGATTTTGTTCAATAGAGCGCGAGCCGGACGAAGAGCGCGGCCCGCTCGGTCCTGACGGACCGATTACAAACCGAGACAAGCCCGCAGCCGAGCGGAGGGGCTTGCACGAGCGGCCTACGGACACGAGCATGCAGCCCTCCGCCAAGGGGCGGCTGCGGGCTGCCGATCCCTGCGGGATCGAATTTACTGGAGATCAAGCTCCAACTATCAGCTGCGGGCTGCCGGTCCTGACGGATCGAAACGACACGGCAGGTTCCGCCCCTCTTTGAGCAATAAAGCCAACCGTCAAAGCCCACCCCTAAAACACCGATCGCCGACCCTTTATAAAAGAAGATCGGCGATCGACGCGTGTCAAAGCAGCTCCTCGAGCCGCGCCGCGGGGGCGATGTCGGGCGAGGCGAACTCGCCGAGCTGGTAGCGGTAATATCCCGCCATGGCGATCATGGCGGCATTGTCGGTCGTGAATTTCAACTCGGGCAGGAAGGTCCGCCAGCCGCGCCGGCGCCCCTCCGCCGTGATGGCATCGCGCAATCCCGAGTTGGCCGAGACGCCGCCTGCGATGGCGATGTCGCGGATGCCCGTCTCCCGAGCCGCACGTACAAGCTGTTTCAGCAGGATCTCGATGATCGTCGTCTGCAGCGAGGCGCAGAGGTCCGCCTTGTTTCGTTCGATGAAGTCGGGGGCATCGGCGACAGCGTCGCGCAGCGTGTAGAGGAACGAGGTCTTCAGCCCCGAGAAGGAGTAGTCGAACCCCTCGACGTGGGGGTGGGCGAAGTGGAACGCCTTCGGGTCTCCCTCCTTGGCCAGCCGGTCGATCACCGGACCGCCCGGATAGGGAAGCCCCATCACCTTGGCGCACTTGTCGAAGGCTTCGCCCGCGGCATCGTCGATCGTCGTGCCGAGGATCGCCAACTTCGTCGGGGAATCGACCCGCACGATCATCGTGTGGCCGCCGCTGACGAGCAGGCAGAGAAACGGGAAGTCGGGATGCGGCAGCTGCCGGTCGGGCAGATCGATCAAGTGCGAGAGGATGTGCCCCTGCAGGTGGTTGACCTCGACCATCGGGATGCGGCGGGCGAGCGAGAGCCCCTTGGCGAAAGAGACCCCGACCAGCAGCGAGCCGACCAGCCCCGGCCCGCGGGTGAAGGCGATCGCGTCGAGTTCATCGACTGCGATGCCGGCCTCCTTGAGGGCCGTATCGACCACGGGGATAATGTTCTGCTGGTGCGCACGCGAGGCCAGTTCGGGGATCACTCCGCCGTATTTGACGTGTACGGCCTGCGAGGCGATGACGTTCGAGAGCAGCACATGGTTGCGCAGCACGGCCGCCGACGTATCGTCGCAGGAGGATTCGATGCCTAAAATCGTAATGTCCATAAGGCAAAGGTATCGATAAAAGGATGAAAAACGAAAAAACGGGAGCGAAAAATTTGCACAGCCCCGATTCCGGCCCCTTTCTGCGGCGATCGCACCCTTGCGAACCGACACGCTCCGCCCCTGTCGAGACGGAGGAACAGCCCCAAAAAAGAGCACGGCGATCGCACCCGTCCAGACCGGTGCGCCCCCAACCTTTCGAAACAAAAACCACCCCTCCCCGTATGGCGATTGTACACGTGCAAAACGACATGCCTCACTCTTTCGAAACGAAAAATCGGACCTTCCCGCGCGGCGGTCGTCTCCGTGCAGACCGGCGCACCCTACCCTTTCGGGGCGAAGAACTGCACCTCCCAGCCACCCGCCCCACAGCATAAAAACGGCTCTTCCTGCAAAGGGAAGAGCCGTTCGAGAGTGAAGCGCCTGCACCGGCCGGGCGTCAGAACTTGAAGTCCAGCCCGACGCCGACGACGGAATTCGTCCGATAGTAGACGTCCTTGAACCCGTTCTTCTGGTCGTCGTTCGTTACCTTGTCGTAGAAGGTGCTCATCGTGCCGAGGTTGAGACGCAGGCACTTGGATACCTGGTAGGCGGCGCCGAAACCGACGGTGAAGCTCGGCGTGACGAAGTTCAGATCCGAATAGTTCTTGGAACGGAGGTCGTAGCAGGTTTGCTGGTAGCCGGCGCTGACGAGCCAGCGGTCCGAGATCCGCCACTCGGCGCCGATAAGGTATTCGTTCGTGTTGCCCTTGACGGTCCCGTTCTGCTTGAACGAGTTGTCGGCATCCTTGTCGAAGAAGTGGTGCCACTCGGCCGAAATTTTGACCGGTCCGCACCAGCGGCTCACGGCGACCGCCAGCAGCGCAGGGGTCTCGGACTTGACTTTGGCGCCGTCGAGGAAAATGCCGTTGACGACGTCGTCTTTGGCCGATACGGCCCCCGATTTGATCTTCGCCTCGGTCGGCATCTTGAATTCATATTTGATCGTGGCATCCCACTTGCCCTTGTGAATGGCGAGGGCGACAACGGGGCTGAGCGAGGTGCCGCTCTGCTCGACGTCGAGGTAATGGTCGCCCGTTGAGTCGGCATTGGTCCTGACTTCTTTAGCCAGGTCCGTCATGCCCATTTGCTGCAGTTTGTCGGCGACTTCCTGGAAGAACGGGGCTGCCGGAATCATCGAGCCGTTCTTCGGAGGCAGCAGCGGATTCGAGCAGGGCGGATTGATCCGGATGTCCTTCATGTATCCCTTGTAGGCGTTGGCCACGATGCCGAGGCGGAGTTGCGCGGCGACCGAAAGCCAGTCGTTGATGCGGTAGGCGACACCGGCCTGAACGGCGAAGGTCAGCAGGGTGCCCTTGACGTTCATGTTCATGGCGTACCGGTCGGCCGAAAGACCGAATTGTTCCCCGAACTTCGTAACGGCCGTAGGCAGAACGGCATACCGACGCTCGAAGGAGGCGAGGCCGTCGGCATACTTCACCGTTCCGCCGCCGCCGTTCACACCCATGCCGGCCATCACGGCCCAGCGGTTCTTCTTCCAGACGAGGTGGAAGCTGGGGATGATGTAGGCCGAGACCTTGCCTTTGAACGTCTTGGTGGGGCCGTCGTTGCCGACGCCCTGCGCGAAGCCGGCGAAGGTGGACTCGGTCTGGCGGTTCTGCCAGGCCATCTGGTTGTTGATGCCGAGGTGCCAGCCGTCGGCCATGAAGACCGTACCGGCCGGGTTGTGGTAGACGGCATCGGGATCGAGCGACGTACCGCGGGAGATGCTGCGCAGGAAGGCGGCGCTTTGGTTCGTGTTGGTCATCAGACCGCCGGCCGAAGCCGAAGCCACCGTAGCAAGCAGCAGAAGGGTCGTAGCGAGTTTTTTCATGAACAGAGATTTAAGTGAAACGTTTCGGTTTCCGGTTTCGGGCGGATCGCGCCGCGATCGGGACCGTCGTGAATATGCTTTTATATAATAAGTATGCGGCCGTGCCGGAACCGTTGCGAGGTCGTGTCGGAACGGTGGAATGCCCATGCCTCGGTACCGAACGGTCGCAAAGATGACCCTTTCTTCCGGAATGGTCAAAAAAATGTGGCAAACGGGACAAATTGTGGGCGTTTTTCCCGATTTGAGGGATGAAAAGTCGATTTGAGGGGTGAAATTTGGCTTAAGACACCACGATTATAGGCGAAATATTGGCTCATTTCTCCGATTTGTTCGTCGGTTTGTCGGGAAGGGATGGGGTTGAAACGGCAGGGAGAAGCTGAAAGCCGCACGGCCTTTTCGAGGTCGGAATTCACATTCAAGATTCAAATTCGGAATTATAAAATCGGGCTGCAGCCTGCGGAGGGCGCGCGACGTTTAGGAGCCGCGGGCCTCCACCGCCCCAGGCTGCGGCCCACACGGTCCTGACAGACCGATTCCGATTCAGAGCCAGCCCGCAGCCGAGCGGATGGGCGTGCGACGTAGAGGAGCAGCCCTCCGACCCGAGAGGGGAGGGGTGCTGCGGCTTTCTGCGAAGCCGCAAATTCAAAATGAAAAATGAAGAATTAAAATGATATTCGGACCGCAGCTTGCGAAGGGCACGCTCGAGCGGACCTGCGGGACGCGAAATGCGGGCCTTCGCGGGGCGAAGCAGCGGCCCGCTGCGGTTCCGTTTGGAACCGCAAATTCAGCATTCAAAATTCAAGATTCAAAATCAAACGAGTGTATCGGACACGCTTGTGCATGTGTGTCATCTCGGGCTGCAGCCTGCGGAGGACACGCATGTTCGGCCACGAACTGCGGGCCTCCGCCCGGCGGAGGCTGCGGCCCGCTGCGGCTTCTTATCGAAGCCGCAAATTCAGCATTCAAAATTCAAGATTCAAAATTAAGAGGGCTTTCTGGGTACGCTTGGGCATATATTTCAGGTCGGGTCGCAGCCTGCGGAGGACACCAGCGACATTATGGAGCTGCGGGCCTCCGCTGCCCCCAGGCTGCGGCCCGCTCGGTCCGATCGGACCGACTCTAACCCGGGACAAGCCCGCAGCCGAGCGGACGGGCTTGCACAAGCGGACCTTCGGGACGCGAAAGTGCAGCCCTCCGCCCGGGGGCGGCTGCGGGCTGCTGCGGCTTCCTGCGAAGCCGCAAATTCAGAATTCAAAATTCAAGATTCAAAATCACCAATCGGGCTGCAGCCTGCGGAGCACGCAGGTTCGGCAACGAGCTGCGGCCCGCTGACCTCTTCGAGGTCGCATGTACAGTATAAAGCGCCAACAACTGCGGCCTGCCAATACCTGCCCGACCGATTCCCGATCGAGGCCAGTCCGCCACGGCTGCGCCCCGAACTGCGAACCAAAAACTGCCCGGGCGTGCAGCCGGCCTATCCCGTTCCCGGCCCGTTCCGCATCTCACCCCGTCACCACGGCATCCATCCGCACATCGTGCGGCTCGGCCGGCAGCGTCGCGGTCAGCTGGTGGGCATAGCACACGCCGACCTTGAGCCCCCGGAATGCGGGCTGCGACAGATAGCGGTCGTAGTAACCCCGGCCGCGGCCCAGCCGGTCGCCCGCCGCCGTAAAGGCGACGCCCGGCACGACCGCGAGGTCGATCGCTTCGGGCGGGCAGCACACCGCCCCCGCGGCAGGCTCCCCGATGCCGAAAGCGCCGACGACGAGCCGCCCGATATCGCAGTCGAAGAAGCGCATCGCGTCGCCCTCGACCCGCGGCACGACCACCCGCCGCCCCGCCGCCGTCCAGCGCGCGATCGTCTCCCGCGTCGCCGGCTCGTCCGGCAGGGCGCAGTAGAGCGCCACGCACCGCGCTGTGCGGAAAGCCGCCATCCGCTCGACCGCCCCGAAGATCCGCTCCGAAGCCGCCGCCCGCTCCGCAGCCGGCAGAGCCCGGTTCAAAGCCCGCATCGACCGCCTTATCTCCTTTTTCTCCATCGCCGTATCTTGTTATTTCTCCAGCAAAAAGCCGCGCTGCGGCTTTGTTATTCCGCAAACAATAGCTATCTTTGCGAACGGAAAATGCAATTTATTCACAAAAATAATAAATTTCTATCTATTATGAGCTGTTTTCTTTGCAATTCGTCCGTGGGCAAGAAACTGGTGATGAGCGTCTCGGGATGCTTCCTGGTGCTCTTCATCCTCTTCCACATGTCCATGAATCTCACCGCCATCATCTCGCCCGCGGGTTACAACACGATCTGCGAGTTCCTCGGCGCCAACTGGTATGCGCTGGCCGGTACGGCCGTGCTCGCCGCCGGCGTCCTGGTCCACATCCTCTATGCGCTGGTCCTCACCCTCAACAACTACCGCGCCCGCGGCTCGCAGCGCTATGCCGTCACCGTTCAGGAGCCCGGCGTGGCCTGGTCGTCGAAAAACATGCTCGTACTGGGTTTCGTCGTGCTCGCCGGCCTGGCGATCCACCTCATCCACTTCTGGTCGAAGATGCAGCTCGTCGAGCTCCTCGGCGGCCACGTCAACGCGCTCGGCTTCGGCCCCGCCGACGGCGCGGCCCTCATCGCCCACACCTTCTCGAAGTGGTACAACGTCCTCATCTATCTCGTCTGGCTGGCCGCCCTGTGGTTCCACCTGACCCACGGCGTATGGTCGATGTTCCAGACCGTCGGCTGGGCCAACGACACGTGGTACCCCCGGCTGAAGTGCCTGGCCAACGTCGTCGCCACGCTCGTCTTCCTGGGCTTCGCCGCCGTCGTCGTGGTCTACTTCGCGAAGAACTGCTGCTGCACCTGCTGCTAACCGATTCATTTCCGAACAAACAAACACACAACCGATATGGCTTTCAAATTAGACGCTAAAATTCCGGCCGGCGAACTTGCCCAGAAGTGGAGCAACCACAAGGCAGCGATCAAGGTCGTGAGCCCGGCCAACAAACGCAAACTCGATATCATCGTGATCGGCACGGGCCTCGGCGGCGGTGCCGCTGCCGCCTCGCTCGGCGAACTCGGCTATAATGTCAAGGTGTTCTGCATCCAGGATTCGCCCCGCCGCGCCCACTCGATCGCGGCCCAGGGCGGTATCAATGCGGCCAAGAACTACCAGAACGACAACGACTCGGTCTACCGGCTCTTCTACGACACGATCAAGGGCGGCGACTACCGCGCCCGCGAGGCCAACGTCTACCGCCTGGCCGAGGTCTCGAACCTCATTATCGACCAGTGCGTCGCCCAGGGTGTTCCCTTCGCCCGCGAATACGGCGGTCTGCTGGCCAACCGCTCGTTCGGCGGCGCGCAGGTATCGCGCACTTTCTACGCCCGCGGTCAGACGGGCCAGCAGCTGCTGCTGGGCGCCTACGCCGCCCTGAACAAGGAGATCGCCGCCGGCACGGTCAAGAGCTATCCGCGCCACGAAATGCTCGACCTCGTCATCGAGAACGGCGAGGCGCGCGGCATCATCGCCCGCAACCTCGTGACGGGCGAGATCGAGCGCTACGGCGCCCACGCCGTCGTTCTCGCCTCGGGCGGCTACGGCAATGTCTTCTTCCTCTCGACCAACGCCATGGGTTCGAACGGCTCGGCCGCCTTCCAGTGCTACCGCAAGGGGGCCGGCTTCGCCAACCCCTGCTTCACGCAGATCCACCCCACCTGCATTCCCAAGCACGGCACGCAGCAGTCGAAGCTGACCCTCATGTCGGAGTCGCTGCGCAACGACGGCCGCATCTGGGTGCCGAAGAAGCTCGAAGATGTCAAGGCGCTGCGCGCCGGCACGCTCAAGCCGTCCGAGATCGCCGAGGAGGACCGCGACTACTATCTGGAGCGCCGCTACCCCGCTTTCGGCAACCTCGTGCCGCGCGATGTGGCGTCGCGTGCCGCCAAGGAGCGCTGCGACGCCGGCTTCGGCGTGAACGAGACCGGACTGGCCGTCTTCCTCGACTTCAAGACCGCCATCGCGCGGCTGGGCAAGGATATCATCAAGCAGCGCTACGGCAACCTCTTCGATATGTACGAGGAGATCACCGACGTAAGCCCCTACGAGGAGCCGATGCAGATCTTCCCCGCCGTGCATTACACGATGGGCGGCATCTGGGTCGACTACAACCTCATGACCACCATTCCGGGTCTCTACGCCATCGGCGAGGCCAACTTCTCGGACCACGGCGCCAACCGCCTCGGCGCCTCGGCCCTCATGCAGGGGCTGGCGGACGGCTACTTCGTGCTGCCCTACACGATCGGCGACTACCTCTCGCACAAGATCCAGGCGCCGAAGGTCGATACGAACACCCCCGCTTTCGAGGAGGCCGAGAAGGCCGTGCGCGCCAAGATCGCGAAGCTCATGTCGATTCAGGGCAAGCAGTCGGTGGACGATATTCACAAGCGGCTGGGCAACATCATGTGGGAGAATGTCGGCATGGCCCGTTCGAAGGAGTCGCTGACGAAAGCCATCGCCGAGATCAAGGCGCTGCGCGCCGAGTTCTGGAAGGACGTGAAGGTCGTCGGCGATCCGATGAGCTTCAACGTCGAACTGGAGAAGGCGCTGCGTCTGGCCGACTTCCTGGAGCTGGGCGAGCTGATGGCCCGCGACGCACTGAACCGCGAGGAGTCGTGCGGCGGCCACTTCCGCGTCGAGCACCAGACCGAGGAGGGCGAAGCCGACCGCGACGACGAGCACTTCGCCTATGCCGCCGTATGGGAGTACAAGGGGATGGACGCCGAGCCGGAGATGACCAAGGAGCCGCTCAACTTCGAATTCGTGCACCTCGCCAAGCGCAACTACAAAGATTAACACTTTCGACGTTCAACATTCAGCAACATTTGAAATTATGAATTTCACATTAAAGATATGGCGTCAGAAAGACGCGAAATCGAAGGGGGGCTTCGAGACCTACAAGGTATCGGATATTTCGGAGGACACCTCGTTCCTCGAGATGCTCGATATTCTGAACAACGACCTGATCCACGCCGGCAAGGAGCCCGTGGCGTTCGACCATGACTGCCGCGAGGGCATCTGCGGCATGTGCTCGCTGCACATCGACGGCAAGGCGCACGGCCCGGGGCAGGGTGCGACGACCTGCCAGATCTACATGCGCAAGTTCAAGGACGGCGCGACGATCACGATCGAGCCGTGGCGCTCGGCGGCCTTCCCCGTCATCAAGGACCTCGTGGTGAACCGCGGCGCCTATGACCAGATTCTGCAGGCCGGCGGCTTCATCTCGGTGCGCACGAACTCGGTGCCCGACGCCAATGCGATTCCGATTCCGAAGGCCGACGCCGACGAGGCGATGGATGCCGCCGCCTGCATCGGGTGCGGCGCCTGCGCAGCCACCTGCAAGAACGGTTCGGCGATGCTCTTCGTCGCCGCGCGCGTCTCGTCGCTGGCGAAGCTGCCGCAGGGACGCGTCGAGGGGGCCCGCCGCGCCAAGGCGATGGTCGCCAAGATGGACGAGCTGGGCTTCGGCAACTGCACCAACACGGGAGCCTGCCAGGCCGAATGCCCGAAGAGCATCTCCATCGCGCATATCGCACGCCTCAACCGCGAATTTCTTTCGGCCAAGTTCGAGGACTGACCGTCTTTTTGATAAGATTTTCCGCCGCGCTCCTTTTGGAGGGCGGCGGTTTTTCGTTTCGAGGCGTGCGATATGCGCGATGCGCATCTTATGCAGACAATCCCCCTAACCCCCCTTTGAAAAGGGGGCAGCGCCCGCCTGAACCGCGAGTTCCTCTCAGCCAAATTCGAGGACTGACCGTCTTTTTGATAAGATTTTCCGCCGCTCTCCTTTTGGAGGGCGGCGGTTTTTTTCAGGTTCATGGGCATACGAATTGGCTGTATCGGAATGGCAACCGGAAAGTCGAAGGGATCTGGGGGTGCTGTTTCGGCGATTGGTGTGCAATACGGAATCGGTCCGTCAGGACCGAGCGGGCCGCAGCCTCCCGGCGGCGGAGGCCCGCAGCTTGCGTCCCGCTGGTCCGCTTCGCGCCTGCACTCCGCCAGGCTGCGACCCGATTTTAAATATTGAATTGCGGGAGTGCCTCTCAATGGGGCGTCACTGCCCGACTGCGTTATTTTGCGCCGGATCAATCGCGCAGCGATTGGCAGGCCGCAGCCTGGGGGCGGCGGAGGCCCGCAGCTCGCGTTCTGCAGGTCCGCTTCGAGCGTGTCCTCCGCAGGCTGCGACCCGATTTAAAATGTTGAATAGGGACATTTTTAATTGCGCCCGAATGGGCGCAGCAGCCCGCAGCCGCCCCCGGGCGGAGGGCTGCTCCTATCCGTCGCAGGCCCGTCCGCTCGGCTGCGGGCTTGTCCTGAGCAAAATCGACCTTGTTAGAGGTCGGCTCGCAGGCTGCAGCCCGAAACGGAAATATGCCAAGCGTGTCCAGCGACCCATTTCATTTTGAATAGCAGCCCCATATCTCCATAAGAAACGGGTATTTGCCGAAGTTGGCAGATACCCGTTGACTTATCTCCTAAAAAGAGAATCTAACCGAATTGATTCCCTCTGCATTAATTGATGTCAATGTCGATTTTCTGCAGTGCCCCCATGTAGCTGAACGAGGTGGCCACCGACACCGGCTCGCCACCTTCGCCGCCCCTCTCGCCCTCGAGGCGCAGGTCGCTGAGGGTGATAGTATAGGCGCCCCCGTCCTTGCTGATTATGAGGCTGCCTCCCTGGCGGTACGCCCCCTCGAGGTAATAGTCGTAATTCTCCGTCTCCCAGTCGCTGTTCACCAGCAAGGTCACGTCGTATTCCGTATTGTTGAATGTTCCTGCGGGCACCTGACCGTTCTGCGCGGGCACGCTGATCATAAGCATCGAATAGCGCTGAGGCACATTCCCTCCGGTCATCTTGAAATTGGTGAACATGATTTCGCACTCCCCGTCGGAAGCCACGGCGCAGTAGGCATACGAAAAGTTCACGTTCTGTCCATTGATAGACACCGAAGCACTGGCACCTCCGCCACCTTGGTCGTCATCGTCGTCACTGCAGCTGCATACCACTCCAGAGAATAGGGCCAGGCAAGCCATTAACAAAATTTTTTTCATGATGAAAAATTTCTTTGCGTCTTTCCAGTTCCCCAAAGACCCTTAATTATTTAACAACAGAAGCGTGGAACTGCAAATGCTACCATGTTTGAATTGAAGGTCCTGAGAAAACCCTTAGCACGAATATGGTAATAGCAGCCCACGCCAATACGTGAGAACCACTATGCCATCCCTTGTGCTAATTTTGAAAGTTTCTCAGGTTTTCAATTCACAAGATAAGCATAACGCTTCTTTCTAATATGTTGGATATCCGAGGTCAAAAGTACGCAAAAAAAGCATTCATCATTCACTTTACTGTTGTTTTTTTTAATTTCGTCTGCAAATCTTTTCTTCGGGCAATGCCGCAAATGTATAACGATGGTGTCGCACGTTTTACACAGCTACCGGACTGTTTAATTCATCACAAGGTGCTGGTTAACCGGATATTGTGAATTATTAAATTTTTTCCAGCCGCACTTTTGGGTCAAAAGAAAAAGGAGGTTTCCGTGAAAATCGATCGCGCAGCGATCGGCGGGCCGCAGGCTCCCCGCTGCGGAGGCCCGAGAAAACACACATGCTCAAGCGTGTCCGATACACTCGTTAATTTTGAATGCTGAATGCTGAATTTGCGGCTTCAACGAAGCCGCAGCAGCCCGCAGCCGCCCCCTGGCGGAGGGCTGCTCCTCTACGTCGCAGGCCCGTCCGCTCGGCTGCGGGCTTATCCTGAACAAAATCGACCTTGTTAGAGGTCGGCGGGTCACAGCCTCCCCGCAGCGGAGGCCCGCAGCTCGCGTCCCGTAGGTCCGCTTCGAGCGCGTCCTCCGCAGGCTGCGCCCCGAACAGAAACATAAACCCACGCGTGTTCAACAAACCCATTTAATTTTGAATTTTGCGGTTCCGAATGGAACCGCAGCGGGCCGCAGCTTCGCCCCGCGAAGGCCCGCTACTCGCGTCCGCATTAGCGTCCGCTCATGCAGGCGCTTCGCAAGCCGCGGCCCGAATATTTCCAGGCAAAACCGCCGCGGACTACACCGTCCCCTTCCAAGAACTACCCAATAAACGAAGAAAAGGTTCCTCCCGAAAGAAGAGGAACCTTTTCAAAAACACAAGGGAAACGCACGGGGCCGCGGAACCTCGGGGCCGCGAATCTCCCCCCCCCGCCCGGGTCAGCTATTTGCCCTGGTAGGGTTTGATGACGCCGCGTTTCGAGCCGCGCACGAAAGCGATCAGCTGGTCGCGCTCCGCCGACTGCGGCAGCGTCCGCTCGGCCTCGTCGCAGGCGTTGGCGTAATTCATGCCGCTCTGGAACAGCAGGCGGCAGGTCTCGTGGATCGCCTCGATCTGGTCATTCGAGAAGCCGCGGCGCGTCAGCCCCACCTTGTTCAGGCCGGCATAGCGGGCCGGCTCCGAATTGCGGACGATGATGAAGGGGGGGACATCCTGCGCCAGCAAAGCCCCGCCCTGAATCATGGCGTGGTCGCCGACGTGGGTCCACTGGTGGATGGCCACATGGCCGCCGATCACCACCCAGTCGCCCACGTGCACCTCGCCGGCCAGCGAGACGCGGTTGGCGATGACGCAGTGGCTGCCCACCACGTCGTCGTGCGCCACATGCACGTAGGCCATCAGCAGGTTGCGGTCGCCGATCACCGTCCGGCCCGTCGAGGCGGTGCCGCGGCTGACGGTCACATACTCGCGGATGTCGTTGTAGTCGCCGATCTCCGCCGTGGTGTACTCGCCGGCGAACTTCAGATCCTGCGGCAGGCAGGAGATCGAGGCGGCCGTGTGGATTTTGCACCCCTTGCCGATGCGGGCGCCGTCGTGAATCACGGCCCCGGGACCGATCCAGCAATCATCGCCGATCACCACGTCGCCCGCGATGTAGGCGAAGGGCTCGACGGTCACGTTGGCGCCCAACCTGGCGTCGGGATGGATATAAGCTAACGGACTGATCATATCGCACGCTCTTTTAATTCGATTGATTCTTTTTGTTCTTGTTCCGAACCACCTGGGCCATCATGATCGCCTCGCAGGCCAGCTGTTCGCCCACGAAAGCCTTGCCCTCGGCCAGGCAGACGCCCCGGCGGGCGGGTTCGAGCAGGCGCACCTCGAACTGCAGCACGTCGCCCGGCACCACCTTGCGTTTGAACTTCACCTCTTCGAGCTTCATGAAATAGGTCGAGTAGTTCTCGGGGTCGGGGACGTTCGAAAGCATCATCACGCCGCTGCACTGCGCCATCGCCTCGACGATCAGCACGCCCGGCATGACCGGTTCGTCGGGGAAGTGGCCCGTGAAGAAGGGCTCGTTCATCGTCACGTTCTTGATGCCGGCCACGGAGTCGGCGTCGCAGTGGAAGATGCGGTCGATCAGCAGGAAGGGCGGGCGGTGCGGCAGCAGGCGGCGGATGCCGTTGATATCGAACAGCGGCGGTTTCTTCGGGTTGTAGGTGTAGCGGGGCTTCTCGCCGCCGGTGCGGATGCGCTGCTTGAGCTGTTTCATGAACTCCGTATTGGCGAAGTGGCCCGGACGGGTGGCCCAGACGCGCCCCTTGATCCGCATGCCGAGCAGTGCGAAGTCGCCCAGCAGGTCGAGCAGCTTGTGGCGCGCCAGCTCGTTGTTGAAGCGCAGCTCGAGGTTGCTCAGATAGCCGCGCTCGATCCGGATGTCGGGCTTGTTGAAAAGCTTGCGCAGATGCGCCTGCGTCTCCTCCGAGACGGCGTTCTCGACCACGACGATCGCATTGTCCAGGTCGCCGCCCTTGATGAGGTTGTGCTGGAGCAGCGGCTCGAGCTCGTGCAGGAAGACGAAAGTGCGGCAGGGCGAGATCTTCTCGGCATAGTCGTCGCCCGGATTGAAGGTGGCGTACTGGTTGCCGATCACCTTCGAGTTGTAATCGACGTGCAGCGAAACGGAAAATTCATCGTCGGGGTAGATGATGATCGCCACGCCCTTGTCGGGAATCGTGTAGACCATCTTTTCGGTAATGTGGTAATAGGTGCGTTCGGCCTGCTGCTCCTCGACGCCCGTCTCGAGAATCGCCCGGGCGTAGGCGCGGGCCGAGCCGTCCATGATCGGGGTTTCGGGAGCGTCGATATCGATCACCGCATTGTCGACGCCCAGCGCCCAGAGCGCCGACATGACATGTTCGATCGTGCCGATGCGGGCGCCGCCGCGTTCGATGGTCGTGCCGCGCGAGGTATTGGTTACGTAGTCGCACAGCGCGGGGACCTCGGGCGAACCCTCGAGGTCGATGCGTCGGAAAGCGATGCCGCGGTCGGCCTCGGCCGGCCGGATCGTCATCGTAACCTGAATGCCCGTATGCAACCCCTTTCCCGAAAAGGTGATGGGCGCCTTCAGTGTCTGTTGCTTCGTATTCATGAATTGACTTTGGGTTTTAATGGATCGCTTAAGCGAGGTTTCCTCGATAATAAGCTGTCAAAGATACGACAACTTCCGTTGTCCGCCAAATTTTTCGGGAAGTTTCCTTTTTCTCCGCGGGCAGCGCCGGCGACCGGGCGGGCAGGAACGAAGAAATCGCGGGCGAACAGCGGCGGTTTGCCGAAAAAAGCGTAAATTTGCCCCGATCAAATCTACGCAGATGACGGACCGAACGCCTGAAAACAACACCCCGAAGCCGCGCCGGCGCGCGCGGCTCGACCTGCCGTTCGACAACCGGCGGCCGGATGCCGGCGAGTGGACCTACCGCCACCGGATCGGGCTCTGCGTGACGCTCATCGCCTACCTCGTGCTGATGATCCTCTTCGTCTCGTCGAAGATCGTCGTGGGGCGCCGGGCCTCCGAGCAGGGGATGTACATCGACCTGCAGACGCTCGCCGAGCTCGAGCAGGAGCGCGACCGCCTCGAACGCGAAATCGAGGAGCGGATGCGGCAGGAGCGGACCGACTGGAGCTCGGTCAGGAACCGCGTCTCCAACGAGCAGGCCACCGACGAACGGCTCAAGGACGACCGCGGCACCAACACGGCGGCGCTGAACGAGGCGGTCGTGGAGGCCGAGGCCCGCATGCGGGCCAACCGCGAGGCCTGGGAGCGGGGCCTGGCCGAGGAGCGGGCCATCTCCGAGCGGCAGGGGCACGACGGCGAGGCCGAGGAGCGGCAGGACCGCAAGGTGGCGGGCAACGTCACCGTGCGGCTCGACATCAAGGACCCCGTGCGCCACAGCCGCCACCTGCCCGTGCCGGCCTACCGCTGCGAGGGGGGCGGCGAAGTGGTCGTCGCGATCACGGTCGACCGGGGGGGCGAAGTCGTATCGGCCCGCGTGCTCTCGGGCGGCGACGAGCCGATGCGCGAAGCGGCGCTCCGGGCGGCCCGCCAGTCGCGGGTGAACATCGACGAATCGGCCCCGGCCCGGCAGTCGGGCACGATCACCTATCTGTTCATTCCGCAGTAGCGGCGCGGCCGGCGGCATAGCGGTTCACGGGCCGGAGGCGCCCCCCGCCACCCCATCGCATGCGGTTCGTCCGCACGCCGAAAGCCGCCGCGCGCCACCTCCGAAGCGGCCGGCAGCACCTTCCGATTATTTTTCGACGATTCGGGACAAAATCTTTGGAAATCCGCCCGCTTTGTGTTATATTTGCAGCAACGAAGCACAAAGAAGGGGACCGCAAAGTCCCCTTCTTTCGTGGATCGGACGCATCCAACGGCAAACAACGAATCATATATGATTGAGAAAGAACGAATTATCGAAATAGCAGAACGCCATCTTCCCGCGCCGGAGCTCTTCGTCGTCGGCTGCACCGTGACGCCCGCCAATGAGATCGAGCTCACGATCGACAGCGACACGTCGGTCGATATCGACCAGTGCACCGCCCTCAGCCGCGCCATCGAGGCGGAGCTGGACCGCGATGCGGAGGATTTCGAGTTGACGGTCATGTCGGCCGGCATCGGCTCCGAGCTCCGCTGCCTGCGCCAGTACCGCAAGCTCGTCGGACGGCCCGTCGAGGTGGTGCTCCGCAGCGGCGTCAAGCTCCTCGCCCAGCTCGACGAGGCGACCGACACGGCTCTCACCCTCTCCTACGAGGAGAAGCAGGCCGTCGAGGGCAAAAAGCGCAAGCAGCTCGTCCGCGTGACCCGCACCTATCCTTTCGAGGAGATCAAATCGACGGTCGAATACCTCGACTTCAAGTAACCCGATAACAACCGAAAAAAAATAAACGACAAAAAAACCATGGACAACCTGAATTTGATCAGCAACTTTGCCGAGTTCAAAGAGTTGAAGAACATCGACAAGCAGACCATGATCGGCGTGCTGGAGGACGTCTTCCGCCACGCCCTGCAGAAACAGTTCGAAACGGACGAGAACTTCGACGTCATCATCAACCCCGAGAAGGGCGACCTCGAGATCTGGCGCAACCGCACGGTCGTCGAGGACGGCGCCGTCGAGAACCCCAACATGCAGATCGCAGTCTCGGAGGTCAAGGCGATCGACCTCACCTACGAAATCGGCGACGAATACGCCGACCAGGTGCAGCTCGCCTCGTTCGGCCGCCGCACGGTGCTGTCGCTGCGCCAGAACCTCGCCTCGCGCATTCTGGAGCTCGAAAAGGCCAACCTTTACCGCAAATACTCGGAGAAGGTCGGCGAACTCGTCTCGGGCGAGGTCTACCAGGTTTGGAAAAAGGAGGTGCTCATCCTCGACGACGAGGAGAACGAACTCCTGCTGCCCAAGCCCGAACAGATCCCGAACGACTACTACCGCAAGGGCGACACGATCAAGGCGATCGTCAAGTCGGTCGAGATGAACAACAACCAGCCCCGCATCATCCTCTCGCGGACGGCGCCCGAGTTCCTCGAGCGGCTCTTCGAACAGGAGGTGCCGGAGATCTACGACGGCCTGATCACGATCAAGAAGATCGTCCGCATCCCGGGCGAGCGCGCCAAGGTGGCCGTCGAGTCGTACGACGACCGCATCGACCCCGTAGGCGCCTGCGTCGGCATGAAGGGTTCGCGCATCTACTCGATCGTCAAGGAGCTGCGCAACGAGAACATCGACGTGGTGAACTACACGACCAACACGCAGCTCATGATCCAGCGCTCGCTGAACCCGGCGAAGATCTCGTCGATCGTCCTCGACGACGAGAAGATGACCGCCTCGGTCTACCTGAAGCCCGACCAGGTCTCGCTCGCCATCGGCAAGGGCGGCCTCAACATCCGCCTCTCGAAGATGCTCACGGGCTACGACATCGACGTCTACCGCGAGGTCGAGGAGGAGGATGTGGCCCTCACGGAGTTCGCCGACGAAATCGAGCCCTGGATCATCGAGGCGCTGCAGCACGTCGGCTGCGACACGGCCAAGAGCGTGCTGGAGCTCCCCGTCGAGGAGATCGCCGCCCGCGCCGACCTCGAAATCGAGCAGGCGCAGAAGGTCGTCGAGATCCTGAAGGCCGAATTTGAAGAGTAAACAAAGAAAAACGATCGAATATGGGGAATGAACGAAGATTACGATTAATCCAGGTTGCCAAGGAGTTCAAGGTGGGATTGAACACCATCACGGACTTCCTGCAGAAAAAGGGGATCAAGAGCGACGGCTCGCCCAACACGCTCGTCGATGCGGCGACCTACGCCGTCCTCGAGAAGGAGTTCGGCGCCAACCGCAGCGCCGCGGGCGCCCGCGATTCGGTGCGCGAGCGCATCTCGCAGAAACAGACGACCGTCACCCTCGCCGGCGCCGCGGCCAAGGCCCGCGAAGAGGAGAAGGAGGTGGTGGTCAAGTCGAACATGATCCACGTCAAGGACGAGCTGCCTCAGCCCAAGATCCTGGGCAAGATCGACCTCTCGCCGAAAGCGGCGGCCGGCAAGCCGGCTGCCTCCGCGAAGCCCGCTGAAAAGCGCGTCGAGACCCCTGCGGCGAAACCGGCCGAGACGCCGAAAGCCGCTGCCCCTGCAGCAGCAGCGCCTGCACCGGCGCCCGCATCGCAGCCTGCCGCAACGGCTGCTTCGGGTGCTCCGGGTGCTCCGACGGCAGCTCCGGCAGCTCCGGCATCGAAACCGGCCGAGCCCTCCGCAGCAGCGGCTGCGAAGCCCGCGGAAAAGGGAGCCGAAGCCTCCGCTGCGAAACCGGCCGGGACGCCGAAAGCCGCGCCTGCATCGCAGACCGCCGCGCAGACCGCCGCGCAGACCGCGCAGGCTGCTCCCGCTGCTTCGGCAGCGAAACCGGCGGCACCCGCTGCCGCTCCGGCGAAGGCCGAAGAGAAGCCTGCGGAGAAGCCCGAGCGGCGCGACAACATCTTCCGGCCCGAGATCGCGACGCTGACCGGACCGCAGGTGCTGGGTACGATGGATGTCTCGGGATTCGTCCCGGGCGGCCGCCACAAGCGCAAGCGTCTTCAGAAGGAGAAGGTCGATCTGGCCAAGGCCCAGAAGAGCGGCGGCAGCGGCTCGAAGGGCGACTCGAAGGGCGGCAAGCAGGAGAACCGCGGCGGCGGCAGCAGCAACAACGGCGGCGGCAGCCGCTCCGGCCGCGGCGGTGCTCCGCAGAACCAGCCCAAGGCTGGCGAGGGGCGCCGCAGCCGGAACAAGCAGCAGCCGAAACCGGTCGTACGCCCCGAGGTGAGCGACGAGGAGGTTTCGAAGCAGATCAAGGATACGCTGGCCCGTCTGACGGCCAAGAACAGCAAGACGAAGACGTCGAAGTACCGCAAGGAGAAGCGCGAGCTGGTGGCCGAGCGCATGAACGAGGAGTTCGAGCGCGAGGAGCAGGAGCGCAAGGTGCTGAAAGTGACGGAGTTCGTCACAGTCAACGAGTTAGCGACGATGATGAACGTCCCGCCGACGGAGGTCATCATGGCCTGCATGAACCTGGGTCTGATGGTCTCGATCAACCAGCGGCTCGACGCCGAAGCGCTGGTCGTCGTGGCCGAGGAGTTCGGCTTCAAGACCGAGTTCGTCTCCGTCGAGATTCAGGAGGCGATCGCCGACGAGGAGGTCGAGGACGAGAGCAAGCTCGTGCCGCGTCCGCCGATCGTCACGGTCATGGGCCACGTCGATCACGGCAAAACCTCGCTGCTGGACAACATCCGCAAGACGAACGTCATCGCCGGCGAGGCGGGCGGCATCACGCAGCACATCGGCGCCTACAGCGTCGAGCTCAACGGCCAGAAGATCACCTTCCTCGACACCCCGGGCCACGAGGCCTTCACGGCCATGCGCGCCCGCGGCGCGAAGCTGACCGACGTGGCGATCATCATCGTGGCGGCCGACGACAACGTCATGCCGCAGACGATCGAGGCGATCAACCACGCGCA
>CANQIF010000005.1 GCA_947623965.1 uncultured Alistipes sp.
GAACTGCGCCACCGACCCATTGATGGTGATGCGTCCCATAATCGGCACTATGCCGTCTTTCTCCTTACTGCCGTTCATGTAGAACAGCACCTTGAATGTCGATCTCATAACTTACTTTTTTACTGGTTGCAAATTTAAGTTCATGAGAGTCATTTGTCTGTAAGCAGAATGGTGCAAAACGCTGATAAATAAACTATTGGTCTTAAACTTACGGATAACGCCGGGTAATGATTTGAAAACCTAACTCCCGCAATATTCCGCCAAAACCATGTCCTCGTCTCTATGGACAACCTGTGCCAACCACTGCCTAACCACTTATGGGTCAGTCACATTTCCCATTATTTCATCTTTTTGCTTTTTTGTCGATGATTTTTTTCGAAAGTCGAGACTTTTTGGCACTGCTACGCAGCAAAGCCCCTCCTCTTCCGCTATTTCAGCTCGATCGCGAGGGTCCGGTGATGCTCCCGGTCCGACGTGCCGCCGACGCGGATCACGTAGAGGCCCGGCCGTGCCGTCATCTGCTGCGTGTCGGGGTCGTACCAGGCGAAATCGTCGTATTCGAGTTGGAAGAGCAGCATCTCCGTCGCTCCCGGGGCCAGCCGCACGCGCCGGAAATCACGCAGCGTCTGGATCGGCCCCTCGGGATCATCCTCGCGCTGCAGGTAGAGCTGGACGACCTCCTCGCCCGTGCAGACGCCGATGTTCCCCACCGGAATGGACAGCGAGAGCGTCCCGCCCCGGTAGAGCTTCTTGCGGTCGCTGCGCAGGTAGCCGTAGAAAAAATCCGTATAGCTCAGGCCGTGCCCGAAGGGAAAGAGCGCATCCCCCTTGAAATAGCGGTAGGTGCGGCCCTGCATCCGGTAATCCTCGAAGTCGGGCAGCTGCTCCGTATGGCGGTAGAAGGTGACGGGCAGCTTCCCCGAGGGGGCGGCGACACCCGTCAGCACGTCTGCCAGCGCCTCGCCGCCCGCCTGCCCCGGATACCAGGCCTGCAGAATGGCGTCGCAGTGCGCCGCCTCGGGCTCGAGCCCTACGGCCGATCCCGAGAAGTTCACCAGCACGATCCGCTTGCCCGCCTTGTGCAGCGCCTCGATCGTGCGGCGCTGCACGGCCGGCAGCTCGATGTCGGTGCGGTCGCCGCCGCGGAAGCCCTCGGCTGACACGGCCATCTCCTCCCCCTCGAGCTGGGGCGAAATGCCGCCCGCGAAGACCACCACGTCGATATCCTCGATCCGGCGCAGGAAAGCCTCCAGATTCTGGGGCTGCTCCTCCGCAAGGTCGAACGAGAGCGACGGATCGTCGCGCACCTGCGTGAACTCGACGACGAGCTCGTAGCTCCGCCCCGCTTCGAAGGCGAAGTCGCAGACCGTGGCGGGGTTCTTCACATTCTCCCGTTCGGCCACCGTCTTGCCGTCGAGAAGGATGCGCACAGCCCCGTTCGTCATCAGCCGGCAGGCGGCGCGTCCCGTGTGCGTCGGCCGGAAACGTGTCGTGTAGCGGGCCGTGAAGTTCTTCAGCGTTACGCCCGGGGCGAAGACCGTGTTGCCGGCGGCGCTGAAGCGGAACGGCCGCTCCAACCGGTCGGTTGCGGCGACCTTCCCTTCGAAGGCGCGGTTGTTCCAGTAGCGGGCCGTGAACCCCGCCCCCTCCTCCGTGGAACAGCAGTCGAAGAGCGAATGGTAGGTCGTCTCGTCCGTATGGCCGCAGAGCGGCTCGTAGACGAGCCGATCCCCCGGGAAGTAGATGCGCAGGCCGTCGAGCAGCGTCGAGGTGGCGTAGGGCGTGCCGTTGTAGTTGCCCCACTGCATCACCGCGTTGTCGGCATTCGGACCGACGAGGGCGATCTTTTGCTCCGGCGAGAGGGGCAGCAGCCCGCCGCGGTTCTGCAGCAGCACGAAGGTCTCGATCGCCATCAGCTTGGCCAGCGCACGGTGTTCGGCGCAATCGACCTTGCTGTAGGGGATGTCGAAGGGATCCTGCTCTTCGAAGAGCCCCAGCTCGAAGCGCGCTTTCATCAGACGCTCCACCGAGCGGTCGATCTCCTGCTCGGTGATGAGCCCGCGCGCGACCGCCTCGACAAGCGAGGCATAGCTGCCGCCGCACTCCAGATCGCAACCCGCCTTGACGGCGGCTGCCGAAGCGGTCGCCGCATCGGCGTGGGTCTCGTGGCGCCCCTTGCCGTAGAAGTCGCGGATGGCGCCGCAGTCCGAGACGACGATCCCGTCGAAGCCCCACTGCTTGCGCAGCAGCTCCTCGAGCAGCTGGGGATTTCCGTTGCAGGGCACCCCCTCGAAGCGGTTGTAGGCACCCATCACCTCCTTGACGCCCCCCTCCTGCACGAGGGCCTGGAAGGCGGGCAGGTAGGTCTCGGCCAGGTCGCGCGGTGCGATGTTCTTCGCATCGAACGAGTGGCGGTTCCACTCCGGACCGGAGTGGACGGCGAAGTGTTTGGCGCAGGCGTGCAACTTGTCGAAGCCCCCCTTGGGCTCGCCCTGAAGACCGCGGACGACGGCCAGACCGAGCTGGGCCGTGAGGTAGGGATCCTCGCCGTAGGTCTCCTGGCCGCGGCCCCAGCGCGGGTCGCGAAAGATGTTGATGTTGGGGGTCCAGACGGTGAGCCCCTGGTAACGCTTGCGCGAGCCGCTGCGGACGAACTCGCGGTGCTTGGCGCGCGCCTCGTCGGAGACGGCCGTAAAGACGCGCTCGACGAGCGGACGGTCGAACGAGGCGGCCATTCCGATCGTCTGCGGGAAGACGGTCGCCAGACCGGCGCGGGCGATGCCGTGCAACGCCTCGCTCCACCAGTCGTAGCGCTCGATGCCCAGACGCGGGATGGCAGGGGCGCTGTTTTGCATCTGCGATACCTTCTCTTCGAGGGTCATACGGCCCACGAGACGGCGGGCGCGCTCGGCGTGCGAACAGGTCGTGTCCCGGCCGGGAGGCGTCTGGGCGAATACACCGCAGACCGCCGCACAGGCGGTCAGGGTGAGCAGAAATTTTGTCATATCGTTTTCGAACCTTGGTTTATCGGTTGTTGTAGGCCTCGAGCGCCTTGGCCAGGACGACGAGGGCGCGCTGCAGGTCCTCTTTCTTCAGGACATAGGCGATGCGGACCTCGTTGCGGCCGTAGCCGGGCTCGGAGTAGAAGCCCGAGGCGGGGGCCAGCATAACGGTCTCGCCCTCGTATTCGAAATCCGAGAGGCACCAGGCGCAGAAGGCGTCGCTGTCATCGACCGGCAGGCGGGCCACCGTGTAGAAGGCCCCCATCGGGATGGGCGAGTAGACGCCCGGGATGCGGTTTAGGCCGTCGATGAGGCACTTGCGGCGTTCGATATACTCTTCGTACATTTCGGTCGAGTAGCTGCGGGGGGCGTCGATCGAGGCTTCGGCGACGATCTGGCCCAGCAGCGGGGGCGAGAGGCGCGCCTGGCAGAACTTCATCACGGCGTCGCGCAGGCGGCGGTTTTTGGTGATGAGGGCGCCGATGCGGATGCCGCACTCCGAGTAGCGTTTCGAGACCGAGTCGATCAGGACGACGTGTTCTTCGATGCCCTCGAGGTGGAAGGCGGAGATGTAGGGCGAGCCGGTGTAGATGAACTCGCGGTAGACTTCGTCCGAGAAGAGGAAGAGGTCGTGACGTTTTACCAGATCGCGGATGCGCTCCATTTCGCGGCGCGTATAGAGGTAGCCCGTGGGGTTGTTGGGGTTGCAGATGAGGATGCCGCGCGTGCGGGGGTTGATGAGCTTCTCGAACTCGGCGACGTCGGGCAGGGCGAAACCCTCCTCGATGGTCGAGACCACGGGGCGGATCGTCGCACCGGCCGAGACGGCGAAAGCCATGTAATTGGCATAGGCCGGTTCGGGAACGATGATCTCGTCGCCGGGGTTGAGGCACGAGAGAAAGGCGAAGAGCACCGCTTCGGAGCCGCCGGCGGTGACGATGATGTCTTCGGGCGAGAGCTTGATCTGGTATTGCTCGTAGTATTCGACGAGCTTTTCGCGCAGCGAGAGGTAGCCGTCGCTGGGGCTGTATTCGAGGATCGTTCGGTCGATGCGGCGCAACGCCTCCAGACCGACTTCGGGGGTCGGCAGGTCGGGCTGGCCGATGTTGAGGTGGTAGATCTTCGTGCCGCGGGCCTTGGCCGCCTCGGCCAGCGGGACGAGCTTGCGGATTGGGGAGGCCGGCATAAGCTCGGCGCGTTCGGAGATGATCGGCATAACGATGCGTGTTTTGCGTGGTTCTGTTCGGGTTCTTCGGGCGGCCGTTTTTTGGGGGGCCACTTTTTTGCCGTTTTTGCGGGCCGTTTTTGCGGGCCGTTTTTGCGGACCGGGTGGGCCGGACCGGGAACGGCGGGCGGGGCTCCGGCCCGGATGGGCGCAAAACGCGCAGGAACGTCGGACCGGTGCCGGCGCGGACGAAACGACCATCCCGTAGACAAAGGTACCTCTTTTTCTTTTTTTTTGCAAAAAAGAGGTATCTTTGTGCGGCCGGCGGCTCCGTTTCGGGTGCCCGCCGACCGACACGGCTCCATAGTTCAAGGGATAGAACGGGGGTTTCCTAAACCCTAAATTCGCGTTCGAGTCGCGGTGGGGCTACAACGGAGAGGGTGGACGGTACGAGGGGTCCGCCCTTTTTGTATGGCTTGCCTGCAAACTTGACATCGCAGACGCCGGCAGGCTGCAGCCGCCCCGGGCGGAGGGCTTGATCAGCGTTAGGATCGGTCCGTTAGGACTGTGCGAAAGTGGCAGAGGCCCGCAGCTCGCGTCCCGCAGGTCCGTTTCGAGCGTGCACTCCGCAGGCTGCAGCCCGAGCCGGAACAATACCCAAACGAGCCCGGCAGTCCCTTTTAATTATGAATTATGAATTATGAATTTTGAGTTTGCGGTTCCTTTCGGAACCGCAGCAGGCCGCAGCTTCGCCCGGCGAAGGCCCGCTACTCGCGTCCGCAAGTCCGCTCGTGCGTGCCTTTCGCAAGCTGCAGCCCGAGTTCGAATCAAATATAGTGGCAGCGAATCATTTTTAATTCTTCATTTTTCATTTGCGCCCGAACGGGCGCAGCAGCCCGCAGCCGCCCCCGGGCGGAGGGCTGCAATCTCGCTCTGCTCGTTGCTCGCCCGTCCGCTCGGCTGCGGGTCTGCCTCGAATAGCATCATGTCGCAGGCCAGTCCGTCAGGATCGTGCGGGCCGCAGCCTCCCGGCGGCGGAGGCCCGCAACTCGCGTCCCGCAGGTCCGCTTCGAGCGTGCACTCCGCAGGCTGCGTCCCGAATTGGAAACTCTGCAAATGTGTCCGGCGGATTCGTTTAATTTTGAATCTTGAATTTTGAATTATGAATTTGCGGTTCCGAATGGAACCGCAGCGGCCCGAGTTCGAATCCGAAGAATGCAGCACCGCATTTTTCACTTTTCATTCTTCCTTTTTCATTTTATTCGTATCTTCGCCGCGATTTTGCAAGACTTACGGTATATGGAATCCTTACGCGAACTTTTCAAGATCGGCAACGGTCCTTCGAGCAGCCACACGATGGGGCCCAAACGGGCCGCCGAGCAATTCACCTTCCGCTGTCCGCAGGTCGACCGCTACCGCGTAACGCTCTACGGATCGCTGGCCGCCACCGGACGCGGCCACCTCACCGACCGGGCGATCCGCTCGGTTCTCGAACCGATCGCCCCGACCGAGATCTGCTGGGAGCCCGAGACGGTCCTCCCCTTCCACCCCAACGGGATGCGCTTCGAGGGGCTGCGGGGCGACACCGCGGTCGATACCTGGACCATCTACAGCATCGGCGGCGGCGCCTTGGCCAACGAGGAGACGAAGGCCGAGCCGAAACCCTCGGTCTACACGATGAGCACGATCCGCGAGATCAAGGATTACTGCTACCGCGAAGGAAAGACCTACTGGGAGTATGTCGAGGAGTGCGAGGGCAAGGAGATCTGGGAGTACCTGGACCGCGTCTGGACGGTGATGTGCGACACGATTATGCGGGGGCTGAACAACGACGGCGTATTGCCGGGCGGTCTGAAGGTGGCCCGCAAGGCGAGCACCTACTTCGTCAAGTCGAAGAGCTACACCGGATCGCTCGGTTCGCGGGCCCGGCTCTACGCCTACGCGCTGGCTGTCGCCGAGGAGAACGCCTCGGGCGGCGAGGTGGTCACGGCCCCCACCTGCGGATCGAGCGGCGTACTCCCCGCTGTGATCTACCACCTCTCGACCACGCGCGACTTCCTGCGCATCCGCATCCTCCGGGCGCTGGCGACGGCAGGGCTCTTCGGCAATGTCGTCAAGACCAATTCGTCGATCTCGGGGGCGGCGGTCGGCTGCCAGGGTGAAATCGGCGTCGCCTGCGCAATGGCCGCTGCTGCAGCCTGCCAGCTCTTCGGCGGCACCCCCTCGCAAATCGAATACGCCGCCGAGATGGGGCTGGAGCACCACTTGGGACTGACATGCGATCCCGTCTGCGGGCTTGTGCAGGTCCCCTGCATCGAACGCAACGCCATCGCCGCGGCCCGCGCCCTCGACGCCAACACCTACGCCACCCTCTCCGACGGTACGCACCTCGTCTCGTTCGACAAGGTGGTCGAGGTGATGAACGAAACGGGGCATAACCTCCCGAGCCTCTATCGCGAGACCTCCGAAGGCGGACTGGCGAAGCGCTACGACCGCCGATAACGGGATCGGGAGAAGACCGGACAAAGGCCGGGCAAGACCGAGCAAGACTGGGCAAAGACCAGGACGAGGTCGGAATAAGACCGGAATAAGGCCGAGGTAAAGCCGGGGTAAAGCTGTGCCGAAGGCAAGGACAAAGCCGAGACCAGGGCAAAAAACCAAACAAAGGCCAAGTCGGGCCGGGAGCCGTGCCGAAGGCAAGGACAAGAACGAGGTCGGGATAAAGGCAAGGACAAAGCCGGGACGAAACCCGGGCGAAACCCGGGCAGGCGAACGCCCGGGGCGGCCTATCCGGAGGCGGTTCAGCGAAGCGAGCGGATCGTCTGCTTCAACTCCAACCGCTGCACCGGGGAGGTTCCGTATTCGACCCGGGCGACGATCCCCTTTTTGTCAATCACGATCGTCAGCGGGTAGCCGTTCCTGCCGATATACGACTGGGCGAACTGCCTGTCGCCGACCAGCTGGATCCAGTTGAAGCGGTGCTTTTCGAGCACCGGGCGGACCCGTTCGGCCGGTTCATAGGTCGAAGCGAAAAAGAGTACATCGGGCATCTCCTCCTTCCATCGGGAGAGCTCCGGCATCTCGGCGCAACAGGGGCCGCACCCCGTAAACCACAGATTCAGCACCATCACCTTCCCGGCGACATCAGCATTCGTCCAGGTCCGCCCGTCGATATCCGTCGCCGAAAAACGGGGAAAGGGCTCTCCGGCTTTCAGCAGCGGCTCATTCAAGAAAGTAATCGGCAACCCCTTTCCGGCTGCTTTCGCCTTATCAAAACAGGCGCAGATCGATTCGCTCTCCGGGATCTGCGCCTCCGGCACGGCGAACTGCAAAGCGGCTTCGGGCAGCGCTCCGGCGAGTTCGAGGCCGACCGCCGAGGTGCCTGAAGGCGTTTTCAACCGATACATCTTGACGATGCAGCTGCTCGAAACCGGAATTTCGTAGAAAAAATAACCGTCGATAAGAAAGATTTTCGAGGGTTTCGAAGGTGCTTGCGCGGGCTGCGCGGACGCATCCGCAACGCTCCATAGCACAATCGCCGCAAGGAGGAGTTTCAAGGTTTTCATCATCGGCTGTTTTTTAGTTCGACAAATTTAGTAACAATTTAAAAGAAATCCAAATAAAAAAGAGGTTGGGGCGCGGCTTGCAAAGAGATCGCTGACGAGCAGTCGGGACACAGCCAGCGGAGGGCACGCATGTTCGGCAACGAGCTGCGGGCCTCCGACCGGCAAAGGCTGCGGGCTACTGCGCCCGTTCGGGCGCAAATGAAAAATTCAAAATGAAGAATTAAAACTGATTTGCTGACACTGTATTTGATTCGAACTCGGGCAGCAGCCTGCGGAGGTCGCAAGTTCGACAACGAACTGCGGACCTCGTCGCCCCCAGGCTGCGGTCCGCACGGTCCTGACGGACCGATTCTCGCCCAAATCAAGCCTGCAGCCGAGCGGAGGAGCTTGCAACGTTAAGGAGCAGCCCTTCGCCCGGGGGCGCTGCGGGCTGCTGCGCCTTGCGGGCGCAATTCAGAATTCAAGATTCAAAATTCAGAATTACCAATCGGGCGCAGCTTGCGGAGGACACGCGCAAGCGGACCTAAGGGACGCGAGCAACGGGCCTTCGCGGGGCGAGCTGCGGCCCGCTCGGCCTTTGCAAGGCCGGAGTTCAGGATTCTAAATTCAAAATTAAATTCGGAACGTAGCCTGCAGCTCGCCGATACCTAAAAGCTTCGATATGATTCAAGCCAAGCTCGCAGTCGAGCGGAGGAGCTTGCGACGTTAAGGAGCAGCCCTCCGCCCGTGGGCGGCTGCGGGCTGCCGGTCGCTTCCGCGACCGCTTTTGCCAGCACGCATTTCCACCATAACCAGTGACTCGAGCTACGGCGCCACTTCGAGCGCAAATTCAATATTCAAAATTCAGAATTACCAATCGGGGCGCAGCCTGCGGAGGGCGCACACGACTGCAAGGAGTTGCGGGCCTCCGCCACCCCCAGGCTGCGGCCCGCACGGTCCTGGCGGACCGATTTTGCCGGCAAGCACCGCAACCCCGGCGGCAACCCCAAGCTGCAGCCCGCTGCAGTTCCATCCGGGACCGCCAATTCCGGCTTCAAAACAACCCCGCCATACCGCCCGCCGCAACCCGGACCCCTCCGACAAAAAAAGGGAGCGCCTCCCGCAAGGGGAAGCGCTCCTTTTTCAGCATCGTCCGAGGCTAAGCCTGCTGCTGCGACAGCTGGAGCGTGTCGAGCTCGGTCTTCGAGCCGACCACCAGGTTGTCGTACTCCCGCAGACCCGTACCGCCCGGGATAAGATGTCCGCAGATGACGTTCTCTTTGAGGTTCTCCAGCGGGTCGACCTTCGCCTGAATGGCGGCCTCGTTGAGCACCTTGGTCGTCTCCTGGAACGAAGCGGCCGAAATGAAGCTCGACGTCTGCAGCGCGGCCTGCGTGATGCCCTGGAGGATCTGCGTCGAGGTCGCAGGCACGATGTCGCGCACGTGCACCGGCCGCAGATCGCGGCGCTTGAGGCTCGAATTTTCGTCGCGCAGCTTGCGCAGCGAGACGATCTCGCCCTGGTGCAGCGTCGTCGAGTCGCCGGCGTCCGTCACGACCGCCTTGTCGTAAAGCGCATCGTTCACGTCCATAAACTCCCACTTGTCGACGATCTGGTCCTCGAAGAAGCGCGTATCGCCCGGATCCTCGATCTTGACCTTCGACATCATCTGGCGCACGATCACCTCGAAGTGCTTGTCGTTGATCTTCACGCCCTGCATTCGGTAAACCTCCTGCACCTCGTTGACGATGTACTCCTGGATGCGCGTCGGGCCGAGGATGTTCAGAATATCCGTCGGCGTGATGGCGCCGTCCGACAGCGGGCTGCCCGCCTTCACATAGTCGTTCTCCTGCACGACGATCTGGCGCGACAGCGGAACAAGATAACGCTTGACGTCGCCCTGCTTCGAGGTGATGACGATCTCGCGGTTGCCGCGCTTGATCTTGCCGAACGTCACCTCGCCGTCGATCTCCGACACGATGGCCGGATTCGACGGGTTGCGCGCCTCGAAGAGCTCCGTGACGCGCGGCAGACCGCCCGTGATATCGCCGCCCGACTTGCCGACGACGCGCGGGATCTTGATCAGAATATCCCCCGCCTTGATCCGCGCCTTGTCCTTGACCACCACGTGGGCGCCCACCGGCAGGTTGATCTGCTTCATCTCCTCGTCCTCCTTGTTCAGGATGCGGAGCACGGGGTTCTTCGTCTTGTCCTTCGACTCGATCACCACCTTCTCCGACAGACCCGTCTGCTCGTCGCGCTCCTCACGGTAGGTGACGCCCTCGACGACGCTGTCATAAACGACCTTGCCTTCGTACTCGGAAATCACCACCGCATTGTAGGGATCCCACTCGCAGATCATATCGCCCTTCTTGACCTCGGCGCCGTCCGCCATAAAGAGCGTCGCGCCGTAGGGCAGGTTGTGCGTATAGAGAACGATGTTCGTCTTCGGATCGACGATGCGGAACTCCGACTGGCGCGAAATGACCAGATCCACCGGCTCGCCGGCGTTGTTCTTGCCCTTGATCGTGCGCAGCTCGTCGATCTCCAGACGACCCTCGTACTTCGAGACCACGTTCGTCTCGACCGCCGTGCCGCCGGCCACGCCGCCGACGTGGAACGTACGGAGCGTCAGCTGCGTACCCGGCTCGCCGATCGACTGGGCGGCGATCACGCCGACCACCTCGCCCTTCTGCACCATCCGCGCCGTGGCCAGGTTGCGGCCGTAGCACTTGGCGCAGACGCCGTGGCGCGACTCGCAGGTGAGCACCGAACGGATCTCGACCGACTCGAGCGGCGACTTCTCGATCGCCTCGGCGATCGGCTCCGTGATCTCATCGCCCGCCTTGCAGAGCACCTCGCCCGTCAGCGGGTGGATCACGTCGTTGAGCGCCACACGGCCCAGAATGCGGTCGTAGAGCGTCTGCACGACGTCGTCGTTGCGCTTGATGGCCGTAGCCGTCAGACCGCGCAGCGTGCCGCAATCCTCCTCGTTGATGATCACATCCTGCGCCACATCGACCAGACGGCGCGTCAGGTAACCGGCATCGGCCGTCTTCAGCGCCGTATCGGCCAGACCCTTGCGGGCGCCGTGCGTCGAGATGAAGTACTCGAGCACCGACAGACCCTCCTTGAAGTTCGAGAGAATCGGGTTCTCGATGACCTGCTGGCCGCCCTCGACACCCGACTTCTGCGGCTTGGCCATCAGTCCGCGCATACCGCTCAGCTGGCGGATCTGCTCCTTCGAACCGCGGGCGCCCGAGTCGAGCATCATATAGACGGGGTTGAAACCGTCCTCGTCCTTGACGAGCGTGTCGATCACGACCTTCGTCAGCTTCGTATTGATGTTCGTCCAGACGTCGATGATCTGGTTGTAACGCTCGTTGTTCGTGATGAGACCCATGTTGTAGTCCTCCATAATGGCGTCGGCGCGCTCGTAACCCTCCTGCACGAGCGCCTCCTTCTCCTTCGGAATCACCACGGCGTCGAGGTTGAACGACAGACCGCCCTGGAAGGCCATCTGGTACCCCATATTCTTGATGTCGTCGAGGAAAGCGGCCACCTTGTCGGCACCGGCCTTCTTCATCACCACGGCGATGATGTCGCGCAGCGAACGCTTCGTCAGCACCTCGTTGATGTAGCCCACCTCCGACGGAACCACCTGGTTGAAGAGAATGCGGCCCACGGTCGTCTCCTTCAGCTCCTGAATCGGGTTGCCCGCCTCGTCGCGGTCGTCCACCAGGCACTTGACCGTGGCGTGCAGGTCGGCGCGCCCCTCGTTGTAGGCGATGATCGCCTCCTCGGGGGCGTAGAAGACGAGTCCCTCGCCCTTGACCCCCTTGCGGGGCTTGGTGATGTAGTAGAGGCCGAGGACCATATCCTGCGACGGCACCGTGATCGGCGCGCCGTTCGCCGGGTTCAGGACGTTGTGCGAACCGAGCATCAGCAGCTGCGCCTCCAGAATGGCCGCATTGCCCAGCGGCAGGTGGACGGCCATCTGGTCGCCGTCGAAGTCGGCGTTGAAGGCCGTGCAGGCCAGCGGGTGCAGCTGCATGGCCTTGCCCTCGATGAGCTTCGGCTGGAAGGCCTGGATACCGAGGCGGTGCAGCGTCGGGGCGCGGTTCATCAGCACCGGGTGACCCTTGATGACGTTCTCGAGGATGCCCCAGATCACCGGATCCTTGCGGTCGATGATCTTCTTGGCCGACTTCACCGTCTTGACGATGCCGCGCTCGATGAGCTTGCGGATGATGAAAGGCTTGTAGAGCTCGGCGGCCATATCCTTCGGAATGCCCATCTCGTGCATCTTCAGCTCGGGGCCGACGACGATCACCGAACGGGCCGAGTAGTCCACACGCTTGCCGAGCAGGTTCTGGCGGAAGCGCCCCTGCTTGCCCTTGAGCGAATCCGACAGCGACTTGAGCGGCCGGTTCGACTCGTTCTTCACGGCGTTCGACTTGCGCGAGTTGTCGAGCAGCGAATCGACCGCCTCCTGCAGCATACGCTTCTCGTTGCGCAGGATCACGTCCGGCGCCTTGATCTCGATGAGGCGCTTCAGGCGGTTGTTGCGGATGATGACGCGGCGGTAGAGGTCGTTCAGGTCCGACGTGGCGAAGCGGCCGCCGTCGAGCGGCACCAGCGGGCGCAGCTCGGGCGGAATCACCGGAATGACGCTCAGCACCATCCACTCGGGTTTGTTCACCTCGCGCGAGGCGCGGAACATCTCGACGACGTTCAGGCACTTCAACGCCTCCGACTTGCGCTGCTGCGACGTCTCGATCGAGGCCTTGTGGCGCAGCGCGTAGGACATCGAGTCGAGGTCCACCTGGCGCAGCAGCGTCAGGATCGCCTCGGCGCCCATCTTGGCGATGAACTTGTTCGGATCCGAGTCGTCGAGCTGCTGGTTGCCCTTCGGCAACGCCTCGACCGCGTCGAAATACTCCTTCTCGGAGAGGGTCGCCAGCCGCTCGATCCCCTGCTCGGCGGCCGCGCCCGCCTGGATCACGACGTAGCGCTCGTAGTAGATGATCGACTCGAGCTTCTTCGAGGGGATCCCCAGCAGGTAGCCGATCTTCGAGGGCAGCGACTTGAAGTACCAGATGTGCACCACCGGCACCACGAGCGCGATGTGTCCCATCCGCTCGCGGCGCACCTTCTTCTCGGTCACCTCCACGCCGCAGCGGTCGCAGACGATGCCCTTGTAGCGGATGCGCTTGTACTTGCCGCAGTGGCACTCGTAATCCTTCACGGGACCGAAAATGCGCTCGCAGAACAGACCGTCGCGCTCGGGCTTGTAGGTGCGGTAGTTGATCGTCTCGGGTTTCAGCACCTCGCCGCTCGACTGCGCCAGGATCTCCTCGGGCGAAGCCAGCCCGATCGAAATACGGTTGTAACCGCTGTTGGCAGCCTTATCTTTGGAAATTGCCATATCTCTTTCTTTCTTTTTGCTTGTCCACTTCTATATACGTTAGTCGAGCTTGACCGACAGCGCCAGACCCCGCAGCTCGTGCAGCAGCACGTTCATCGCCTCGGGAATGCCCGGCCTCGGCAGGTTCTCGCCCTTGACGATCGCCTCGTAGGCCTTGGCGCGGCCCGCCACGTCGTCCGACTTGATCGTCAGGATCTCCTGCAGGATGTTGGCGGCGCCGAAGCCTTCGAGCGCCCAAACCTCCATCTCGCCGAAGCGCTGACCGCCGAACTGCGCCTTACCGCCGAGCGGCTGCTGCGTGATGAGCGAGTAGGGACCGATCGAACGGGCGTGCATCTTGTCGTCGATCATGTGGCCCAGCTTCAGCATATAGATCACGCCCACCGTCGCCGGCTGGTCGAAGCGTTCGCCCGTGCCGCCGTCGTAGAGGTAGGTGCGGCCGCTGCGCGGCAGACCCGCCTCGGCCGTGTACTCGTTGATCTGGTCGAGCGAGGCGCCGTCGAAGATCGGCGTGGCGAACTTCAGCCCCAGCTCGCGGCCCGCCCAACCGAGGACGGTCTCGTAGATCTGGCCGAGGTTCATTCGCGAAGGCACGCCCAGCGGGTTCAGGCAGATGTCGACGATCGAACCGTCCTCGAGGAACGGCATATCCTCGTCGCGCACGATCTTGGCCACGATACCCTTGTTGCCGTGGCGGCCGGCCATCTTGTCGCCCACCTTCAGCTTGCGCTTCTTGGCGATGTAGACCTTGGCCATCTGGATGACGCCCGTCTGCGGCAGTTCGTCGCCGTTCGTGAGGTTGTATTTCTCGCGCTTGATCGCCGCATCGGCCTTCTTCCACTCGATCGTGTAGTTGTTGATCGTCGTCGCGATCAGGTTGTCGATGCGCTCGTCGAGCGTCCAGTGGCAGGGGCCCAGATTCAGGTAGCCCGACATCACGCCCGTCTTCTCGTCGATCGACTTGCGGCCGAGCTCGTCGAGCATCCGCAGCGTGAACTTCGTACCCGAGGGGTAGAGCTCCATCCCGAAGTAGTCGTAGATGCCCTTCGACGTCTTGCCGTTCAGGAGGCTCCAGAGCTTCTGCACGAGCCGTTTCGTCAGGTCGGCGATCTGTGCGGCGAAGCGCTCGTCGATCTGGTCGAGCAGCTGCTTCTCGGCGCTCTTGCCCTTCTTCGAGGCATCCTTCACCGCGCGGCTGTAGAGCTTCGTGTCGATCACCACGCCGTGCAGCGAGGGCGACGCCTTGAGCGAGGCATCCTTCACGTCGCCGGCCTTGTCGCCGAAGATCGCGCGCAGCAGCTTCTCCTCGGGCGAGGGGTCGCTTTCGCCCTTCGGGGTGATCTTGCCGATCATGATGTCGCCCGGATTCACCACCGCACCCACGCGGATGATGCCGTTCGCATCGAGGTCCTTCGTGGCATCCTCGCTCACGTTCGGAATGTCCGACGTCAGCTCCTCGACGCCGCGCTTCGTGTCGCGGACCTCCATAATGTACTCATCGACGTGCACCGACGTGAAGAGGTCCTCGCGCTGGATGCGCTCCGAAATGACGATGGCATCCTCGAAGTTGTACCCCTTCCAGGGCATAAAGGCCACCTTCAGGTTGCGGCCCAGCGCCAGCTCGCCCTGCTCGGTCGAGTAGCCCTCGGTGAGGATCTGCCCCTTCGTCACCCGGTCGCCCGTGAGGACGGTCGGAGTCAGGGTGATCGTCGTGTTCTGGTTCGAGCGGCGGTAGCGCGGCAGCACATAGGTCGTGATCTCCGGGGCGAACGACGCCAGAATCTCGTCGGGCGTGCGCTCGTAGCGGATCTCGATCTTCGTGGCATCGGCGAAGGTCACCTCGCCGTCGCCCTCGGCGACGATCTGGATGCGGCCGTCCGAGACCATATCCTTCTCCATACCCGTACCGACGATCGGCGCCTCCGTAACGACCAGCGGCACCGCCTGGCGCATCATGTTCGAACCCATCAGGGCGCGGTTGGCGTCGTCGTGCTCGAGGAAGGGGATGAGCGAGGCGGCCACCGAGGCGATCTGGTTGGGCGCCACGTCCATCAGGTTGACCTCCTTGGCCGTCACCACGGGGAAGTCGGCCCCTTCGCGCGCCTTGATGCGGTCCGGAACGAGGAAGTTGCCCTCGTCGTCGATCGGGAGGTTCGACTGGGCGACGATCTTGCCCTCCTCCTCCTCGGCCGTATAGTAGCGCACGTGCGCGTTGTCCATATCGATCTTGCCGTCGGTCACCGTCCGGTAGGGGGTCTCGATGAAGCCCATCGGCGAGATGCGGGCGTAGACGCACAGCGACGAGATCAGACCGATGTTCGGGCCCTCGGGCGACTCGATCGGGCAGAGGCGGCCGTAGTGGGTATAGTGCACGTCGCGCACCTCGAAGCCGGCGCGGTCGCGCGACAGACCGCCGGGGCCGAGGGCCGACAGACGGCGCTTGTGCGTGATCTCGGCCAGCGGGTTGATCTGGTCCATGAACTGCGAGAGCTGCGAGGTCCCGAAGAAGGAGTTGATCACCGACGAGAGGGTCTTGGCGTTGATGAGGTCCACCGGAGTGAAGACCTCGTTGTCGCGCACGTTCATCCGCTCGCGGATCGTGCGGGCCATCCGGACGAAGCCGATCGAGAACTGGTTCGAGAGCTGCTCGCCCACCGTGCGGACGCGGCGGTTCGAGAGGTGGTCGATGTCGTCGACCTCGGCCTTCGAGTTGATGAGCTGGATCAGGTATTTGATGATGGCGATGATGTCCTCGCGCGTCAGCGTACGGATCGCGGGGTCGATCTCCATATTGAGTTTCTTGTTGATCCGGTAGCGGCCCACGTCGCCCAGGTCGTAGCGCTTGTCCGAGAAGAAGAGCTTCTCGATCACGTCGCGGGCCGTCGCCTCATCGGGCGGCTCCGAGGCGCGCAGCTGCCGGTAGATGTAGACCACGGCCTCCTTCTCGGAGTTGCAGGGGTCTTTCTGCAGCGTGTTGTAGATGATCGAGAAGTCGATGCCCGAGGCATTCTCCTTGTGCAGCAGGATCGACTTCGCGCCGCTCTCGAGGATCGCGTCGATGTGCTCCTCCTGGAGCACCGTCTCGCGGTCGACAATCACGTTGTTGCGCTCGATCGAGACCACCTCGCCCGTATCCTCGTCGACGAAGTCCTCGACCCACGTCGTCAGCACACGGGCGGCCAGCTTGCGGCCCACGGCCTTCTTGAGGTTGGCCTTGTTCACCTTCACCTCGTCCGCCAGGTCGAAAATCTCCAGGATCTGCTGGTCGGCCTCGTAGCCGATGGCGCGCAGCAGCGTCGTCACGGGCAGCTTCTTCTTGCGGTCGATGTAGGCATACATCACGTTGTTGATGTCCGTAGCGAACTCGATCCACGACCCTTTGAAGGGGATGATGCGGGCCGAATAGAGCTTCGTGCCGTTCGTGTGCATGCTCTGGCCGAAGAAGACGCCCGGCGAGCGGTGGAGCTGCGACACGATCACGCGCTCGGCACCGTTGATGACGAAGGTGCCGCGCTCGGTCATATAGGGGATCGTCCCGAAATAGACGTCCTGCACGACGACGCCGAAATCCTCGTGTTCGTCATCCGTGCAGTAGAGCTTCAGCTTCGCCTTGAGGGGTACGCTGTACGTCAGACCGCGTTCGAGACACTCCTCGATCGTGTAGCGCGGCGGGTCGATGTAGTAGTCGATGAACTCCAGAACGAAGTTGTTCCGGGTATCCGTGATCGGGAAATTCTCCTGAAACACCTTGTACAGCCCCTCGTTCTTGCGATTCTCGGCCGTGGTGTCCATCTGGAAAAAGTCCCGGAATGATTTCAGCTGCACCTCCAGCAGATCGGGATAAGGCACCCGGTTCTTCACCGTCGAGAAGCTGATTCGTTGTTTTGTTGTTGCTGTGGACATCGGTATAAATCCATTAATTTCGTTAGCACGCAGCTTTTCTCGCCTCGGCATAGCACGAGCAAGCTCGGTTCTGCCCTCGGCTTATCGAAAACCGTCGTTGGCACGCTCGTTTTCCGGCTTCGGTTCGGCCCGGACGGGATAGTTCCGGCAGCCTCCGGCTTCTGGAAAACTTGGCTTGCATCCTTTTCCACCCCTTCGGCAGCCCCCAACTGGCTCGGCGGCTGCACGCGGTTTTTTTCGGAAGCAGGCGTTCGCTTCTTTTCCTGCCTCGGCCCCCTCCCTACGGATTCGGCCTCCGACTTTCGGAAAAAGATCGTTCGCTTCCTCCCTCCCTCGGCATCTCCCCCAAGTTAGGTTCGACGACCTTCGGATTTTCAGAAACGGGCGTTCTCACGCTTCTTTTCCTGCCTCGGCCCCCTCCCAACGGGTTCGGCCCTCGGCTTTCGGAAAAAGATCGTTCACTTCCCTCCTCCCTCGGCATCTTCCCAAGTTAGGTTCGACGGCCCCCGGATTTTCAGAAACGGGCGTCCTCGCGCATCTTTTCCTGCCTCGGCCCCCTCCTACGGATCCGGCTTCCGGCTTTCGGAAAAAGATCGTTCGCACCCCTCTCCCCTCGGCATCTTCCCCAAGCAGGTTCGACGACCCTCGGATTTTCAGAAACGGGCGTTCTCACGCATCTTTTCCTGCCTCGGCCCTCTCCCTACGGATTCGGCCTCCGACTTTCGGAAAAAGATCGTTCGCTTCCTCCCTCCCTCGGCGTCTCCCCCAAGTTAGGTTCGACGACCCTCGGACTTTCAGAAACGAGCGTTCTCACGCATCTTTTCCTGCCTCGGCCCCTCCCAATGGGTTCGGTCCCTCGGCTTTCGGAAAAAGTTCGTTCGCTTCCCTCCTCCCTCGGCATCTTCCCTCCCCAAGTTAGGTTCGACGACCTTCGGATTTTCAGAAACGGGCGTTCTCACGCTTCTTTTCCTGCCTCGGCCCCTTCCTACGGATTCGGCCCCTCGGCTGTTTGAAAACGGGCGTTTGCGGGCGGCCTCCTCTGGAACGGCAGGCCGCGGGCGGCGGGCGGTGCCGCAAAGCGCGGAGGGCTGCCCTCGGACAGCCACAACGCTGCGGCGGCGGTACGCGCCGATCGGAGAGCCCGATGCCGGGATTCACTCTGCGACCGATGAGAATGCGTCGTTACCGCAAGGTTTCGGAAGCGGTTCAGCGGCCGGACGTCCTGTCGACGCCGCACCGCCCGGTTCGGCAGCCGCACGTCCCGCCGACGTCGCGCCGCCCGGCTCCTCTGCCGCCGGCCTCCGTCCCGGAAGCATCGCCCTTCCCGGCCGGTCCGGAGCTCCCGAACCGCGGCGCGCACGCTGCACGCACCGCCTCGGGGACCCGTCCCGGCTCCGAAAGGAGCGCCGCCTCCGCGACCCAACGCCGCGCGACTCTCCGGAACCGCTCCGGTGCAGGGATCCGCCGGCCGAAAAGCGCACTTAAGGCGCTTTCGGGGCGTATCGCCGCAAAAAAAAGAGGGACGACAAACCGTCGCCCCGTCTTTAGACCAAGAAAAGGCATAGAGCTCACCGCCCGCGGCGGCAGCTCTATACCCTATCGTTCGGGGCTTCGAGTAGCCGGAAAAGACTACTTCAGCTCGACCTCGGCGCCGGCCTCTTCGAGCTGGCCCTTGATCGACTCGGCCTCCTCCTTCGAGACACCCTCCTTCACGGCCTTCGGTGCGCCGTCTACGAGAGCCTTGGCGTCGCCCAGCGACAGGCCGGCGATCTCCTTCACGGCCTTGATCACCTGGAGCTTGGCCTGACCGGCGTTCTTCAGGATCACGTCGAACGTCGACTTCTCGGCAGGAGCGGCAGCCTCAGCGGCAGCAGGCGCTGCAACGGCTACTGCGGCAGCGGCCGGCTCGATGCCATACTCCTCCTTGAGGATCTGAGCGAGTTCGTTTACCTCGGTAACCTTCAGGTTTACCAGTTCTTCAGCAAGTTTCTTTACGTCTGCCATAGTTGTAACTTATTAAATTTTGTTTGTTTCTTTGTGTGAATTAATTGTTTCTCGATTCGAGCGTCTTCACGAGGCCCGCAATCTTCTGACCTGCGCTCGCCTGAAGAGCCGAAATGACGTTCTTCGCAGGCGACTGGAGCAGTGCCACGATATCGGCGATGAGCTCTTCGCGCGACTTGATGTTGCACAGCGCGTCGATCTTGTCGTCACCGACGTATACCCCGCCTTCGGCGAACGCCGCCTTCAGAACGGGCTTGTCCGAACCTTTGCGGAACTCCTTGATGAGCACCGCGGGCGCTTTCGCCACCTGCGTGAACATCACCGAGGTCGAACCTTCGAGGGTCTTTACCAAATCGGCATCCGCCTCCTCCACCTTCTCCAAAGCCTTCGTGAAAAGCGTGTTCTTCACCACGACCAGCTTGATCTCCTTCTCGAAGCACTTGCGGCGCAGGGCAGCGGTCTGCTCGGCGTTCAGCGCCTCGATGTCGGTGATGTAGAAGTGAGGATATGCACGGAGCTGCTCGGCCAGGTTGTCAATAACAACCGCTTTTTCTTCCTTTGTCATCTCTTACGTTCCTCCTTCTTATTTGGTTTCTACTGATTTGGAATCGATCTGCAGTCCGGGGCTCATCGTGGTCGAGAGATAGATACTCTTCACATAAGAACCTTTTGCAGCAGCCGGTTTGAGCTTGATGATCGTATTGAGCACCTCCTTGGCGTTGTCGGCGATCTGCTCGGCCGTGAACGAGATCTTGCCGACCGACGTGTGGATGATACCGAACTTGTCGACCTTGAAGTCGATCTTGCCGGCCTTCACGTCCTTGACGGCCTTCGCCACGTCCATCGTCACCGTACCCGTCTTGGGGTTCGGCATCAGGCCGCGCGGCCCCAGAATACGGCCCAGCGAACCGACCTTGCCCATCACGTTCGGCGTACAGATAATCACATCGACATCCGTCCAACCGCCCTTGATCTTGTCTACATACTCGTCCAGTCCGACGAAGTCGGCGCCGGCAGCCTGGGCATCGGCCTCCTTCTCGGGGGTGCAGAGCACCAGCACGCGGACCACCTTGCCCGTACCGTGGGGCAGCGTCACCACGCCGCGAACCATCTGGTTCGCCTTGCGCGGATCGACACCCAGACGGACATCGACGTCGACCGAAGCATCGAACTTCGTGAAAGTGATCTCCTTCAGAAGAGCGGCAGCCTCCGCGAGCTTGTAGGCCTTCCCGGCCTCCACCTTGGCGAGGGCATTCTTTTGATTTTTCGTCAACTTACTCATCTTCTTCTTTACTTGTTGGGAAACTCACCGACGACACTGATACCCATACTGCGGGCGGTACCGGCAACCATGCGCATCGCAGACTCGATCGTAAAGCAGTTCATATCCGGCATCTTCTCCTGCGCAATCTCGCGCACCTGGTCCCACGTTACCTGCGCGACCTTCGTGCGGTTCGGCTGCGCCGAGCCCTTGTCCGTCTTGGCTGCTTGCTTGAGCTGAATAGCTACAGGCGGCTGTTTTACAACAAAGTCGAACGACTTGTCGCTGTAAACCGTGATGATGACCGGAAGAACCTTGCCGGCCTTGTCCTGCGTACGGGCATTGAACTGCTTGCAGAAGTCCATGATATTGACTCCCTTGGAACCCAATGCCGGACCGACCGGGGGCGAAGGATTTGCGGCACCACCTTTGATCTGCAATTTAATAAATGCAGCAACCTCTTTTGCCATAGTTTTCCTTTGTTAATTTTCTTTTTCTACTTGTGTGAAACTCAACTCCATCGGAGTTTTGCGCCCGAATATCTTCACCGATACCGTGAGTTTCTTGCGCCCGTTGTCGACAGCCTCGATGGTGCCCTGGAAGCTTGAGAAAGGCCCCTCGGTGACCTTGACGGTCTCGCCGGCGAAAAACGGTGTTTCGAGCTCCTCCTCCTTCTCGCTCATCTCATCGACGCGGCCCAGAATGCGGGCCACCTCCTGCGGACGGAGCGGAGCCGCCTGCATCTTGCGGCCCTCCTCCTTCGTTTCGCCGAGAAAACCGAGTACGTGAGGAATGTTGCGGATAATCATAGGAATCTGACCTACCAAAGCCGCCTCCACCAGGACATAACCCGGATAGGAGACCTTCTCTTTGGAGATCTTCTTGCCGTTGCGGATCGTATAATACTTCTCCGTCGGTATCAACACTTGCGATATATAGTCCTCGAGGTGGCCCAGGCGGATCTCCTTGTCGAGGTACTCCTTGACTTTTCCCTCCTTGCCGCCTGAAGCCCGCACGACATACCACTCTCTCTTAATCTCTTCCATCGTTCGAACGGGAATTTGCGATTAAAGATTGCCGAGCGTCTTGTAAATCAAGCCCATGATGTTCTCGAACGTCAGGTCCATCGCCAGCACGACGATGGCGAAGATGGCCGAAGCCACCATCACGACGACCGTAGAACTCTGCAACTGGGGGAACGTCGGCCACGTCACCTTGTTTACAAGTTCGTTATAGGACTCTTTGATGTAATTGAACATACTTTCCGATGCTTTTGTGGCAGGAGCAGAGAGATTCGAACTCCCATCAACGGTTTTGGAGACCGCTATTCTACCCTTGAACTATGCTCCTAAAAGGGGGAGGTTTTCGGGCGGTGCCTCCGCCTCCCCCGCTGTTGGGTCGTTCGAGCGCTTACTCGATGATCTTCAGGATCTGACCGGCGCCGACCGTACGGCCGCCCTCGCGGATGGCGAAGCGCAGACCCTCGTTCAGGGCGACGGGGTAGATCAGCTTCACGGTGATCGTCACGTGGTCGCCCGGCATCACCATATCGACACCTGCCGGCAGTGCGACCTCACCCGTTACGTCCATCGTACGCAGATAGAACTGGGGACGATAGTGGTTGTGGAACGGAGTGTGGCGGCCGCCCTCCTCCTTCTTCAGGATGTAGACCTCTGCCTGGAACTCGGTGTGCGGGGTAATCGAACCCGGCTTGGCAACGACCATACCGCGCTTTACCTCCTTCTTGTCGATACCGCGGAGCAGCAGACCTACGTTGTCGCCTGCCTCGCCCTCGTCGAGGAGCTTGCGGAACATCTCGACACCCGTGCAGGTCGACGTCAGCGTCTTCTCCTCGAGACCGATGATCTCGACGGGATCGCCCACGTGGATCACACCCGTCTCGATACGGCCCGTAACGACGGTACCGCGGCCGGTGATCGAGAAGACGTCCTCGATAGGCATCAGGAAAGGCTTCTCGTTCTCACGCGCCGGGATGGGAATGTACTCGTCCACAGCATTCATGAGCTCCATCACCTTCTCCTCCCACTTCGGCTCGCCGTTCAGGGCGCCGAGGGCCGAACCGCGAATGATCGGGGCGTTGTCGCCGTCGAAGTCGTACTTCGAAAGCAGGTCGCGGACCTCCATCTCGACCAGGTCGAGCATCTCGGGATCGTCCACCATATCGCACTTGTTCAGGAAGACCACGATGCGCGGCACGTTCACCTGCTTGGCCAGCAGCACGTGCTCGTTCGTCTGGGGCATCGGGCCGTCCGTAGCGGCAACCACGAGGATGGCACCGTCCATCTGGGCGGCACCCGTAACCATGTTCTTCACATAGTCGGCGTGGCCCGGGCAGTCGACGTGTGCATAGTGGCGGTTGGCCGTCTGGTACTCGACGTGCGCCGTGTTGATCGTGATACCGCGCTCCTTCTCCTCGGGGGCGTTGTCGATCGAATCGAACGAACGGAGCTCCGACAGACCGGCCTTGGCCAGCACGGTGGTGATGGCGGCCGTCAGGGTCGTCTTACCGTGGTCTACGTGACCGATGGTACCGATGTTCACATGCGGTTTCGAACGGTCGAATTTTTCTTTTGCCATAATCGTATAAGTTTTAAAGTATATAAAATGCTTTTTTGTTTTGTTTCTGCTGCCGGCGGCAGCGCTGTTTTCATCCAGCCCGCTTGGCGTTTCCGGCTGCCGGGCCCGCCCCGCTTCAACAGCCGGGCCCGTTGTTCTCAGCGGGCGGCATCGGCTTGCTTCGGCCTCTGTTGTCTTCAGCGGACGGCTGCCGCCTTATCAATGCCGGCTCCGGCTTGCTTCGGCCACGCTTGTTTTCAGCTGCCGGCCTCACCTTAACCGGCCCCGTTGTTTCCGGCTGCAGGCATTGCCTTGTTCCTGCCCCGTCCTTTTCAATGGCCAGCCACCGTCGTTTTCAGCAGGCAGCATCGGTTTGTTTCGGCCTCTCCTGTTTTCAGCGGGCGGTCGCCACCTTATTTCAACGGCCGGCCCCGGCGTAGAGCGGAAGACGAGGCTCAAACTCGCGACCCTCAGCTTGGAAGGCTGATGCTCTATCAACTGAGCTACTTCCGCAAAAACAGACCGCATCAGAGTCCGCACTGCCCCTCTCCGACGACACAAGGGCGGCTTTCCCCGAAAGTCCCCTCTCCTGCAGGCCTCCCTCGGAGAGGCTCTGCCTGCCCCCCCCCGAAGAGGAGCCTCCGTTTGTCGCCCGGGGTTTTGCAACTCCAACCGGCACTCTTTTTTTATGGTGGGAAGTGATGGATTCGAACCACCGAAGGCATAAGCCAGCAGATTTACAGTCTGCCCCATTTGGCCACTCTGGTAACTTCCCAAATCAATCGTTCGCTGCTGCTCCGTCCGTCGTCCTTTCGACCCTGAGCCGATGGAGGGACTCGAACCCACGGCCGCCTGATTACAAATCAAGTGCTCTGCCAACTGAGCTACATCGGCAATTTTAACCGTTCGGATTGCAAAAGTAGGCATAAAAAATTTACCGTCAAAATATTTCGCGATAAATTTTTCATTTTTCTCGCTTCAAAGAGCCCCGATCCCGCAGCGGCTGCAATGTTTGCACGATCGCAGGCGAAATCGGGTGCGAAGATAATACAAAGCCGGCAAATAACAAATTTTTTCATCGAAAAAAAGTGGATACGGGCCGGCCGGCTGCCGGTAAATCCCCGCCGGCTGCGGCTATATAAATAGGTGCGCCCGCGGAAGGGAGCCGAAGGACGACCGGACCGGGAAGCCGTGGCGACAAGGGGATGGCAGCGAAGGGACGCCCGAGGAGGGCACCGAGCGCGGAGGGGCGAGCGCGGAGGGGCGAGCGCAGAGGGGCGAGCGCGGAGGGGCGAGCGCAGAGGGGCGAGCGCGGAGAGAGTGCGCGGAGGGGCGAGCGCGGAGAGAGAGCCGAGGGGCGGCCGTATAACAGCGGCCGCCCCTTCCGCTCCTATTAATATTGGTGTCCGCCGCCGCGCAGCTCCTCGCGGGAGATCGGCGTCCGGTTGATCGCGCGCCAGGCATACCAGATGTAGGCCGCGACGAAGGGGATCAGCAGCGACACCCAGCTCATCACCGTCAGCGTAAAGCGGCTCGACGAGGAGTTGCGGATCGTGAGCGACGACTGCAGATCGACGAGCGACGGGTAGTAGGCCGTATCGCCCCACCCGGCCGTCAGCAGCAGCCCCGTGACGGCGAGGATCGTCCCCGCGCCGCCGTACCAGACGGCATCGCGCCGGCCGCACCAGCCGCGGCCGATGCTCCAGAGCACCAGCACCGCCCCGCCGAGCAGCACGGCCGCCACCGCCGGCATCCGCAGCAGGTTGTGCAGGTATTTGTGCGGCTCGAGCGAGACGACGCCCGTCGCGGAATCGACCGCCGCACCGTCGATGCACAGCAGCCAGCCCAGCCACACCACGAAGCAGCCGGCGAAGAGCGGCCCCACGAGCCGCAGACGCCGGCAGGCCCGCTCGCAAAGCACGGCATCGGCGACGTTGTTCAGGAAATACTCGCAGGCGAGCGTCATCGCCAGCAGCGCCACGGCAACGCCCAGCAAGAGGTTGTGGGGGTTCGCCACGGCGTCGAGCCCGTGCCAGGGGGTGGCCCATTGCGAAATGACCGCCGCACCCCCCTCGCCGAGGTTGGCCAGATTGAGCCGGTCGACCGTAAAGGGCGCCCCCGTGAAGAGGGTCGAGACGGCCGTACCGAGCAGCAGCGGCCCGAGAATGCCGTTGACGAGCAGGAAAAGGTTGAAGGTCTTCTCGCCGAAGACGTTGGCCGGCTTACGCCGGTATTCGTAGGCGACGGCCTGCACGACGAAGACCAGCAGAATCGCCAGCCAGACATAGACCGCCCCGCCGAACGAAGTCGAGTAGAAGAGCGGGAACGAGGCGAAGAAGGCGCCGCCGAAGGTGACGAGCGTCGTAAAGGTGAACTCCCATTTGCGCCCCAGCGAGTTGACGAGCAGGTTGCGCTCCTCCGCCGTGCGGCCGAGGTCGTAGAGAAGGGCCTGTCCGCCCTGTACGAAGAGCAGAAAGACGAGCAGTGCGCCGAGCAGCGACACGAGCAGCCACCAATAGTGCTGCAGGAAAGTCAAGGTATCCATAAAGCGTCTATCTCTTTTGATCGGGGTTTTCGGGGGTGACAGCGCCGGCCGGGGTGCCGGGAGCGGCCGACCCTGTCGGAGCGGCCGGGGCGCCGGGGCCGGTTGGGGCGCCAGGGGAGCCGGCCGAACCGTCAGCCGAGGTGCCGGCCGGGCCAGACGGAACGTTCGGGCCGTTCGGTCCGCCGTTCGGTCCGCCATTCGGGCCGCTGTCCGAGCCGCTGTCCGGGTCAGCCGGAACGTTCGGGCCGTCGGGCCCCAGTTGAATCTGTCGGAAAAGGATGCTCAGTTCGGCGGCGAGCAGGGCCGTGAAGAGGGCCAGGAAGAGGAAGAAGGTGACCGAGACCAAGCCGCTCGGGATCTTCGAGGCGGCGACGTCGACAGGCATCAGCTCCTGGATGGCCCAGGGCTGGCGCCCCATCTCAGCGAGGGCCCAGCCGGCCTGCGAGGCGAAATAGGCGAGCGGGACGCATGCGATAGCGACCCGGAGCAGCCAGCGCTGACGGCCGAGGCTGCCGCGCCGGTTGAACCACCAGACGAGCGCCAGCACGAGGATGAAGAGCATCCCCGCCCCCACCATCACGCGGAACGAGTAGAAGAGCACCGGAACGCAGGGGACGACCTGCTCCGGATCGTCGAGGTAGCCGTAGCCGAAGTAGGCGAAGTACTCGCGCAGGAAGTGCCGGCCCTCGGGAGTCGCGGGGTCGAACTCGGCGCGGACGGCCTCCTGCGTCGCGCGGTCGCCCGCTTCGAGGGCGGCGCGGTAGCGGGCCAGCTCGCCGACGGCGCGGCGGCCGCGTCCGATCTTCTCGGCGGTCGAGAGGATGCCCCGTTCGGCATTGCCTTCGACCAAGTCGCGGATGCCGGGGACGTAGGCGTCGGGATCGCGGAAGCTCATCACCGAGAGCATCTTCGGAATCGCGACGCTGAAATGGAAGGGATCCCCGCCCGCGCGGCGCTGCTCCTCGGGGCGCAGCACTCCGAAGAGGGTCAGCGGCGCCCCCTCTTCGCCTTGGTAGAGGCCCTCCATCGCGGCTAACTTCATCGGTTGCACACGGGCGACGACGGCGCCCGACGTATCGCCCGTAAGGGCTGTAAGAAGGGCGAAGAGGAGACCGAAGAGCGAAGCCGTGGCGATGCTTGCGCGGGCCATCCGCTCCTCGCGGCGGCGCAGCAGGTACCAGGCGCTGACGCCGACGACGAAGAGGGCCGCGAGCACGTAGGAGGAGGTGACGGTGTGGAAAAACTTGTTGACCGCCACGGGCGAGAGGGCCACATCGGCGAACGAGGTCATTTCGTTGCGCACGGTGTCGAGGTTGAAGGTGCAGCCCGCGGGGTGCTGCATCCAGGCGTTGGCGACGAGGATCCAGACGGCTGAGAGGTTGGCGCCGATGGCCGTGAGCCAGGTCGCGGCGAGGTGGAAGCCCTTCGAGACCTTCTCCCAGCCGAAGAACATCACGGCGATGAAGGTGCTCTCTAAAAAGAAGGCCATAATGCCCTCGATGGCGAGCGGGGCGCCGAAGATGTCGCCCACGAAATGGGAGTAGTTGGACCAGTTGGTGCCGAACTCGAACTCGAGGATCAGCCCCGTGGCGACGCCGATGGCGAAATTGATGCCGAAGAGGCGCATCCAGAATTTGGTCGTGCGCTTCCAGAAGGGGTCGCCGGTGCGGACGTAGCGCGTCTCCATCAGGGCGACGAGGAAGCCCAGACCGAGCGTCAGCGGCACGAAGAGCCAGTGGTAAATGGCCGTCAGGGCGAACTGCGCCCGCGACCAGTCGACGGTGTGTAGGTAATCGGAGATCATATCGGTGCGGTTGGTATGGATTGGTTGCTCGGGGTTGCTCGGGATTGCTCGGGCGGGCCGTTCGGCTTGCGGGCTATTCAGACCCGGACTGCGGGCTTGCGGCGGGCCGAGACAGCGGGCGGATCGTTCGGCTTGCAAGCGGGCCGGGACAGCGGGCGCTCGGGCAGCTTGCGGGCTATTCAGACCCGAACTGCAGGCTTGCGGCGGGCCGAGACGGCTTGCGGACCGTTCGGCTCGCAGGCGGGCCGGGACAGCGGGCGCTCGGGCGGCTTGCGGGCCAGACGGGCGGCGGCGTCACCGGATCACCGGACCGGCAGCTGTTCGGGCGGCAGGGTCAGCTCCCACAGCACGCAGCGGCCGCGCTCCTCGTCACTCTTTCCCGCCAGCAGATCGGGGAAGAAGAAGAGACGGAGCACGCAGAAGATGACAAAGAGTTTCACGAGGATGATGAGCCACAACGTACGGCCCAGGGTCATTTCGCGGAACCCCTCGACATAAAATGCGATCACTCGTCCGACGGCGCGTTTCATTTTCGGCGGTTCGTGGCTTTCGGCTCCTGCGCAGCGCTCGGCACCCGCACAAGGGGCGGCACTCTCTGCTGGCGCTGCGATCCGGATTTTTCACCAAATATAAACAAAAAAATCGGAATCCGGCACGTTTTTCCCAGAAATTCCGACCGAACACCCTGCAGCGGCGGCAAGATTCTCCTACCCCACCCGACCGTCACCCCCCCCAAAAAAAAAACCGAGTTAGGGCTAATTTGTGTACCCCGATAAAACGAATCAACCGCCTGCGTCGCCGCAAGCGGTTGATTTCCAGGTGGGCCCAGAGGGGCATGATCCCACGACCTTCGGATTATGAGTCCGCTGCTCTGACCGACTGAGCTATGGGCCCGCATCCGGCCCGAAAGACGGAAGCGGGACAAAGATACGAAAAGTCGAGCGCAAAAGCAAACTTGTTTGCATTTTGCCGAGACAAAGTATCTTCGGCGAAGCCAAAGTACGAAATGCCGAGCGCAAAAGCAAACTTGTTTGCATTTTGCCGCAGCGAAACATTCCGAACAGGACCGAAACGTCCACGCACGCAAATACAGACAAGAACCGCCTTTGCAGCGGCCGAGAGCAGCCGCGACCGACCGCCGGCAACATTTTTTTCGCAAAGTGTTGTTTTTGCGGCCGAATTGTATTACCTTTGTCGCGCTTAAGCACTAACATTAAACAAAAACAACAAATGAAAAAGGGTATTCATCCGGAGAATTATCGTTTGGTGGCCTTCAAGGACATGTCCAACGACCACGTGTTTTTGTGCCGGTCCGCCGTTTCGACAAAAGAGACCATCGAAGTGAACGGCGAAACCTATCCCGTGTATAAGATGGAAATTTCCAACACGTCGCACCCGTTCTATACGGGCAAGATGAAGTTGGTGGATACCGCCGGTCGCGTCGATAAGTTTATGAGCCGCTACGCAAAACGCTACGATAAGAAGAACGCTGCGAAGTAATTCGGCGCCAAACGGAAAGAAACGACCCTCGTTCGCCCTGCGAACGGGGGTCTTCTTTTTTACTGGTGGTCAGAGGAGGGCGCGCGGGCCGCGGCTTGCGAAGGAACCGCGCGAGCGGACCTGCGGACGCGAGTTGTGGATCTTCTCGGGGCGAAGCTACGGACCTCCTCGGGGCGAAGCTGCGGCCCGCCAATCGCTACGCGATTGATATTGCGCAAAAAGGAGGCACCAGATTCATTACGAATTCGAGTTCAGGCCGCAGCCTGCGGAGCGCACGCAGATTCGGCAACGAGCTGCGGGCCTCCGCCGCCGGGAGGCTGCGGCCCGCCGACCTCTTCGAGGTCGATTCCAGCCACAAAACATGCCCGCAGCCGAGCGGATGGGCCCGCTTTCGAGCAGCGCGAGGATGCAGCCCTCCGCCCGGGGACGGCTGCGGGCTGCGGCGGTTCCGGGAAGGAACCGCCAATTCAGAATTCAAAATTCAAGATTCAAAATTCATCATTAAAAGGGCTGCCGGGCTCGCTTGGGTTTACTCTCCGATTCGGGCTGCAGCCTGCGGAGGAGCCGCGCGAGCGGACGCAGAGGCGGACACGAGCAACGGGCCTCCGCCGCCCCCAGGCTGCGGCCCGCTCGGCCTTTGCAAGGCCGGAATCCTGAATGTCGGCCGGCAGACCTCTTCGAGATCGAACAGCAACTGTCAACCGTCGCATCGCCCCCCCCCCGCGTTCATAAAAAAAACGGGCACCCCCGAAAAGGGGTGCCCGTCGTTTTGCGGAGCGATCCGCCGCCGAAGCGGTCCGGCTTCCGCCGAAAGGCTGCCCGCCCGGCTCCCGCCGAAAGAGGCCGACCTCCCCGCTTCCGCCGGAGCGGCGTCGTCATCCGGCTGCAGCCGGATGCGATCGTGCCGCTTCCGCCTCGTGCCGCCGGTTTATTTATCCGAGAACCCGTAGCCGTTGGTCAGGTTGGCCGACGACAGCACATTCGGATTGAACGGAACCAGATAGATCGGTGCTTTCACGTAGTCGTAGTTGTAGAACAGATAATCGGAATATTCCGTCTCATATTTGGCCAGTTCCTTGCCCCACTCGACCTTCTCGTAGCCGTCTGCGAGCAGCTCGGCCTCCTTCTCGGCCGACACCGGCTCGAAGAGACCGACGATCGCGAGGTTCGTCTTCGGCGTCTCCGCATACGTGCAACCGAACGATCCCCAGTCGTCGTGCTGGCCGCGCCAGCCCGGGTAGAGCACCGGATCGTTCTTGTCGGGGCACTGGGCCGTCAGGCGGAAGCCGTACTTCGACTTGGCATCCACGAGCTTCGTGTAGATGTAGCTCGAAATGACGTTGCCGTTCTCGAACTTGTAGAAACCTTTCGTCTTCAGCCCTTCGAACATCTTCTTCGTCAGTTCCTTGATCTCCTTGATCTTCTCGGGCAGCAGACCAGTGCGGATCAGCGTCCAGCGGCGATCGCCCTCGCCGGCGAACTCGAAACCGCGCTCTTCGATCACGGCCTTCAGAATGCCGCCGCACTTGGTGATGAAGGCATCCGTATTGGCCTTGCCGGCGGGGAATGCCCGCTCGCGGATAATCTTCAGATAGTTCTTGGCTTCGCCCTCCTCGCCCAGAGCGGCGCAGGCCTCGGCATAGCCCAGATACATTTCGGACATGCGCATATACGGGCCGTTGATGCCCGATTTACGGTTCTGCTGATACCACGGGGTCGCCTGACGGTTCTCGTCCCATTTGTTCAGCGAGATGCCGCCGCCATTGCATTTCGAATCAGGAACGAAAGGAAGTAGCATCTCGGTGCCATTGCCTTTGCTGCCCGTGACCGTAGCGGCCACGTCGCGGCGCATGTCGTTCGGATCGAAGCAGCCGTAATAGTAGGCGGGATTCATACGCCCCTGGCCGTAGTTCTTGCAGGGATAGGCCTTCTTGCTGCCACCATTCGACGGACGACCGAACGAATAGGGGCGCGAATCGTTGCCGCCGCCCTGCTGCATCGGGTATTCGTAGATCGATTCAGTCGCGTATACGGCGTCACTCATGTGCATCTCCTGGAAGAAGTACTGGTAGGGGTTGTCGTAGACGCGCTTGCCGTCAGCCGGACGCGGGTCGGTCAACACCAGCCGGGCCGATCCCGACTGTTCGATCGCCTTGTGGAAATAGGTCTTGGCGATGGTATAGAAGTCGCGCCAGTCGCTGCGACGGCCGTAGACCGCGTCGTTGTTCTCCGTTCCGAGCGTTTCGAACGAAATGGTCTTGCCCTCGGCATCGACACGCTCGACATCCTTGCGGCGCGTCTGGTAACCGCCGGCCTCGAGGGCCATGCGGCCGATCAACCCCTGCACATAGGTCTTCGAGAAGCACTTCTTGACATCCGTATATCCCGGAATCTTGCCGACCTCGAACATGAGGGGCTCGACGCGGATCAGATCGGCGATCGTCTTCTCATAGATCAGATCGCGCGAGGTGAGGCCGCTGGCCGGTTCGCCGAAAACGGTGTTGTAGGGGACGTCGCCGAAGTATCTGCAGAGTTCGCGGTAGGCCGTGGCACGCATAGCGATCGCTTCGCCGTAGAGTTGGCTCAGCTCCGAAGGCTCGCCCGCCGACATGAACTCCTCGAAGTTCGGGGCCTCCTCCATGGCGGTGATGATGGCGTTGGCCTTGCCGATCACGGCATAGAGCTTGTTGTAGGCGCCGCTCTCGTCGTCCTTGTCATAGGAGCCGAGGGTATAGTTGCCGGCGTAGGTGCCGTTGTCGTAAAGGACTTCGGGCCAATGGCGTCCCGGCTGGTTGGAGAACTTCTCCGGATGACGCTCGATATCCGAGCCGGCGACGTCGAGGGCGTAGAACCACCCGTCGCCGAAGACCTGGCTGCTGGCGCAGTCCCGCCACGTGTCATAGGCTCCGTCCAGGGCGGCACGCGCGGTCGTCGGATTGGAGAAGACGAAGTTTCCATCGACCTCCGAGGGGGACGTTACGTCGAGGAAGTCGCTGCACGAAGGCGCAGCCGCCAGGGCGGCGACGCAAAGTGCAGAATAAACTATTTTTTTCATGTGTCTGTTTCGTTTTAGGTTTAGAACGTTACGTTAAGACCGAACGTGTAGGTGCGGGCCTTCGGGTAGGAATTGTAGTCGTAGTTCGGCGTCGGGAAGCCGTTGCCGCCGGCGTTGTAGTTCGTGTTGACATCCGGATCGAGGCCCGAATAACCCGAAATGCAGAAGAGGTTCGACCCCGTGAAGTAGACGCGCAGTTTCTGGATGTGGATCTTCTTGAGCCACTTCGAGGGCAGCGAGTAGCCGATCGTCAGGTTCTGCAGACGCAGGTAGGAGGCGTCCTCGATAAAGCGCGAATCGACCAGACCGTACTCGCTGTACGGCAGGGCGTACTTGGCGTTCCTGTTGAGGGCGGCCAGCTCATCGGGCGTCGTCACGGCATACAGATCGCCCTGCGTATCGACATCGTAGATGCGGAAGCAGTCCGAAACGATCGATAGACGGTTCGCACCGAGGGAGTTGTCCTTATTGCCCATCATCGCGTGCATAGCGTTGGCGTTGTAGACCTTGCCGCCGATCTGGTAGGTGAATGCAGCCGAGAAGTCGAGGTTTTTCCAGTTGCCGTTCAGCGTGATGCCGCCCGTGTGCTTGGCCTGCATCGAGGCGATCGGGGCCACGTCGTCGCCGTTGACGATGCCGTCACCCGTCACATCCCGGAACTTGACCATACCCGGGAAGGCCGTCTGTCCAGCGGCGAGCTGGAAGTTTTCGCCGCCTGCGTAGTTCACGATATCCTTCGTGTCGGGCACGCCCTGTTTCAACGTCCAGACACCGTTCGCATAGGTGAAATCGTCCACGGTGTAGTACCCATCCGAGAGAAAGCCCTGGACATACCCGACGGGCTGACCGGCACGGATGATGTAGTCGAAGTTAGGAACACGCATCGACGAACCCCAGTTGGTGTGGGAGTCGGCATTGACGCGATCGTCCACCTTCTCGACCGTATTCTTCACGTAGCTGTAGGTAACGTTCAGACTCAGGTTGAAGTCCTTCTTGCGGACGAGGTCGGCGCCGAGGGCGATCTCGAAACCTTTGTTCGAAGTCTCGCCCACATTCTGGTACTGGTAGGAGTAGCCCGACGAGGCATCGGTCGGCACCTTCATCAGGATGTCGTCGGTCGAGTTCCAGTAGCCGTCGATGCTACCGCGCAGACGGCCGTTCCACATGCTGAAGTCGAGGCCGAGGTTGCGCGAGGTGGTCGTCTCCCATTTCAGATCGGGGTTGGGTTTCATATCGCCCGGATTGTAGACCGAGATCTTCTCGCCGTCGACGGTGATCGACTTGGTGCCCCACGTACCTTTCCAAAGCGACGAACTGATGCCGTCCGAACCCGACGTACCGTACGATACGCGGAGCTTCAGGTTGTCGAGCCAGTCCCTGGCACCGGCCATGAAGTTTTCATCCGAAATGCGCCAGGCGGCAGCCGCTGCGGGGAAGTAGCCCCACTGGTTGTTGGGGGCGAACTTCGACGAACCGTCGGCGCGGAACGTGGCGGTGAAGATATATTTGCCCTTGTACGAGTAGTTCACGCGCCCGAACCACGAGAGCGTCCGGTTCGCGACGCCGATCTTGTTGCTGAACGTATCCTTGCCGGCCGTACCTTGGCCATAGCCGGTCATGTTGAGCTGGCCGAAGGCCTGCGACATCGTGAAGCCGTCGGGGTAGCCGACGCCCGTGATGTTCGATTCGTTGCTTTTCGAAGCGAGCACTTCGTTACCGGCCAGGATCGACAGACTGTGGTTGTCGCCGAGCCCCTGCACCTCGTAGTTGACCGTCGTGGCCCAACGGACGCCGTAGCCTCTCGTCTGGGTCAGCTTGGCCGTGCGGTCGTCGCCCGTGTACCCGCCGTTCCACTCCTGCCTTTCGCTCCAGTTGCGGCTGAGCGAGAGCTCCGTTTTAGCCGTCAGACCTTTCACGGGCTGCCACGTCAGGCCGCCCGTAGCGCGGATGCGCTGCGTGTTCCGGATGCTGACGTTGTCCTCCACGATTTTCATCGGGTCGCTGCCTTTCTCTTCGACGTTGCCCGAACCGTTGCCGAATGCAGCTGCGTTTTCTTCCGGATCGCCAGCGCCCAGCGGGTTGTCGATCGGGCGATAGGAGCGTGCCGAGGTGGCCAAGTCGAATTTCGTGCCTTCGACCTTCAAATCGGCATAGCGCAGGTCGGCGTTGAACGTAAGCGACTTGGCCAATTTCTGCGTGATCTTGAAGTTGGCGTTCCAGCGGCGGAAGCCCGAATTGATGCGGATGCCTTCGTCGTCGAGGTAGTTGACCGTCGCATAGAGCTGTGTATTTTCATTGCCGCCCGAGATCGAGATATCGTGGTTCCACGATCCGGCCGTACGCATCAGATCATTCGCATAGTTATGCGCAGCCACATTCTTGTACTCGTTCAGGTGGTTGCCGTTGGCCGAACCCAGACCGAAATACTTGGCGACACCTTTGCCCATATTCTCATTATAGGCGGTAGCGTAAGACCAGGTCCAGAGCACATAGTCGTAGGCATCCATCATCTCCAGCATCTCGGGGTTCTCCTTGACCTGGTAGTACATGTTGTAACGTACCGTGGTCTTCTCAGCGCGCTTGCCGCCCTTGGTCGTGATCAGGATTACGCCGTTGGCGCCGCGGGCACCGTAGATCGCCGTCGAGGCGGCATCCTTCAGCACATCCAGCGATTCGATGTTGTCGGCCGGGATGTCGTCGATCGTGCTCACCTGCACGCCGTCCACGATGAAGAGCGGGTCGTTCGACTGCGTGATCGAGTTGCCGCCGCGCACGCGGATCGACATCGAGGCGCCCGGACGGCCGTCCTGCGAGGTCACCTGCACGCCCGGAAGCTGGCCCTGGAGGGCCTGAGCCACGTTCGAGACGGGGTTCATCGCCAGCTTGTCGCCCGTTACCGAGGCCACCGATCCGGTCAGGTCGCGGCGTTTCACCGTGCCGTAGCCGATCACCACGACGTCCTCGAGGGTGGTGTTGTCCTCCTCCATCACGACGTCGATCTGCGTCTTGCCGGCTACCGCCACGCGCTGCGTCTTCATGCCGATGTACGAAACGACCAGTACCGCTTTCTGGGCATCCGGTACCTTCAGTTCGAACGAGCCGTCCACGTTCGTACTGATTCCGAGAGAGGTTCCTTCAACAACCACGGCTGCACCGATAACCGGCTCGCCCTTAGCTGTTTTGACCCCCCCCCTCAACGTTTGGGCCTCCGCTGCGAACGCGAGACTCCAGCCCAACACGACGGTTAGGACAAACTTGAGAGTGAAGTTTTTCATAAAAAAAGTTAGTTAAAAAAAGGTTGTTTCCTTGTGGCGAATGCCCCGAATCCGGGGTATTCAGCATACAAAAATAAGCGAATTTTTCAAAAAAGTGTACTATGCGACCTGTTTTTTTTGCAAAAAAATCATCGGGACGAGGGCAGCGGAGTGTTGCGGAAGGCGGGCAGGATGCGGCAAAAAACGACACAGCCGCCCTGCCGGCGGCTGCGAAGAAAGAAGCTTATTATATAAGGCGGCGGCCTTTGGGGCCGGGCCGAGTTGGCCAGAGGCTTTTCGGACCGGGGCTTTTCGGGCCGGGGCCGGGTTGGCCAGAGGCTTTCCGGGCCGGGGCCAGGCGCGCTACCGGTAGCAGACGATCAACACGCGCGAGGATTCCCAGAACCGCTCGGGATCGGTGATGACGAGCTTCTGCACCGTCTTGTCGCTGCTGCGGATCAGGCGGTAGGCCTCCTCGGGGTGGGAGGTGACGAGCGAGACGCGCTTCTGGCGGATCGGGATCTCGACCAGCTCGCGCGAATCGGCCCGGAGGAAGCCCTCGAGCGAGTTGTTGCCGGCGACCTTCAGCGAGCGGTCGATGATCTCGGCCTCGATGAGCTGCCGGCGCTGCCCGACGATGTAGTAGACCGTGTGCAGCTCGCGGTCAAGGGCGTCGTTGCACTGCGAGAGCGAATCGACCTCGGCGCGGCGCGAGGTCTGCTCGACGGTGAGCTGCGCGTTGAGCTGCTGCATCGCGAGGGCCTGCTCGGCGATCTCGGCGCGCAGCTGCGAGATTTCGGCGTTCTGGCTGTCGAGCTGCGTATTGAGCCCCTCGATGAGCCGCTCCAGCTCGCCGATGCGCAGCTTCGCCTGGCGCAGCTGGGCGGCCGTGCGCTGCAGCCCGGCGATCTTGGCGCGGTTCTCGGCGAGCAGCTGCTCGATGGCGGCCAGGTCGCTGTTCACCTGGTCGATCGGGCGGGCGATCCCCTCGGCCGGGACGGTCGAGATGATGTGCTCGCGCACCTTGATCTGGGCGAGGTTCTCGGTGATGGCGTTGATGTCGGCGAAGACCGCCTCGATGAGCGAATCCTTGCGGTCGACGATCGTCTGCAGCGAGTCGCGCTCAGTGGCGCTGCGGTCGATCCGCTTCTGTTCGGCGCAGCCCCCGGCCAGCAGGACGGCCGCGAGCAGCAGATGGAAAAGTCGTTTCATGCGTCGTTTGTGGGTTGTTCGACAACATCGGCGAAGATACGAAAAAAACGGCGGATATTTCGTGCAGCTCCGGGAAAAATTCCGCCGAAAAAAACGCGCCCGGCAGCCGGAGGCCGAGGAAAGGACGGTTCCGGCCTTCAGAGGGTTCCCGAAGGCCGTCTGGGGGACCTCCGGGAGCCCTCCGGCGCGGATCCGGCGCGGGACGCAGCAGGGGCGGGAGTTGTCTTTTTTTATGAAAAACTTCACTCTCAAGTTTGTCCTAACCGTCGTGTTGGGCTGGAGTCTCGCGTTCGCAGCGGAGGCCCAAACGTTGAGGGGGGGGGTCAAAACAGCTAAGGGCGAGCCGGTTATCGGTGCAGCCGTGGTTGTTGAAGGAACCTCTCTCGGAATCAGTACGAACGTGGACGGCTCGTTCGAACTGAAGGTACCGGATGCCCAGAAAGCGGTACTGGTCGTTTCGTACATCGGCATGAAGACGCAGCGCGTGGCGGTAGCCGGCAAGACGCAGATCGACGTCGTGATGGAGGAGGACAACACCACCCTCGAGGACGTCGTGGTGATCGGCTACCAGACAGTGCGCCGCAAGGACCTGACCGGTTCCGTTTCGTCGGTCTCGGCGAAGGAGATCGTCTCCGCTCCCGTGGCCAACGTAGCGCAGGCTCTGCAGGGCAAGCTTCCCGGCGTGAACGTGACGACGCAGGACGGCCGTCCCGATGCCGAAATTTCGATCCGGGTGCGCGGCGGCGGTTCGATCTCGCAGTCCAATGACCCGCTGGTGCTCATCGACGGCATCCCGGGCTCGTTGAGTGACATCCCCTCGGAACAGGTGCAGTCGATCGACGTGCTGAAGGATGCCTCCTCGACGGCGATCTACGGTGCCCGCGGCGCCAACGGCGTCATTCTCGTGACGACGAAAAACGCCGAGGAGGGCCGCATCAGCGTCACCTACAGCGGTTACGCCAAGTTCAACCACCCGACGAAATACCTCGACGCCCTCGGTCCCTACGACTACCTGGTCAACGCTTGGGGCCGTGCGAAGATTATGGGCGACGGTTATGCCGAGCCCTTCGAGAAACTCTACGGCATCGGCCGCTACGCCGTGGGCGACGGGATCGAAGCCTATCGGAAGATCGGCAAGTACGATATGCAGAAGGACGTCTACAACGAATCGTTCTCGCACAACCACGACATTACCGTTTCGGGCGGTACGGAGAAGACCAAGATCTACTTCTCGGCCAACTGGATGGACGAGCAGGGTATGAAGCTCAACTCCTACTCGAAGCGCGCGAGCGTCTCGCTGAAGATCAACCAGCAGCTCGCCAAGAACCTCGATTTCAGCCTCGACACCCGCTACACGGATACCGAGCGGATGGGTAACGAGGGGACGACCAACGGTTCGGGTTCGATCATGTCGTATGCCTACCGCTACCGTCCGATCGCCACGAGCGATATCCGCGGCGATCTCTCGGCTCTGGAGGAGGGCAACCTCGAAATGTACGGCCGCCATTCGCAGTGGGACCGCTACAGCCCGCGCGCCTGAATCGCCGACCGCGAGCCGCTTTCGCTGCGTCAGAGCGTCCGTGCCGCCGCCACCCTGAACTGGCGGATCATCGAAGGGCTCGTCTTCAATACGAACCTCTCGCTGAACCGCACCTGGAATCAGACGAAGGACTGGACGGGCGCCGTCTACAACGAATATCTCGACGCTGAGGGCAACAAGACCTATGCCGGCAACGCCGAATACGAGAAGGGCGACAGCTGGGGAATGCGTTGGTCGAATACGCTGAACTACAACTTCGAGCTCGGCAAAAACCACCGTTTCAGCATCCTGGCCGGCCAGGAGGTGACCGATTCGGGCGGCACGTCGCTGCGCGTCACGGCCTCCTATTTCCCGTCGAACTTCACGAAGGACAACGCTTTCGCGATGATCAACCAGTACGATCCCGAGAAGGGCAAGTCGCAGGCCATTTCGAGCGAATCGCTGCCCGAACGCATTCTCTCGTTCTTCGGCCGCGTGAACTACACGCTGCTCGACCGCTATCTGTTCACCTTCACGATGCGCGCCGACGGTTCGTCGAAGTTCGCCCCCTCGCACCGCTGGGGTTACTTCCCTGCCGCCGCCTTCGCCTGGCGGCTCTCGGAGGAGCCCTTCCTGAAGAACGCCGAGTGGCTCGACCAGCTGAAGCTCCGTCTCTCGTACGGCCAGGTCGGTAACGACGGCATCAATTCGAGCCTCTGGTCGCAGACCTGGTCGGCCGAGAGCGACAGCCGCCAGGAGTATATCATCGGCAACGCCTACCTGCCCTCCTACAAGTATTCGGCCTCGCAGATGGCCAATCCCGACTTGAAATGGGAGACCACCATCACGCGCAACATCGGTATCGACTTCGGCTTCTGGAACAACCGCCTCTCCGGTACGATCGACGCCTACTGGAACACGACGAAAGACCTGCTGATGCAGACCGCCATCCCGGGTATCACGGGCTTCACGACCACCTACGCCAACGTCGGACAGACCTCGAACAAGGGTATCGAGATTTCGCTGCAGGGCGTGCTCGTCGATAAGAAGGATCTGAAGATCACGGCCGGGTTCAACATCAACTTCAACCGGGGCAACGTCGATGAGCTGGCCGACAACGTGACAGGTCTCTACGGCACGCAGTGGGCCTCGTCGGGCACCTATCCGACAAGCGACTACATCCTGAAGGTGGACGAACCGGTAGGTCTGGTCCGCGGCTGGGTCTATGACGGCTTCTATACGGTGGACGACTTCACTTATGCAGACGGCGTCTACACCCTCAAGCCGGGTGTGAAGGATATCAAGGAGGGTCAGATCTACGCCCAGCTCAACGGCATCGGCGGACGTCCCGAGGGACAGACGGCCTTCCCTGGTATGGCACGTTACAAGGATGTCGACGGCGACGGCTCGATCGGGGACGAGGACCTGACGGTGATCGGCGATATGACGCCGACCCACACCGGCGGTTTCAACCTCAACATCACCTGGAAGAACTTCGATTTGGGCGCCTACTTCAACTGGAGCTACGGCAACCAGGTCTACAACGCCAACAAACTCGGCACGCTCTACAACTACAAGGAGTCGGGCGTTTACGAGAACAAGCTGGCGATCCTGAACAACGCCTTCAAACCTTTTGCCGTGGAGAACGGGCAGATGGTCAGCCTGCTCGACGATCCCGCCAAGTTGGCTGCCGCCAATGCCGGCGCCACGATGCCGTTCGGGTACAACGAGACGGCCGTCGTCTCCTCCTACGGCATCGAGGACGGTTCGTACCTGCGTCTGAATACGCTGACGCTGGGTTACACCCTGCCGAAGCGGCTGACGAAGAAGATCGGCATCCAGAATCTCCGCATCTACGGCTCGATCTACAACGTCTTCACGATCACGGGCTATTCGGGTCTCGATCCCGAGGTCAACACCAACACCGCGCAGAACAAACAAGCCTATCCGACCGTCGGTCTCGACTGGGGCGCCTATCCGCGTCCGCGTTCGTTCGTCGTGGGCGTAAATCTTAACTTCTAATGGGAAAAACGATCATGAAAAAACTATTTAAACTGTTTTTCGTTTCGGCCTGCTGCTGCTCGCTCGCAGCGTGCGAGGATTACCTGGACACCAGCTCGCCGTCGAACATGGACGACGGATTCGTCACCTCGAGCCCGTCGGAGGCCTTGAAGATCATGTCAAAGGCCTATGCGACCTATCGCCAGGGCGGTGCAATGTTCTCGCTCTACGACTGGAACGACCCGCTGCGCTCCGACGTCGAGTACTATTGCGAGGGTCCCGGCCCCAACAACAAATACGCCCGTATGGCGATTTCGGAGACGAACGTCAATGACCTGCAGGACGGGTTCAACGGTTCGTACAGCGTTATCAGCTATACGGCCAAGTTCGCGAGCGTGCTGGCCGCAAAAGCCGAGTACCAGGCTGACCTTGCCGCCGGCCGCACGTCGGCCTGGACACAGCTCTACGGTGAGGCCGTAGCCCTGCGTGCACTGACCTATTTCAATGCGACGCTGCACTTCGGCGATATTCCCTACGGGTATGAAAATACCGCCATCACGGAGTACCAGCTCTCGTCGCGTTTCGCTATCTACGACAAGCTCATCGAGGAGCTGAAGGCTGTCGAGCCCTATATGTACCGGCTCGGCGAGGGCGGCATCACGGGCGAGCGCATTTCGCGGACCTTCGTCAATGCCCTGATCGGCAAGATCGCCCTCCACGCTGCCGGGTACCAGACGATCCGCACCGATATGGAGGGGCTCTACGGCGACGTGCAATTCGAAACGAAGGCGACCGACGCGACAAATAAGTGCGCCTACGTGCGCCGCACGGATTACAAGAACTACCTGACGATCGCCGAGACCTACTTCGGCAAGGCGATGGGCGAGGCGGCCGGTTCGGCGAAACTGCTGACGGTCGATGAACGCGCGGGGATCAACAACCCCTTCCAGCGCCACTTCCAGTATTCGCTCGACCTGCAGGTAAGCCCGGAGACGATCTTCGAGATCGGCTGTCCGCAGGGTCCCGGTCCGGACGGTATGGCGGCCAACGGCGAGTACCTCTATGCCTTCGGCCGCGCCAGCAGCGGCGGCGGCTCGAACGGTGCGCCGACGAAGGTTTTCGCTGCCACCCGAATGACGCCGGCCTTCTATTTCGGCGGCTATGCAAACGACGACCCGCGACGCGATGTGTCAGGTGTCGTCACGGGTGCCGACGGCAAAGGACACGAAAAGCTGATTCCGTTCACAACCACGAAGAATAAGGCTGACGGCGGCGGTGTCTGCCTCAACAAGTGGTCGTATTGTTATATGGAGATGCCCTATACAGCCAAGCAGCGCTGCGCCGGCGTGAACTACCCGGTGATGCGTATGGGTGAAATCTATCTGATGCTGGCCGAGGCCAAGGCCGGGCTCGGCAAGGACGGCGAGGCGCTGTCGCTCGTAAACGAGATTCGCCGCCGCGCCTTCGGCGACCAGAACCACGACCTGAAGGGGCTGACGGGCGAGGCGATGAAGAAGGCCGTGCTCGACGAGGCGCGTCTGGAGCTCTTCGGCGAGAGCCGCATCACGTGGTTCCTGATCCGCGGCGGTGTCATCTCTGAAGCTGCCGTCAAGGCGCAAGCCGAGATCCGGACGATCTGCAACAACTTGCGGACGAAGGGGTACCACGAGTTCGCCAACGGCAACCGCTTCCCGGCATACGTCTGGACCAAGCAGGTGACGGGTCCCTTTATGGGCTACGACTGCAAGGATGCCTCCGATCCGGTGAACTATCCCGCCTGGCGCGGTATCTACGACTATACGAAGACGGGGTACAAAGTGGACGGCAAGAACCACAATACGGCGATCAAGGGGCTGTTTAAGACCCTGACGGATGCGGAGATCGCAGCGGCCGAGGCCGATGGGTACAAGAAGACCGACTACGGTATCGTCTATGCGAACAACGAGGCCACGTATGTAGCGAACCAGATGGGCGGTATCGAGAATGCGACCGACGTGCCGCGCTACTTCTTCCCGATCCCCTTCGAGACGCTATCGCAGTCGAAGGGAGCCGTAACGAACGGTTACGGTCTGCCCCAGGAGTAGAGACGCAGGTTGCGGGCGGGGCGGCCGCTCCAGGCGATCGCCCTGCCGCTGCGAGTTGTTTTTTCGGAGGCTCCCGAGTTTCGGGGGCCTCTTTTTTATTGGTGTGGACAGGGAGCTGAGGCAGGACTTGCCGGGCGAAGCTGCGGCCCGCTGCGCTCTACGAGCGCAATTAAAAATAAAAAATGAAGAATTAAAAATAGGTCATATTCGGGCTGCAGCCTGCGGAGCGCACGCACGATGCGGACCTGCGGGACGATCGATTTCTCTCGAGACAAGCCCGCAGCCGAGCGGATGGGCCTGCACGAGCGGCCTGCGGACGCGAGTATGCAGCCCTCCGCCCGGGGGCGGCTGCGGGCTGCGGCGCCCTTTGGGCGCAATTCAGAATGAAAACTCGGGCCGCAGCCTGCGGAGGTCACGCACGACTGTTAAGGAGCTGCGGGCCTCCGCCGCCCTCAAGCTGCGGCCCACCGACATCTGCGACGTCGAATTTGCCGCAAAAAAAACCTGCAACAATCGGCAGCTGCGGGTTACGGCGGTTCCATTCGAAACCGCAAATTCGAAATTCAAGATTCAAAATTCAGAATGACAAAGTCGGGCTGCAGCCTGCGGAGGTCACGCACGACTGTTAAGGAGCTGCGGGCCTCCGCTGCCGGGAGGCTGCGGCCCGCCAATCGCTGCGCGATTGATTCACGCCCTAAACAGGCCCGCCGCCGGGCGCCCACTGCTCACCGCCTCCCCGCGAAGGCCAGCACGGCGACGCTGATGCGGCAGTCGGGGGCGGCGGCGAGAATCGCCTCGGCGGCGGCCGTCAGCGTGCTGCCGGTGGTCAGCACATCGTCCACGAGCAGGATATGCCGCCCGGCGAAGCCCGCCGCGTCGCGGACCCGGAAGGCTCCCGCGACGTTGGCCGCCCGCTCACGATGCGGCTTGAGGGCCTGCGCCGAGGTGTTGCGCGTGCGCCGCAGCGTCCGCCGCTCGACCGGAACCCCCAACGCCCCCGCGATCCCCTCGGCCAGGTAGCTCGACTGGTTGTAGCCGCGCAGCAGCTGTTTGAACGGATGCAGCGGCAGCGGCACGACCGCCTCCACTCCGCCGTAGAGGCCGCTCGCGGCCAGCTCGGAGCCATACCAGCGGCCCAGTTCGTCCGCGAGACGCCACCGCGCGCGGTATTTGAAGTCGTGGATGGCCTGCCGCCAGCGGCTGGCGGGTCGGAAGTAGAGAAAGGCCGAAGCCTGCTCGATGGGGACCAACCCGGCGAAACGGTCGGCGACGGGGTTGGCCGCCTCGCGCCAGAAGCCCGTCAGCGGCGCCGTCGCACGGCAGAAGGTGCAGAACGACCGTTCGCCGCGGACCAGCGGCGCCCCGCAGACGGCGCAGACGGGCGGAAAGAGCAGCGCCTCGACATCGCGCCGCCAGCTACTGAGGATCGACATTGACAGAGACGGTAATCGTTTTGAAAGCGGCATCCGCGGCGAAGCGGCGCAGCTCTCCGGCGACCAGTTCGCGCGCCCGGAGCGACGAGGCCTTCGCCTCGATCTTCAGCAGGAGCGAGAGGAGGTATTCGCCGCGGATGCGGTCGACAGGCGGCGCGATGGGTCCCAACAGCCGTCCGCCGAAGCGTTCGCGCAGCTGCCCCGCCAGCGCCGAGGCACCCCGCCGCAGCAGCGCCGGATCGCGGTGCCGCAGGGTGAAGAGCAGCAGCCGGGCATAGGGCGGATAGCCGAAATCGCGCCGTTCGGCGAGCTGGGCCCGCGCCATCGCCTCGTAGTCGCCCGCCACGACCTGCAGCAGCAGCGGGTGCGACGGATCGGCCGTCTGGATCACCACCTCGCCGGGCGCCGCCCGGCGGCCGGCGCGCCCCGCCACCTGCGTCAGCAGCTGGTAGGCCCGTTCGCCCGCCCGGAAGTCGGGATTGTTGAGCAGGTTGTCGGCGTTGAGCACCCCCACGAGCGCCACCCCCTCGAAGTCGAACCCCTTCGCGATCATCTGCGTGCCCACCAGAATATCCGTACGGTGCGCGGCGAAATCGGCGATGATCTCGCCGTAGGCGCGCTCCGAGGTGGCCTTGTCGCGGTCGAGCCGCGCCACGCGCGCCTCGGGGAAGAGCGCGGCGATCTGCTCCTCGATCTTCTCGGTGCCGAAGCCCATCGGCTGCAGCTCGGCCGCCTTGCACGCCGGGCATCGCCGCATCGCCTCGACCGTATGGCCGCAGTAGTGGCAGACGAGCTGTCCGCGCGCCTTGTGGTAGGTCAGCGTCACGTTGCAGTGGGGGCAGCGGGCGGTCCAGCCGCACTCGGGGCATTCGAGGTAGGGGGCGAAGCCGCGCCGGTTCTGGAAGAGCATCACCTGCTCGCCGCGCGCAAGCGTCGCGGCGATCTTGTCGAGCAGCAGCTTGTTGAAGTGACCGCTGCGCTCGTTGCGCCGCGCCGCGCGCCGCGTATCCGAGAGAAGGATCGCCGGAGGCTGCGCCGCGCCGTAGCGCTCCGTCAGCTCCGCCCGGCCGTACTTGCCCGTGGCGGCGTGGAGCCACGTCTCGAGCGAGGGGGTGGCGCTTCCCAGCACGGCGTGGCCCCCGACGCGCTGCGCCAGCCACACCGCCACGTCGCGCGCCGCATAGCGGGGCGCGGGCTCGGTCTGCTTGTAGCTGGCGTCGTGCTCCTCGTCGACGATCACCAGTCGCAGCCTGCGGAGCGGCAGAAAGATCGACGAGCGCACGCCGACCACGAACTCGCCCCCCGCGGAGTGCGTCAGCCGCAGGTAGGTTTCCGACCGCCGCCGATCGGTCAGCCGCGAATGGTAGGCCGTTACGCGGCTGCCGAAGATGCGCTCCATCCGTTCGATGAGCTGGGCCGTGAGAGCGATCTCGGGGACGAGCAGCAGCACGTCGTCGCCGGCGGCCAGCGTCTCGGCGATCAGGTGGATGTAGAGCTCCGTCTTGCCCGATCCCGTGATGCCGTGGAGCAGCGCCGCCGTCCGGCCCGCCGCGAAGTCGGCCCGCAGCCGGTCGAGCGCCGCCTGCTGGTGCGGCGTCAGGGTCGGCAGGCGGAAGTGCGGCGCCCCGCGTTCGACGGTGCGTTCGTGTTCGCACGCTTCGAGGACCCCTTTGCGGCACAGGGCGTTCAGCACCGGCCGCTCGGCCGGGAGCAGGCGGCGCGCCACCTCGGCCGAGGCGCTGCGCTCCCGTTCGTCGAGCAGCTCCAGCAGGGCGGCGTGCTGCTTCGGGGCGCGGCGCTCCAGCCGGTCGAAGAGGGCGTCGAGCGCTGCAGGATCGGCATAGTCCGGTGCGAGGGTGTAGTAGGTTTCGGTGCGGGGGCGGAACTCCTCGTCGAGGAGCTGCCGGGCCGAATCGGCCGAGGGCTTCATCAGGGCGGGCAGCGCGCAGCGCATCACCTCGCCCAGCGAGCAGAGGTAGTAGGCCGCCAGCCACTCCCAGAGGGCCCGCCCGCCGGCATCGAGCAGCGGGCGGTCGTAGAGGCGCCGTTCGACGGCCTTGATCCGCCTGGCGGCGGGGGGACGGTCGTGAAGCCGCCAGACGATGCCCGTATAGTATTTGCGGGGGCCGAACTGCACCGACACAGCCTCGCCCTCCGCCACCGTCACTCCCTCGGGGACGGCGAAGGTGTAGGCCGGCTGAGCCAGCGGCAGCACGATATCGGCAAAACGGAAATTCAAAACAAAAGCGTCAAGAGGAGGATCGGTTGCATTACGTTCATTCGTTTTCGGTCCGCAAGGAGCCGCCGATCGGATTATACAATCGGCCCGCGCCGGGCGGCTCGGCCAGCGGAGCGGCGGTTCCAGCCGACAAAAGTATAATCAGCTCGCGCCGGGCGGCTTCGCCGCCGGGGGGGGGCGGCGCGAGCTGACAAGAGCTGCCGGCCAATGTTCGTATCGTATTTGCAGGGCCGAACTGCACCGATACGGACTTCTTTCAATCGTCGGAATTCTGCTATCGGCCCGCGCCGGGCGGAGCGGCTGGCGGAGCGGCGGTTCGAGCCGACAAGGAAATCCGCAAGGGGCTGCCGAACAACGCAATCGCCGAAATTACAATCGGCCCGCGCCGGGCGGCTTCGCCGCCGGGGGGGGCGGCGCGAGCTGACAAGAGCTGCCGGCCAATGTTCGTATCGTATTTGCAGGGCCGAACTGCACCGATACGGACTTCTTTCAATCGTCGGAATTCTGCTATCGGCCCGCGCCGGGCGGAGCGGCTGGCGGAGCGGCGGTTCGAGCCGACAAGGAAATCCGCAAGGGGCTGCCGAACAACGCAATCGCCGAAATTACAATCGGCCCGCGACGGGCGGCTTTGCCGCCGGGGGGGCGGCGCGGGCCGAAAAAAAACGACTGCTCGCCGTCAGATTTTGTTCAGCGTCTCGAAGCCCTGCCCGTAGACGCCCATCACCGACCCGACGGTCATAAAGGCATTCGGATCGATCGACCGGACGAACTTGAGCAGCATCTGCGTCTCGCGCTTGCGGCAGACGACCATCACCACCTTGGTTTTCTGCTTGAGGTACCACCCTTCGGCGTCGAGCAGCGTCACGCCGCGCCGGACGTTCCGGGCGATGGCGTCGGCCATCTTCTCGGGGTCGTGCGTGACGATCAGCACCTGGTTCGACTGCTGGCTGCCCGCCTGGATCATATCGACCGTGTAGCCGACGACGGCCGTCATAATATAGCCGTAGATGACCGTCGCGATCGAGTAGCCCACGAAGAGCGACGAGCCGATGATGAAAAGATCGCTGTATATCAAAATCTTGCCGTAGCTGACCGTGTGGTAGTTGTTGATGATGACCGCCACGATGTCCGTGCCGCCCGTCGAGCCGCCCTGCGAGAAGCAGGTCACGATGCCGATGCCGGCGAGGATGCCGCCCAGGACGATCGCCACGATCTGCTCCTGCAATCCCAGGAAGTTGCCTGCGGGGAGGATCGCCTGCCAGAGGTTCATACTGAGCGAGAGGACGACGACACAGTAGACCGTCTTGACGCCGAAGTTCCAGCCGACGATGAATCCCGAGACGAGCAGCAGCAGGACATTGATAAGGAGGACCATCGTACCGATCTGGATGTGGATGCCGGCCTGTTCGAGCGCCGTGCAGAGTACGAGCGAAAGTCCCGCGGCGCCGCCGCCCGTACCGTTGTTGGGGAGGATGCAGGCCACCCAGCCGAAAGAGTAGCAGGTCATACCGAGTGCCATGATGAGGTACTCCTTGATGCTTCGGAAGATTTTGCTGGTCGCGATCATAATCACGTGTTTGCTTTATGCGTGCAAATGTAGGAAAAATTCGCCTTGAAAGGTATCGAGAAGCGACAATCTTTTTTCGAGCAGCCCCCAAAGCTCTTCATTCCGCAACCCGCCCCACGTCGGACCGCACAGAAAGCGGGGCGGCGCCTCCGAGGCGATGCGTCCGACGGCCAGATCGGGGCGCAGCCGCTGCAGAATCGCGGCGAGAAGGTCGATGTAGGCCTCGGCCGAACGGAAGCGGAAGACCGCCGGATCGGCCGCATACTGTGCCGCCATCGTCGTCGAGCGGAAGAGCTGCAGCTGGTGGAATTTCACCGTCGTGAGGGGCAGGGCGTTGATCCGCGCGACGCCGGCGAGGATCCGTTCGTCCGTCTCGCCCGGGAGGCCGAGGATGAAGTGGCCGCCGACGGGAAGCCCCCGTTCGGCCGTCCGGCGCACGGCCCGCTCGGCCGCGGCGAAGTCGTGGCCGCGGTTCACGGCTGCGAGCGTCTCATCCCAGACCGATTCGATGCCGTATTCGACCGCCACGTAGCGGTGCTCGGCCACCGAGGCGAGGTAGTCCAGCAGCCGGTCGTCGACGCAGTCGGGACGCGTGCCGATCACGAGCCCCTCGATCTTCGGGTGGGCGAGCGCCTCCTCGTAGAGGGCCCGGAGCCGGTCGAACGCGGCGTAGGTGTTCGTATGGGCCTGGAAATAGGCCAAATAATGCGACGCCCCGGCGCAGCGGCGGGCGTGGAAAGCGAGCCCCTCCCCGATCTGCCGTCCGACGGACTTCGCCGGCGAGCAGTAGGCCGGGAGGTAGGCCTCCGCCCTGCAGAAGGTGCAGCCGCCCCTCCCGAGCGTCCCGTCGCGGTTGGGGCAGGTGAAGCCCGCATCGATCGAGAGCTTGCGGACCCGGCCGCCGAACACCCGGCGGAGATAGGCCGTCCCGGAGTAGAAGCGCCGCGTGTCGCCCCACGGATAGCGCCGGGCCGCCGATCCCTCCGAGGCGTTCGCCCCAGCCGCTTCGGCCGCTCCTCCGGCATCCGTTTTCACCGCATCCCGGGGCTGTGTCAGGTAGGCCGGCGCTCGTCTCTCCATCGCTGCGGAGCCTCCCCGGCGTCTTTTACAGCCCCCAGTCGGAGGCGTTGTACGTATCTTTCGGGGCGTTGGGCACGTTGGCGAAGAAGCTGAGGCCCGTCCGCCGCTCCAGCTCGGCCACCGACATCGGCTGCCGCTCGGAGAAGCTCTTGTGCTCCACCATCACGGCGATGCACTGCAGCTCGTCGCGCGAACAGTTCACGACCCACTTGTTCACGTGGTTCTTCGTGCGCAGCAGCACCTTGTAATAATGGGTCGGCACCTCGGTCCCGTTCACCTCCTGCTTCGGCTTCGCGGGGTCCCAGTAGCAGCCGATCACCTGGTAGGTCGTGTCGGCCTCGCTGTGCCACTGGCTGTCCACCCACTCCTCCAGGCGGTTCCACGTTCCCCCGCTCGTGTTGAAGCCCGTTTGCAACTGCGGCGCGATGTTCGAATAGTACATCACCTGGTCGTTCGCCAGCCGGCTCACCAGCCGGTCCGACGAGCCCAGCAGATGGCCGCGCGTCAGCCCCGTCGAGGAGAAGTTCCACGATCCCGGCTGCTCGAAATCGAAGTTGGGATCCGAACGGTAGTTGTCCTTACGCTGGACCCCTTTCGCATAGAAGTCGTGCATCGGCGCGGCCACCCAGACGGCGCACCCCTTCTCGCGGCTGTAGCAGACGGCGTAGTTGCGGGCGGGGTTGCCCTGGCCGTTCGTCCGGTCGGTAATATGATAGGTGTAGTGCCAGCCGCTCTTTTCGATCGTCGCCGGCAGCTCGGCCCAGCCGGAGCAGAGGGTGGCGCCCGCCGGATGCGGCACGACGGGCTCGTCCGGGGTATCGGGCTTGTCAGGCTCCTCCGGTTTATCCGGCTTGTCCTCCTCGGCCGACCCCGCGGGCTGGCGGATCGTGAGCGTCACGCGGCTGACGCCGGCATAGTCGAGCACGAGCTCCGCCGTGCGGGCCGGGCCGCGGTTGGCCGAAGCGTGGTAGCTGATCCGGCCGGTGAAGTTGGGCAGCCCCAGGCTGCTCTTTCCCTTCGCACCGTCGGTCGAGAAGGAGGGGCGGAGCCACGAAGCGCTGCTCTCGGCCGTCGCCACGACCGTGCCCACGGGGTAGAGCACTTCGTAGGCGATCGTGCCGTCGGCGGCCGAAGCGCTCGGCAGCGCAATGTTCAGATCGCAGGTCACGCGCAACTCGGGATCGCCGATCGCCGGCTCGGTGTTCGCATCGTCGTCGCAGGCCGCAAGGGCGGCGGCGAGCATCAGCATCCAAAGAAAGAATCGTTTCATATCGGGTTAGTGTTTGTCTTTCGAATCCATCCAGATCGTGACGGGGCCGTCGTTGACGAGCGCCACCTGCATATCGGCGCCGAAACGGCCCGTCGCCGTTTTGCGGCCCGTGAGGCGCTCCGTCTCGCGCACGAACGCCTCGTAGAGGGGGCGCGAAACCGCCTCGGGAGCCGCCGCGACGTACGAGGGGCGGTTGCCGCGGCAGGTCGAGGCCAGCAGCGTGAACTGGCTCACGACCAGCAGTTCGCCGCCGATTTGCCGCACGTCGAGGTTCATCACCCCCTGCGCATCGTCGAAGATGCGCAGCGCCGTCACCTTCCGGGCCAAATAGGCCGCATCCGCGGCCGTGTCGTCGTGCGTGACCCCGACGAGGACGAGCAGGCCCCGGCCGATCCGGCCGATCTGTTCCTCGCCCACCGTCACCGAGGCCCCTGCGACGCGTTGAACCAGCACTCTCATCGTTCTGCGGTTTCGAAGCAGGCCCAGAGGTTGTCGCCCGCGGGCACGGGGGCCGTGACATCGACCGGCTCGTGCCGCACGGGGTGGTCGAAGCGCACCCGCCGGGAGTGGAGCGAGATGCCGCCCCCGGCGATCGAGCGGCGGGCGCCGTACTTCAGATCGCCGCGAATCGGGCAGCCGATCGCCGAGAGCTGGGCGCGGATCTGGTGGTGGCGGCCCGTCAGCAGCTCCACCTCGAGAAGCGTATAGTGCGTCCCGGCACCGATCACGGCATAGCGCAGGCGCGCCTCCTTGGCTTCGGGGCGGGGCTGCCCGAAGGCTTTCGAACGGTTCGTCCGGCCGTCGCGCAGGATGTAGTGGTGCAGCTCGCCGCTTTCAGCCTCGGGACAGTGCTCGACGAGGGCCCAGTAGCGCTTCTCGATGCGGCCCTCGCGGATCATCTCGTTGAGCCGCACGAGCGCCTTCGAAGTCTTGGCGAAGAGCACCGCCCCGCTCACGGGACGGTCGATGCGGTGCACGACCCCCAGAAAGACGGCTCCGGGCTTCGCGTCGCGCGCCTTGAGGAACGCTTTGATCTGCTCCTCGAGCGCCTCCCCGCCCGAGGGATCGGGCTGCACGAGGTCGCCGGCGTGTTTGTTCACGACCAGCAGGTGGTTGTCTTCATAGAGAATATCGTCGGGCGAGAACATCGGCGTCAGAGGATGAAGGTGAAGGGGAGCAGCAGCTCGGCCGAGCGGAGGACGCTCGCCGTGCCGCCGCCGAACATGATGATGCGGATGGGCGACTGCTGGCGCCGCTCGACATCGACCAGCACCTGCCGGCACTGACCGCAGGGGTAGCACTCGCGCTCCGAGGGGTCCGAGGCGATGGCGATCGCCTCGATCGGGTCGTCGGCGTGGTTCGCCTCGGCGTAGAAGAGGAGCGAACGTTCGGCGCACATGCCTGCGGGGAAGACCTCGCTCTCGAAATTGCTGCCGTGCAGCACGCGGCCGCTGCGCAGCCGGGCGGCGGCGCCCACCTTGAAATGCGAATAGGCGGCGTGGGCCCGCCCGGTCGCCGCGAGGGCCTCCCCGACGAGGAGCCGGTCGGCTTCGGGGAGGGAGTCGATCGACTCGTAGTGTTCGTAATCGAAAGTGAATCGCTTCTGCATAGCTGTTTCTGTTTCGTGTAAGTGAACAAAGATAATTGATTTTTCGCAAAACGACAATAGTCGGGCCGTTTTCTTGGGAAGGCAGGGAAGGGAGAAAGAATTCAAAATTCAAAATTCAAAATTCAAAATTCAAAATTCAAAATTCAGGATTCAAAATTTAGGATTCAGGATGATGAGCTCGGGGCGCAGCTTGCGAAGGACACGTACGAGCGGACGCCGAAGCGGACGCGAATAGCGGGCCTTCGCGGGGCGAAACTGCGGCCCGAGTTCGTAATCCTGAATTTTGAATATTGAATTCTGAATTTGCACCCGGAACGGGTGCTGCAGCCCGCAGCCGCCCCCGGGCGGAGGGCTGCTCCTTTACGTCGCAAGCCCATCCGCTCGGCTGTGGGCTTGCCTCGGGTGGGAATCGGCCTTGCAAAGGCCGAGCGGGCCGCAGGCTGCGCCCCGATTCCGCAATTTTGAATTTCGGCCTTGGAAAGGCCGTGCAGCCCATACCGGCGCAAATCCAAAACGAAGCGGGAACAACAAGACGAAGCCGGCGCCCCAGAAAGGGATGCCGGCTCCGCAGACCGTTCGATGCAGCAGCGCGCTTACTCCAGCACGAACTTGGCCTGCACGCGGTATTGCAGCTTGATCGTCTGGAACTCCATCGCCTCCATCTCCGCCTCCATCGCGTCTTCCGCCACTTCGATGCCGCGCGCCTTGACCATGGCATTCGCCGCATAGAACGTCGGCATCACGCCGTTGTTCGAATCGTAGATGTAGAAGCACTTGCCGATCTTCTGCCCGATCGCCTCGGCCAGTGCGGCGGCGTTGCTGCGGGCGGCCCGCATCGCATCGGCCCGCACTTCGGCCTTGAAAGCCGCGAGCTTCGAGTGCGACACCTTCTCGACATGCACCTGCGAGATGCCCAGCGCGTCGAGCGCCCGCCAGGCCTTGGCCACAGCAGCGGCCGAGCCGAGCTTCAACTGGTACTGCGCCGTGGCGACCGAGGTATGCTTCTTGAAGAACGAACTCGTCAGATCGACCATCTTGAGCTGCTTCTCGACATCGATCCCCTGCTTGCGCAGCGCCGCGAGCATCTCGCGCTGCTGCTGCTCGACGGTGATCTTCCCCTTCGAATCCCGCTCGTTGATCGTGATCGAGAGGTAGATCTCATCGGGCTCGATCTCCCGTTCGGCCGTCCCCGTCACCTGCACGAAGCTCGGGAAGGGTTCGACATGCTCCTGCGCAAGGGCCGTAAGCGACAGCGTCGCGGCGACGGCCAACATCCAGAATCGTTTCATGGTATCGACTGTTTTTGGTTACACATCTACCGGACAAACGCCGTGCCCCGCCCTTTTATTGTGCCGCGGCTGTGCGGCGCACCAACTTGACCACATTTTCGACGTGGTGCGTGTGGGGGAACATATCGACGGGCTGCACCGCCTCGACGCGGTAATCGGCATCGAGCAGCGCCAGATCGCGCGCCTGCGTGGCGGGGTTGCAGCTCACGTAGACGATCCGGTCGGGCGCCGCGCGGCGGATCACCTCGAGCACGGGCTCATCGACCCCGGCGCGCGGCGGGTCGAGGATGACGACGTCGGGCCGGCCGTTCTCGGCCACGAAGCGGTCGTCGAGGACCGCTTTCATGTCGCCCGCATAGAAGCGCGTGTTCTCCAGCCCGTTGAGTGCGGCATTGACGCGGGCGTCGGCGATCGCCTCGGCCACGTATTCGATCCCCACGACGCGGCGGCAGCGGCGGGCGCAGAAGTTGGCGATGGTTCCCGTCCCCGTGTAGAGGTCGTAGAGCGTATCGCCGGGGGCGAGATCGGCGAAGTCGCGCGCCACCTTGTAAAGTTCGTAGGCCTGCCGCGAGTTGGTCTGGTAGAAGGATTTGGGCCCCACCTTGAAGTGCAGCCCCTCCATCTCCTCCAGAATATGGTCCTTGCCGCGGTAGCAGACGGCCTCCAGATCGCCCGTTGCGTCGTTCCACTTCGTATTGACCATATAGCAGAGCGAGGTGATCTCCGGGAAGCGCGCGGCGAGGTGGTCCAGCAGGGCGGCCCGTTCGGCGGGGCGGTCCTCGCCGAAGACGACGACGACCATCACCTCGCCCGTCGAGGCGGTGCGGATCACCAAGTTGCGCATCAGGCCCGTATGCTCGCGGGCGTTGTGGAAGGTATAGCCGTGCTCGAGGCAGAAGCGTTTGGTCTCGAGGCGGATCGCATTCGAGGGTTCGGGCTGCAGGTGGCACCGGGCGATGTCCAGCACCTTGTCGAACATCCCGGGAATGTGGAATCCAGCGGCGGGCGAGGCCTCCAGCGCGGCTCCCGAGGCGACCTCCTCGAAGGTGAGCCAGCGGCGGTCGGCAAAGGTAAATTCGAGCTTGTTGCGGTATTCGCGCGTCCGTTCCGAGGCGAGGCAGGGGCGAATTTCGGGCAGCTCGATCCGTCCGATGCGGGTCAGCTGGTCGCGCACCTGCTCGGTTTTGAAGCGCAGCTGCTCCCCGTAGGGGAGGTTCTGCCACTTGCAGCCGCCGCAGACCCCGAAATGTTCGCAGAAGGGCTCCGCGCGCAGGGGCGAACGCTCGACGTAGCGGACCGCGAAGCCCTCCATATAGCGGCGGCGCTTGCAGCGGATCTGCACATCGACCACATCGCCCGGAACGGTCATCGGAACGAAGACCACCTGTTCGTTCCAGCGGCCCATCGCCTTGCCCTCGGCTGCGAGGGTCGTAATTCGCAACCCCTCCAACAGGGGGTAATCGTGTCTCTTTTTTCGTGCCATAGCGGCACAAAGATAGCGCTTTTTTCGCGATTTAAACCGCATTCGCCGCCCCTCCTGCCGGAAGGGCGGCGAAAAAAGCGGGATCGGGGCCAGCTACCAGCGGACCGGTTCGGCGAGTATCTCGCCGTCGGCGGCATCCTCCGCCGTGAAGGTCGCACCCCGATACTGCACGCAGAGCATCACGAGCGGTTCCGGGCCGTTGTTGCGCACCGAGCGCCGGCCGGCGGGAGCCACCCGCACGACGCTCCCTTCGCGCACGGGGATGCGGTCACCGTCCACCTGGAGCTCGCCCTGCCCCGAGAGGAAAAAGTAGAGCTCCTCGTGGGTTTTGTGCGTATGCAGGAAACCCGTCTCCGTCCCGGGGGCGAAGCGCTGGAAGGAGAAGTCGGCCCCCGTGGCGCCGACGGCCGCGCCGCCGAAGACCTTGCCGGGGATCTTCACCTCGGGGCCGAGCTCGAGCAGGTAGTCGTTCAGGCGGTCCAGCGGACCGAAATCGGCGGCCGCGTAATTTTTCGCCGAAGCGATGGATTCGATCTGTTTCATAGCAATCGTTTTTTCGTGTTTCACCGGTGCGAAGATAGGGTAATTCAGCTTGTCCGTCAATAGGTTACATTTTGTTCCCATAGTTACTTTCCGCTCGCTTTCGCTGAAAAAGAGGCGGTTGCGGAACGCGTTTTTTTCGGGCTTGCTTTCCCGGTTGCAGCGGGAGGGAGGCTTCGGATGCGGGAGCAGGTGCAAGGAGGGTGCAGACGCGAGGATGGGTGCAGAAGAGACAGCGGGCCGCGCTTCGTCTTGTTTGTATATAAGCGCTCCGTTTAGTAACTTTGCAAAAGTTACCGTCGGAATCGGGCTGCGGCCTGCAGTGCGCTTGCCAGGAGCCGCCGCCGTTCCGATCATACACAGATACCGCCTATGTCGCAAAGAGAGATCGCCCCCGCCCTTACGGCCGACTGCCCCGTCCGTCACGTCATCGCCCGCTTCGGCGACAAATGGTCGCTGCTGGTCATCCTGACGCTCGACCGGCACGGGACGGTGCGCTTCAACGAACTGGGGCGTCTGATCCCCGATATTTCGTCGCGCGTCCTCTCCGCCACGCTCCGCACGCTCGAAGCCGACGACCTCGTCTCGCGCAAGGTTTACCCCGTCGTGCCGCCCCGCGTGGAGTACGCCCTCACGGAGACGGGACGCTCGCTCGTCCCGCTCATCGACCGCCTCACCGAATGGGCGCTCCAACACATGTCGCAGATCGTCAGCCACCGCAGGCGGTTCGAGAAGCGGAGCCGGTGAAGCTCGGGTTCGACGGAAGTGCTTGCTGGAAAATTCGGTCCGTCAGGACCGGAAGCCCGCGATGTCGTTTCGGTCCGTCAGGACCGGCGGGCCGCAGCCTGGGGGCGGCGGAGGCCCGCAGCTCGCGTCCCGAAGGTCCGCGTCGAGCGTGCACTCCGCAGGCTGCGACCCGAATCTGCATTTTTCATTTTTAATTCTTCATTTTTCATTCGCGCCCGGAACGGGCGCAGCGGGCCGCAGCTTCGCCCCGCGAAGGCCCGAGTTCGTAATCCTGAATTTTGAATATTGAATTCTGAATTTGCGCCCGGATGGGCGCAGCGGGCCGCAGCCTCCGCCGGGCGGAGGCCCGCAGCTCGCGTCCCGCAGGTCCGCTCGAGCGTGCGCTCCGCAGGCTGCAGCCCGAAAATAAATTTGGCATTGCGCTCGGCTTATTTGACTTCGTCGAAGATACGTCGCCTCGGCAAAACGCAAATGAATTTGCTTTTGCATTCGGCTTATTCGTATCTTTGGCTGCGCCTTAGATACTCCGTCTCGACATAACCAAGCTGTCGCTTGTTTCTGCTCTCGACTTTTCGTACTTTGGCTCTGCCGAAGATACTCCGTCTCGGCATAACCAAGCTGTCGCTTGTTTCTGCTCTCGACTTTTCGTACTTTGGCTCTGCCGAAGATACTCCGTCTCGGCATAACCAAGCTGTCGCTTGTTTCTGCTCTCGACTTTTCGTATCTTTGCATGAAATACCGCAAATTTCCGCACACGATCATGCAAGTCGCCGCATTCACCTTCAACCCCATCGGGGAGAATACCTACCTTCTCTGGGACGAGACCCGCGAGTGCATCGTCATCGATGCCGGCGCCTCGATCCCCTCGGAGGAGGCCGCCCTCGACAACTTCATCGCCGAGCACGGGTTGAAACCCGTGCTGGCCGCCAATACGCACGGCCATTTCGACCACACGCTGGGCGTTCAGCACCTGCGCCGCCGTTACGGCATTCCCTTCGCCCTCTCGGGCAAGGACCGCTACCTGCTCGACGCGGCCGTCGCGAGCGGGTCGGTCTTCGGCATTCCGATCCGCGAGATGCCGCCCATCGACCGCGACCTCGACGGCGCGGAGGAGCTGCGCTTCGGCTCGACGGTCCTCCGCGTGATCCCCACCCCGGGCCACACCCCGGGCGGCGTCTCCTTCTACCACGAAGCCTCGAAGGTGCTCTTCTCGGGCGACACGCTCTTCCGCGAGTCGATCGGCCGCACCGATCTCGACGGGGGCGACTATCCGACCCTGATGCGTTCGATCCTCGACCGGCTCCTGCCGCTGGGCGACGACACGACGGTCCGCCCCGGCCACGCCGAGCAGACGACCCTCGGCCACGAATCGCTCTACAACCCCTTCATCGTGGAGGTGCTCCAGCACCAGATCGACTGCAACCGCTGACCCCATGCGCATCGACATCATCTCGTCGGTACCCGACCTGCTGACCTCGCCGCTCGGCGAGTCGATCCTCAAGCGCGCCCAGGAGAAGGGGCTCGTCGAAATCGTCGTGCACAACCTGCACGACTACGCCCACGACCGCCGCAAGACGACCGACGACTACCCCTTCGGCGGCGAGGCGGGGATGGTCATGAAGTGCGAGCCGGTCTTCGAACTCGTCGAGAAGCTGCAGTCCGAACGCCCCTACGACGAGATCATCTACACCTCGCCCGACGGCATCCGCTACGACCAGCACGAGGCCAACCGCCTCTCGACGCTCGAAAATATCATCATCCTCTGCGGCCACTACAAGGGGATCGACCACCGCATCCGCGAGCACCTCGTCACGCGCGAAATTTCGATCGGCGACTACGTCCTGACGGGCGGCGAGCTGGCGGCCTGCATCCTCGCCGATTCGATCGTGCGGCTTATCCCGGGCGCGATCGGCGACGAAGCCTCCGCCCTCACGGACTGTTTCCAGGACGATCTGCTGGCGCCGCCCGTCTATACGCGGCCGGCCGAGTTCCGCGGCTGGCGCGTCCCCGACGTACTCCTTTCGGGTAACTTCGCCGAGATCGAGAAGTGGCAGGAGGAGCAGGCCTGGGAGCGGACCCGGCAGCTACGGCCCGATCTGCTCGGAGATTCCGAGCAAATTCAAAATTCAAAATTCAAGATTCAAAATTAGATCGACCGCAATGAAGAGCGACAACGCCATTCTGGAAAAGAGCTTTCGATTCGCCATCCGCATCGTCCGGCTGTACCAGCACCTGCTCGACACGGCCGACAACCGCATCTTGGCCAATCAGATTCTCAAAAGCGGGACCAGCATCGGCGCCAATGTCCGCGAAACGCTTCGCAGCCAGTCCCGCAACGAGTTCCTGTCCAAAATGAACATTTCGCTCAAAGAGGCTTACGAAACCGAATATTGGATCGACCTGCTGCACGAAACGGGGTACCTGACCTCGGCCGAACACGAAAGTCTGTTTCCCGAATGCCGCGAACTGACCGCCATTCTGTCGAAAATCATCCTGACGACCAAAGCTAACACGACGGTCTGAACCCCTCATTTTGAATTTTGAATCTTGAATTTTGAATTTTTCATGAAATACTACCTCATCGCCGGCGAGCCCTCGGGCGACCTGCACGGCGCCAACCTGATCCGCGGCCTTCGCAAGGCCGACCCCAGGGCGGAGTTCCGCTTCTGGGGCGGCGACCGCATGGCCGCCGCGGCGGCCGGGTGCGGCACCCTGGTCAAGCACTACCGCGAGACCTCGTTCTTCGGCTTCGCGAACGTCCTGCGCCACCTCCGCACGATCCGCCGCCAGATAGCCGAGTGCCGCCGCGACATCCGCGCCTGGCATCCCGACGCAGTGATCCCGATCGACTATCCGGGCTTCAACCTCCGAATCGCCCGCGACGCCCACGAGGCGGGGCTGCGCGTCCACTACTACATCGCCCCGAAGGTGTGGGCCTGGAAGGAGTGGCGCGTGAAGCAGCTCCGCCGCTATGTGGACCGGCTCCACATCATCTTCCCCTTCGAGCGCGACTACTTCCGGCGCTTCGGCATCGAGCCCTGCTTCGCCGGGAACCCCCTCGCCGATGCCATCGAGGAGCGGCGGCCGACCCTCCCGACCGGCGAAGCCTTCCGCGCGGCGCACGGCCTCGACGATCGGCCGATCGTCGCCCTGCTGGCCGGCAGCCGCGCCACGGAGATCCGCGCCAACCTCCGCCCGATGGTCGAGGCGGCCCGCCGCATCCCCGACCGCCAGTTCGTCGTCGCAGGGGTCTCGTGGCTCGACCGGAGGCTGTACGAGACGATCCTTAGCGACACCCCCGTCCGGATCGTCGAGGATGCCACTTACGAACTGCTGCACGTCGCCGAGGCGGCGATCGTCACCTCCGGAACGGCAACCCTCGAAACGGCCCTGATGGGGATTCCCGAGGTGGTGCTCTACCGCATCCCGTGGCTCTACGAGAAGCTGCGGCCCCTCGTGCTGCGCATCCCCTTCGTCTCGCTCGTCAACATCAACCTCGGCCGCGAGGCGGTCCGCGAGCTCGTCACGAGCGCCCCGACGCCCGAGCTGCTCGAACGCGAGCTGCGCCCCCTCCTCGAAGGGGGTGCCGAACGCCGCCGGATGCTCGCCGACTTCGATGAGCTGCGGACCCTCATCGGACCCGCCGGGGCCAGCGACCGCTTCGCCCGCCGGATGGTCGAGGAGCTGCGCGGCGGAACGGCCACAGAATAAAGCGAAGCCCCCCGCCGCCCCGGCCCATTACAACGAAAAAAACGTGACACCATGAAAATCATCTGCATCGGTCGCAACTACGACGACCACATCGCCGAGAAGGAGAACGGCGGCGGAGGCCGCCGGCCCGACCACCCGCTCTTCTTCCTGAAGCCCGATACGGCGCTGCTGCGCAACAACGATCCCTTCTACCTCCCCGCCTTCTCGGAGGAGATCCACTACGAGTGCGAGTTGGTGGTGCGGATCAACCGCGTGGGCCGCGCCATCGAGCGCCGCTTCGCCCACCGCTACTACGACGAGGTGGGGTTGGGCATCGACTTCACGGCCCGCGACCTGCAGCGCCGCGCCATCGCCGAGGGGCTGCCGTGGGAGAGCTGCAAGTCGTTCGACAACTCGGCGGCCGTCTCGCCCCGCTTCCTTCCCCTCGCCGAGTTGGGCGGCGACGTGCAGCGCCTGCACTTCGACCTCTCCCTGAACGGCGGCCTCCGCCAGCAGGGCGACACGGCCCGCATGCTCTGGACGGTCGACGAGCAGATCGCCTGGGTCTCGCAGTTCGTCATGCTGCGCATGGGCGACCTCCTCTTCACGGGCACCCCGTCCGGCGTCGGGCAGGTCCATGCGGGCGACACGCTGCGCGCGACACTCGAGGGGCGCGAACTGCTGAACTTCGACATCCGCTGACCGCCATGCTGCTGCACGAACGCCTCCGCTCCCGGCGCCTGCTCCTCGCCTCGCAGTCGCCCCGCCGCCGCGAACTGATGACCGGCTGCGGCATTCCCTTCGAACCCGCGTCCCGCTACGCCTGCGAAGAGCGCTACCCCGCCTCGCTCGCCGCGGAGGAGGTCCCCGCCTACCTCTCGCAGCTCAAGAGCGAAGCCTATCCCGCCTCGCTCGCCCCGAACGACATCCTGCTGACGGCCGACACGGTGGTCCTGCACGACGGCGAGGTCCTCGGCAAGCCCCGCGACCGCGCCGACGCCATCGCGATGCTCCGCCGCCTCTCGGGCTGCCGCCACACGGTCGTCACGGGCGTGACGCTCCGCACTGCCGGCCGCCGCCGCACCTTCTCGGTCCGCAGCGACGTCTGGTTCCGGCCGCTGACCGACGAGGAGATCACCTATTACGTCGATACGTTCCACCCCTTCGACAAGGCCGGGTCGTACGGCATCCAGGAGTGGATCGGCTACGCCGCGATCGAACGGATCGACGGCTCTTTCTACAACGTGATGGGCCTCCCGGTCCAGCGCCTCTACGTCGAATTGGAGCGCTTCCTGCAGGAAGAATAACCGCCGCCCGCGACGCCGGCCGGCCCTGCTATAGAACAGCTGTTGCAGAATGTCCGCCCGAAGCCCCGCCCCCGCCAAACCAAAAAACAACCGATACGAACCATGAAACGCTTTCTACTGACCCTCAGTTTCGCTCTTGCGGCGCTGCTTCCGGCGGCGGCCGACGAGGGCATGTGGCTTCCGAGCCTCATCGCCGGGCGCATCGACGATATGCGCGCCAAAGGCTTCCGCCTCACGGCCGAAGCGATCTACAGCATCAACCAGGCCTCGATGAAGGATGCCGTGGTCCTCTTCGACGGCGGCTGCACGGGCGAGATCGTCTCGGCCGAGGGGCTGCTGCTGACGAACCACCACTGCGGCTACGACGCCATCCAGCGCCACTCGTCCGTCGAGCACGACTACCTCACCCACGGTTTCTGGGCCCGTTCGCGCAGCGAGGAGCTGCCCAACGAAGGGCTCAACGTCCGCATCCTGGTCCGGATGGAGGAGGTGACCGAACGGTTGGCCGCCGGCGAGACGGCCGAGGCGATCATCCGCGCCGCCGAGGCCGAGGGACCGGGGCTGCACGCCTCGATCGAGCAGATGTACTACGGCAACCAGCAATTCCTTTTCCTCTACGAGCAGTTCGACGACGTGCGTCTGGTCGGCGCCCCGCCCTCGTCGATCGGCAAGTTCGGCGGCGACACCGACAACTGGATCTGGCCCCGCCACACGGGCGACTTCTCCGTTTTCCGCATCTACGCCTCGCCCGACAACAGGCCCGCCGCCTACTCGCCCGAGAATGTCCCCTACCGTCCCAAACGCCACTTCGCCATCTCGACCGAGGGGGTTCGCGAGGGCGACTTCACGATGATCTACGGCTTCCCGGGCAACACGCAGGAGTACATCCTCTCGGATGCCGTGCGCTACATCGCCCGCCGCTCCGACCCGACGAAGATCGCGATCCGCGACGGCCGCCTGGCGATCATCGCCGAGGCGCAGGCTTCGGATCCGGCGCTGCGCATCTGCTACGCCGCGCGCCACGCCTCGATCGCCAACGCCTGGAAGAAGTGGCAGGGCGAGGTGCTGGGGCTCGAGCGCCGCAAGGTCTGCGAGGAGCGAGAGGCCTACGAGGCGCGCTTCGCTGCCTGGGCCGCCAGTCAGCCCGCCTACCGCGACCTGCTGCCGCAGATGAAGGCCGAATACGCCCGCATCCTCACCCCCTACTTCGCCCGCGAGATTCTGCGCGAGACGGTCGGGACGCTGCCCGGCCGCTACACCGAGGCCGAGCGCGGCGAGGCGGTCTTCGCCAAGCGCGAGGCGTGCGAGCGGGCCCTCTTCCGCTATGCGCTGGAGCAGTACGACCGCCACTGTCCCGAGGGGTACCGCCTCCCCGCCTTCCTCGACGGGGTTGCCGAGGCGGGTTCGGTCGAGGCCTACGCCGACCGCCTCTTCGAGGCGGCGTGGAGCGGCACGGACACGATGCGGCTGCACACGCTCTCGAAGGATGCCGCGCGCATGCAGCGGCACATCGCGTGGCTGCTGGGGACCACGGCGCTGCGCAACCCCGTAAGCAAACGGCTGAACACGCTCTACACGACCTACATCCGCGCCCTGCGCAAGTGGGATGGCGAGCGGGCCTTCTACCCCGACGCCAACCTGACGCTGCGCGTCGCCTACGGCACGGTCGCCGGCTATGAATACGCCGACGGCGAGTACCACACCCCGCACACGACCATCGACGGCATCATCGCCAAGGACAACCCGGCGATCTACGACTATGACATCCCGCAGGCGCTCCGCGACCTCCACGCCTCGAAGGATTACGGCCGTTGGGCGGCCGAGATCGACGGGCGGCGCACGGTGCCGGTCTGCTTCCTGGCGACGAACCACACGACGGGCGGCAACTCCGGATCGCCGATCCTCAACGGGCGGGGCGAGCTGGTGGGGATCAACTTCGACCGCACGTGGCGCTCGACGATGAGCGACATCCGCTTCGACCCGGCGATCTGCCGCAACATCGCCGTCGACATCCGCTACGTGCTGCTGGTGATCGACCGCATCGGCGGCGCCGGCTACCTGCTGGACGAGATGACCCTCACCTCCTCCGCCCGCCGGCGCTGACCGCCGGCGCCTGCTGAGGGGCTCTCCCGACAACACGAAAAGAGGCCGCGCGATGCGCGGCCTCTTTTCTTTTATCCGATTCTGTCTCGTCCTGCAATAGCGTTACACAAAAAAAGATTAAGCTATGGGAGAAGAGATTAAAAGCTTGTATATCAAGCGGACGCAACGGGATTATTCTTTGGGTTTTAAGTTGTCGGTTGTACGCGAAATCGAACAAGGGGATTTATCCATTCGAGGCTCATTACGCAAGTATGGCATCCAAAGTCATAGCACGGTTTTGAATTGGTGCCGAAAATAGGGTAAATTTGAGCGAGAAATGGTTGTAAACAAAATGAACAAGGGAAAAACGCCCCAGCAACGCATCTTTGAGTTGGAGCAGGAGAATGAACGCCTGCGCCGTCAGAACGCCTTTTTACAGAAAGAAGTAGAGGATGCAACAGACAAGGCGGGCATCTTGGATATGATAATCAAGATAGCCGAGGAAGAGTTACACCTGCCAATACGAAAAAAATCGGTACCCGAGCAGTCGAAAAGTACTCCAAAGAGCAAGCAAAGCCGATAGGCGCTCTTTGCCGGCTGGTCGGGGTTTCACGACAGAAGTACTATCGCGACAGGTGGCGTGTAAGATGCAGTCAAGACAAGGCAGCGGAGGTCGTATCGCTTGTGCAGGAGATTCGGCGCGTGATGCCGCGCATAGGAGTACGTAAATTGTATCACCTGTTGAAAGAACCGCTCACCGCCTTGGGCGTAGGACGGGATAAACTCTTCGATGTTCTGCGGGCCAATCATCTGCTGGTCGTGCCGAAGCGCCAATACCGTCAAACGACCCAATCGAAGCATCTGTATTATAAGCACAAGAATCTTGTGTTGACGCGGGTTCCCACTCGTCCCGAAGAGATATGGGTGTCGGATATAACCTATGTCGGAGGCAGAGACCGACATACGTATTTAGCATTGATTACCGATGCCTACTCGAAGAAAATCATGGGCTATGATCTCTCAGCGTCACTTTCTGCAGAAGGAGCTGTAAGAGCGTTAAGAATGGCGTGTCGAGATAGAATGTATAAGGAGCAACCACTGATACACCACTTGGATAGGGGCATACAATACTGTTGTGATGAGTACCAGCAGCGACTGAAAGAATATGGTATTATGGTAAGTATGACGGAGCGTTATGATCCATACGCAAATGCTGTGGCGGAGCGGATAAATGCGACTATAAAACACGAATTTTTATTGGAGGAGTTGTCATGCGATTTAAGGACACAGCAGAAGGTGGTGGCTCAGAGTGTGGCGATATATAACGGTATGCGTCCGCACCTGTCGTGCGGTATGCTTACGCCTGACCAAATGCACCGCCAAAACATAAAGAAAGTTAAAACGTACAGAACATTAAACCACAACACGGGCGTCCGTGTTGTGGTTTAACAAACTTTTATTATTTTTGTATCAAATCCTGTAACGCTTTTTTAGGACGACACAGTGGTCAGAGGAGGGCGCGCGGGCCGCGACTTGCGAAGGAACCGCGCGAGCGGACTTGCGGACGCGAGGAGCGGGCCTTCGCGGGGGCGAAGCTGCGGCCCGCACGGTCCTGACGGACCGGCCTATGACATCGATTCCACACAGGGCCAGCCCGCAGCCGAGCGGATGGGCCTGCGACTTTAGAGGAGCAACCCTCCGCCCGGGGGCGGCTGCGGGCTGCTTGCGGCTTCAACGAAGCCGCAAATTCAGCATTCAAAATTCAAGATTCAAAATGAGATGGGCTTGCCGGGTATGTTTGGGCATACGTTCCGATTCGGGCTGCAGCCTGCGGAGAGCCGCTCGAAGCGGACCTGCGGGACGCGAACTGCGGGCCTCCGCGCCGGGGAGGCTGCGGCCCGCTACGGTTCCTTTTCGGAACAGCCAATTCATAATTCAAGATTCAAAATCAACAGCCGGTTCCCGATGCCTAAAGCGGTCGAATGTATCCAAGGCAAGCCCTTCACTGGCGGGAGGCTGCACCCCTCCGCCAGCGAATCCTGCCGCCGCTGCTCCTGCGCTGCCCGTCAGTGCAGCACGCGCTCGATGTAGGCGCTGTAATCCTTCACCTCGGGCTCATAATCCTCGTCGTCGAAGAGCGGCGAGGAGATGAGGAAGTCGGCCGTGGCGCGGTTCAGCGCGATCGGCACGTTGTAGAGCGTCGAGATGCGCAGCAGCGCCTTCACATCGACGTCGTGCGGCTGCGCCGACATCGGGTCGCAGAAGAAGATCACGGCGTTGATCTTCCCCTCGGCGATCATGGCGCCCAGCTGCTGGTCGCCGCCGAGCGGTCCCGACTTCAGGCGGACCACCTGCAGCTCCTGGCGCTCCTCCCCGTCGCACGGGGCCTCAGCGCGGGCCGAGAGCATCTGTTCGACCATCTTGCCGGTCGTACCCGTGCAGATCAATTGGTGGCGGCACAGCTTGCTGCTGTTCCAGTCGACCCATTCGGCCAGGTCGTGCTTCATGTTGTCGTGCGCGACGAGGGCCAGTGTTTTCATCTTTTCCATACTTCGTTTTCGTTACGTGTTATACGGGGCACCCCGCCCCGCTTCCGGATGCCGGTCGAAAAAGTAGAACCGGCCTAAAATCAAGGACTACTCCTCCGCCTCGCCGGGCAGCTTGAACTCGGTCATGCCGACCGAGACGAGCAGGTTGTACCAGGCGAAGCACTTCTTGATATCCGAGACATGCACGCGGTCGCGGTCGTACTCGGGCACCACCTCGGCGAAAGCCGCCTTCAGCTTCTCGGGCGCCTCCTTGGGGCTGATCGCCGCCTTGCCCTCCGTCGAAGCGTAGATGCGCGTGAAGACCTCGGCGAGCGGGAGGTCGTCCCCCTCGGTGAACATCGAAATCTCGGTGAGCGCGCTCACCTTCGAGTTGGCGGCGGCATTCATGCGCCGGCCGTCGAGCAGCGACTCGACGATCACGCCGCGCGTCGATTGCGCCACGTATTTGAACAGGCCCGGCTGGCCCGAAATCGCTAAAACTTCTTTCAGTTCCATCATGTTCGTCATTTATTTTTCGTTTTTGATATGCAGATCCACCTGCGGAAAGGGAAATTGCATCCCCAGTTTGGGCAGTTCGCTGTAGAATCGTTCGTTGAAGCAGAAGAAAACATCCCAGTAATTCGCATTCTCGGTCCAGGCCCGCACCGAAAGCCGCACCGAGCTGTCCTCCAACGAGCTGAGCCAGACGACCGGGGCGGGGTCTTTCAGGACGCGGTCATCCTCGGCGAGCAGCTCCAAGATTGCCTTGCGGGCCTCCTCGACCGCAACGCCGTAGGAGAGCGACAGCGTCCAGTCCACCCGGCGCCGGGGCGCCGTCGTGTAGTTGTCGATGATGCTCGTCGCGATGACGTTGTTCGGAATGTAGATCGTCCGGTTGTCGGCCGTCGCGATGACCGTCGAGAAGAGCTTGATCTCCTTCACGGTGCCCGTCTGTCCCTGGGCCGTGATGAAGTCGCCCACGCGGTAGGGCTTGACGATGAGGATCATCACGCCGCCGGCGAAATTCTGCGCCGTGCCGCTCAAGGCCATACCGATGGCCAGCGTGGCGGCCGAGAAGACGGCGATGAGCGACGTCACGTTGACGCCGAGCGTCTGTACGACGATCAGAATCAAAATCAGCGTCAGCAGGACGCTCACCGTGTTCCGGATGAACGAGCGGAGCGAGACGTCGACCTTGCGGCGCTCGAAGGTGGCGTTGAGCGCCGCCACCACGCGCCGGATCAACCAGCGGCCGAGGAAGTAGAAGAGCAGTGCGATGATGATCTTGATGCCGACCCACAGGGCCTGCTCGAGCATCGAGCGCATCACCTGCGAGAGGTCGAGCGTCATGAGTTTCTCCACCGCCCGGGTGAAGTGCTCCTTCTGCACGCTGTCGGGCAGAAGGAGGGGCGCCGGCGTTTCATTCTGTAGAAAAAAGAGTCCGATCATCGTTCCGTACCTAAAATTCAGGGGCAAAAATAACCAAAAAAAAGAGAAGTTTCTTAACTTTGTAAGACATTTCCGTGAAAACCATCTAAATGAACAATAGAATGAAACAAAGCAACGACGACATCGAAATCATCCGCATCAACATTTCGGGGGTCGATCAGACCGGCATGATTACCTCGCTGAGCGAGATCCTGGCCGCCTACGACGCCTGCATTCTCGATATCGGCCAGGCCAACATCCACTTCTCGCTGACGCTCGGCATCCTCATCAAGACCACGGCCGACAAGTCGGGCTTCATCATGAAGGAGCTTCTTTTCAAGGCTTCGGAGTTGGGCGTGATGATCCGTTTCACGCCGATTCCCGTTGCCGACTACAACGCCTGGGTGAAGCGTCAGGGCAAGAACCGCTACATCGTGACGCTGCTCGGCCGCACCGTCTCGGCCCATCATATCGCCGCCGTGACGAAGATCATCACCGACCACGGCCTCAACATCGACGCCATCAAGCGCCTCACGGGCCGCATGCCGCTCGACAACGACGAGGCGACGGCCAAGGCCTGCATCGAGCTTTCGGTGCGCGGCTCGCTGACGGACGAAGATCGCAGCACGATGCAGCAGGGCTTCATGGAGCTCTCGCAGATCGGCATCGACGTCTCGTTCCAGAAGGACGACATCTTCCGCCGCAGCCGCCGGCTGATCTGCTTCGATATGGATTCGACCCTTATCCGGACGGAGGTGATCGACGAGCTGGCCGAGCGCGCCGGCGTGGGCGACGAGGTGCGCGCCATCACGGAGAGCGCCATGCGCGGCGAGATCGACTTCCGCGAGAGCTTCACGCGCCGCGTGGCCCTGCTCAAGGGGCTCGACGTCTCGGTCATGGAGGACATCGCCCGCCACCTGCCCTCGACCGAGGGGCTGGAGCGCATGATGACCATCCTGAAGCGCGTGGGATACAAGACGGCGATTCTCTCGGGCGGTTTCACCTACTTCGGCAAATTCCTCCAGCAGAAATACGGCTTCGACTACGTCTACGCCAACGACCTCGAGATCGCGGACGGCAAGCTGACGGGCCGCTATGCGGGCGAGGTGGTGGACGGCCGCCGCAAGGCCGAGCTGCTGCGCCTGCTCTGCCAGTTCGAGAACATCGACCCGGCCCAGGCCGTGGCGGTGGGCGACGGTGCCAACGACCTGCCGATGCTGAGCCTCGCAGGCCTCGGCATCGCCTTCCACGCCAAACCCAAGGTCAAGGCCAACGCCCGCCAGTCGATCTCGACGATCGGATTGGACGGCATCCTCTACTTCCTCGGCCTGAAGGATTCGCAGATCGAGTAACCGGCGGCGGGAGAGGGCCGCGTTTCGGACGGCCCGCCGGCCTGCTTCGACGGGAGGGCAGCGCTTCCGAAGGCTTTCCCGGCTGCCCTTTCGACCGCGGCCGGTTCCGTTCGACCGTCGATAGCTTTCGATGGCCCGTTCGATGGCCTGTTCGATGACCCATTCGATAGCCTATTCGACTGCCTTTCGATTGCGTTTCGATTGTTGCCGACACCGTTCGACTGCCGCCGACTTTTTCGATGGCTTTTTCGTCCGCCCTCTTGATGACCGCCAACTCTTTCGACCGTCGCCAGACCTTTCAACCCTACCGCTACGCCGACCGCCATGCGCTTTTTCGGACCGTATCCCTGCACCGCATCTCCTCGCCGGATGTTTCGCCCGCTCCGGGCGTTTCATCCGCGCGGACTGTTTTACCCGCTTCGGAAGCTGCTGCTTCGGCCCCTCCGGGTCGCTCTTGCCGGCGGGGCGGCGCTGCTTGCGGGGTGTTACGACGGTCCCTTCGACCAGACGCCGGCGGTGCGCGAAACGCCCGTTCCGACGACGACCCTCGCCGAGCTCCGACGCCTTTACGCGGGCGAGCCGGTCACGATCTGCAGCGATCTGGTCGTCGCGGGGCGCGTGACGGCGACCGACCGCGGCGGCAACTTCTTCCGTTCGCTCGTGATCGAGGCCGACGGCGCCGCATTGGAGATCTGGGCCGGCCTCGATGCGCTGTACAACGACTATCCACTCGGCACGCGGCTTACGCTGCGCCTCGAAGGGCTGGCCCTCGACAGCCGCTACGGGGTGTTGCAGGCGGGACGCCCCGCCGCGGACGGAGCCGTCGAAGCGATCGGCTCGCAGGCGGCGCTGGACCGACACCTCTTCCGCAGCGGCGATCCGCCCGAACCGGTCGAGCCGCTGCAGCTGACGATCGGCGAGCTGTGCCCCGCTTATTGCGGCCGGTTGGTCCGCATCACGGGGCTGCGCTTCGCTCCCGAGGCGGTGGAGGAGAGCTGCTGGGCGGGGTACCGCCGCTTTGCCGACGCTGCGGGCGCCGTGCTTCACACCTATGTCCGACCCTACGCCGACTTCGCCGACGACGAGGTGCCGGCTGGCCTCTGCACGCTGACGGGGATTCTCCAGTACGACGCGGAGGCGGGCCGTTATCTGCTCAAACTGCGCGATGAAACGGATTGCCGCCCTTAACCTGCTGCTGTTGCTGCTCGGCGGCATCGCCGGCTGCGACCGGACCACCTCGCTCGACGGGGAGGAGCCGGGTGCGGGGCGCTGCTCGATCGCCGCACTCAAGGCCGAGAGCCGCGGCGAGGCGACACCCCTGCGCCGCGAAATTACGGTGCAGGGCGTCGTGACGGCCAACGACCGCTACGGAGAGTTCACGCGGCAAATCGTCCTCGAAGATGCGACTGGCGGCATCGTCGTCGGGCTCGAAGCGGCGGAGCTCTACCGCCGCTACCCGGTGGGAATGCGGCTGACGCTCTTCTGCAACGGATTGACCCTCTACGACTACGGAGGCCGTTTTGAGCTCGTGGCCGATCCGGCAGGCCCCTACGGCCCGACCGGCATCCGCGCCGATGACTTCGCCCGCCACCTCCATCCCGCCGCCGGGACGGGGGCGGCGCCTCTTCCCACCCTGCGCCGCATCGACGAACTGAATGCGGAGGCGATCGACATGTTCGTCCGGTTGGAGGGAGTGCGCTTTCTCGATGCGGGCGCCTCCTGGTGCGAACGCGACCCCGAGACGGGCCGCGCCCTTACCACGGAACACACAATCGTCGATCGGGCGGGGCACACGCTCACCGTCCGCGCTCCCTCGACGCTCCGGTATGCCGACGAGATGATCCCCGCGGGCGAGGGGGCTCTTTGCGGGATCGTCGGCTGCTTCGCCGGCCGCTATTCGCTGCGCGTCGCGGACCACAGCATCGATTTCGGCGAATAAGCGGCGGCTTCGGCACCTTGCTTCGGTTGTTGCAGGCTTCCTTTGCTTACAATCGGTCAAGCAGGGATGGCGGGCCGCAGCCTCCCCGGCGCGGAGGCCCGCAGTTCGCGTCCCGCAGGTCCGCTTCGAGCGGCTCTCCGCAGGCTGCAGCCCGAATCGAGACGTATGCCAAGCATACCCGGCAAGCCCATCTAATTTTGAATCTTGAATTTTGAATGCTGAATTTGCGGCTTCGTTGATGCCGCAAGCAGCCCGCAGCCGCAATTTTGGTCGAAATGCCTGCCAGCAAATTCGATCGCGCAGCGATCGGCAGCCCGCAGCCGCCCCCGGGCGGAGGGCTGCTCCTTATGGTCGCAGGCCCATCCGCTCGACTGCGGGCTGGCCCCGTGTGGAATCGATGTCATAGGCCGGTCCGTCAGGACCGTGCGGGCCGCAGCCTGGGGGCAGCGGAGGCCCGCAACTCCTTGCAGTCGTGCGCGTCCTCCGCACAGGCTGCGCTCTGATTTCGTAATTTTGAATCTTGAATTTTGAATTCTGAATTTCGGCCTTGAAAAGGCCGCAGCGGGCCGCAGCTTCGCCCCCGCGAAGGCCCGCTCCTCGCGTCCGCAAGTCCGCTCGTGCGGTCCTTCGCAAGCTGCGCCCCGAACAAAAATAGACACTTCCCCGTGAACCTATTTAATTCTGAATTTTGAATCTTGAATTTTGAATTTGCGGTTCCGGAAAGGAACCGCAGCAAGCCGCGGCCCGGTTCACAATCCGGGATCCTACATTTTTGCGCCTGCAAAATACAGCGAGCACGTTTTCTGCAGGATCGAATCAGAGAGGTTCTTACATTCTTTTATTTTCTGCACGAATTATTTGGGAGTTTTTCAAAATATGCGTACATTACCAAACAACCTAACACTTACCATTATGAAAAAGTCCCATCACATTCTTGCAATCGCGCTGCTCCTGGTCGGCATGTGTTTCTGCACGCGAAACAAAGGCCCCGCAGAATCGGAAACAGTCTTAAAATCGAAAGAAGCAGCCTGTATGCTGCTATTACAGCACCTTCGTTTTCTGCCGGACGAAGATGTTATCTATCTGGTTCTTATGCGAGATGAAGCTGCCGCACTCGGCATTGCCGACGAATACTACGACGAAATGATCGAATCCATCGAATCGACCAACGAAGCGATCCGCCGATCCAAAATCGAAAACCCCGATGCGCACTTCCACCGAGTACTCCCAGGACAAGAGCCGAAGCCCTTTAGCCAAACGCCTTTAACTCGGGACTACGATCCGAACAATCCGAAATCGTTAGGTGGATTAGAGACCTACAACCAAGCAGAAATATGTTGGGGATACTGGGCTCCGCATGGAGAACGGGGCATTCGATTCTATTGCTTGGCAAAATGCGCTCCACTCTGCATTCATATCTGCAAAACGCATGCATTCGGCAGACGAATCGAGGAAAGTTGTGCCGGTTCCTGCTTTGCAAATACCATCTCAGAGATCGATATCGCTGCTTCTGACACCAGTATCAGCGCCTGCTACGAAGTCTCGGATCCCTACGGCGGCCGTGCCGCTATGGAATGGCTCTGACAAGCCCTCAGAGCGAAAACAAGCGGCCGCTCCCGGTTGTCGGGAGCGGCCGTTCGCATAGGAAAAAGGGCCGGTCGTCAGAGAACCCCCTGCTCGACCATCGACTTGGCGACCTTCATGAAGCCGGCGATGTTGGCGCCCTTCATGTAGTTGATGTAGCCGTCCGCCTCGGTGCCGTACTCGATGCAGGCGTGGTGGATCGACGACATGATCTGGTGCAGCTTGGCATCGACCTCCTCGGCCGTCCAGTTGAGCTTCTGCGCGTTCTGCGTCATCTCGAGACCCGACGTGGCGACACCGCCCGCGTTGACCGCCTTGCCCGGTCCGTAGGGGATCCGCGCCGCGATGAAGGCGTCGATCGCCTCGGGGCGGCAGCCCATGTTCGAGACCTCGGCCACGACCTTCACGCCGTTGGCGAGCAGCTGTTTGGCATCCTCGCCGCCCAGCTCGTTCTGCGTGGCGCACGGCATGGCGATATCCACGGGGACCTCCCAGGGCTTGCGGCCGGCGATGAACTTCGAGCCGGGGAATTTCTCGGCATAGGGCGCCACGACGTCGTTGTTCGAGGCACGCAGCTCGAGCATATAGGCGATCTTCTCGGCATCGAGACCCGCCTCGTCGTAGATGTAGCCGTCGGGGCCCGAGATGGTGACCACCTTGGCCCCCAGCTCCGTCGCCTTCGTGGCGGCGCCCCAGGCCACGTTGCCGAAGCCCGAGATGGCGATGCGCTGTCCCTTGAGCTCCATTCCCTTCTTCTCGAGCATCTGACGCAGGAAGTAGACGGCGCCGAAGCCCGTCGCCTCGGGGCGGATCAGCGAACCGCCGTAGGTCATTCCCTTGCCCGTCAGCACGCCCGTATTCTCGCGGGCCAGCTTGCGGTACATGCCGTAGAGGTAGCCGATTTCACGGCCGCCGACACCGATGTCGCCCGCAGGCACGTCGGTCTCGGGACCGATGTGACGCCACAGCTCGGTCATGAAGGCCTGGCAGAAGCGCATCACCTCGCGATCCGACTTGCCCTTGGGGTTGAAGTCCGAACCGCCCTTGGCGCCGCCCATCGGCAGCGTCGTCAGCGCATTCTTGAAGATCTGCTCGAAACCGAGGAACTTCAGGATCGAGGGGTTCACCGAGGGGTGGAAGCGCAGACCGCCCTTGTAGGGGCCGATCGCGTTGTTGAACTGGATGCGGTAGCCGGTGTTGACCTGCACTTCGCCGCGGTCGTCCGTCCAGACGACTTTGAAAGTGAACTGGCGGTCGGGCTCCACGATCCGCTCGGCGATCTTGTTCGCTTCGAATTCGGGATGACGGTTGTACGCCTCCTCGACGGTCATCAGCACCTCGCGCACGGCCTGCAGATACTCGCTCTCGCCCGGGTGGCGGCGCTCGAGTTCGGCCATCAATTTCGATACGTTCATAACAGTTCTGTTTTTTAGGTTTTAAGGTATTCGCTCTTCAGGGGAAACTCCGTTGTTTCCTTCACAAATATAGCATATTTTCCGAACGATTGTTACTCCGAGCGAGAATTTTTCGAAAAATGATCGCCAGCCGCCCGCCTGCGGAGGCAAACGTTCGTCAGGACCGCCGCCGGCACCGCTCGGCCGGCAAGCACACAGTCGCAACCCGCGGCCGGCAATCTCTCGACCGCAGCCGCCCGACCGCCAGCACACGGCCGGTTAGCACGAAACAGCCGCCCCGCTGCCCGGTCACTGCTCCCGGTCGCCGACCAGCACGACCCCCTTGTTCGCGCGGCCGTCGACGGCCACCTCCAGCGGCCGGTCGAAGCGTACCCAGCGCAGGAATTCGCCGTCGAAATGGGCCTCGCGGGCATCGAGCACCTCCTTGCGGAAGATTCCCTCGCCGCGGTGGGGATTGATCGTGAGGTAGCCCACGCCGAGCGAGGTGACGTTCTGGAAAAAGTGCGTTCCCTGCGACGCCTCGATGTCGAAGCCGGGGATGCCGCACTCGACGATCACCTTCACCTCCGAAATGTGGGTCCACTTCACGGGGACCCCGAGGAAAGGGTCCGACGATCCCCAGCGGCCCGGCCCCACCAAGATGTAGGAGCACTTCTCGTCGTGGGCGCGGCGGTTCAGCGCGAGCAGCTCCTCGGCGATCCGCTCCGTGGCGAGCGACGAGAACCGCTCGGGCTTGACGTAGATCACGTCCCGCAGATCGGTCATGCGGCCGATGCCGAGCGCCTGCTCGCCGTAGATGAGCGCCTCGGCGGGGTCGATCCGCTCCCAGTCGATCGAGCGGTTGTCCTGGTTGTCGATGATCGGGCGGATCTGCAGCAGGTTAAAGATCCGTTTGCGCCCCTCGGGAACATCCATGTTGACGGCGAACTCCACCTCGACCGGGCAGCGCATCTCGTCGGCGCCGATCCGGAGCATGTCCGAGACGATCTCGGCAAGCGGGAAAGTGTTGTACTTCAGAATATTGTTGAAGGTGATCACGCGGCGTCCCCGGTCGAAGGGGCTGTCCGAGATGCGTTCGTTCTCGCGGTCCCAGACCGAGGCGACGAAGCGCGTGTGGCGCAGGGGCTCGATCTCAGTCAGTCGCAGCCGCCGGAGGTTCACCGCATCGTCGGTCGAGGAGCGGAACGAGGCGGGGTTCAGGTCGAGGGCCAGCACTTCGTTCTGCGTCTCGCGCAACGCCAGCTCGGGGGTCGAGGTCTGCAGCACCCGCTGCGGATAGGCGGGCGAGAAGCGCAGCGTGCGGCCGCCGTCCACCACCAGTTTGCCGAGCCCCATGGCGATGTTGCAGACGCCGTCTTCGGCCCGTTCGTCGCCGATCGGATAGTAGTTGATCGAGCGCGCCACGCCCGAGAGGGTCGGCATGAAGAGCCCGTTCTGCTCCGTGCCGCACACCTCCTGGAGGATGACGGCCATCTTCTCCTCCGAGATGAGGTTTTGCGAGGTCTGGATGTAGGCGCGCGACTCGGCGAAGAAGACCGAGGCGTAGACGCTCTTCACGGCCCGCAGCACCATGCGCAGCAGCTGGTCGGGGTTGGGCGTGTAGGGGACCATATAGGTCGAGTAGATGCCGGCGAAGGGCTGGTAGTGCGAATCCTCGAGCTTCGACGACGAACGCACGGCCAGCGGCGTGCGCACGGTGCGGATATAGGCCTTCAGCGCCTCCTGCAGCCGCTGCGGCACGGTCGAGGCGACGAACTCCGAGAGGATCTCCTCGTCCGAAAGATCCTGCGCGAGGATGTCCTGCAGACCGTTCTGTTCGAGGAACTCGTCGAAATACTCCGTGGCGATCACCACCGAGCGCGGGATGAGGATGCGCACCCCCTCGTGCTTGTCGTACTGGCGGTGCTTGATGAGCATCGAGTTCATGAAGGCCAAGCCGCGGGCCTTGCCGCCGAGCGATCCCTCGCCGATGCGGGCGAAGGCGACGGCGTCGGTGTAGGTCTCGGGGTCGAAGCGCGCCACGACCCCCTGGCCGAGGAGCGTGCGGTAGTCGCGAATGGCGTTCACGATCGAGAGGCGGTGTTCAGCGATCGTGGCGAAGTGGCTCTTGTCGTAGCGCCGGATCGCCGCCGCGAGCGGGAAGAGGCCGCGCGAGTAGAGCCACTTCGAGAGGTGGTTCTGCGAGGTGTGGTATTCGAAGGCCTCGTCGGGGATCGCGGCGATCATCGCCTGCATCTCCTTGAGGTCCTTGGCGCGCCCCACCTCGATCCCCGTGGCGGGGTCCTTGAAGATGAAGTCGCCGAAGGCGAACTCCTTCGAAATGTAGTCGCGCAGTTCGAGGAGGAGCGTCTTGGAGTTCTTCGCCAGGAAGCCGACCCCCAGTTCGTCGGCCGTATGGCGGAAGTCGATCTGCGACGACTGCAGCAGCACGGGCATCAACGGATTGTCGCTGCGGATGCGGCGGCAGAGCTCGATGCCGGCATCGAGCCGTTCGCTCTCGGGCGGATCGTTGCGGTGCAGCACGAAACCCACGTCTGAGATGACCCCCAACAGATTCTTCTTGTAGCGGTCGTAGAGCTCCACGGCCTCGTCGTAGTTCGTCGCCAGCAGCACCTTGGGGCGGGCGCGCTTGCGCAGCACCTGCTGCTGCTCGTTGAAGGCGTCGCGCAGGAACTCGGTATTCTGCAGCAGGAGCAGCTTGTAGAGCTCGGGCAGGTAGGTCGAATAGAAGCGGATCGAGTCCTCGACGAGCAGGATCGCCTGCACGCCCCCTTCGATGATGTCCTCGGCGGCGTTCATCTTGTCCTCGACGAGCTTGATGATGGCGATGATCAGGTCGGCATTGCCGTGCCAGCAGAAGATGTAGTCGAGCCCCGAGCGGTCCTGCTCCTCGATGCGGCGGTAGATGTCCTTCGAGAAGGAGGTCATGAGGGCCACGGGGATGCCGTAGCGTTCGCGCACGATGCGTCCGAAGGTGAAGACGTCGGGTTCGCCGATGTTGTACATCGTGAGGATGAAGTCGTAGGCGGGATCGGTTTCGAGCCGCGCGAGCGCCTCGGCCGTCGAGCTGACGCGCGTAAGCGAGGGGGGATTCGAAAGGTTGAGTTCGAGATACTCGCGGTTGATCTGCGACTCGATGTGGCCGTCCTCCTCGAGGATGTAGCCGTCGTAGCTCGAACAGACGAGCAGGATCTTGTGGATGCGGTATTTCATGAAGCGATAGGAGGGAGCCCACTCGCCTGCCGCATAATCGGTAGTCGTCATAACGGAACGGTTTCTGAACCAACAAATATACGGAAATATTCCGAACCGGCCGAGGCGCCGGCGGGAAAATATCGGGAGGGAAGGGCGGGGAGTGTGAATTCAAAATTCAAAATTAAAAATTAAAAATGAATGCGCCACGGCCAATGCTAATTCGTTTTCGGGCTGCAGCCTGCGGAGGGCGCGCAGATTCGGATACGAACTGCGGGCCTCCGCCGGGCGGAGGCTGCGGCCCGCCAATCGCTGCGCAATTGATCCACAGCAAAAAGCCCGCAGCCGAGCGGATGGGCCTGCTCGAGCGGACCTGCGGGACGCGAAGATGCAGCCCTCCGCCAGGGGGGCGGCTGCGGGCTGCTGCGGTTCCCTACTGGAACCGCAAATTCAGCATTCAAGATTCAAAATTAGATGGGTTTCAGTTCGGGCAGCGGCTTGCGAAGGACACGCACGAGCGGACTTGCGGACGCGAGGAGCGGGCCTTCGCGGGGCGAAGCTGCGGCCCGCTGCGGCTTCGCTGAAGCCGCAAATTCAGCATTCAAAATTCAAGATTCAAAATTACGAGTTCGGGCCGCAGCCTGCGGAGGTTGCGGCCCGCTGCACCCATTCGGGCGCAAATTCAAAATTAGATGGGTTGCCGGGGATGCTTGGGCATACGTTACGATTCGGGGCGCAGCCTGCGGAGGGCACGCTCGAAGCGGACCTGCGGGACGCGAGTTGCGGGCCTCCGCCGCCCCCAGGCTGCGGCCCGCACGGTCCTATCGGACCGAAACAGCTATCATGCGGACGGGGCGAGAGCTCCGAGGCTGCGGCCCGAACGGTCCTATCGGACCGAAACAGCACTGCGGCCCGCCAATCGCTGCACGATTGATTCTGCGCAAAAAGCCCGCAGCCGAGCGGACGGACCTGCTTTCGAGCCACGCGAGATTGCAACCCTCCGCCAGGGGGGCGGCTGCGGGCTGCCGGTCGCTGTGCGACCGAGCTCGACGCAAAACATTCCGCAGCCGAACAGCAGATGCGGCCCGCACGGTCCTGACGGACCGAGGCGCCCCACCCTATCGGGAGCGTGCTTCCGCACGGTTATCTGTATCGGTGCGAGATAAGATTCATGAACTCCTCGCGGGTGCGGTGGTCCGAGAGGAAGATGCCGGTGAAGGCCGAAGTGGTGGTGGCCGACTGCTGCTTCTCGACGCCGCGCATCTGCATGCACATGTGGCTCGCCTCGATCACCACGGCGACCCCCATCGGCCGCAGGGCCTCCTGGATGCAGTCGCGGATCTGCACCGTCAGCCGCTCCTGCACCTGCAGCCGGCGGGCGAAGCACTCCACCACGCGGGCGATCTTCGAAAGGCCCGTGATGCGGCCGTCGGGAATGTAGGCGACGTGCGCCTTGCCGTAGAAGGGCAGCAGGTGGTGCTCGCACATCGAGTAGAGCTCGATATCCTTCACGAGGACCATCTGTTTGTACTCCTCGCTGAACATCGCCGAGCGCAGGATCGCCAGCGGATCCTCGTCATACCCCCGCGTCAGGAAACACATCGCCTTGGCCATCCGTTCGGGGGTCTTCAGAAGCCCTTCGCGCGCCGGGTCCTCGCCCAGCAGACGCAGAATGTCGGCATAATGCGCGCGGAGCGCCTCGATCGTCGCAGGGTCGTAGCCCTCCTCCTTCCGGAATCTTTTCAGTTCGTCCATGGCTGCAAAGGTAGCCTCTTTTTACTTTCCGTGCAAGTACCCGGCCAGCCGGCGCACGGCGCGGCCGCGGTGCGAGACGGCGTTTTTCTCCTCGGCCGTCATCTCGGCAAAGGTGCGGTCGAAGCCGTCGGGAACGAAGAGAGGGTCGTAGCCGAACCCTTCGCACCCCGCTTCACGGTCGAGGATGCGCCCCTCGACGATCCCCTCGAAGAGACGCTCTTCGCCCCCCTCGATGAGGCAGATCACCGTGCGGAAGCGGGCGCGGCGGTCGGCGGCGCCCCGCAGATTCTCGAGCAGCAGGCGGTTGTTGGCCGCGAAGTCGTGGCCGTCGGTGGCGTAGCGGGCCGAGTGAACCCCCGGGGCGCCGCCCAGCGCCGCGACCTCGAGCCCCGTATCGTCGGCGAAGCAGTCGAGCCCCGTCCGCTCGTAGAGGTAGCGCGCCTTCTGGCGGGCATTCCCTTCGAGGGTGGGCTGCGTCTCGGGGATCTCCTCCGTCACGCCGCAGTCGCGCGGCGTGGCGAGCGTATAGGCCGGGCCCAGCACGGCACCGACTTCGGCGAGCTTGTGGGCGTTGTTCGTGGCGAAAAGCAGTTTTTTCATCTTTCGGTTTATTTGCCCGTCTCCATGTTGACGAGCCGGTCGTCCAGATCGATCTTCTCGATGATCGTGCGCACCAGCCGGTCCATCTCGGCTCCTTCGGTGTAGTCCGCGGGGCAGACGTGGCTCACGCGGTTGTCGTGGATGAGGGCCGCCAGCTCGCGCCGCGCCCCCTTCTGCTCGGGGTTGAAGACGGCGATCGAGTGGCCGCCGTAGTTCTTCACCAACCGCATGCAGGGGATGTCGGTCGTTCCGTCGCCGACGTAGATCATGTGGCGGAAGGGGACGGGGCGCTCCTCCTCGGGAATGTAACGGTTGACCTGCTTCGAGTCGAAAACCGACTCGACCCCCTTGTTGATTTTGAAGATGAACTGGGTCTTGTTCGTGTAGTTGACCGCCACGGCGGGCCAGTAGGCGATGCCGTCGACGTCGTAGAGAAACGAGCAGGCGTAGATCTTGCGGAATTCGCCGGCGATCTCCGTCCCCTCGATGATCTCCTTGAGGCCCGACGAGTTGATGTAGTGCAGGATGCGGATGCCGCGCGCGGCGCCGTAGGCGTTGATGCGGCCGAACCACTCGCGGACCCCCGGATAGAGCGACACCTTGCGGCCCGACTCCTGGAAGGCCTCGCGCCGCAGCGAGAGGCCCGTCGAGCGGGCGGCCTGGATCATGCGGGCCATGTAGGTCAGCACCATGTCGGCGTCCTGCCGCTCGGCCAGTTCGTTGGCCTCGGACCAGAACTCCTTGTTGCTCTTGCCGATGGCCGGAATAAAGTCGTATTCCTGCATGTTGCCCGGGGCCAGGGTCCCGTCGAAGTCGTAGATCAGGGCGATCGTAAAGCGGTATTCGGTATCCATAACGGTTTCGTGTATGCGTGTTCCCTATTCAGAGGCCTGCCCCGGCCCCTCCGGCACCCTTCCGGAGCTGCTGCCCTGCTCTGCGGGCAACCTCCTGCGTGCCCCCCCTCGATAAGCGCCCGGCTACTCCGCCGCGGCGAAGGCCTGCTCGAAGTCGTCGATCAGGTCGTCGGCATGCTCCAGTCCGGCCGAGATGCGCAGCAGCGTCGGCGTGACGCCCGCGGCCCGCAGATCGGCTTCGGAGAGCTGTTTGTGGGTCGTCGAGGCGGGATGGGTGATGACCGTGACCGAGTCGCCGATCATCGTCATGTGGGCCGCCAGTCGCAGCGCCTCGACGAAGCGCACGGTGCTCCCGAGGGTCCCCTGCAGCTCGATCGTGAAGACGGCCGAGGCGCCGAAGCGGTAGTATTTCGCCGCCCGGAGGTGGCTCGGGTGATCCTCGAAGCCGACGTAGCTGACGCGCGCCACGCGGGGGTGGCTGCGACAGTACTCGGCCAGCCGGCGGGCGGTCTCCACCTCCTGCCGCACGCGCAGCGAGAGGGTCTCGAGGCCGATCATCATGAGGTAGGAGTCGAAGGGCGAGGGGCAGCACCCGAAGTCGCGCAGGCCGTCCACGCGGCACTTCGCGATGAAGGCCGCGGCGCCGAACGCCTCTCGGAGGTTGAGCCCGTGGTACCCCTCCGAGGGGCCGTCGATCTGCGGGAACTTGCCGTTGCCCCAGTCGTAGCGGCCGCCGTCCACGATCACGCCGCCCATGGCCGTGCCGTGGCCGTTGATCCACTTCGTGGCCGAATCGACCACGATGTCGGCCCCCCAGTCGAAGGGGTTGCAGAGGTAGCCCGCCGCCCCGAAGGTGTTGTCCACCACGAACGGCACATCGCAGCGGCGCGCCACGGCCGCGATTCCCTCGAGGTCGGGCACGGCGCAGGTCGGGTTGCCCATGCTCTCGGCGTAGAGGGCGCGCGTCCGCCCGTCGATGAGGGCGGCGAAGGACTCGGGGCGCTCGTCGGGGGCGATGCGGCACTCGATGCCGAGGTTGCGCAGCGAGAGGCGGAAGAGGTTGTAGGTGCCGCCGTAGAGGTAGGGCGAGGCGACGATGTTGTCGCCCGCGCGGGCCAGCGAGGTGACGGCCACCAGGATCGCCGACATGCCCGACGAGAGGGCCAGCGCCCCCGCCGCGCCGTAGAGGGCGGCGATGCGCTCCTCGTAGGCCGAGGTCGTGGGGTTCTGCAGGCGGGTGTAGATGTTGCCCGCCTCGCTCAGCTCGAAGAGTTTCGCCGCGTGGTCGCAACTGCGGAAACGGTAGGCCGCCGTGGGGAAGATTCCCACGCCGCGCGAACCGTTTTCGGGCTTCGGGTCGAGGCCGGCATGGATCTGCCGCGTCTCGAAACGGTATTTTTTCGGATCGTTCATGCCGCAGCCGCTAAACGAACGGAAGTGCGACCACCTCGGCCTCGATCAACCGGTCGCGGATCACGACCGCCACGCGGGTGCCGACAGCCGCATAGGGGGCGGCGACGTAGCCCAAGGCGATGCCCGCCTTCAGGCAGGGCGACATGGTCCCCGACGTCACGTGGCCGATCTCCTCGCCGCCGGGGGCGGCGATCCTGTAGCCGTGGCGCGGCACGCCGCGGCCGATGAGCTTCAGCCCCGCCAGCTTGCGCTGCACCCCCTCGGCCTTCTGCCGGGCGAGCAGCTCGCGGTCGACGAACTCCTTTCCCTCGGCGAACTTCGTGATCCAGCCCAGCCCCGCCTCGAGGGGCGAAGTCGTGTCGTCGATATCGTTGCCGTAGAGGCAGAAGCCCTTCTCGAGGCGCAGCGTGTCGCGGGCCCCGAGGCCGATGTTCTTCAGTCCGAGGGGTTCGCCCGCTTTCCAGAGGGCCTCCCAGAGGCGGTCGCCGTCCTCGTTGGCGACGTAGATCTCGCAGCCGCCCGCGCCCGTGTAGCCCGTGATCGAAAGGATGGCGTCGCACCCGGCCACCCGCATCTTGCGGAAGGTGTAATAGGTCATCTCCTCGACCGGCTCGTCGCAAAGCGCCTGCACGATGCGCATCGCCGCGGGCCCCTGCACGGCCAGCTGGCAAATCTCGTCCGAGGCGTTGTAGAGCTCCCTGCCGTGGCCGGCCTCCATGCCGAAGGCCTTGCCCGCCTCGCAGATGTGGGCCCAGTCCTTGGCGATGTTGGCGGCGTTCACGCAAAGCATGTAGGTCTCGGCGTCGATGCGGTAGACCAGAATGTCATCGACGATGCCGCCGCGGCCGTTGGGCATGCAGCTGTACTGCACCTTGCCGTCGTAGAGCTTCGCCACGTCGTTCGTGGTGATATGCTGCAGCAGTGCGAGCGCCTTGGGTCCCTTGACCCAGATCTCGCCCATGTGGCTCACGTCGAAGACGCCGGCGCCGTGGCGCACGGCCAGGTGCTCGTCGTTGATGCCCGTAAACTCGATCGGCATGTTGTACCCCGCGAACTCGGCCATCTTGGCGCCGTTGGCGATGTGGTACTTCGTAAAAACGGTGGTTTTCATGGTTGTCTATCTGTTTTCAGTTTCTTTCGGTTTTGTCCGGGGCCGGGCATTTTTCTGCATCGCGCCGGTCGGCTCCCCGCCCCTATTTTTCGTCCCGCTTGACCCCGAGGCGCGGACAGCGGTGAAACTCCTTTTCACGGTCGAAGAGGTAGCGGTAGGTGGTGTGCACCTTGTGGCGCCGCGCGCCGGCGTAGTTCTCGATCATGCGGTTCATCACGGGGTTGAAGTCGCCGATCCAGGCCAGTTCGACGTGCTTGTAGGGGTTGGCGTCGCTGTGCAGGTAGTCCACGTAGTGCGAGATGATGGCCGACTCGACCCCCTTGCCGTGGTATTCGGGCGTGATGCCGAAGATGATGCCGAAGATGCGGTCGCACGACTTGCGGACCTTCAGCGCCCACAACAGCTGCAGCTTCTGCCACAGCCCGAAGCGGCCGCCGAAGCGCCCGATGATGCAGTTCAGGTCGGGGACGGTGATGAAGAAGCCGATCGGCTCGTCGTGGTGGTAGGCGAAGAAGATGATGTTGGGGTCGATGATTGGCTTCATCGTCTTCATGAGCTGCTGCGCCTCCTCCTTCGAGAGGGGGTTGACCCCCGAGAAGAGGGCCCAGGCCTTGTTGTAGATCGTGCGGAAGTGCTCCGCGGCGACGTCGAGCCGCTTCATGTCGATCGTCTCGACGCGGTAGCCCGGGTCGTGCATCAGCCGCTCGGCGCGGGCGTAGATGCGGTCGCTGGCCGCCGACGAGGCGACCTCCCAGATGTAGCTGTGCTGGTTGAAGTAGTTGCGGAAGCCGTAGTACTCGAACAGTGCGCGATAGTAGGGCGGGTTGTAGGGGTTCTTGTAGAGGGGCTCGTACTCGAAACCCTCGACGAGCAGCCCCCACCAGTCGCGGCGCTGCCCGAAGTTGACCGGGCCGTCCATCGCCTCCATGCCGCGGGCGGCGAGCCAGTCGCGCGAGGCGTCGAAGAGCAGGTCGGCGACCCGCTGGTCGTCGATCGCCTCGAAGAAGCCGCAGCCGCCCGTGGGCTGCTCCTCGATGGCCGCCTTGTGGCGGCTGTAGAAGGCGGCGATGCGGCCGACCGGCAGTCCCCCGGCATCGCGGACAATCCAGCGGACCGCCTCGCCGTCGGCGAAAAGGTCGTTGCGGGCGGGGTCGAAGACTTCGCAAACGTCGTCATCGAGCGGGCAGATCCAGTTGGGAGTTTCGCGGTAGAGCCGCTTCGGCAGGTCGATCCAGGCGCGGACCTCGGCCGGCGTCACGACCTCCTGCAACACGTATTCGGGGGTATTCATCATCTGAAAATTTTCCGTGAAGCCAAAGATACGATTAAGCCGAGCGCAAAAGCAAATTTATTTGCCTTTTGCCGAGGCGGAGTATCTAAGACGAAGTCAAAGATACGGATTTTTTCGGGAAGGGCGTGCGATTCGGCCCTTTCTGCGCGAAATAATTTCTTCCGGAGGCGCAGGGCCGGGCGGCAAGAGGCGGCCGGCTGCAGGCGGAGAACGCAGACGGCCGGGGCGCCTGGTACGGATTTTGATCTTCGCCGAAGCGGAAACAGTCTAAAAACAACCGCCATCATGAAGATCAAACAAATCCTATGCACGGTCGCTCTGGCCTCGCTGTGCTGTTACGGCTGCCAGAAGGACCCCTCGACATCGAGCCTGCGAAACGAGTATCTGGTCTACACGGCCCACGACGCCGAGGCCCGCTTCGCGCAGATCGACACCTATTACATCCCCGACAAGATCCTGCTGATCGGCTCGCACACCGTCGATGCGGAGGGGAACAAGGTCCCGAAATACTGGAGCGACGCCGACGCCCAGGAGCTCATCGGCACGGTGGTCGCCGAGATGGATGCCCGCGGCTATACGCGGCTGACCGACGAGGAGGCCCGCGAGACGGCCGACGCCGGCCTCCAGCTCAGCTACGTCGAGCAGGCCACCTACTTCGTCGGCTACAACAACCCCTACTGGTGGAGTTACTACCCCTACTATTGGGCGCCCGGCTACTGGGGTCCGTGGACGGGATGGTACTACCCCTATGCGGTCTACTACGGCTACACGACCGGATCGCTGCTCGTCGAAATGGTCGATCTGAACGGCGGGACGGAGAACGGCCGGAAACTGCCCGTCATCTGGAACTGCTACATCACCGGCCTGCTGCGCGGCAGCAACACCCTCGACATCGACGAGGCGGCCGACGGCCTCCGCCAGGCCTTCGCGCAGTCGCCCTATCTCAAAAAATAACCTGTAAGCCATGAAACATACGAACTTTCTGTTGCCGGCCCTCTTCGCCGCCATCGCCCTCTGCTGCAGCCGCCCGGCCGCCGCACAGGCCCTTCCGAACGCCTATTTCAACGTCGACTGGCAGATCGGCATCCCCTCGAACGGCTTCGCCGACGACGCCTCGGGCTGGGGCGCCAACCTCGAAGGGGGGTATTTCCTGACGGACGCCGTCACGATCGGCGCCTTCCTGAACTACCAGACCAACTTCGAGCGGTTCGGCCGCCAGACCCTGACGCTGCCGAGCGGGAACGCCCTCACGGCAAGCCAGAAGCACGCCGTTTTCCAGCTTCCCTTCGGCGTCTCGGCGCGCTACAACTGGCTCAAGCAGTCGATTTTCCAGCCCTATGCCGGGCTGAAACTCGGCGCCTCGTGGGCGCAGTTCTCCTCCTATTACTCCGTCTACAAGCAAAGCACCGACAACTGGGGCTTCTACCTCTCGCCCGAAGTGGGGGTCTCGATCTTTCCGCGGCGCGACCTGCGCTACGGCTTCCACGCCGCCTTTTACTACAGCTACGCCACCAACAGCGGCGACCTGCTGAGTTACAGCGTCGACCACCTGAGCAATTTCGGCTTCCGCTTCGGCGTCTCGTTCTGACCGGCGCCCCGCCCCGCTCCGCAAAAGGCCCCGTCCGATACCGGACGGGGCCTTTTTTCAGACGGGGAGGCCCCCGCCCAAAAAGGAGGGAACCCGCTGCCGGGCGGCGCGAGCTCCTCTGGTTAGGTTAGTTAGGTTAATGAGTAGAGCGGGGAACCCCGCTTTTGTTACCACAAAGATAGACTTTTTTTTACGAACTGCCAAATCTTCGGCTGTCTTTTTTTCGAAAAACCGCCCGTTCCCGCCGAAAATTCATTATAAAAATTTTTAAAATATTTACAGTTCGTAATTTTTTCACGCCCGCTTCCCGCAAAGCGGCGGAACGGAAGCGCCGCAGGCCGGAGGCCGGAAGCAGCGCTATTCGGCGCGTTTGACCATCGGCTCCTCCACCTCGCCGAGCGCGTCGAACGCATCGAGCGCCCCCGGATTCCGCTGGCGGTAGGCGGCCGGCGTCATGTGGTAGGCCCGTTTGAAGAGCTTGATATAGTGCGACGTATTGGGGAAGGTGCACTCGTTGCCGATCTCCGAAATCGACTTCGTCGTCGAGATCAGCAGCAGCCGCGAGTGGCGCAGCCGCTGCTGCACGTACCACTTGTGGGGCGGGATGCGGAAGTGGCGGCGGAACTCCTTCTTGAACGAGGTGAGCGAGCGGTGGGTCTTCTCGGCCAGCACCTCGATCGGCACCGGCTTGAAAACATGGTCGTAGATCACCTGCTCGAAGGTCTCCTGCACGGCGTCGACCGAACAGAGCACCCGGTTCTTGATGCAGCCGTCCTCCTGCGAGGCGATGAGGTAGACGAGCTCGGTCATCTTGATGTTCTCGGCCGTCTCGTCGCGATGGAAATTGCACTCCCTGAGGTAGTTGTTCGTATTCTGGAAGAAGGTGCGCAGCGCCGTGGAGGCCTCGGCGACCACCAGCGAGCTGTTGCGGCAGTTCTCGCACGAGTGGCTGTTGGTGATCTTCAGCCGGTAGGTGACATTCAGATGCGCCAGGACCCGCTGCAGATCGGCCTGCGTATAGTAGAAGAGAATCTGCTCGAAAGGCTGCTGCCCCTCGGGCAGGCTCTCGATGTAGTGGCGGCCGATCCCCAGATAGACCACCTCGCCCCGACCGACGCAGCGACGCTTGTCGCCGTCATAAATATACTGCGTTCCGTGCAGCACATACCCGATCGCATAACGCGACAGCGTCGTCGTTTCGATTCCCGTACGATTTTTCTCGACGTACTTCACGATCATCGGCTCTTCGGCCATCATGACGGACTCTTGCATCGACATAATGCTTCTGTTTTAAGTGTTGTTTATTTTATCCACGCCAAATATACAATTAAATATTGTAATACAAAAGCATGGCGAAGCCCGAAGGGGGCAAAGTGCCCCGATTCAGGCTTTTCGGGGTAACTTTCCGTCGGAACCCCTTATCCGGCGGATCATCCTGCGAAGAGGACGGCGAGCGTGCCCGCGACCCACAGCGGATAGAGCAGACGGGCCGCGGGCCGGCGGATGCGGATAAAGAGGACGGGAAGCAGCAGGGCGCTCGGGACGGCCGGCAGCGCGGCCGCAGCGGCAGAGGCGCCGGGCACCGGCAGCACGAAGAGGGTCAGCAGCCACAGCCGCGAGGCGAAAATGAGCATGTGGCGCGCCTTGGTCCCTACGTTGTAGCTGTTGGCGCGGAAGAAGAGCATCGCGACGAGGGCCGCGGCGAGCAGCACGCCGGTGAAGAGGCGCACGGCAGGCGTCAGGGCGCCGTACAGCGCCCCCCACGAGCCGGCAGCGAGGCGGTGCCACAGCGCCTCGAAGGGGGCCCCGAGGGTTCCTCCGAAGGCCCAGTTGAGGTAGGCGAGCGCCAGCGGCGGGAGCAGCAGCCCGGCGGCGGCGACCAGCAGTTCGCGGCCGGTCCGGCGGAAGCGGACGATGGCGGCGGGCAGCAGCAGCACGAGGAGGGCGGCGGCGGGTTCGGTCAGCAGCAGCAGCCCCAGGAAGAGGGCGCCGCGGAAGAGGGGGTCGAAGCCGAAGCCGTTCTGGTAGCCGTAGCAGAAGTTCCGGACCGAAAAGACGAGCAGTGCCGCGCAGATGACGGCCGTGAGGAAGCAATCCCCCCGGAGGCAGCCGAGCATCGCCGTGCCGAAGAGCGGCATCGCCAGGCAGGTTCCGTTGCCGTAGAAGTTGTAGCGCACGGTGAGCCGGCCGAGCGAGGTTCCGGCAAGCAGCAGCGCCGCACCCGCGAGCAGCCGCGCGAGGAGCGGGAAGTCGTGCTGCAGCAGCCGCAGGGCGCTGTCCGCCGGGAGCAGGGGGAGCGCTTCGGCGGAGAGGCCCCAGCGTGGATCGGCGGGCAGCGTGCCCGCCGCGGCGCAGCCGAGGCCGACGGCCGTCAGCAGCGCGAGGCTGAGGAAGGCGGGGATCAACGGTTGTCGGACAATATCGAAGCGCATTTCGGAGCGGTTTTGAAAGAACAAATTTACGAATAATTCGTAACTTTACAACGCGGATGGCAAAAAGGCGATCCGAAAGAGGCACGATGCTGGAACTTTGCTCCCAATACGAAGTGGCGGAGGCGGGATGCGACGAGGCGGGGCGCGGCTGTCTCGCGGGGCCCGTCTTCGCGGCGGCGGTGATGCTGCCGCCCGACTTTCATGATCCGCTGCTCAACGACTCGAAGCAGATGACCGAGCGCAACCGCGACCGGCTGCGCGCGATCATCGAGCGCGAGGCGGTCGCCTGGGCCGTCGAGGCGGTGCCGCCCGAGCGGATCGACGAGATCAACATTCTCAACGCCTCGTTCGAGGCGATGTCGCGGGCCGCGGCGCGCCTCGTGCCGGCGCCGGCCCTGCTGGCCATCGACGGCAACCGCTTCCGCACCGACCTTACGATCCCCTACCGCTGCTTCGTGAAGGGCGACGGCCGCTTCGCCGATATTGCCGCCGCCTCGGTGCTGGCCAAGACCCACCGCGACGAGTACATGCGCCGCATCGCCGAGGAGTACCCCGCGTACGGCTGGAGCCGCAACAAGGGATACCCGACCCGCGACCACCGGCTGGCGATCCGCGCCCACGGCCTCACCTCCCACCACCGCCGGAGCTTCAACCACGGCATCGGCCAGCTCGAATTTTTCTGACTGCGAACCTGAAAAACGAACACCCGACCATGAAACGACTGCTCACCACCCTGCTCGGCCTCGCGATCCTCGGCACCGCCGCGGCGCGACTGCCCGAGCGCACCCCCGAAAACGTGGCGAAATACGCCCGCATCTGCCGCGAAGCGATCCGCAAGGAGATGAAGGGCATGTACCGCGAAGCGGGCGGAGCCTTGCGCTACCCCTTTCTGGCGCCGGGCAGCAACCAGTACCTCGACATGCTGTGGGACTGGGATTCGTGGCTGAGCGACGTCGCCCTGCGGCAGATCCTCCACGACTACGGGAGCGAGGCCGACCGCCGCGAGGCGGTCGCCTACGAGCGGGGCTGCGTGCTCAACTCCTTGAGCTACGGCGGGATGGACGGCTGGATCCCGATCTGGATCGAGCGCGACGCCCCCTCGCGCGAGGAGATGCTGCGCCGCCGCAACCCCTGGAAGAGCAACATGCACAAGCCGACGCTGGCCCAGCACGCCGCCTTCATCGTGCAGCAGACGGGCGGCGACGCCGAATGGCTGCGCGAGGATTTCTACACGCTGCAGGCCTTCGTCAGCAAATACCTGAACTTCCACCGCCACCGCGCGACGGGGCTTCTCTACTGGGAGACCGACGAGGCGATCGGCGTGGACAACGACCCGAGCACCTTCTACCGGCCCCGCGGCAGCTCGGGGTCGATCTTCCTCAATGCCCTGATGTACCGCGAACTGCTCGCCATGGAGTATCTGGCCGGACGGTTGGAGATGCCCGAGATCGCCGACCGCTACCGCACGGAGGCCAAGCGGCTGAAGGCGGCGGTGCGCGAACACTGCTGGGACCCGCGCGACGGCTTCTACTACAGCGTCGATCTGAACCTGCTGCCGGTCGAGAAGCCCGAGATCGAGGGGCTCGCGCCGGGCGACCTCTACCTGCACGTCGGGCAGCCGCGCACCTACGACTGTCTGATCCAGCGACTGAGCGTCTGGAGCGGTTTCATGGCGCTGTGGGCGGGGATCGCGACGCCGGAGGAGGCAGCCGAGATCGTCGAGCGGCAATTCCGCGACACGCGCTCGTTCAACGCGCCGGCAGGCATCCGCACCCTCTCGCCCCTGGAAAAGATGTACGATCTCCGGGCGAGCGGGAACCCCTCGTCGTGGCAGGGGCCGATCTGGATCAACGTGAACTACCTCGTCTTCCGCGGGCTGGTGCGCTACGGCTTCACCGCCGAGGCGCGCGAGCTGGCCGAGAAGACGATTCTGCTGCTGGGGCGCGACTACGAACGCTTCGGTGCCCTGCACGAATACTACCTGCCCGAGAACGGCGAGCCGGTGCTGAACAAGGGGTTCCAGAACTGGAACCTGCTGGTTCTCAACATGGCCGACTGGCTCGATGGGAAACAGGTCGTTGCGGAGTTTTGAGGACGGGGTGCCTGCGGGCGGACGGTCGATGCGGACGGCGCGGGCAGACTTACAAAATATATTCACAAACCTATATTATATATAGGAGCTCCGGGCGAAACTTACGCGAAGGGCCCGCAGCCGAAGTGTGCTTATACAGCGCTTGCAGGATCGATTCTACGTTGACCAGGCCCGCCGCATCCAGCAAGTCTGCCGAACACGCTTGGGCCTACACTCTCCGGTTCGGGTCGCAGCCTGCGGAGTGCCCGCACGAAGCGGACCTTCGGGACGCGAAAAGCGGGCCTCCGCTGCCGGGAGGCAGCGGCCCGCTACAGTTCCATTCGGAACCGCAAATTCAAGATTCAGAATTCATAATTAGCTGTCATCCGCCGAGACCTACGGCTTCGAATTGCTTGGACCTGGCCCGCAGCCGAGCGGACGGGCGGCATCGACTGCAAGGAGTTGCAACCCTCCGCCCGGGGGCGGCTGCGGGCTGCGGCGTCCTTTGGGCGCAAATGCAAAATTCAAAATTTAGAATGATAAAATCGGGCAGCAGCCTGCGAAGCGCACGCATGTTCGGGTACGAACTGCGGGCCTTCGCCGCCCCCAGGCTGCGGCCCGCCGATTGCTTCGCAATCGAATTTGCGGACCAACCCCTCTTTCATAAAAGAAACAAGGCCGACCTCAATGCCTCTTTCCGCCGGTCGGAAGCAACGCAATGACCATTTTTTTGCGTCTGAAGGCCGCAGCGGGCCGCAGCTTCGCCCCGCGAAGGCCCGCTCTTCGCGTCCCGCAGGGCCGCTCCCGCGTGCCCTTCGCAAGCTGCAGCCCGAAAGCCACCCCGAGCAAATCCGCACCTTGTTAATCTGCCCCATACGAACGCCACCTCCTCGCAGGGCCGCTCGTGCGTGCCCTTCGCAAGCTGTCGTCCACAGACCATCTAAAAGCACACCCTATTTTGAGCTGCGCCCGAACGAACGCAACTTCCTCGCAGGTTCACATCATGCATGCCCTTTGCAAGCTGTCGCCTGCAGACCGCCGAACAGTTGCGACCCATTTTGAATTTTGAATTTTGAATTTTGAATTCAGAACTTGCGCCCGCAAGGGCGCAACGCCCCCCCCCAAAAAAAACTCCGGGAGTGCCCGCCGCATGGCGGGCACTCCCGGAGGATGAATCATAGGGCCGCTCGGCTAATAGCCCAGCGACTTCGAAGCGGCATAGCTGATCTTCAGCGCATTCGCGCGGCGAAGCTCCTGCTTGACGTCCGTCACGGTACCCATCTTCGTCGCAACGTCGGCCTTGAGGCAGATCGTCATGGCGGCGCGGTCGCTCTCGTTGAGCTTGTCGCGCTCGGCAGCGACGAAATCGAGAATATCCTTGGTCGTCTTGTACGAGTCATTCAGCTGAATACGCGGCGCCGTACCCCACTTGGCCTGCATCGAACGCGCGGGCTGGCCGATGTGGATGTAGCTTACCAGCGACTTCTTTTCGAGCTTCTGCACCTCGGTAGCCTCGGGGAGCTTGTAGCGAACCAACAGCTCCTGATCGCGCATCGAGGTCGAAACCATGAAGAAGAAGAGGATCATGTAGATCACGTCGGGAAGCGACGAGGTCGAAATGGCGGGCAACTCTTTCTTGCCCTTTTTCTGCATGACTGCCATAGCTGCTACTTTTTAAGTTGACGCGGTTCAGCCTCCGAAATCTTCAGAGGCACTGCATCGGTGATCGCTGCGCGCTCACCCTCGCCGAGCTCCGAGAAGCGGGCGCCGAACTTGCGCAGGGCCACTTCGTCACGCACCTCGTTGAAGGCGCGCGTGAGCTCGTTCTGAACCTGGATGTAAACCTGATAACCCGTATCGCGCGTCGTCTGAAGCGAGATCACACCCTGGCTGACAGGGTAGACCCACTTCGACCCGTCGGGCAACTCGATCTCCTTGTCCTGCTTTTCGGGCAGGTCCTCCGAGTCCAGCGGATTGAGGATGAACTCTTTGGCTTTGTCCGTCAGCTGGCGCAGGTCGATCGGCTGCTGGTCGTTCTGCGTACCGGCCAGAATAGAGCCGCCGCCCGAAACGAGCACCAGGAACAGGTTGCGCTCTTTCACCTTGACGTCCTCCTGAGCTTGGTTCTCGGGGGGCATCGGCGGAAGCATGCGCGCCAGACCCGTATCGGTGTTCATCGTCGTCGCCACCAGGAAGAAAATCAGCAGCGAGAACGCGATATCGGCTTGCGAGCTACTATTGACCTCCGGTACTTTACGTTTGTTTGAAGCCATAGTCTACGCGGTTATTTGAAAGCGGCCCAGATCTCCGTCACGAGCGCCGTCAGCACGGCTGCAGCGAAAGCGACATACGATACCAGCACGCAAGTTTCGGTAATGACGGTCTCCGAGCGGTCGAAGAAGCCGTTGTTCTGCAGATCGACGATGTTCACCGTGTGGCCGGCGGAAATGAAGTAGGCCACGGCGACCACGGCGAGAATCAATACGACGGAGAGCAGCGAGCTCTTGCCGCCGGCCGGGTTCTGCGCCATGCCGTAGACGGCGCCGCCGACAGCGAAGACGATACCTGCCAACAGGAGGATGTACCCCCAGATCAGGTTCAGGCTGACGGCTGCCTCCGACCCGGTCGTGGCGATCGCATAGGCGAGCAGCACGACCGTGATCACCATCATGGCACCCAGCAATATATTCAATACTTTTTTCATAATTGCGTTGAAATCTTAAAACCCGGGATTATTTCTTGTTGTAAACGGTCAGGATGTCCATCAGCGTGATCGAGGCATCCTCCATGGTGTTTACAAGCGAGTCGATCTTCGAAATGATGTAGTTGTAGAAGATCTGAAGAATAACCGCAGCGATAAGACCCATAAGCGTCGTCAGAAGGGCGACCTTGATACCGCCGGCAACGAGCGTCGGGCTGATATCGCCGGCAGCCTGGATGGCGTCGAAGGCACCGATCATACCGACCACGGTACCCATGAAGCCCAACATCGGGGCGAGGGCGATGAACAGACCGATCCACGACAGACCTGCCTCCATCTGGCCCGTCTGCACCGAACCGTACGATACGACGGCCTTCTCGACGGCGTCCAGACCCTGGTGGTAGCGGTCGAGACCCTGCCAGTAGATCGAAGCGACGGGACCGCGCGTGTTCTTGCAAACCTCCTTGGCAGCGTCGATGCCGCCGTTCTTCAGAGCCTCCTCGACTGCCTTGATGAGCTTCTTCGTGTTGATCGACGAGAGCGACAGGTAGAGAATGCGCTCGATGGCTACGGCAAGACCCAGCACGAGGCAGAGGAGCACCGGAAGCATCCAGCCCCAACCGCCCTCGAGGAACTTCTGCATCAGCACGTGGTGCATCGTATCGCCGGCAACCTCGGTCTCAGCGGCAACCGCATCGATGGCAGCGACATCCTCAACAGCCTCGACAGCCTCTTCCGTGGCGGCAGCGGCCTCCTGTGCGAACGCGTTAACGGTACCCAAAGCGAAGAGAGCAACCGTCAGAATCAAAAAAAGTTTTTTCATGGTTTTGTTAAGAATTGATTTGATTAGTTGTTTTGTGTTTATTTGTTTGGTTTTGTTTTGTTCTTTTTTGTCCGCTTTTCGGGGTTTCTTCCGTTCGGCCCGCTTTTGCCGGTCTTCTTTTGCCGCGGCCGGGCGGCAGCCCTATTCGCGGCCGGGGCGGCACCCTCCTTTCACGCCCGGGCAACTTTTGCCGCAGTCGGGCAGCACCCTTATTCGCAACCGGGGGCGCTCCCTTTTGCCGCCGGGCACCCCTCAACCGCCGCCGGGCGGCTTCGCGCAATTTTTTTTCGCCGGGGGCCGTTTTTTTTCGCCCCGCGCTCGCTTTCAGGCGGCCGGACGGGTTTCAGGGCGCGGCCGACGCCCGATCGCCGAAAATTCGGAACCGCCGGCAGTATCGTTTGCAGTCCACTATCATTCAGCGACTTGCGGATCGTTGCGCCGGATTTTCCGTCGGTCCTCGGAAGCTAAACCGCCCCTTTCTCGACCGAAATATAAGAAAATATTTTTTTTCGTGCAACCCCCCTACTCCGTAAATTCGCCCCGGAGCGATTTTTTCAGCTGCCGTTTCACCTCTTCGGACGTATATCCGGCCCCCAGCAGGTACATCATTTTCGTCACGGCGGCCTCGGTCGTCATGTCGCGGCCGCTCACCACACCGATGCGCTGCAGTCCGAGCCCCGTCTCGTAGAGCTCCATGGCGACGCAGCCGCCCTCGCACTGCGTGATGTTCAGCACGACGATGCCGCGGTCGATCGCCTCCCGCAGCGCGCCGATGAACCACGGCGAGGTGGGGGCGTTGCCGGCGCCGTAGGTCTCGAGCACGACGCCCTGCAGGTCGGGGGCCGAGAGCATCGACCGCAGCATCCGCTCCGAGAGCCCCGGGAAGAGCTTCACGAGGCAGAGGCGGTCCGAGAGGCGCGTGGCGATGCGCAGCGGCTCGCCGTAGCGCTCGGGAGTGCGGATCGCCGCCCGGTTGTAGGCGATGTTGACCCCCACATCGGCCAGCGCCGGGTAGTTGTACGAGTGGAAGGCGCTGAGCTCCTCGGCGCTGCGCTTCGTCGTGCGGTTGGCGCGGAAGAGGCGGTTCTGGAAGTAGAGCGAGACCTCGGGGACGATCGGCCGCCCCGCCGCGTCGCGCGCCCCGGCGATCTCGATCGCCGTGATGAGGTTCTCGCGGCCGTCCGTGCGCAGCACGCCGATCGGGATCTGGCTGCCGGTGAAGACCACCGGCTTGGCCAGGTTCTCGAAGAGGAAGCTCAGCGCCGAGGCGCTGTAGGACATCGTGTCGGTGCCGTGCAGCACGACGAAACCGTCGTAGCGGTCGTAATTCGCGCGGATCAGTTCGGCCAGCGCCACCCAGTTTTCGGGGGCGACGTTCGACGAGTCGATCACGGGCGAGAGGGTGTGAACCGCAATATCGACCTGCAGCCGCTTGAGCGAGGGGAACTCCTCGTAGATGCCGCTGAAGTCGAAGGGGACGAGCGACCCCGTCCCGGCGTCGGTCTTCATACCGATCGTGCCGCCCGTGTAGAGGATGAGAATGGAGGAACGTTTCATGCCTTCGGTGTGCCTTGGTTCATAGTTTCAGCTGTCGTCCGGCCGGAATCGTCCGCCGCCGGCCGGGCCGGTCTGCCGGAATCGGCGGCTTCGCCTTCGGTCCGCCCGCCGGGCTCGTCCGCCGCGAGGCCGAACATCCGGGCGGCGTTCCGCGCGGTCTGCTCCGCCACCTCCCCGGGGGAGCGCCCCAGCAGCTCGGCCACCCGGGCGCAGGTGTGCGCCACATAGGCCGATTCGTTGCGTTCGCCGCGATGGGGCACGGGCGGCAGATAGGGGCAGTCGGTCTCGAGCACCAGATCGGCGAGCGCCATCTCCGGAACCGCCTCGGCCACCTTGCTGCGCCGGTAGGTCGCCACGCCGCCGATGCCGAAGAGCCAGTCGCCCGCGGCCCGCAGCCGCCGGTAAGTCGCCGCATCCTCGGAGTAGGCGTGGAAGACGCCGCGCAACTCCTCGCCGCGGGATCGGGCCGCCGCCGTCTCCTCCTCGATCACGGCGCACATCTCCGGCCAGGCCGCCCGCGTGTGGATCGTCACGGGGAGCCCCCGCCGCGCCGCCATCCGGCACTGCGCCCGGAAGGCCTCCAGCTGCTCGGCGCGGAAATCGGCGCTCCAGTAGAAGTCCAGCCCGATCTCCCCCACCGCGCAAAAGCGGCCGATCCCCGCGGGCGGGGCATCGAGCAGCCGCTCGACGAGGGCCAGCTCCCCGCGCCAGTCGGGGCAGTCGTTCACCGAGGTGGGATGAAGCCCCATCATCGGCCGGCAGCGGCCGGGGTGGCGGCGCACGAGGTCGAAGAGCCGGTCATGGCTGCCGCTGTCGATGGCCGGCAGCAGCAGACAATCCACGCCGCACGCCGCCGCGCGCGCCAAGGCCGCTTCGCGGTCTTCGTCGAAGGCCTCGTCGTAGAGGTGGGAATGGGTATCGATCAATCGCATCGGTTCGGTTTTATTCTTTTGGTGCAGCCGGCAACGGCTTCGGCAACGGACCCGTGGCAACGGTTCCAGCGATGGTTCCGGCAGTGGTCCCGGCAACAGCCCCGGCAATAACTCCCGACAACGGCTCCCCGGACAACAGCCCCGGGCAACAATCCCGGGCAACAGCCCCGGCAGCGGCCCCGGCAGCGGCCCCGGCAGCGGCCCCGCCCCGTTTCAGCAGGCCTCGTACCGCGAGCCCGGCAGGCGCCGGATGCGGCCCTCCATCTCCAACTGGAACAGCAGCCACTCCAACTTCCCGGCATCGAACGGGGCAAGCTCCAGCAACGCCTCGAACGAGAGGGGTTCGCGCCCCTCTAAAAGGGCGCAGAGGCGGGCCTCCTCCCCGGTCGGCGCCTGTTCCGGCGGCTGCTCGCGGAAGCGGGCGGGGTCCTCGCCGAAGTCCCACAGCAGGGTCTCGATCACCTCGTCGGCCGTGCAGACGAGCTGGGCCCGCTGCGTGCGGATCAAGTGGTTCGTTCCGACCGCCATCCGGTCCGTCGGCCGCCCTGGCAGGGCCATCACCGTCCGGTGGTAGCCGTCGGCGAGGTGCGCCGTGTGGAGCGATCCGCCGCCGGCCGGCGACTCGATGACGAGGCACCCCGCAGCCAGCGCGGCGATGATGCGGTTGCGCGGGATGTACTGCTCGCCGTTCTGGCGGGTCTGCGAATGGAGCTCGGTGACGAGCGCCCCGCCCCGGTCGAGCACCTGACGCATCACCGAGGTGTGCGACACGGGCGAGACGGCCGGCAGGGGATTGGCCAGCACGGCCGCCGTCTTCACACCGCATTCGAGCGCGGCGCGGTGGACAGCGATGTCGATACCGTAGGCCGTGCCGCTCACGAGGGTCAGCTGCGGAATCCGCTCCGCCAGCCCGCTCACGATCCGGCGGCACTGCTCCAGCCCGCCGGGGGTCGCCTTGCGCGTCCCGACCACAGCCAGCACATGCCGCTGCAGCGCAGCGGGATCGCCCTGCACGTAGAGCACGGCGGGGTAATCGGGAATCTCGCGCAGCAGCGGCGGATAGGCCGCATCGGTCGAGGCGATCGGCCGGATCCCGTGGCGCCGGCAGTAGGCCAGCTCCCGCTCGGCGGCCGGAAAGGCCGTTTTGGCCAGCAGCTCCCGAACCGGCTTCGGACGCAGCTCGGCCCGCTCCGCCAGCTCCTCGGCCGAGGCGGCGAAGACGGCGCGGGCGTCGCCGAACACCTCCAACAGGTGCACGGCCCCCTTCGGCCCGATTCCGGGCGTCATCTGCAGGGCGATGGCTTCGAGCGGCATGGCGTGCGCGGTTTCGTTCCGCGGGCGGCTCCGCCCGACGACCGCCTGCGGCTGTCGGTGCGACGTCGTCCTGCATCGGAACCTATTCGGATAGTAAAGGTAACAAAAAATTTCGGGAACGGCACCTGCCGCCCCGAAAAAAACCGGCGAACGCCCCGCCAGAGCTTCGACACACCCATCTCGGCGAACGCCCCGCCGTACGTCCGTCTTGCCGCATCCGGACGGTTTCGCTTCCGACCGCCGCTTCCGCCTATCGCTCCCGGGGCTCGGGCATCGTCCGTCCGATCCACGCCAAAGCCTCCTGCACGGCAGCCCGGCACGAGGCTCCCTCCGCGATCCGGCGCGCCACCCGTTCGGCATTCGCCCGCATCCGGCGGTACTCCGACAGCGGCAGCTGCCGCAATCGCTCCTCCACCTCGCGCAGCGAATCCACGCAAAGGCCGATTCCCTCGCGCTCGACGAATCCGGCGAGCCCCGCCCGCCGCCACAGAATGACCGGCATCCCGCAGCGCAGATAGAGCGAGAGTTTGTGCGGACTGTTGAAGGGCATATAGCTTCCGAGGAATCCCGTGTCGCCGTCCACATCGTCGCCGTACCACACCAGCCCGAAGTCGCCCCGGTTCGAGGCCATCAGCTCCGTATCGACGGCGAACCCGAGGCAGTGCATCGACGGTGCGGCGGCGGCCCCGTCGAACCGGGCCCCGTAACAGTAGAGCGGCGTATGCTTCAGCAGCGCCCCGAAGGTGTAGAGATAACGGTTCCGGAGCGGGTCGAGGTTGCCGACGAAACAGATGGAATATCCGATCCGTCCGTCGGCCGCCGGCACCGGGGGGGGGTCCGGGCGGGTCGAAACGACCGGATGCTCCGTGCGATAGTCATGCACCCCGTAGACCGTCACATGCGCCCGGCAGCCGTGTCGGACGAGCCACTCCCGTTCGAAGGGCGTCGCCGCCGCGACGACATCGGCGCGGTTCAGACGGCGGATCTCGCGTTCGACGGTCAGCCGCTTGCGCCGGAACGATCCGAGATCGTGGATGATCGCGACCGTGCGGCCGCCCCGCAGCCGGACGATGCAGCAGACCGGCTCGAACCACTTTTTCATCGGATATTGCAACACCACGATATCGCCGGCCCGCACCCGCAGGAACGCCCGGCAAATGCCGCCCAGATTCCGGAAGAAATCATAGAGCAGGCTCTTGCGGGTCGTTCGCGCGAATCCGAGGTTGACGGCGCCCATTTCGGACAAGGTCCGCTCGATATCGGACTTGGCCTTGCTGCCGCCGCCCTGCGGATGTTTGTAGTTTCTGGAGATATAACAAAGTCTCATGAGAGGGGATGACGGGGATTATCCGATTTTCGAATGCCAGACCGGGATCCAATCGAACAGCCGCCAGGTCAACCGGCCGTCGCACTCCTTGAGCTTGAGGATGGTCACACCGAAACAGCCGTAAAAACGCTTCGTGATCGAGCGGTAGCGGGGCTGCAGCGGCACGCCGATCCGGTCGGCATAGGCGATGAAGTCGTGCAGGGCGCGATAGCGTTCAGCCTGCTTGCGGGCCGTCTGCCGGCTTTTCACCGTCGAGCTGCGCCGCGAGACATAATGATACGCCGGACCCGGGACCGTCACGAGCCAGCCCATCTCCCCCAGCGCCCGGGCCAGATAACCGACATCTTCGTATTGCACCCCCTCCTCGAAGCGCAGCCCGAGTTCGAGCAGCTTGGCCCGGCGCATCAGCTTGTGCAGCACATAAAACTGCGGAGGGCACGCCACGGCTTCGAAACGCGCCGCGGGGGCATCGTAAATAGCCTCCTCCGTGAAGCGGTTCCGCCACCGGAGGCTGCGGCCGCGGTGGCGGCAGATCGACCCGCAGGCCATATCGGCCCGGTGGCGGACCGCCGCCCCGTAGAGTTTTTCGCAGCTGTCGGGATCGATCCAGTCGTCGGCATCGACATACAGCACGTATTCGCCGCGGGCGGCGTCGAACCCCGCATTCCGGGCAGCACCCTGCCGTTTGTTCTCCTGCGAGAGGACCCGCACGCGGGCGTCGCGTGCCGCATAGCGCCGCAGCACCTCGAGCGAGCGGTCGGTGCTGCCGTCATCGACGCAGACGATCTCGATCGCCTGCAGCGTCTGGGCCAGCAGGCTCTCCAGACAAACGGGGAGCAGCTCCGCCACGTTGTACACAGGGACGATGATGCTGACTTTGGGCGGGCACTCGGAGGCGGGAGGCTCCGTGTTTTCCGAGCGGCAGGTTTCGGTGCCGGAGGGCTCCGTAAAAGCGGTTTCGGGGATGGGGTGTTCGGGCGCAGGATCGCTCCGCCGGTCCGGAGATGCCGGATGCGCCGAGTGCGCCGAATGCGCGGCAGGTTTCATGGGCAGGTTCGAATTGGACCGCCGAGCTCCCGGCGCGGTATGGGTTACAGCAAAAAAGAAGTGTGGAGCTCAATCGTTTATCTGCTCTGAGGTTCTGGAATACCTGTGCGTAAATAAACAATACCCCACACCCGTATTGGATATGGAGCAAGAGCGCTGCCATACTTGACAAGCCAATACCAGGTGACGAGTGTGATTGCCATCCTTACGCAAGTCGAAATTTTCCAGATTTCAGAGCAAGGACAAAAGCGATTACACTTTCATCAATTATATGTATGCCGCGGCGGCGGCATACAAAGATAACGAATATTTCGGTCCGAATCGTGTTTTCCGACCGATTTTTCGCCCGAAAAGGACGATCCGGTGAAGTTTTCCACAAAAAAGCCCGCTGAATTTTGCAAATTCACGAAATGTGCGTATATTTGCCATCCCGAAACCGATCGAGCCGCCCCGCTCCGCAAGGAGAGGCGGACAAAAAGGAGAGACGGACAGAACGGTCCCCGGGTTACATGGTCTGATGGCCGAGTGGTTAGGCACAGCTCTGCAAAAGCTGATACAGCGGTTCAAATCCGCTTCAGACCTCACGAAAGCCGGCGCTGCAGTATTTGCAGCGCCGGCTCTTTTTTGCTTTGTACGATAACTGTGCGGAAGATTTTGACTTATCGTTCAAAAATAGCGCCTAAAACGGGCATTCGCAAGCTTTAAGCTTCATCACATCTATTATTTATCAGTCCTTACAAGTCAGTTTTTGATAGCGTTGCAGGAGGAGGGCGACGATTTGGCTTTCGTCGAGGTTTTTGTCGAAGCCGTAAGCCTCCATAACTGCGGCGTCGTTGGCGCGGTGGGCTTTCAGCAACTCCGGGAACAGCAGCATATTGCCATACAGATCGGCAAGCGTGGCATCCGGATATTTCTCGCGGGCGTCCAATATCGTCTGCGCCGTCTGTTCGATCTTTTCGCGTTGTTTCGGCTCGACCGAAGGCCACGGAAAGTTGTTATAAACGATATCTTTTGAATAGCGGTAGTCGCTCTTCAACCGTCCGCATACAGCTCTTGTCCACGCATTGTGCACCGAGGAGGTCAGAATGCCGAAATGATACAACGAGGCATCGGGAATAAGATGCGCCGAATCGCTGCATAAAACATCGGGGGTCATAAATCCAATGGGGATGTAGGCTCTTTTCTCCGACGACACTCTCGGAATAAGCAGGTAATTTCCTTTGGGCATATTCTCGACGTGGAAATGGGTAGGACGCTCCGCCAATTTAACCGTTCCGGCACTTTTGCTCGCCAAACGAAAGTCGCACACGGCATTCACCCGCTTCATACATTCGGGAAGTTTGAGCAGTTCCACCGGATTCACGTCGCCGAGCCACAGACACCAGCGCGGACGCCGGTTGATAAATTCATCGGAGCCATCAACGCTTGAAATACTTCTCGGATGCCGGTTCCTTTTTGACAAAGGAGGTTTTCTCCTCGTCTTTGAAGAGATAAAAACCGCCGTCGATCGGTTTGTTGCCGATGCCGATTTCGGGAATATCGCACAACGGGGTCGAACGGCTCTCGACAAACACATTCTCGCCGTCGATCAAATAGCCGTTGATATTCGCAACCAGCCGAACGGCATCTTCGTCGAAAAGTTTTCGCCTGCTTTTGGACGGGACGGTCGAGAATCCGACGATTACGCAATGTACATGCGCCTTTTGGCTGGCTTCGCTGGCCCAGATAAAGGTTCGCCAGGCGAAGTCGATATGCACGCCCGACGCCATCAGCGGTTTCCACAGACTGGCGACCTGCTCGCCCTGCGTAACGGAGTTCGTGGAGACGAGGGCTGCCCGAATCGCCGGATTTTCCGCCATGAGCCCCTGCGATTTCTTGTACCATCCTGCGACATAATCCATATTGCCGACGTTTTTCCATTTGGGTCCGAAAATCGCCAGCAGATCCCCCTTTTGTTCGCCCGACATAATGCGGGCTCCCAAAAACGGCGGATTTCCCATGATGTAATTCAGTTCGGATGCCGGCACGACTTCGTTCCAGTCCAGACGCAGCGCATTGCCCTCACGGATATTGGTATAGGTCTTCAGCGGCAGCGGATCGAGGTTGAAGCCGACGATCTCGTCGGTCTCCTGCATCATCTGCGATTCGGCGATCCAAAGCGCCGTTTGCGCGACCGAGCAGGCGAAATCGTTGATCTCGATACCGTAGAACTGGTGGATCGAAACTTTGATCGGGTCGGCAATCTCTCCGATAACGCGGTTCGCACCGTAGATAATACGGAGCGCTTCGTTTTCAAGACGACGCAGCGAGGTATAGGATTCCGTCAAAAAGTTACCCGAGCCGCAGGCGGGGTCGAGAAACTTGAGAGAGGCGAGTTTGTTCTGGAATGCACGTGCCCTCTCTCGTTTGATTTTTGCTACGGAGAACGCTTTCACCGTTGCAAGTTCTGCCTTTAACTCGTCAAGGAAGAGCGGATCGATGACTTTATGAATATTTTCGATAGAGGTGTAGTGCATACCGCCGCTGCGGCGTGTCCCGGGATTCAGCGTCGATTCGAATACGGCGCCGAAGATGGTCGGCGATATTTCCGACCAGTCGAAATCGTCGCTGGCACGCTGCAGAATCAAGGTTCGTGTCCGGTCGTCTATTCGCGGAATCTCGATCGCACCGGAGAACAGACCGCCGTTGACATACGGGAATGCCGCCAAATCATCGCCCATATAGCAATCCCGTTCTTCGGGCTTCGTATCGAGCACTTTGAAAAGTTCGATCAACTTGCCGCGGAACTCCGATGCCGGGAATTTGGCCATATAGTCGTGGAACAGATTCTTGTCCCCGAAAATGCCCGCATCCTCGGCATAGAGACAGAAGACCAGACGGACGCACAGCTTGTTCAGCGATTTCTGGCTTTCGGGTTTGTCGGGAGAGAGATAGGCTTGGCGCAGCCGGTCGTAAAGCACGCCGACGATCTCTCCCGCCTTGATGCTGATCTCCAGCTCCTTTTTGATATGCCGCTGCGTGTCATCGACCAAAAAAGCCAGGCGCACATACTCTTTTTCGAGATCGGCGAGCCGAACAATCTCCGGAGCGGCATCGGGATGCTCCATATCGTGGACTTCGAAGGTCGCGAAGTTGCATACGACGATCCAGCGCGGGTATTCCGATGCGGGCAAACCGGCAGCATACCGGCGGGCCTGCTGGTAGGGTGTGAGCATCGCGCCGTCGGATTGCCGTGCCTTCGCTGTCAGATCGACATGGAAACTCTTTTGCTCGACAAGCACTTTCGTCGTCGAAATGTAGCCGTCGATGAAGTCGGAGCCCTTCTCTTTCGTGATGGTCTTGACAGGCAGCTCGAACGCCATCATGGAGGTCGGATTCAGAATGCCGAAGACGCTTTGCAGGAGGTCGAGCCAAAAACGCTGCGTCTCGCCTTTCTCGTATCCCTTATCTTTCCATCTGGCAATAAATTCCCTTGCGGCTTTCTTCCGTTGTAAATCATTCCCCATAGTATCTTATGGCAATCGTTGAACCATCTGAATTCTGCTTTTATAAAAGTCTTTCCAGAACGCAATAATGAGTATTGTCTGTAAAGATAGGGAATTTTATCGAGATACGAAGCGTTGACGATGAAAAACAGTCTATTGCTTTATGGTTATCTATAATTATAATACCGCCTTGCTTTTCATTGCCCCTGCCGTCCGGTACTTCAACCGCGCGCCGCCGGGAGGCTGCGGCCCGCACGGTCCTGGCGGACCGGAACAGCGGCTGCAGGCTGCTGCAGCTTCGCTGAAGCCGCAATGCAAAATGAAGAATAAAAATTAAGAATGGTGTATCGGGGCGCAGCCTGCGAAAAGCCGCGCGAGCAAACCTGCAGGGCGCATCGCCCGGCGGAAGCAGCTGTCCGCCGATCCCTGCGGGAGCGGGCCAGAGGGCGCGAACAGAGCGGCCGGACACGAGAGAATGCGGCGATCGGGAAAGGAGAGAAAACGCGCGAGGCGGAGGGCCCTAAAAAGAGCCCTCCGCCTCGCATGTTTCAGCCGCGGCCGATCAGCGGGCGAACGCCTCGGCAAAGAAGCGTTCGATCCGGTCGAACGGAATCGCGTCGAGGTTGTCGTAGAGATCCGTGTGGCTCGCGCCGGGGATGATCAGCAGCTCCTTGTTGTCGCCCGTCAGGCGCCGGTAGGCATCCTCGCTGAAGTAGCGCGAATGGGCCTTTTCGCCGTGGATCATCAGCACCGGCGTCCGTATCTCGCCGATGTAGGCCAGGATGGGCATGTTGATGAAGGCCAGGGCCGAGGTCCGGAGCTTCCCCTCGTTCGAGTTGAGCGACCGGGGGTGATACCCGCGCGGGGTCTTGTAGTAATCGTGGTACTGGCGGACGAAGGGGGGCGCATCGTCGGGCACGGGATCGACCACCCCGCCGTCGCGTTCGTAGCTTCCGCTCCGGTAATCCGCCGTCCGCTGCCCGTTGAGCTGACGGCGCAGCTCGTAGCGGTCATCGGCCGTCATGGCATCGTAATAGCCGTTGGCGCTGACGCGGCTCATGTCGTACATCGTCGAGGTGACGGTCGCCCGGATGCGCGGGTCGTTGGCGGCGGCATTCAGTGCGAAGCCGCCCCAGCCGCAGATGCCGACGATCCCGATCCGTTCGGGGTCGGCCTCGCCGCACGTCAGCAGATAGTCGACCGCGGCGCTGAAATCCTCCGTGCTGATCTCGGGCGAGGTCAGGTAGCGGGGGGTGCCGCCGCTCTCGCCGCAGTACGACGGATCGAAGGCGATCGTGAGGAAGCCGCGCTCGGCGAGCGTCTGGGCATAGAGCCCCGACACCTGCTCTTTGACGGCGCCGAAGGGGCCGCACACGGCGATGGCGGCCAGGGGGCCGCGGGCGTTTTTCGGTTTGTAGAGATCGGCGGCGAGCGTGATGCCGTAGCGGTTGTGGAAGAGGATCTTCGCGTGCTCCACCCGATCGCTCTGCGGGAAGGTCTTGTCCCACTCCCGCGTCAGTTCCAGTGTTTCCATCTTTTGTCGGTTTGTCGGTTCCTGGGCCGTCGCGCCTGCAAAGGTCAGCAGCGCTGCGACAGCGATCAAATACAGTTTCATTTCAAATCGTCTTTCAGGTTCGGGCAGCCCCCGCCCAGCGGAAAGACCGTCCCGTCTTTTCGGTTTTACCTGGACAAAGGTAAGGCTTTCCATCCGTTTTTCCATTACCCGCAGTACGGTTCCGATAACCCGTTTTACGGATCATCGCAAGGCGGACCGGCTGCGAGCACGCTTCCCGCCTGGGCGGCAGCTTCCTGCACCGCGCCAACCCGCCGCTTCAGCACCGCGCCACCCCGCTGCGTCGCCGGCGCTGTCCCGGCTTCCCCGTCTTTCCTCACGCGCTCCTCTCCGCCGCTTCCCCGCACCGCTCCGGCCCGTTTTTTGTCCGGTGCGACCGAAAAAATCCGCCATGGAAAACAAACCCTCCCTCCGGATGCGGCTGAACGCCGCCGTCTCGCGCATCCAGTTCTTCGTCCTCGTCGTCTGGTGCATCGGCATCCTGCTCGCCTACCTGGTCGGCATGTACGTCTCGGGGTCGATCCACTCGGCGTCGCGCTGGATGGGGGCCATGCTGGCCTGCTCGTCGGTGGTCGTCGTCCTGCAAAAAACGGGCTACCGCGAATCGCTGCAGTTCGGCCTCATCCGCGTCTTCGGCACCTTCTGCGGCGCCCTGCTCGCCTACCTCTACCTCTCGCTGCTCCCCTTCTCGGTGGTCGGCATGCTGCTGACGGTCTTTCTGCTCGAGATGCTCTTCATGCTGCTCAACATCTACAACACGGGCCATATCGCCACCATCACGCTGCTCATCATCATGCTCGTCTCGCAGATGTCGCCCGGCGTCGATCCCGCCACGAACTGCATGCTGCGCTTCGTCGAGTCGGCGGCCGGCGTCGCCGTGGGGGTCGCGCTGCTGTGGGTGATCGAGCGCTGGAACGGCTGGCGGCAGCGGCTCCTCCACATGGGCCGCCGCGAGAACGGCGGAATGGTCGATCTGGACACCATGCCGCTGCGCTGGGGCCACCTGCGCGTGACGCTCGTCGCCTCGCTCGGACAGGCGACCGGCGCAGCCCTCTCGACCCTCGTCGGGCTGATCGTCCCGATGGTCCAGCTCGCCGGCCACCCCGGGCTGACACCCCTGCAGCAGGGCGTCGTCGCGGCGAGCAGCCTCGTCGGCATCCTGGTCGGCGCGATCCTCTTCGGGCGGTGGAGCGACCGCCGGGGCTACCTCCTGCTCTTCCGCCTCTGCCCGCTGTTCGTGCTCGCGGCGGCCCTCATGGGGGCTGCGACGGCCGACCTCCGCGTCCTCGTTCCCGCCCTCTTTCTCATGGGGTTCGGCATCGGCGGCGACTACAGCCTCGACTCGGACTACATCTCCGAGCTCATGCCGCGCCGCTGGCGGCTGCTGATGGTCGGCGTGGCGAAGTCCTTCTCGGCCCTCGGCAGCCTCTTCGCCATCGGCACGGCCCTCTACCTGCTGCGGATCTGGCAGGAGCCGACCCACTGGAACCGGCTGCTCCTGCTCGTCGCCCTTCTGGCTGTCGTGATGCTCGCCACGCGCATCCGCTTCACGCAAAGCCCCGGGTGGCTCCTGGCCAACGGCCGCGTCGCCGAGGCCGAGGCGGCCGTCCGCTACTTCCTCGGCCCCGACGTCGAGATCGGCGAGCTTCGGCAGCAGCCACCGCGGAAGGGGGCCCTGCGCCTCTCGTGGGGCTCCTTCTTCCGCCGCGACCGGCTCAAGCGGACCCTGCTGTGCGGCATTCCGTGGGCTTGCGAGGGGGTCGGCATCTACGGGGTCGGCGTCTTTCTGCCGGTGCTCATCATGGCCCTCGGGCTCGGACACGCCGCCGACGGGAGCTTTTCGCAGCTGCTCCACTCGGCACGGACGACCCTCTGGATCGATCTGGCGATGATCCCGGGCTTCGCGCTCGGTCTGCTGCTCGTCAACCGGGTGTCGCACCTGCAGCTCCAGACAGGCGGATTTCTGCTGGCCGCCGCGGGGCTCCTCCTGCTGCTCTTCGCCGACCGGTTCCACGGCGCCGCGGCGATCGCCATCGCGGGCTTCATGCTCTTCGAGCTCTTCCTGAACGGAGGCCCGCACCTGATGACCTTCATCCTGCCGGCACAGGTCTACCCCGTCGCCGAACGGGGCGAGGGGAGCGGGCTGGCCGCCGCCTTCGGCAAGGCGGGCGCCGTCGCCGGGGTCTTCTTCTTCCCGCTGCTCCTCCACTGGGGCGGTGTTCCGCTGGCCCTGCTCGTCACGGCGGCCCTGCTGCTCGTCGGCGCCTGGGTCACCGCCCGCCTCGGTCCGCAAGTGCTGCCGAAGAGGTGACGCGGCCGCCCCGAAAAAGAACGGGCGGGACCTCTTCGCGAGGTCCCGCCCGTCGTTCGTTCAGACGCGGGCATCGGGCGGCGCGAGGTGCCGCTTGTTCTCCGCCTCCCAGTTCGAATGGTCGGGATGACCGGCGTCGTCGAGCCGGACGAGGGGAAGCAGGAAGAGCCACGTCGCGAGGCAGAAAGGAGCCGTCAGCGTCGCGAGGCCGACGGGGGCGAGCAGCACATTCATCCCCGCCTGCACGAAGAAAGTCACCGCCACGCCGAGCAGCGCCCAGAGGGCCGAGCGCCACCCCGGCCGGTAGAAGACCGTCGCCAAGGCGATCGCCGTCAGCACGGAGCTGAAGCCGTAGAGCCCGGCGGCGATGTCGGCTCCGGAGGCGCCGAAGAGGAGGGCGAGGGCGAGCCCCGCGGCCGAGCCGGCCGCAGCCCACAAAGCCGCCCGCCACGAGGCGGCGAGCAGCCCGGCGAGGAAGAGGAGCCCCGTACCCCACGAATCGATGAGGAAGACCTGCGCGATGCCCCGGAGCCACCAGACCGCGAGCTCCGAGAAGCGCCACTCCCCGGCCGGGACGACGGCCGCCGGAAGCGCAGGATCGGCCATCCGGTCGTCCGGCAGGCCGGCGAGCGCGCGGGCGGCGAGGAGGAAGAGCCACGTGCAAAGGACGAAGGGGAAGGTGAGCGAGTTGATCCGCCACGCGGCCAAAGCCCGGTTGAGCCCGGTGCGGACCCAGGTCGTGAGGGCGGCGCAAAGCAGCAGCGCCAGCCACATCCACCCCGTGTTGCCCACGAAGGTGGGGAAGGCGCAGCCGACCAGCACGCCGTTGAAGCCCCAAAGGCCCTGGTCGCCCTCGCGGCCGGGCAGGCCGAGGAGCCATCCGGCCGCCGTCGAAACGATCAGTCCCGCCAGCGCGCCCCAGAAGACGACGTGCGTGCCGTTCTGCCAGGCGCCCCAGCAGATGCCGGCCAGAAAGAAGAGGCCCGTCCAGGCGTTGTTCTGGAACATCACCTGCCCGGCGCCGCGCAGCAGGATCCGCTGCAGGCCGGAGGGTCCCTCCGTTCGAAGAAGCGTTGTATCCATATCCGTGTGTTTTTGGTTGCAAAAATAGGCGATCGACGGCATATTTCCGCCGGCCGCCGCGGATTTTCCCGGCCGGGAGCCGGGGCCGGAAGCGGGACCTGAACCGTGACCTAAACCTGAACCGGGGCCGGCCGCCGGAACGATCCGAGGCCGGCCGGAACGCCGGTGCAGCCCATGATGCCGGTGCGGCCCGCGGGGCCGGCTGGGAGCGCAGCCCGCCGCCCTACCGCCACGGAAACTCCTCGAAGAGGGGCTTTCCCTTGACGGCGAGGCGCACCGACGAACAGAAGTCGCGCACGAGCCGTTTGACGGGGCCGCTCTCCGCCCCGAGCACGCGGTAGGCGAGGCCGCAGTCGTTCGGCAGCCGCACGATGCCCGCCGCCAGCTGCCGCTCGCGGTCGATGAAGGGGTGCGTCCGCGCGCGGATCGCCTCGGCCCGGTCGGGCGGCGTCAGCACCAGCACGTTGGCGAAGAGGTCGCAGCCGTTCATCGCGCCGAGCGTCTCGGGCGAGCGGAGGGCGGGCCGGACGAGGAACTTCTCGCCGAAGAGGCGCCGGCCGTCGGGGCGCTCGACCCGCGTGCGGACCGAAAGGAGGTCGTAGCCGAAGCGTTCGCCGCGGTGCTTGCGGCCGCTCAGGTAGATCTCGGCATAGCAGAGGGTGGCCGACGGGGCGATGCGGATCGTCGTGTCGGCGATGAAGCGGGTGTGCCGGCAGGGGATCGTCGGCTCGGGGAGGTACTCCAAATAGGCCTCCTCCTCGAGGTCGAAGCGCTGGCGGAGCCCCGCGTAGTTGGCCCGCATTCCGGCGAGCTTGGTCGCCGCCCCCGTCGAGAGGTGGGCGAAGGCGCCGCGCCGCACGACGAAGTGCTGCTCGTAGCGGTCGCCGTCGACGTTGGGGCCGCCCGACGAGAGGATGTAGACGCAGGGCATCTCGGGCATCTGCTCGTCGAAATAGAGGGCCTGCTGCACGATGAGCGGCGCCCGGCGCTCCCAGTCGCGCAGGATCGAGCGGCCCTCGCCGTCCAGCTCGAAGCCCAGCCGCAGGTAGCCCGTCTTGCCGGGCGTGCCGACGGGCATCGCCTCGGGCTCGGCCAGATAGGGCCGCACCTCGCGGGCCGCATCGAAGCCGGAAGGCGCCGATGGAGGGGTCGCGTTGAATCCGGACCGACCGGCATCGAAGCCGGACGGACGGGCGCCGTCATTCCGGGAAGGACCGGGAGGGAGGGAGGAGCCGGACGGGCGGGAGGCGCCGGGCCCGGCCGAACAAGCCGCCCCGCCCGCTCCTGCCAGCTGCCTGCGTCTCATCGGAGGGCGGCGGCCCGCTCCGGCCGCGACGGTTCGGAATCGAAGAGCGCCATGCGGCGGATGAGGCCGACCAGTTCGTCGATCCCCTCCCCCGTCATGCAGTTGGTGAAGAGAAAGGGTTTGCCGGGGCGCATCGCCGCCGAGTCGCGCCGCATCACCTCCAGATCGGCATGCACGTAGGGGGCCAGATCGGTCTTGTTGATGACCAGGATGTCCGACTGCGAGATGCCGGGGCCGTCCTTGCGGGGGATCTTGTCGCCCGCGGCCACGTCGATCACGTAGATGAAGAAATCGACCAGCGCCGGGCTGAAGGTGAGCGTCAGGTTGTCGCCGCCCGACTCGATCAGCACGACGTCGCCGTCCGGAAAACGCGCCTCCATCTCCTCGACGGCGGCGAGGTTCATCGAGGGATCCTCGCGCACGGCAGTATGGGGGCAGGCCCCCGTCTCGACGCCGATGATGCGCTCCTCGACCAGAATGCCGCGCAGCATGCGGCGCACGTGTTCGGCATCTTCGGTCGTCACCACGTCGTTCGTGATGACGAGCACCTTGTGGCCCAGTTCGAGGAGGCGGGGCGTGATCGCCTCGATCAGGGCGGTCTTGCCCGAGCCTACGGGGCCGCCGATTCCGATTCTGCAGGTATCGTTCATGGGGAAAGGAATAAGGATCAATTCATGAAGAGGCGGTGCACCCCCCGCTCGTGCAGCGAGGCGAGGATGTCGAGCTGCGGCGCGAAGGCGTGCAGCTCGTCCAACTCCAGCTCGCGGGCTTCGTCGTAGAGCGCCGCGCTCCCGGCGGCGAGGCGGAAGAGGATGCGCTGCGTATCGTAGTGCGAGACGCGCAGGCAGCGCAGCGCCGCATTGAGGACCATTCCCGCGACGCCGTACTGCTGCGCGCAGAAGAGCGCGCATTCGTCGAGCCCGCAGGCGGCGAAAAGAGCCCCCTGCGCCGCAGGATGGGTGCCGGGGGTGCGGCCGGCGCCGATGTCGGCGATCCAGCGGGCGATGAAGCCGTCCGCGAGGAGCTCGGCCGCCAGCTCGGCCAGCTTGCGTCCCATGCGGCAGGTCATGCGGCGCCCCTCGTCGCCGAGACGGTAGGCGTAGAGAGTCCGGTCGACCGTCCGGAAGCGGTCGTAATCCTCCGCAAGACGGGCGCGGTGGGCCTGAAGCGCCGCGACGCCCTCTGTGAAGGCGGACTGCACCGTGAGGTCGCGCACGAAGGCTTCGAGCGTCGCGGCATCGCGGACCAGCCCCTCCGCCACGGCCGTTTCCAGCCCGTTCGAGAAGGAGAAGGCCCCCACCGGAAGCGCCGAATCGCCGAAGGCGAGCAGCCGCAGCAGCCGCGTCGCCCGGCCGGAGGTCGTGCGGCGCTTCATCGGACGGGGTCGGAAGGAAGTTGCGCACCGGCCCGGGCGCCGTCCGTCTCCCGACCGCAGCCGCAGCCGTGGTCCTGGTCTTGGTCCCGGTCGCAGCCGCAGCCGTGGTCGTGCGAATGCCCGTATTCAGAGCCGTGTTCATGGCTGTGGCCCTGCTCCCGCCCGCCTTCGTGAAAGGAGTCGTGCGGATGATCGTGAGAGCGGTCATGCGCATGGTCGTGCGGGTGGTCGTGCGGATGGTCGTGCAGGTGCTCGTGCAAGTGCTCGTGCGGATGGTCATGCGGGTGCTCGTGCAAGTGCTCGTGCGGGTGCTCGTGCGGGTGCTCGTGTCCGCCGGCCCCGGGCTCCGCGCCGCCGAAAAGGCGGCGAATCTCGTGGGGCGCCAAGTAGGGAATCACCTCCGCGCCGGGCTGGAAAGCGTATGCGATCCGCTCGAACCGGTGGGTGCGCAGCACGCTCCGCATCACCGTGCGGTCGACCGTCAGGGGGATGTAGACCTTCGTGCCGCGCACGACGGCGGGCCAGTGCTGGTTGCCGACGGCGTGGCCGAACTCCAGCGCCTCGCGGATCGCCTCGGCGGTCTCCTCCTGCGCGAGGGCGCCGAGGTCGGCCACCAGGACGTCGTTCAGCCGCAGGCGGACCGCTACGGCACGCCGCGTATCGGGATCGTACTCAAGGATATCGCCGTCGAGCAGCTGCGCATGGCGCCGCAGCGCCACGGCGCACGCCTCGCCCCGCTCCGTGCGGGCGACGAAACGGCTCTTCTGGGCCGTCCACTGGTCCAGCTCCACGCAGTCGACGACCGCCTCGCGGAGCCGCTCGGCCCACGCCGCATCGCGGCGGTTTCCGAGAATTTCGGTATGGATTTTCATCACGGGAATCGGTTTTACGGAACACCCGGCCGGCGGCCGCGGGGAGCGCCGCAGCGCAATCCGCCGCCGAAGCCGCCGCAGCTGCCGAAGCAGCCGAAGTAGCCGAAGCAGCCACAGCCGCCGGCCGGGGCGTATTCAACTGAACCAGTAGAGCTGGCTCAACGGGAATTCGCGCGCGGGGCGGATGTAGGCCCGCACGCCGTTCACGAGGACATCGAAGGTCTCGGGATCGACGTCGATCGCCGGCGTCGCCCCGTTGCGCACCATGTCGTATTTGGTCAGCTGGCGCGTCCGGCGCACGGGGAGCACCCGGCGCTCCAGGCCGAGCCGCCCGGCGATGCCGCCCGCATAGGCCGCCCCCGAGACGAACGTGAGGCAGGTCTCGGGCAGCGCCTTTCCGAAGCCGCCGAACATCGGGCGGTAGATGCAGGGCTGCGGCGTGGGCAGCGAGGCATTCGGGTCGCCCATGTCCGACCAGTTGACGAGGCCCCCCTTGATGACCATCTTGGGTTTGGCGGCGAAGAACTGCGGCTCCCACAGCACCAGATCGGCCACTTTCCCCTTCTCGACCGATCCGAGGTAGTCGGCGACGCCGAACGTGAGGGCCGGGTTGATCGTCACCTTGGCCAGGTAGCGCAGCACGCGGAAGTTGTCGTTGCCCGGGGCATCCTCCTCGAGCCGCCCCACGGCGTTCTTCATGAACGAGGCCATCTGGAAGGTGCGCAGGAACGATTCGCCGATGCGGCCCATCGCCTGCGAATCGGACGAGACCATCGAGAGGACGCCCAGATCGTGCAGCACGTTCTCGGCGGCCTGCGTCTCGGGGCGCACGCGGCTCTCGGCGAAGGAGACGTCGGAGGGGATCTTCGGATTGAGGTTGTGGCAGACGACGATCATGTCGAAGAGCTCGGCCTGCGAGTTGATGCCGAACGGGAGCGTGGGGTTGGTCGACGAGGGGAGCACGTAGGGCATCGAGGCGACCTTCAGCAGGTCGGGCGCATGGCCGCCGCCCGCCCCCTCGGTGTGGTAGGTGTGGATCGTGCGGCCGTCGATCGCGGCGATCGTGTCCTCGACGTAGCCCCCTTCGTTGAGCGTGTCGCTGTGGATGGCCACCTGCACGTCGTAGCGGTCCGCCACGTCGAGCGCCGCGCGGATCGCCGCGGGGGTGGAGCCCCAGTCCTCGTGGATCTTGAGGCCGCAGACGCCCGCCTCGATCTGCTCCTCGAGGGGCTGCGCCACCGAGCAGTTGCCCTTGCCGAGCAGGCCGACGTTCACAGGCAGCCCCTCGATCGAGCGGAGCATCCGCTCGGTGTTCCAGCGGCCCGAGGTGATCGTCGTGCCGTTGCTGCCGTCGGTGGGGCCGATGCCGCCGCCGAAGAGGGTCGTGATGCCGTTGCTCAGCGCGGCATAGGCCTGCTGCGGCGCGATGAGGTGGACGTGGCCGTCGATGCCAGCCGCCGTGAGGATCAGGTGCTCGCCCGAGATGGCGTCGGTCGCGGCCCCCGTGACGAGGTCGGGATGGACGCCGTGCATGATGTTCGGATTGCCCGACTTGCCGATGCCGGCGATCCGGCCGTCCTTGATCCCCACGTCGGCCTTCACGACCCCCAGTACGGGGTCGATCACCGTCACGTTGGTGATCACCAGATCGAGCGCCCCCTCCTCGGAGGTCATCGTGTTGGCGAGGCCCATGCCGTCGCGCAGCGTCTTGCCGCCGCCGTAGACGACCTCGTCGCCGTATTCGCGCAGGTCGCGCTCGATCTCGACGTAGAGGTCCGTATCGCCTAACCGGATCTTGTCGCCCACCGTGGGGCCGAAGAGATTCAGGTATTCCTGACGGGATATTGTTGCCATGGTCTATCGGTATTTCAACTGTTTTTCGGTTTGCGTCCCCGGCGGGGTTTCGGCGCGGCATCCGGAGCGGCGGCGTTCGACGCAGCGGCGTTCGATGCGACGGCCGCCGGAACCGCAGCGGCGGTTGCGGCAGCGGGGTCGGGATCGGGTTCGGAGTTGGCGGCGGGAGCGGCTCCGGACTCGGCGCCGGCTCCCGTTTCGGCTTTCGCTTCAACTTCGGCGGAGGGTCCGGCCCCGCTCTCCAACTTGAACCCCGCCTCGCGGACCGCCCGGAAGGCCTTCATGCGGGCCGGGTAATAGGAGGGGGCATCCTCGTCGCCCGTATAGCCCATCACCAGCCCGTTGAAGCCGATGACGCGCCGTTTGCCGGCATAGGCGACCACATCGACCTCCTTTTCGTCGCCCGGCTCGAAGCGGATGGCCGTCGTCGCCGGGATGTCGAGGTGGCAGCCGAAGGCGGCGTCGCGGTCGAACGAGAGGTAGCGGTTCACCTCGAAGAAGTGGAAGTGCGAGCCGACCTGGATCGGCCGGTCGCCCGTGTTGCGGACCTTCAGCCGCGCCGTGCGGCGGCCGAGGTTGTAGACGATCGGTTCTCCGGCCGCGACCACGCCGCCGATCGCGACGGGACGGTCGGGTCGGAAGCCCGGCCGGTTCGGATAGAGCCCCGGCTTCTGCCTGCGGGCCCCGGACGAAGCCGGAGCCGCGGCGGCCGAAGCGGCCGGGGAGGCGGAAGCTGTCGAAGCAGCGGTTGCGGCCGAGGAAGCAGTTGCGGCCCGAGCGGCGGTTGCAGCCGGGGAAGCAGTTGCGACCCGGGAGGCCGGAGCCGCAGTTGCCGCGGCAGGGGAGGTTGCCGTCGCAACCGGCGCGGCGGCACGGGATCTTTTCGGTGTTGCCATAGAAAGAAGCGATTATTCGGTTATCGGATCGGTTGATGGATGCTCACTAACCGCGAGCCGTCGGTGAAGACCGCCTCGACCTGCAGCAGCGAGATCATGTCGGCGACCCCCTCCATCACATCCTTGCGCTTCAGGACGCTGGCCGCCTCCTTCATCACCTCCTCGACGGTCTTGCCCTCGCGGGCCCCTTCGAGGGCGGTTGCGGTGATGTAGGCCACCGCCTCGGGATGGTTCAGTTTCAGCCCCTTCTTGAGCCGCCGTTCGGCGATCGCGCCCAGCGAAAGGAGCAGCAGTTTGTCGATTTCTTTCGGTGTCAGATGCATGGTATATCGGATTTTTTCGGTAATTTCGACCGCGGACCGGCGCCCCGGGCGGCGCCACGCACCGACGAGGGTCAAAAGACGTGCCACGGCGCGGCCGTTCCGGCACCGGATTTGCACCCTGCCGTACGGAAAAACCGTTTCTTCCATAAAAAGATCGCAACATGTTCAAAGCAATGCTCATCGCGGGCTGCGGCGGCTTTCTCGGCACCTGCCTGCGCTTTCTGACCGGGCGGCTCTGCCACGCCCTCTCCGCCTCGGCCTTCCCGTGGGGGACCTTCGCCGTAAACCTCATCGGCAGCTTCCTGATCGGCCTCTTCTTCGGTCTGGCCGAGAAACACGACCTCATCTCGCCTTCGATGAATCTCTTTCTCATCACGGGCTTCTGCGGGGGGCTGACCACCTTCTCCTCCTTCGCCGACGATCTGTATCTCCTCCTCGGCGCACGCCACTGGCTTTGGTTCGGCCTCTACGCCGGTCTGACCTTCACGCTGGGGCTGCTGCTCGTCTGGACGGGCCGCACGCTCGTGCGGGGATAGCCGCCGCCCGAAAAAAGCCGACGGGCCGCCCGGAACGCATCCGGGCGGCCCGTCGGCCGTATTTCAAGCCCTCTTTCAGTGCGCGGGCACCGGCCGCGGCCGTTCGAAGAGGCCGGCGGCGTGCCTCAACCCGTCGACGATGCGGAGCCGCTGCGGACAGACCGTCTCGCACCGATGACAGGCGATGCACTCCGAGGCGCGGCCGTGCCCCGCCGACGCAGCCTCGTAGGCGGCGAGCCGCTCGGCGAACGCCCGCCCGTCCGCCCCGGCGTTGCAGAGCCGCAGATCGTCCGGAATCGGGATTCTCTGCGGACAGGCCGGCAGACAGTAGCCGCACCCCGTGCAGGGGATCGGCTGCGCCCGGGCGACGAGCTCCGCGGCCCGCTCGAGCGCGGCCCGTTCGGCCGCGCCGAGCGGCTCGAAGGGATCGAGGGCGGCGATGTTCGCCTCCAACTGCTGCAGCGACCCCATGCCGCTCAGCACCTCCGTCACCCCTTCGACCCCCGCCGCGAAGCGCAGCGCCCAGTCGGCAGGTCCCCACGTGGGCTGCACGTCGCGCAAAAGCCGCTCCGCTCCGGCCGGCAGGGCGGCGAGAAGGCCCCCTTTGAGGGGACACATGACGACGATCGGTTTGCCGTGGCGGCGGGCCGTCTCGCAGCAGGCGCGGGCGCGGATCGGCGTGTGCTCCCAGTCGAGGTAGCTCACCTGCAGCTGCACGAAATCCACCTCGGGGTGGCGCGTCAGGAGCTCATCGAGCAGCTCGGGCGTGTCGTGGAACGAGAAGCCCACCTCGTCCGCCAGCCCCTTGCGCCGCTTGCGGAGGGCGAATTCGAAGCTGCGGAACCGTTCGGCCCGGGCTGCGAAGGCGGCCGTGGCGCAGTGGACCAGATAGCGGTCGAAGCGGCGCACGCCGCACCGCTCGAGCTGCTCGGCGAAGATCGCCTCCTGCTGCGCCTCGGATTCGAGGAGCATCGTCGGAAGCTTGTCGGTCAGCCGGAAGCGGTCGCGCGGATAGCGTTCGACCAGCGCGCGGCGCAGAGCCGCCTCGCCGTGGCCGTCGTGGTAGGTCCAGGCCGTGTCGAAGCAGTCGAAGCCCCTCCCGAGAAAGCGGTCGACCATCCGCTCCAGTTCGGCGAAGTCGATCGACGCCGGGTCCGCCGGGTCGAGCAGCGGCAGGTGCATTCCGCCGAAAGCCAGTTTTTTTTGCATGGCGTCAGCGTTTCGACAGGCGGTCGATGAGGAGCCATCCGCCGGCGATCTGCAGCAGCATACCCGGCAGGCCGAGCCGGAAATCCTGCACGGCGGCGGCCAGCGACCCCGTCCAGCCCCACTCGAAGAGGCCGCCGAGCAGCTGGTAGCCCGCCACGACGGCCGCGACGAGCGCGATCGAGACCCGCTGGAAGCGGGCGGCGGCCCCGGCGGCCAGCGCCGCCAGCACGAGCGACTTGACGAGGATCGGGGGCAGCGCGGCGAGGGCCGGCATGCCGAAGAGGAGGGCATTGGCGACCGGCGAGCAGAGGGCCGTGAGGAGGCCGACGCGCCAGCCGTACCCATAGGCGGCCGCAAGCGTGAAGAAGTAGATCGGCAGCAGCCGCTGCCCGCCCAGCGGCAGGAGGTGGCAAAGCTGCGGCAGGGCGATGTTGCCCAGCACGAAGAGGGCCGCCACGGCATAGGTCTTCACCCGGCCGTAGGGCAGCGAACGGAATTTGACGGTGGTTGTTTGCATAAAGCGGTTATTTAGTTGAAATGAACGTTCACTCCGCCCAGCGCCGTGAGGCGGGGCATGGGATAGCCGGCGAGAATCTCGTAGCGCTGCGCGAGCAGGTTCTCGCCGCGGACGAAGAGGTCGAGGCGGCGCGAGCAGCGGAACGTGAGCCGCGCATTCCACAGCACGAAGCCCTCCCGCCGCACGGGGTCGGTCTGCGTCAGCAGCCCGCGGACGAGCTGCAGGCCGGTCGTTCCGCTCCACCGCCTCCCTGCAAAATCAATACCGAACCACCCCTTGTGTTCGGGAGCCGCGACGACCGGGTATTTCATCCGCAGCCGGCTGTAGTTGGCCGAGAGGACGACGCTGCGGCCGATGCGCCACCGCACTTCGGCCTCGAAGCCGCGGTTCAGCACGCGCCCCGTGTTGGCGTAGCGGCTGCGCCCCTCGTAGGGGAGCAGGACGATGCGGTTGTCGCCCCGGATGAGGTAGAGGTTGATGTTGCACGCAAGGCGCCCCTCCGCGAAGCGCTGCGAGAAGGCGAGCTCGTAATTCACGAGCCGTTCGGCCTTCAGATCGGGATTCTGCGGCGGGAACATGTACATCTCGCGGATCGTCGGGAAGCGGAACCCCTTGGCGACGGTCGCCTTGAGCCACCCCTCGCGGAAGAGGCGCAGCGAGAGGCCGCCCTGCGGCACCCACTCCGTCCCGGCCTGCGAGTGGCGGTCGAAGCGGATCCCGGCATCGAGCGTCAGCCGGCGGCCGAGCTGCTGGCGGCAGTCGATGTAGCCGGCCGTCTCGTGCATCCGTTTGTCGGCCAATTGCTTGTCCGGCCTGCCGTCGATGTATCGGTTGCAGGCCCGGCCGCCGAAGCGCTGGAAGTCGAACCCCGCCGTGAGGCGGTTTCCCCGGAAGAGCGAGAAGGTCTGGTAGAGCGAGAGGCCCTCCATGCGGTCGCGCGAGCGGAAGCGGTAGTCGGCAGGCTCCCCGCCCGGGGCGTAGCCGTCGTCGATGCGGTGGAGCCCCCAGTTGCAGTAGAGGGTCGCGGCGCCCGAGGTGGCGCCGTAGTCGTTGCGCAGCGTCACCGAGCCGCGGCCCCGCACGATGCGCGCGTCGTTGTCGAGGAGCGGCGCCGTGACGGGGCCCGGGTTCGAGGCGTCGAAGCCGGTCAGGTTCAGATCGACCGCCGCCTCCCAGGCCCGGCCGATCCGGCAGCCGAGCTTGGCGAAACCGCCGCGCTGCCGGAACCCCAAGTCGGGCCGGTGGCCGTCGGTGCGGTCGAAAGAGGCGGTGACGACGCCCGAGAGGCGTCCCCGGCGGAAGCGGGCCGCGGCCGCCCCCTCGAACGAACCGTAGGAGCCGCCGGCCGCATGCAGGTCGAGGGCGAAACCCTCCCGCTCCATGCGGCGCGTGACGATGTTCACGACGCCCCCCGCGGCATTCGTGCCGTAGAGCACCGAGGCGGGGCCGCGCACCACCTCGACCCGCTCGGCCAGCATCGACTGGCAGGCGTCGGCGATCGGATGGCCCATGAGCCCCATGTACTGGGGCTGGCCGTCGATGAGGACGAGGACCCCGGTGGTCGGCGAGCCGCCGATGCCGCGCACCGACATGCCCCCGGCTGCCCCCGTCGAGACGCCGTAGCCCATCACCCCGCGCCCCGTGACGAAAAGGCCGGGAACCTGCTCCGTGAGGGTCGGCAGCAGCGACGGCCGTTCCGCGGCGTCGATGCGGCGGCGTCCGACGACCGAGACGGTCATCGGCAGCAGCCGCGGATCGACCGCCTGGCGCGCCCCCGTCACGACGACCCCTTCGATCGGATGCGGCGAAAGCCCCGGCAGCGAATCCGCCGCCGAGGAAGAGGCGGGCGGAGCGGCGAAGGCCGCGGAGGCGGCGGGGAGAGCTGCTGCAGCGGGAAGGGCTGACGCAGTAGGAAGAGTTGCCGCGGCGGGAAGAGCTGCCGCGGGGAGGATCGCTGCAGGATGCGTTGCCGCAGCGGCGTTCCGGCCTGGGTTCGCCGCCCGCCCCGGCACCACCCCGCCTAACAGCAGCCCGACGACGCAGGCCGTCCGTCCGGTCGTACGGGCCAGGCCGCGGACAAAGTCGCGGATCAGGGGCAGACATTCGGCCGCCGTGCGGGCGCCGGCGCAGCGCGATTCGAGCGGGCAGGGGCCCGTGCGGTCACGGTTCTCGATGCAGGGCGTACAGGTGCCGCAGGTCAGCTCCACGGGAGCGTCGCGCAGCAGAGCGAGGGCTTCGCGGCTGACGACTTCGGCATGGAGCCGCCGCACGCCGCCCAGGATAAGCAGCGCCGCAGCCCCTTTGCCGATCACCTTGTCGGCCACCTCGGCGCCGCGCAGCAATTCGGGTTCGCGCTCCAGCAGGTCGTAGAGGTCGGCCACGCCGCGGCGCGTGCAGGTCCGGAGCCGTTCGCCGTTGCGGATCACGCACGAATAGCCCCCTTCGTGTAACATTCGGATCAATTCTTGCATGGGTCTATTTTCTGGTTGCGAACCCTTTGATGCAAAAAGGATGCCGCGGCCGGCAGGGGCCGGGCGGCGCGGCCTCCCCGCCGCCCCGAAAAAAAAGATCCGCCGCCGCGTCGCAAAAGCCCTTTCGCGTCGTATCTTTGTCCCCGCGCTTTCGCGCCCGACGCAGCCCGAACCGCCTTCTGCACGCTGCGTCCGCTTTTTCCCCTTTTCCGATCACGTTCGATCCGCCGCGGCCATTCCGCACCGGAAGCGTGCGCGGCCCGCCCCTTTTCACCTTTTTTACCTTTTTTTATCATGTACAAGCCCTTTTTGCTGCTCCTCGCCCTCGCGGCGGGAGCCTGCGCTCCGCTGCGCAACACCCGGACAGAGGAGCGCCAGACCCTGCTTCTCCGCGATTCGACCTTCGACCGCCTGCTTCGCCGCGAAGCCGACCGCTGCACAGGAACGCTGCGGCAGATCGTCGTGGAGTACGCCCCGCCGGCCGCGGAACCCGCATCCACCGCGAATCCGGGACGTACCGCGAACCCCGTCGATCCCGTGCCCCTGGCGGCCGCCCCGACAGCTGCTCCATCCGCCGGGCCGATCACCGGGTCAACCGCCGGGTCAACCGCCGGACCCGCCGCTTCGGCCATGGCACCCACCTCCGGCGCCCCCGCCGTCCGGCGGATCATCCGCACAGAACTTACCCTGCAGCGCGACCGCACGACCGCGACGGACAGCCTCGCCCGCAGCCGCACCGACACCGAACTGCAGCAGGCGAGCGACCGGCGGCTCCGCGAACGCCCCTCGGGCACGGCGGTCTGGCTCCGGCGAGGCGCCCTGCTCGCCCTGCTCCTGACGGCGGGCCTGCTGCTCCGGCGTCTGCGGCGCTGACCCGCCCCGGCAGCGGCACAGTTCCCAGCAGCACCCCAAAAAACACGACGGCGGGCCCCCGATCCGAAGACCGGGAGCCCGCCGTCGCCGTGCGCCGTGCAGCGTCGGATCAATCGATCCGCCCCACCGCCCTGCGGTACTCCAACAGCCGCACATACCGGGCCGTCTGCGCCTCGACCCGCTGCTGCTGCGCCTGCTGCCAGAGGGCCTGCGCCTCCAGATAGTCCGAGAGGGTCTCGAACCCCGCCTCGTAGCGGCGGCGGCTCGCCCGCAGGTGCTCATCGGCCGAGCGGACCTCCGCCTCGGCGAGCCGCACCTCGAGCTGCGCCTCCTCCAGGTTGTCGGCAGCGCGCGCCGCCTCCAATTCCAGCAGCTCGCAGGCATCCTCGCGCTCGGCGCGGAACTGCTCGAAACGCGCCTCGGCCGCCCGCACCCGGTTCGTGTGGCGCCCGAAGTGGAAGAGCGGCACCGAGAGCCGCACCCCCGCGAGGAAGGACCAGCCGTGCAGCACCGTGCCGCCGTTCAGTCCGAGCCCTCCGAGGTAGCCGTAGCGCCCCACCAGCGCCACCTGCGGCCGCCGCTCGGCCCGGGTCAGCTCCACCTGCCGGCGCTGCAGCTCGTACTGCGCGTCGAGCATCCGCAGCTCGGGCCGGTCCGCGATGCCGGTCGCCCCGGGCCCCGCCTCCTCCGCTTCGGGCAGCGACCCCTCGACCGCGAGGCTGTCGGTCAGCGGCCGGCCGATGCACCGGTTGAGATACATCGCGGCGAGCCGCCGGGCATGGGCGCTCCGCAGCAGGTTCCGCTCGCTCTCGCGGTACTTGACCTCCACCTTCAGCACCTCGCTCCGGGGCTTCATCCCCTCGCGGAAGGCGCGCTGCACGCTCCGCTGCAACTCGCCGAGCAGCGCATGGGCGGCCTCGGCCACCTTGCAAAGCTCCTGCGCCCGGACCACATCGGCATAGGCGCGGCTCGTCTCCACGACGGTCTCCGCCTCGCTCCGGCGCCGGTTTTCGAGCGCCAGCCGGTAAGCCGAGCCGGCCATCCGATACCCTGTGCGGACCTTGCCGCCGAGGTAGAGCGGCTGCTCGAGCTGCACCCCGCCGCCGTAGAGCCATCCCAGGTCGTAGTTCAGGTCGAGCCCCGGGAAATAGGCCGAAGCCCCCGTCGGCACGCCGTCCGCCCCGACGACGGGCAGCATGCCGCCCGCGATGCCGATCCGGCCGTCGGTCGTGCCGTAGAGCGCCGTGCCGCTCGCTCCCAACGAGGGGAAGAGGAGGGCTCGGGCGCTCCGCAGCTCGAAGCGCTGCGCCTCGACCTGCCGGTCGGCAGCCTGCAGCCGGCGGTTGTTCGCCCGCGCCAGCTCGACGCAACGGTCGAGCGTCAGCGGCGCTGCGGACGGCAGCGGAGCGGACGGCAGCGGAGCCGGCTTCGATACCGGCTGCTCGGAGCGCTCCATTTCCGCCAAAGGCCTCTTCTGCGCCGGCTCCGCCGGTTCCGAGAAAGAGGGCCGCACGGACTGCGCCGTCTGCGCCGCCGCGCCGCCGGCTCCCGCCGCAAGGGCGCAAAGCAGCAAGAGAGTGATTCGTTTCATCGTTTCCATTCGATTTTGAAAAACAGGGCGTAGAGCACCGGCAGGAAGAGCAGCGTGGCGAAAGTCGAGAAGAGCAGGCCGCCCATGATCGTCGCCGCCATCGAGCCGAACATGGCATCCGTCAGCAGCGGGATCATTCCCAGGATGGTCGTCAGCGAGGCCATCATCACCGGCCGCAGCCGGCTTTCGGCCCCCGCGACGAGCGCTTCGGCCGGCTCCTCGCCCGCGGCGATGCGGGCGTCGATCTCGTCCATGAGGACGATGCAGTTCTTCATCATCATGCCGATGAGCCCCAGCGTGCCGACCACGGCGCAGAAGGTGAAGGTCTTGCCCGTGAGGAGCATCGCCCCCACCACGCCGACGAACAGCAGCGGCAGGCAGCAGAGCACGACGGCCGGTTTGCGGTAGTCGCCGAAGAGGAGGATCAACACGGCGATCATGAGGACGATGCTGAGCGGGAAATTCTTGAACAGATAGCGCATCGTCTTCGTGCTGGCCCCCCGCTCGCCCTCCCACGTGAGGCGGTAGCCGGCCGGAAGGGGCAGCCGCTCGATCCGCGCGGCGACGGCCTGCCGCGCCGCCTCGGTCTCGAAGCCGGGGGCGGGCGAACACATCACGCGCTGCGTGCGCTGCCCGTTGAAGCGCGGCACGACGGGGCTCTCCCACCGCACGTCGACGCCGCGGCTCACCGTGGCGAGAGGATGGCTCTGCAGCGCCTCGCCGATCAGCGCCTCCCGGTCCACGCTCCCCGACCGCAGCTGCAGGAGGGTCTCCTCGTCGAGCAGCCCGACGATCGAGGGGATCATCGGGAAGACGGGGACATTCTCCAGGTTGTCGATCGGCGCGCCGTCGCTCCGCCGGCACTTGAGGTAGATCGTCTGCTTGCGGACCCCGTCGTAGAACGAGCTGACGGGAATCCCGCCGGTCGCGGCCAGCAGCGAGGTGCTCACGTTGCTGCGGCTGATCCCCGCGCGGCGGGCCGCCGGCTGGTCGTAGTCCACCTCCAACAGGGGCACCTCGGGCTCCCAGTCGGTCGTGACGAGCATCACCTCCGGGGTCCGCTCCATGATGCGGCGGGCGCTGTCGGCCAGCCGGTGCAGCACGGCGGGATCGGGGCCCGTGAACTGCGCCTCGATCGGGTACTTCTTGAACATGAGGTTGTAGCGCTTCAGCTTGACGTAGGCATCGGGATAGCGGCGCGTCAGTTCGCACTGGATGGCGTCGATGTTCGCTTCGAGCTCCTCGGGCGAGTGGAAATCGACGATCAGCTCGCCGTAGGAGAGCGACGGGTTGGCCACACTGCGCACGAGGTTGTAGCGCGCGGGCGTGCCGCCGAGCGAGGCGGTGACGGCCCGCACCTCGGGGCGCGTGTGCAGATAGGCGCTGATCTCGGCCAGATCGGCCGCGACGCGCGTCGAGTTGGTCCCTTCGGGCAGCTTGTACTCCATGTAGAGCTGGTCGTAGACCATATCGGGGAAGAAGCCCTGGCGCATGAAGCGGTAGCCCCAGGCGCTCGCGGCGGCCAGCACGACGGCCGCGGCGACCGACGCGATCCGGTGGCGGAGGGCGAAGCGGAGGGCGGACCGCAGCCAGCGGTAGGCCCGGCCGTCATAGCCCGCGGCGGCGCCCGGCGTCCGGGGCCCCTTCAGCAGGTGGTCGGCCATGAGGGGCACGTGGACGAGGGCCAGCACCCAGCTGAGCAGCAGCGAGACGAGAAGCACGATGAAAAGATCGCGGATGTAGATGCCCGCCGTGTCGGGCGAGAGGTAGATCGGCAGGAAGGCCAGCACGGCGATGAGCGTGGCGCCGAGCAGCGGCAGGGCCGTCTTGCGGCCGATGGCGGTCATGGCCTCGCGCCGCGGCTTGCCGGCATCGAGATCGACTAAGATGCCGTCGACGATGACGATGGCGTTATCGACCAGCATGCCCATCGCCAGGATGAACGAGGCGAGCGAGACGCGCTGCATCGTCCCGTCGAAGAGCCCCAGCAGGAGGAACGAGCCGACGACGATCGTCGCGAGGCTGGTGCCGATGATGACGCCGCTGCGGAATCCCATCGAGAGCATGAGGATCGCGACGACGATCGCGACCGACTCGATGAGGTTCAGGAAGAAGCTCTTCAGGGCGTCGGTCACGCGTTCGGGCTGGTAGAAGACCCGGTGGAAGTCCACCCCGGCCGGGAAGCGTTCGGCCTGCAGCGCATGGAGCCGGCGCTCGACCGCAGCCCCCACCTTCACGATGTCGGTGCCCGACTCGGCGGCGACGAGGATGCCGAGGGCCCGCGCCCCCTCGTAGAGCAGCGCCTGCCGCACGGGGCTCTCGTAGCCCTGCTCGATGCGGGCGATGTCGCCCAGACGCAGCTGGTCCTGCTCGTGGCCCTGCACGATGAGGGCCCCGATCTGCTCCTCGGTGCGGAAACGGTCGGCCACCGCCACGCGGATGCGGTCGGCGCCGTTGTCGTAATAGCCGGCGTAGAGGGTTTTGTTCTGCCCCTCGAGCGTCGAGAGAATCTCGGCGAGCGAGACGCCGAGGGTCGCCATCCGCTCGGGTTCGAGGGCGATGTCGATGCTCTCGTCGCGGCGGCCGTAGAGCTCGACCCGTGCGACTCCCTCCAGGTCGGTCAGCTCGCGCCGCACGAGCTCGGCGTAGTCGGTCAGCTCGCGCTCCGTGAGGCCATCGCCCGTCAGGGCGTAGAACATGCCGTAGACGAGCGAGAAATCCTCCTTGACCACGGCCGAGGCGCCGGCCGGCAGCCGCACGTCCGAGACCTTGCGCCGCAGGCGGTCCCACGCCTGCTCGACTTCGCTGTCGGGGGTCGTCGTGAGCAGCTCGACCTGGATGAGCGTCAGGTCGTTGTAGGAGTAGCTGACGAGGTTGTCGATGCCGCCCATCGAGCGGATCGCCTTTTCGAGCGGATCCGTCACTTCGAGCTCGACCTGGTGGGCCGAGGCGCCGGGATAGGTCGCCACGACCATCGCCAGCTTGACCTTGACCTCGGGGTCCTCGAGCTTGCTCATGTCATAGGCCGCGCGGAGGCCGCCCGCGACGAGGACGGCCAGCAGGAAATAGACGAGCTTCGCATGACCGAAAGCCCACTTGCCCAGATCGATCATAACAAGCCTCCGATATTGGTTTCTGCGGGTGCGGCGAGGGGGGCCACCCGCTGGTTTTCATACAGCCGGTCCACGCCCGCCGTGACGATCCGTTCGCCCGGCTCGAGCCCGGCCGAGAGCTGCGCCGCCCCGTCGGTCGTGAGGCGCCGGATGCGCACCTCGCGCCGCTCGACCGTGCTGTCGGCGCGGCAGACCCAGACGCAGCTGCGTCCCTCGCAGGCGAAGAGGGCCGAGGCGGGGACCTCGATCGCTGCGTCGCCGGTGCCGCGCCGCGTGATGCGGACCAGGGCATTCATTCCGGGGGCGGGGAGCGGGTCGGCATCGGCCGGCACGGCGAGCCGCACGGCGTAGAGCTGGTTGGCATTCGCCTTGGGGTTGATCGTCGCCAGCTGCAGCGGCAGCGTCCGCCCGGGGAGGAAGTCGAACGAAGCCTCGAAAGCGGCGAAGTCGCCGCGCCGCACGTAGTCCGAGGCGGGGATGTGGATCTCGATCTCGGGGGCCGCCGACGAGAGGAGCGTCACGACGGGCATGCCGGCCGCGACGACCGTCGGCGCCTCGAAGAGCCGCCGCTGGAGCACCCCGTCGAAGGGGGCCGTAATCCGCGTGTCGGCGAGCTGCCGGCGGGCGTTCTCGTACTTGGCGGTCATCTGCTCGAGGCCGTAGCGCGCCTTGTCGTAGCTGTCGGCCGTGACGACGCTGTCAGCATAGAGGGCCATGACGCGCTCCGCCTCGGCCTTCACGCGGCGGTATTCCGCCTCGACGGCCTGCAGCTGCAGCGCATAGTCCGCGGGGTCGAGCTCGGCCAGGAGGTCGCCGCGGCGGACGCGGGCCCCCTCCTCGACGGCGATGCGCCGCAAGCGGCCGCTCACCTTGAAGGCGAGGTTCACCTCCTCGGCAGCGCGGACCCGCCCCGGGAACTCCGAGACGAGGGGGGCGGCCGAGAGGGTCACGGTGTCGAGCCGGACGCTCGGCAGCGGCTCGCGGTCGCCGCCCGCCCCCGAACAGGCGGCGAGCGTCAGGCCGAACAGCATGCAAACGATTGGTTTCCTTTTCATCTTTTTATCGGTTCTGTCGGGACGTTTCATCGGTGCTGGAAACGTCCTGCGGGTTTTCATCTTTCGTTTCGGCCCATGTAAAGGGCCGGGCGGGGGGCTCATTCTGAATTTGCGGTTCCGGCAAGGAACCGCAGCGGGGCGAAGCCGCCGGCCGTGTAAAATGTCTTGGGGCGGAATCGGTCGCGAAGCGATCGGCAGCCCGCAGCCTCTGGTCGGGGTGAAAATGCTCGCTGACACATTCGGTCGCGCTGCGACCGGCAGCCCGCAGCCGCCCCCTGGCGGAGGGCTGCAATTCGCGTCCCGCAGGTCCGCTCGTGCAAGCCCGTCCGCTCGGCTGCGGGCTTTTTGTGGTGAATCAATCGCTGTGCGGCCTCCGCAGGCAGCAGCCCGAAGATCATTTTTCACTTTTAATTCTTCCTTTTTCATTCGCGCCCGGAACGGGCGCAGCGGGCCGCAGCTTCGCCCCGCGAAGGCCCGCTGCTCGCGTCCGCTCGTACGCGCCCTTCGCAAGCTGCAGCCCGATTTTTCATTTTTCATTGCGGCTTCGCAAGAAGTCGCAGCAGCCCGCAGCCGCCCCCGGGCGGAGGGCTGCTCCTCTACGTCGCAGGCCCGTCCGCTCGGCTGCGGGCAGCCTCCGAGTAGGAATCGGTCCGTCAGAGCCATGCGCTCCGCAGGCTGCGTCCCGAGGCAACGCACACACGCCGCCGTCCCTATTCCTTTCCGTCACAAAATTACGCTCTCCGCGCTCTCCGGAAAAGACGGATTAGGCGGCCATCTTGTTCAATTCGTACGATTTTGGCCGAAAATCGAATTTTCAGGCTCTTTTTTGTCGGATTTTTCGTTATTTTGTACGAAAAACCGGCACACCATGATACGCGAGGAGATACCCGAACTCGGCCTTACCGAGGTGGACCGGGCGACCGCCGAACAGCTCGGCCCCGTACTCCACACCCACCGGAACGGCTTTTTCTACTGCACCGCGGGGCGGATCACGCTGGGGCTCGACGACCGCATCTTCGAGATCCACCGCGGCGACATCTACATCTACCCGCCCTTCTCGCAGACCTACCTGGGCAATGCGAGCGACGACCTGCAGGGGATCATCGGATTCGCCGACTTCGACTTCGTCCTCTCGGTCCTCAACCCGATCTACGATTCGGGCAACGCGATCTACGTGCGCGAGCACCCCTGCATCTCGCTCGACGCCGAGCAGTGTTCGCGCATCGAGGAGCTGCTCGCCGCCTTCCGCCGCCGCATGGACGGCGAAGCGGGGGTCGTGCAGACCCAGCTGCTCTCGGCCTTAGGGCGCGCCGTCTGCTACGAGATCTCGCTCGCCTACTTCTCGAACTACCCGATCCAGCCGCTCAAGCAGGAGCGGCACGACAAAATCTTCCTCGATTTTCTCTTCGCGCTGCACCGCCACTTCCGCAGCCATCGCGACGTCGCCTTCTACGCCGGGCAGAGCTGCCTCACGCCCCGCCACTTCACGACCGTCATTCGCGAGAAGTCGGGCCGCACGGCGCTGGAGTGGATCACCTCGACGGTCGTCGCCGAGGCGAAGCGGCTCCTCTCGGAGCCCGGACAGAGCATCAAGGAGATCGCCGATGCCTTGGGCTTCCCGAACCAATCCTTTTTCGGCCGCTACTTCAAGCGGTACACCGGCCTCTCGCCCGCCGAATTCCGCACCGCCCGCAACACCGGACGGCCGAAAGAGCGACCGATCCGGCGCAAGTGAGCCCGCCGCCCGCCTTTCCGCGAAGCGGAGTTGGCCGTTTGCCGAATTTTCGCTATCTTGTCGAGGAAACCGCCCCACACACACAGGCCATGAAGCAGAAAAACCTTTATATCTTGATTATCATGTCGATCCTCTCCTTTTTCGGATGCGGCGGCGCGAAAGCCCCCGCCTATCCGACCGACACGCTGACGCTGCGCGACGGCACCCAGCTCACGATCACCTTCTTCGCCCACGCCTCGCTCTCCCTCCGCGTCGGGGAGGACTATTCCATCTACGTCGATCCCGTCTCGGAGTACGCCGACTACGCCCGGCTGCCGAAAGCCGATTTGGTGCTGATCACCCACCAGCACTCGGACCACTTCGACCGGGCCGCCGTCGATGAACTGACGACGCGCCATTCGGAGATTCTTTGCAGCCGCATCGTGGCCGAGGGCTTCGAGATGGATTGCCACACGATGCGCCCGGGGAGCGTCGCCACGCCGCACGAGGGGATCCGCATCGAGGCCGTAACCGCCTGCAACACCACCGAAGGGCATTTGCAGTTCCACCCCCGCGAGCGGGAGGACTGCGGCTATCTGCTCACGATCGGCGGCTCGCGGATCTACATCGCGGGCGATACCGAACCGACCCCCGAACTGCTGGCCCTCAAAGAGATCGACATCGCTTTCCTGCCGGTCAACCAGCCCTACACCATGACCGTCGGGCAGGCCGTCGAGGCGGTGAAGGCGATCCGCCCCGCGATCTTCTACCCCTACCACTACGGGCAGGTCGAGGAGAAGACCGACCTCGACCGTCTCGCCGCCGAGCTGGCCGGCGTTACCGAGGTCCGCATCCGGCCGATGGAGTAACGGCATCTCTTCGGGCCGCGGCCTGCGGAGGACGATTGATCCGGCGTAAAAGCCCGCAGCCGAGCGGACGGGCCTGCGACCATAAGAAGCAGCCCTCCGCCCGGGGGCGGCTGCGGGCTGCGGCGCCCGTTCGGGCGCAAATTCAGCATTCAAAATTCAAGATTCAAAATTGCCGCTCGGGTCGCAGCCTGCGGAGTGCACGCATGTTCGGCAACGAACTGCGGGCCTCCGCCGCCCCCAGGCTGCGGCCCGCACGACCTCTGCGAGGTCGGTTCCGGTCGCACGGCTGCGGGCTGCCGGTCCTAACGGACCGATTTCGACAGCAAATATTTCCGGCACGACCAACAACCCGCCGATCGCTGCGCAATCGAATTTGCCGGCAGGCATTTCCCGCCACAACCAATAATAATATGCCACACGCCCCGCAGTCGAAACCGCGGGGCGCGCAAGCCGAATAACGTAATCAAGCCGGACCGGCTACGCCTTCACGGCGCGTTTCTTGCCGTTCTTGGCCTCCAAGGCCTTCTCCACCTCGATCTGGAAGTCCGACAGCACATTCATGTAGTTGATGAAGGCATCGTAAGCCGAATCGTAGGGGTTGAAGTAGGAGTGGACATCGCCGTCCGAGAGCCACTTCGTGGCCATGTAGTAGAAGTGGTCCGAGGTCTGGAGGAAGTTCCATACGTAGAAGAAATCGTCGTTCTTGAGCTTGGCCACCTTCTCCTTGAGGGCGTAGAGCTTCGAGAAGGCCTCGTTCTGCAGCTCGTTGCCGAGCCAGGCCGTCACGTCGCGCTCCTCGTCGGCCCACGACATCACGTGCGGGCAGTGCAGCACCGAAACCGGCTGGTACTTCTTCGCGGCCTCGCTCACCGTGGCGAACTCCAGCTGCTTCGAAGCCAGCGCAGCGGCGGGCAGCGCCTTCATGAAGTCGAAGATCCCCGTCTCGGCACCCTGGTGCTCGCCGAAGGTCTCGTAGTCCATGAAGAGGTTCAGCACCTCGCCCGGAGTCTCCTCCGAGGTCATCCACGACACGTATTTGTCGGCCGTCAGCGGGTACTGGTCCCAGCCCTGGTTCGAGAAGCGGAAAGCGATATCGTCCGAGAGCTTGTAATTCCGCAGCAGCAGGCGCATCTTCTGGTCGATGGCGTTGGCGTAGATGTAGTTGGGCGACTTCCAGCCCAGAATGTGGCGGGCGCCCTCCGCGAGCATCGTCTTGAAGCCCATCTCGGCCACCATGGCGCCGATCTCATCCGAGTAGATCAGCTCCGTATTGCGGAAGGCGGTCGGCTTCATGCCGAACTCTTTCTTGATCATCGCCGTGTGGAGCTTCACCTGCTCGGCGAAATCCTCCTTCGAGGCGAGCGAGGCAAGCGAGTGCGAATAGGTCTCGGCCAGGAACTCGACGCACCCCGTGGCGGCCAGCTCCTTGAACGAGTCGAGCACCTCGGGGGCGAAAGCCTTGAACTGCTCGACGGCGATGCCCGTGATCGAGAAGGTGCAGCGGAACTTGCCCTTGTTCTCCTTGATGAGTTTCAGCAGCAGGGCGTTCATCGGCAGGTAGCACTGGCGGGCCACCTTCTGCAGGATCGAGCGGTTGGTCAGATCGTCCAGATAGTTGTGGTCCTTGCCCATGTTGAAGAAGCGGTATTTCTTCAGACGCCACGGCTGGTGAACCTGAAAATAAAGACAGACGGTTTTCATAGTTGTATGTATGTTTATTTATTTTTATTCTCTTCGATCACACGCTCGTAGACCCGCTTGATCTTGGCGGCGGCATCGTTCCACTTGAGGTTCGTCACCTCCTCCAGACCCTTCGTCGAGAACATGTTCGACAGGGCGGGGTACTTGATCAGACCGTACATGGCGTCGGCCAGCGCATCGACATCCCAGTAGTCCACCTTCACGGCATAGTCGAGGACCTCGGCCACGCCGCTCTGCTTCGAGATGATGACCGGCACATTCGACCGCATCGCCTCGAGCGGCGAGATGCCGAACGGCTCCGACACCGACGGCATGACGTAAACATCCGACAGCTGGAACATCTTGTGCACATCCTCGCCGCGCAGGAAGCCCGTGAAGTGGAAGCGGTCGGCGATGCCGAGCCGCGCCACGCGGCGGATCACGTGGTTCATCATATCGCCCGAGCCGGCCATCACGAAGCGCACGTCGGGGACCCGCTTGAGGACTTTGGCGGCCGCCTCGACGAAGTAGTCGGGGCCCTTCTGGTAGGTGATGCGGCCCAGGAAAGTGATGATCTTGTCCTTCACGCCGCGTTCGGGGGCTGCGGCGGCATTCTCGGCGAAGCGCACGGCGTTGTGCACCGTAACGACCTTCTCGGCGGGGATGCCGTAGCGGTTGATGACGATGTTGCGCGTGAGGTTCGAAACGGCCATCACGCAGTCGGCGGCCATCATGCCCGCCTTCTCGATGGCATAGGTCTGCGTATTGACGTTCTCGCCCGAACGGTCGTACTCCGTGGCGTGCATGTGCACGACCAGCGGCTTGCCCGAGACCCGCTTGGCGGCGATGCCGGCGAAGTAGGTCAGCCAGTCGTGGGCGTGGATCACGTCGAACTGCCCCTCGAGGTCCTTGGCCACCTGCGCAGCCACGACGGCATAGCGGGCGACCTCCTCCATGAGGTTGGCGCCGTACTTGCCCGAGAAGGTGTAGCGCTGCTTCCAGCAGTCGGTCGTGGACCAGACGCGCTGTCCCGTCTTCACATACTGTTCGTGGTACGACGCATACTCCTCGGGGGAGATATAGGGCACCATGTTCGAGTCGATGTGGATGAACGAGATCTTGTTCAGGATATCGTCCGCCCCGCTGCCGGTCGAACCGTATACGGCCTCGACGTCGCTGGCATTCACGACGCGGATGAAGCGCTGATCCTCGTCGCCGTAGGCATGCGGCATGATGAACGTGACATCGACACCGTTGCGCGCCAAACCGCGCGTCATGCCGTAACATGCCGTTCCCAAACCACCGGCAATATGTGGCGGAAACTCCCAGCCGAACATTAAAACTCTCATATCGTATAAATCTTTGTTAGTTGCTCTGTTTTTCCTTTCAACGTTTCGTTCGCGGGGCTTCGCTCCGTTCGCTGCGGCCGCTGTCGCTTCGCGACGAATCCGGCACACTCGGGCTGCAGCCTGCGAAGGACGCCAGCGACGCGGAGGAGCAGCGGGCCTTCGCCGCCGGAGACTGCGGCCCGCTCGGCCTTTGCAAGGCCGAAATTCAGAATTCAAAATTCCAAATTCAAAATTAAATTCGATGCGCAGCCTGCGGCCATCCGGTGCTTAATGGCACCTTTTCCTCTTGGTACAAGCCCGCAGCCGAGCGGTGGGCCTGTACGAGCGGACCTGCGGGACGCGAGCTGCAGCCCTCCGCCCGGGGGCGGCTGCGAGTGCAGCACCCGTTCCGGGTGCAAATTCAGAATTCAATCTTCAAAATTCAGAATGCCACACTCGGGACGCAGCCTGCGGAGCGCACGCAGGTTCGGCAACGAACTGCGGGCCTCCGCCGGGCGGAGGCTGCGGCCCGCCGGTCGCTGCGCGACCGATTTTGCCGGCAACCACTTCAACCGCAACGGGCATCGACTCCTGACCGAGGCATGCCCGCAGCCGAGCAGACGGGCCTGTACGAGCGGACCTGCGGGACGCGAGCTGCAGCCCTCCGCCAGGGGGCGGCTGCGGGCTGCCGATCGCTCCGCGATCGACCCCGACCCAAGCATTCCACCACGGCCGGCAGCTGCGGCCCGCCGATCGCTTCGCGATCGACCCCGCCCCAAGACATTCCACCAAAGCCAACAACCGCGGCCAACAACCGCGGCCCGCCGATGGCTGACGGCATCGAATCGCCTGCGACCCGCCTGTCGCCGAACCCTCTCGCGAGAGAAACGTTTGTGAAAGAACCTTACTTTTTCTTGGCCGGCTTCGCCGACTTTGCAGCCGCTTTCGCCGCACGCTTGCCGGCGGTCCTTGCGGCTTTCTCCTCTGCCTTGACGGCTTTGGCGGCAGCCTTGGCAGCCGATGCCGAAGCCTTGGCAGCCTTGGCCTCCGAAGCGACCTTAACGCCCGCCCCCTCCGACGCAGCCTTGCGGCCCCGCTTCGGCGCGGGTTGCTGGCGCTCGCGGATCATGCGGTAGATCTCCAGCACGGCGGCCACGCTCCAGGCGTGCGAAATGGCGCCGCGCGAAGCATACGGGGGATCCGCATCGTAGAGCTCGCAGATCGAGCCGATGCCGTAGCTCTGGATATCCTCCTCGAAATCCTCGAGGATCTGCTCGGCGGAGGGCAGGAAGCGGTCGCCGTTGATGTCGAAGCAGGCCGACACGTAGAAAGGCAGCAGCCAGGGCCATACCGACCCGTTCTTGCCGGCGAAGTCGCGCTCGGCGGGCGTCCCCTCCTGCGAACCGCGGTAGAGCGGGTTGCGCGGCGAGAGCGTGCGCAGGCCGCGCGGGGTCAGCAGGTGCTGACGGATCGTGCGCAGCGTATCGACGATCGTCTCCGACGGGATCATCTTGTATTTCAGGCCGCAGGCGACGACCATGTTCGGCCGGATGAAGTCGTTGGCACCCTCGGCGCCCACGTAGTCGGCCAGATAGCCCTCGCGCAGCACGAAGAGGTCGTTGAAGGCCTGCTTCGTCCGCTCGGGGACCCCCTGCCACTGCTTCACGAAGGCCTTGTCGCCCGCTGCGGCAGCCAGCTCCAGCGCATAGCAGACGGCGTTGTACCACAGCGCCTGCACCTCGACCTGGTAGCCGTCGCGCGGCGTCACGGCCTCGCCGCCGATCACCGAATCCATCCACGATACGGGGAAGCCGCCGTTCGCCGAGGCCCACACGAGGCCGTTCTCGTTCATCACGATGCGGCCGTCGATGCCGCGGCGGTAATTTTCGAGGATCCCCTTCATCGCTTCGCCGTAGCGCTTCCAGATCGCCTTGCCGCCCAGCTCGCGTTCGAGCTGCTGCAGGGTCCAGAAGAACCACAGCGGCGCATCGACCGCCGTGCGGGCCGACGCCGAGCCGGTGAACATTCCCTCCTGCATCCCGCGCACGAGGGTGTCGAGCACGTCCATGCAGTCCTCCTTGTGGTTCTGCTCGAGCGTGATGCCCGGCAGCGCCACGAAGGTCTGACGCCCCGAGACGCCGTGCCACGGGTAGCCGGCCACCACCTCCGTGCGGTTGCCCGGGCGGCGGATGATGAACTGGCGGGCGGCATGCTCGAGGCAGCTGATGAAGTCGATCTTGCGGGTGCGGCGGGCGATCGACTGCTCGAAGAGCTCCTCGATCTGCTTCGGCGAGGACATCTCGTCGAGCGACGCCGAGAAGATGATGCTTTCGCCCTTCTTGAGCTCGGTTTCGAAATAACCCGTCGTCAGCAGGTCCTCGTAGCCGTCGTAGCCGCGGGCGAGGTCCTGGAGGTATTCGAAATTGTAGTACCAGTCGGGGGCCGGCACGAACTCGGCCTCGGGCTTCGTGGTCTGCAGATAGAGCCACGGGAACGAGGCGTACATGCGGCACTTCACGCCGTTCACGGCCGGATAGGAATGGCCGTCGGCCTCCATGTTGGCCTTCGTCAGGGCATGCTTGTCGCGGAAAGCTAAGAAGGGGCGCAGACGCAGCTTCGTCTCCGAGTGGGCATCGAGCAGCGTGTAGCGGATCATGAGCTGCGTGCGTTTGTGGATCCAGAGCATCTCCTTCTTCAGGATCACGCCGCCCACGCGGTAGGTGATCGTCGGAGTGGGCGTATACTCGAAATCGGTGATGTACTTGTGCCCGCGCGGTTCGTAAACCCCCTTGTAGCGGTGCAGCGCCAGATTGAACGACTGGTCGTGCTGTACGATCGTTTCGTCGAGCGACGAGAGCAGCACATAGGTGCGGTCGCTGTCGTCGATCGGCGCAACAATCAGACCGTGGTACTTGCGGGTGTTGCAGCAGACGATCGTCGTGCTCATGTAACCGCCGATACGGTCGGTCGCGAGCATCTCGCGCTGGAGCGAATACTCAAGGTTCCCCAGCGAGGCTTTGTCGAAGGTTAAAGCTGACATATGCGTAAAAGATTCTGTTCGTACGCTAAAGATAGTTGAAAAATCGATAAGTTGTATCGTTTTTCCCGGGAAAATATCTTTTTTTAGCTATTTTTTTACCAAATAATGATACTCCACGCCCCCTCTTCCGCGGGAAGGGAGGGGATGCGAAGCGATTTTCGGCTTTTCGCCGCGGGCCAAAACCGGACCGGCAGCCCGCCCCGGAAGCGGACGGATGCCGGCCGGAGGGGTCCGAAAAGCTGGGCTCAAAAACCGGGCCCGACAACCGGACCCGAAAGCCCGGCAGCCCCGACAGCCGAAACCGACAGCCGAAACCGACAGCCGAAACCGACAGCCGAAACCGACAGCCGGCTCCGAAAGCTGCAGTCTCAAAGCCGAGTTCCGGAAGCCGAGTTCCGGAAGCCAAGCTACGGAAGCCGAGCTACGGAAGCCGAGCTACGGAAGCCGCGACCCAAAAGCAGGCTCCGAAAGTCCAGCCCCGACAGCCAAGCCTAAAAAGCCGGCCCCGATAACTGCCCCCAGGAAACTGCCCCCAGGAAACTGCCCCAGGAAACTGCCCCCAGGAAACTGCCCCCAGGAAACTGCCCCCAGGAAACTGCCCCCAGGGCTTAAAAAGCCGGGCCGCCGGCTTCGCGGCCGGCGGCCCGCCGAATCATCAGGCCCACTTCACCAGCGCGAAGTCCATGCGGTGCGGCAGGTGCGGGTTTTGCGGGAAGATGCGCAGCGCGTAGTCGAACGTGCCGGCCTCCTCGGGGGTGTAGTCCAGCGCATAGGTGACGTGGCTCCCCTCGACCTTCGTGCGATCGAGGGCGATCGTGCGGTTGACGTTCACGCCGGCATTGCCGACGATCTGCTGCGCCACGACCATCTCGACGCCGATATCCTCCGGCCGGAGGTTCTGGATGTCGAGCGTCACCTCGAAGCGGTACTTCTCGCCCACGTAGATCGCCTCCTGCTCGATGCGGACGCGCTCCGTGTTGACGACGCGGACCGAATCCCACGCCGCCGAGACCTTGCGCTTCCAGGCCGCGATCTCGCGCGCCAGCTTGTAGCTGCCCGCCGTGATCTCGCGCTTGCGCGCCGCCAGCTTGTTGTAGAAGCGCTCCTCGTAGTCGATGAGCATGCGGTTCATCGTGAAGTTCGCGGCGATGTCCGCCACGCAACTCTTCACCGAAGCCACCCACTCGTGCGGAATGCCGTCCGCGGCGCGGTTGTAATATTTGGGTGCGATCTGCTCCTCGATCGTGTTGTAGATCATCTCGGCGTCGAGCTCGTCCTGGAAGTGCTGGTCCGTGAAGGTGCGCTCCATGGGCAGCATCCAGCCGGCGCCCTCCTTGTAGCCCTCGACCCACCAGCCGTCGAGCACCGAGAACTGCAGTACGCCGTTCATCACGCACTTCTCGCCCGACGTACCCGAGGCCTCGAGCGGACGGGTCGGCGTGTTGAGCCAGACATCGACGCCCTGCACCATGCGGCGGGCCAGCTCCATATCGTAGTTCTGCAGGAAGAGGATCTTGCCCACGAACTGCGGCATGGCCGACACCTCGACGATGCGCTTGATGAGGTCCTGAGCCGGCTGGTCGTGCGGGTGGGCCTTGCCGGCGAAGATGAACTGCACGGGGCGCTCCTTGTTGTTCACGATGGCCGACAGACGGTCCAGATTCGAGAAAAGCAGGTAGGCGCGCTTGTAGGTGGCGAAGCGGCGGGCGAAACCGATCGTGAGCACCTCGGGCTTGATGCTGTCGATGATCTGCAGCATCTGGCGGGGCGAGTCGAGCCGCACCTGGTGCGGGTCGCTGTAGCGGCGGCGGATGTGGTGGATCAGCCGCTCCTTGAGCTTCATGCGCTCGGCCCACAGCTCTTCGTCGGGGATCTCCTTCACCTTCTGCCAGGCGGGGATATCGTAGACGTGGCCCGAGAAGGCGTCGCCGAAGTAGCGGGAGTAGAGCCGGCGCAGCGAAGTGGCGATCCAGGTCGGGAAGTGTACGCCGTTCGTGACGTAGCCGATGTGCAGCTCGTTCTTGAAGTAGCCGGGCCACATGTTGCCGAGGATCTCCTTCGAGACCTCGCCGTGGAGCCACGACACGCCGTTGACCTCCTGCGAAAGGTTGCAGGCCAGCACCGACATCGAGAACTTCTCGTTCGGGTCGTTCGGGTTGGTCTTGCCGAGGTTGATATACTGCTCCCACGTAATGCCCAGCACATCGGGATAGTGGGCCATGTACTGGCGGATCATCTGCTCGGGGAAGGCGTCGTGGCCGGCCGGCACGGGGGTGTGGGTCGTGAAGAGCGACGAGGAGCGGACCACCTCCAGCGCCTCCGAGAAGGAGAGCTTCTTGTGGTTCACCAGGTCGCGGATGCGCTCGATGCCGATGAAAGCGGCGTGGCCCTCATTGCAGTGGTAGACATCGTGCTTGATCCCCACCTTGCGCAGGGCGCGGATACCGCCGATGCCGAGCAGGATCTCCTGCTTCAGGCGGTTCTCCCAGTCGCCGCCGTAGAGGTAATGGGTGATCTGACGGTCCTCCTCGAGGTTGGCCTCGTAGTCGGCGTCGAGCAGGTAGAGATCCGTGCGGCCCACCTTGCAGAGCCAGACGCGGGCCGAGAGCATGCGGCCCGGCAGGGCGATGGTGACCGTCACCCAGTTGCCGGCCTCGTCGCGCACGGGCGAGATCGGAAGCTTGTAGAAGTTCTGCGCCTCATAGGTCGCCTCCTGGGCGCCCTGCGCCGAGAGACGCTGCGTGAAGTAGCCGTAGCGGTAGAGCAGACCCACGGCGGCCATCGGGACGTTCTTGTCCGAAGCCTCCTTCAGGTAGTCGCCGGCCAGGATGCCCAGACCGCCCGAGTAGATCTTCAGCGACGAGTGCAGACCGTACTCCATCGAGAAGTAGGAGATCGTCGGCGAGGCCGGGTCGGGCTTCTCCTCCATGTAGGCACGGAAGGTGGCGTAGATGGCGTCGAGCTGCGCCAGGAAGGCGTCGTCCGCCTCGAGCTGCTTCACGCGCTCCATCGGCAGCTTGTCGAGGAAGGCGATCGGGTTCTGCTCGCAGGCGAGCCACAGCTTCTGGTCGATCCCCTCGAAGAGGTTGCGCGCATCGGCGTTCCAGCACCACCAGAGGTTGCGCGAGAGCTCCTCGAGCGCGTGCAGGCGCGGCGGGAGGTTCTTGTCGATCATCATGCGCTGCCACGTGGGGCGCTCGACGAAGAGCTGCTGCCGCACGAAGTTGATCTGCTCCGTGCGGGCGCCGCCCTCGCCCAGCAGCGTGCGGTTGGTCCGCAACACCGAGCTTTCGAGCGCCTCGGCGTAGGCCTGCTCGTAGAAGGTGAAGAGCTGCTCCCACAGCGCCGCCTTCGAGACCCCGTAGGCCGAGCGGCGCACGGCGGCCACCTGCTTCTCGTCCATGCGGATGAAGCGCAGCAGCGCATCGGCGATCTTCATCGTCACCTCCATGTCGTTGAAGTCGTCGCGGCGGATCACCTCGACGCCCGCATGCTCGCGCTGCTTCTCGACCCACATGCCGAAACCGGCCAGCGAGGTGGTGACGGTGGGCACCGAGAAGGCCACCGACTCGAGCGGCGTATAGCCCCACGGCTCGTAGTACGACGGATAAACCGTCACGTCCATACCGACGAGCAGTTCGTAGTAGTGCTTGTTGAAGATGCCGTCGTTGGCGTTCAGGTAGGTCGGCACGAAGATCACCTTCACCTTCGACTGCTCGGTCGTGAGGATCGAGCCGTTCAGCGCGCGGACGATCTGGTCGTCGGCCTGGTACTCCAGCCGGTGCGTCGAGTATTTGTACTGGCTCTGGTCGATCGGCGACGCGGGGTCGGCCAGATGGGCCTGCAGATCGGTGCGCGGGCCGCAGTTGGCGGCCGGCACGGTGATGTAGGCCAGCACCTCGCGGTCGAGCTTGTCCGAGGCGGCCAGCCGCTTGAGCGACTCGATGAAGAGGTCAATGCCCTTGTTGCGGAATTCGTAGCGGCCGCTCGTACCGATGATGAGCGGCTCGGCGGCAAACTTCGTGCCGAGGCAGGCCTCGGCCACCTCGATCATCGCCCGGCGGGCCTCGGCGCGCTTGCGCTCGAAGGTCTCGCCGCTCCAGACGAAGTCGTTCTCGAAACCGTTGGGCGTCACGCCGTCCGGCTCGCGGCCGAGCAGGTATTTGCACTCGTTGGCCGTGATGTCGCTCACCGTAAGGAACGAATCGGCATAGGTCGCGGCCTGCTTCTCGATCGAATGTTTGGCCAGGACGTTGAACTGGCGGGCCTGGTCATCGGCGTTGAACTTCGGCAGGTCGTTGTAGAGGGGCAGCCGGTTGCCGGCGATGCAGCGGCCCATCACCGTGGCGTGGGTCGTGAAGAGCGTCGCGATATAGGGGGCGTTCGAGCGGAGGTAGAGGGCGCCGGCGGCGGTCATCCACTCGTGGAAGTGGGCGGCGACCTTGTCGGCGGCCGTGCAGAAGGTATCGACGTACGAAGCGATCACCTTGCCGGCGGCATAGCCGAAGAGGACCGGTTCGATGTAGTCCCACTGGCCCGAGATCGAATCGACGTGATACTCCTCCCAGAGTTTCTTGAGGATATCGTCCTTCTGCTGGAAGAGCGACGTGAAGTCGATCAGCACGGCCAGCGGCTCGCCCTGGATCTTCCAGCGGCCGACGCGGATGCGGACCCCTTCGTCGTAGACCGACTGGCGCCACGCCCGCATGAGCGAGGGGTCCTCCTCGAATTCGGGATTGTTGCCCATGTGCTGCACGTCGGGGCCGATCAGCACGTAGTGCTCGCCGAACTTGCGCAGTGCGGTGGGCACCTTGGTGGCGATCACCGTATGGATGCCGCCCACCTTGTTGCAGACCTCCCAGCTGACCTCGAACAGATAGTCAGGTGTCAATTTCGTGTTACTCATATAGTATTGGTGTTTATCGTTGTTTTTTTCGATCGCATGCGCCCGCTCCGGCGCAAAGTCGGCGCAAAGATAATACTTATAATTGATTATTTCAATTTTTTCAAAAAATTTAATAACATCGACCTTTTGGTCGTGAAGCCCTTAGCCGTCCTCCTCTCCGCCGGCCAGCGCCGCGATCACGGCATCCGAGACGAGCATCCGCCGGGGCGGGATCCGCAGCCGGCCTTCGCACAGCTCGAGCCGCCCGGCGGCGAGCTCGGGGCGGGCCGCCGCGAGGAGGCGTTCGAGCCGCGCCGTGCCGAAGCGGACCCCGAAGTCGGCCGTCGCGAACCCCTCGGCGGTGCGGAGGCGCGTCAGGAGGTATTCGAGCCGCCGGTCCTCGTCGGTGAGGAGCTCGCGTTCAGGCGCTTCGCCACCGAGGTAGCGCTCGACCGAGGCGACGTTCCACTGGCGCGACGCGCCGTCGTAGGAGTGGGCCGCGGGGCCGATGCCGAGGTAGGGGGTGCCGTCCCAGTAGCGGCTGTTGTGGCGGGCGCGGAAGCCCTCGCGAGCATAGTTCGAGACCTCGTAGTGGCAGTAGCCCGCCGCCGTCAGCCGCTCGTGGATCCGAAGATACTCCTCTTCGCAACGTGTGTCGGGAACCTCCTGCAGTTCCCCGCGGGCCGCCAGCACTCCGAAGCGCGTGCGGGGTTCGACCGTCAAAAGATAAGCCGAAACGTGTGGGACGTCGAGCGCCAGCAGACGGTCGAGCGACCGTTCGAACGAGGTGCCGCCGAAGCCCGGGACGCCGAAGATCAGATCGACGGTGAGGTTGTCGAAGCCGGCCGCCCGGGCCCTCCGGACCGCGTCTTCGGCCTCGGCGGCGGTGTGGCGCCGGTTCATGAAACGCAGGCAGGCGTCGTCGAAGGACTGGATGCCGATCGAGAGACGGTCGATGCCGATGCGGCGCAGCGCAGCGAGGTAGTCGGCCGTGAGGTCGTCGGGATTTGCTTCGAGGGTCGTCTCCTCGACGGCCGAACAGTCGAAGCGCTCGGCTGTGCGGCGCAGGAGCGTCTGCAGCTGGCCGACCGTGCAGAGCGAGGGGGTCCCGCCGCCGAAATAGCGGGTTCGGATCGGTGCGCCGCCGAGGTAGCCGGCCCGGGCGTCGATCTCGCGCGCCATGGCATCGATCACCTCGGGCAGACGGTTCCGCTGCGCCGTGCGGTAGAAATCGCAATAGCTGCAAATGCGCTTGCAGAAGGGGATGTGATAATAGATGCCGGCCATCGGATATCAAAGATACGAAAAGCCGAGGGCAATGCCAAATTTATTTGGGCATTGCCGAGGCCGAGTATCTTCGGCGCAGCCAAAGATACGAATAAGTCGAGCGCAAATTCGTTGCTTTTTGCCGGGTCGGATTATCTTTTATTTCGTCTGTTTTCGGTTTCGGGACGCAGCCTGCGGAAAGTACGCTTGCGACGATAAGGAGCAGCGGGCCTCCGCTGCCGGGAGGCTGCGGCCCGCTGCGCCCATTCGGGCGCAAATTCAGCATTCAATATTCAGAATTACGAACTCGGGCCGCGGCTTGCGAAGGACGTGCGAGTGGACTTGCGGACGCGAGCAGCGAACCTTCACAAGCCACCGCCCAAACCGTGAATGCACGCCCAAACAGGCCCAGCAAGTCCATTTAATAACGGAACGCTTCACAGAAGCCGAAGCCGCCGCGGCAGCCCCCGGTGGATGGCTGCAACCTCGTGCGCTTGTATAGGTCCATCGCTCGGCTGCATGCTTTTCTTACAACTGAAATCAAACTCTTAAGCGGACGGCAACTCCCCGTAATAAAAGATCGCAGTTCGTTGCCGAACTTGCGTATTCTACGCAGGCTGCACCCCCAAGCACGAATTAGCAGAATGCGGCAACATTTACAGTTCCGTCAAGGAACCATAACACAGTGCGAGACCGTGTCCCGAAAAGGGTTCAGAACACATCCAGAGCCCCTTCACGAAACGATCGACTTATAAATTTGCTAAATTTATTTATTTTATTCGTAAAATATTTGCATAATTCAAAAAAGCCGCTTATCTTTGCAGTGAAGTTTTAAGGTTCATTTAGGTTAGTAGTTTTAGGTTGGTTGAGTAGACCGGCAAGGTTGTAACGATGATTCGTTACTAAGATTCGAGCGACGGTGCTCGTCGTTCGGATCGAATACCTTCCCGATCGACTCGATTTCGAGAAGGCGCAAGTCTCTCGAAATGAAAAAGGTTCAACGCTGTGAAGCATTGGGCCTTTTTTTATGCGCCGTCCGCTCGCCCCGAGCGCACTTACCGGATGGCCACTCGCAGCCGAAACGCTCGAACCGAAAAAAAGTACAAAAAGTTTTGGAGATTCGAAAAAAGGCCGTATCTTTGCAGCACGAAAATACGACGGTGGATTCATCTAAGGGCTAGGATACATGCCTCTCACGCATGACATAGGGGTTCGAATCCCCTATCCACTACTCGAAAGCGACCAAATCAGGTCGCTTTTTTCATATACAAACCGACATTCGGCTATATGCAGGGTAGATAACGGAATCCGGAACTAAAGCGATAGCATTTCTTTAAGCAGGCAAAAAACAGTCTCTGGAAAATATCCTCGGGATATTTGAATCAAACAAATTTTGCACTCGCCTCGAACCCGCTCCCGAAAACAGGCATACGGCCACGCCTATCCGACACCGAAAAATTGCTGCTCTGCCGTCCGTTTTTCGCCCCCCCCTCGCCATTACCGATTACAAACACGATTGAGCAACGGCAACCGGATCGCAGGGGAGATCGCCGCCAAGGTGTTTTTCCCATCGACTCGGCATCGCAAACATTAGCAGCCTACTGCAACTGGTTGTGGTGGAAATGTATGCTGACAAAATCGGTTGCGCTGCGACCGGCAACCCGCAGCCGGGCGGAGAGCTGCAACTCGCGTCCTGCTGGTCCACTCATGCAAGCCCGTTCGCTTGGCTGCGGACTTTTTGCACCAGGGCGGGTCGTAAGCATCGGCGACACCGCTAATTTGAATCATGAATTTGCGGTTCCAGCAGGAACCGCAGCGGGCCGCAGCCTCTGCCCGGCGGAGGCCCGCAACTCGCGTCCGCTCGTGTCGTCCCTCCGCAGGCTGCGCCCCGAGTTTCATTTTATATTGCGCTCTTTGGGGCGCAGCTGCCCGCAATTACTTCGTGCAAACCGACTGCTCGACCATCGAGACGACGCATTTTCAAAAACAATCTTCCAAGTTACGAAGATCAAAATTTCATTGCCAGCCTTGCGGCTATTGGATTGGAAATTTGTTTTTCGGATCTTTGCACCGACATATTTTTTACGACAATACCCCAAGAGTGTTGTATTTTGCCGAACATTCACTATCTTTGCGGAGCTGTCCGCCGGATGGCGACATATTGTTTAGTGAAAGTGTTTCGCTAATCCTTGTACCGAAATCTGGAACATTTCAAGCAAACAGGGATAGGCAATACAGAACATTCATCACCGTGTATAGTTTTTGTATCGGTTCTCGATACGGCGACTGTTCGGTGTGGGGTATTGTTTATTTGTTTGCGGGTATTCCAGAACCTCGGTACTGATAAACGAACAGCTCCACACTTTTCGTTTTTTAGGTCTAATATGCAAAAAGTAGGATATAGAGTCAATAATTACGAGCTATATATTCCTGTATCAGCATCTTTCGTCTGTTT
>CANQIF010000006.1 GCA_947623965.1 uncultured Alistipes sp.
ATTGACTCTATATCCTACTTTTTGCATATTAGAACAGATCGGATCCTTTTTCATCCTACTTTTTGCATATTAGACCTCCGTTTTTTTGTGTACATCGAAGGGCGCTTGCGCTACCAAGACTTTCGCCGACGGATACGACGGCTGCTGACGTAGCAGCAGCTGTCCCCCTTTCCGGCCCTTCCGGCCGTCAACAGGCCATACCTCTCCCGCCGGCAGCCCGTTCCGCCGCACAAAACCCCGTGAACCTCGCGAAGCGGTCGGGAAGGCGGCATCCAGAAGAGGTACCGCCCTCTCACATAGGAGAAACGAAACCGCCCGCCCAACTGGGGAGACGCCCCGCCTCAATACGCAAAGAAGCGGCCCTCCGACTGGAGGACCGCTTCCGTTTTTCGACGCACCGGCGCGGCTTAGAAGTACTTGCCACGCAGATCCTCGATCTCGGCCATCTGCTGCACGGCCTGCAGGGCATACTGGCCGACCATGCTCTCCAATACGGCCTGGGCGCGCACCTGCTCGGCCTCGGGGCTCTGCTGCCCGCTGTCCGAAACGGAATCGACGCGGAAGACGTAGAGACCCGAAAGGCCCTTGACGGGCTCCGAAACCTTCCCCTTCTCGGCCGAAGCGATCGCACCGATCAGACGCGGCTCGAGACCCGGACCGGCGATGTAGTAGGCACCGTAAGAGGCATCGGCGAAGTCGGCGGCCTCCGTACCGAGGCTCGCGGCCATCTCCTCGAGCGTCGAGCCCTTCAACTGCCCCTTGATGTAGTCGAACTTCTTGTCGCGCAGCAGCTGCTGGCGAATCTGCGGAGCCACCTCGCGAATCCCGGCATAGTCGTCGTCATTGATATCGGTCAGCGTGGCGATCACATAGTCGTCGCCCACCTTGAAGATCTCCGACAAGTCGCCCTTCTTGGCGCCGTAGGCCCAGCGGGCCACCTCGCGCGAATCCTCCAACCCGCGGATCGTCCGGTCGCCCTGCACGAGCACGGCCGTGCGCGGCGTCACGGCAGCAGCCGTCGCAGCCTCGGCGAAGGCCTCGGCACCGCCCTTCTTGGCGTTGACCGTGAAGGTGCCGGCCTGCGAGTGAACCGTGCGGCGCGTGGCGCTCGACGCCTCCACCGGATAGGTGATCGTCGCCACCTGCACGTGTTTCGTCGGCTTGCCGGCCCGGTAAACCTGCATCAGCTGGATGGCGTCGCCCGAGGCGATCTTGACGATGTCGCCCGTCTTGGCATTGGCCAGCGCCTCGATGAACTCGCCCGTGAAAGCCGAGAAGGGCATCACGCCCACCTCGCCGCCGTTGGCGGCCGTCTCGGCCACCAACGAGTGCTGCCGGGCGGCCTCCGCGAAGTCGGCACCGCCGCGCAGCGCCGTCAGCAGGCTGTCGGCCAGCGCCTCCTGCGTATAGGAGAGGACGATGTGGCGCAGGCCGAGCGAGTCGGGCGCCATCTTCGTCTGCAGGGCGCGGGCCATCGTCCACTGGTTGTTCTTCAGCACGGGGCCGTAGCTCTTGCCGGCCAGCAGCGCCTCGGCCTCCTCCGTCGTGAGCTGGCGCTCCGTCACGAAGTTCTCGGCGATCGAGCCGAAGCGGTTGCCGCGCGCGAAGCTCTTCGGGTCCTCGGCGGCGGCGAACTCCTCACCGACCATGCGGACCTCCTTTTCGAGCGCCTCCATATCCTGATCCGTGGGGCTCACCTCGAAGACCACATACGAAAGCGAACGCGACGGGGTGCGCTTGTAGGCACTCTTGTGGGCGTTGTAGTAGGACTTGATCTCGCCCGACGACACCTCGAAGAGCGAATCGGGCACCTCCGCATAGCGCTTGCCGACCCACTGGCCCGCATAGCTCTCGTTGGCAGCCTTGCGGCCGGCCTCCACCTCGAGCTTGTTCACATAGGCGCCGCCGCGCACCAACCCGAAATATTTCGTCATGGTACTTTCGAGGCGAAGCTGCTCGCAAAGACGCTGCCAGGCGGTCTGCGCAGCCGGATCGGAGTCGGCCTGCTCGAGGAACTGACCCACGGCGGCCACGTTGTACTCGCCCGTCCGCGGATCGGCGAAGGCGTTGTAGAGCGTCTGCGAGAACTGCTCGCCGCTCAGCAGCGCCAGCCGCTCGGCATCGGTCAGCTGAAGCCCCATGCGCTCCAGGCCGGGCTCGAAGACGTAGGTCGAGATGAGCGACTGCCACGTGGCGTTGGCCAGCATGGCCGACTGCTGCTCGTCGCTCTCCTGGGCGCCGGTCTGCGATTTGATCTGCTCGTAGCGGTTGTAGTACTCCGAATAGTTGATCTTCTCGCCAGCCATCACGCCGACTTTGGGATCGTTCCCCGAGAAGCCCATCTCGGTCTTCAGCGAGAGGATGAATGCCAAGAGGGCAAAGGCGATGATGAGCGACAGCACGATGCCGAACTTGGTCCGTAAGGTATTCAAACTTGCCATATAAAGATATTAATTTATTTGTTTCCGTTCATTTCATTCCCGCCCCGGCAGAGCCCAACAAGTTCGGCTCTGCACCCGGCTTATCGAAAAAGTTCGATCGCACAGCGATGATCGGCGGGCCGCAACTTCCGGCGGCGAAGGCTTGAAACTTCAAGCAATCGCCTGCTTCCGGCGGCACCGATTTCACCGATTCGACCTCGCAGAGGTCGTGCGGGCCGCAGCTTCGCCTCGCTGCCCGCTGCCCGCTGCCCGCTCGTGCGTGCGCTTCGCAAGCCGCGGCCCGAAACTACAAGCCAATCGCCCGCTTCCGACTGCACCGGCTTTACCGAGACGGTCTATTGCAAACGTTCCTTTATACGCACCTTCCCCGCTCCGCCACAGCCCAACAAGTTCGGTTCTGCACCCGGCTTATCGGAAAGTGCGCGTTTAAAGCCTCCAAAGATACGAATTTAATCCGAAAAGCCGACGCTTTATCGGATTTTTTTCATACGGGCCAGCTCGATGCGCGATCCGGTGGTCCGCAGCACCCGCAGCTGGAAATTGCCGATGTGGACCGTCTCGCCCGCCGAGGGGATTCCCTCGTAGTGGTAGAGGATCCAGCCGGCGAGCGTATCGTACTCCTTGTGCTCCTCGATGCCGAGGTTGTAGCGCTCGTTGAGGTACTTCACCTCGAGGCGGCACGAAAAGACGTATTCGCCGTCGCCCACCTGCTTCTCGATCTCGTCGGCCACGTCGTGTTCGTCCTCGATCTCACCGAAGATCTGCTCCAGCACATCTTCGAGCGAGATGATGCCCGCCGTGCCGCCGAACTCGTCGATCACGACGGCGATGCTCGAGCGGTGTTTCGTGAAGGTCTGCAGCACGGCCTGCAGCGGCATCGTCTCGGGGACGTAGTGCACCTCCATCATCACGTCGGCGATCGTCGAGGGGTTCGTGAAGAGGCTCTTCGAGTTGACATAGCCGATGATGTTGTCGATGTTGTTGCGCCAGACGAAGATGCGCGAATACTTCGTCTCGACGAAGCGCGAGGTCAGCTCCTCGATCGTCGCGCCGATGTCCACCGCCTCGACGTCGATGCGAGGCACCATGCAGTCGCGCACGCGCAGGTCGGCGAAGTCGAGCGCATTCTGGAAGAGCTTCAGCTCGTTTTCCGAATCGCCGGCCTGCTCCGAACCGCCCGTATCGAGCAGCGAGGCGAGGTCGTCATGGTTGAAGGGGATCGCGTCGTCGGCTTTCGCCGTGCGGCCCAGCAGGCGCAGGATGCCCTGCGAGAGAAGCGTCGTGAAGCGGGCGACGGGATAGAGCACGAGGTAGATCACGTAGATCACCGGCGCGAAGGTGCGGTAGTAGAAGTTGGGGTTGTTCCTAAAGATCGACTTGGGCAGGAACTCGCCGACGAAGATGATGAGGAGCGTCGAGACGACCGTCTCGATCGCCACCGACCCCTCCTCCACCAGCTCGCTCCACCCCGCCAGCGAGAAGAGCGAGCGCAGCAGCAGCGACATGTAGAGCGAGTAGACGACCAGCGCGATGTTGTTGCCCACGAGGATCGTCGTGATGTACTGGCCCGGATGGCGGGCGAAGATCTCGGCGATCGTGTCGAAGAGGCGGCTCTGCTTGCGGTCGAGCTCCAGCTTCAGGCGGTTTTTGCTCGTGAAGGCGATCTCCATGCCCGAAAAGAAGGCGGAGAAGAGCAGCGTGAGCAGGATCAGGAGAATGGAGGTCAGCATCTTGTCAATCAGCAAATAAGGTTACAGCTCCCCGAAGCGGACGGGACGGTGCGGGCAGCAGTCCGGGCGGCAGCGCAATCGGCGGTCCGGGCGAAGGTCCGGGCTGCGATTCGAACAGCCACACGATCGGAGGCCCGGGCAATATTCGGATCGACCCGCCGGGCGAACGTACAGGAGGCGTCCGGGTCGGCAGTCCCGGCAAAAGCGCCGGCGGTATCCGGGTCGGCAGCGCGCTTCGGAACCCGGCTGGAAACCCGATCGACAGCGCGATCGACATTCCGTTCGACCGAAGCGCCGCGCGTCGTCGAAGCACCGGACCGTGTCGAAGCTTCGGGCGTTCCCGAGACCCCGGACCCTGTCGAAGCGCCGGGGGCGACCCTCCGCCGCCCGGAACGCGGCAGCGTATCGGGCATGCGGTCCAGCCGCCGGTCCGCCGGCCGCTCGACGGCCTCCCGCTGCAGCATCGGGCGCATCTCGGGGCGCAGCCGCGCGGGTTCCGCTCCGGTGCCGGCAGGCCGCGGCCTGCGCTCCGGCCGGGGACGGATCGGCGCAGCCTCGGGGTGGCGCCGGGAGGCGCGGTCGCCCTCGACGACCTCGGGCACGGCCGCCGCACCGGTCGAATCGCGCTCGGCAGGCGTCACATCGACCTCCATGCGGCTCTTCTGGTAGCGGAAGCGCCAGTCCTTGAAATCCTCATCCGACTCGAACCGTTCGCCGACCGTCACGTTGTTTCCCTTGACGAGCTTCGTATCGACGTTCGAATAGACCTTCTTCGTCCGGGCGTTCCAGAACAGCTGCTGCGTGTAGACCTCCGTCCCGTCGAACTTCTTGATCACCACGTCGCCGCGCGCCTCCCACAGCTCGCGCTTCTCGTAGTAGATCGCATAGTTGGCCGTGAGGACCGCATCGACCGAGGCGAGCGAGTCGTCCCGGTAGGTGGTGATGCGGACGCCGCGGCGGAACTCGCGGTAGGGCTCCGCGCCGAGGCGGTAGCCCTCCAACAGCGGGGTTTCGAAGAAGTAGGAGCGGCGCCCGTTCTGCGACATGACCACCGAGAGGTTTTCGCTGTACTCTGTCATCATCGCCGCCTCGGCCGACCGGTCGGGAACCGCGTGCCGCCCTTCGCACGAGAATAGCAAGATAGCACTCCCCAGCGAGAGGAGTGCTACCTTCAGGTGGCGTGTGAAGATCGGCGACATCGTCCGCAGCCTGCGAAGTGCGGGTTAGCGATAACGGACCGTCGTCGTCAGACCGGCAGCCAGACCGCAGTCGATGCGGTAGCTGTCGCCCGGCTTGAGGTCGAGCATGTGGCAGTCCTCCATGCTCGGGAAGCGCGAGCGGAACGAAGCCTGGGCCTGCTTGGCCGTATCGAGGTACTCGGCATCGTCCTTGAGCAGGGCGACGGCCTTGCCCATCGTGTCGTAGGCGACCCAGCAGGCGGCCTGACGCGAGAACTGGTCGGCGCAGTGCGAAGCCGAGATGCCGTAGCACTGGGCCAGCACGAATACCGGAAGACCATCCTCGGGGTTGAGCTCGATCGCCTGCTTGGCGGCGGCGGCGGCGGCCGAAATGTTATTGGCCACGAGCTCGACGATGGCGATCTGCGAGAGGAGCTTCTGGCGCTCGGCGGGATCCTCCTCCGTGGCGAGCGAGGCATTCAGGTACTTCGAAGCCTTCTCGTAGTCGCCCTTGTTCTTGAAGGCCTGGGCCAGATAGATGGCCGTATCGGGCGACGGCTTCACGGCGTAGTACTTCTCGGCCAGCTCGAAGTAGTAGTCGCTGTCGCACTTGGCGCGCGACATGAGCGACACGGCCTGGCTCAGCAGCGCCTCGTCGTCGGGGGCGGCAGCCAGCTTCGCGCGGAAGAGCTTCTCGAGGTTCTCGCAGCTGGCGGCGCCGCTCAAACCGAAGGCCGTGTCGAACTGGGCCTTGAACTCGGGATCATTGGCCACGTAGGGGGTCAGCCGGTCGTACTCGGCGATCACCTCCTCGGGCATCACCTCGTCCGTATTCTGGTAGTCGTCGCAAAGGTTCGAGAAGTAGACCACGACCGTCTCGGGGTTGGTCTGCAGGCCGCCCGCCTCGATGGCGGCGCGGAAAGCCTCGCGAATGGCCGCACGGTCGTTCTTCTTGAAGTTCAGCACGTCGCGGGCCTTGACGTCGAGCGTGTAGGCGGCACCCTGCTTCGGGTGGTCGGCGAAATACTTCAGGCGCGTATCATAGACACTCATGAGCGAATCGACCATCATCTCCTTCTCGGCGAGCGACTTGGCGCGGGCGATCTTCGTGCGGTAGAGGATGGCGCCGCGCTGGTAGATCGACAGCGAAGCGGCCGGGCAGGCCTTCACGAGCGCCTGGTAGTAGCCGGCGGCGGCGTTGTAGTTCTTGTTGGCCAGCTCCTCCTTCAGGTAGTTGGCATGCAGCGCGTTCTGCTCGCGCTCTTCGGGAGTGGCACCCCAGCGGTTGTCCTGGGCCGTCGCGGCGACCGCGAAGAGCGAGCAGGCCGCTGCGAGCAACATCTTGTTAGCTTTCATGAGGTTGATTTTATGGTTTTGCATTTTTCTCTCGTTCATCGGATCGAGCCGGATCAATCGTACCGCGGACGCATGAACCAGTACTCGTGGTTTTCGCCGCCGGCCGCGAAGAGCTTGAAGCTGACGCCGAACTTGAAGTACTGCTGGCGGACCAGACCGAGGCTCTTCGAGACGTTGTAGCCGCGCAGGCCGTACTCGAAGCCGATATCGACGGCCGTCACGCTGCGGAAACGCACCGGGATGCCCACGCCGGCCGTAAAGGCGTATTCGTGCAACCGTGCGCCGCCGTAGGTGCGGTTGTGCGTGCCGGCGCGCAGCCCGGCGCGGTAGGACCAGCGGCGCCACACGCGGCGGGCGTCGAAGCGGGCCGGCGTGAACTCGATGCCCGCCTTGATCGTGTGCGTATCGGCGTAGGCGACGCGCATCGAGGTGCCGGTCGCGGCGTCGAGGCCCGTGCGTTCGCTGCGGTTGTCGCGCGCCCAGTTCTCGTAGCTGTAGTCGAGGGCGAGGACCCACTTGGTCGTCTGGTAGCAGGCGCCGACGGTGAGCCGCCGCGGCACCGAGAGGGCCAGATGGAGCGTGTCGCCCTGCACGGCCGTGCTGTAGATGTCGTCGCCGTAGACCTTCTCGGAGACCTTCGGGCGCAGGTCGCCGCCGAAGTCGAAGGCGGCGCCGAGCGTCAGGATGCGGCGCGACGTGAGGATCGGGTTCCACTGCACGCCCACCTGCCCCTTGAAGCGCGACACGGCGTATTCGCTCTCGCCGACGACCGAGCCGAACGAACCGTCGCCCGTGATCGACACGGGCGTCATGACGAACGTGCGGTCGATGTCACCCCAGTAGTACTGCAGGGCGGCGCCGACGGAGAAGTTCTTGAAGATTTCGTAGCCGATGCCGGCCTTGACCTCCGTCACGTCGCCCTCGCCGCTGTAGGAGTAGTTGATGCGGCCGACGTTGCCCCACACGGGATCGCTCTCGTCGAAGGCGTGGTCGTACATCACGCGGTAGCCGACCGAGCTGTAGGGGGTGACGCTCAACGAGAAGCCGAGGTTCTTGTAGAGCGGCATGAGGATGGCGAACTCGCGGATGTTGATGCTGTTGTGGCCCGACTTCTTCTCGGCGCCGGCCGCCGTCTGGTAGTTGTAGTAGTTCTGTCCCTCGAGGCCGACGTTGAGCGTGAAGCTCTTCTGCGCCACGAGGCTGTATCCGGCCGGGTTCAGGAGGTTGATCGTACCCGTCATGCGAGCCGCTACGCCCGTACCGCCCATCGAGCGCATCGAGAGCGTTCCGGGCGTGTTGATCTCGCCGATACCGTACATCGTGTAGGGCGAGAAGGCGTTGATGCTGCTCGTCTGCGCCGAGGCCGTCGGAAGGTCAATCGTCAGCAGCGCCGCAGCGAGGAGCCCTATCCATCTGTTTTTCAGTAGTCGCATGATACTCTAAAATTCGGTTCAAACCGCAAAACACCAGATTCGGTTCTGCAAATATCGTATTTTTAATTCTTTTCACAAAGTATTTCGCCGCTCCGCCGGTAAAAATTACGCACAAATCGCCCTTTTCGGCCTGCATGCGCGCGATGTGGCCCTCGATTTCGAAGGCGACGGAGTGCATCACCCCCCGCACGACCGCCTCAGCGGTCGAACGCCCCTGCAGCGGTTCGTCCGCCCCGGCCGCCTCCTCGGGAATGCTGCAAAGGGGAAGCGAAGCCGTGTAGTCGTGCAGCGCCCGGAAGCGGCTCTCCACCCCGGGCGAGATCGTCCCTCCGCGGAAGGTGCCGTCGGCCGAGACGAAGTCGATCGTCAGGGCCGTGCCGAAATCGACGATCAGCGCGTCACGCCCGGCGTAGCGCGTCGCCGCTCCGACGGCCGCCGCCACGCGGTCGCGGCCGAGGGTGCGGGGCGTGGCGTAGTCGATGGCGATCGGCACGGGGGTGTCGGGCGTGAAGCGCACCGCCCCGGGGATCCGCTCCGAGAGCATCCGCCACAGTTCGTCGGCCGGGCCGCGCGTCGAGGAGAGGATCGCCGCCCGGAGGTCATACCGGGCCTGCAGCCCCTCGAGCCACGCCGCATCGGGCTGCCCGACCGCCGTCTGCAGCACGCAGACGCCCCGGTCGTACACCGCCGCTTTCGCGCGCGTATTGCCCAGATCGATCAACAGGTTCATAGTTCACGCAGGGTTCGGCAGGCATCTTCGACGTCTTTCACGCTCCTAACGGTCATCGCCAGCCGATTATTGTGCTGCTTGAGGACAAAACGGTCGGGGCGGCGCGTGATCCGCTCGAGCAGCGTGCGGAAGGTCTCGCTTCGGTAATAGGGCGAATTTTGCTCGCCGACGAACTGGACGATCATGAGGCCGTTCTTCACCTTGACGCGCTCCATGCCGAGGCGGATCGCCTCCCAGCGCAGGCGGACGACGTTCAGCAGCTCCTTCGCCGCGCGCGGCAGGGGGCCGAAGCGGTCGGCGAGGCGCTGTTCGAAGCCGCGCAGCGCCGCCTCGTCCTTCGTCGAGTCGAGCTCGCGGTAGAGTTTCAGGCGCTCGGCCTGCTGCGAAACGTAACTGTCGGGCAGTTCGGCCTCCACCTCGATCTCGATGTGGGAGTCCTCGATGTAGCGCTCCGCGCCCGCCTCCGCCGGAGCGCCGCCGAGGATCGCGGTCCCGGGAAGCTCGAGCCCCTCGGCGCGAAGCTCGGCGATCGCCTCGCCGAGGATCCGCTGGTAGGCCTCGAAGCCCACGTCGGCGATGAAGCCGCTCTGCTCGGCCCCCAACAGATTGCCCGCACCGCGGATGTCGAGGTCCTGCATGGCGATGTTGAAGCCCGACCCGAGGTCCGAGAACTCCTCGATGGCCCGCAGGCGGCGGCGGGCGTCGTCCGTCAGCAGCTCGTCGGGGGGCGAGAGCAGGTAGCAGTAGCCGCGGCGGTTCGAGCGGCCGACGCGGCCGCGCAGCTGGTGCAGGTCGCTGAGGCCGAAGTTCTGGGCGTCGTTGATGATGATCGTATTGGCATTCGGGATGTCGATGCCGTTCTCGACGATCGTCGTCGCCAGCAGCACGTCGAAATCGCCGTAGATGAAGTCCATGATGAGTTTTTCGAGCTCCTCGGGAGCCAGGCGGCCGTGGCCGACGCGCACGCGCGCCTTGGGGCAGAGGCGCAGGATCATCCCCTCGAGGGTCCGGAGCTCCTCGACGCGGTTGTGGATGAAGTAGACCTGGCCGCCGCGGGCGAGCTCCTGCTCGATGGCGTCGCGGACGATCTCCTCGGAGAAGGCGTGCGTCTCGGTCTGGATCGGCTGCCGGTTGGGCGGCGGGGTCGAGATGACCGAGAGGTCGCGCGAACCCATGAGCGAGAACTGCAGCGTCCGCGGGATGGGGGTCGCCGTGAGGGTGAGCGTATCGACCGCGACGCTGAGCTGCGTCAGCTTCTCCTTGGCTGCGACGCCGAACTTCTGCTCCTCGTCGATGATGAGCAGCCCGAGGTCGTGGAAACGGATCTGTTTGCCGAGCATCTTGTGCGTACCGATGAGGATGTCGATGCGGCCCGCGGCCAGCTCCTCGCAGATCTGGCGCACCTCCTTGGCCGACTTCGTGCGGTTCAGGTATTCGATCCGCACCGGGAAGTCGCGCAGCCGCTCCGAGAAGGAGCGGTAGTGCTGCAGCGCGAGGATCGTCGTCGGCACCAGCACGGCGACCTGCTTGCCGTCGGTCGCGGCCTTGAAGGCGGCGCGGATCGCCACCTCGGTCTTGCCGAAGCCCACGTCGCCGCAGACGAGGCGGTCCATCGGCTCGGGGGCCTCCATGTCGTGCTTGACGGCGGCGACGGCCGCCTGCTGGTCGGGGGTGTCCTCGTAGCGGAACGAGGCTTCGAGCTCGTGCTGCAGGTAGCTGTCGGGCGAGAAGGCGAAGCCGGGCGAGGCCTTGCGCCGGGCGTAGAGGGCGATGAGCTCGCGCGAAATGTCCTTGACGGCCTTCTTGGCGGCCGACTTGAGCTTCTGCCAGGCTCCGGTGCCGAGCTTGTAGATTTTCGGGGGCTCGCCGTCGCCCGACCTGTAGCGCGAGATGCGGTGCAGCGAGTGGACGTTGACGAAGAGGACGTCGCCGTCGCGGTAGACGAGTTTGATCGCCTCGTGGGGCTTGCCGTTCTCGACGACGCGGACCAGTCCGTCGAAGCGGCCGACGCCGTGGTCGATGTGGACCACGTAGTCGCCGGGGCGCAGCTGGTTGAGCTCGGCCACGGTCATCTGCTCGTCGCGGCGGATCTCGCCGTTGATGCGGTAGCGCTGGTAGCGGTCGAAGATCTGGTGGTCGGTGTAGAGGCAGACGCGCAGGTCGCTGTCGACGAAGCCCGCCCGCAGCGTGAGATCCAGCGAGCGCACCAGCACCTGGCCGCGGCCGATCTGGTGGAAGATGTTCTCGAGGCGCTCCACCTGCGCCTTGTTCTCCGAGAGGATGTAGGTCGTGAAGCCCCGCTGGGCGTTGCGGATCATGTCGTCGGCGAGCAGTTCGAAATTCTTGTTGAACTTCGGCTGGGGCTGCGTGGCGAAGGCGATCTTCGTGTCAGCGGGACGCTCGGGGAGGTTGTCGCGCAGCAGGAAGAGGCGATTTTCCTCCAGGTCGGCCAGCAGGCCGTTGCGCGAGGTGAGGAGCCGGTCGATCGAGGCGGGCTCGGCGAGGTCGGCGAGGGTTTTGCGGCGGATGTCGTTCACGCGGCGCAGCACGGCATCGAAGTCGTAGCACCAGAACGAGGCGGCGGCGCCGGCGAAGGCGGCCAGCGAGACGCGGCTCTCCGCCTCGGAGCGCCGGTGCAGGTCGGGGACGATCTCGACCCGGTCGAGGCGGTCGGAGGAGAGCTGGCTCGATATTTCGAAGCGGCGGATCGAATCGACCTCGTCGCCGAAGAAGTCGAGGCGGTAGGGCTTGCTCTCGACGTAGGAGAAAATATCCACGATGCCGCCGCGGATCGAGTACTGGCCCGGCTCGTAGACGAAGTCGACCCGCGTGAAGGCGGCCCCGGCGAGACGCCGCTCGAGGTCGTCGATCGCAAGGCGGTCGCCGACGGCCACCGTCAGCGTGTCGCGCCGCATCGCCTCGGCATCGGTCACGCGTTCGGCCAGCGCCTCGGGGTAGGTGCAGACGACTAAGTAGCCGGGCTGCTTCGAAGCCGAGGGCTGTTTCGGGGCAGGCTGCTTCGGGGCCGACGGCTGCAGGGGGAGCTGTTGCGGGGCGGATTGCTTGGAGGCGGGCTGCTGGGGGATGGCCGGCCGGGCCGGTTGGAGGGCGGGCTGCCCGGCGGACGGGGCGGAGCGGCTGAGACGGCCAGGCCAGGCGGGAGATTCGGCAGACGGGGTGGCGGGGCAGGCGAAAGATTCGGCTGACGGGGCGGGTTGCGACTTTGCAGCGGCCGGAACGGCTTGGACTGTCCGTGCCGGGCGCTCCGCCCGGGCAGCAAGATCCTTCCGGGAGGCATCCCCCTTTCGGGAGCGGGTGCCGCCCGCGAAGTTGCGCAGCGCCGAAAGGGTCGAAGTCCGCTGCACCACCCCCTGGGCATCCTCAGTACCGTAGGCGGCCGACCGTTTGTAGGAGGTGGGGAAGAAGCAGACCCGCTCTTCGTCCAGAAGACGGTAGAAGTCGTTCATAAGGTAGGCGGCCGAATCGCGGTCGTCCGCGACGAAGATATGGACGCCGCCGAGGCGTTCGATCGCCTCCGCCGCATAGCACGACAAAGCCCCGCCGACGAGCTCTTCGAGGTGGAGGGTCTTCGCCTCCCCCTTCGCCTCGCGGCACAACCGCCGGAGCGGCTTCGATTCGGCCAGCATCACGGCCAGCTCTTCATGTACGGACCTCTTTCTTTCCGCCATACCATTCATTTTTACGACGCATCGCGGCGCACCGCCGATCCGGGTTTCGGGTTTCGGGGACGATCTCCGTTCCCAGCTGCGGCTTTCAGTTTTTCGGGTACGGCGCACCCCGATCGGGAAACGTTGCACACGCGAAAAGGGCGGAACGCCGTGCGTTCCACCGATAAGGCGCCGGAGATCGCGGGCCCTACATTCCGGATAAGACCGACGTCGGCTGCGGGCTGCCGTCGCTTCGCGACAAACAGACACCCTCGGGCTGCAGCCTGCGGAGCGCACGCAGATTCGGGTACGAATTGCGGGCCTCCGCCGCCGGAGGCTGCGGCCCGCTCGGTCCTGACGGACCGATCCTAACTCAAAACCAGCCCGCAGCCGAGCGGACGGGCTTGCTTTCGAGCAGCGCGAGATTGCAGCCCTCCACCCAGGGGCGGCTGCGGGCTGCTGCGCCCTGCGGGCGCAAATTCAGAATTCAAAATTCTAAATTCAAAATGACCCGCATTTATCCTGCATCTTCGGGCCGCGGCTTGCGAAGAGCCCGTACGAACGGACGCAAAAGCGGACACGAGCTGCGGGCCTCTGCCGGGCGGAGGCTGCAGCCCTCCGTCGCTTCGCGACGAACCGACACACTCGGGCAGCAGCCTGCGGAGCGCACGCAGATTCGGGAACGAGTTGCGGGCCTTCGCCGGGCGGAGGCTGCGGCCCGCTCGGTCCTGACGGACCGATCCTAACTCAAAACCAGCCCGCAGCCAGACGCCTCCGGCCCCTCCTCCGCTACTTGCTCTTGATCAGATCGTTGTCGGCCCGATCGTGGTAGTGCACGTCGATGATGCCCGTGCTCTGGTCCTCGACCACCTTGATCCGCGTCTTGTACTTCCACTCCCAGCGGCGGCGCAGCGAAATAAGGCCGCGCGTCAGGAACGAGGCGACGTAGGGGCTCACGACGAGTTTGATGTACTTGTGACCGCGGTCGAGCGTCAGCAGCGAGATCTGGTTCTCGATCTTCTTGTCCAGCAGCACCGTCGGCTCGATCTTGCCCGAGCCGTGGCAGGTCGGGCAGGTGTCCGACACATCCTCGATGGCGAGCGGCCGCACTCGCTGGCGCGTGATCTGCATCAGGCCGAACTTCGTCAGCGGCAGGATCGTGTGCTTGGCCTTGTCAGTCGCCATGAGCTGGGTCATCTCCTCGTAGAGGGCCGTCTTGTTGGCCGCCTTGTGCAGGTCGATGAAGTCGATGATGACGATGCCGCCCATATCGCGCAGCCGCAGCTGGCGGGCGATCTCCTTCGCCGCCGCCAGGTTGACCTCCATGGCGGTTTGCTCCTGGTTGTCCTCGGCCTTCGTGCGGTTGCCCGAGTTGACGTCGATGACGTTCATCGCCTCCGTGCGCTCGATGATGAGGTAAGCGCCGCGCTTGAGCGAGACGTACTTCGCGAAGAGCGACTTGATCTGCTTCGAAATGTCGAAATTGTCGAAGAGGGGCACCGTGCCGCGGTAGAGCTTGACGATCGGCTCCATCTCGGGGTCGATTTCGTGGACGTAGCCCTTGATCTCGCGGAACATCGCCTCGTCATCGACGACGATCTGCGAGAAGGAGCCGTTCAGCGAGTCGCGGATGATCGTATTGGCGCGGTTCATCTCGCTCATGAGCTGTCCGGGGGCCGTGGGGACCGTCTTGCGGACCATGCCGAGCGTCTTGTACCAGCGTTCAAGCTGCTGGCGGATGTCGTGTTCGACCTCCTCGTCCTTGGCCTCCATGGCCGCCGTGCGGATGATGACGCCGAAATTCTGCGGCAGCACCGAGGCGGCGATGCGCTTCAGGCGGCGCTTCTCCTCGGCCGAGCGGATCTTCTGCGAAAGGAAGACCTTCTGCGAGAAGGGAACCAGCACGACGTTGCGGCCCGCCAGCGAAATGTCGGCCGTCAGGCGCGGCCCCTTGGTCGAGATCGCCTCCTTGGCGACCTGCACCAGCACGAGCTGGCCGGGCTGGAGGTAGTCGCCGATCTTGCCGCTCTTGGCCACCGGCTCTTCGAGCTTCATCGTATCGACCTTCAGCCCCCGTTTGCCGGGCTGGAGCGACGAGACGAGCTTCTGCAGCGACGGGAACTGCGTCCCGAGGTCCGAATAGTGGATGAAGGCGTCTTTTTCGTGCCCTATGTTGACGAATGCCGCGTTGAGACCCGGCATGATCTTGCGGACCTTGCCGAGGTAGATGTCGCCGACGGCGAATCCTGTTTTGCACTGTTCCTTGTTCAGCTCGACGAGCACCTTGTCCTCGCACAGGGCGATGGTCAGCTCGGCGGGCGTGACGTGGATGATAAGTTCTCTGTTCATGTATATCGTGGGTCGTGTCCGCTAAAGCGAACACGTTTTTACGGTTGTGTCCGGAGGCGTCGCGGGCGCGGCGGCGGAGGCGGTGCGGCCCGGCTCATTGCGCAGGGCTGCGGCAACGCGGACCGGTCGATCCTGCAATCCGGTTGACGACATAGACCGGCTGGCAATGCAGACCGGCTGGCAACATAGCCCGGTTGCCCCTGCAGTCCGGCTGGCCATGTGGCCGGTTGACCTTTCGGGCCGGCTATCAGCGCAGGCTGGTTGGCCCCGCAGACCGGTTGCCCCTGCGGGCCGGCTGACAAGGCAGCGATACGGCCTGCGTTCGGCGCTGTTGGCCGCGCTGCCCTTCCGGGGGCTGCTCGGCCGGCGATCGACAATCCCGCCAAGGATGCGCAGTCTGACCGACGGTGCGCGGTCTGACCAGTGGCATGCAGCCCGGTCGATGGAATGCAGCCCGACCGGCAGTAACCAGCCCCAAGCCGGCGAATGCGCCCCGGCTGGCGGTAACCGGCCCGACCGGCGATGCGCAATCAGGCCGGCGGTATGCGCCCCCATCGGCGGCAGGCAAGCCCGACCGGCGTTATGCGCCCCTATCCGGCGGCGCGCATTTTCGGTCGGGGGCTCCGGCTGCAGCAGGCGAATCGGGAGCGGTTCGGTCGGCGCTTTTCCGGTCTGTTCCGACGGGGCGGACGCCCTCCATGCGGACGGTTCGAGGTTTCAGGTGGGCCGTTTTCAACAGGAAGCGGCCCGGCTTCCAAGGGTTTCGCGGGCGGGACCCCGACGGTCTCCGCATCCGCTTGCGACAGCGGACCGGCGGTTCCGGCATCCGGCGCCGGAGCGGCCCGCCCCGGCTGCAACCCCTTCCGGAGGGGGTTCGGGGCGGATTATTTATAAAGCGGTAAAGCTAAAGGAGCCGGAGCTCTTTTAGCTTTAACACCGCTGTCGCGAGGGTTCTACCCTACTTGTTCTTCTTGTGACGATTCTTGCGAAGACGCTTCTTACGCTTGTGGGTAGCCATCTTATGGCGCTTATGCTTCTTTCCGTTCGGCATAGTTGTTGGTTTTAAGAGGTTCGACAATTTATTTTACCTTCGCTGCGAAGCTCTTGGCGGGCTTGAAAGCGGGGATATTGTGTTCGGGAATCGTGATGGTCGTATTTTTCGAGATGTTGCGGGCGACCTTCTGCGCGCGCTTCTTGACGATGAAGCTGCCGAAACCGCGAAGATAGACATTGTTGCCGCTCTCCAACGAAGTCTTGACCGAGTCCATGAAAGCCTCGACGATTGCCATCACCTGCACCTTTTCAACGCCGGTGTTTTTAGCGATTTCGCTAACGATATCTGCCTTTGTCATATCTTTATAAATGTTTTTAGATTAAGTTTACGTCTCTATCGGGTTTGCAAATATACACTTTATTTGCTTTTCCGCCAACGATATGCGGATTTTTTTTCGTTTCGCCGGAAGGTTCGGGAAATCGTTGCGCAAAATTCGGGCAAAAACGGGAAAAACTCCGGAAATAGCTGGCAAAGAGTGATATTCCGCCTTTTTATCGCATTGCGCCGGCGATCCCGTCGGCGATCCGGTCGAGGGCCTGCTGCAGCTTCGACCCGATCATCATCCGCATCATCATGTTCAGTTCGGCGTGCAGCACCAACCGCAGCCGCGTGTCGCACTCCGAGACGGCGTGCAGCTGCACCCAGAAGGCGAAATCCATCGGGACGCCGTCGCCCGTGATCTTGACGTGCTTCGGCGCTACGCGCTCGGCCATCCGCAGACGGACCGTGAAGCCCTTGACCTTGAACGAGCAGGTCTCCTCGGTCGCCTGCCACTCCTCGACCCGGTCGGCCACGGCGGGGGTGAGGCGGTCGAACCGGTGAATCACTTCGTAAATCTGCTCCGCAGGGCGCAAGATCTGCACCTGCTTGGAAATGTATTCCTGCATCTTTTGTCTTATTAATATATATGTATCTATTATTCCCTTTCATCCGCCGCCTCGGGCGCCGCCCAGAAACGGCAGTCGTCGGTGGTGCATACGGCATCGCCGCCCAGTCCGAAGCCTGCGAATCCCGAGGGCAGCAGCGCCACGCGCCGCCCCTCGCAGTTCACCTCACGGTCGTATCCGGTCTGTTCCCGGCACTCGAACCAGTAGAGGTTCTTGGCCCAGTAGGCGCGGTAGCTGTCAGGATCGTTCGCCTCACCCAGCAGCCGATGCACCTCCATCGGCTCCTCCGCGAGGCAGCGTTCGCGCATCTCGGCCAGAGAGAGAGGCACGCCGGCGGGATCGGAGACCCAGGCCTGCATGTCCGAGTCGATCATGGCCCACTTCCGCCGCTCGGGCAGCCAGACGAGGTTCACCACGTGACAGTCCCGGTCCTCGGAATCGAAAGGCAGGCAGGTCACGAAACGGTTCACGACGCCCGAGGCAAGCAGCAGTTCGTGCAGCAGGATCGCGTGCAAACGGCAGTTGAAAGCCGGCTCGACCGTCCGGTGATACTCCCAAAGCGCCGTGGCGTTGCGGGTCTCGGGCTGCACCCGCTGGTTGGCATGGGGGATGTTGCGGGCGACGAAGCGGGCCAGGGCGAGGCTGCGCTCCCACGCGGTCGCATCGGGAGGCAGGATCGTGTCGAGGCGGAAATAGGCGCGAATCTCGCGGGCGCGGGCCGTATCCTGCACATAGGCGAAGCGGTAGGCGGTCGTGTCGGCCGCATAGGCCCCCGAAGCGCGCAGCAACTCGATCCGCTCGCGGCGCTGCACCTCGTACAGCAGGGCGACGAGCCGGTCGCGGAAGACGAAGCGGGCCAGCAGGAGGCAGACGGCGAGCAGCACGAAGAGCGCCAGGAGGGTCCATCCGATCGTTTTGAGGGCTTTTTTCATGAGGATCGACGGTTGCGCGGCAGCGGCGGTTTGTTGCGCGACCTTGCCGCGCGATCCCGCTGCGCCGGATTTTCAGGGTGCAAAGATACGAATAAGTCGAGCGCAATGCCAAATTTATTTGAGCATTGCCGAGACGGAGTATCTTCGACGAAGTCAAAGATACGAAATGCCGAGTGCGAAATGCAAACTTGTTTGCGATTTTGCCGAGGCCGAGTATCTTCGACGGAGCCAAAATACGAATAAGTCGAGCGCAATGCCAAATTTATTTGGGCATTGCCGAGACGGAGTATCTAAGAGATACGAATGAAGAATTAAAAATGAAATATTACCATGAGTATCCAGGGCCTGCGGGCTGCAGCCTGCGAAGGCACCGCCCGAAGCGGACCTGCGGGACGCGAGCTGCGGGCCTTCGCCGCCGGAGGCTGCGGCCCGCCAATCGCTGCGCGATTGCTTCCTTGCAAAAAAGCCCGCAGCCGAGCGGACGGGCCTGCGACCATAAGGAGCAGCCCTCCGCCAGGGGGCGGCTGCGGGCTGCTGCGCCCATGCGGGCGCAAATTCATAATTCAAGATTCAGAATTCAAAATTACCGATCGGGCTGCAGCCTGCGGAGGTCTCGCTCGAGCGGACCTGCGGACGCGAGCTGCGGGCCTCCGCCCGCCGGAGGCTGCGGCCCGCTGCGGTTCCGGGAGGAACCGCAAATTCATGATTCAAAATTCAATATTCAAAATTAGATAACTTGCCAGGACACGCTTGAACCTATTCCCGATTCGGGACGCAGCCTGCGGAGAGCGCAACGACGCAAAGGAGTTGCGGGCCTCCGCTGCCGGGAGGCTGCGGCCCGCACGGTCCTATCGGACCGAGCTCAACTCAAGACACAACCTCCGCCGCCCCAGGCTGCGGCCCGCTCGGTCCTGTCGGACCGGCCCCAACTCAAGGCCAGCCCTCCGCCCAGGGGGGGGGCTGCCGATCGCTCTGCGATTGGTTCGATGCAAAAGCCCTCCGCCGGACTATTCGATTTCGAAAATGCGTTCCGTAGGGCTCACGACCGTGATGCGCACCTCGACGGCATCGTCCGGCAGCAGCGGTTCGATCTTCTCGGGCCACTCCACAAGGCAGAGATCGCCCGAATAGAAATACTCCTCATAGCCGAGGTCGTAGGCCTCCGAGAGGTTCTCGATGCGGTAAAAATCGAAATGGTAGATCGACTGTCCGGCTGCCCCGCAGTAGTGGTTCACCAAGGCGAAGGTCGGGCTCGTCACCGGATCCCGGACCCCCAGGGCATCGGCTACGGCGCGGACGAGGGTCGTCTTGCCGGCCCCCATCTCTCCGCGCAGAATCACCACGCGGCGGTCGCCGAGGGCCTCGAGCAGCGCTTCGGCCACCTCGGGCAGCTCCTCTTCGGAGTGGACATGCAGTGTTTTCATCGGTTATCTTTTGGGTTGCAGCACGATATAGGGAACGATCATCTCGGCCATCGAGATGCCGCCGTGCTGGAACGTGTTGCGGTAATAGCGCACATAGCGGTTCGCGTCGTTGTTGTAGACCAGAAAATCGCGGTTGTAGGCGAAGATGTAACTCGACGTGAGGTTGCTCGAGGGCAGCTGAATATCTTCGGGGCGCTGGACCTCGTAGACCTCGCGCGCATTGTACGAGAGGTTGCGGCCCGTCTTGTAGCGCAGGTTGGCCGAGGTCTCGCGGTCGCCCGTCACGCGCACCGGATTATCGACGCGGACCGTGCCGTGGTCCGAGGTGATGATGACCGTGTGGCCGCGCTCGGCGAGCAGCTTGAGGATCGTATAGAGCTCCGAGTGTTCGAACCACGAGCGGGTCAGCGAACGGAAAGCCGCCTCGTCCTCGGTCAGCGAGCGGATGATGTCCGTCTCGGTGCGGGCGTGCGAAAGGATGTCGAGGAAGTTGTAGACGATGACCGAGAAATCGGCCTCGTAGACCCGCCGGATGTTGTCCACCAACCGGCGGCCCTGCTCGGGACGCACTAACTTGTCGAAGGTCATGCGCCACTTCTTGCCGCACTGCGCGAGCAGACGCTGCAGGAACTCCTCCTCGTGCTGGTTCTTGCCCCCCTCCTCGTTGTCGTTGAGCCACAGGCCGGGCATCAGCCGGTCGATCGCCAGCGGCATGAGCCCCGCGAAGATCGCATTGCGGGCATACTGCGTCGCCGTGGGAAGGATGGCGCAGTAGAAGTCGTCCACCTCCACGTCGTAGTAGCCGCGCAGAAGCGACGAGATGGCCCGCCACTGGTCGTAACGGAAATTGTCGATCAACAGCAGCGTCGTCTTCGCGTGGGCGTCGGCCACGGGGAAGATCTTCGACCGCATGAGCGTGTGCGACATGACGGGCGTATGGTCCGAGCGGCGGTTGATCCAGTCGTAATAGTTGCGGCGGACGAACTTCGAAAATTCGAGGTTCGCCTCGTTCTTCTGGTAGTCGAGCACCTCCTTGATGCTCTCGTCGGTCGAGGCCTCGAGCTCGATCTCCCAGGCCGTCAGACGCCGGTAGAGGGCGCACCAGTCGGCGAAATCCGACGCCATCTGCAGCGACGCCGAGAGGCGGCCGAACTCCGAACGGTAGTCGGCCGTCGTCTGCTCGGTGACGAGCTGCTGCCGGTGGACGTTCTTCTTGATCGAGAGCAGCACCTGGTTCGGGTTCACGGGCTTGATGAGGTAGTCGGCGATCTTCGAGCCGATCGCCTTGTCCATGATGTTCTCCTCCTCGCTCTTCGTTACCATGATAACGGGAGTCGTCGGGCGCGCCTCCTTGATCTTGGGCAGCGTCTCGAGCCCCGTCATGCCGGGCATCATCTCGTCGAGGATGATCAGATCGTACGCCCCCTCGGAGGCCATGTCGATCGCATCGTATCCGTTGTTGCAGGTATCGACCTCGTAGCCCTTCCCCTGAAGAAAGAGCACGTGCGGCTTCAGCAGCTCGACCTCGTCATCGACCCAAAGAATCTTTACCATAATCTATGCGGATTTCGGTTTACAAATGTAGCCATTTTTCCATCAAACGCAAAAAACGGGGAATTATGATGCCCCGCGGCGGGGAAAGACGAAAAAGCAGCTGTTCGGGAGCGCACGGAGAATCGGGTCGCAGCCTGCGGAGGACGCAACGACGCAAAGGAGTTGCGGGCCTCCGCCGCCGGGAGGCTGCGGCCCGCCAATCGCTACGCGATTGCTTCCTTGCAAAAAAGCCCGCAGCCGAGCGGACGGGCCTGCGACCATAAGGAGCAGCCCTCCGCCGGGGAGGGGCGACTGCGGGCTGCGGCGCCCGTTCCGGGCGCAAATTCAAAATTCAAGATTCAAAATTCAGAATTAATGGGTTCTTCTTCATCTTCGGGCTGCAAGCCTGCGGAGGACGCAACGACGCAAAGGAGTTGCGGGCCTCCGCCCGGGGGCGGCTGCGGCCCGCCAATCGCTGCGCGATTGCTTCCTTGCAAAAAAAAGCCCGCAGCCGAGCGGACGGGTCTGCGACGTAGAGGAGCAGCCCTCCGCCCGGGGGCGGCTGCGGGCTGCCGGTCGCTCCGCGACCGAGCTCGACGCAAAACACCTTAACAACAATCGAAAGCGATCGCACCCGCCGACCTTTAAAGAGGTCGAATATACAGCACAAAACATCTCCGGGAGCAGTCGCGGCCAAACATCCGCCCGCATCCGCTCCTATACCTTATTTCGCGCCTCCTGCTCACGCAGCCGCCAGCCCCCAACCCCGTCCCGCCGCCCCGAAGCACAAAGCCGCCCCGAAACACAACACCATCCCGCTTACGCCTGCCACCTCGCGCAAAGCGTTTCGATTCGCTTCGAGAGGCGGTTCATCTCGTTGTCGAGATGGTCGTGCGTGATCGTGGCGTAAATCTGCGTCGTGCGGATATTCCGATGGCCCAGCAGTTTCGAGATCGTCTCGATCGACATGCCCTGCGAGAGGGTCAGCGTCGTGGCGAAGGTGTGGCGCGCGGCGTGGAAGGTGATGCGCTTCGTGATGCCGGCCATCTTCATCAGCACCTCCAGACAATGGTTGCACCAGCTGTTGCTCGGCAGCGGAAAGATCGTCTCCGCGTACCCGTCGGGCATGTACTTGCGTAAAATGGCGTACGGCAGATCGAAGAGCCGCACCTGCACGCGCGACCCCGTCTTGCAACGCGTCGTCTCGATCCACCACTGCCGGCCGACCCGCTGGATGTTGCTCATGCGCAGCCGCTTGATATCGATGAACGAAAGGCCCGTAAAGCAGCTGAACAGAAAACTGTCGCGCACGAGCCGCATCGACGGCGTCAGCTTCACAAGGCCGCTCAGCCGGTTGAGCTCCTGCGTCGAGAGAAAGTTGCGCTCGACATGTTCCGAGCGGAGCTTGTAGTCGGCGAAAAGGTCCGCGACGGGCAGCCCCTTGGCCCGCGCCTGCGAAAGCACGTGCTTGAAAGCCGTCAGGTAGACCCAGACCGTATTCTTGCGCCGGCCCGCTTCGTGCAGCAGGTAGCCGTGGAACCCGACCAGGAAGTCGTGGTCGAGCTCCGAGAGGGGCAGATCGCCGCGTCCGTAGTAGCGCGGCAGGTAGTTCTCGAGGTGGACCTCGACGCTGCGGTATTTGTAGTAGGTGGAGCGGCTCCGATCGACCCCCACCTGCCGGTTGACCGCCTCGTTGTGGCGGCGCACGAAGCCCAGCAGCGTTTCGTGCCGCGCGTCGCCCGAGAAGTAGCGGGTGCGGACCATGCCCGGCGTGACGTCGCCCGCCTCGCGCACCAGGGTCGCATAACACTGTTCGATGCGCAGCCGGATCGCATCCAGCTCGCGGTTGACGAAGAGAATCTCGGCCGTGCGCCCGATGGCGCGGTTTTGCGAGACATCCCATGCCGCCGGCGGCAGCGACAGCCGCGTGGAGAACTGCGCCCGCGCGCCGTTGATGGTGATGCGCCCCATGATCGGAGCATGCCCGTTTCGCAGCATGGCGCTGCGTTTGATGTAGAACAGGACTTTGAACGTATTTCTCATTGTGGTAGCATTTTACGGACGCCCGACATGGTGCGTCCGGGATTAAAATTACAACCGGCCTGAAAAAATACAAAAAAAGGGCTTATTCGTCCCTCTTTCGGACGCCCCGTGCCATTCTCCGATCCGGCGGCACAACCGCACCGGAAAAGAAAAAAAAAGGCGGTCCCCCGAATGGAGGACCGCCGAAATGATCGACTTCAAGAGCAACTACCGATAGATGTAGTGCTCGTTTGCCTTGGAAAAGCGCGGCGTGTAAGCCGGGATGTTCTTCGTCGAAAGTTTGGCTGCCGCCTTGGCTGCGGCTTCGGCTGCCGTCGAACCCGAGGCGGAAACGGTCGCCGTATTTCCGTAAATATTCTGGGCATAGAGAATGACCGTGAAACTCGTCGAAGACGGAAGGTCCGTATAGAAGGCAAAACACATTCCCTCTTCGTTGATATCAGTCACCTGATCGGCAAGGTCTTCACCATTTCCCAGAACCAGTTCCTCGGCCGAATACTGCTCGAGGTACTTTTCGATCGTGGCCGTCGGCATGACCAGCGATTTCAGCGTCTTGATCTCCGAACCCTGAGCGATCCAGAGGAACGTCGAAGAATCGGGATACGTCGCGGCGTAGTCAGGGAACACGGCACTGAAAGGATAAACACCCACTGCGATATCGCACGCCGGCGTCTCGGCGGCGCCCACGCCCGGGAAGTAGAACGAAACAGCTGCGGCATCGGCGGCCTGTGCGGCCCCCTCGGCATCGCAGGGGACAATAACAGCCGTATAGACACCGGCCGCCATCTCCTTCTCGCTGATGATCTCCATCTCGCCCTCGCCCGAAACAGGCACCTCGGTCGATTCGATCGAGCCGTCGACGATGCCCGCTACGGTTTCGGCATAGTCCTTCTCGTGGTCGCCGTCAATGAAGACGATCTTCACCGAAGCCACGTCGGCACCATAGGCCACCCGCACGGCAGGATAGGCCGTCGTGTTGTCGGCACCCACACGGAAGCCGTCGTAGGCAGCCTCCAGCGAATAGTCGGTCAGCACGGCACCCGGCAGAACGATACGGAACATACCGTTCGTATTTGCATAGGAAATCCACTCACCGTTGTTGTATTTGGCCATTGCGAAGAGAAGACCGTTTACGGGGAACGTAATCACACCGTCCTTCAGGGTACCGTACTCGGCTGTACCGATGATGAACTCACCGTACTCCTCCGGGTTCCAGTCCATACCGAGGCCCTGCTTGGGGATAAGCACCTTCTCCGGATCGCTGATCCGAACCTCGAAGTACTTGTCCTCAGTGACATAATCGCCCGGCTCGTTGTAGGGATAGAGCGACGTATAAACATTCTTGAGGTAGATATACCCCGGCTTGTTCAGATTCTCATAAATCTCGCAGGGATATTCCTGAACTTCGATCGAGGTATTGAACGAGGTCATGTAGTCATCGCGGAAAGAGCCCTCGCCCAGCAGCACATAGGGCTCGGGAACCGTCAGCGTGATGTTCAGCGCTGCGGCGCCATAGGGCGTCGTCATCGTCGGGTCGTCGACCGCGAGGGCGATCGCGTAGCTTGCGCCGTCGGCCAGCTTCGAGCGGTCGAACGTAATCACAAGCGAAGTTTTGCTCTCACCGGCGGCGAAAGTCACCGTCTCGGGGATGTTGAAAAGCCCGGCATATTCGTCGGCGATCGTCGCCGAAATGGGGACTTCGATCTCCTCCTCCTTCGCGGCGCGCAGCACGTCGACAGAGACCGATGCGGTGGCCGCCTCGATCTTGTAGGTCGTGACGCCCTCGCTCGAGAAATAAACCTGCGCACCCTCGGCCTGAGGCCCCGAGGTCCAGTCATCGTCGGACGAGCAGCCCGTGAAAAGGCCGCACGAGGCGATGAGCGCAACCAGTAAATATTTGATGTTTTTCATAACTTCGGTTTACTTTACAGACTTATAAGTTTTCGTCGCATTCGGGTTGTTCATCCCGGCCAGCGCAGCATTCTGCTGTACGGCGCTAAGCGGAATGACGCAATTCCACCACGGCGCACGGCCGTTCGTCGTAATCTGGGCCATCGACGGGGCGTTCGTCCCCTCGTTGCCGTTCTGCATGCCGATGTCGAGGCGCTTCAGGTCGTAGAGGATGATGCCCTCGCCCCAGAACTCGATGCGCTTCTGGAAGATGATCTCCTCGACCAAATCCTTCACAGGCAGGACGTAGGAGGGTGCGCGGTGCGCCATGAAGTCAGCGAGCAGCGTACGGCCCTTTCCTTCGTCATAGTGGGCCGTCGCCTCGGCCTCGATGAAGTACATCTCCTCGACACGCATCAGCGGAATATCCGTCACATTGCCGACCGAATAGTTGCGCTTCTCGCCGGCATTCGGGTGAAACTTGAAGACCGCATAGGGAGCCATAACGGCCACGGCGCCGTCCTTTCCTTCGAACTCATTCTCGGTAAGGACCGTATAGGGAGCGAGCGCTGCATACGAGCGGTCGGCATTCACAATCTGCTTGCGGCGGAAGTCGCTTGCATCCATGCGGTTATAGCTGAATACCGAGATGCCCGGCTGCGAACCGTTTCCGTACCCCCAAATCGCCTCGGGAGCCATGTGGGCCGTCCACGAATAGAGGTTGTTGATGACCGTATCGACCGACTGGCAAAGAGCCCACATCCAGGCCGAATTAACCTTGTTGAAGCCCGTTACCGGGTCGAGCCACTGGCTCTCGGTCATGATCGTACAACCCGAAGCGTCGATCGCCTTGCGGGCGAACTCGGCAGCCAGCCGATAGGCGGCCTCGCCGGTCGGAACATTGGCATAGCTCTCGCTGAAGCCGCCCAACCAGAGGTAGGCGCGGGCCTTCAGACCGTAGACGACGGCCAGATTCGGCATGCCCATCTTATCCTTCGGACGATCGTAGTCGGCCAGCAGCTTCTCCGCCTCGTTCAGGTCGCCGAGAATGAACTCGAACATCTCCTCGCGCGGGACGCGGGGGTTGTTTTCGAGCTCTTCGCGCGTCATCCCCTCGCGAACGATGGGGACCGTCAGCCCCTTGATGTTATCGGGGATCACATAATCGTTGCAATCCTCTCTACCGGAAGCCTTGGCCGGCAGCGGGTCGTAGAGACGGGCCATATCGAGGTAGCTCAGGGCGCGGAAAGCCTTCGCGATACCTAACTCCGGACCGGGGGTTTCGTTCTGGCTGAAAATCGAGATCGCCTCGTTAGCCGTGTAAATGAACTGGTAGTAATTGTAATACAGGAAAGGCGAACCATAACCGTTTACATCCAGGCCCGTGCTGCTGCAGGGATAAAGGACCCACTGCCAGCGGTCGTAGTACTGGTTGCCGCCGGGGAGGTTGCCCGCAACAGGGAACACTTCGCCGGCCAGACGGTCCAGCGCACCGAAGATACCGGCATAGCCGAAATCGACGTGCTCGCCAAGCGTTCCCGTATAATTGGTCATCAGAATCGTCGGCATCGACGTCAAGACACCCTCCGCAGCAAAAGGCGACTCGGCGATCTGCCCGCTCGTAGCGTAACCGTTCTCGGGGAAGGTCTCCTCGATGCAGCCCGTCAGCAGTACGGCCGAACCGAGCAGCGCTGCGCTGTATTTTATCAATTGTTTCGTTTTCATAATTTTCGACGTTTTATAGGATTAGAACGTTACGGTAACACCGCCCGAGAAGGTGCGGATCGGAGCGTAGTAGTAGGGGCTCACGATACCGTTGAGGCTCTGACGCGGATCCATACCCTGACGCTTCGACCAGTACCAGACGTTGTCGCAGGCGAGGTAGATGCGCAGATTCTCAACGAGGAACTTGCGCGTGAACTTCTTCGGCAGCGTGTAGCCGATCGTGATGTTCTGGATGTTCAGGTAGGAGGCATCCGTCAGGAAGCGGTTCGACGTCGCATTGCTGTAGGTGTCGTTGTAGACGAACTTCGGGATGTTCGAACCCGTGTTGTCGGGGGTCCAGGCGTTGAGCAGGTCGTGGTGGTAGTTGTTACCCGTCGAGGTACCCGAGGGCGAGCCCATGTAGAACTGGTAGCCCTGATCGAATACCTGACCGCCGAGCTGGTAGGTGAAGTTCACCGAGAAGTCGAGGCCGCGATAGCGCAGCGAGGTGCCGAAACCGCCGTAGAGGTCGGGCAGCGCATCGCCCTGAAGCTCCTTGCCGTTGGTCGAGGCCGCCGAGTAGTCGGTCGTCGTTTCACGGACGAGGTGCGTCTGCGGATTGCCGTCGGCGTCCATGACGGGCTGATCGTTGGCATCGAGCAGCGGTTTCTCGTTATAGACATACCACATCGACTGGCCGGACTTGTCTACACCGGCATAGGTCGGCAGGTAGAACGAGTAGATCGACTGCCCCTCGGCGAGGAATTTGGTACTGTTGACGCGGCCCACGAGTTTGCCGTCCGAGGTCGTGTTGTTCTTGTACTGCTCGGGGAGCTTGACGATTTCGTTCTTGTAGTGCGTGGCGTTGAACGAGAAGCTCCAGACGAAATTCTTCTTGCGGATGAGGTCGGCATTCAGCTCGATCTCGAAACCGCGGTTGCGCATGTCGCCGACGTTGGTCCAGATCGACGAGTAGCCCGACTCGACCGGCGTAGCCAGCTGGAAGAGCATGTCCGAGGTCTTGCGGTTGAAGAAGTCGATGCTGCCGGAGAGCCGATCGTTCCAGAAGCCGAACTCGACGCCGATGTTGAGGTTCGAGTTGGTCTCCCACGTGATTTCGGGGTTGCCCTTACGCGCAAGCGTATTCGTCACGCCGCCGTTGCCGTCGTTGTCGATCGAGTAGTAGTCGGTGTAGAGGAAGTAGTACGGCAGGTTGTCGTTACCCTGCGAGCCGAACGAAGCCTTCAGCTTCAGCATGTTGACCCACGACGATTCGAACCACTTCTCCTTGCTGAGGATCCAGGCGGCGCCCACCGACCAGAAGTTGCCCCAGCGGTGATCGGGGTGGAACATCGACGAAGCGTCGCGGCGGAACGAACCCGACACGAAATACTTCTCCTCGTAGTTGTACTGGGCGCGGAAGAAGTAGCCCTCGTTGTTGTACTCGGAAACCGAGGAGCCCGAACGCGCCATATCGACCACCGCACCGTTGAGTTCCAGGTTGTCGGGCGAGAACATGCCGCTCTTGTTGCCATAGAGGTCGTAGCTCTTGCGGTTGTACATCTCGTGGCCGACCATCAGATCGACGTTGTGCTTGTCGGCGAAGGTGCCGCTGTAGTTGAGCAGCTGCTGGAGGTTGTAGGCGATCTCGCGGCTGTGACTTTTTGTGATGACACCGCCCGAGGTGGCGAACTGGCCGTAATAGGGGTTCATCAGCGTCGTGTGGCGCGTTTCATCGACGTTCACGCTGCCGTTGACCGTCAGCTTCAGTCCCTTGTAGAGCTGGATATCGGCGAAGCCGTTGGCCGAAAAGGCGTTGCCCTCGCTGATATACTTGTTGAGCTGGATATCCTGCAGGTCGTTGGACTGGCCGCCGTTCGTACGCACGGCACCGCCGTTGCGGCCGTCGCCGGTATCGTAGAGCTTCATCCCGTACTCATCGTACATGATGTTGCCCTTGCCGTCGCGGATGTAGACCGGATAGATCGGTGCCATGCGGATCGCCGTAGCGAAAGCGTTGCCGCCGTCCGAAGCGCCCTCGTCGTCGGCACTGTTACCGTTGTTCCAGACGAAGTGGGCGTAGGACATGTTGCCGCCCACCTTGAGCCAATCCTTGGCCTGGTAGTCGGCGCGCAGACGGGCCGTGTAGCGCTCCACATTCGAGCCGTCGATGATACCCGTGTTGTCGAGGTAACCGAGCGACGCATAGAAGTTGGCGCGGTCCGAAGCGCCCGAGACGCTGGCATTGTACTCCTGACGGAACGTGGCCGACTTGTAGATCTCGTCGAGCCAGTTGTCGGGTTTGAGGAAGTAATCCTGGCCGCGGTAGTTCTCGATCAGACGGCCCTCCGTGGCGTTGGGGTTCAGTTTCCCGTTCAGACCGATGAGGTTCTGCCCCTCGGGAACCGTGAAGACGTTGTAACCCACACCGCCGGCGTCGTTCGACGTCAGCAGGCGGTTGGCGGCCATATTGGCGGCCTCGGCTGAGACGTCGTCGGTCTTGAAGTAGTTGTAGAGTGCCTGGTAGTGCATCTCGTAGAACTCGCCCGCATCCTCGACGATATCATAGGTCTGTAGCGCGCGCGAGTTGACGCCCCACTTGGCGTCGAGCGTCACGGAAGCCTCGCCGGCCTTGGCCCTCTTGGTGGTCACCATGATGACGCCGTTGGCGCCGCGGGCGCCGTAGAGGGCGTTCGAGGCGGCATCCTTCAGCACGGTAACCGACTCGACGTCGGCCATGTTCAGGTTGTTGATATCGCCCTCATAGGGGACGCCGTCCACCACCCACAGCGGGCTGTTTCCGGCCGACATCGAACCGACGCCGCGGATGTTGATCGTCTGGCCGGCACCGGGACGGCCCGACTGAGCGGTGAACTGCACACCGGCGATCTTGCCGACCAAGGCGTCCGAGACATTGGCGGACTGGGATTTAGCCAGCTCGCCAGCCTTGATGACCTTGGCCGAACCGGTGAAGGCCTCTTTCTTGGCCGTACCGAAAGCGACCACCACCACATCGTCGATCGCCTGGGTATCCTCTTCGAGCACGATGGCCACGGCCGTCTTGCCGGCCACGGCGATGTGCTGGGTCTTGTATCCGATGAACGAGACGGTCAGCGAGCCATCGACCGGAGCCGATACCACGAACGAACCGTCCGAGCCGGAAGTCGTACCACGACCGGTACCGTCGACCGCAATCGTCGCACCCACTACCGGTGCGCCGTCGGTCGTCTTCACCGTACCGGAGAGCTGCCTGTTCTGGGCCTGCGCTATCGCGCATACGCTCAAAACGGCAAGTAACGATAGTACAAGTTTTCTTACCATAAGCGTTGTTTTTTGAATGTGTTTTGTAAATAAAAAGTTCACCACAAAGGTAAGTGTTTGAATTTTAATTTACAAATTAAATTATAAAAATATTTGCAAATATTACACAAGCTATCAAAAAAAGCCCTCAAGGCTTCCGCAGGAGGGCATTTTTGCATTATTTACTTACAATTTGTAAGCAGCTTTTTCGGGGCATTCGAAACCCGGCCGGTCGTTTTTCTCCTCGGAACGGGCCGAAACAGGGAGCCGAACGGACACACGGAACGATTATACCTATATATATTATAGTCCGGTTGAAAAATACCGGCCGTATGCAGGTAACCCGGCCTGCTGGCGGAGCCTTTCCGGCCCTTTCGCGGGGCGAAAATCGGGTTACGCTTTGGTAACAACTTGTCACCCGGAGGGGCTCCGGTACGGCTCGGGGCAGTGGCGGGAGGGGCGGTCGGTACCCGAATTTCCCTTAAAAATCAACCGCGAGCCGCCGCTGCGGCGTCTGTCGTCTTTTTATTTACAAATAACACTTTAACATCAACGCTTATGGTAAGAAAACTTGTACTATCGTTACTTGCCGTTTTGAGCGTATGCGCGATAGCGCAGGCCCAGAACAGGCAGCTCTCCGGTACGGTGAAGACGACCGACGGCGCACCGGTAGTGGGTGCGACGATTGCGGTCGACGGTACCGGTCGTGGTACGACTTCCGGCTCGGACGGTTCGTTCGTGGTATCGGCTCCGGTCGATGGCTCGCTGACCGTCTCGTTCATCGGATACAAGACCCAGCAGATCGCCCTGGCCGGCAAGACGGCCGTGGCCATCGTGCTCGAAGAGGATGCCCAGGCGATCGACGATGTCATCGTCGTCGCCTACGGTACGGCCAAGAAAGCCTCGCTGACGGGCGCCGTTTCGACGGTCTCGGGCGAGGAGGTCCAGAAACGCCAGGTCTCGAATGTCTCGAAGGCCCTCGAGGGCGCCGTTCCGGGCGTCCAGGTCGCCATGCAGTCGGGACAGCCTGGCCAGAGCGCCACGATCCGCATCCGCGGCATCGGTTCGATCAACGCAAGCTCCGCCCCGCTCTACGTGGTGGACGGCATGCCCTATGACGGCAACATCTCGGCGATCAATCCCGCCGATATCGAATCGCTGACCGTGCTGAAGGATGCAGCTTCCACCTCGCTCTACGGTTCGCGCGCCGCCAACGGCGTCATCCTCATCACGACCAAACGCGGCTCGCGCGACAAGACGCGCGTAACCTTCGAAGCCCGTATCGGCGCCAATTCGCGCGGTATCTCGGAATACGACATCATGAAAGACCCGGGCGAATACATGGTCTCCTACTGGAATGTTCTGAAGAATCAGTTAGGCTCGGGAGAGGCGGCCTCCGCCGGTCTTTTCAACAAGCTGGGGTACAATCCGTATGATTGCGCACCCGATGCGATCGTCGATCCCACCGGCAAGCTGACGTCGGCCAAGCTGCTCTATCACGACGACTGGGCCGACGAGGCGCTCCGCACCGGCATGCGTCAGGAGTATACGATGACCGTGCAGGGCGGCGGCGAGCGTTCGACGCACTTCCTTTCGCTCGGCTACCTCGAAGACGAGGGCATCATCACCAATTCGGATTACACGCGCTTCTCGGCCCGCGCCAACGGGGATTACCAGGTGAAGGATTTCCTCAAGCTGAGCGGCAACCTCTCCTATGCGCGCGGCGAGCAGAATTCGCAGGCGATCAGCGACCTCGGGAACTACGTCAACACGTTCGCCTTCACGCAGATGATCGCCCCGATCTATCCCGTCTACGGATATGATGAAACCGGCGAGCGCCTCTACGACAGCAACGGCAAGCCCGTCTACGACTTCGGCGACGGCAAGTTCGGCGCCCGCGCCTACGGTTCGAACCAGAATGTCGTGGCTTCGGACGAGGCCAACATGAACCGCTCGATCTCGGACAATATCTCGGCGCGCTTCAGTGTGGATATGGACCTTTACAAAGGGCTGAAACTGACGGTCAACGGAGGTTACGACCTGACCAACACGACGCAGGACCGCTTCCAAACGCCCACGTTCGGCGATGCGCAGACGGCGAAGGGACGAGCTTACAAGTATCGCACCCGCTCGCAGACGATGACGATCAACGAGCTGCTCTCGTACAACCGCACCTTCAACAAGAAACATACGCTCGACATTCTGGCCGGTCATGAGACCTACGACTGGGACTACAACTACTTGTACAACGCGAAGTCCAAGTTTTTCCATCCGACGACCCCCGAATTCAGCAACGCCATTCTGATGGAGGAGATGCAATCGTATTCGATGGACTACAAGATCGAATCGTATCTCGGACGCGTCAACTACAGCTACGACGACCGCTACTATCTTTCGGCTTCGTACCGCCGCGACGGGTCGTCGCGTTTCGCGAAAGACAACCGCTGGGGCAACTTCTGGTCGGTCGGCGCATCGTGGCACATTTCGAACGAGGCTTTCATGCAGAACGTGAAGTGGATCGACAACATGAGCCTCCGGGCATCGTACGGCTGTGTCGGCAACGACGACATCTACTACCCGAGCACCTCGACGAGCAACTACTACGCCTACAAGACGCAGTACTCGCTGTCGAACTCCGACGGGGCTTTCTCCTTGTCGAAATACTACGAAGGCAATCCCGATCTGACCTGGGAGACCTCGTACAACCTCAATGTCGGATTGAGCGCCACGCTGTTCGATAACCTGCTGAATCTCGACGTCGAGTACTTCAACAAGCGGACCGAGGATATGCTCTACAACATGCCGCAGCCGATTTCGTCGGGTATCTCCTACCTCTCGACCAACGCCCTGACGATGACCAACAAGGGCTTCGAGTTCACGCTGGGCGTCAACATTCCGATGCCCAAGGACTTCCGCTGGAGCTGGACCTTTACCGGAACGCATTACAAGAACGAGATCACCAAGATTCCGGAAGACAAGCGTGAAACCGGTATTACGCACAGCGCCTACTACAACTACCGCGAGGGCCGCAGCGTCTACGACTTCTACTATTACAGCTATGCCGGCGTGAACGACAAGGGCAAGGCCACCTGGTGGAAAGACGAGACCGAGGAGATTTTGGACGAGGCTACGGGCGAGGTGCTCGGGACGAAGGTCGTCCGCAAGCCGACCGAAGACTACACGTCGGCCACGAAGTACTATATCGGCACGGCGCTGCCCGACTTCCAGGGCGGCATCACGATGGACTTCAGCTGGAAGAACTTCGACTTCTCGATTGCGGCCAACTACCAGATCGGCGGGGACATCATGGACCTCATGTACAATCGGCTGATGCATGCCGGCAGCAGTGCGGGCACCAACTGGCACCGCGATATCCTGAACGCCTGGACGCCGGAGAACACGCAGACGAACATTCCGATCCTCGATGGCGACCAGAATGCAAATACGATTTCGGACCGCTTCCTGGTGGATGCCTCCTATTTCAACCTGCGCAATATCACGATCGGGTACACGCTTCCGAAGAAGTGGACGCGGGCGCTGCGGATCGAGAATGCACGCATCTACGTCGTCGCCGACAACGTCGCCCTGTGGTCGAAGCGCAAAGGTCTGGACCCGCGTCAGTACATCGCCGGACAGTCGGATTCGAACTATTCGGTGATCCGCACCGTATCGGCAGGTCTTTCCTTAACCTTCTAAAAACGTAAAGACATGAAAACAAACAATATCCTTTACCGTACGCTGCTGCTCGGCGCAGCCGTACTGGCCGCGTCGTGCTCGGAGGACTATCTGGAGACCAAGCCCTCTTATACGCTTGACGAAGAGGACGTCAACGAGACGATACAGGCCGATCCCGCGCAGGTCCAGGCCTACGTGACCGGCGCCGAGATGAACCTCTATTGCGGAGGCGACTATTGGACCTCTCACGACGATTTCGGCCTGCCCGCCGTCAAGCTGACGACCGATCTGATGGGCGAGGACATCGCCTACCACAACGATGGGCACTTCTTTTGCAACGACTACCAGCTCGACAACCGGATGGGCAACTATCGCCGCACCGCATCGATGTGGAACCAGTGGTACAATCTGATCGACAACGTCAATACGATCATCGCCATGCTGAAACCCGCCGAGGGGGAGGAGCCGGCGAGCGACGATGCCAAAAAGATGCTCGGCGAAGCGTATGGGCTGCGTGCTTACGCCTACTTCTGGCTGATCAATCTGTGGCAGCATCCGTACAACGTCAGCAAGACGGCTCCGGGGGTTCCCGTGAAGACGGAAGAGGAGTATCGCGCCGAACGCGTCCCCGTGGGCGAGGTCTACGAGTTGATTCTTTCGGACATCGACAAAGCGTACAACTATCTGAAGGGCTTCGGCCCGATCAACGGCAAGGTCGGTCTTTCGGAGTACGCAGCCGCCGGCATCTATGCGAACGTATTGATGTTCACGGGCGACTATGAGAACGCAGCCAAATACGCCGAACTGGCGGCTGCAGGCGGCCCGCTCAACGCGAACGAGCTTCTTTCCGGATTCAATTCGCTGAGTATGAGCGAGGTGCTCTGGGGATACACCGTAACGGAAGAGACGACGGGATATTATGCCTCGTTCTTCTCGCACATCGATTCCTATATGGTCGGTTATGGCGGAGCGGTCGGATTCCGCAAACTTATCGCCTCCGATCTGTACGACCGGATCGCAGATACGGATATCCGCAAGCAGTGGTTCGGCTACAACGAAGCGTACAACCTGCTTGACAACGACTATTCGTACGAGACCTCGCAGAACATGGACAAGTATATCCAGAACAAGTTCCGCGATGCCTATTTGACGACTTTCGGGAGCAAGTCGCCGTTCACGTCGGACTTGATCCACATGCGTTCGGCCGAAATGTATTTTGTGGCTGCCGAGGCTTACTATCTGGCGGGGAATCCGGGACAGGCTCTTGCGAAGCTGAAGGAGATCATGGTGACGCGTGATCCGAATTACGACTTCAACGGTTCGGGCGATGCGCTCTACGAAGAGATCTGCAGCCAGAAGCGGATCGAGATGTGGGGCGAAGGCTGCCGGCTGCTCGACGCGAAGCGCCGCGGCGAGACGATCGACCGGACGCTTTCGACGAACCACGCCGTTGATCTTTCTCACTTCAACGCACTGACCTACAAAGCGAACTCGGATTACCGCATGATCTACCACATCCCCGACAAGGAGTTGCAGAACAATCCGTCGATCACGGAGGACAACGAATAACGCTGCGATCGGGTCGGAACGACCTTGCAACGGGTGCCCGGGAAATTTCCCGGGCACTTTTTTTTCGAAATGTTTGGAGATTCGAAAAAATTGCGTACCTTTGCACCACGTTAAGATCGCGTCCGATCTTTTCGCAGATGGTGCCATAGCTCAGTTGGTAGAGCAAAGGACTGAAAATCCTTGTGTCCCTGGTTCGATTCCCGGTGGTACCACTTGATAAACGGCTGTCTTTCAGGCGGTCGTTTTTTTGTATGCCCATGTCCCGCTGCGGGCTCCTTGCACCGGATCAATCGCGCAGGGATTGATCCGGCCTGTGCAGCATGCCCGCAGTCGAGCGGACGGGCTTGCACGAGCGGACCTGCAGGACGCGAGTTGCGGGCTGCCGTCGGTTCGCGGCGAATTGACACGCTCGGGGCGCAGCCTGCGGAGGGCACGCCAAGTTCGGAAACGAACTGCGGGCCTCCGCCGGGCTGCAGCCCGATTTATAATTCTGAATTTGCGGTTCCTTTCGGAACCGCAGCGGGCCGCAGCTTCGCCCCGCGAAGGCCCGCTCCTCGCGTCCGCATGTCCGCTCGCGCGTGCGCTTCGCAAGCCGCGGCCCGAGCCACCATTCTGAATTATGAATTTGCGCCCGGATGGGCGCAGCAGCCCGCAGCCGCCCCCGGGCGGAGGGCTGCAGCTCCTTGCAGTCGATGCCGCCCCTCCGCTCGGCTGCGGGCTTTTTTGCACGGGATTACTCGCATCCCGCAAGTCCGCTTCGAACGCGCCCTCCGCAGACTGCAGCCCAAGCTCTAATTCGCAAAGGTCTCTTTTTTATGCCCGGTTACCGTCCGGGTACCTGCCGCACGCCTCCCGGATCGCGGCGCCGCACATTCTATTCCGCTGTTTTCCAGACGGATAAGCGCATTCAGGTTTCCTTCCAGCCGGCGAATCGTCTTTTTATTTACAAAACACATTCAAAAAACAACGCTTATGGTAAGAAAACTTGTACTATCGTTACTTGCCGTTTTGAGCGTATGCGCGATAGCGCAGGCCCAGAACAGGCAGCTCTCCGGTACGGTGAAGACGACCGACGGCGCACCGGTAGTGGGTGCGACGATTGCGGTCGACGGTACCGGTCGTGGTACGACTTCCGGCTCGGACGGTTCGTTCGTGGTATCGGCTCCGGTCGATGGCTCGCTGACCGTCTCGTTCATCGGATACAAGACCCAGCACATCGCCGTGGCCGGCAAGACGGCCGTGGCCATCGTGCTCGAAGAGGATACCCATGCGATCGACGATGTCATCGTCGTCGCTTACGGTACCTCGTCGAAGGAGGCCATTACGGGCGCCGTGTCGATGGTCAAATCCGCCGACATCGAGAAGCGCACCGCCTCCGACGTGACCAGCACGCTCGAGGGCACCTCGGCCGGCGTCCAGGTGTCGAGCTCCTACGGCGAGCCGGGCGCCACGGCCGAGATTCTGATCCGCGGCTACGGTTCGATCAACGGCAACAACACGCCGCTCTACGTGGTCGATGGCAACATCTTCTCCGGCTCGATGAGCGACCTGAACCCCAACGATATCGAGTCGATCTCGATTCTGAAGGATGCCGCCTCGGCCGCCCTCTACGGTTCGCGCGCCGCCTCGGGCGTCGTGCTCATCACCACCAAGAAGGGCCGCACGCCCCACCGCATCAATGTCAACGTCAGCACCAAGCAGGGCGTCTACACCCGCGGTCTGAAGGAGTACGAAACGCTGTCGGCCGATCCCTGGATGGAGGCGATGTGGAACACCCTCTACAACGACTACACCGCCCATGCCGGGCAGCTCGACGATGCGGGCATCCGCGCCGAGGTCAACCGCGATCTCATCACGAGCTACATCAAAAAGAACATCTACGATGCGCCCAACGAGGCCGTCTTCGACGCCAACGGCAAGGTGATCGCCAAGCGGCTGCCGGGCTATACCGACCTCGACTGGTTCGACGAAATCGAACGCACGGGCTATCGCGGCGAGTACAACATCCAGGCCGATGCCGCCGGGGAGAACTTCGACGTCTTCGCCTCGGTGAACTACCTCAACGAAGAGGGTTATGTGAAGAACTCCGATTTCGAACGCACGACGGGCCGTCTGCAGGCCAACTTCCGCCCGAAGGAGTGGTTCAAGGCCGGCGTAACCCTCTCGGGGTCGATTCAGAAGCGCAACTTCAACCCGATGGCCTATGGCGCCTATTATGCCAACCCGTTCTATGCGGCCCGCATGATGGCGCCCGTCTATCCGGTGTTCCTGCACGACGAGGCCGGCGATATCGTACGCGATGAAAACGGCAAGGCGGTCTACGACACGACGTCGGAGTATCTGGACAACCGCAACATCGCCTACGAGCTCGACGCCGACTACAGCCGCACGACCCGCACGACGCTGAACGCCTCGGCCTATGCCTCGTTCACCTTCCTGAAGAACTTCGAATTCACGGTGCGCGGTTCGGTGGACCGCCGTCACTCGACACAGAAGGAGTTCAACAATGCCGAGATCGGCGACGGCGCAACGAGCGGCGGGCGTTTGAGCAAAACGGCCTACAAGTACAACACGATCAACTTCCAGCAGCAGCTGACCTACGACCAGAACTTCGGCAAGCACCACGTGGATGTCATGGTCGGCCATGAGAACTTCAACTACGGCTACGACTACGACTACACGATGAAGTCCAGCCAGGGACTTCCGACCGACGTCTTCGACGCCTTCGCCACGATGCAGAACATCGACGGCCAGACCGACAAGTACCGCAGCGAATCGTATCTGGCCCGCGGCCGCTACAACTACGACGAGCGCTATTTCGTCGAGGCTTCGTGGCGCCGCGACGGATCGTCGCGCTTCGCGAAGGATGCCCGCTGGGGCAACTTCTGGTCGATCGGCGGCAGCTGGGTGGCTTCGGCCGAAGAGTTCATGAAGAACGCCAAGTGGGTCGATTTCCTGAAGCTCCGCGCATCGTACGGCGAGATCGGCAACGACGCTTCGGCCGGTTACTACGCCTCCCTGTCGACCTATACGTCGGCCTACGGCATCATCGGCGGCAACTCGACGATCTTCGCCAACCAGCTGGGCAATCCCAACCTGAAGTGGGAGACGACGCAGTCGTTCGACATCGGTATCGACGCCCGTCTGTGGAACCGCGTGGATGTAACGCTCGACTACTTCAAGAAGCGCTCGAAGGACCTGCTCTTCGACGTGAATCTGGCCCCTTCGGTCGGTACGCTCGCTCCGGACAACTCCTATCCTACCATCGCGCAGAACATCGGCTCGGTCGACAACTCGGGCATCGAGCTCGCCGTCAACGTCGATCTGATCCGTACGAAGAACTGGCACTGGGATTTCGGCGTCAACGCCTCGTTCGTGAAGAACAAGGTCAAGTCGCTGCCCGCCAGCGCCGAAAGCGGGAACGGCTATATTTCCGGACTGTACCGCTTCGAGGAGGGGCACTCGATGTATGAGTTCTACCTCTACCAGTACCGGGGCGTCGACCAGCTGACCGGCCGTGCGCTCTACGCGTTCGACACAGAGAAGTACGACCCGGCCGATTATGCCGACGGCACGAATGCGATCCAGATCGGCGACGACTACTATGCCATCAACACGACCTATGCGAAGCGCGACTGGAGCGGCGAGGCGCTGCCCGACGTCTACGGCGGTCTGCAGACCAACGTGACGTGGAAAAACCTGACGCTGAACGTACTCTGCTCCTATTCGATCGGCGGCAAGATCTACGATTCGACCTACCGCTCCCTGATGTACCCCTACCTGCAGGGGCCGCAGGCGCTGCACCGGGACATCCTGAATTCGTGGACGGCTGCGCCGGAAGGGATGACGGCCGATTCGCCGAACCGCATCTCGCAGTCGGTGCTGCCGATGAACGACACGGAGAACGCGAACTACACCTATGCGGCGTCGAACCGCTGGCTGAAGGATGCCTCGTACTTCATCGTGAAGAACATCGGCATCACCTACGAGCTGCCGAAGTCGTGGATGAAGAAGATCGGTCTGGGCGGCGCCTCGGTATCGTTCAACGTCGAGAATCCCTTCATATTCACCTCGCGTCAGGGCATGAACCCGCAGTACTCGATCGGTCAGGGTTCGCAGGACCAGACTTTCGTCGCAGCCCGCGTCTGGACGTTCGGCCTCAACCTGAAGCTCTAAAAATTGAATCTTTTCGATAAGCCGAAAGCAGAGCCGAACCTGTTCGGCCTCTGCCGAGGTGGGAAAAGGTGCAAAAAAATTGAACATTAAAAGATGTACACTATGAAAAGATGGATGAAATATGCAGCCGCACTCGCCGCCGGCGCCCTGGCGATGACGGCCTGCTCGGACGATTATTTGGAGACCGAGCCGTCGAACACAGTCTTGGATGAGACCCTGTCGAACGACGTCGAATACTACGGCACCTACATCAACGGCATCAACCTGCTGATGATGTACCAGCAGGGCGCCTACGGACAAGGCTACTGCGGCATGATCGACGTGTTGGTCGATATCGGCAACACATGCGGCAACGACTGGTCCAACGAGGCCATGGGCGGATTCAACTCGGCCAACATGAAACTCACGACGGACAACAATGCCGCCTACGCAGGTTATGCGTGGTGGTTTCTCTACCAGATCATCGGTCAGGCGAACCGGATCATCTCGCACATCGACGAGGCGGCCGGCAGCGACGAATCGCGCGCCTTCTACAAGGCGCAGGCGCTGACCTACCGGGCCTACTGCTACCAGTATCTGGTGCAGATCTTCGGCAACCGCTGGTCCGATTCGAACAACGGCGCCACGAATGCCGTCGTACTGCGCGTGAACGATTCGAGGGAAGACCTGGGGCTCTCGACCCTGGCCGACTGCTATGCGCGGATTTACCAGGACTGCGACGACGCCATCGCCCTGTTCGGGCAGTCGGGCCGCAGCGCCACGAACTTCTTCGATCCGAGCATCAACCTCGCCTACGGCGTGAAGGCGCGCGCCGCCCTCTGCCGTGAGGATTGGACGACGGCTGCGGAGTGTGCGGAGAAGGCCCGTGCGGGCCATCCGCTGATGTCTGCCAGAGAGTTCCAGAGCGGATTCCACACGGCCAACGACGAATGGATCTTCGGTGCCTATGCCGGTTCGGAGATGAACATGTGGTACTATTCGTTCGGTTGCTACTACGCCTACAACGGCTATTACAGCGCGACCGGCGTATACAACACGTTGGGCAGCCGCCAGCTGGTGGATGCGCTGAACGACACGGACGCCCGAAAGCAGCTCTTCGCCTCGGAGAGCATGCTGCAGAAAATCGATCCCTCGATCGACGTCGACGCCCTGCTCGAGAGCGGCGACATTATGAACTACTGCTGGGCCAATGTTCAAACGCAGGAGGGTGTCGCCCTTGCCCATGCGATCCACGACTACATGGACAGCGTTCCGGGCGTTCTCGCCGCGTCGAATCTGACGGGGGCCTACCCCGCGCGGCCGGCCGTCTACAGCCAGCTCAAGTTCGGATGCACCGAGCTGCCGGGCGTATCGCAGATGGTTCTCATGCGTTCGGCCGAGATGTACCTCACGCAGGCCGAGGCGCTTTGCAAGAAACCGAACCCCGACTACGCAGCGGCGCAGCAGCTGCTCTACGACGTGAACTCGCGTATGGACCCGTCGTACACGAAGTCGACGAAAACCGGGCAGGAGCTGATCGACGAGATTCTCTTCTACCGCCGGGCCGAACTGTGGGGCGAGGGCTTCGACTGGTTCGACCTGAAGCGCACCGGCGCGTCGATCTCGCGCAAGAGCTACCGGCTGGGGCAGGGCGGCGTATTCGGCATCAACTTCGCCGTAACGGTCGGCCCGAACGATCCCGGTACGAACGACTGGAAGTGGACCATTCCGCTGGACGAGACGCAATATAACAGCGAGGTGGAATAAGCGCCATCGCGCACGACCGCTATTCGAACGGCCTCTCCTTCGGGAGGGGCCGTTTTTTCTCTTTTCCGACACGGACGCAGGATTGCGGAACGCTTGACCGGGGCGCTGGATTGGGCATTTTTCTTTGCCGGGACGACACCCCGAAGCCGGCCCGCAGCCGAGCGGACGGGCCTGCTTTCGAGCAGCGCGAGGATGCAGCCCTCCGCCCGGGGGCGGCTGCGGGCTGCCGGTCGCTGAGCGACCGAGCTCGACACCACACACGCCGCAACGAACAGCGTTTTCGGGGCGCAACCTGCGGAGGGCACGCTCGAAGCGGACCTGCGGGACGCGAGCTGCGGGCCTCCGCCGGGCGGAGGCTGCGGCCCGCCGACCTCTTCGAGGTCGAATATACAGCACAAAGCATCGGTAAATGCGGCCCGCCGATGCCTGACGGCATCGCCCCTGCTTGTGAGGCAGACCCGCAGCCGAGCGGATGGGCTTGCACGAGCGGACCTGCAAGACGCGAGTTGCAGCCCTCCGCCCGGGAGCGGCTGCGGGCTGCCGGTCCTGACGGACCGAGCTCGACACCGCACACCCGGTAACAAACTGCGGCTGCGGGCTTGCCCTTTGATACCGCAACTAATTTTGAATTTCGGTCTTGAAAAGGCCTCAGCGGGCCGCAGCTTCGCCCCGCGAAGGCCCGCTGCTCGCGTCCGCATGTCCGCTCGCACGTGCGCTTCGCAAGCCGCGGCCCGAAGTAATTTTTCATCCCTCAAGGCGAACGAGAAAAGACCGGGCAGCCCGTACGGGCATCCGGTCCTGCTATTTTTTTATAAGGAGAGTGCTATTCGGGATCGTCGATCCAGGCGGTCAGCAGCTTGAAAGCGGGAGCGGCGGGTTCGAAGGTCAGGCAGCGCGTCGTGGCAGGCAGCAGCACCGTCTCGCCGCGGTGGATCGGCATCCGCTCGCCGCGGTCATCGACGAGCGTGCCGCAGCCGTCGGTGCAGATCACGACGACGAACGAATCGAGCCAGTCGAGGTCGAAGGTTTGCGGAGCCGTCAGGTCGAAAAGCATCGACGTGAAGCAGTCGCAATGCACGAGGGGCACGGCGCAGTCGCGGGCCGCCACATAGGGGGTGCGGTAGTCGGCCTGCACCGAGAAGTCGATCGCCCGCTTCGCCAGCTCCGTATGCAGCTCGCGGGGGCGGCCGTCGGAGCCGAGGCGGCCGTAATCGTAGATGCGGTAGGTGATGTCCGAGGATTGCTGAATCTCGACCAGAAACGAGCCCGCCCCGATCGTATGGACCCGTCCGGCGGGCAGGAAGAAAAGGTCGCCGGGCGCGATGCGGTATTCGGCCAGCAGCTCGGCAATCGTATGGCCGGCAACCGCGGCTTCGTACTCCTCGGGGGTCACCTTCCTGCGGAAGCCCACCTTGAGGCGGGCATCGGGATCGGCCGAGACGACGTACCACATCTCCGTCTTGCCGTTGCGGGCGCCGTGCAGCTCCTGCGCCAGGGCATCGCCGGGGTGGACCTGGATCGAGAGGTCGCGGCGGGCGTCGATGAACTTGACGAGCAGCGGAAATTCCGTGCCGAAGCGGGCGAAGTTCCGCCTGCCGAGGAGCCGCTCGCCGTCGCGCGCCAGCAGTTCGGAGAGCGGCCGTCCATGATCGGGCCCCCCAGCGACGACCGAGACGTTGCCGGCGAGACCCGACAGCTCCCAGCTCTCGCCGATGCGGTGCAGGTCGGTCGAGATGCCCTTGTAGGGGGCGATTTTCTCGCCGCCCCAGATCACGGATTTCAGTATCGGTTGGAATTTCAGCATGCTTGGGCACCCCTTGCGGTCGGATCACGGCTGTTGCAGCAGACACGACCGGCCGAAGCGGAAAGACAAAAATAAGCAAATTTTGCGGTTTCCCAAAAAAATACGGACAGGAGACACGGGCGCAGCTTGCGAAGGAGGCATGCGAGCGGACTTGCGGATGCAATTGATCCGGTGCGAAACAGCCCGCAGCCGAGCGGATGGGCCTGTGACCATAAGGAGCAGCCCTCCGCCCGGGGGCGGCTGCGGGCTGCCGGTCGCTGCGCGACCGAGCTCGACATCAAACACTCCGCAACAAACAGCAGTTGCGGGCTGCTGTGCATCCTTGCAGGAGCTGCAAATCCAAAATTAATGTTCGGGGCGCAGCCTGCGGAGGTCACACGTTCGGCTACGAACTGCGGGCCTCCGCCGCCGGGAGGCTGCGGCCCGCACGGTCCTGACGGACCGAAACGCCACTCCGTGCAGACCCGCCGATTTCTTCACGATTGATTCTGCGCAAAAAGCCCGCAGCCGAGTGGACGGGCGGCACGACTGTTAGGGGGGGGGTGGCAGGCCTCGCCGCCCCCAGGCTGCGGCCCGCCGACCTCAAAAGAGGTCGAGCCCCTCCCCTGTCCGCACAAACCTCCGGCAAGTCCGCCACGAAGCACCACCGAAACCGACCGCCGACGTCTGCAACGTCGCCCTCCGACCGACCCTCCGCCCTCGCGATATTTTCATCCGGCGCCATATTTTTCACATTTTTTTCGTATATTGGTCCCCGATTATCACCATTAAGGTACGCTTATGAAACATCTACTCTCCTTTTTGACGCTGCTGCTGGCCGCTCTGCTGCCGTTCGATCTGTCGGCGGCGCCGGTATCGGCCGAGAAAGCGCAGGCCAAGGCGATCGCCTTCTTCGTACAGTCCACGCCGACGCGTTCGGCCCCCTCCCTGCGGCTGGTCTGGGACGGTGAGAGCGCCGCGACGCGTGCGAACGCCGAACCGGCGCTGTATGTCTTCAACCGGACGGATGCGCCGGGATTCGTCATCATGGCCGGCGACGATGCCGTGACGCCGATCCTCGGCTACTCCTTCGGGAACCCGTTCGGCGATGTCAGCCGGATGCCCGCCAACCTGCGCTGGTGGCTCGACGGACTGCGTTCGATGATTCTCGACGCCCGTGCAAGCGGCGCTGCCGCCGATGCCGCCTGGTCGTCCGTTTCCAGAGCCGACGAGGAGGGCAGCAAGGTGCTCGAAACGGCGTTGTGGGACCAGGAGGATCCCTACAACGGCGAGTGCCCGGAATACAATGGCAAGCGGCTCTATACGGGCTGCACCCAAACGGCCGAAGCGATCGTCATGAAGTACAACCGCTGGCCCGAAACTGTCGGCAAGTCGGTGCCGGGCTACCGGTCCGAAAGTACGGATAAAGACGACAAGCCTCTCGCCATCAACGTGAAGGGCCGCACGCTGGGCACCTACGACTGGGATCTGATGCCCGACAAATACGATAAATCGGCCACGCCCGAACAGCGCGCCGAAGTCGCCCGGCTGATGGCCGATCTGGGCGTGCTGAACCAGGCCATGTACGGCGAAGAGGGAACGGGTGCGTACAGCAACGACCAGCACAAAGGCCTCGTTTCCGTGCTCAAATACAGCAAGCAGGCGCGCCTTGTCAACCGCGACGGCTACACCGACGAGGAATGGCTCGCGCTGATGCGCGCCGAGATCGACGCGAACCGGCCCGTCCTCTACAGCGGCGTGAGTGAAAAAGAGGGCGGGCATGCCTTCGTACTCGCCGGTTATAAACCGAACTCTCCCGAGTGCTACTTCAACTGGGGCTGGAGCGGCGACGGCAACGGCTGGTTCACCGTCGCCAAATTCGGTACGCCACCTGCGAACCCCTTCCTGCTGATGCAGGACGCCATCGTCGGGCTGGTGAAGGATCCCGACGAGAGCTCGCAGTACTCCGACAACCTTATGCTCGGAGCCCAACAGGCAAACGACGGCACCTATTACGTCGGTCTGAAATCCGCGGCCGCCCAATACCGGGAAGGCGAGCGCTTCACGATGGAGCAGTTCGGTTTCATCTGGAACATGGGCGCCACGGCCTACAACGGCAAGGTGGCGCTGGCCCTCTATGCGGCGGACGGCACGCAGAAAGCGTTCCTGACGATCTATTCCGGCAAGGAGACGACAACAGAATTGCCGTTCGATGGCATGCCGGTCATGAGGGGCAGTGCCTACCAGAATATTTCCTGCTCCATTCTGTACGATATCCGGCCGGGCGACTACATCGCCGGCGCTTTCTACAACAACGGCACACAGCAGTGGGAGCAGATGCGCGCCTATGACGAAAACACCGTCGCCAAAATCGTCGTGATGGCCGAGCCCGATTCGCCCGATGCGATCGCAGCTGCCACGTCGCTCGCCTACGACCGGACGAAGCGCCAGTTGACCCTTCAGACGATCGCCGGACTGAAATGCACGGTGAAGGCTCCCGACGGCAGCCTGAAGCACAATGCCGAAATCGGCGACGCAGCCCTCGTGCTCGACGCCTCGAAGTGGGCCGCGGGTGCCTACACGCTGACGCTGACGCCTGACGGCGGTGATCCGTACGAGCTGAAAATCGTTCTCTGATTCGATAACCGAAAAAAATGAACACTACGATGAAAAAATACTCGATCTATCTTTTCGCTGCGGCGACGGCTCTTCTTTCGGCCGCCTGCAGCAGCGGTTCGGATTCGGCGGGTGCCGACCCGGAGGTCACCTTCACGACCGAGGTGACGCGTACCGATGTCCAGACCGCCTTGGGCAGCGGCGCGCAGATGAACGTCTACCTCTCCCAGACGGGCACCGTCGTAAGCAAAACCGCCGTGCTGCACCAGGGGCTCTGCACGGGCAGCACCTGGAAGGGCGTGCCGCCGATCTACCTGAAGCCCAAGGAGGAGCAATTTCTCTTCGCGATCTGGCCCTACGCCCAAGAGGCGACCGATGCGACGAAATATCCCGTGACGGCAGCGGCGCAGACCGATTACCTCTACTCGGGGGCTGGCGTCTCGGTAAGCTATGAGAAGCCGACGGCGGTGCTGAAGATGCGCCATGCCATGGCGATCTTCGCTTTCGACGTCCGCAGCTACGTGGGCGGCCGTCTCAGCCGGATCGAGATCGGCGGCGAGGAGTTCCCGACCGCCGGCGAGCTGCGCGTGACGAGCGGCAAGATCACCGTGCGGGAGACCGGCTCGTACGCCCACACCTGCGATTTGGCCCTTTCGGAGCAGGGATCGGGCGACGGCGTGACGTTCTTCGTGATTCCCTTCGAGCTGAAGCCGGCAAAAGAGGTCGAGGTGAAGATGCAGGTGGGCGACAAGGAGTACACCTGCCAGCTTCCCGCCCGGGAGTACATGGGCAATACGAAGTACGTCTTCCACACGAACCTGACCGAAGCGGGGCTTTCGCTGCTGCCGGAGCAGATCGAGGAGATCTCGCTCGACGAGGCGGCCGGCGTACAGCCTGCCGCGGCGCATTACGGGCTGCTTCGGATCAAGCACAACGCGGAGAGCATTGTCGTTCCCGAGGTGGCCGGCACAGAGCCCTGGGGCATGATCTACTGGGGCGACGGCAAGAGCGAGCCCTATGCTTCGGGGAAAAGCTACACCTATACGACGCCCGGTGCGCAGCTGCTCTCGATCGACCTCTGGGGGGCCGACGGGGTGACGTTCAGCTCGCTCAAGGGCATCGAGGAGATCGATTTTTCGAAGTTCTAATTTAGGGTTCTTACGCAATTCCGCGTATAGGGCTCTCGAGGTTTGAGGACCTCGAGAGCAGCACGATCGGAACTTTGCGATACGCCCCGTCTCGGTTGGAGACGGGGCGTGTTTTTTGAACGGGAACGATTATAGACGAAGGAGGAAGGCCGCGGCCTGCGGAGGATACGCACGAGCGGACCTGCGGGATTGATTTTGCTCGCAACAAGCCCGCAGCCGAGCGGTGGGCCTGCGACGTAGAGGAGCAGCCCTCCGCCCGGGGGCGGCTGTGGGCTGCCGGTCGCTCCGCGACCGAATTTGCGGCAAACATTTCCACTACATGCGGAGAGTGCGAGCACAGCCTATCGGGCCGCGGCTTGCGAAGAGCCCGTACGAACGGACACAAAAGCGGACGCGAGTTGCGGGCCTTCGCGCGACGAAGCTGCGGCCCGCTGCGGTTCCATTCGGAACCGCAAATTCAGAATTCAAAATTAGATGAGGTCGCCGGGTGATATGTGTTCCAATTCGGGACGCAGCCTGCGGAGAGCACGCAGATTCGGGTACGAATTGCGGGCCTCCGCCCGGCGGAGGCTGCGGCCCGCTCGGTCCTGACAGACCGATTCCAACTCAAGACAAGCCCACAGCCGAGCGGATGGGCTTGCAACGAGCAGCGCGAGGATGCAGCCCTCCGCCCGGGGGTGGCTGCGGGCTGCCGGTCGTTTCACGACCGAGCCTGACGCTAAACACTCCGCAACAAACAGGCGGCTGCGGGCTGCTCGGTCGCATAGCGACCGCATTTGCAGGCACAAGCACTCGAATCAGATCAGGCGACTGCGGGCTGCCGGCATCTGCGGCGTCGATTTTGCAGCCTCATCCCGCTGCCCCCCCCCGCGGCACCCGGCGGCACGTACAAAAAGAAGAACGGCCGCCTGAAAAGACAGCCGTTTTGTTGAGCTACTCGGACTCGAACCAAGAATAACAGGACCAGAATCTGTTGTGTTACCGTTACACCATAGCTCAATGTCACTTTCGACGATGCAAAAGTAGAACTATTTTTTGCAATCGCAAAGAAAAAAAGCGTTTTTTTTCGTATTTTTGTTTGATCCGCCGCGCGAATGGGTGCTGCCGACACATTGAAAACACACTAAATCAATACGCTATGGGACTTAAACTCCGCTTAACGATCATGAACTTTCTCCAGTTCGCCGTCTGGGGATCCTATCTGGTATGTATCGGCAATTTCCTGGGCCGCGTCGGATTGGGCGACTACATCGCGTGGTTCTACGTAGCGCAGGGCGTCGTCTCGATCTTCATGCCCGCCATCATCGGCGCCATCGCCGACAAGTTCGTCCAGCCGCAGCGGCTGCTCGGCATCTCGCACCTCATAGCCGCCGCCTTCATGCTTCTGGCCGCCTGGGCCGGCATCGAAGCCACCCGCTCGGCCGCCGAGCAGTTAGCCGCCGGCGCCGACCGCATCGAAGCCGCGATCTGGCCCGTCTTCCTCCCCTACCTCGTGAGCGTCGCCTTCTACATGCCGACCATCGCCCTCTCGAATACGGTCGCCTTCTCGGCCCTCGTCCGCAACGGCTACGACACGGTGAAGGACTTCCCGCCGATCCGCGTCTTCGGCACCGTCGGCTTCATCGCCGCCATGTGGTTCGTCAACTTCGCCGGCTTCGGCCTGGGGCAGGCTGCCCAGTTCACCTACATGCAGCTCATCGTCTGCGCCGCCTTCGGGCTGCTGCTGGGGCTCTACTCCTTCACGCTCCCCGAATGCCCCATCAACCGCACCGCCGCCAGTGAGAAGAAGAGCTTCGCACAACGCTTCGGCCTCGACGCCTTCGTCCTCTTCAAACAGAAGAAGATGGCCCTCTTCTTCATCTTCTCGATGCTGCTGGGCGTCTCGCTGCAGATCACCAACGGCTTCGCCACCCCCTATATCAACTCCTTCGCCGCCACCTCGAAGAGCTGGTTCGCCGAGAACCCCACCCTGCTGACCTCGCTCTCGCAGGCCTCCGAGGCCCTTTGCATCCTGCTCATCCCCTTCTTCCTGGGACGCTTCGGCATCAAACGCGTGATGCTCATGGCCATGGGCGCCTGGGTGCTCCGCTTCGGCTTCTTCGGCATCGGCTCGACCGAGTCGGTCGGCGGCCTCGCGGCCCTTATCGCCTCGATGATCGTCTACGGCGTGGCCTTCGACTTCTTCAACGTCTCGGGCGCCCTCTTCGTCGAGCGGGAGGCCGGCCGTGATTTCCAGGCCTCGGCCCAGGGGCTCTTCATGCTGATGACCAACGGCATCGGCGCCTCGGTCGGCACCTGGATCGCCGGCAAGGTGGTGAACCACTTCTGCGCCTGGAACGCCGAGGGCTTCTTCGTGGCCCGTCCAGACGTAGCGGGCGGCTGGCCCGCCGTCTGGGGCATCTTCGCCGCCTATGCCCTCGTCGTGGCCATCACTTTCGCCCTTGTTTTCAAGTACAGGCACCAGCCTGTCCACAGCTGATTCCCGCCCCGTCATGCCCGACAAAAGCGAGCTGTTCTTCCTCGGCGCCATCGCGCTCTGCCTGTTCATTCAGGGCGTTTTTCTCTGGTTCGGGAAAGGCGCCTGGATGATCGCGGGATACAACACGCTGCCGCGGCGCGAACGCGAGCGCATCGACAAGCGGAAGCTCTGCCGTACAGCGGCGGTCTTTCTGTTCTACCTGGCAACGATCGTGCTCGTCGATCTCTTCACGTCACCCTGCGGATACGTGATCGGCCTCGGGCTGCCGATCGGCGCGCGATCGTGCTGCTCGTCTATTGCGATACGGGCGACCGGATGAAGAAGATATAGAAAGGGGCGTGCGCGTGACTGCGGGTCCGCAGCTTCGCAACGAATCGGCACATTCGGGCTGCAGCCTGCGGAGCACGCATGTTCGGATTCGAACTGCGGGCCTCCGCTGCCCCCAGGCTGCGGCCCGCATGGTCTTTTCAAGGCCGAAATTCAAAATTCGGGACGCAGCTTGCGAAGGACCGGCACGAGCGGACTTGCGGACGCGAGGAGCGGGCCTTCGCGGGGCGAAGCTGCGGCCCGTTGCGCCCTGCGGGCACAAATTCAAAATTCAAGATTCAAAATTGCCGATCGGACTGCAGCCTGCGGAGGGCACGCTCGAAACGGACCTGCGGGACACGAGCTGTGGGCCTCCGCCGCCCCCAGGCTGCGGGCTGCGGCGCCCATTCGGGCGCAATTCATGATTCAAAATTACCCGAAGCGTCCATGCTTGGCAGATTCGAATGCCAGGCAAGCCCGCAGCCGAGTGGACGGGCCTGCGACGTAAAGGAGCAGCCCTCCGCCCGGGGGCGGCTGCGGGCTGCCAATCGCTACGCGATTGAATTTGCAGGCAATCACCTCAACCAGACTCGGCGGGCTGCAGCCCGCCGATGTCCGACGGCATCGCCCCGCCCCTGCAAAAAGTACGGTCCCGGAAATGATCCGAACGGACAAAAGCCTGCCGAATCCGCGGCAGGTTTCTTTTCTGGCATCGTATTTGATCTTTTTCCGGACAGCTGCGGATCAGCAACCGCAGTGAGGTTTCTTCATTTATTTAAGTTTGGGTTAGTAGTTTTAGAAGGAGCAATTCCTTCGGGGGCAGCAGGCAGTCGCGAAGACTCCCTGCTGTTTTTTTTGCGCACCGGGCCGACCGCCGCCACTCTGCCACTCCACCACCCTCCGGAACCGGCCACTCGCCCCGATGCCGCCGCAAAAAACAACCCCGCAAAAACAGCCGCAAAAAACAGTCCTCGAAAGTAGCCGCAAAAAACCACCCTGCACCCCCCCTCCCCTAAGAAACCAGCGGGCCCCCGGGAAACACCGGAAACCCGCCGCTCTTTGTCTCGGCTCCGCACGGATTACTGGCGGAAGACACCCGTATAACTGGCGGGCGAGAGGGCGCGCAGCTCCTCCTTCACCGCGTCCGAAACGGCGAGCGTCTCGATAAAGGCCTTGATCGAGGCCTCGGTGATATGCTCGTTGGTGCGGGTCAGCGCCTTGAGCGCCTCGTAGGGTTTCGGGTACCCCTCACGGCGCAGGATCGTCTGGATTCCCTCGGCCACCACGGCCCAGTTGGCCTCCAAGTCGCGGTCGATCGCCTCGCGGTTGAGCAGCACCTTGTTCAACCCCTTCATGAGCGATTTCAGCGCGATAAGCATGTGGCCCATCGGCACGCCGATGTTGCGCAGGACGGTCGAATCGGTCAAATCGCGCTGCAGGCGCGAGACGGGAAGTTTGCGCGCCAAGTGCTCGTAGAGGGCATTGGCCATCCCGAGGTTGCCCTCGGCGTTCTCGAAGTCGATCGGGTTGACCTTGTGGGGCATGGCGCTCGAACCTACCTCGCCGGCCTTGATCCGCTGCTTGAAGTACTCCGCGGAGATGTACATCCACATGTCGCGCGCCAGGTCGATCAAAATCGAGTCGATGCGTTTCAGGGCGTCGAAGATCGCCGCGAGGTTGTCGTAGTGCTCGATCTGTGTCGTGTAGCGCGAGCGGGAGAGCCCCAGCGTGTCATTCACGAAGCGGTCGGCGAAGGCGACCCAGTCGCGCCCGGGGTAGGCGGCATGGTGGGCATTCAGGTTGCCTGTGGCGCCGCCGAACTTCGCCGGCACGGGAATGGCCCACAGCTGTTCGAGCTGTTTGTCGAGCCGTTCGACGTAGACCAGCAGCTCCTTGCCGAGCACCGTCGGCGAGGCGGGCTGGCCGTGCGTGCGGGCCAGCATCGGCACCGTCATCCACTCTTCGGCCATCGCGGCGAGCTTCTCGCGCACCTCCGCGAAGGCGGGGCGGCAAACCGCGTCGAGCGCCTCCTTCAACGAGAGGGGCACAGCCGTATTGTTGATATCCTGCGACGTGAGGCCGAAGTGGACGAACTCCTTGTAAGAGGCGAGCCCGAGGGCCTCCATCCGCTCCTTGAGGAGGTATTCGACCGCCTTCACGTCGTGGTTCGTGGTCCGCTCGATCTCCTTCACCCGCTCGGCCGTCTCCGGCGCGAAATCGAGGTAGAGGGCGCGCAGGGCGGCGAATTTCGTCCGATCGACGCCGGCCAGCTGCGGCAGGGGCAGCTCGCACAGGGCGATGAAGTACTCGACCTCGACACGGATGCGGTAGCGGATCAGGGCCTGTTCGGAGAAGTAGGCGGCCAGCGGCTCCGTGACGGAACGGTAACGGCCGTCGATCGGGGAGATGGCGGTAAGCGGAGTAATCATAGCGTGTGGAATATTGCTGAATTTCGGCACCAAATTTACGACAATTCTTGAAAAAAGCATAATTTTCGTTATCTTTGCTTGCGAAAGGGGCGCCTATTCGGCCGCCGTGCACGCCGCCAGGGGGAGGGTGAAATTTGCAAGCCGGAGCTGCCGGCCGTTAGGACCGGCATTTGCAGCGCAGGGTTTCCTGCGTTCGGGATGCGAGGCTGCCGACTGCCGGAGCGAGGATTCGCAGGCCGAGCCTTTTTGGCTCTCGGGGCCGGCATTTGCAGACCGAGCCTTCCGGCCGCCAGGTTTTCCGTCCTCCGGCTGCAGCCGCCGCGCGTCTCTTTCAGGCGGGCAAAGCCCGCAACCCGTTATTGACTAAAAAAGATGAACTTCATCACCGCATTTCTCGACTCGCTCGTCGCCTTCGTGCGACGCAACCCGCTCACCGTGCTGCTCATCATCCTGCTGGGCCTCACGGCGCCGGCTCTTCTGCGCGGCCTGGCCACGCTCATTCTCTACCTCATTCTGGGCTTCGTGCTCCTCATCGTCGTCATCGCCCTTTCGCTGCACTGGCGGCTCCGCAAGGCGCAGCGGCAGATGGAGGAGCAGTTCGGCCCCGGCTATCACGAGGCGTCGGACACCGCCTACCGCTGGACCAACCGCACCCGCCACGACCGCGAAGAGGGCGAAGTGCGCCTCCACAAGACCTCGGCCGCGCCCGAAAAGCGCATCTCGACCGAGGTGGGCGACTACGTGGACTTCGAGGAGACGAAAGAATAACCCGCGATGCTGCGCATTTTCGAACTCATAGGCCGCTACTTCATCCTGATGGGAAAGGTCTTTTCCCGTCCGGAGAAGGCCGTGATCTACCGCCGCCGCATCCTCTACGAAATGGAGGCGATCGGGCTCGACTCGGTCGGGCTCACGGCGATCATCTCGATCTTCATCGGCGCCGTCATCACGCTGCAGATGTGCATCAACCTCGAATCGCCCTTCGTCCCCGAATCGATGATCGGCTACGCCACGCGCGAGACGATGATCCTCGAATTCTCGTCGACGGTCGTCGCCCTGATCCTCTCGGGCAAGGTGGGATCGAGCATCGCCTCCGAAATCGGCACGATGCGCATCACCGAACAGATCGACGCCCTCGAAATCATGGGCGTCAACTCGGCCTCGTACCTCATCCTGCCGAAGATCGTGGCCGCCGTGTGCTTCTTCCCGCTGCTGACGATCCTCTCGATCGGCATCGGCATCGTCGGCGGCTACCTGATCGCCGTCGCTACGGACATCATGATCCCGTCGAACTACGTGGACGGCATCCTGGTCGATTTCAAGAGCTATTCGATCGTCTACTCGCTCATCAAGTCGGCCGTCTTCGCCTACATCATCACCTCCGTCTCGGCCTTCTTCGGCTACTACGCCAAGGGCAACTCGCTCGAAGTGGGCCGCGCCTCGACCCGCGCCGTGGTGGTCGGCTCGGTGGTCATCATGATCTTCAACCTCATTCTGACGCAACTGCTGCTGATATGATCCGGGCCGAACACATCACCAAATCCTTCGACGGGCGCACCGTGCTCGACGACATCTCGGTCGAGTTCCGCACGGGGTGCACGAACCTCATCATCGGCCGCAGCGGCTCGGGCAAGACCGTGCTGCTGAAGACCCTCGTGGGGCTGCACGAGCCCGACAGCGGCGCCGTCTGGTACGACGACCGCAACTTCACGGCCCTTGGCTTCCGCGAGCGCAAGGCGATCCGCAAGGACATCGGCATGATCTTCCAGGGCGGCGCGCTGCTCGACTCCTCGACCGTCGAGGAGAACATCAAGCTGCCGCTGGACCTCTTCACCGACCAGCCGGAGGCCGAGAAGCGCGAGCGGGTGGACTTCTGCCTGCACCGCGTGCGGCTGGAAAAGGCCAACCGGCTCTACCCCGCCGAGCTTTCGGGCGGCATGATCAAGCGCGTGGCCATCGCGCGCGCCATCGTCCTCAACCCGCGCTACCTCTTCTGCGACGAACCCAACTCTGGGCTCGACCCGCAGACCTCGATCGTCATCGACAACCTCATCCACGAGATCACGCAGGAGTACCACATCACGACGATCATCAACACGCACGACATGAACTCCGTGATGGAGATCGGCGAACAGATCGTCTACATCCACGAGGGCCGCAAGGGCTGGGAAGGGACAAAGGAGGAGATTCTCCACGCCGAGAACAAGGCCCTGAACGACTTCGTTTTCGCCTCGGCCATGGCCAAGCGCGCCCGCGAGTGGTAGGCGGGCGGGCACACCACCGAATCATGATCGAATCGCTGCAACAACTTCTGATCGACTGGGGCTACTGGGGGCTCTTTCTCTCGGCCGCGATCGCCGGCAGCCTGCTGCCTTTCAGCTCCGAGGCCGTTCTGGCCGTGCTCATCGGCATGGGGTTCGACCCCATGTGGTGCGTCGCCGCCGCAACGATCGGCAACACGCTGGGCGGCATGATCTGCTACGGCCTCGGCATGCTCGGCAACCGCAACGCGATCCGCCGCCTCGGCATCACGGAAGAACAGCTGGCCCGCGCCGAACGCTTTCTGGCCGGCCGCGGCGCCGCGATGGCCTTCTTCGCCTTTCTGCCCGTCATCGGCGAAGCGATCGCCGTCGCACTGGGATTCATGCGCAGCAATATCTGGATCACCGTTTTTTCGATGGCCGCCGGCAAGGCGCTGCGCTATGTGCTGCTGGTGCTCGCCCTGCAGGGGGTCTTCTCGCTCTTCTGAACGGGTTTCCGAGGCTGGACGGACGGGGCGATCGGGACGCAGCCTGCGGAGAACCGCTCGAAACACGCCGGCGGGCCGCAGACTGCGGAGCGCTCGCATGTTCGGCAACGAACTGCGGGCCTCCGCCCGACGGAGGCTGCGGCCCGCCAATCGCTACGCGATTGATTCTGCGCAAAAAGCCCGCAGCCGAGCGGAGGGGCTTGCACGAGCGGACCTGCGGGACGCGAATTGCAGCCCTCCGCCAGGGGGCGGCTGCGGGCTGCCGGTCGCTACGCGACCGAGCTCGACACAAAGCACTTCGCAACGAACAGCAGCAAAGGGCGGCTGCGGGCTGCTGCGGTTCCATCCGGAACCGCAAATTCAAGATTCAATATTCAGGATTTACGAACTCGGGGCGCAGCTTGCGAAGGAACCGCACGAGCGGACTTGCGGACGCGAAATGCGGGCTTTCGCGGGGCGAAGCTGCGGCCCGCTGACCTCTTGCGAGGCCGATACCTACACAAAGTCAGCCCGCATCCGAGCGGACGGGCCTGCGACGTAAAGGAGCAGCCCTCCGCCAGGGGGCGGCTGCGGGCTGCGGCGCCCTGCGGGCGCAATTCAGAATTCAGAATTCAAAATTCAAGATTCAAAATTACAAAATTGGGCTGCAGGCTGCCAGGGCAACCGCATCAAAATTTTTCAAAAAGTCAATATATTGATTATCAAATAGCTTTTCTGCGCATCCATACCTCAAGCAAAATTTGTCATGATTGATTATCGGTCCGTTGTAAATTTGATGCGGTTGCCCTGAATAAAAAATAGGGATAACGTAGATATCGCTGAAAAATGTTTACTTTTACAATTCTGTCAAAAGTCAGGGATTGCCTTCCGGCCTTCGGCCTTTAGGCAACCCCTGACAGGAATAAGACTCGGATGGTAAACTTATTTCAGGAGTAACGACTAATGGAATGGTCTACTTTTACCAGTAATAATCATAAACCCAAGTCAACCTAATTCAAGAGAACACACGAGCGCAACCGTATCAAGACAACAGAGAGACCGCCTGAACTTATCAGATAGTCTCGTCGACGATTTCGCTGTCGGGAGCGTTTCGCTTAACCGAAGCGATGCCATTCTCGCAGGCGGCATTGCCCGAATACATCTCGCTCTTGCCGATGATCTGGCCGTTCGCGGCGGTTAGCGTGAAGTAAGGCGAACCGTCTTTGGCAACCTTGCGGTCGAAGCGGGCGTCATCCAGGGCATTTTTCTTCACCGACTCGATGCCGTTCAGGCAGGAAGCTTTTGTCTTGTATCCTTCGCTAACGAGGATCACCTGACCGTTGGTGGCCTTGAGGTTGAACTGAAATTCGCCATTTTTACGGATGGTAATTACAAATTTTCCCATAGTGTTTAAAGTTTAAGTAGTTATACGCTGGAAAGTTAACAATTTTCTTCCGAATCGCCAAAAAAACAGGCGAAAATACCATGGCACCTACTCTCAACCAGCAAATGCAAAATTAGGAAAAAGTTTGTAAAATTCTTTTAATGGCGTGGAGAAGTTGATTTTTTCTCTTGGACGTCGATTAAGTTTATGTTGTACCCGCTTTACCTCCCGATCAGAGACCAGGCGAACGTCCGTTCCTTTTGGGAAGTATTGTCTGATCAGGTCAACCTGCGGAGCGCACGCACGAGCGGACCTGCGGAACGCGAAGATGCAGCCCTCCGCCCGGGGCGGCTGCGGGCCGCGGCGGTTCCATCCGGAACCGCAAATTCAATATTCAGAATTACAAACTCGGGCTGCAGCCTGCGAAAGGCACGCCAGCGACGTCAAGGAGCTGCGGGCCTTCGCCGCCGGAGGCTGCGGCCCGCCGATCCCTGCGGGATCGAATCCGACGGCAAAGCCCTCTACTCCCACCAGTCGCACAAAAAAGCGGGGCGCACTCCTGAAAAAGAGCGCGCCCCGACTGTAAAAATCCTTCCAAAAAAGGCCGCTATTCGCCGCCGAGCTGCATCTTGTCGATAAGAGCCTTCGTCGAGGGCTTGTGGCCGCGGAAGCGGACGTAGAGCGTCATCGGATGCTCCGAGCCGCCCTTCGAGAGGATGTTCTCGCGGAACGACCCCGACACCTCGCGGTTGAAGATTCCCTTCTCCTTGAAGAGCGAGAAAGCATCGGCTTCGAGCACCTCGGCCCACTTGTAGCCATAGTAGCCGGCAGCGTATCCGCCCGAGAAGATGTGCGTGAAGGCGGGGCTCATCGCCGTACCCTCCACGACGGGCAGCACCTGGGCCTCGGCCATCGCCTGCCGTTCGAAAGCGGCGATATCCCCTTCGAAGGGCTGTTCGATCGTATGCCAGGCCATATCCGTCAGACCGAACGAGAGCTGCCGCACATTGGCGTAGGCAGCTAAGTAGTTCTTGGCGGCAACGATGCGTTCGACGAGCTCGGCCGGCATCGGCTCTCCCGTCTCGTAGTGGACGGCCCACAGGTCGAGGAACTCCTTCTCGGTCGCCCAGTTCTCCATAAGCTGCGAGGGAAGCTCGACGAAATCGCGGTAAACAGAGGTCCCGGTCTGCGATGCGAACTCGCCCTCGCCCAGCATACCGTGCAGCGCGTGGCCGAACTCGTGCAGGAAGGTCTCGACCTCGTCGAAGGTAAGCAGCGAGGGCTTCGTATCGGTCGGTTTCGAGAAGTTCATCACCAGCGAGACGAGCGGCCTCGTCTCCACGCCGTTCTCGATCTTCGAGCTGCGGAACTCGGTCATCCAGGCGCCGGCGCGTTTCGAGGCGCGGGGGTGGAAGTCGAGGTAGAGCACCGCCATGAAGCGTCCCTTTTCATCCGTTACGTCGTAGGCCGTCACCTCGGGGTGGTAGACCTCGATCGCAGGGTTGGGCGTGAAATTCAGCCCGTAGAGCTTGTTGGCCAGCAGGAAGGCCCCCTTCCGGACATTTTCGAGTTTGAAGTAGGGCTTCACGGCCTCATCGTTCAAGGCATATTCGGCCTCCTTGTACTTTTCGCTGTAGTAGGCCCAGTCCCAAGGCATCAGCGCCCCCTCGAAACCGAGCGTGGCGGCATAGTCGTTCACCTTGCGGTAGTCGGCATCCGCATACTCCTTCGTCGCCGCGAGCAGCTCGTCGAGGAAGCCGAGGACGGTCTCCCGGTTTTCGGCCATGCGGCGTTCGAGCACGTAATCGGCATAGGTGTCGTAGCCGAGCAGGTTGGCGATCCGAAGGCGCGTATTGACGATGCCGCGGACCGTCTCCGTATTGTCCGACTCGCCGCCCAGCGCCCGGGAGTTGTAGGCGCGCCACAGCTGCTCCTTGAGCGCGCGGTTCGACGAATAGGTGAGGAACGGCACGTAGCTCGGCGCCTGCAGCGTCACGACCCAGCCCTGCAGAGCGCGGGCGCGGGCCTCGGCGGCCATCCCCTCCTTCACGAAGTCGGGCAGCTCGGCCACCTGCTTCGGGTCGGTGATATGCAGCGTAAAGGCGTTCGTGGCGGCCAGGGCATTCCGGCCGAAACGGAGCGTCAGGGCCGAGAGGTCGTTCGAATAGGTGCGGTAGAGCGCTTTCTCCTCGTCGGAGAGGGCGGCGCCGTTGCGCGTGAAGCTCCGGTAAGTGTCTTCGAGCAGCTTCTTCTCGGGAGCCGAAAGGCCGAGCCCCGGATGCTCGTAGACCGCCTCTACACGGGCGAAAAGGACGGGATTGAGCGAAATATCGTTGCTCAACTCGGTGAGTTTCGGCTGCAGACGCTGCGCGATTTGCTCCATCTCCTCCGACGCATCGGCCTCCATCAGGTTGTAGAAGATTCCCTCGATGCGCGCCAGCAGCTGGCCGTGACGCTCCAGCGCCAGAATCGTATTGCCGAAGGTCGGCTTGTCGGGATTGTTCACGATCGCATCGAGCTCGGCGCGCGCGCAGGCGATCGCCGCATCGACGGCGGGTTCGAAGTGTTCGAGTCTGATTGCCGAAAAAGGAGGCGTCGCATGGGGCGTCCGCCACTCGGCGAGCAGCGGATTGGTCGTATCCAGCTCGGGATACTGCACCGCGGGCAGGTTGCGGTCCACGCACGAGGCGGCCGCCAGAGAGAGTGCCATAAGAATAATTTTTTTCATCTCGTTAATTGGGTTATGTTCGGTTTCTTCGTTTTATCATTTGGCCGCTGCTGCAGGGTTGGCTGCAGGGCGGGACATGTTCGGGCTGCAGCCTGCGAAGGGCGCAAAAGCGGACCTTCGGGACGCGAATTGCGGGCCTTCGCCGCCGGGAGGCTGCGGCCCGTTGCGCCCTGCGGGTGCAAATTCATGATTCAAAATTCAATATTCAAAATTAGCCGCAGCGTCAAACCTCGGAGCCTGCCCGCAGCCGAGCGGACGGGCCTGCTTTCGAGCAGCGCGAGATTGCAGCCCTTCGCCCGGGGGCGGCTGCGGGCTGCCGGTCGCTGCGCGACCGCATGTTCCAGCAGGCACTTCCTCAATCAACCGGGAAGCTGTCGCCCCTCTCTCCCGAACTACTCCGTCGCCGGCCCCTTCGGCTCTTCCGTCCCCTCCGGCTCCGTCGTCTCCTCCTCCGGCTCGGGAGCGATCAGGCCGCGTGCGAGCAGCATCGCCCGCTTGTCGGGCTCCTTGCCGCGGAAAGCGCGGTAGAGGGTCATGCCATCCTTCGAACCGCCACTCTCGAGCAGCGTGCGGAACCGTCCGGCGACCTCGCGGTTGAAAATGTCGCCGCTCTCGCGGAAGGCCTCGAAAGCATCCTTGTCGAGCACCTCGGCCCACGTGTAGAAGTAGTAACCGGCCGAGTAGCCGCCGTCGAAAATGTGGCTGAAGTAGGGATAGTGGTAGCGCGGCTCGATCTCGCGGGGCATGCCCCGCCGGCCGTAGAGGGCCTCGTGTTCGAAGGCCATCGGGTCGAATGGCTTGTACTCGGTGATCGAGTGGATGTCCAGATCGGAGAGCGAGGCGGCGATGAGCTCCGTCGTATTGAAGCCCTGGTTGAAGAGCTCGCTGCGCCGCAGCTTCTCGACAAGTGCATCGGGGATCACCTCGCCCGTGCGGTAGTGGACGGCATAGTGCTTGAGCATCTCGGGATGGAAGGCCCAGTTCTCCATTACCTGCGACGGCAGCTCGACGAAGTCGCCCTCGACCTCCGAGAGGCCGCGGTACTTCACGTCGTGGAGCAGGAAGTGGAGTGCATGACCGAACTCGTGGAAAAGGGTCTCGGTCTCGTCGAGCGTCAGCAGCGCGGGGGTCGTGGCCGTCGGACGCGTGAAGTTGCAGACGATCGAAACCACGGGGGCGACCCGCTTGCCATCGACATAGCGCTGCTCGACGTAGTTGCCGCACCAGGCCCCCTGCCCCTTGCCGTCGCGCGGGTGGAAGTCGAAGTAGAGGACGCCGAGGTGCGAGTTGTCGCTGTCGAGCACCTCATAGGCGCTCACCTCCTCGTGGTAGACCGGGACGACGATCGGCCGGAACGTGAGGCCGTAGAGGCGGTTGGCGAGGAAGAAGACGCCGCCGCGCACATTCTCCAAGGAGAAATAGGGGCTCAGCATCGCCTCGTCGATCGCATAGTCGCGCTTGCGGACCTTCTCGGCGTAGTACCACCAGTCCCACGGCTCGAACCGTCCGTCGGGCACATCCGCCGCGAAGAGGCTCTGCATGGCGGCCAACTCCTCGCGGGCACGGGCGACGGCCGGGGTCCAGATCTCCTCGAGAAGCCGGTAGACCGCCGCCGTCGAACCCGCCATCTCGTCCGCCACGACGTAGTCGGCATAGCTCGCATAGCCCAGCAGGTGGGCCTTCTCGGTGCGCAGCCGGATAAAGTCGTTGACCAACTGTTTGTTGTCGTTCGCATCGCCGTTGTTGCAGCGATTCAGATACCCCTTGTAGAGCCGCTCGCGCAGGTCGCGCCGCGACGAATAGGTCAGGAAAGGCAGCAGGCTGGGTTTGTGAAGCGTGAAGAGGTATTTGCCGCTGCGGCCCGCTGCCGCAGCCTTCTCGCGCGCCTGGTCGCGCACGCCCGCCGGCAGTCCGTCGAGGTCCTTGCCTTCGAGTTCGAGCTCGAAGGCGTTGTTCTCGGCCAGCAGGTGCTGTCCGAACTGCACGGAGATGTTCGAGAGCTCCTCGTTGATCGCCTGAAGGCGCTCCTTCTTCTCCGCGTCGAGCAGCGCGCCCGCGCGGACAAAACCGTCGTAGGTCTTCTGCAGCAGCCGCAGCTGTTCGGCATCGAGCCCGAGCTCCGAACGGCGGTCGTAGAGGTTCCGGATGCGGGCGAAGAGGGCCTCGTTCATCCCGATCCGGTCGTTGTGCACGGTCAGCATCGGCATCACTTCGACTTCGACGCGCTGCAGCGCCTCGTTGGTGTCGGCGGCCGACAGCATGCCGAAGAGGAGCGCCGTCCGTTCGAGCAGAAGCCCCGCCCCGTCGTAGGCGAGCAGCGTATTCTCGAAGGTCGGCGCCTCGGGATTGGCCGTGATGGCCTCGATCTCGGCCTCGTGACGGGCCATCGCCTCCTCGAAGGCGGGACGGAAATGTTCGGGCCGGATCCGGTCGAAGGGGGGCACGCCGTAGGGGGTCTCCCAGGCTTCGAGCAGCGGATTCTCCGAAGATTGACGAGTGTTTCGACACGACAGATTCATCATGCAGAGAAAAAACGTAAATAGAAAGACAATGCGTTTCATACGGTATTTTTTGTAACTTTGGAAGATACTTATACCTCTTTAAGCATAGGAGGTTTAGAAGAATGATAGAAATTTGGGTAACAAATTAGCAACCAAGTCTATTTCTGTGCTTTGCTGTTGGTTACTTAACTAAATCACTCATCTTGATGCAAAAGTAGCAATAAAATCATATTTGCGAAAATAGCGCTGATAAAAAACAACCACATAAATCTTTGTCAGTGTTATAAAAGGTATTATTTTGTTGGGAAAAGTATATCTTCCATATTAATATCCCAATCGGAAAACTTGAATTTCCAACGTTCTTCCATAAATTGCAACATTGACAAACCTCGTTCCTTTATTGTTTCTGTAGTCCACTCCTTTTGTTGGGCAACCTCTATCTCACTGTACGAGCCGTTATAATAACCTATATCTTTCCCATCTTTATTTTTAAGACATTTCTTCTTTTCAAAATCATAATTTTGCAACTTGGAATTTTTAGAACGGCTTAAGAGCAATAAATTTCCTAAAGTGTTTAGATATATACGCTTTTCTGTTGGTTTAAGCTGTCCAAAACGGTCTTTCCAATATATATCTGTTGCTGATTGAGGGTATATATGTTCAATGGTATCCTCTTTTATCCTTTTACTAAAATCTTCCCACTTCACTTTGGGGTTAGCACTATCTTGTAAGTATAGTTCATACTCATATAAAAAATACCTTAGACCACTCCAAGAGTAAAAACCATCCTTTTCGTTTTTGAAAAAAAGTTCTTGAATATGGTTCTTAAATCTTTCTAAATCAAACCAGCCACGGTAATAGTTATCATCTTCACCATCTGTCAAAAAATCTATTTCAGCAGTAATAGTTTCAATATCTGTATTACCCATGTAATATTCTCTCGCCATTCGATATAAGTTGCTATTCTGTGTATTCGAAGAACGGTGTGATATTGCAAAGACAAGAAAATTGAATCTTTCGCAAGCGTCTAAGAAGTTCCATATATAATCTTCTTGAGACTCTTTTGTAAAGACAGCCATTATCATTGGAGGGAAAGCACCCATTCCAACACGCTCTAATTTTTGTATATACTCTTTTATTCTGTCCGAATAATTAGAATATCGAATATTGTAAATAAAGAACCATTGTTTAACACATTTCGCCAGACTATCAATATAATCTTTTATATCCTTAATAGAAATATGTCCACTTATTACATTCTTAGATGTAAATTTCTTTTTCAACAAGAAGTCTGCATATACATCGGATTGGCTTCTATCGTATGTGTAATACATAATCCAATGATTAAACAAAAAAACATCATCGTCCAATGGATTTTCTTTGTTTTTGCCAAGATATTCGTATATCGTTTTCCATGTTTCATTGATGTCTCTTCTTAAACGACCTTTGGTTTCATCATCTACATGTAGAAGAGTGGTTAAATAGATCAGACGATTTTTGAGCAATTCTAAATGAGACAAATCCTTGCCTCTATTATTCATTGTTTCAAATGTTACATATACATCTAAAGAATCGTCTATTTCATAATAATTAAACTTCAATCGATTAACTGCTTTATCAAATATACTCTCTTTATCTTTTTTACTCAGTACTTTGAGTTTTTCAGCAAAATAGTTCTTTGCAAACATTAGGTTTGCTGTATATAAAGTTTCAGGATATTTGTCTGCTGCGGATGAATCTTGCTCTAAAATTTTTGTTTTGAAGAACTCATCACTTGGATTATCCTTTTCATATCCAAAAACAAAGGATTTATATATCTGATTGTATGAACGATACAAAAATCTATCAATCCATTCACTTTTTGCTCCATAATTAATACCCTCATTCTCATCAAATGTTCGTAATATTTCATGTAGTAAAATAATAAGGGTCGTCAATCGTTGCTGTCCATCGATAACGTAGTAAGCAGACATGCCTTTTTTCAAAAGCCACAAATCATCTTTCCATTTTTCTACATTTTGTATATCGCCATTTTTAATGGGTTCAACAGTCAACAGACCGATGTAATGAATTTTATTGGGACTTAAATTTTGTATATCTTCCCAAAAATCATCAAGTTGACGCTCTTCCCAAGAATAACCACGTTGGAAATCTGGAATGCGAAATATTTTGTTATTAAATATTTCTGATAATGATTGTAGTTTTGAATCACTCATAAATATAATATACTAATCATTTTTTGTAACTTTGTGCCGCCGAGCCGTTCGCCGAACGTTCGGAAGGCCGGGTTTATTGGCAAAGGTAACAAAAAAATCGGTATGCAACTGTTCTATGCCCCGGAAATCGAGCTGCCGCTCCACACCCTTTCGGAGGAGGAGTCGAAACACTGCGTGCGGGTGCTGCGGCTCGGCGTCGGGGAACCCCTCGTGCTGACAGACGGCCGCGGCTCGCTCTACCACGGCCGCATCGCCGACGACCGGCCGAAACGCTGCACGGTCCGCATCGAGCGGGTCGAGGAGCGGTTCGAGCCGCTTCCCTACCGGCTCGCGATGGCCGTGGCGCCGACCAAGAACGCCGACCGCTACGAGTGGTTTCTTGAAAAGGCGACCGAGGTGGGGGTTTCGGAGATCGTCCCGCTGGAGAGCGAACACAGCGAGCGGCGGGTCTTCAAGCCCGAGCGGAGCGAGAAGGTCATCACGGCCGCCATGAAGCAGTCGCTCAAGGCCTACCGGCCGCTGCTGCACCCCCTGACCCCATTCCGCGACCTCGTCGCCGCCCCCTTCGAGGGGCGCCGCTTCATCGCCCACTGCGAGGCGGCACACTCGGCGGCGGGCAAGCGCTACCTGCCCGCCGTGCTGCGGCCCGGCGAAGCGGTGCAGCTTCTGATCGGTCCCGAAGGCGACTTTTCGCCTGCGGAGATCGAGGCGGCCTTAGCGGCGGGCTTCGAGGAGATCACCCTCGGCACGCAGCGGCTGCGCACCGAGACGGCCGCCGTCGTCGCCACGACGATGATCTCCGTCGTGAACGGCCTTGCGGCAGAAAAGCCGGAATAACGGCTAAAGAGGCCGGCATAGCCGAGGGGGGGGCAACCAGAGGGAGGCATAGCGGCAGCAAAGGACCCGTCTTGCGGCGTATAGGCCCCATGTATTTGGAAATTCGAAACGACAGAGAATGACGTTCACGCTTTTTCGCAGTTTTCTGAAGATCGGCGCCTTCACCTTCGGCGGAGGCTACGCCATGATCCCGATCATCGAACACGAGGTGATCGACCGTCGCGCCTGGATCGACCGGGCCGACTTTCTGGACCTGCTGACGCTCGCGCAGTCGGCACCGGGCCCCATCGCCCTCAACACGGCGGTTTTCGTCGGCTACAAGGTCCACGGCTTCCGGGGTGCCCTCGCCTCGATCGCCGGCGTGGTGATTCCCTCCTTCACGGTGATCCTGCTCGTGGCGCTGCTCTTCGCCGACATCCGGCACAATCCGTGGGTCGATGCCGCCTTCAGGGGGATGCGCCCGGCCGTCGTGGCCCTCATCGTCGCCCCGGTGCTGTCGCTCTCGCGCGGCATGCACCGCGCCCTCTACGGCGTGATCGTCGCCGCGGCGCTGGCCGTCTGGGGGCTCGGCTGGTCGCCGATCTACGTTCTGGCGGCGGCCGCCGCATGCGGCATCGCCTGGGAAATGTTCCTTGCTAAAAAACTCCGGCGATGATCTTCTGGCAACTCTTCGTCTCCTATCTCAAGATCGGATTCTTCGGTTTCGGCGGCGGCTATGCGATGCTGTCGCTCATTCAGAACGAGGTGGTCGTGCAACACGCCTGGATGACCAACAGCGAGTTCGCCGACATCGTGGCCGTCTCGCAGATCACCCCCGGTCCGATCGCCATCAACTCGGCGACCTACGTCGGCTACACGGTCGGTTCCCAGGCCGGCTCGGCCTGGTGGGGCGTGCTGGGGGCCGTCGTCGCCACGGCGGCGGTCTGCCTGCCGGCGCTGACCCTGATGCTGCTCATCACGCGTTTCTTCCTCCGCCTCAAGCACAACCGCATCGTCGAGGGGGCGATGCTCGGCATGCGCCCCGTCGTGATCGGCATGATCGCCTCGGCCGCCCTGCTGCTCATCTTCCCGCACAACGCCGCGGCGGACGAGCGGAACTTCATCGACGCGTGGAGCTGGCTGCTCTTCGGCGGCGTCCTTGTCGGGCAGTGGCGCAGGGTGAATCCCATCCTGCTTATCGTCCTTTCGGCCGCGGCGGGGATATTGATCTACCGGATCTTCTGACCGCGGGGCCGGGGTAGCGGGTGCGACAAGGTACGCCGGGGCGCGGCGGGGCCGGCAGGTGCTGACGGGACCGGCAGGTGCGACGGGGCCGGTGAGGCCGACATTCGGCGGGACTTCCGCTACAGCAGTGTCGCCAGGGCGGCGCCTCCCGTCAGAAGCAGAAACAAGAAAATAAGCAGGCACAGACAGCCGAGCCCGGCGCAGAGTGTTCCTAAACAGCCCCAACGGCGTTCGGCCGCAGCAGGCAGCTGCTCGGAAAGCAGCACACAGAGCAGTCCGACAAAGGGGGTGAAGAGGAGACTGATCAGGAAGGACCAGCCGAAGCCGAGGCGGCGCGAGGCGCCGAGCATGCCGACCAGGACTGCGAGCAGACAGTCGCCCAGCAATCCGAAGAGAAGAAGCAAAAGGGGCATCATCTTTTAAAACGGTTTTAATCTATTGTCATATTATGTAATCCGCTTTCGCCCGGGGGCGGGTTGCGGCGCGTTCTTGCCCGGGTCGCAGCCTGCGGAGGGCGCCAGCGATGCCAAGGAGCTGCGGGCCTCCGCGCCGGGGAGGCTGCGGCCCGCCAATCGCTGCGCGATTGATTCGGTGCAAAAAGCCCGCAGCAGAGCGGTGGGCTTGCTTTCGAGCTGCACGAGGATGCAGCCCTCCGCCTGGGGAAAGGTTGCCGATGCCTTCGATATCAAAGTTGTTCGGACATCCCCGCAGCCGAGCGGACGGGCTTGCGACGTAGAGAAGCAGCCCTCCGCCAGGGGGCGGCTGCGGGCTGCCGACGTCTGCGACGTCGCATTTGTCGCAAAACACCTCGGCGACGACCGGCGGCTGCGGGCTGCCGGTCGCTATGCGACCGATCCCGACGGAAACTTCACAACGACCAGCGGCCACGGACTGCCGGTCCTAACGGACCGAGTTTGCCAACAGCCATTTCCACCACAACCGGCAGTTGCGGGCAGCAGCTTGCGAAGAACCGCTCGAAGCGGACCTGCGGGACGCGAGTTGCGGGCCTTCGCCGGGCGAGGCTGCGGCCCGCCAATCGCTGCGCGATTGATTCTTTGCAAAAAGCCCACAACCAAGCGGCCGACGTCTGCGACGTCGATTTTACGGACGAACGATTCCACCAGCAGGCTGCGGCCCGCCGACCGCTTACGCAGCACACTACCGGACGAAGCGATAGTAGGTTCCGAGCGGCAGCTCCTTGCCGGCCCGGTCCGTAAAGCAGAGTTCCCCCCACTGCTCCTCCTCCGGAACCCCGAAAGCCTGCCGCACCGCCGTGCGGGCCAGCGTCGAGGAGAGCCCCATCGAGTAGAGGTTCAGCACGAGAAAGGCGCAGCGGGGTTCGAGCAGCGCGGCGCAGCAGGCCAGCATCTCGCCGATATGCTCCTCGAGCACCCATTTCTCGCCGTTCGCTCCGCGTCCGTAGGCAGGCGGATCGAGGATGATGCCGTCGTAGCGGTTTCCGCGCCGCACCTCGCGCCGCACGAACTTCAGGGCATCCTCGACGATCCAGCGCACTCCCTCCAGCCCGCTCGCCTCCATATTTTCGCGGGCCCAGGTGACGACCTGCTTCACCGAATCGACATGCGTCGTTTCGGCCCCCGCGGCTCGGGCCGCCAGCGTGGCGCCGCCCGTATAGGCGAAGAGGTTCAGCACGCGAAGCGGCCGCCCCGCCCGGGCGCCCAGCTCCCGGCAGCGGTCGTAGATGAAATTCCAGTTGGCCGCCTGCTCGGGAAAGAGGCCCACGTGTTTGAACGAGGTGAGGGCCAGCCGCATCCGCAGCGTCATCTCCCGATACCGATAGTCGATCGTCCAGCGGTCGGGCATCTGGGGGCGGAGCCGCCATTCGCCCCGCTCGTCGCTGCGTCCGCCGCGATCACGGTCGCGGTCGCGCAGAAACGAGGCATCTGCCGCCGCGCGCCACACCTCCTCCGAAAGGCTTCGGTGCCAGATGGCCTGCGGCTCGGGACGGCGCGTCGTGTAGCGTCCGAAACGCTCCAGTTTCTCGAAATCGCCCGTATCGAGCAGTTCATACTCCCCGAAATCGGGGGTCAGTTGTTGTTGCATAACGCATTTAATTGTTTTTCAGAAGCGGGGATCTGCCTATTTAACTGTTCTCGCGGTCATTCGTGCGTCTCGGGCTGCAGCCTGCGGAGCTCGCATGTTCGGCTACGAACTGCGGACCTCCGCAGCCGGGAGGCCGCTGCCCGCTGCGGTTCCTTAAGGAACCGCAAATTCAAGATTCAAAATTCAATATTCAAAATTAGCCGCGGCATGGATTCCACTCAAGGCAAGCCCGCAGCCAAGCGGACGGGCTTGCGACCAGAAGGAGCAGCCCTCCGCCCGGGGGCGGCTGCGGGCTGCCGATCGCTGCGCGATCGATTTTGCTTGCAAGCACTTTCACCAAAACCGGAGGCTGCAGCTTCCGGCCGCATAGCGACCGAATTTTCGACCGTCGAACGCAGGCTGCAGCTTGCGAAGCGCCTGCACGAACGGACGCCAAAGCGGACGCGAGCTGCGGGCCTTCGCCGGGCGAAGCTGCGACCCGCGGCGGTTCCTTATCGGAACCGCAAATTCATGATTCAGAATTCAATATTCAAAATTAAGCGAACCTGCCGAGCACACTTGAGCTTGCTCCCGGTTCGGGTCGCAGCCTGCGGAGCGCACGCACGACTGTAAGGAGCTGCGGGCCTCCGCCGCCCCCAGGCTGCGGCCCGCCGGTCGCTGCGCGACCGATCTTTCCAGCAATCATTTTCACCACCACAAGCGACTGCGGGCTGCCGATCGCTGCGCGACCGAATTTGCCGGCAAGCATTTCGCCACAGCCAGCGGCTGCGGCCCGCTGCGCCCTGCGGGCGCAAATTCAAATTAGCTGCACCCGACAGCCTCCATCCTCACCGCTTCGAGCAGTCGACGAGCCGCATTTCGCACCGCCGGCAGTCGAAATCGAGCCGATAGCGGTGCCCCGCCGCCTCGAGGTAAAGGTCGCCCCGCAGGCGCGGCCGCTGCAGCAGGCACTCGCCCAGCTCGCGGCGCAGGCAGTAGGCCGACTGCATCACGCAGGCCCCCACGGTCGTCGCCGCCTGTTCGAGGGGCGGTTCGATCCGTTCGACGCCGTGGTCGCGATAGAAGGCCTCCGCGAGGCGGTTCGTCACATTTCCGTCAGCCCCCACGACCGCCTCGGGATAGCGGGCCGCCGGATCTTCGGGCAGCACCCGGTGGGACCGCGGCCGCTCCAGACGCGCCGCCAGCAGCCGTTCGAGCCCCTCGCGCCGCAGCTCGGCCGCTAACGAGGCGGGCACGAACCACTCCGCCCCCGCCACCTCGACCGTGCGCACCTCGAAGATCGTCTCGCCGCTGCGCTGCAGCTGCCGGCGGATCGTCTCCGCATTGCGGTCGGGCGCCTGCGCCGCATCGAGCGCCGCCCTCCGCGACACCGCCGCCGTCACCCCCTCGCAGTCCTCGAAGCGGAGCTCCACCCCGCCGGCCCGCGCTTCGAGCCGCGCCGAGACAGCGATCGTGCGCCGCATACGGCTCGCAGCCAGCCGCTTCTGGAACAGGTGATCGTAGTTGCGGTAGAGCGGTGTTCCGGCCGGGATGCGCTCCAGGCGGTTCGGAACGATCCATGCCCCCTCGACCGCATTGACATTCGTGCCGCGCAGCCCCTCCGCCGTCAGCAGGCAGATGCCGTCGCCCGGGGCGATCGGCTGCGACGTCTCGACGCGGTAGCCGCGCGCCGAGCACTGCACGACACGCCCCAGCGGCTCGCCCACCGCCTTCGGCGTATCGAACGACGCCACCCCGCGGCACTTTCCGTCGAGGAAGTAGACCGACTCCCCGCGCGTGAAACTCTTCGACGGCGCCGGCGTGAAGTCGGGCCGGCTCTCCCCCGCCGAGGCGCGCACGAGGTGCGGCCGCCCGGCCAGCGCCCGGTCGAGCGCCGCGCGGTAGCCCGCCACGACGTTGCGGATATACCCCTCGTCCTTGAGGCGCCCCTCGATCTTGAAGGAGGAGACCCCCGCGTCGAGCAACTCGCCGAGCCGCTCCGAGAGGTTCAGATCGCGCACCGAAAGAAGGTGCTTGCCGGCGATGTAGGTGTGTCCCGCGCCGTCCGTCAGGTCCCATTTGAGGCGGCAGGGCTGGCTGCAGGCGCCGCGGTTGCCGCTGCGGGGCGAGAGCGACCGCGAGAGGAAGCAGCGGCCGCTGTACCCCACGCAGATCGCCCCGTGGACGAAGCATTCGACCTCGGCCGTCGTGGCGGCCGCGATGCGGCGGATCTCGTCGAGGGAGAGGGCCCGCTCCAGAATCACGCGCGCGAAGCCCGCCTCGGCCAGGAAACGCGCCATCTCGGGGGTGCGGACCTGCACCTGCGTCGAGGCGTGCAGCTCGCAGCCGAGCGCCATGCGGCGCAGGGCAATATCCTGCACGATGAGGGCATCGACCCCGGCATCGAGCAGCGCCCGCGCCTCCGCTTCGGCGGCGGCGAGTTCGTCGTCCCAAAGCAGCGTGTTGAGCGTGGCGTAGACCCGCACGCCGTACCGGCGGGCGTACTCGACCGTGCGGCGCACCTCCCCGACCGGGTTGACGGCCCCCTGGCGGGCGCCGAAGCGGGCGCCGCCGATGTAGACGGCGTCGGCCCCCGCATCGACGGCGACCTTCGCCGCCGCGAAATCCCGGGCCGGAGCCAGCAGTTCGATTCGTTTCACCGGAAAAGAGAGCTTTTTATTTTCGACAAAAGTAAACTATTTTTGTGAATTGTTTTGTATTTTTGCGATTCGGATATCGAATATACCACTAACGGAATAACAAGATGCTTACAATCAAGCAAATTCGGGACGATCGGGCCGAGGCCGCGCGCAAGCTGGCCAAGAAGGGCGTCGATGCCGCCCCCGTCATCGACAGGATCATCGCTTTGGATGACCGCCGGCGCGCCATTCAGGTCGAACTCGACAACACCCTCGCCGCCCAGAACAAGGCCGCCAAGGAAATCGGCATGTTCATGGGACAGGGCCGCCGCGAGGAGGCCGAGGAGCGCAAGCGCTTCGTGGCCGATCTGAAGGCGCAGTCCACCCGTCTGCAGGAGGAGTCGAAATGCGTGCAGGGCGAACTGCAGAACGCCCTCGTCTCGCTACCGAACTTCCCCGCCGAGATCGTCCCCGAGGGACGCACGGCCGAGGACAACCTCGTCGTGAAGCTCGTCGAGAACTACACCCAGCTGCCCGCCGACCCGCTGCCCCACTGGGAGCTGGCGCGCAAATACGACATCATCGACTTCGACCTCGGCGTGAAGCTCACGGGGGCCGGCTTCCCCGTCTACAAGGGCAAGGGGGCCCGTCTCCAGCGCGCGCTCATCAACTACTTCCTCGACTGCAACACGGCGGCCGGCTACCTCGAGGTAGAGCCTCCCGTGATGGTGAACGAGGCCTCGGGCTTCGGCACGGGCCAGCTGCCCGACAAGGAGGGGCAGATGTACCACGCCACGGTGGACAACTTCTACCTCGTCCCGACGGCCGAGGTGCCCGTGACGAACATCTACCGCGACGCGATCCTCGACGAGCGCGACTTCCCCGTCAAGATGACCGCCTACACCCCCTGCTTCCGCCGCGAAGCGGGCTCCTACGGCAAGGATGTGCGCGGCCTGAACCGGCTGCACCAGTTCGACAAGGTCGAGATCGTGCAGCTCTCGCTGCCCGAAGTCTCCTACGAGGCGCTCGACGGCATGGTGGCCCACGTCGAGGGGATCGTGAAGTCGCTCGGCCTGCCCTACCGCATCCTGCGGCTCTGCGGCGGCGATATGTCCTTCACCTCGGCGCTGACCTACGATTTCGAGGTCTACTCCGAGGCGCAGAAGCGCTGGTTGGAGGTCTCGTCCGTCTCGAACTTCGAGTCGTTCCAGGCCAACCGCCTCAAGCTGCGCTACCGCGACGCCGAGAAGAAGATCCGCCTGGCCCACACGCTCAACGGCTCGTCGCTGGCGCTGCCCCGCATCGTCGCCGCGCTGCTCGAGAACAACCAGACGGCGGAGGGGATCCGCATTCCCGAGGTGCTAATTCCCTACACGGGATTTGATATTATCAAATAAAGCGCTATATTTGCATTACACAAATACACAAACTCAACACAACAAACAACAACGACTATGGCTTACAAAATTACCGACTCCTGCGTCGCCTGCGGAACCTGCATCGGCGAGTGCCCCGTAGAGGCCATTTCGGCCGGCGATATCTACGTGATCGATCCCGACAAGTGCATCGACTGCGGCACCTGCGCAGGCGTCTGCCCGAACGAAGCGATCATCCCGGGCGAGTAACACCCGCGGCATCGCGACCGACAAAACGCCCCCGGCCTTTCGAAAGCCGGGGGCGTTTGTTATTAAGGCGCTGTGTCCGGGAGCAGGCAAATGCCGGGTCGCTGCCCCTACAGCTTGATGTCGTAAATCTGGATGACACCGACGATCCGCCCGCCGTCATCGACGACCGGCAGCGACGTCACCTTGTGGCGGGTCATGAGCTGCTCGGCCTCGATCAATTTGCACGACGCTGCGATCGTCTTCGGCCGGGGCGTGGCGATGTCGGCCGCCACGACGTCGAAGAAGTCGCCGCGCAGCCGCACCATGGCGCGGCGGACGTCGCCGTCGGTCACGATGCCGTCGATCCGCCGGTCGCCCGTCGAGACGACGACCAGCCCCAGCCCTCCTTTCGAAATGGCATGGATCATCTCCACGGCGGGGCAGTCGGGCGGCACGAGGGGCAGATCGCGGTCGCGCATCACCTGCCCGACGGTCATGAGGAGGCGCCGGCCGAGGCTGCCGCCCGGATGCAGGCGGGCGAAGTCGACGTTCGTGAAGCCGCGCAGCTGCATGAGCGCCACGGCCAGGGCGTCGCCCAAGGCGATCTGCGCCGTGGTCGAGGTGGTCGGGGCCAGCCGCAGCAGGCAGGCCTCCTCCCGGACGCGGACGTCGAGGTGCACATCGGAGTGGCGGGCCAGCGACGAGGCGGCATTGCCCGTCATGGAGATCAACGGGTTGCCGTTCGAGCGGATGAAGGGGACGATCTTCAGCACCTCATCCGTCTCGCCCGAATAGGAGAGCGCCAGCACGACGTCCTCTTTCGAAATCATCCCCAGGTCGCCGTGGAAGGCCTCGCCGGAGTGGAGGAAGAAACTCGGCGTGCCGGTCGAAGCGAGCGTCGCGGCGATCTTCCGGGCGACGAGGCCCGATTTGCCCATCCCCGTCACGATGCACTTGCCGCGGGCGGCGAGCAGCAGCGACACCGCCCGGACGAAGGCGTCGCCGAGGCTGTCGGCCAGCTCGCCGAGCGCCTGCATCTCGGTGCGGATCGTCCGACGGGCGAGCTCCAGTACGTCGTATTTTTCGGATTCGGTCATGCGAGCAGTTTTCGGACAAGGGGTTCCAGTTCGTCGAGCGGCAGCATGTTCGGGCCGTCCGAGAGGGCCCGGTCGGGATCGGGGTGCACCTCGAAGAAGAAGCCGTTGGCGCCGAAAGCCTTGGCGGCCAGCGCCATCGCCGGGACGAACGAGCGGTCGCCGCCCGTCGTGCCGCCGGCGCCGCCCGGGCGCTGCACCGAGTGGGTGCAGTCCATCACCACCGTCGGCGCGATGCGGAGCATGTCGGGGATGTTGCGGAAATCGACCACCAAATTATTGTAACCGTAGCTGTTGCCGCGTTCGGTGAGCCACACCTCGGAGGCGCCCGACGCGACCGCCTTCTCGTAGGGATAGCGCATGTCGGCGCCCGAGAGGAACTGGGCCTTCTTGATGTTGATGCAGCGGCCCGTGCGGGCTGCAGCGACAATCAGATCGGTCTGCCGGCAGAGGAAGGCCGGAATCTGCAGCACATCGGCCACCTCGCCCGCGGGAGCCGCCTGCCACGCTTCGTGGATATCGGTCAGCAGCGGCAGCCCCCACTTCGCCTTGACGTCGGCCAGCATCGCGAGCCCCTTTTCGAGGCCGGGGCCGCGGAACGAGCCGAGCGAGGTGCGGTTGGCCTTGTCGAACGAGGCCTTGAAAATAAACGGCACACCGAGACGGCGGCCGACGGCGGTCAGCCGTTCGGCCACGAGGTCGAGCAGTTCGGCCGACTCGATCACGCAGGGTCCGGCAATGAAGATCATGGGCGGAAGGGGGTTCGTTCGGAAAAATCGGCAGGGCTGCCGGAGGAGGCGGAGGAAGCCGGTTCAGCGGCGGAGGGTTTGCCCGCAGCGGCCGGTCCGGTGCCCGCGGCAGGCTCCAGCCCCTCGGAATGTTCGCGGAGCCACGCCTCGGCGCGCGCCAGGTCTTCGGGGGTGTCGATGCCGATCGTCTCGATCTCCGAAATGCCGACGCCGATGCGGTAGCCGTTCTCGATCCAGCGGAGCTGTTCAAGCGATTCGGCCAGCTCGAGCGGCGACTGGGGCAGCGCCGTCACGGCCCGCAGCACCTCCGTGCGGAAGGCGTAGAGGCCGATATGCTTGTAGAAGGTGTGGCGGCGAAGCCACTCCTCGCGGGGCACGCCGCGCAGATAGGGAATCACCGAGCGCGAAAAGTAGATCGCCCGCGAGCCGTTGTCGAGGACCACCTTCGGCGAGTTGGGGTTCTCCAATGCCGCGAGGCCGTCGGCCTCGGTGAAGGGCTTGACAAGGGTCGCGATGTCAGTCGCGGGATCGTCGAAACAGCGCTTCACCGTCTCGAGCTGTTCGCGGCGGATGAAGGGCTCGTCGCCCTGCACGTTCACCACGACGTCGAAGGCGGCGCCCAACTTCGTGTAGGCCTCCCAGCAGCGGTCCGTGCCGCTGCGGTGGGCTGTCGAGGTCATCTCGACCTTGCCGCCGAAGGCGCGCACCGCCTCGCAGATGCGCTCGTCGTCGGTCGCCACAACGGCATCGTCCAGCACGCCGCAGACCTGCTCGTAGACACGCTGGATCACCCGTTTGCCGCCCAACATCGCCAGCGGCTTGGCCGGAAAGCGGGTCGATGCGTACCGCGCCGGTATGATTGCAAGAAACTTCATGATGCGTATTTTTATGCGTTTACGGAGGGTTTCCGGGCAGGGTGCCGTTCCCGCTTTCCCGGCTTTTTCCCCCCCCCGGCTTTCCCTGCCTTCCCGGCCGGTCGGCCGCAGCCTGCGGAGGACACGCGACGTTTTGGAGCTGCGGACCTCCGCCCGGGGAGGCTGCGGTCCGCTCGGCTTTTTGCAAAAGCCGAACCCTACGCCATGGCTTCACTACTTCACTACTTCACTACTTCCCTACTCGGCCGCAGCCTGCGGAGGAACCGCTCGGAGCGGACCTGCTGGACGCGAGCTGCTGGACGCGAGCTGCGGGCCTCCGCCGCCGGGAGGCTGCGGCCCGCTGCGGGTCCTTTCCGGAACCGCAAATTCAGCATTCAAAATTAGTCGCAGCGCAGTGTCTGCGGCATCGAGCCTCGAGGCAGCCCCGCAGCCGAGCGGACGGGCCTGCGACCATAAGGAGCAGCCCTCCGCCCGGGGGCGGCTGCGGGCTGCCGGCCGCTGTGCGACCGATTTTGCCGGCGGACTACTCCTCCAGCGCCAGCCGCAGCACCTCGTCGTTCGTGCGGACGTAGTGGAAGGTGAGCCCCTCGACGTACTCCGCCTTGATCTCGGCGATATCCTTGCGGTTCTCCTCCGAGAGGATCAGTTCGGTGATCCCGGCCCGCTTGGCGGCCAGAATCTTCTCGCGCACGCCGCCCACGGGGGTGACGCGTCCGCGCAGGGTCGTCTCGCCCGTCATGGCAATGCGGTCCTTCACGTGCCGGCCCGTGAAGGTCGAGACGATCGAGGTCACCATCGTGATGCCCGCCGACGGGCCGTCCTTCGGAATCGCCCCCTCGGGCACGTGGATGTTGATGTCGCACTTCTCGAACTTCGCGGGGTCGATGCCGAGCTCCTCGTAGTGGGCCTTGGTCCACTCGTAGGCGATCGTCGCCGACTCCTTCATCACCTCGCCGAGGTTGCCCGTGAGGTTCAGCGCCCCTTTGCCGGGGGTCAGGCACGACTCGATGTAGAGGATGTCGCCCCCCACCTCGGTCCAGGCCAGCCCCGTCACGACGCCGATCAGGCCGCTCACCTCGTACTCCTCATTGAGGAACTTCGGCATGCCGAGCACCCGTTCGACCTTGGCGGCCGTGAAGTCCGGCTCATAGGGCTCCTCGAAGGCGATCTGCCTGGCCCGCGCCCGCGCCAGCTTCGCCAGCTGCTTGTCGAGCGAGCGGACGCCCGCCTCGCGCGTGTAGCCCGAGATGATCCGCTCGACGACCTCCGCCGTGAGGGTCATCCGGTCCTCGGCGATGCCGTGCGCCGTGCGCTGCTTGGCGAGCAGGTGGTCCAGCGCGATGCGGACCTTCTCTTCGACGAGGTAGCCCGGGATGTTGATCATCTCCATGCGGTCGCGCAGCGCCGGCGCGATGTTCTGGATGTTGTTGGCCGTGGCGATGAAGAGGACCTTCGAGAGGTCGTACTCCATGTCGATGTAGTTGTCGTGGAAGGTGGTGTTCTGCTCCGGGTCGAGCACCTCGAGCAACGCGCTCGACGGGTCGCCGTGGTTCGAAATCGAGATCTTGTCGATCTCGTCGAGGATGATGACCGGATTCGACGAGCCGCACCGCTTGATCGTCTGGATGATGCGGCCCGGCATGGCGCCGATGTAGGTGCGCCGGTGGCCGCGAATCTCCGATTCGTCGTGCAGGCCGCCCAGCGAAATGCGGCCGAACTTGCGGCCCAGCGCCGTGGCGATCGACTTGCCGAGCGAGGTCTTGCCCACCCCCGGAGGGCCGTAGAGGCAGAGGATCGGCGACTTCAGATCGCCCTTGAGCTTGATGACGGCCAGGTGTTCGAGGATGCGCTCCTTGACCTCCTCGAGCCCGAAGTGGTCGCGGTCGAGCTGCTCGCGGGCGCAGCGGAGGTCGAGGTTGTCGGACGTCGTCTCCTCCCACGGCAGGTCGAGCAGCAGCTCGAGGTAGGTGATCTGCACCGTATACTCGGCCACGGCGGGGTTCATCCGCTCGAGCTTCGTCAGCTCCTTCTCGAAGGTTCCGGCCACCTCGGCGGGCCACTTCTTCTTCGACGCCGCCTCCCGCAGCCGCTCGATGTCGGCATCCGCGCCGTCGCCCAGCTCGTCCTGGATCGTGCGCATCTGCTGCTGGAGGTAGTAATCGCGCTGCTGCTTGTCGATCTCCTGCTTCACGCGCTCCTGAATCGAGTTCTTGAGCTCGGCCAGCTGCTGCTCGCGGACCAGGATCTCGAGCAGCTTGCGGGCGCGGGCCAGCAGCCCGGGCGCCTCGAGCAGCGCCTGCCGGTCTTCGTCGGCCAGCTCCATATTCGAGCAGATGAAGTTGATGATCCCGCGCTTCGAGTCGATGTTCTTGATGGCGAAAGCCGCCTCCTTGGGCATCGAGGGCGAAATGTTGATGATGCCGAGCGCCGTGTCGCGGATCGAGTCGACCAGCGCCTCGAACTCGATGCTCTTCGTGTCGGGCGTCGAGTCGCGCAGGGCCTCGACCCGCGCCTTGAGGTAGGGTTCCGTCGCGACGTATTCGCGAATCTCGATCTTCTGCAGTCCGTTCAGGATCACCGTGAGGTTGCCGTTGGGCATCTCGAGGATCTTGATGATGCGGGCCGCCGTGCCCACCCGGTACATGTCGGCCGGGGCGGGGTCGTCCACGTCGCTCTCGCGCTGCAGCACGGCGCCCAGCGTGCCGCCCGCGGCGTTCACGGCGCGCACGAGCGTAATGCTCTTGTCGCGGCCGACGGTGATGGGAGTGATGGCGCCCGGGAAGAGCACCGACGAACGCAGCGTCAGGATCGGGAGCACCTCCGGAATGTCGGCCTCCTCGATCGGTTCGTCCTCCCCCGTTACGATCGGAATCACGCGGTGCCGGCCGTCGGCCAGTTCGGCCGCCAGCGTGGCGTCGTCGATCTCGACAGGTTCTATTTTCGTCTTTTCACTCATGATCTTTCTAATTAACAGTGGTGCAAAGGTAACGTTTTTTCAGCGATTTTATTTTAACTTTGGCAGATTGTTAATAACTTTGCCCTCCTGAAACCGCAAACGCAACAAACATACATCACCGTCCTATGCAAATAGCAGACAAATACGCCCCCCAGACGCTGGAGGCGAAATGGTACGACTACTGGATCGAACACCGTCTGTTCCACTCCGAGCCCGACGCCCGCGAACCCTATACGATCGTCATCCCGCCCCCCAACGTGACGGGCATGCTCCACATGGGCCACATGCTCAACAACACGCTGCAGGACGTGCTGATCCGCCGCGCCCGCATGTCGGGGCGGAACGCCTGCTGGGTGCCGGGCATGGACCACGCCTCGATCGCCACCGAAGCGAAGGTCGTGGCGATGCTCCGCGAGCGGGGCATCGAGAAGTCGCAGCTGACGCGCGACGAGTTCCTGCGCTACGCCTGGGAGTGGAAGGAGAAGTACGGCGGCGTGATCCTGCAGCAGCTGCGCAAGCTGGGCGCCTCGTGCGACTGGGAGCGCACCTGCTTCACGATGGACGAGAAGCGCACCGAAGGCGTGCTGCGCGTCTTCTGCGACCTCTACGAGAAGGGAAAAATCTACCGCGGCGTCCGCATGGTCAACTGGGACCCCGCGGCCAAGACGGCCCTCTCGGACGAGGAGGTGATCTTCAAGGAGTCGCACGGCAAGCTCTACTACCTGCGCTACCTGGTCGAGGGGTCGGACGAGGCGGTCATCGTCGCCACGACGCGCCCCGAGACGATTCTGGGCGATACGGCCCTCTGCGTCAACCCCAACGACCCGCGCTACAAGCACCTCGCCCCGGACGCCCGCGTCATCGTGCCGCTCGTCGGCCGCTCGATTCCGGTCATCCGCGACGAGTACGTCGACATCGACTTCGGCACGGGCGCCCTCAAGGTGACCCCGGCGCACGACGTGAACGACTACATGTTAGGCGAGAAATACGGCCTCGAGACGATCGACATCTTCAACGACGACGGCACGATCAACGACAAGGTGGGGCTCTACGTCGGCATGGACCGCTTCGCGCTGCGCGAGCGGATCGAGGGCGACCTCGCCGCCGCGGGGCTTCTCGAAAAGACCGAGGCCTACACGAACAACGTCGGCTACTCGGAGCGCACGGGCGCGGCGATCGAGCCGAAGCTCTCGATGCAGTGGTTCCTCTCGATGAAGGAGCTGGCCGGCCCCGCGACGAAGGCGGTGCTGGAGGATACGATCCGCTTCGTGCCCGAGAAGTACAGGAACACCTACCGCCACTGGATGGAGAATATCAAGGACTGGTGCATCTCGCGCCAGCTGTGGTGGGGCCAGCGCATCCCGGCCTGGTACCTCCCCAAGGGGGGCTTCGTGGTGGCCCCGACGGCCGGGGAGGCGCTCGAAAAGGCGCGCGCCAAGGCGGGCGACGCCTCGCTGCAGCTCGCGGACCTGCGTCAGGACGAGGATGTGCTCGACACGTGGTTCTCGTCGTGGCTCTGGCCCATCTCGGTCTTCGACGGCATCCGCAACCCCGACAACGCCGAGATCCGCTACTACTACCCCACGAACGATCTGGTGACGGGTCCCGATATCATCTTCTTCTGGGTGGCCCGCATGATCATGGCCGGCTATGAGTACCGCGGTGCGGAGCCCTTCCGCAACGTCTACTTCACGGGCATCGTCCGCGACAAGATCGGCCGCAAGATGTCGAAGCAGCTGGGCAACTCGCCCGACCCGCTCGACCTGATCGCCCGCTACGGCGCCGACGGCGTCCGCATGGCGATGCTCATCTCCTCGTCGGCCGGCAACGACGTGATGTTCGACGAGGCCCTCTGCGAGCAGGGGCGCAACTTCGGCAACAAGATCTGGAACGCCTACCGCCTCGTGAACGGCTGGCAGACGGCCGACGCGCCGCAAAGCGAGACGAACCGCCTCGCCGCAGCCTGGTTCGAGCAGGCACTGGGCCGCACGCTGCGCGAGGTGGAGGCCGACTTCGGCCACTACCGCATTTCGGAGGCCTTCAAGGCGGTCTACAAACTCTTCTGGGACGAGTTCAGCGGCCTCTATTTGGAGATCGTCAAGCCCGCCTTCGGCACGCCGATCGACCGCACGACCTTCGAGGCGACGCGCGGCTTCTTCGACCGGCTGATGCGCATGCTGCACCCTTTCATGCCTTTCGTGACGGAGGAGATCTGGCAGGATCTGGCGCCGCGCGCCGCCGGCGATTCGATCTGTATCGCCCCGATGCCCGAACCCGCTCCGGAGGAGGCCGCGATGCTGGCACGCTTCGAGCTGGCACGTGAGGCGATCTCGGCCGTGCGCAACATCCGCAACCAGAAGAACCTGACGCAGAAGGAGGCCCTCGTGCTGCGCGTCATCGAGGATGCGAACTACCCCGCGGAGTTCGCCCCCGTGATCGCCAAGATGGCCAACCTCTCGGCGATCGAGCCGATCGCGGAGAAGGACCCCGCCGCCGCGGCCTTCCTCGTCAAGACGACGCAGTATTTCGTGCCGCTGGCCGGCATGCTCGACACGGAGGCCGAGCGGAAGAAGCTGACGGACGAACTCGCCTACTACGAAGGGTTCCTCGCAAGCGTCCGCAAGAAGCTGCAGAACGAGCGCTTCGTGCAGAACGCCCCCGAGAAGGTGGTCGCCAACGAGCGGGCCAAGGAGGCCGATGCCGAGGCGAAGATCGCCGCGCTCCGGGCGCAGTTGGAGGCGCTCGCATAACCGGGGGCCGAGACCGGGGCAGGGCCAGTGCCATGCCGGGCCGGGCAGGGGCCGGAAAGAGGCCGGGCAGGGGCCGGAAAGAGGCCGGGCAGGGGCCGGAAGAAGGCCGAGCAAGGCTGGAACGAGGCCGGGCAGGGGCCGGAAAGAGGCCGAGCAGGGCTGGAACGAGGCCGGGCTGGGCCGGGACGAGGCCGGGCAGGGCTGGAACGAGGCCGGGCTGGGCCGGGACGAGGCCGGGCTGGGCCGGGACGAGGCCGGGCGAGGCTGGGCCGGTGCCGGCTTCGGGCGGCCGGCCAGGGTCGTGCGAACAAAGTCCTGCCGGCTTCGGCTGCAAACAGCGATCGCACCGAAGGGCAGGCCTGCGCAGTCATGGACGGCTGCGCAGGCCGCTCCCGGCGCTCTCCTTTTCACCTTTTATCTTTTACGCTGAAGTTGGATATAACCATCTATACCGACGGTTCGTCGCGCGGCAATCCGGGCCCGGGAGGGTTCGGGTGCGTCCTGCTGGCGGGCCCGCACCGCAAGGAGCTCTCGGCGGGCTTCCGCGAGACGACCAACAACCGCATGGAGCTTCTGGCCGTCTGCACAGCGCTCGAGGCGCTGAAATTCGACGGCTCGAACGTCACGCTCTACTCCGACTCGAAATACGTCGTCGATGCCGTCGAGAAGCGCTGGGTCTTCGGCTGGGAGAAGAAGGGGTTCGCCGGCAAGAAGAACCCCGACCTCTGGCGGCGTTTCCTGCGCGCCTACCGCCGCCATCACGTCCGCTTCGTCTGGGTCAAGGGCCACGCCGAGACGGTCGAGAACAACCGTTGCGACCAGTTGGCCGTCGCCGCGGCGAGCGGCAGCCAGCTGCTCGAAGACGTCGGCTACCAGGCCGAATAACCCCCGCTCCGGGCAGACCGACAGCCGCGAAGCAAGCCGACCCGCGGAGAAGCGGCCGACAACCGGGGAGCAAGCCGGGCAATAGCCAGGCAGCAGCCGGAATGCGGCCGAAAGCGACCGGAAGGGCCGGCCGGCAGCCGGACCGGTACGGATAAAGGACGCAGCAGCCGAACGATGCGAACCGGGCGGGAGGGATTCGGCCGCCCCGGATTTGGACGATTCGAAAGATCGTCGTATATTTGTATACAAATGCCTTCGCCGCGCCCGGGCGCGGGGGCTTCCGCACCGGTTCGCCGGGGCGCCGCACCCGCACGGAGAAGCGGAGAAAACCGACACCCGACCATGCTAAAAACCTATCTTCGGCTGCTGGGCTTCGCCCGCCCGATCGAGAAATACGCCATCCCCTACTTCTTTTACTCGCTGCTCTACGCGGTGTTCAACTCGCTGACGTTCCTGCTGATCGTCCCGATCATGAACACGATGTTCGACCCCGCCTACACCTTCGAGCGCACGATGGAGCTGCCCCCCTTCGCCCTCGACAAGGCCTACCTCGAGAGCTGCTTCAACTACCTCTACTCGCAGCTCTTCGAGAGCTACGACGTGCAGCGCGTCCTGCTGCTGCTGGCCTGCATCACGGTTCTCATCAGCCTCCTGAGCAACCTTTTCCGCTACCTCGGGGCCTGGACCGTCGAGTCGATGCGCGCCCGCACGCTGCAGCGCATGCGCGACGAGATGTTCTCCCGCGTGATGGACATGCACGTCGGCTACTTCAGCGACCAGCAGAAGGGCGACATCATCTCGCGCATCACGGCCGACGTCAACGTCGTGCAGTTCTGCATCACCAACACGCTGCAGGTCGCCTTCCGCGAACCCTTCCTCATCATCGGCTACGTGGCGATGATGGTGGCCCTCTCGTGGGAGCTTTCGATCTTCTCGGTGCTCTTCCTGCCCCTCGTGGCCCTGCTCATCGGCAGCATCGTCAAGCGGCTGCGCCACCCCGCCCGCACCAACCAGCAGCGGTTGGGCGAAATGGTCTCGGCCCTCGACGAGTCGCTCGCCGGCGTCAAGGTCATCAAGAGTTACAACGCCACCGACTTCGTCAAGCAGAGCTTCTACCGCATCGACGAGGATGTGGCGCGCCTCACCCTCTCGATGGCGCGGCGCCAGCAGCTGGCCTCGCCCATGAGCGAATTTCTGGGCATCTCGGCCATCGGCGTGGTGCTGGTCTTCGGCGGCGCCCTCGTCACGCGCAAGGCGCTCGATCCGGGCAGCTTCATCGCTTTCGTGGCGATCTTCTCGCAGATCACCCGCCCCGTGCGCGCCTTCGTCGACCAGTTCGCCAACATCAACCAGGGCATCGCCGCCGGCGAGCGCATCTTCGGCCTCATCGACCGGCGGCCCGAGGTGGTCGACAAGCCCGGCGCCCGCCTCTTCGGCGGGCTGCGCGAGCGCATCGAATTCTGCGACGTCCACTTCGCCTACAACGACCGGCGCGAGGTGATCGACGGCGTCTCGTTCGAGATCCGGCGGGGCCAGACCGTGGCTCTCGTGGGCCCCTCGGGCGGCGGCAAATCGACCCTCTCGGAGCTCATCCCCCGCTTCTACGACCCCACAGCAGGCGAGATCCGCATCGACGGCGTGCCGCTGACCGACTACACACAGGATTCGCTCCGCGCCCACATGAGCATCGTGGCGCAGGAGACGGTGCTCTTCAACGACACGATCGAGGCCAACCTCCGCATGGGCAAGCCCGACGCCACGCACGAAGAGATCGTCGCCGCGGCCCGCATCGCCAACGCCCACGACTTCATCTGCCAGACACCCGAGGGGTACGGGACGAACATCGGCGACCGCGGCGCCAAGCTCTCGGGCGGGCAGCGGCAGCGCCTCTCGATCGCCCGCGCGGTGCTCAAGAATCCCGAGATCCTCATCCTCGACGAGGCTACCTCGGCCCTCGACACGGAGAGCGAGAAGCTCGTTCAGGAGGCGTTGAACAAGCTGCTCGAGGGGCGTACGTCGATCGTCATCGCCCACCGGCTCTCGACGATCCAGGGAGCCGACAAGATCGTCGTCGTCTCCGAGGGGCGCATCGCCGAGCAGGGAACCCACGAGGAGCTGCTCGCCCTCGGCGGCATCTACGCCCACTTGATCGAGATGCAATCCTTCGCCTGACGGCGGCCTCGGGCTTCCGGCCCGATGCAATTTAAAATTCAAGATTAAAAATTAAACGGTTCATCGGGCATACTTTATCATAGAATATATGTCCCGATTCGGGCTGCAAGTAACGAACTGCGGGCCTCCGCTGCCGGGAGGCTGCGGCCCGCCGACCGCTGACGCGATCGATCCTGCTTGCGACCGGCGCGCAGATTCGAGCCTAATAGGCAAAAACGCCGCTGCCCGGAGCTGCAAAAAAAATGCCGATCGGACTCCGCGCTGCGAACAGCGGAATCCGATCGGCATTTCTATCGGTCGAACGGTGCAGGCGGCATCGCACGACACACGACGCACGCTATGCGCGGCACGTTCTTATCCTTCTCTCCCCTCCCCGGATCGGGTCAAGGTTTGCGCCCCTCTTTGGCCTCGATGCACTCCGTGGCGTGCGGCACCTTCATGAGGCGCTCCTTCGGAATCAGCTTGCCGGTGGTTTTGCAGATGCCGTAGGTCTTGTTCTCGATGCGCACGAGCGCCATTTCGAGGTTGCGGATGAACTTCATCTGGTGCATGGCCAGACGCCCGTTCTCCTCCTTGGAGAGCGTGGCAGCCCCCTCCTCGAGCACCTTGTAGGTCGGCGAGGTGTCTTCCGTATCGTTGTCGGAGGTATGGGTAATCGTCGCCCGCAGCAACTCGTAATCGGCCTTCGCACTCTCCAGCTTCTTCAGAATCAGCTGCCGGAACTCCTCGAGTTCCGCATCGCTGTAGCGGTTCTTTTCCTCTGCCATCGTCTTAACTGTTGGGTTACTTCGTAAAAATAAAGAATCTTTACGAGACAACCAAATTTTTCACCAAAATAGTTCCGCCGCCCTGCACCGCCGGGACCGGTCCGCCGCACGCCGGGAGGACGCCGATGCACGCTTCGGCGCGACCCGTCGGCGTGCGCGAGACGCGACAAAGCCGTATCAGAGGCGCGTCACGGCGATCCGCAGCGGCTTTTCGTCGAGCTCCGACACGACGACTGTCGCACCGGCCGGCTCGGCCGCCGCCCTCACGTCGAGCGCCAGCGTCTGCTGTCCGATATAGCCGGCGTAATCGGCGAGCGACGCCTCGACCTCCGGCACGGCCTCGATCTCGACGCGGATGCGGTCCGTCACCTGGAATCCGGCCTCCTTGCGGATATTCTGGATGCGGTTCACCAATTCGCGTGCCACACCCTCGCGGCGCAGCTCCTCCGTCACGGTGATGTCGAGCGCCACGGTGAGTTTCCCCTCCGTCGCCACGAGCCATCCGGGCATATCCTCCGAGGTGATCTCGAAGTCGGCCGGCGTCACGGCGATGCGCTCCGTCCCGAGGTCGAGCACCGTCTCCGGCGTCCGCTCGATCTCGGCGATCCGCTCCTGCGAGAAGGTCGCCGTCAGGGCGGCGATCTGCTTCATGTACTTGCCGCAGCGCGGGCCGAGGGTCTTGAAGTTGGGCTTGATCCGCTTGGTGATGATGCCCGTCGTGTCGCGGATCAGTTCGATATCCTTGACGTTCACTTCGTTCATCACGAGCGTGCACACCGCCTCGATGCGGGCCGCCAGCGCCGGGTCGAGCACCGGCACGACGATCTTCGCCAGCGGCTGGCGCACCTTGATCGAGACTTTGCGGCGCAGGGCCAGCACCATCGACGAGAGCTGCTGCGAGAGGGCCGTCATCTCCTCCAACTCGCGGTCGATCAAACTTTCGTCGGCCTTCGGGAAGGTCGAGAGGTGGACCGAGCTCTCCGTGTGGCGGCCGCTCACGGCGTTCAGGTCCGTGAAGATGCGGTCGGAGAGGAAGGGGGCGAAGGGCGCCGCGAGCATCGACACGGTTTCGAGGCAGGTGTAGAGCGTCTGGTAGGCCGCCAGTTTCTCCTTCGTCAGCTCGCCGCCCCAGAAGCGCTTGCGGTTCAGGCGGACGTACCAGTTCGAGAGGTTCTCGCACACGAACTCCTGGATGGCGCGGGCCGCCGGCGTCGGGTCGTAGGCTTCGAGCGAGCGCGTCACGGCCGCCACGAGCGTGTTGAGCTCCGAGAGGATCCAGCGGTCGATCTCGGGACGCTCGGCCGCGGGAACCTCCGCCTCGCGCCCCGTGAAGCCGTCGATGTTGGCGTAGAGGGCGAAGAAGGAGTAGGTGTTGTAGAGCGTGCCGAAGAACTTGCGGCGCACCTCGTCCACGCCGTCGCGGTCGAACTTGAGGTTGTCCCACGGCTGCGAGTTGGAGATCATGTACCAGCGCGTCGCGTCGGCGCCGTAGCTGCGCAGCACGTCGAAGGGATCGACGGCATTGCCGAGGCGCTTCGACATCTTGTTGCCGTTCTTGTCGAGCACCAGGCCGTTCGAAATGATGTTCTTGAAGGCGACCGAGTCGAAGAGCATCGTCGCTAAGGCATGCAGCGTATAGAACCAGCCGCGGGTCTGGTCGACCCCCTCGGCGACGAAGTCGGCGGGATAGCGGTCGGCGAAGCGGTCGGCATTCTCGAAGGGATAGTGCAGCTGCGCATAGGGCATGGCGCCCGAATCGAACCAGACGTCGATCAGATCCGGCTCGCGGTACATCGGCTTGCCCTTCGAGGAGGTCAGCACGATGCGGTCCACGAAGGGACGGTGCAGGTCGATGCGGTCCGTCGCGTAGTTCTCGGCCGACAGATCGCCCACCTTGAAGTTCTTGTAGGGGTTCTCGGTCATATTGCCGGCGGCGATCGAGCGTTCGATCTCCTTCATGAGCTCCTCGACCGAGCCGATGCACTTGAGCTCATCGCGCTCCTCGGTGGCCCAGATCGGCAGCGGCGTGCCCCAGAAGCGCGAGCGCGAGAGGTTCCAGTCGTTCAGGTTCTCCAACCACTTGCCGAAGCGTCCCGAGCCGGTCGATTCGGGCCGCCAGCGGATCGTGCGGTTGAGCTCCATCATGCGCTCCTTCATCGCCGACGAGCGGATGAACCACGAGTCGAGCGGATAGTAGAGCACCGGCTTGTCCGTGCGCCAGCAGTGGGGGTAGTTGTGGGTGTGCTTCTCGATCCGGAAGGCGCGGCCGGAGGTCTTGAGCTGCATGCAAAGCGCGACGTCGAGCGATTCGGCCGCGGCGGCGGCCTGCTCGTCGTAGCAGCCGTCGACGGTGAAGCGCGGGTCGTAGGCGTTCTTCACCCAGCGGCCGGCATACTCGCCGTAGGCCTCGCGATCGACGCACTGCGCGACGAAGGCATCGTCGAGCTCGTCGAGCAGGTAGAATTTGCCCTGCAGATCGACCATCGGGCGGGTTTCGCCGCGCTTGTTGATAAGGAACAGCGACGGGATGCCCGCGGCGCGCGCCACGAAGGCGTCGTCGGCGCCGAACGTCGGTGCGATGTGGACGATACCCGTACCGTCGTCGGTCGTCACGTAGTCGCCCGCGATGACGCGGAAGGCCTTCGCCGAGGCCTCGTGCCAGTTGCCGTCGGCATCCGTCTCGACGGGTTTCACCCACGGGAAGAGCTGCTCGTAGCGCATGCCCAGCAGATCGGTGCCTTTGTAGCGCCCCACGACGCGGAAGGGGACGAGCTTGTCGCCCGGCCGGTAGCTTTCGAGGTCGAGCCCCTCGGCTTTGCGGTTGAAGTGGTTGTAGAGGAGCGCCTCGGCGACGACGGCCGTCAGCTTCTCGCCCGTGTAGGGGTTGTAGCTCTGCACGGCGACGTAGTCGATCTTCGGACCCACGCAGAGGGCCGTATTCGAAGGCAGCGTCCAGGGGGTGGTGGTCCAGGCCAGGAAGCAGGGAGTGCCCCACTCTGTCATTTCGGGTTTCGGATCGAGCATGCGGAAGCGGGCCACGACGGTCGTGTCCTTCACGTCGCGGTAGCAGCCCGGCTGGTTCAGCTCGTGGCTCGAAAGGCCCGTGCCCGCCGCGGGCGAGTAGGGCTGGATCGTATAGCCCTTGTAGAGCAGTCCCTTTTCGTAGAGCTTCTTGAGCATCCACCAGAGGGTCTCGATGTATTTGTTGTCGTAGGTGATGTAGGGCTCCCGCATATCGACCCAGTAGCCCATGCGGCGCGTCAGGTCCTCCCAGACGCCCGTGAACTCCATCACCGCCTTGCGGCAGGTGCGGTTGTACTCCTCGATCGAGATCGACCGGCCGATATCCTCCTTCGTGATGCCGAGTTTCTTCTCGACGCCCAGTTCGACGGGAAGACCGTGCGTGTCCCAGCCCGCCTTGCGGTGGACCTGGAAGCCCTGCTGCGTCTTGTAGCGGCAGAAGACGTCCTTGATCGTGCGCGCCATGACATGGTGGATACCCGGCAGGCCGTTGGCCGAGGGGGGACCCTCGTAGAAGACGAAAGAGGGATGCCCCTCACGCGTCGAGAGGCTCTTTTCAAAGGTGCCCTCCCGGTCCCAGCGGGCGAGCACCTCGTCGGCGACGGCGGCCAGATCGAGGCCTTTGTACTCCTTGAATTTCATATATGCTGCAGCTGCTTGATTTCTTTAACGGACAAAGGTACGATTTTGAAATGAAAAATGAAAAATGAAAAATGAAAAATCGGGGTGCCGGGCACACTTGGGCTGACATTCCGATTCGGGCGCAGCCTGCGGAGGTCGCGCACGACTGTAAGGAGCTGCGGGCCTCCGCCGCTCCCCAGGCTGCGGCACGCACGGTCCTAACGGACCGATCCCAACTCGGGCATGCCCGCAGCCGAGCGGAGAGGCGTGCGACGAGCTGCGCGAGGATGCAGCCCTCCGCCCGGGGGCGGCTGCGGGCTGCGGCAGCCTTTGCAAGGCTGCAATTAAAAATGAAAAAATGAAGAATTAAAAGCGATATTCGAGCTGCAGCCTGCGGAAGGCACGCTCGAAGCGGGCCTGCGGGACGCGAACTGCGGGCCTCCGCCGCCCCCCAGGCTTCGCCTTAGATACTTCGCCTCGGCAAAATGCAAATAAATTTGCTTTTGCCCTCGGCTTATTCGTATCTTTACCCCATGAAACAAGACAACGCTTCGGAGCGCCTCCCTGTCGTCGACAGCTCGGGGCGCATCGTCGGCTCGGCCACGCGCGGCGAGTGTCACGGCGGCTCGATGCTCCTGCACCCCGTCGTGCATCTGCACCTCTTCAATTCGCGCGGCGAACTCTATCTGCAGCACCGTCCTTCGTGGAAAGACATTCAGCCCGATCGCTGGGATACGGCTGTCGGCGGCCATGTAGACTGGGGCGAGAGCGTCGCCGAAGCCTTGCACCGCGAGGTCCGCGAAGAGTTGGGAATCGTCGATTTCGAGCCCGAAGCGGTCGCGGTCTACGAGTTCCGCTCGGAGCGGGAACGGGAGCTCGTCCACATCTTCCGCACCTGCTATGACGGTCCCGTGCGACCGAGCGACGAGCTCGACGGCGGGCGGTTCTGGACGGCGGCGGAGCTTCGAGCAAATCTCGGCAAAGGAATCTTCACCCCCAATTTCGAAGGAGAGATCGGGCGGCTCCTGCCCGACCTGAAACCGCGGACGTAGCAGCGCCCCGCGGCCGTCCGGCGGCCGCAGCTTCTCGCTACAACAGCAGCATCAAGACCAACTGGATCACGATCACGCGCAGGAACATGCAGACAGGATAGACCGTGGCATAGGCGACCGACGGGTGGTCGCCTTCGATCGTGTCGTCGGCGTAGCCGAGTGCCATCGGATTGGCCATCGAGCCGCACAGCAGCCCCGAGACTGCTCCGAAATCGAGTTTCAGGCGGCGCAGCGCCACGATGCCGACCACGGCGACCGGCACGAAGGTCAGCACGAGCCCCAGTGCGAGCCACAGGGCACCCTCGGGACGCACGACGGTCTCGAAGAAGCGGGCGCCCGAGGCGAGCCCCAGGCAGGCGAGGTAGAGGTCGAGCCCGAGCGCCCGCAGCATGCGGTTGGCGCTTTGGGTCGTGTAGGTCACCATGTGCAGCCGCGGGCCGAAGGTGCCGATAAGGATGCCGACGACGATCGGACCGCCCGCCAGACCGAGCCGCACGGGAATCGAGATCCCGGGCAGCGAAACGGGCACATACCCCACCATCAACCCCAGAATCAGCCCGATGAAGATGGCGACCAGATTCGGTTCGTCGAGATCCTTGACGGCATTGCCGAGGATCTGTTCCACGCGCTGGATATCGGCCGCCTCGCCCACGACCGTCAGCCGGTCGCCGAGCTGCAGCATCAAGTCGGGCGTCGCCAGCAGCTGCACGCCCGTACGATCGACCCGGCTGATGTTGATGCCGTAATTGTTGCGAAGACGCAGCGAGGCGAGCCGCTTGCCGTTGATCTCGGGCCGCGTGATGAGGATCCGCTGCGAAATCAACTCGCTGTCGATCTTGTTCCAGTCGATGTTCCCCGTATTCCAGTCCTTGGCCTCCTGCTCGCCGAAGACGAGCCGGAGGGCATCCGCCTCGGCGGGCGTGGTGATGACCATCAACACGTCGCCCGCCATCAGCCGCTTGTCGGAGGTGGGGATCGAGACGCGCCCTTCGCGCCACAGCCGCGAAATGACGAAGCGGTGGCCGCTCTCGGCCGCCACTTCGTGGACGGTCCGCCCGAAGACGGCGGGATTCGTCAGCCGGTAGCTGGCGATGAAGATGTTCTTGCGATGCTCGGCGTCGGGTCCCGGGAGATCGGAGGGGCGCACGAAGAAGCGGCGCAGGAAGATGATCGCCAGGATCACCCCGACGACACCTAACGGATAGGTCAGTGCGCAGCACAGCGCCGCACCGCCGGCATCGAACCCGAGCTGCTCGAGGGTCTGCTGCGCGGCGCCGAGCGCCGGCGTGTTGGTCGTGGCGCCGCAGAGGATGCCCGCCATATCGGGGATCGACACCCCGCAGCTCCAGGCCAGCAGAATCGCCAGCAGCGTCCCGCCGAAAAGGACGCCGAGCGCCGGCGAGAGAAGCCGCACCCCTTCGGTGCGCATCGAACTGAAGAAGCCCGGACCGACCTGCAAGCCGAGGGCATAGACGAAGAGGACGAGCCCGAACGATTCGGCGAACTTGCGCATCCCGGGATCGATCGTCAGGCCGAAGTGGCCCGCCATGATGCCCACGAAAAAGATGAAGGCCGTGCCGAGCGAGACGCCGCACAAACGGATGCGGCCCAGCAGGATGCCCGTCGCCGCGATCAGCGACAGCACGACGATCGCCTGCAGGGCCGAGTGGTCCCAGAACAAAAGACGCAAATACTCCATACGTTCGAGTGTGAGAGGCAAAGATACGAATAAGTCGAGCGCAATGCCAAATTTATTTGCATTTAGTTCGGGAATCGGGCCGCGGCCTGCGGAGGGCGCAACGACGCTGAGGAGTTGCGGGCCTCCGCCGGGCGGAGGCTGCGGCCCGCTGCGGTTCCTTTCGGAACCGCAAATTCAAAATTCAAAATTCAGAATTAAATACATTTGGCAAGGCTCGCTTGGGCATACATTTTGATTCGGGCTGCAGCTTGCGAAGAGCCAGCGCGAGCGAACTTGCGAACACGAGCAGCGGGCCTTCGCGGGGGCGAAGCTGCGGGCTGCTGCGCCCTTGCGGGCGCAAATTCAGAATTCAAAATGAAATGAGACAACTGGGCACGCTTGACATAGGTTCCGGATCGGGTCGCAGCCTGCGGAGCGCACGCAGATTCGACGACGAACTGCGGGCCTCCGCGCCCGGGAGGCTGCGGCCCGCCAATCGCTGCGCGATTGATCCGACCCAAAAAGCCCTCCGCCCGGGGGCGGCTGCGGGCTGCGGCGGCTCCTTTTCCGGAGCCGCAAATTCAAAATGAAAAATGAAGAATTAAAAATGATATTCGGGGCGCAGCCTGCGGAGTGCCTGCAAGTTCGGCAACGAACTGCGGGCCTCCGCCGCCCCCAGGCTGCGGCCCGCACGGCCCTGATGGGCCGAAACAACGCTCCAGCTTGCCGATCCCCGCAAAATCGCACCCGAGGCACGCTCTGCGTCATCACCCTTATTTAGAAACGAAAGCCACGGGCAGCGTATACTGCACCCGGACGCGCTTCCCGCCCTGCTCGCCCGGCGTCCAGGCGGGCGAAGCGTTCAGCACGCGGATCACTTCGGCGCGCAGCGACGGGTGCGGGCTCTGCAGAACCTCGAACGAGGAGAGATGCCCATCGAGGCCTACAATGAAACGGACGAGCACCACCCCGGAGATTCTCGCCCGGAGCGCCTCCTCGGGGAACCGCACCTTCGACTGGACCCAGTTGCGGAACGTCCGCAGATCGCCGCCCCGGAAGCGGGGCATCTTCTCGGCCTCGACATAGACCGGATCATCTCCGGCGACCGGTTCTTCAGCCAGGGAGAAGGTGACCGGAATGACGTAAGCGACATCAACCCGTTTCCCGCCCTGCTCGCCCGGCGTCCAGGCGGGCGAACTCTCGAGTACGCGGACCGCCTCGTCGCTCAACGACTGGTCCGGGCTCGCCAGCACGCGGATGTTCGTGAGGATCCCCTCCTTCGATAGGATGAATTTCAGCACGACCCGGCCCGAAATCCCCTTTTCATAGGCTTCGGCAGGATAGACCAGCTGCGTATGGACCCAATGGATAAACTGCATCAGGTCGCCGCCCTGAAAACGCGGCATCTTCTCGGCCACCAAAAAAGCCCCCTTTTCGTCGACGACCGGCATCGGCCGCGAAGAGGCCGGGGAAGAGGCGGCAGCCGATGGCGTCGCAACTGTTGCAGCATTCGCCGCACCGGTATTTGCAGCCGCAGCGGCCGCGTTCGCCGAAAGGGTCGCAGCAACCGTCGCCGTCGGATTCGCCGCCGCAGCCGAAGCGGCGGTTCCGGCAGGCGTCTCATCCGGCACATAGCCCACCACGACGATCTCCTCGACCCGGTTCTGCGGCTCCTCCTTTTTCAATACGATCTCGACCACGCCGTTCTCTCCCGCAACGCCGTATTTGGTCCGGGCCGTCTCCCCCTTCAGCACGTTCAGCGATTCGATCCGGTCGGCCGGGATCGATTCGATCGACGGGCAGACCTCACCGTCCACCACATAGAGCCTCTTCGAAGTCCCGAGGCTCCCCGCCTTCGAGCCCATCCCCAACACGATGACTTCCTCCAGTTCGTTTTCACGCTGCAACTCGCACCGCAGCTCGACGGGCTGCACCGAATCGTCCGCCACGGTAAACCGGAAGGTCGCCAAATCAATGTAGCTCACCTCGACCGTCGCGCCGACCGGAACCGACAGCTTCGCGCGCCCCTCCCGATCGGTCACCACGCCCTGCGGGCTTCCCTTCACGAGCACCAATGCCCCGAAGAGGGGTTTGCCCTCGTGAAGGGCCGTAAGGTGCAGATCGACCGTCCGGCCGGTCTCAGGCGCCGCAGACGCCGCCGGCACGGCTGCTGTCGCGGGCGGTTCGGTCTCGCCGGCTACGCGGTATTCGGTGGCGCGGGCCGTAAACGAGAAGGCGCACACCAACCCTGCCAGCACGGGGACGACGGCCGCCAGCCGCAGCAGCGTTCCCCGCCGCTCGATGGTCGTCGTCATCATCTGGAACCGTTTTTTGGTCAGGGAGTGGGGCAATCCGTTCGCGATCTCCGGCGTATAGCCGAACAGCTGCCGGTAGATGGTCGTCATATAGGCTTCGCGCCCGAAGCCGGCGTCAAGGACATCGTGGTCCGCCTCGAACTCCTCGACTTCGGCCAGCCGCCGGGCTGTGAGCCAGGCGAATGGATTCCACCAGAGCAGGGTCTTGATCACCTCGACCGCCAGACGTTCGTAGGTGTGGCGATGGGCGATGTGGCTTGCCTCGTGGGCGATGATCGCCGGCAGCTCCGCCTCGGGGGTGCGGTGCCAGAGGTAGATCGACCGCAAAAACGAGAATGCGGCGATCTGCTGCCGGGTCTGCACCAAATCGTAGCGCGCATGATGCGTGACGATCGCATCGCGGTGCAGGCCGACGATGCAAAGGGACTGTCGCAGCATCATCCCGGCGAGCAGGAGAACGCCGAGCAGCCAGATCCCCGCGCAGAAGGTCTCGGGCGGGATCGTCGGGTCCGCAACGGGGAGCGGAAGCGGCGCCACCGCCGGTGCGGCAACCGCGGCCGGCGATGCGATAACGACCGTCTCGGCGGGCCAGACGGGGATTTCGAACAGCGGAATGCAGCTGCCAGTCAGCAGCGAGCCGAGCAGGTAGCCGCGGCTCCAGCCATACCCCACGCGACGATCCAGCCACAGCCGGTAGCATCCGAAGAGGAGGCCCGTGGCGACGATCGATTCGAGGACGTATTGCAGGAGCTCATTCATCGCTATTCGGCCGGCTTTCCGTTCCGGGGTTCGCCCTGCGGCTCCTCCCGCTGTTCGTCCTTCGCGGTGCGGATGATCTCGGCAATCTCCTCCATCTCGTGCATCGGGATCGACTCCCGCTTCGAGAAGAACGAGACGAGCTGCACGAGCGAGCCGTCGAAGTAGTTGCCCAGCACGGAGGTCATCACCCGCTGGGCGTAGGCCGACTTCTCGACGATCGGATAGTAGCTGTAGCCGCGTCCGTTGGGCTTGCGGGCCACAAAAGATTTCTCTTCCAGAATCTTCAGAAAGGTGGCCACGGTCGTGTACTTGGGTTTCGGCTCGCTCATCGCGGCCAGCAGGTCATTCACGTTGCCCTCGCCGAGTTTCCAGAGAAGCTGCATGATCTCCTCCTCGCCGCGCGTGAGCGCCTGGTTCTTGCGTTTTTCCATCATGAAACGTTTTTATTGGCAAATATAATACGAAGATTTTAGAGATCAAAACAATCGGGGCGATTTTTTCGAAAGCGGGCGGACGGCAGGGCCTTGCGGGTGCGGGATGGGTTCGGATCGGGGGTGGGGTCGGGCCGCGGCTTGCGAAGGGTGTGCGGACGAACTGTCGGGTCGCAGCCTGCGGAGGGCACGCTCGAAGCGGCCCTCGGGACACAAGTTGCGGGCCTCCGCCGGGCGGAGGCTGCGGCCCGCCAATCGCTGCGCGATTGATCCGCTGCAAAAAAGCCCGCAGCCGAACGGATGGGCGTGCTTTCGAGCAGCGCGAGATTGCAGCCCTCCGCCCGGCAGAGGCTGCTGCCCGCTGCGGTTCCGTTCGGAACCGCAAATTAAAAATTCAAAACGAAAAATTAAGAATGATTATCGGGACGCAGCCTGCGGAGGGCGCGCTCGAAGCGGACCTGCGGGACGCGAGCTGCGGGCCTCCGCCACCCCCAGGCTGCGGCCCGCTGCGGTTCCTTTCCGGAACCGCAAATTCAAAATTCAAGATTCAAAATTCAAAATTACAAAGATCTGCGGGCACACTTGTACATATATTCCAGTTCGGGGCGCAGCCTGCGGAAGGCGCACACGACTGTAAGGAGTTGCGGGCCTCCGCTACAGGGAGGCTGCTGCCCGCCGATCGCTTCGCGATCGAGCTCGACACAAAACGCCTCAACGAACGGTCCGCACGGTCCTGACGGACCGAAACCAGCCTGCCGATCGCAAAGCGCCGCCACCGCAAACGAAACTCCCCGAACGCCTTGCGGCATCCGGGGAGCGATGTAACTATCGGGGGCGTGGGTCACCCGAGATAGGATTTCAGCAGCTTCGAGCGCGACGAGTGGCGCAGGCGGCGGATCGCCTTCTCCTTGATCTGGCGCACGCGTTCGCGCGTCAGGTCGAACTTCTCGCCGATCTCCTCGAGGGTCATCTCCGAGCAGCCGATCCCGAAGAAGTACCTGATGATGTCGCGCTCGCGCTCGGTGAGCGTCTCGAGGGCGCGATCGACCTCCGTAGCGAGCGATTCATTGATCAACCCGCGATCGGCATTGGGCGAGTCGGGGTTCACGAGCACGTCGAGCAGCGAGTTGTCCTCACCGTCGGCGAAGGGCGCATCCACCGAGACGTGGCGGCCGGCCACCCGCAGCGTATCCGTCACCTTCTCCTTCGGGAGCTCCAGCTCGTTGGCGAGCTCCTCGGGCGACGGGGTGCGTTCGTGCTCCTGCTCGAAGCGGGCGAACGCCTTGTTGATCTTGTTCAGCGAGCCGACCTGGTTGAGCGGCAGGCGCACGATGCGCGACTGCTCGGCCAGCGCCTGCAGAATCGACTGACGAATCCACCACACGGCGTAGGAGATGAACTTGAAACCGCGCGTCTCGTCGAACTTCTCGGCCGCCTTGATCAGGCCGAGGTTTCCCTCGTTGATGAGGTCGGGCAGGCTGAGGCCCTGGTTCTGGTATTGCTTGGCCACCGAAACGACGAAGCGCAGATTGGCTTTCGTCAGCTTTTCGAGGGCCTCCTGGTCTCCCTTCTTGATTCGTTGGGCGAGTTCCACCTCCTCCTCCACCGTGATGAGCTCCTCCTTGCCGATCTCCTGGAGATACTTGTCCAGCGAAGCGCTCTCGCGGTTGGTGATGGATTTCGTGATCTTTAATTGACGCATAATCTAAACGTATTACCTGTAAAGTTCTTCATTCGCGGCTCGCCCCCTGCCCTCGCGGCGGGGAAACGGGGCCCGAAGCCCCGCTCCCCCCTTGCCGCCGTAGCTACTCGACCAGCACGTAGCTGGCCGAACGGCCGTCGGGATAGATGCCGTCGATCGACCGGATCTTGCCCGTCAGCTTGCGCATGTCGGCTACCGAGTAGACCGCCCGATCGTTCAGATGGGTGATGACGAATCCCTGCTTGACGCGCGCCCGGGCCAGAATGCCGTCCGATTTGACGCCCACGACCTGCACGCCGCCGCGGATATCGAGCTCGCGGCAGAGCTTCGCACCGGCATCGGCGAACTTGCCGCCGAGCGCCTCGGCGAAATCAACGTCGTCTTTCTGAACGAGATCCGTCTTTCCGGCCTTATTACGCAGCGTAACCTCGAAAAGTTTCATCTTGCCGGCTCTTTTTACCGAGATTTTCACCTTGTCGTTCGGGCTGCGGCGAGCGATGTGTTCGCGCAGGGTCGCGGCGTCGTTCACCGCCACGCCGTCGATCTCCGTAATGATGTCGCCCTTGCGGATTCCCGCCTCGGAGGCGGCGCCGCCCTCCTCGACCGAACCGACGTAGATGCCGCCCACCTCATCGATGCCGGTCTCCTCGCCCATGCGGTCGATGAACTCCTGGTCGATGACCTGGAACCCGATGCCGAGCAGCGCGCGCTGCACGACGCCGTACTGCTTCAGATCGACGACCACCTTGCGGACGATCGACTCGGGCACGGCGAACGAGTAGCCGATGTAGCTGCCCGTCTGCGACTGGATGAGGGTGTTGATACCCACCAGCTCGCCGCGCGTGTTGACCAGCGCGCCGCCCGAGTTGCCGGGATTCACGGCCGCATCGGTCTGGATGAAGGATTCGATGCTGAAGTCCTCGGGATCGTTCGAGAGCGCCCCCAGCGAACGGGCCTTGGCGCTGACGATGCCGGCCGTGATGGTCGACTGCAGGTTGTAGGGCGAACCGATGGCCAGCACCCACTCGCCCAGCCGCAGGGCGTCCGACGAACCGAAGGGAAGCGTCGGCAGCTCGGTGGCGTCGATCTTGAGAAGGGCGACATCCGTGGCCGAATCGCGGCCGACGAGCTCGGCATCGAAAGTGCGGCCGTCGTTGAGCTTCACGCGCAGTTTCGTGGCGCCCTCGATGACGTGGTTGTTCGTGACGATGTAACCGTCGGCCGAGAGGATAACCCCCGAGCCGCCGGCCCGGCGCTCCTGGTAGCGGGGCTCGCCGTCGCCCTGACGGCCGCGGCTCTGCGGAAAGCCGAAGAACTCGAGGAAGGGATCGTAGCCGTACTGTCCGCGCGAGGGAAGCTCGATCTGCTGCACGGCCTCGATGTTGACGACCGCCTTGACGGCATTTTCGGCCGCATAGGTCAGATCGGGGTATTTGTCCGCTTCGTAGGCGGTGAAGTGGGTTCCGAGCGACGGGTTCCGCTCCACTTCACGCTCGACATAGGCGACCTCGGAGGCGCTGCGACCGGCGATCGCACGGGCCGTCAGGCCGCCCGCGGCGGCCGATACGGCGACAACGCCCAGAAAGAACAGGATCTTTTTCATAATGCAATCATTTTAATGGGTTTAAACTGCGGCGAAAATCAGCATAGGCATCTCTTTTTCGGGTTATTCGAGTGTCAAACGCACGCCGGGCGGCGAATCGTATGCCGATCGGAGGATTTTTTTCGACAAGGGTTCGGGGCGCAGCCTGCGGAGGACACGCGCGAGCGGACCGCTGCGGCTTCGTTGAAGCCGCAAATTCAAGATTCAAAATTCAAGATTCAAAATTAACTGCAGCGCTCTATCTGACAGCATCGGGCAAGCCCGCAGCCGAGCGGACGGGCCTGCACGAGCGGACCTGCGGGACGCGAATTGCAACCCTCCGCCCGGGCGCGGCTGCGGGCTGCTGCGCCCATTCGGGCGCAAATTCATGATTCAAAATTCAGAATTCAAAATTAAGCGAATCTTCCGGACACACTTGGGCAAACATCCCGTGTCGGGCCGCGGCCTGCAGAGAGCACGCATGTTCGGCAACGAACTGCGGGCCTCCGCCGCCGGGAGGCTGCGGCCTGCTCGGCCTTTTTAAGGCCGAAATTCAAAATTAAGCACATTTGTCCCACGTATTCGGGCCGCGGCTTGCGGAGCGCCCGCGCGAGCGGACTGCAGACGCGAGAGCGGGCCTTCGCGGGGCGAAGCTGCGGCCCGCTGCGGTTCCTTCTCGGAACCGCAAATTCATGATTCAAAATTACCAGTTCGGGCTGCAGCCTGCGGAGGGCGTGCTCGAAGCGGACCTGCGGGACGCGAGCTGCGGGCCTCCGCGCCCGGGAGGCTGCGGCCCGCTCGGTTCTGACGGACCGGTTTCCACCCAAGTCAAGCCCGCAGCCGAGCGGAGAGGCGTGCGACGAGCGGCGCGAGGATGCAGCCCTCCGCCCGAGGGCGGCTGCGGGCTGCCGGTCCTAACGGACCGATTTTGCCAGCACACATTTTCACCATAGCCAGCGGCTGCGGCCCGCCGATCGCTGCGCGATCGAACCCGACGCAAGCCGCCTCCCGACAAGCAGGCCGCCGCGCCCCCTCTCTTACTCCTCGTCCGGTTCGCCAAGCGGTTCCCCGCCGCGGCGGTCCGACGCGCGCGGCTGCCCCACCTCGAAACCGAGCCCGTGCATCCACTCGACCGTGGCGGCATCGACCTGCTCGCTGCGGTCGGCCCAGCGCCCCTCCTCCGTGAGGCGCCGGCGCTCCTCGTCGATCAACTGCCGGATCGGGAAGCTCGGCCGCTCGCGCCGCGCATGAAGCTGGCGCTGCGAGGGGCGAATCCGCCGGTCGAAGACCTCGCCGCGCGTCGGCCGGCGACCGGCCTCCCACTTGAAGCCTTTCAAATAGGTGCTCGCCGTCGCGGGGATCTTGTCGAGCGGGTAGATCGGCCAGACGGGGGTGATGCGGTAGACGATCTTCGCCAGCTGCTTCTCCTCGATGTAGAACGAGGCGTCGCCGCTCTCGATCATCGCCACGGCCACCGGAGCCGGCGGCTCGCCGTCCTTGATGTAGAAGATCGTCTGCACGTTGCCGTTCACATCGACCAAATAAATCTCGTTCTCCCGGAAATAGGCCGCCATCTCCTTGCCTGCGATCTGGTCGTAGCGGACCGTATCGACCTCGGAAACCATCAGCGGCGAACCGACGAAGTCGGCCCGGTGGAGCTGCTGCCGCACTGTATAGATGTCCATCACCTCGGAGGTGATCTGGTTCGTCTCGTTCCACATCACCGGTTCGATGTAGAGGTGCAGCGTCGAATCGACCGAGGTTCCCGTGATCGAGTCGCAGACGGCCTGGAAGTCGCTGCGGAAGATCTTCACGTGCCGGAACCCCTTCACGAAACGGTAGATCGTATCGGCGGCCGTCGTGTCGGCCCCTGCGGGGTGCAGCGGCCGCGGCGCCAGCGAATCGAAGAGGCGGTCGAGCGTCCGTGCGGTCAGTTCGCCCTCGATCGCCGCCAGCGAGTCGAGCCGCCGCACGACGGCCGAATCGAGCGTGTAATCCGGTCCCCGGCGCGACCTGCGGCGGTGGGCCTTGAGACGGGCGAGCCGCTTGGCCTGCGCGATCGAATCGCGGCGCTCCTGCGCCTGCAGGCGGGCCGTCTTCTTCTGTTGGCGCTCCTCGGCGATCCGGTCCAGCAATTCCCGCCGGGCCGCCGCGCGGGCCGCCTTTTTTTCAGCCGCCGCCTTGCGCGCAGCCTCCCGCAGCTGTTGTTTTTCGAGCGCCCGCCGCTCGGCCGGCGTCAGCCGCACGCTGTCCGCGCCGGCCAAAGAATCCGCACCAGTCAACGAGTCCGCACCGGACAAGGAACCGGCCAGAGAATCCACTGCCCGGGAATCGGCCGCCAGCGAGTCGGCCGCGCCGCGCCGCGCCGCCCCCGACAAAGCACCCGCCGCAGCCTCCGCGTTCCGGGCGGCCCCCCTGGCCCGGAGGCTGTCGGGGATCGCCGGCCGGCCGTCGGCCGTTCGCAGGCCGTGTTCGGGCCGCATCGCCTCCGCCGGACGCGCACCGCCGGCCGGAGCGTTCGCCGCAAGGCTGTCCGCAGGCGTCCCGGCCGCCGTGAGCGTGTCGGCCAAAGCCGCGCGCCGTGCGGCGTATTCGTCGGGCACGGATTCGCCGCGCCGCAGCGTATAGAGGTAGATCGAATCGCAGCGCATGAAGATCGAATCCGTGTTGCGCTCCGTGTCGTAGTTGACGATCGAGGGCCGCTTCGTCAGAAAGGCGTTGCCGGGATACCGCCAGTACTCGCCGTAATCGCCGAAGCAGAGGTTCTTGTGCTGCATCTCGTCGATCTGCAGGTTGCCGTAGAGGACGACGTGTTCGTCGGCGCGGAAGTAGTCGAGCGTATCGCACCACAACTCCTGCTGCTCGGTGAGCAGGTAGCTGTTGCGCGTGACCGTGTAGCGCGCCTCGGCCTTGCTGTAAAAGCCCCGGTCGCCGTAGAGGTAGTCGCCGTCGCGGTTCCAGATGTTGGTCCGCTCGAAGAAGCGGGCGTTGTCGCTGTCGAGCTCGTAGCTCACCGAATCGCCGAGCAGCTCGTACTCCTCGTTGCGCATCTCGACCCGGTCGACCGCCACGAGCACCTTCGTGTCGGCATAGTAGTAGCCCCGGTCGGCCTCCAGCACATTCTCGCGGTTCGTCAGCACGCCGCCCCCCCCGAACTCGCCGATGTTGTCGAGCGTGTTGAAGCGGAAGCGGTGGGCGTAGAGCGTCGCATCGCCGTCGACCACCTTCACGAGCGGGGCGAAGATCTCGACCGTGTTCCGGTCGCGGTCGTAGTCGGCCCGGTCGCCGTAGATGTTGGTCGTGTTCTTGTTGATGAGGACGTTGCCGAAGCATTCGATATGCGAATCGGAGTAGCGCACGGCGCTGTCGCAGGTGATGACGGCGCCGTTGTGCTGCGCGGCGAAGTTGCCGACCATGAAGATCACCGAATCGCCCGGAGCCACGGGGCCCGAATCGTCCGACTTGAGGTGGATGATCTTCTTCTCGGTGCGCGGCGCATCCCCGGGCACGGGGGAGATCGTCCCGGTCCGTGCGAAGAGCATCGCGGCAGCCGCCAGCAGCGCTGCTATCGTCAGAATCCGTCGCACCGCCCTACTGCTTCACCCAGTGTTTGTTTTCGAAGGCCCCGCTGCGGAACTCGGGGTCGATGTAGACGTACATGCCGTCGATCTTCCCGGAGAGCCACTCCCTGAAGACCCGCTCCTGCTTCGCCGTGAGGGCCATCTCCTCCAGCCGCAGGTAGTCCTCGGCGAGCGATGCCGCGTGCGTCGGGATCACCTTCACCAACTTGACGATCTTGGCCATCTGGTTCATCATGACATCCTCCGTGAGGTAGGACGCCGAGACCTCGCCGGGTTTCAGGCGCAGCAGCTGGTTGTAGTCGTCGAGGGCGTTGAAGCGGGCGAAGTCCTCGCGCAGGAAGCGCGTGACGGTCAGTTTGGCGTCGTACGCCTCGTACCGCTCCAGAATGGCGTGGTTCGAGACGATGCCGCCGTTCATCTTCGAGATCTTGTCGTCGGAATACTCCAGCGCAACCTGCTCGAAGGTGATCGAGTCGGCGCGAACCAGCCGGGCGAGGCTGTCGAGCGTCGTCAGCGCCTCGCCGAGCTCCTCGGCCGTGTAGGAGGGTTTGAGAATGATGTGGCGGAAGTGGTAGAGCTGCCCGCGCTTGTCGAGCAGCTGGATGATGTGGAAGCCGAACTGCGACTCGACCACCTCCGAAATCTGCCCGGGGCGCAGCTGTTCGAGTGCGTCGGCGAAGGCGCGGTCGAGCGACGCGAGGGTCGTCGGCTCCATCTCGCCGCCGTGCATCGCCGTGCCGTCCTGCGAATACATGCGCGCGAGGTTCTCGAACTTAGCCTGTCCGTTGATGATGCGGGCGCGCATCTCGACGAGCCGCTCGCGCGTGCGCTGCTTGGCCTCGACCATCGACTTGGGATACTTCGTGATGTGGGCGTAGACGTACTGGTCGGCGATCATCGGGAGGCTGTCCTTCGGGATCGAGTTGTAGTACTGCTCGACCTCGCCCGGGATCACCGACACCTTGCTGACCACCTCGTTCTGCATCGAGCGGGCGTAGGACTGCTCCTTCAGCTGCCGCTGCATCATCTCGCGGATGTGGAAAATCGCCATGTGGTGCTTGGCCTCCAGCGCCGGGATCGAACCCTCCTGGTCGATCATCAGCTGGACCTGCTCCTCGACGCGGGCGAGGATCTCGCTGTCGTTGACCGCCACGGAGTCGATCTGCCCCTGGTGGTAGAGCAGCTTCTGCATCATGAGCGCCTCGAGCGCCTCGTTCATCGGGTCGCGGTCGGAGGTGTAGCCCTCCTGCCGCCGCTGCTCGACGAGCTGGCGGGCGTAGTCTTCCACCTCGGAGTAGAGGATCGACGACGAACCGACCACGGCGACCACCTTGTCGAGCATCACCTGGCGGCGCTCGGCGAAGACGCCCGTCAACAGCAGGGCGCCGACCGCCAGCAGCAAACAATGTTTCTTCTTAAGCATATCTTTTTCAAATTCTTCAATTTCCTGCACCTTTTCCCGCCCCGGCATAGCCCGAGCAAGCTCGGCTCTACACTCGGCTTATCGAAAAGTTTTTCGCAGTTCCGGATGGAACTGCAGCGGGCCGCAGCCTCCCGGCAGCGGAGGCCCGCAGACACCAGCCATTCAGGGCTCGTTTACATGCACCTTTTCTCGCCTCGGCATAGCTCGCGCAAGCTCGACCGCGCCCCGAAAGCCCTATTCCGGCTGCGGCCCGGCGTCGTCCGCCCCATCCTCCGGTTCCTCCGCATCGACGAAGAGGCGCACTTCGTCCTCCTCCGCGGCGTGGCGGTAGAGCGACTCTTCATGTTCGCGGATCACCTGCTGCTGCCGCTGGTTGAAGAGCACGCGCCGGATCGTCGGCCGCAGCCGTTCGAGCGGCACCGGCTCCCCCGCCCGCCGTACGGCGTCGATGCGGAAGAGGTACCCCGAGCGGTTGTCGGTCATCTCCTGCACCCCCGGCTTCGCGAGCAGGGCATCGTAGTTCTGCGACCGGACCGTCGGCAGCAGGCTCAAAAAATCGTCGTAGTCGATCCACTCGGCCGCGTAGTCGTTCAGCCCGAACTCGTGCTTGAGGCAGAGGTCGTGCAGATCCTGCCGCTGCGTCCCGCTGTTCGAGGCGAGCAGTTCGCGCAGCCGGCGCTGCTGGCGGTACTCTTTCGGGAAGCGCACCACAGTCCCCTGCACGATCGTGCGGTCGAGCTTGAAGTCGGCCGCATGGGCGTTGTAGTAGGCGGCGATCTCCTCCTCGGTATAGGTCGTATCGACCAGCCGGTCGACGTAGAACTGCTCGAGCTTGCGGATCAGGAGCGACTGCCGGTACTCCTCGACCATGCGGTCGATGTCGGCCTCGTCGGAGGAGAAGAGCTGCTCGGCCTCCTGCAGCTTGAGCTGCTTGCGGACCCAGCGGTCGATGTAGACGCGGGCATAGGCGGCGCTGTCGGCGGGATTCAGCCCCGTCGAGAGGGCCTGGTGCAGCTCGCGATCCGACAATTCGCGTTCGCCCACGCGCGCGAGAGGACGGTCGCCCGCGAAATAGCGCGGCAGCTCCCGGCACGAGGCCAGCAGCACGACCGACAGCCACAGCAGGGCCGTCCGGAGGATATGTCGGCGGTTCTTGCACATGATCCGAAGATGCAAAGATAGTTTTTTTCGGAATAATAACGTACCGATCGGCGATTTATTACGTTTCGCCGGGGCGGAGCGCTTTTTTTCCGCGGCGGCCGTCCTGCCAGCGCCCTCCCCTGCGGCAGATCAGCGGCCGGAATCCTCCGGCCTGTCGGCAGCCGGCGCTTCGGCCAGTTCGTTCATCGGCACCTCGGCCGATCCGTTCGCCGGCGCAGCGTCTGCCGCCGGCTCCGCTCCTATGGGTCCGTCCACGGGCTGACCGGCGCTGCGCAGCGCCAGCAGGGCGACGACGGCCGCGAGCGCCGCCGTGGCGTAGCAGAGGCCGTAGAGCCAGCCGCGGCTGCCGAGCAGCTCGTAGAGCGACTCCTCGCCGTGTCCCGTCGCCAGCAGCAGGTAGGCGACCGCGTTGTGGGCGGCGTGAAGCAGCACGGGGCTCCACAGCGACCCCGTGCGGGCGTAGAGCCAGGCGAGGATCACGCCCATGACGAAGGCATTGAGGGCGGCCGCGGGCTGCACGTGGAGGATGGCGAAGAAGAGGGCCGAGAGAAGGATCGAGCGCCACAGCCCGTAGCGGGTGCGAAGCGCGCCGAAGAGGTACCCGCGGCAGATCCACTCCTCGAAGAGGGGCGCCACGACGACGACAGCGGCGAAGGCCCACCAGCCGCGGCCCACATCCTGCACGGGGGTGGGCAGCAGCTCGAAAAGGGGCCCGAGCAGCACCGAGAGGGCCATCATCAGGACGAAGGCCGCGCAGACGAGCCGCGGGCGGATCGTGCCGATGCCGTAGCCGATGCCGAGCCGCCGGCTGCCGCGCCAGCGGCGGTACCAATAAAAGGTCCCGGTCAGCACCGCCATGGCGAAGAGATTCGAGAGGCAGATGAACCGGCCCCGCACATAGGGATCGAGATCGGCATAGCCCTGCCCCGAGAAGAGCAGCGCGACGACCCCGATCAACGCGACAGCGAGCTGCACGACGAAATAGATGCCCAGCAGCACCAGGAGGTCCGTCAGCATCGGGAACGGACGCGCCGCCGGCGAGGAGGCTTCGGGCGGGAGGGTGTTTTTCATCTTTTCCATAGGCATCGAAGAGGTTCGATTTTTTTATTGCAGTTCTGAATGCAACCGCAGCGGGCCGCAGCCTCCCCGCAGCGGAGGCCCGCAGCTCGCGTCCGCTCGGGCGCGTCCTCCGCAGGCCGCGTCCCGCAGACACCGGACATTCAAGGTTCGGTTACACGCACGCAACAGCCGGGCAGCCCTCGGCAGAGGCTCCGCCGGCGCCGGAGGGCGTTTTGGGCAAAGATACGCAAAATTCGGCAACGGTTATGTTTTTTCGGGGAATTTGTGTAATTTTGTCCCGCTCGGCTCGACCGAACGAAACCGCATAATTCCTGCAAAAAATATGGCAAAAATCATCGCACTGGCCAACCAAAAAGGCGGCGTAGGCAAAACGACCACGGCGATCAACCTCGCGGCGTCGCTCGCCCTGCTGGGCAAGCGGGTGCTGCTGCTCGACGCCGATCCGCAGGCCAACGCCACCTCGGGGCTGGGCTTCGACATCGACCTCGAGGGGATCTACGAGTGCATCGTCGGAAGCCGCAGGGCCGAGGAGGTGCTGCTGCAGAGCAAGGAGATCCCCGCGCTCTGGCTCCTCCCCTCGTCGATCGACCTGGTGGCCGCCGATGCCGAACTGCCGAAGATGGCCGACGGCCACCGCGTCATCAAACGGATCGTCGATCCGCTGCGCGACCGCTTCGACTACATCTTCATCGACTGCTCGCCCTCGCTCGGCTACACGACCGTGAACATCCTCACGGCCGCCGACTCGGTGCTGATCCCCGTCCAGTGCGAATACCTCGCCCTCGAGGGGCTCTCGAAGCTGCTGAGCACGATCCGCAAGGTCAAATCGGGCCTCAACCCGGGGCTCGAGATCGAGGGGTTCCTGCTCACGATGTACATGCGCAACCGCCTGAACAACCAGGTCGTGACGGAGGTCCGCAACCACTTCGGGGAGCTCGCCTACGACACGGTCATCCAGCGCAACATCCGCCTCGGCGAGGCCCCCTCGCACGGCAAGCCCGTGATGCTTTACGACGCGAGTGCGGCCGGTTCGGTCAGCTACCTCACGCTGGCACGCGAATTTCTGAAACGCAACCGGCAGACGCCCTCCGCCGACAAAGCGGACGCAGGCGCCGGTTCGGAGAGCGCTGCGCCGGCGCAATAACCGATTGCGGCCGCCGTTTTCCGCTTTTTCGCCCTGCGCGGAGAGCCGGAAAAGGGAACGGCCCGAACCATAGAAACAGACGACACATGAAATCACCGAAGGGACTGGGCCGCGGACTGGATGCCATTTTCGGCACCGAAGGGCTCGATCTGAAGGCCAAGCCGATGAGCGAAATGACCGAGATCGAGATCGGGAAGATCATCCCCAATCCGACGCAGCCCCGCAAAGAGTTCGACGAGGAGGCGCTCGACGAGCTGGCCGACTCGATCCGCCAGTTGGGCGTCATCCAGCCCGTCACGGTCCGCAAGGCCGAAGATGGGCGCTACATCATCATCAGCGGCGAGCGCCGCTGGCGCGCGGCGCAGCGTGCCGACCTCAAGACGCTACCGGTCTACATCCGCGAGGTCGACGACGAGGACCTGCACGCCATGGCCCTCGTCGAGAACATCCAGCGCCAGGACCTCAACGCGATCGAGATCGCGCTGGGGATGCAGCGGCTGCTGGACGAGTGCCACCTCACGCAGGACGCCCTCTCGGAGAAGGTGGGCAAGAAGCGTTCGTCGGTGGCCAACTACCTCAGGCTGCTGAAGCTGCCCGACGAGGTGCAGCTCGCCCTCAAGGAGGGGCTGCTCTCGATGGGCCACGCCAAGGCGATCGCCGGGGCTCCGGCCTCCGAGCAGCTGCGCGTGCTGAAACGGTGCCTGAAAAAGGGGCTCTCGGTCCGCCAGACCGAAGAGCTGGTCCGCACGCTGGCCGAAGCCGGCGGGAAGGCCCCCCGCACGGCCGACGAGGAGGAGTACCCCGAGAGCTATTCGCGCCTCGTGGAGCGGCTCGAGCAGCTTTTCACCTCCGAGATCGCCATCAAGCGCACGAAGAACGGCGGCGGCCGCATCACGATCGACTTCGCGGACGATGCCGAGGTCGAACGGATCATCGAGCGGCTGAAGGAGCGATAACCCCGCCGGGGCCGGGACCGGGACCGGGACCAGGACCAGGACCAGGACCAGGACCGATCAGACCGACAACCCATAGCCGACGAACCGGCAACCTTATTAAAATAGCCGTCCGAAACCGGCGAACCGCCGGGGCCGAAACCGGCCCACCGGGCACCGCAGCCGCAAAACCGGCAAACCGGGACTGCCAAACCGAAGCCGGCACCAAACCCGGCAACCGACAAACTCCGCCACCCGGCGAACAAAAAACCAGAACCGACGCACCGACCATCCGCCCATGAAACTCCTGCAGCCGAAATACCTGCTGACGGCGCTGCTGCTCCTGCTGGCCGCACTGCCCGCCGCAGCCCAGCGCCTGCCGCGCAGTGAGCGGACGATCATCCGCGGCGGTCTGCGCCAGCAGCCCGATTCGCTGCAGCACCGGGCCGACTCGCTGGCCGCCGCCCGGTTCCTGGCCGAGATCGATTCGGTCCTGACGGCCGACTACCGGAACGACTCGGTCGCCCTCAACGCGCTGCGCACCGACGACCGCCGGCACCTCGACTCGGTCGCTCTGGCCGAGTTCCTCGACGGTGGCGTCCGCCGCGACCCGAACCGCCGCCTCTTCCGCAAGGGGTGGTTCATGAGCGACTCGATGGGCCTCTCGAAGGTCTGCTGGATGTCGGCCATCATTCCCGGCTACGGCCAGATCTACAACCGCCAATACTGGAAGCTGCCGATCCTCTACGGCACACTGGGCGCCGGTCTCGCCCTCTACATCCACGAGAACAAGGTCTACAAGCCCCTCAAGCGCCGCTACGACGCCATGACCGACATGAGCCTCGAACGCACACCCGAGCTCGACGCCCTCCAGACGAAGATGATCCGCAGCAACACCCGCCGACAGATCTACCTCGGCATCACGATCGCCTCGTACATCTACTTCATCGGCGATGCGGCGATCCAGTACGCCACGAACGACGTCTCGTCGGTCAAGAAGGCGACGACGCTCGCCTGCATCTGTCCGGGGGCGGGCCAGATCTACAACAAGAGCTACTGGAAGGTTCCCTTCGTCATCGGCGGCTTCGCGACGCTGGCCTACTGCATCGACTGGAACAACCGCGGCTACCAGCGTTTCAAGAAGGCCTACTCGCTGCTGGCCGACTACGAGAATCACCCCGACAAGTACCCGAACGGCCCGACCGACGAGTTTCACGGCCGCTACTCGTCCACCTTCCTGCGCAACCTGCGCAACAACTACCGCCGCAACCGCGACCTCTGCATCATCCTCACGGGCGGCATGTACATCCTGCAGATCATCGATGCCCACGTCGATGCCCACCTGCGCGACTACGACATTTCGGACGACCTCACGATGAACATCGAACCGATGGTCGATTACACCTATATTCCGACCGTGGGGAATCACCGCCCCGTGGTCGGGTTCAACATGAGCCTGAATTTCTGAACGAATGATGAAACGGATTATCCTGCTGCTGCTCGCCGCAGCCTGCTGCCTCGATGCGGCCACAGCCGCCGACCACCTCTCCCTCGAACGGAAGAAACGCCGCAAACGCGACAAGAACAAGGTCGAACAGCCCCTCCCCGCCCCCGCAGCGGAGGAGCCCGCAGCGGCGCCCGACACGCTGGCGGCGGCCGCCGAGCCGGTCAACGACATCACGCTCAACATGACCGCCGCGCAGGCCGATTCGCTCGTCGCCGCCTGGCACGAATACCGGCAGTCGGTCCGCTACACCGACTTCTTCAACCAGTACATCCTGGCCGACACGGTCATCATCGAGGGAACCGACTCGGTCGCCACGGCCCGCCGGGACACCCTCTACGAGCAGCGGCTGCGCGACCTCGTCTCGCCCATTCCGCTGGCCTACAACTACCTCGTGCGCAACACGATCAACACCTACGTCGAGCGGTACCCCGACATGACGGGGCGCATCCTGGGGCTCGCGCGCTACTACTTCCCGATGGTCGAGGATGCGCTGCTCGCCGCCGGGCTGCCGATCGAGCTCCGGGCCCTGCCGATCATCGAATCGGCGCTCCAGGCGACCGCCGTGTCGCGTGCGGGAGCCGTCGGGCTGTGGCAGTTCATGCCCTCGACGGGCAAGAGTTACGGGTTGGAGATCAACTCGCTGGTCGATGAGCGCCGCGATCCGGTCCGCGCCACGGCAGCCGCCTGCCTCTTTCTGAAGGAGCTTTACCAGATCTTCGGCGACTGGACGCTCGCCATCGCCGCCTACAACTGCGGCCCGGGCAACGTCTCGAAGGCGATCGCCCGCTCGGGGGGCAAGAGCTTCTGGCAGATCTACGACTACCTCCCGCGCGAGACGCGCGGCTACGTGCCCGCCTTCATCGGGGCGACCTATGCCTTCAACTACCACCGGCAGCACGGCATCGAACCGACCGAACCGCCGATTCCGCTCGCCGTCGACACGATCCGCGTGAACCGCATCACCCACTTCGAGCAGATCGCCTCGACGATCGACGTGCCGATGGAGACGCTGCGGCTGCTCAATCCCCAGTACCGGTTGGACATCGTCCCGGCCTCGACGAAGCCCTACACGCTCGTCCTGCCGCAGCGCAGCATCGCGCAATACATCGAACACGAGAGCGAGATCATGGCGAAGGATTCGCTCTATCTGAAGGAGTACATCAACCCGGTCAACCTCGACAAGAAACGGCAGGAGCGCACGACGACCATCTATCGCGTCAAGCGCGGCGACACGCTCGGCGCCATCGCCCGCCGCCACCGCGTCACGGTCAAGCAGCTGATGCGCTGGAACGGGCTGAAAAACGACCGCATCCGCATCGGACAGCGGCTGCGCATCGAGAAATAACCCCATGGACACCGACCGCGATACGATCGTCGCCCCGGCTACGGCCCCGGGCGGCGCTTTGGCCGTGATCCGCCTCACCGGCCCCGAAGCCGTGGCGATCGCCGACCGGCTCTTCCGCAGCCGCCGGCCCCTCGCCGAGCGGGCGGGCGGGAGTTGCTGTTTCGGCACGATCCGCGACGGCGAACGCGTCGTGGACGAGGCGGTGGCGGCCCTCTTCCGGGCGCCGCACTCCTACACGGGCGAAGAGACGGTCGAATTTTCGTGCCACAGCTCCTCCTACATCATCGGCGAGGTGCTGCGCCTGGCACTGCAGGCCGGGGCCCGCATGGCCGGGCCGGGCGAATTCACGCGCCGCGCCTACCTCAACGGGAAACTCGATCTGGCGCAGGCCGAGGCGGTGGCCGATCTGATCGCCTCCTCCTCCCGGGCCGCCCATGCGCTGGCGGCGAACCAGCTGCGCGGCGGCTACTCGTCGGCGCTCGACGGGCTGCGCGAGCGGCTGGTGCACCTCGCGGCCCTGCTCGAACTGGAGCTCGACTTCGGCGAGGAGGAGGTCGATTTCGCCGACCGCAGCCAGCTCGCGGCGCTGTTGGAGGAGATCGACGCCGAGACGGAGCGGCTGTGCCGCTCGTTCGCCCTCGGCAACGCCCTCAAGGAGGGGATCGCCGTAGCGATCGTTGGGGCGCCGAATGTCGGAAAATCGACGCTGCTCAACCAGCTGCTGCAGGAGGAGCGGGCGATGGTCTCGGAGATCGCCGGCACGACGCGCGACGTGATCGAGGAGCGGCTGACGATCGACGGGGTCGCGTTCCGCATCCTCGACACGGCGGGGATCCGCCATACGGAGGACCGCCTCGAACGGATGGGGATCGAGCGGACGATGCGCACCATCCAGCGGGCGCAGATCGTCGTGCGGATGGTCGATGCGACGACGCTGCACGGCGGCGCCGTTCCGCCCTTCGAGTTGGCGCTCCGCCCCGGGCAGCGGCTGCTGACGGTGCTCAACAAGATCGACCGGCTGCCCGGGGCGGCAGCTTTTAAAGCGGAAGCGGACGAGACTGCGGTCGCAGGCGCTCTTCCGAATGCGGCGGAACGCTCTACAGATAAAGTCCTTCCGATGTCTGCCCGCAGCGGCGAGGGAGTCGATGTGCTGCGGCGGGCGCTGCGTGCCGCCGTACCGACGGAGGCGCTCGAAGAGGGGGCTGCGGTCGTCTCCTCGGCCCGCCACTACGAGGCGCTGACGAAAGCCCGCGAGGCCCTGCAACGGGCTCGCGAGGGGTTGGCGGCGAAGCTCCCGACCGACCTGCTGAGCGAGGAGGTCCGCGCCGTCGCCGCCGCCCTCGCCACGATCACCGGCCGCGGCGCCCTCCTCCCCGACGAGCTCCTCGCGCATATCTTCTCCAAGTTCTGCATCGGAAAGTAGGAGGCTCGAAACAACCATAACCATTTATAAATAATTATTATAAACGCATTGAATATCAATGTGTTTTGTTTTTTATCCGATTTCCGGTTGCTATTTGCAATTTCCCGTTTTTACGCATATTTTTGAATCGTATTTCTACCGCGAGCGAAAACGGCTGAACGGGGCAATATCACACCGACGCATTAGTTGACAACATACCGTTTAGAGACATTCGCCACCGCAGCATAGAAGTTGACGTCTGTTGACAGTGGTTTACGTGTGTTGACAAATTTTCGGCGACGGCAGAGATACGTAAACGGTCAAAAAGGAGCGAACTATGGAGGTAAAACGAGTATGCAAGTGGTGCGGCAAGATATTCATCGCACAGAAAACAACGACCTGCTTTTGCAGTCATGCCTGTGCGAGTCGAGGCTATAAGGAACGCATCCGCGAACGCAAGCAGCAACTGAAAAAGAACGAGGAGTTGATGCAGATTCGCCAGTCGTTCGAGGGGCAGGACTACTTTTCGTTCGCACAGGCGGCCAAGTTGATGGGCGTAAGCCGTCAGTACATTTATAAGTTGGTGCATTCGGGCAAACTGCGCGCCTCGCGTCTGAGTGACCGCAAGGCGTTTATCCGCCGTGCCGACATCGAACTGATGCTCAAAACCAATCCTTACGAGCGGCTGATGCCCGATGCCGGCTTCGACATCGGAGACTATTATACAGCGGAGCAGATTGTCGCCAAATACAAGGTCGGCGTCAAGTGGGTTTGGACCTACACCCGCAAGCACAAGATTCCCAAGGTGCGCATCCACCAGTTCAACTATTACAGCCGCAAGCATATCGACGCAGCCTTTGCCAAGTACGAGGTGGACTCGGCGCTGACGGAGTGGTACACACCCGAAGAGATTGTCGAGAAATACGGAATGACCCGCGTGGCAATCCGCAGTCAGGTCTACCGCAACAACATTCCCGCCAAGAAGGAGAACGGCAAAATCTATTACTCGAAACTCCACTTCGACCTCTCGAAAACATCGGAGCAAGAGAGCCGTGCGGAGTATTACACCGTGCAGGAGGCGATGGCAAAATACGCACTCTCACGCGATGCGGTCTACGGCATTCTGAATTTTTATCAAATCAAGCGGTTAAAGCAGGGACGCTACGTTCGTTTTCTGCGCATCGACTTCGATAAGATTATGGGTGTGCGGATATAGCCTTTGCTGCTTCGCCATAATTATATCCAAATTAGTTTATGCTGAACGGTATCAGCAGGAGTACATTGACGAGGTTTGCAATGCAACAAGCAATAATTAAAAACAGAAGTATATGCACGAATGTAAAACCGTAACACTGAGGACGCGCCCGCTGAAGAACGGGATGCTCTCCTACTATCTGGATTATTATCCGGGCTATCGGGACAAGGAGACGATGAAGGTCATCCGCCACGAATCGCTTGGCATCTATGTCTATGCCATGCCGCGCAACCGGCGTGAACGCGCCTTCAACGATGCTATGGCAGAGAAAGCGGAGGCGGTGCGCTGCCGCCGGTTCGAAGCGATTGTCAACGGACGTTACGACTTTCTCGACAAGAACCGGCTCAAAGGCGATTTTTTAGAATACTTCCGCCGCCAGTTGCCCAAGCAGAACGCAAAATGGGAGTTTGTCTACTTGCACTTCGAGAAGTTCGTTCACGGCAAATGCACCTTCGAGGAGATTGACGTGGACCTCTGCAACCGCTTTCGCGACTACCTGCTTAATGCCCGCCAGTTGAAACATCCCGACCGGCGCATATCGCGCAACTCGGCATCGGGCTATTGGTCGACCTTTCGCGGCTTTCTCGGCATGGTATGGAAGAACAACCTGCTTCGCAACAATGTCAATGATTATCTGGACAAGATTGAGACGGTGGATGTTAAGAAAGATTATCTTTCGGTGGACGAGTTGCTGACCCTCGCCGAGACACCCTGCGACAAGCCCGTGCTGAAAACAGCGGCACTTTTCTCCTGTCTGACAAGCCTTCGCATCAGCGACATACTCGCGCTGCGCTGGGAGGATATTGTCGATTACTCGGCAGGCGGCAAGTGCGTCCACATCATCACGCAGAAAACACAGACCGAAGATATTATCCCCATTGGCGAGGAGGCACTGGCACTTATTGGAGGCACGGGAATAGGGCCTGTATTCAAAGGGTTGCGGCGGAGTTGGACACAGCACCCGATGAAGCGCTGGATTCGCTCGGCAGGTATCGACAAAGATATTACGTTCCATTCCTACCGTAGAACCTTTGCCACGTTGCAGGCAGCCGCCGGAACGGACCTTACGACCATACGCAGCATGATGGCGCACAAGAGTATCACCACCACCCAGCGATACATCAAGACAGTCGATACCAACAAACGCGAGGCGAGCAACCGAATCACCTTGACACGCAAAAAGGAGGCTTAAATGCCTCTTTTTTGTTGCCGAAAAGAATTTGAGTACAATTTTCAGTTCAAAATCAAACATTCACCCTAAAAAACGCGCCTTCTTTGTCGAATATTCGGGAATAATTGGGAGCATCCGTAACAGCCATTCTAACTTTGCATCAGCAAACTATAACAATTATAAATATATGGCAAATAATTCTCAAACGGTTTCCCGATTCGGCGGTCTCGTCTGCGTGGTTATCGCAAGTATGTCGGCATTGGCGGCGTACAATTTCAGCGAAAAGTTCGACCACAACATTTTATTAGACATTACCACCTTCATCATCTCATTCATTGTACTTATACTGACTTACGGTCTTGTCAGCAAGTTTCTCGCGGGCATTATCAACGACTTGAACGGTACGGCCGCTCCGGCTCTTGCCGTTACGGTCGTATCGGAGACTTCGACCGAGGTTCTCCCGCCAGCCGAACCGACTCCTTCGCGTCCCGATTTGATACGCTCGTCGTTAGACAAGTATGATGATCTGCTTGCCGAGGCGCAGCGCAAGGATGCACAAAGACGGCTCGACACATTGCAGGCTATCAACGAATACATTATGCGGAAGATGGCTGACCGCCTCTCGAAAAAGAGCATCGCTACGCTGCTCGCCAACATCGAGCGGCTGGCGTTCAACAGTCAGGACGAGTACGAGCCGTTGCGCTCCGATATGGAGAAGAAGTTGAAGTCTCCCGACCTGCGTCATCTCGCGTGGAATATCGGCGAGCGGCTCGGAATCCCGCACCGCGAAAGAGCCGTTTTTATCAAAGCGTCATTTCCTGTCGAGTTGCAGAACGCCTCCATCGAATACCTCGAAGCCAATCTGCGCGATATAGTTCCCAGTTATATTCGCATAGATGTTCCCGACGAGGGTGATTACCGTTTCCACGACGAGGTGGAAACAGAACTGAAAATCGCCGTTTAAGGCATCGGAGCGGTCATTGAAAATTAGTTGTCGCTGACAACGCAATTAATTCTTACATTTCCTTTAAGCATTGATTCATTTGGTTGGTTCGCCGCGAATTAACCAACAAAATGTTTCATTATGTGTAAGAACGAAATCACATTCAATGACCTTCCAATGGTCATCAGTCAGCTTGTCGACAAGGTCGAAAGTCTGGAAGATGTGCTGCGGCAGAAGTTCGCTGCGCTGCCGTCAGCCGAAAAAGAGAACAGGCACGTTCCCCTCACCGTCAAAGAGGCGTGCGACTACTTGAAAATGCCTGCCGCCACCTTCTACTACAAAGTGGAGCGCGGCGAGATTCCCGCCGTCAAGCAGGGCAAACGCTACTACATCTATCAAGATGAATTAGACCGCTGGTTGGAGTGCGGACGCAAGAATCCCGTTCCGCTCACACCCGACGAGCAGAACAACGCGCTGCTCGCATCGCACCGCCGCAAACCCAACCCGAAAAACTGGTAGGCTATGGAGTATCGTGAAAGAAAACAACTCACAGCCGAAGATGCTCTCCTGCTGTGGCAGCAATCCGTACTCAGCATATCGGGCAATTACGAGAAGTCGCCCGAAGTGTTGAAAGTGAACGACACCGTTATCGGGACACTCGGAAATTTCAGTGCGTCGATTGGCAAAGCCAAAAGCAAAAAGACCTTCAATCTCTCTGCGATGGTCGCAGCCGCACTGTCCGGCGGCAAAGTGCTGGGATATTCAGCGGAGCTTCCTGCCGACAAGCAAAAGATCCTCTATGTCGATACGGAGCAAAGCCCCTATCATTGTCTGAAGGTGATGAAGCGCATCCTGCGACTGGCCGGATTACCTCCCGAAACGGATTGCGACCGTATTCAATTCCTCGCTCTGCGCAGGTACACGCCCGACGAGCGCATTGCCATCATCGAGACCGCCATATACCGGACGGAGGGATTAGGTCTTGTCCTCATAGACGGCATACGCGATTTGGTCTACGACATCAATTCGCCCGGCGAGGCGACCTATATTATTTCGAAATTGATGCAATGGACGGACGAGCGGCAGATACATCTGCACACCATTCTCCACCAGAACAAAGGCGACGAAAATGCACGCGGACATATTGGCACGGAACTGAACAACAAAGCGGAAACCGTGATACTGGTCGAGAAAGACAAAGTGGACAAAGACATCAGCAAAGTGGAGGCGCTGCACATCCGTGCGATGGACTTCGTGCCCTTCGGGTTCCGAATCAACGAGCAGTCGCTGCCCGAACTTGTCGAGGAGTACGAGCCGAAGGAGTCTCACGCCGGACGCCCGAAGAAAGAGCCGTTCGACCCTTACAAAGAGATTCCCGAAGCCGCACACCGCCGCGCATTGACCAATGCGTTTGCCGATGGAGTTGTCAGTAAGTATGAGAATCTGATCCCGGCGTTACAAGCCGCATACGAAGCCGAAGGATTCCGCCTCAACTACAACAAGGCGGTCGTGCTCGCCAAGTTCTTAAAGAATAAACGGATGATAGAACGGGTCGGCAGCGACTACTCTTTTCTGGCAGACTACCACTATTGACCCTCAACTTGACTTTATCCGGCAGGCGTATATATTGCGATAAAATAAAGTCGGCTGCCGAGGGTATCGGGGCGGGGGCTGTACGCCGAAGTGCGACTCCACCCCGAATATTTGTCTGGACAGAGACCTCCTGCACGGGTATTCCTCCTCTATCCCCTCTTGTACAGTTTCCCCTTTGCGGACGGGCTTGCCCTCTTGCCACAAAATTTTTCTTTGAGGGAGCCTAATACCCCTCCCGCCTCACGACTTCGGGAGCGACGCCACTCAATCTGCAAGCAGAGGCAGCGTCTTGTGTCCATTTTAACGCGAAAGTCCAGTTGGCAATATCTCTATTCGTCGCGAGGGAATAATCGCTATACGCCACGTTTAAGGCGCTCAATAAGCCGGTCGTAATCCATCTTGCTCTGCGAGCCGCAGTAAAGGTCGCCCATATCTATGATACCAAGAGTCAACTAGTCATTGAGAACATCAAAACGAGATTAGGAACAGGATTCCGCATATCCGATATTCGCTTTGTCGGAAGCTGACGTGCGAAGCCTATTGTCTGACCTGCAACATCATCATTGGGATTGGTATCGTCTTGTCGGCAATAGTCGCAAATGTCGTTCGGCGGATGATTGACGCAAAGTATTATCCATTTGTCGCACCAGTTGACAAGTCATATCCAGATTATCTCGACTGTTCTCAACAAGTCTGCGTGCAAGTCATGGTGCTTTCTCCAACACAACTTTGTAGGAGTGAATAATATTCCGGGAATGAAACTGTCATCGTGAATGCTGACAACTAGACACTGTCATCTCGTCAATATATTCAAGTGGACAGTCGCGACTGTTCTGCCATTTACACAACTGACAAACTTATGGATATATGACTGGACAATAGATTGTGGGAGATTAATGATATAAAAAATGGGACCCGACTCACGAAATCCCATCCAGTTAGGCTGGACCTATAAGGTCGTATGCAGAGCTATGTGTGTGAAAGTATTGCGAGCCTCGCTGCTGCACTGTTTTCGAAGTCCGCATTAAGTGTACACTTCCTGCGAAACTTTCGCGCCCAACTCTTTTGTTAAATCTACATTAGTCCATTTAGTAAACATAAACTTATGACGCCGGAAATATTTCTCCATCAAAGTCTGTTGCGCCTCATTTATTCGCATAACCTTGCACATAGTTTTTCTATCATTATGCGTTATATACGGGCATGCCAATAAATCAAGTGCAAGAATCATTAACTCGGCATCTTTCCTTGCGTCCGGCAAATTTACTGAATTATATTTAATATCTATCCCTCTTATCAAATGTTTTTTATCATTCTCAAAGGCTTTGCTATTGCCATAGTAATACAACAGAATGATGATGGATAAAGCATTGAGCTTGGATATATCAAATTCACCTTCGTTTGTACCGGCTAAATAGTTTTTTAAGGATTTGGCGTCTATTCCATATTGTTTTGGCATCGATTTCAGAGTTATCAAAAAGTACAAGGTTTCTATTTGTGCATGGATATCAAATGAAGTTGTTCTGAATACTATCATAATCTCATTTTGTATCTTCTTGAAGATATCATCTCTCAATGCCGACGAGAATCTTTTGATCGTCGTGCCATCCTTATCTTTATAGTTATTACTCAGGTAGATAATGATATTGTTCAATATGTTCATCATTTTAAGCGTTGTATTCACTCGCTTGCAATCAGAATACAAGAAAAATATCACCTCTATCAGACCTTCAAGATATCGATGCAGCATCTTTTCCATTTGGGAAACCTTCTTTTGACATTCGTCCTTGCGATACTCCTGTGTAACGGACTTACGTAAGATGTAGAATTTTTTATCAAACTTTTTGAGAAGTGACTCAAGTTTTGTAGAGATTACGGCAAGAGTATAGTTCATAATATCCTTGCTTTTTACATTATTCTCTACCATTAACGACTTAAATGCCCTATTTACTTCTTTAGAATTAGCACAAAGAAAGTCTTTACATGCTATTGCGTCATCAATCTTTCTCTCATTAAAATCTTCTATTTCTTCATCTTCATCGGTTTCATCCTCCAGTATGTCTATATCCTGATGATGCTTACGCATTCTGATAAAATCTGATAGGAGCGTATCAATCTTAATTTTAGACATTGAGATAGGTGTAATGAACGGTCGTTCCCAATCAATACTTTTTTCCTTACTAATACATAATTTATATTCATGTAGCAAGTCCTCAAATTCCGACATAACTCTTTCAAGAACTTTTTCATCATTATAATAAAAGAATACATCGTCAACATATCGATAACAGCAGTAATGCTCATTGAAATTGTAGCCAGCAGCAAGAAGATTCTGCTTTACCCTTTTGTCTATATATTGGAGTATTATTTCTGCAAATATTCTGGAGAATTCAGGCCCTATAACTATACCGTTGGTTTCATTATAGTTCATTTTCTGCATAATGTTATCCCAATCATCTCCAAAAGATATAGCTTTCCCATTAAGATGTTTTTTATATTCTTCCTTACCTCCACTTACAGCCCAAGTGAAGGAATGGGTATATATGCTATCAAAGCAACTTTGAATGTCAAACTTATGCAAATGCTCAAATCGTTTTTCTGCATTTTGGTATCTATAGTCTTCGTAGAACTTATAGATATTAGAGTATTCTTTATAACTAAAATATGTTTTGAGATTCTCGTATTCATTAAAGAACAACTCTAATTTATCCGTCTTCTGCCCCAGCAATGTATGGTGCAGTCTATCCTTGTAGTAAAAATAGCACGCCACACGCTCTGGATGCCGTAAAGAGAATTCATCCTGTCCGCAATAATACAATATTAGACTTTTGTACTTCTCATAAAATGATACGATCTCGATTTGATTCATCGGATGTATCAAAGCCAGTCGACGAAGTCTATGCGGTTTGTGCTGAATCTTGTATAGAAATGGAATACTTACAGTCTTGTTACTAATTTTCTCCTGATTATTTGTCGAAGTGGTTAGGTCTTTGTTCAGATAAGGAGAAAAAATAAAATTTAGCACAGCCAACGCATCTTTATTGATGCCATCTTTCCATGATAGTTCATTACCGTCAAATTTTATTCCATTACTAACAAGATATCTGTAAAAATAACGGTTAGTAAAAATTACAGGCAGCTCATATGGAAGGACATCGGATAACAACACGCGTTCTTTCTTGTATTTGAGGCGTATTTTCTTTCTTGCTCTCATGATAACCAATCGCTTATTTCCGCTAATCTTTGAGGAGTAAACTTAAACATAATATGGTCGATCCAACGCTGCTTGAAATCAATAGCATGAATCTTCTTTTTGATTGACTCTATATATTTTCGCCTATCGTCTAATCCTTTCAATACATTCTCATATAGCATTACATTCTTATCTGATAGATAAGAGGTTAAACTCTCTAAATCGGTTAAGTCCGTTAAAAGGTCATGCCCAAAGAACAATCCAGCTTTGACTCGTTCTTTGGACTTTGTTAGTCTATAATTCCCTGATATTAAATCAAGAGAATCTAAAAGATCTCTTTTCGCTTTTTTAATGTTTCTCTTGCTAACCTTTTCAAAATGCGTAAATGCTGTGTCTATTTTATGTTTAATCCTATCAATCTTCTTGTCAGACATACCAAAATCCGCATTTATCACATTACTTGGTTTAGAAATAGTAATCTTATAGCCTAAATATGTAAACTGTTGTTTTTTAGTACTATCATAGAAATTAAAGAGTTTGCATTTATCTTCTATCGGATCGTTCTTTTTAATCTCTAATCCATACTTGGCAAAAAGTTCTTTAAGAGCCTTATAGTATTGGCAAATATTTTGATTATTAGGAAGCCCTGCTAAAATTAGCAAAATATCATCCACATAACGGGCATAAAATATAACTTCTTCTCGATTTCGAATATGTTGATCTATATCATGCATATATATTTCAGAGAGATACGAACTTATTCCTATGCCTCTGGGAACACCACAATCAGTCTTGATTTTATGGGTATCTTTTTGTCTATTATATTCTGACAATATTCCTCTAATCATTCCTTTCGTCTTGTTATTCACAAGGTTATTAGCATTTATTTTATCCAATAACGCTTGTTGTGGAATAGACTCAAAGAAACTGGTGATATCTGTACGAATGAGGTAAAATGGTGCTGTTGTATTCAAAAGCAATTTAACATTAGACATAATCTGATGTTTATTTGCCTGTTTTACATTAAACAGTCCTCTCAATATTCGCTGTAAGTTCTTAATGGCATAAAAATACTCCCATTGACTGGTGTCAATTGTGAATATTTGTTTATCATTCTCCGTATAATTTGTTATTAGGAAGGCAAAATCTTTATTATTAGCAGTTTGCGCATATTTACATAGTTCATTTTTTAATTCTTTATCCCTATCTATTTGTTTGTTTTTTACTGAAGATTTAAGTTCTTCCAATGCCGCGACATCTTCTTCTGTTCGATTACTCTTTTTCTTTTTTGTAATCTCATTAGCCGCACTTTTCTTCGCCTTTATCTCCGCGACAATATTTCTGTAAGGTTCCGGCATTGTGTCAAATGCGATATGACCCTTACGATTCTCCTCTTGGAAGATTGTGAGGTAATTTTCAGCTGAAAATGATTGGTCGAACATATCCAGTTAGTCTTGTTTTTTATTATTCAACATCTTAATGGCTCGGTCGAAATCGCTCTCGAACAGGCTCATTTCACGCTGGCGATATATCTCGAACTCCTTTTCGGCCTTTTCTATTGCCTCTTTGTGTGATATATTGCCCTTGCCAATCAACACCTTCCGTTTGTTGGCGATGATTTGATTGTCGAGCGTCTCTATCCAATCTTTCATCGTCATCGGGTTCATCTCCAATGCCTGAAACTCGGCGAAGTCCAAAAAACCGGATACCAGCAGATTCAAGCGTTGTAATTCAATTTCCGACAGATAATTCTTGGCAATTTTCACATCGTCTTTGGTTACGTAATTACCTTTGAAGTTCGTCATCCCAACAAAAGGCTTTTCGTTATCCACACGGTTATATATTACCTCTGCGGCGGTATTCTCATGGACTGCATAGTGGAGTTTGTTCTGGACCGTAGCGAAGAATGTTTTGGTCATATCGCTGCGCGGGTCGTAGTCCACGGCGGTCGCATAAATATCCGTAACCTGCTGATAAAAATTGCGCTCACTGCTGCGAATATCGCGGATGCGCTGCAAGAGTTCGCGGAAATAGCGGTTACCACCCTGTTTGAGCCGCTCATCGTCCATCGCAAAACCTTTCTGGATATATTCGTGTAACCGTTGCGTCGCCCAACGGCGGAAACGGGTTGCTATCTGGGACTGAACACGATACCCCAAGGCAATAATCATATCGAGGTTGTAATGGTCGATACTACGTTTCACTTGCCGAGTGCCTTCGGTTTGAACTAACAAGAATTTCTTGTGAGTTGCCTCATCCAACTCATTATCATGATATATATTGGCAATATGCTGCGCGATATTCTGCTGCGTCGTATCGTATATCTCTGCCAACTGATTCTGCGTAAGCCACAAATCTTCGTCGGCAAAGCGGACTGACACTCGCGTTACTTCGTTGTCGTCTTGGTAGATGATTATTTTGTTATTGTCCATTATAAAACCTTAATATCATTCCATATACTTTTGATATTCTGTTCTCCACCGTCGCTGAATCTCAACAATGGCGGATTTTGATAAAATATTTCTATAATTTGATATTAAAAAAACAGATTTATCAAATCTCATATTTGAGACCCTATTTTACCCATCCTCTTTTTTTGCAATTAGCCATCATTGTATCAATCGCCGTTAGAAACTCACTCGTATCCAAAAAATAACTCGGATAGGCTTCTTGTAGTTCTTGCATTTGGGGAACAGAAACAAGAACTACGGCGTTATTATTTTTTTCTACCCCTTTTTCTAATTGCGAATAGAATGCAGACGCTTGTTGCTCATTTTCTTTGGGGAAAGCCTTAATACGAATTCTTTTATTATTGAAGTTTATGTCTAATATGTAGTAACCATCTGTATAATTCTCTTTTTTAGCAAAGGTATTGGTCGCCCTTAGTGCTTTCAAGGTATCATTGAAATGCTGGTCAATATTGAGTGAATATAATTGTGTCATTAAATCCTTCATTTTGTACTGCATTTCCGAATGTTCCTTAAGAATTGGTGTCTTCTCTTTAATTGCAAAAAGAGAACTTACTATTTTGAAAAATGTTATCCAATTTTCATCTCCTTGACTGGATTTTAAGGCAGTCCCTGTTATTAGTTCCGCCGTCTCTACTGCCATTGCCCAAGAGTGTTGTAGTTTTGTCCTTAATTGTAATTCGATCTTCATTCCATCAACATCATTATTTAACGAATGATACCTGTAGACGAAATGGATGCTTCTATAACCGCTCACTTCTTTTGGTGCTTCTATATAATTCATAGGAGCTTTTGTCAACTCAAAACAGTCTGGGATATTCGTTGTAATAAAAGCCAATGCCTTATTAAGACTACTCATATTAGGTACGACTATACGCAGCCCTCCAATATCTTGCATTGTTCCGAGTCCAGACTGCGGATTTCTATCCAACTTATTCAAAATAGACGACAATCGCTTTAGCCTTCTCGAAACGGAGAAGCCGCGAATATTATGTCGTGTCAAAAGAGCTACTATAAAATTTTGTAACTCATTTAATACGATAAGGTGCAATGACCTCCAATCGTCAATAATACAGATGGCATTATCCACCTCATTTTTATCACTGGATGTCAAAGCGACATTGCCGGCTTTACTTATTCTTTTACTTCCGTATTTCATATGGAGTGTCTTTTTAGCAATTATTCCATTGGTTTGATCATTGAGTCGATGAAGGCGATTTCGTCGGAGGACAAGCCGTATTTCTCATATAATTCTGCATCTGTCCATGATTTGGTGAAATCCAACAACGGAATTAAGTCGAATACATTTTGATTCACCTGCATCGTTCCATGTCCATAATACAGTAGGAATAAGAACAGTCGCGTTTTCATAAATGCAAAACAATTATCTCGTTCCTGCTGTGTATCAAACGGCCCGATTAACAAAAATGTTTCTGTACATATTTCTTTCGGTGCGGCTTTAATTGGACTTGGCGGAATCGTTGCATTTGTCGAATAAGTTGTAGTAAAGAAAATTTTATACTTATCGATTGCTTGATATCTATCTGTTGCCAATTCGGGATTCACGTATCCTTCGGTACGACGTGCTCCACCTTTAATGCCTTTTACTCCATATATTTTTAGCGCCCCTTCAAACTGCCTTTCTTGCAAATTGGCATTTGCATATTTCTCGGGATTATTAAACAAATCTTTTCTAATGCCAAACGGTTTGGTTCTCGATACTATCGACGAGAACTTATTGTCTACACTCGTTTTATCCAAGATTGATATAATACGAGAATCGCGTATTATATATGATGAGTATTTGGATGTTAATGACTGTGCCTTATTTGCAGTCCCGTCATTGGCTATAAACGTATAGTCAATCTTATCTTCATAGGTGTTGTCTCTCAAAAAATAACAAATACCTCCGTCGACATGTAGAGTGGGAAAGCATATAGCTGCATTTTCATAATCAATCATAATCCGTAAATGCTTATCCTGCTGCATTGCATTCCGAAAATCATTCAATTCAGTACGCCCTCCTACCATCCATTTCGACGGCATAATTAAATCTATATATTTTGCCTGCATGACCTCGGCTTGTTCGACGAACTTCTGATATATAGGTGCTGCTGCATCTGAAGAAGCTCCGCTTCCGTCATTTGCTTGATAGGGCGGGTTGCCGATAATTACATCGAATTTCATATCTTTTAATTGCGTTATTATTTCTTCGTTATTTTCGCCGATAAGGTCATATGACGTAAAATCGGCAAATATATTCTCAACCGGCACTCCGAGCAGGGTGTAAACCTTGCGGGTAAACTCGTAAGTCAGTTTAGACGTGGGTATTGCATACAAACTATCTTTGACTTTTTCGCCGAACTGTTTGTACAATGCAATAGAGAACTCGCCTTGTTTCGAAGCAATGTCGAGGAATCTCGCACCTTCTTTTGCGCTCAGTTCTTCGAGCGGCAAGATAGCCACCATTTCATCGGCGACCTTTACCGGCGTAACCACTTCCGAATCCGACAAGCGCCCGAATTTGCGCATGGCGACCTCTACACGCTCGACAGGTTGCAAACTATCGTCGCGCATCAAGTCGTTTGTGTTCTCGATTTTATAGTCGAACTTCCGCAAAATGAACGGATTGCTTTTGTTCTGAATCAACGTCAGAACCTCGGCATTCAACCCGAGATGCTTGGCTATACGTCGGTTGTCCTCCGTTGCCGGAATCTGCGCAATCACGTCTTCCAGCGATTTGACAGTCGATTCGGTCAGGAAGGCAAAGAAGAGAATCCGAGCATAATATGCAGCCAATCGCTTTTCGAGTTTATCATCTTCTTCGGCTTCCGCCGGCTGGTCGGGTTGTGCGGGTTGTGTGTCCGAATCGGCGTGCGGCTCGGCGTCGTTTTTCGGGTCATCCGTTGTATCGGGTATGTCCATATCATCGCCGTCGCCCTCCGTCGGTTTAATCTGCAATCCGTTTTTAGCATCGATGGGAGCGATGCCGTGAATTACCTTCAAAATATCGGCATCCTCCAACAGCGCGACGTCTGCCGGAATCTCCGATGCATCATCCAATATGCTACGTGTACGTGAATATTCGCGGACGGCATCGGTGATATTTATCGGTGTAGCCTCTTGCAACTTGTGTTTGTTCAGCACGATGATGGGCGAGACAGACAATTCCTTTGCAATGCGCTCTTTTAGTCGGGTATTGCCCTGCACCTCCGTATTGACATTGTAGAACTGCGACTTCAACTCCTGCAAACGGAATATGCGATTCGGGTCGAAGTCCACGAGCAACGTCTGCGGCTTCATGTTGTATTTGATAGTCTTGCCACTTTCGTCCTTGAAGGTCATAATATATTGATTCTGCAATCGGAATATCGCTTGGTCATACTCTTGCGGTGAAGCAGTACCTTTGAGATAGAGCATCGTATCCCATTGCGGCACGGTCGTACCCGTCAGCATCCGATTGACGGTCAAGGTCAAAGTTTTACGATTGCGTTCTTCGCAGGCTTTAATTGTTCGCTTGACATCTTCCGTTGTTTTGTACTTACGTTCATCATCGAATCCTGCAATATTGATAATCTCGTATTCACCAAGATTTTTGAAGCAGCCCATGTTATTTTGAATCAATGCCGCCATTGCGTCGCATGAAGCGCGAAAAGGCAATACGCAGACGATATGACGGCACATCTTGCCCTCTTTGATTTTGCTATAATCGAGAAATCCGAGCAGATTTTCATCCTCTTTTGTCCCATCAATAACCTCCAACAAATCCAATATCTCGGGTTCGTGCATGAACTGACGATGGCTGCCGTCGGCTTGACAGGTCATAGAATGCGGACGGAACAACTCGGAAAATGCGCAGGTAATGCTGCTCTTACGCATCTCCTCCATTTTTCTCATCGAGGAGGCATTCGGATTGAATGCGAAACGAATCATCTGCGGGAATCCGTAGTAGGGATTGTCCCATTCGTTGCAATCATCGTCTTTCAGATGCGCGTCGTCCCATTGCTTCTGGGCCTCAATGATATCCGTAAACTGAACAAAGCCGACAATATCCTCCTTTTGGAACTCATCGCTCATCAAGATACGGTAAGGTGTGCCCGAAAGATGTAGCCGAACCTTCGTATTCAACGCTTTGACGGCATCCTCGACTTGGTCGAGCGTCTCGAATCCATCAACGTCTTTCATCTCCTTGGCAATCTCGGACTTGCTGAGGCGCTGCTCTTGCAAGACCTTTCCGTAGGATGCTCCGCGAGCACCGAAATGCGTTTCGTCGATAATCAGCAGGTCGATCCGATGTTCAAACACCTCTTTGTGTTTCTCCTTTATATCATCGCCCTGCAAATCCTGCAATGTCAGAAACAATGCTACTTTTTTGCCTGCTGCGAGCGTATCAGCGACAATCGTATCGCTTCTTTGCAACGATGTGCTGTCGAGGTATTTGTAATCGGCAAAATTGATATGACTCTCAACAGTCTTTTTCCACTCCTCTTTTACATCCGCCTTTGCGGAGACGACAACAACAAACGTTGCATCAATCTCTTTGGCGCAGCACATCGCCGTAAACGATTTGCCGAAGCGCATGACGGCATACAGCAGCAGGTTTGTGCGTCCGGCGGCAACTGCCGTCTTGAAATTGTCGATGACCAGTCGTTGATTATCGCGCGGAGAGTAATTCTCTTTACGCTCGTAGGTCAATGTTTGCGGCAGGCGGTCGGGGGTATATAATTGATATTTGCCGTTCTTTTCGAAGGCGCTTTGCTGAATATCCGCTATTGCCTCGTTCAGATCCGCAATCGTAGCACCTTCAAAAAATTCTTTTGAATAGTAAGGCAAATACCCAAAAGTATCGGGTTGCAGCCTCGTTCTGCCTTTCTCTTGCTCCAAGAACGTATGGACTGCAAAATCGCGGAAGATGGTTTCATCGTCTATCTGGGCAGAGTGCTCGTACTGCTGGACCAAATTCGGAAATACCTTTCGCCACTCCTCCAAACGTACTCGCACACCCCGCGAGGTATCGCCGACCTTCAAATAGTTGGGTACTGTTTCGGTTGAAAACGCATAGATATGCGGCTCAACCCGCCCGACAATCATATCGTCGAGAAGCGTCGTGTCTATTTTTGTTCTTGCACCATCCATACGGCTATTTCTTTTTTAACAACGAGACAAAAGTCAGTGTTTTGTCGTTTCTCCAATCCTTAATCCTGCAATATGTTCCGTTGTGCTTGTGAATGTCGTTCTTTTGGCAGCCTTCGCAGGCTTGAAGCGTTTCGTTTGTATCGAACAGGCTTTGAACAGTTTGGCGCACGCTATGACAACTCCCCGGTATCACGCCCCGCAAACCGTCCATCTGCCAGATGTTCCACGAGATGATATAAGCGATGTATTGCAGCGATTTGAGTTGCGGTTCTCGGTCGAACTTCGCTTTGTAATAGTCGATGAATGTGTATAGCAACGCTTCGCGGGCAAGGACAAGGTTGTCTCCCTGCCACTCGTAGCCGTAGGTGCTCATATATGCCGACTGCGCCGCTTTCAGCCATTCGCCCGAAGTTTCCGTATTCTCTCCGACGACACGAAGTTTTCTATCGAGCAAGCCGATACGGCGCTCTATCGGAATAGGCTCGCCGGTTACCGTATCATAGCGACTAACCAAATACGGAGCTTCGCCGCAGGTGATTTCCAGACGGTTCTCGTTAATGTAGTCGCGCCATGTTCTGCCTTCGGGGAAGGTGATTTTACCTTCTGACGGAATCCACGAATGCGAGCCGGCGGGGGCATCTATCTCCGTATTGAACACATTATCCCGACCGAACCAAGCGCTATCGACCAAATTGTTCTGCTTGTTGCAAATCCACGACGGGGTGAAGACCTCTGCCATCTCACGGCTGCGCTGCTGCTGCATCTCGCGACTCTTGACAGCGCGAGGTTTTATTACCTCGCCATTCTTGCCGGTTATGGCATCTATTGTAATCTGGTCGGAATACTGATATCCAGCACCTATATAGGCATAGTTGTTCGTCGCCCAAAAGATGTTAACCTGCCGCTCCTCCGTGCTTAAAGTGTGGTCTTTAAGCAACGCAGAAAGCAGTTCGGGCGACCGCTCGAAAATTTCATTCTCCCGTATGTCGATTTGAGATAATGCCATTATTTAATCAATTCTTTCACAATCCACTTTCCATCTCTTTTACGACCTTCTCGGGTTAATATGCCCTCCTCTTTTAGTGTCTTTATGTTCTTGTATATCGAAGACCGTCCGAGATTGAACATAGCACCGAGTTCGTCCATCGTCACGGTTGGTTTCTCCTCGATAGCAGATAATATTTCACGCTGTATCTGCGTAATCTGTGATTTTTTGACCTCGTCCTGCATTGCCGGTGCGGCTGTCGGACGCTTGAAAATAACTGTAAACATTCCCTCGGTCTCAAATATCGGTTCAGGTAATCCGGCATCAAGCATATCCTTTTTCATTCGAGGAATGCCAGAGCCAACATGCTCCACCAAGTGCATACGAGTGAATAATCCAAATATCAAAGGATTGCGCGATAAACTTTTTCGCCCGAAATTTTTAGCTACCACAGGCAGCAAATCTCCGGGATTGGTAATCTCAACACGGTCGTCGTACATCTCAATCATAATGCTTGCGCCTTGCTCGTAATAATCGCGGTGCGACAGTGCATTGATGATCGACTCTTTGAACACGCTTAAAGGAATCTCCCAAATCTCTTTACGCGGACCTGTACCTTCCATCTCGTAAGCGACCTGCAATTTGCCTTTCAGCCACTCGATAGCCTTGTTGTACTGTTGAAGCAAAGGTCCGCCAAAAGTCTTATCGTCCAAAATATAGACTTTATCCGTACCCTTGAACAGCACGCATCGGATGACAGCGTGGAAATAGATGTTTTCGGGATGCTTGGCAAAGAACAGCACGCCACCGCTCTTTACATGGTCGTTCTCATCATAGACTTGCAGGTTCTCCAATATCTGCTCATCGCCAATGCCCATACCTATACCGGCAGCATATCGGAATTCCCGAAAATTCTCTTCATCCAATTCTTTGTTCAAATCAATTTTCGGGAGCGGTATGGCATCGAAATAGATACGGTCATTCCGCTGGAAGACATTACGAATTTCATCTACATTGGTCAGTTTCTGACAATTCGTTCCCTCGCGTATGTAGGTCGAACCGGAAAAGAAATAAGGCTTGCTTTTACCCGACGGGACATCAATCACCCAGACATTTTTACCGTCTACCTCCACTCGGTACATATCGTAGTGAAGCATCGGCGAAATTTCGCCGATAGCATCTTGAATGGCGGAACGTTTGTTGTTGTCTATCTCTGCACCGACAATCTGATTGCCATTGTCTACACCAATCAACACATATCCGCCGGCAGAGTTGGCAAAACTGCATACCTCCTCTGCAATATCGCGAACTTTTGAAGGCACACTTCGTTTGAAGTCTACGTTAAAGCCTTCACCGCCCAGAACCAACTCCCTTATGTCTTTTTCGGTCAACATACTATATTTGCGCTATATTCTCCACAAATATAGTACTTATTATTCAGATATCTGCCATAATCGCCTCAAAAGTTTGCTAAAAGTTTTCAAAAGTTTGTTTAGCGCGCAAACTTATAGCAGAATTATAAAACTTGTTCAAAGTTTAATAAACATTCTATTCCGACTTAAACTAAGAAATTGACACTATACAGACATGAAGATAATTTTCCCGTTTATACCGCGCTAAATTTTGATTATTTCTTTTCGTTTAGCGCAAATCGGACGAATTTTTTTGCTCAAAACTTGACTTTATTGCCGTTCTATATATCCACGAATAATAAAGTCAAATTCAGGGAAAGAAAAAGAAATTCTCTTTCTCTCCCTCTTATCGAGATTTAATTTCATCCACTGTTGCGACCTTTGGGCGGAGCAGTGGATGACCTGTTATACGCGAAATCATCTACTATCTTGGCGAAATGAGTGGCGAAGTATTCACGTGCGACTTTTGAGAGTTCGTTGGGCAATTCGGGGTCAAAACGGCCCGACCGACAGGAAAAACGTCTTAAAAATCGTTAAAAGCACAAAAAAGTGAGATTTTTTTTGAAAAAATTTGTTTGCAGGCAAATTTTTCTATTGTTTAAGATTCATGATATTTATAATCAACTATATATGCCTACTGCATCGGTAAGTAATTGAAGATTACTAACGATTAACAAAAATCACATTTCATAGGCAAAGCACTCTGTACGAGTGTTTTTCTTTTTGCCCGCCACTCTCGGTTCCGACCGTTTGTGTCTGTTTTTGCGCCGTTTTCCGTGCCGATCCCGTACCGCGGGCGATTTCGGGGACTCTGTGCGGAGCGAGGTGCTACACGAATGCAACACTTTGCAACACGATGAAACGCAATGAAACAGTTTTGGAGAAATAAACGATGACTTAAACGCAAAAATATGAGCAGTAACATCGAAATCAAAAGGAAATGCAGTTGGTGCGGTAATGAATTTATCGCCCGCAAAACCACGACCGAGTATTGTAGCCACCGCTGTTCGAATCTGGCTTACAAAGCCAAGAAGCGCAAAGAGAAAGTCAAGGCTTTTGAACAGGAGTATTTTAATAAAGACACTCCGCTGGCAGAGGTTGAAAATCATGAATTTCTCTCTCCGTCGGCGGTTGCCAAGTTGCTCGGCATAGACAGAGTGACAGTCTACCGATATATGTGGAGCGGTGCGCTGACAGGTGTTCAATTCAAAGGCAAGACCCTTATTCGCCGAAAGGACATCGACAAACTCTTCGACGAACCAAAACCCTATCAAAAACGGTTGCGGAAAGAACCTGCCCCGATTACCGAGTTCTACACCAACGACGAGCTGCGCGAAAAGTTCGGAGTGAGTCTGTCGTGGATATTCAAGGTCGGCAAGAACGAAAATATTCCGAAAGTGATGCGGCGCGGGAAGACGCTATGGAGCAAAAGGCATTTTGATGCCGTGTTCGCCCGTCAGCAGCCCGATGAAAGCATCACCGAGTGGTACACGGCGGAGGAGATGCGGCAGAAATTCGGCATGACCTCCTCGGCGGTGTACTCCTTTGTATATGCCTACGGCATCCCCAAGAAAAAGGTCAGAAACGAAGTCTTCTACTCGAAACGGCACGTCGATGCAGCCAAAGGGTTGGCAGTTCAGGCAGAGCCGGAATACTATACCTCCGCCGAGGCAATGGAACGGTACGGCCTGACGCGCGACCAACTGTACCACTATATCAAATGGCACAAGGTTCCGAAAGTGCAGGAGGGACGCTACTTGAAAATTTCCAAAAAGGAGCTGGATGCGCTGCTCGCACCGCCGGTTTTGTAGCACCGGTTACGGTTATTGTCCGGTTATCGGCAGTTATCTGCGATTATAACCGACTGCAACCGCCGAAAAACGTCTTCTTTGCAACCAGAAAATAGAAACACTTAAAAATCAAAACTTATGTATCAGCACACCTGTACAACCGTCTCGCTTTTGAGACGCCCCATTACCAACGGACGAATCTCGCTCTATCTCGATTTCTATCCGGCAATCCGCAATCCCGAAACGATGAAGATGACGCGGCGCGAATATCTCGGCATATACATCTATGCCAAGCCCGCCAACGACATCGAACGCAATTTCAACCGTCAGATGCTCGAAAAGGCCGAAGCAATCCGCTGTCTGCGCGTCACATCGCTTATCAATGAACAATTCGACTTCCTTGACCGCGACAAGATGCGCGGGGATTTCCTCGCCTACTTTAAGAAAATGTGCCGCAAAAAGTATGAAAAGTGGGACACCGTGTACCGCCATTTCTATAACTATGTGGGAGGTCGTTGCACCTTTGGCGACCTCACGGTCGAACTGTGCAAAGGCTTCGGGGAGTATCTGCTCGGGGCGCACCAGCTGCGGCTGCCCCACCGCAAAGTTCGGCGCAACTCGGCAGCCGATTATTACTCCACGTTCCGCGGACTGTTGAAAATTGCCTACCGCGACAAACTTATCCGTGAGAATATCAATGATTTTCTTGAAAAGATTGAGTGGGAGGACGTGAAGAAATCATACCTGACAATCGACGAACTGCGACAACTGGCCGCCACGCCCTGCCGTATTGAGGTATTGAAGCAGGCATCCCTGTTCTCCTGCCTTACGGGGCTGCGCATCAGCGATGTGCTGAACCTCAAATGGGAGGGCTTCGAGATTGCACCCGACCAAGGCTACTGCATCCGAATCCGCACGCAAAAGACGCAGACCGAGGCCATTTTGCCGATAAGTTATGAAGCCATCGAACTGTGCGGAGAACGTTCGACCGGCACGGTGTTCAAAGGAAGCATGGTAAACTATCCGCTGAAAAAGTGGATTGCCGAGGCTGGCATCACCAAGCCGATTACATTTCATTGCTTCCGGCACACCTACGCCACGCTGCAAATCGCGTCGGGCACAGACATTTACACTGTCTCGAAAATGCTGACGCACAAAAACGTGACAACCACCCAGATTTACGCCGATTTGGTTAGTGCCAAGAAGCGCGAAACGGTCAATAAGATTTCACTGAAATAACTTTCCTACTTTTTCCATATTCGTGAGTCGGCCTCGTTTTCGGGGTCGGCTCTTTTGTCCGCAAATAGATAGAAAACTGTTCTACAGCCATAATCCGCGTAAAAGTTTGCTATAAGTTCGCCTAAAGTTTACTGTTTCGCAAACTTCCGGCGAACTTTCAAAAACTATACTTACATCGTAAAGTAAAAGGCGTATGTTTTGTTTATAGCGTGCTGAATTCTGAAGTTTCGTGCCAATTTAGCGCAAATTGAACGTTTCCGTTAAGCCGAGTGCAGAAGCCGGACTTGCCGGGTTATGCTGAGACGAAAAAAGGTGCATGAATATGAACAATTCGACACAGCAGTACCTCTTATTTTACCTCGTAAGAATCAATGAAATTCAGAAGACCGCAAGCTCTTGCCGTATGGAATGATAACTGGTCAAACAGTTGATGTGTTTTCAGTTGTTCGATAGCTGCTGCCGCATCAAGCACGCCGGTTTCATACAATGAAATCGTGGCATACAACTTATCATTTGCGACCGGACCCATTATAATATCATAATCGTGCGAAGTGTCTCCCTTGCGATTGCTTACCACAAAGTTCAGCCATTCGACCGTTGCTCCGCTAAAATGCCTCGTGTTATATTGGGCACTATCCAGCAATTTTTCATCAAACTCAAAAACAGAAACAACGGCACGAACATTTTCATCATCGCCTTCCCTGTTCTTCTTTATCTGTGCCCATTTTTCTGCCTGTTCACGGCTGGTCGTTGTATAAAAGCCCTTTCCGAAATCTGTTTTGGACCGACTTCGGGAAATCGCAGGTTTGCGAACAGTCATTGTTGAGCCATGATACAAACGCATAATCTATCTCCGCCTCTTTATATATACATCTATTTCATGCAGAATATATTCGGTTCCCTGAGAATGCAATACTTCAAAATTGTCCCTCAAAAATTTATCGACACCCAACCTGGCAAACATTGCCAGCACTCCGGCAGACGGAAGATTGTCGCGCAGACGATATTGTTCAATGCAAAAGACCAGAAACTGCAATTCTGATTTATAAAATTTCAACTTCTTACCATAAAGTTTCTCCTCCTCCAAAAGTTCATACAGTTGTGCGCCACCGTAATACCATAACTTCTGTTCGGGATCTAAAAGGTCACGATAAAGGTCCGAATTGTATAGATAGAATAAAGCATCATCCACAGAGAGTCTTTTCTTCTCTGCAATAATCTCTGCCAGTTCCAGAACCTTGAACGGAAGAATTGCTATCTCTGTCGTCTGCTTCATATACTTGCGCGAACAAATTGTATACCTTTATGTCGCAAAGATAACAAATTTCCGGTCAGCACAGAAAAGTCCTCAGCGGAAATTTAAGCTTCAAAAATAAATTTGAGTCCAATTTTGAGTTCAAAATCAAACATTCGACCTAAAAATCATTAAAAAATTGCAGATCTTCTGCCCGTTTTTATAATGGAGCAACAGATACTGCCTAATTTTGAGCACAGAAAACAATACAAAAAATTACAAAATATGAAATGTCTTACAATTGTCTTTCAGGTTAGCTATGCACTACTGGCTCTTTGCCTCGGAGCGGCAGGTTACATCTATGTGGTTCACGGACTCGGCGGCGATACCGTAATGGGCGTATTGGCACTTGGCATCACCGGCATCTTTGCCGCAATGCTTTACCGGCTCGGCGGCTGGTTCGTGCAGGAGGCGCTGCCCCAACTTAAACGGATTTATGCACGCCGCCGTGAAATTCGCGCTGCCGCGAAAGCAGCGACGGCAAATGTTCCCGTTTCGGTAGAGGATTCGGTATGGGCGGAGATTTCCGCCTACACGCGGTGCATTTTCAAAGAGTATCTTCCGGAGGTTGAAATCGAACGGCTACTGACGAGGCTTGATAACCTGCGTTCAGGCGTAATAAGCGACGATGCAATTACCGGCCCGTTAGTTCAGGCCAACGGATTGACCGTAACCGACCTGTTTCACTACGGCTGGAACGTATGGGCGCGAACGCAACTCTGTTCCCGCCGGCGGATGTGCAGTTTCCTGCGGCAGGCATTCCCGAATATGCTCGGTCATATCGCCGTCGAAACCATCTACTCGAAGATGACAAAAGATTACGGACCTTACTCTATTTCGCTGGTAGAGGTTGGGGATAAACTCTGCTGACAAATATATGCTACGAATAGCTATATAAGTCATATGCGCATTAATCGCTATTTGCCAATTTATAACAAAAACTATTATTGTGGGAAATCATCAATATTGCATTCAGATATTATTTCATACTGACCAATAAACAATCCCTCATGTTCAACCAAATTCATTGGATTTGTTGGTTTCCAATATTGAGTTGTGCGTAAATATTCAGCGTATGTCCACAATAAACTGCCACTCAATTTTATTTTATATATATGCAATAAGCACCGCCTTCTTTTAAGTATATAATTATACCAATAGTGTACATCATTATATTCGCATACGAACAAACACTTCTCTCTTGACGGTAAATTAGGACCTAAAATACGTCTATCCTCTTCTGCAATTACTTCAATGCTTTTTTTATATTGGTTATCACCGTCATAGGTTCGCCTAATACTTTTTGTATTAAAAATCCTCCCTGATTCATAATACTCATGGGATATGTGGTATGCAGTGTAATTTTTAACTTGTTCCATTTCTTGGAAAATTATTAGGCAAAGATAATAGATTTATATTGTTTATTATTAGTTTTATTTCAAATTATGGGTTACGGTTATTCATCGGTTGTGTGCGGTTATATCCTGAAATAACCGTCTGAACCCATTTTCAGCCTGTTTCTTTGCAGCACCAACAATTAAAATTCCACGTGTATGCAGGAAACATTATCATTCGAGGCGATGCCTCAGGCCATCTTGGAACTGATGCGCAAAGTGGACACGCTGCGCGCCGACATCAGCGAACTCAAAGAGCGCTGTCAGCCTCCGGCCGATGAACCGATGATCGGCATCGACGAGGCGTGCAAAATTCTTCAACGCGCCAAATCGACCGTCTATGCGCTTGCGCAGGCACACAAGATTCCTTTTTATCAACCCGGCAAAATGCTTCAATTCAAACGCTCGGAACTGATGGCCTGGATGGAAAGCGCCCGTCAGGAGACCTCGGCGCAGACACGCGATTCCATCATCGAAGATATGCAGCGCGGTGTCCGTCACAAGCCGAAATCAAACTGGGGGATGCAGTGATGAAGTACATTGATTTGCTGAACCGGTTCTGGGAAGCGAACCGTGCCGACCGCTTCACTACTGCTGAGCGGGAACTCTACTACTATCTGCTGAACGAGTGCAATCACAACTACTGGCGGATGCCCGTTTCGTGTTCGACATCGGTCGTATGTGCCGTCATCGGCATGAACCGCGCCACATTGGTGCGCGCACGTGAGGGGCTGCGCCGCCGCGGACTTATCCTGTTCGAGGAGGGAGTGCAGAACTCCCGCGCCCCGACCTACACCATTCTCGACACGGGGCGTGATACCGTTAGTGCAACCGCTTCTGCAACTGCTGACGATACCGCCTGTGCAACCTCTTATACAACACAAAAGAGTAATACAAATATATCTTCAAATACAGATATGCCGATTCCGATTGATGAATTGGAACGTCGGCTGCTGGCGGACCACGAGTGGCACGAACAGATCGTGCGCCAACTTGCCGCAAACGGCAAGTCTGCCGATGCAGATATGCTAACGGATTGGCTGCGGCAGTTCTTCAACTACCTGCGTATCTGCAAATATGAAAAAAGGGAAGAGAAAGAGTGCCGAAGCCACTTTTACAACAAACTTTTGAAGGAATATTCGAAATATGGAACTGACAAACAAAAACAATATGACCGGCGTCGCGGAGCTGAAGTCCCGACTGCTTCGCCGGAAGATTACGAAGGTGCGTTTTAGGCTGCCGATGCCTGTCGCGCAGGTTCGCAATGTCCTGTTGGCTGCCGTTCAGGCGGAGGTCGAATACCGCCGACGACTCTTTTCCATGACCGATGCGCTGTCCGAACAAATCGACCGTATGGCGGCGTGGCTCACAAACGATTCCTACAAGTTCGCGGCGGTCTTGTGCGGCGGCTGCGGGAATGGCAAAACCACCTTCGTGAAAGCCTTTCAGAACCTTCTCTGTTATCTGAACATCCCTGTTCCCGACGGGCACGGCAAAGTTTGGGGGCTGCGCCTCTGCGATGCCCGAAAGATTGCCGGAATAGCAAGGAC